>NZ_FWXF01000007.1 GCF_900176285.1 Desulfacinum hydrothermale DSM 13146 | reverse complement strand
GGGCCTCACCTACTTATATTAAGCCGGCGGGGCGATACGTTTTCTTTTACATACGAAGACAAAACGGTAGATATAACCATTCCAGAATTTGCTGATGTAAAACTAGCGTTGTTCGCAGCGGTGCGGAACGTCGGGGACTCCATCGACGCCCGCTTCAAGCACGTGTTGATCTTTCCACCCGCTGATCCAGAGCCATTAATAACGGCGTCCATCTTCTTAGAAGAGGCAGGCTCGCCCGCACTTGACCAAGCCTTAATCTCCCCAACTTTTCGGTCTATCCGGCTCGTTTGGAACAAAACTCTCGCTGTCCCGGCGCGCCGGGGCGCCGGTGTTATCCAGGGCACTGTACTTGTGGCGGGCGAACCGGCCCATCGACGGGTAACACTCTTTGATCGGCACACCATGCGACCCTTAGCCATTACCTGGAGCGACCCGACGACGGGAGAATATCGGTTCGACGGGTACGACCCGCGGTTCAATTATCTTGTTGTGTGCGGCGACTACACGCAGTCCTACAACGCAGCCGTTGCCGATTGGGTGCGGCCGGAGGTGTCCGAATGATTGCGCTGAATCCTACTGTGCAGGATGCCATGCTGCAGGCGGTGGCCGATGCCATCGATGCCGGATCGCCCAGCCCCGGGCTCATCCGCATCTACGACGGCACGGCGCCGGACCCTCCCGGAGCCGACGTGACCACGCAGACGCTACTGGCCGAACTGACGTGCAGCCTGCCCTGCGGGACCGTAGCCGATGGGACGCTGACCCTATCGCCCATCGCCGAAGAAGGCAACGCACCCGCCACGGGGACAGCTGGCTGGGCGCGCATCGTGGACGGGGCGGGCGCCTGGGTGGCGGATCTCGACGTGGGCACGACGGGCAGTGGGGCGGCCATCGAGCTGAATGCGGTGGAAATATACCAGGGCGGCATCGTGCGCATCACGCAAGCGACCCTGAGTGCGGTATGAGGCGATGGGCTATGATCTCCAGCTATACCGCCGGCTCCCCGCATCGCTGGACCTGGACCTGGCGGCGCCCACCGGCGGCATCCTGTTGGTCCTCCGCGAGCCGATCCCGGAGACACCGGATTTCCATCTCGGAGCGCAGGACGCACCGCCTCCAGAATTGCGAGTCGGGGCCCTCGCCGCTTCCGTCGGCATGCTGGGAGACTGGATCGGCGCCACAGGCCTGCGAGGCCCATTGCAGGCGGCCGTGCAGGGGATGGCGGCGATCGTCGGGCAGCAGGGAGTCGGCGGGTTCATTGCCGAAGGCGTCCCCACAGGTGTGGCGCCTGCGATCACGGGCGAGTGGGACCCGAACACGTGGCGCGGGCCCGGAACACAGCCCGCCGAGCGATATGCTCCAGGATCGCCCGCGCCGGCAGATCGGGTGGGCATCGCGTGCGGATGGCATTATGGAGCGCCTCGAAAGCCAGCGGCACGGGAGCGATGGCAGGACGCCACGCACTCCTCCTCCGCGGTGCGAGCGCCTCACGTCTATCTATCCCGCACGAGAATCGGGGCAGGCATCTCCTGGGGGGATGGCACGCCGGTCAGTGCCAGGGCGTGGTCAGCCTACGTGGCGGCCTACCGTCGGCATACCGCCCGCGGGGCGGCGTGGGTGGAAGGATCACCGGTGCGGCTCCTGTGGGGCGTGCCGTGGATCCGGCTCTGGCCGCGCCAAAGGGGGTATGAACACCCACACGATGAGGCCACGCGGACGCGTAGGGCCTGGACGTGTCCCTCTGCCTATGGACGCAAGCTCCCCGGCCTGCTGGCCAAATACTGGGCTCCGTGGGAGGAGGCCATGCGGCCCCCTTTTATCTGGCCGCCGCCTGAACCTCCCGAGCCGCCCGTCGAGCCCCCGTTCGTCCCGGACCTCGACCTGGTGCTGGAGTGCCGGCTGCCGGTCCCGCTGTGGGGCCCGGTGGCTTTTGACTTGTGGATCGATACATGCGACCGGGCCCGGCACGCAGGGCTGGAGATCCCCACACATCGGAGGGTTATCGTCGTGGTCCATACCCTGACCATCACCACCATTCCCGACGGCACACCCATTCCGTGCGCGGCCCTGGAAATCACGTCAGACAGAGACTCGTGGTGCTGGCGCTGGCGGGCGACGGTCATCGGTGCGGCGACCGAACTGGCCGAGGAGCAGCGCGAAGTGCTGATATCCATCGATGGGCTATCTTGGTCCGGCATCGTGGAGAGCTCGTCGATGACCCGCAGGCACGGGGCGTCGACCACCACGGTGGGCGGTCGGAGTCTTTCTGCTCAGCTATCCACACCCTACGTGGCGCCCAGGAGCCGCCTGGAGGCCGCGGATCGGACTGCGGTGCAATTGGCGGAGGACGAACTCTATAACACCGGCTGGACGCTGGACTGGCAGACGGTGGACTGGCTCGTTCCTGGCGGTGTCTTCTCGTATGACCGGTTAACGCCCATTGGTGCCCTGGTCCGGATTGCCCAGGCTGTCGGCGCATGTGTGCGGTCCCACACGCAGCAGCAGATACTCACGGTCTATCCCAAGTATCCGGTGCCCACGTGGGATCTGGGTGGCGCCACGCCGGATATCATTATCCCGGGCGATATCATCCTGGAGATGGGGACGCAATGGCGGCCGGAGGCACTCCATCGCGGTGTCTGGGTGGCTGGCAAGACAGCTGGCGTGTCGGTCCGCGTCTATCGCTCCGGAACAGACGGCGCTCCCTATGCCCAGATGGTGGTGGATGACTTGATCACCCATATCGATGCGGCCCGCGAGCGCGGCCGCCAAATCCTATCGGCTGGAGGCAAGCGGGCCGATGTGCGCCTGTCCATGCCCCTCACCACCGACACGGGCCTGATCCTGCCTGGCCACATCGTGGACGTGACCGACCCGGCCATGCGGGGCTATGCCGACGCCATCTCCATCAATGCCTCCAGTGCGCGCGTCATCCAAGCTGTTACGATCGAGCGCGTGGACGAAACACCATAGGGAGGACGTGCACATGGCTAACGTCTGGACGCAATTCCGGCGCCTGCTGCCCAGCGAGGCGCTTCTGGCCGGCCAGGTCACGGCCCACAATTCCGACGGCACCAGCACCATCAGCCTCCCCGACGGGGCCACACTAAGAGCCCTGGGCCAGTCGGTGGCCGTCGGTGCGCGTGCCCTCGTCCGCTCCGGCGAGATCGTCGGCGAGGCCCCCGACCTCCCCACCTACGACGCCGAGGTGTGAGCCCATGCCCACCCCACCCTCTGCCCCTCCCGCCTCCCTCATGATCACCTTGACCCCGTGTACGGCTCCCCTAACTTTCGCATTTTACCTGCAAATGTTTCCCATTTTACATGGCAGCTTACAACGAGCTCCAACGACAACACAACGCTTTCCGGGGTGAAGAGGAAGAAGACCTCTTGGACGCCGTGGAAGAGGCCTTCGCCAACCTGGAAGGGCTTCGCAGTCTGAACGACGACAACGGTGACGGCTTGAATTCCTAAAGATCGACGGCAAATGGGGCAAGGGGGTGGCAAGGGCGTGGAACCCATGCCTCCCCCTTGCCCGTTTCGGCGTCGTCGGCAGCCTTCAGAGGGCCTGGTCCAGCCGCTCCTTGATGGCGGCCAGAAACCCATCCGAGTCCACGATCTGCTTTCCGGGAAAGGGCGGGGAAATGGCGGCAAGATCCCCGGTCAGGATCCCGTCGTCGATGGTTCGCAAGGCGGCCCGTTCCAGGGTGTCGGCGAAGCGAACCGCGTCCGGAACATCGTCCAGTTCGCCGCGTTTCCGAATGGCTCCCGTCCAGGCGAAGAGGAGGGCCATGGGGTTGGTGGAGGTCTTTTCGCCCTTGAGGTAGCGATAATAGTGGCGCTGGACGGTTCCGTGGGCGGCTTCGTACACGTAGCAGCCTTGGGGGGAGATGAGAACGGAGGTCATCATGGCCAGGCTGCCGCAGGCGGACGCCACCATGTCGCTCATGACATCCCCGTCGTAATTCTTACAGGCCCAGAGAAGGCCGCCTTCGGATTTCATGATCCGGGCCACCACGTCGTCGATGAGGGTGTAGAAATAGTGGATGCCCTTTTCTTCGAAGCGCTCCCGATAGGCGGCGAATTCTTCTTCGAAGATCTCCTTGAACCGGCCGTCGTAGGTCTTTGAGATGGTGTCCTTGGTGGCGAACCACACGTCCACGCCATGGTCGAGAGCGAAGAGGAAGCAGGCCCGTGCGAAGCTCCGAATGGAGGCGTCCGTGTTGTGGATTCCCTGGAGGATGCCGGGGCCTTGGAAATCCGCGATCTTTCGCACTTCGGTCGCCCCCGTGGAAGAGCGGAAGACCAATTCGGCGGTGCCTGGTCCCGGCACCCGGATCTCCGAGTTTCGGTACACGTCCCCGTAGGCGTGGCGGGCGATGGTGATGGGCTTTTTCCAGCTTCGGACCGCCGGCGGAATCTTTTCCACCAGGATGGGAGTCCGGAAGACCGTTCCGTCCAGGTAACCGCGGATCGTGCCGTTGGGGCTCTTGTAGGCGCGCTTGAGGTTGTATTCCTTCACCCGTTCGGCGTTGGGGGTGATGGTGGCGCACTTGACTCCCACCTTGTGGGTTGCCACGGCCCGGGCGGCATCCAGGGTCACGGCGTCGTCGGTGGCGTCCCGGTGTTCGATGCCCAGGTCGTAGTAGTCGATGGTCAGGTCCAGGTAGGGAAAGAGCAGCTCATCCTTTACCATCTTCCAAAGGATCCGGGTCATCTCGTCGCCGTCCATTTCCACGATGGGATTTCTCAGCCGGATTCTTTCCACCATTGTCCTTCCTTTCTCTAGCTTCCGCGTTTCCGCTCGGCGCTCGAGTGGATGATGGAACCTGGGCCTGCCTTGAAACGGCCCATACCCCATGTGAAGGCGGCGTATGGGCCGTTTGGGACCAGGCGTGACCGAAGATGCGGGGGGTCTTGCAAAGCACGGGCAGGAAAAAGCGTGCTCATAGTAAAAAAGGGGTCGCGGTCTGGATACCGTACCCCTTTTCGTGCGTGGCAGGCCAGGAGGGATTCGAACCCCCAACCCCCGGATTTGGAGTCCGGTGCTCTAGCCGTTCGAGCTACTGGCCTAAAACCGCCGCCTTTATAGCCCCTTCCGGAGCTGTTGTAAAGCAAAATATGTGGCAAAAAAGAGGGCGCTCACCTTGTCTCCGGCATGCTTTGTGCTTAAAATTCCAAAGCAGGAAGCGCTCGATCCCACCAAGGGATCTGGGCCAGGAAGGAGGATTGGGATGAAGATCAAGTATTGCAAGAAGTACGAAAAGTACGTGAGCCAGCAGCATTGTGAGTTCTTTAATGAGGGGAAGGATTGCGAGTTCTACAGCCCCGGGTACTGGAACAGCATCAAGGAGTTGCTCCAGGACGTGAACCGTCCCAAGTGGGAAGTGACCGAGGTGATCAAGCCCTACAAGTGCAGCCTTTTGGACCGCGAATACCTCAATCGGATGACCCGTCGGCGACGCGAACAGCGGCGGCGATCCGCCCCGAGGCCGTAAGGAAGCGAGGACCGATCCGCGGCCTGAGGATTCCCGCCTTGTGAGCCAGCCTGAGATCTTCCCGCCATTGCGCCGTTGATCCCCCCCGGGCACTATGCTATGAGTGCTAGCCACTCGCACGAGATGGCCTGTGGTGATCTTTGTGCCGTCTTTGCCGCCGCCGACGACGGGGCGTGCGCTCTATCGAGAAGAAACCACATCTTCCGCGTCCGCGGACCGGAAGGCAGATACGGGAATGCCACGCCGGGGTGGCCGGGCCCCGGGGTTTTGCACCCAAGCGAAGGGGTGGTCCATGTTCAAGAAGCTTCTGGTGGCCAATCGAGGGGAGATCGCCATTCGGATCATACGTTCCGCCCAGGAACTGGGGATTCGCACGGTGGCGATCTATGAAGAGACCGACAAGACGGCCATGCACATCATGAAAAGCGATGAAGCGGTGTGTATTGGGTCCGGGCCGCGCAAAGACTATCTGGACATCGATCGCATCGTGCAAGCGGCCAAGGCCGTGGGGGCCGACGCCGTTCATCCGGGTTACGGTTTCCTGGCGGAAAATCCCCTCTTTTCCAAACGCTGCACGGACAACGGGCTCCTGTTCGTGGGGCCGCCTCCCCAGGTGATTTCCGACATGGGCAGCAAGGTGATCGCCCGAAAGGTCATGACGGAGGCCGGCATCCCGGTGATACCGGGAAGCGGCGTATTGCCCGACGGGCAGGATGGGGAAAAGGAGGCCCTGGAGTTCGCGCGACGCCACGGGTTTCCCATCATGATCAAGGCGGTGGCCGGAGGCGGTGGCCGCGGCATCCGGGTGGCCAACGACACGGCGGAATTGGTCCAGGGGCTTCGTCTGGCCCGGTCCGAAGCGCGCATGGCCTTCGGGGATGAGCGGATCTATCTGGAAAAGGGCCTCAAGAATCCGCGCCATGTGGAGGTGCAGGTCCTGGCTGACGGGCACGGCAACGTGGTTCATCTGGGCACCCGGAACTGTTCTATCCAGCGCCGCCACCAGAAGATGATCGAGATCGCTCCGGCCACCCTGCCCTCGCTGGTCGAAGAGCGCATCTGTGAGGATGCGGTCCGGGCCGCGCGGGCCACCGGCTATGTGAACGCGGGAACCGTGGAATTTCTGGTGGATTCGGAAGACCAGTACTATTTTCTGGAGGTGAACACCCGCATTCAAGTGGAGCATACGGTGACGGAGATGGTCACCGGGGTGGATATCGTGCGCGAGCAGCTCCGGATCGCCGCCGGGGAGGGCCTCTCTTTTGGTCAGGACGAGGTGAAGGTGCGCGGACACGCCATCGAACTGCGGATCAATGCGGAAGACCCCAAAAACGGCTTTATCCCCAACCCCGGCCACATCCGCATCTACCAGTCACCTGGCGGACACGGCGTGCGGTTGGACGGGTGCATCTATCAGGGCTACGAAATCCCCCGTTATTACGATTCCATGCTGGTCAAGCTGACCGTTTACGGCTTTACCTGGCACGAGGCGGTGGACCGGCTCCGTCGGGCCCTTGACGGCTTTAACATCGTGGGGGTCAAAACCACCATTCCCTTTTACAAGCAGATTGTGCAGGAGCCCGACTTTGTTCATCAAAAGTTTGACACATCCTACATCGACACCCATCCGGAGCTGTTGGACTACCGAGAGGAAGTGCCGGAGTTCGATCGGCTGGCGCGTCTCATCGCAGAGATCAACGCCTACGGCCTCAATCCTTACGCCGAAAGATCCTAACGGGCTGTGGGGGAGGCGGAGGGATTCGGCCATTCCATCGTATCTTGGCCATGCGTGTGAAAGTGCGCTTGCACGATTGCCGGCAGGAAGATGACCTCCTGCCTGGACGGAAGGGGCGGCCGGTGCCGGCTTGGGGGGCGGGCTGAAGGCGCCGTATCCACGAGCGGGTGCTAAACCTATAAGGACCTTGGGAGCGAACGGGCATGCCAGACAGACAACGGGTCACAGCGAAGATGAGCGTCCGGGAGATCCTGGCCTTCTTGCGGGAGACTCCCGGTTATTTTCTCACCAACAACGAACGGGACGTGTCGCAATCCGACTTCAAGTGCCGGATCCTTCCCCGCACGACCCTCCGTGTGGCTCCCTACCGGGACGATACCGGCTACTTCGCCTTTGAAGTCACCGGCGGCGCTTCGGTCCACGTGGATCTCATGAACCGGCAGATCAATCCCTTCGAGAAGCTCCGACTGGTCAAACAGCGTATGCCACAAACCCTGGTGCAGACCGTGTGCCGGGGACGGAATCTCTTCGGGTATCGGCCGTACCCGGACAATGTACTGCGCATGACGGTGCGACTCTTTGCCCGGTACGTGGATGTGTGGCGGGTCTACGACTTTCTCAACCATGTGCCGAACCTGGAAGTGGTGGGGCGTGAGGTCCAGAAGGCGGGGAAGCTCCTCATGCCGTGTGTCTGCTTCAACACGGGCGTTGGACACACGGACGAGTACTACGTGGCCAAGGTGGGAGAGATTCTGGACACCTTTGGCGAAGAGATCATCGTGGGGATCAAGAACCATTCGGCCGTGGGGAGCCCGCGACGGATCGCCTCCCTGGTGGCGGCCATCACGTCCCGTTATCCGGAGCTCATCCTGGCCTACCACGGCCACAATACGGATGCCAACGATCTGGGCCGCCTGGTGGCGGCGGTGGAAAACGGCGTGAAGATCGTGGAAGTGGCCGATCACGGCTACGGGGGCATGTATTCCCAGGCGCCGGCCTTGAGCCTCATTCAGACCCTCAACGACTATGGCTACAAGGCACCGGGACTCAAGGTCCAGCCCATCGTGGACGCTTCGGACCTGTTGCGCCGGGAGAGGCGCCATTACGAGCGGTTCGAAACACCGTTTCGCGGCTTCGATCCCACCGTGAAGCGTCACAAACTCACCGGGGGCGCGGCCAGCATCGCTTTCGAGCAGGCCCAGAGCCTGGGACTCCTGGAGCGGATCCACCAGATCTTCAGTGAACTCATGGACGTGAACCGCGAGATGGGCAACATCTGGTCCGTTACGCCGGGAAGCCAGATCCTTTGGAGCACGGCGGTGAGCAACGTCATCCACGGCAGGTACGAAAACCCGAGCGATGACTTGAAAAACCTGCTGCTCGGCCGCTACGGCCCCTTTCCCTTCTACGAGCCTCAGCAATGGATCTACGAAAAGGTACTGGAACACGGGCGGCGCGACGGCAAGAAATGGTACCAGATCCTGGCCGATGAGGCGGGAATTCAGCCGTTGCCCGATGTGGACCTGGAGGCCAAGCGAAAGGAGTTGGAAGAGAGCCTGCGCCGTCCCGCCTCCGATGAGGAGCTCTGTCTCTATGTCCAGTTCCCCAAGGACGCTCTCGACTACTTCCGCTTTGAGGACACCTTTGGAAAGGCCTGGCTGCTGCCGCCCGATGTGTGGTACCGCAGGGGCGGATTCCGCGACGGCGAGACCATTCGGATCCCGGACGAAGAGGGCAAAACCCATCAGATCGACGTGGTGTCCACACATCGCAAAGCGGACGAAGTGGAAACCTCCCTTCTGGTGGACTTCCATTTCCAGACCTATTCGGTGCCCCTGAACCACCCCAAGCGCTGAGGGGCTGGGAATGTGTGGGATCGTGCCGGAAGGGACACAGGGTCGCCGCGCCGCAAACGGTCGTCTCGCCAGGGGCGATGGGTGCCGCCCGGGCAGGGGCGATTGACGGAGCAGGGGAGACAGTGCGGTGGACGAAATGGTGGATCGTTTTCTCACCTACCTGGTGGCGGAACGGCGGTTGAGCGCCAATACGGTGCGGGCCTATGCCGCCGATTTGGCCCATGCGACGGACTATCTTTCGCAAAGGGGCGCCAAGAGCTGGCGCGATGTGGAAAGCGAGGCACTTTTCGGCTATTTCCGGCAGGGCTTGCAGGGACTGAGCCCGCGCACTCGGGCACGGAGGTTGGCGGCCGTGCGGTCCTTTTTCCGTTACCTGGAATCGAAGGATCTGATCGAAAAGAACGTGGCTTCCCGGATCGCCTTCCCCAAGATCCCCGCTTCGCTTCCCAAGGTTTTGAGCGGTGAGCAGGTGGAGGCCATCTTGCAAATGCCGGATCCCGGTACCCCCCTGGGGATGCGGGATCGGGCCATCTTGGAAATCCTCTATGCCACGGGGCTTCGCGTGTCCGAGCTGGTGGAGCTGCGCTTTTCGCAGATCAACCTGGAGGCCGGCTTCCTGATCGTCCGCGGCAAGGGAGACAAGGAGCGCCTGGTGCCTCTGGGGGAATGGGCCTTGGAGGCTTTGAAGACCTATCTCGACCGGGGACGGCCCCGGCTGGCCGGGCGGGAGGACCGGGACGTGATCTTTTTGAACGCCCAGGGCAGGCGACTTTCCCGTCAGGGCGTGTGGAAGATGGTAAAGAAATACGCCGTGCGAGCCGGGGTTTCCAAGACGGTGAGTCCCCATGTATTGAGGCATTCCTTCGCCACCCATCTGCTGGAAAACGGGGCCGACCTTCGGTCTTTGCAGGTGATGCTGGGCCATGCAGACATCAGTACCACACAGATCTACACGGCCGTGGCTCGGGAGCGCCTGAAAAGGCTCCACCAAATCCATCATCCTCGCGGATGAGACCCCTTCACCAGTGGCAGGGTGTAGCCCAATGGATGTGATCACCACCCACCTCAATGCCGACTTCGACGCCATGGCTTCCATGGTGGCCGCCAAGAAGCTTTATCCCGAGGCCCTGCTCGTCTTTCCAGGATCTCAGGAAAAGAACCTTCGGGAGTTCTTTGTCAGCACGGCGGGCTATCTTTTCGACTTCACCAAGCTCAAGGGCTTGGACCTGGAACAGGTGACCCGGCTGGTGCTGGTGGACACGCGGCAGGCCTCGCGCATCGGCAAGTTTCGTGAGCTCATCGAGGCGGGCCGGGTGGAGGTCCACATCTACGATCACCACCCCGACGCGGAAGACGACGTGCACGGGTCGGTGGAGGTCGTCAAGCCCGTGGGGGCGACGGTGACGCTGCTCACCGAGCTCATCCGCCAGCGGGGCATTCCCTTGAGCTCGGAAGAGGCCACCATGCTCATCCTGGGTATCTTTGAAGATACGGGCTCCTTCACCTTCTCGAGCACCACACCGGAAGATTTCCGGGCGGCCGCCTACCTGGTGGAGCAGGGGGCCGATCTCAACATGGTCTCCGACCTGGTCACACGAGAACTCACCGCGGAGCAGGTGGCTCTTTTGAACGAGCTTTTGCAGTCGGCACGCACCTACAACATCAACGGGGTGGACGTGTGCGTGGCCACGGTGTCCGTGGATAAGTACGTGGGGGACTTCGCCGTTCTGGTCCACAAGCTGAAGGACATGGAAAACCTGGATGTGATCTTCGCCTTGGCGCGCATGGAGGATCGGATCTATCTGGTGGCCCGGAGCCGGATTCCCGAGGTGAACGTGGGCGAGATTGCGGCACACTTCGGCGGGGGCGGCCACGCCACGGCGGCTTCCGCCACCATTCGGGATTTGACGCTCATCCAGGCTGAAGACCGCCTCTTCGAACTGCTCCAGAGCACCATCAAGCCGTCGGTGACCGCCCGCACCCTGATGAGCTCCCCCGTGCTCACAGCCGATGCCGAAAGCTCGCTGGGGCAGGTGGAAGAGATCATGTTGCGCTATAACATCAACGCCATGCCCGTTCTGGAAAAGGGGCGCCTGGCGGGCCTGATCAACCGCCAAGTGGTGGAAAAGGCCATCTATCACGGTCTGCGCGACCAGAAGGTCTCCGACTACATGAATCGGGATTTTTCCACGGTGCAGGCCTCGGCCACCCTGATGGAGATTCAAAAACATCTGGTGGAGCATCAGCAGCGCATTCTGCCCGTGATGGACGGGGACCGACTGGTGGGGGTGGTGACGCGGCGCGATCTTCTCAATCACCTGATAACGGATCGGTCCCGGGAGCCGATGGCCCTCAAGGAAGAGATGGCTTCGGGCCCGTGGGGGCGCCGCAAAAACGTGACCAGCGTTCTGGCCGAACAGTTGCCGCGCGAGATCATCGGGCTGCTGCGCCGGTTCGGGGAGCTGGGCCAAGAGCTCCATTACAAGGTCTACGCCGTGGGAGGCTTCGTTCGCGATCTGCTGCTGCGTCGCCCCAACCTGGATATCGACATTGTGGTGGAAGGCGACGGCATTCGCTTTGCCAAGGCCTTCGCCGAACGGGAAGGGATTCGGGCCCGGTGCCACAAGAAGTTCAATACGGCCGTGCTCATCTTCGACGAGCGTCTCAAGGTGGACGTGGCCACGGCCCGCCTGGAATACTACCAGTATCCGGCGGCCCTTCCCGTGGTGCAGTTCGGTTCGCTCAAGATGGACCTGTACCGGCGCGATTTCACCATCAACACCCTGGCCTTGGCGCTCAATCCCGACGAATTCGGTCAGCTCATCGACTTTTTCGGTGGGCAGCGGGATATCAAGGATAAGGCCATCCGAGTGCTGCACAACCTGAGCTTTGTGGAGGATCCCACCCGCATCCTGAGGGCCATCCGGTTTGAGCAGCGCTTTGGGTTTCGAGTGGGAAAGCAGACGGCGAGCCTCATGCGCCACGCGGTCAAGATCGGGCTCATCGACCGGCTGGGAGGCCAGCGACTCTTCCACGAGATCCAGCACATCCTCATGGAAGAAGATCCGGTGCCGGCTGTCCGGCGCATGGCGGAATTCGGCGTCCTGGAGGTCATCTGCCCCAACGTGTGTTTCGACGCCAAGGCTGTGGAAACCCTTCTGCAAATCAAGGAGGTGTTGTCCTGGTACGAACTGAGCTTCCTGGAAGAGCCGCTGGAGGGTTGGCGGGTCTATCTCCTGGGGCTCCTGTCCAGGCTGCATTACAGAGATCTTGGGAAGGTCCTGGAGCGCCTGGATCTTCCGAAAAACATGAGGGAACGAATTGCCTGGACGTTTCAAAGGGTTAACGAGGTCCTGGGAGACTTTTTGCGGTTGCCTCCCCCACGTCCCAGTGCTATCTATCGAGCACTCCAACCGTTCAGGCCGGAAGAGATCCTGTTCATGATGGCCACCACGCAACGGGAAGAGGTCCGGCGGGCCATCAGCCACTATTTCCATCGGTATCGTCACGTGCAGCCGGAGATACGAGGAAGGGATCTCCAGGAGATGGGCATTCCCCCCGGTCCTATCTATGCCAAGATTCTGGATCGCGTTCTGGATGCCCGCTTGAACGGAGAGCTGAGGAGCCGCCAGGAGGAGCTGGCTTTGGCGCGGGCCATGGCCTGGCGTGAACTGGGAGCCGGGGAAGGCAAGCAATGACCATGATCATGGAATGGGTTCGAGACGTGTCCATCTACGCCGTGCCGCTTCTTCTGGCGGTGATCAGCCACGAGGTGGCCCACGGGTGGGTGGCGGAAAAGCTGGGAGATCCCACGGCGCGCATGCTGGGACGCATCTCCCTCAATCCTCTGGTGCACATCGATCTCCTGGGCACGGTGATCATCCCTTTGGTGTTGCTGGTCACCAACGCTCCTTTCATGTTCGGCTGGGCCAAGCCCGTGCCCGTGCAATTCCATCGGCTTCGAGGAGGGCGGCGCGGCATGGCCTGGGTGGCCCTGGCGGGCCCTCTGACCAACCTGATGCTGGCCGCGGCCAGCGCCCTGGTCTATCGGCTCATTCTGATGCTCTTCGCATCGGGTTACGCGGTGGGAACGGCGGCCATGGTGCTGCGACCACTCTTTCTCATGGCCCAGTTTTCGGTGATCTTCAACCTGGTGCTCATGGTGATCAATCTCTTTCCCGTGCCGCCCTTGGACGGCGGGCGCGTGCTGGCCGGAGTGCTGCCTCGCCGGCTGGCGTGGCAGTTGGCGCGCCTGGAGCGCTACGGGATGCTGATCGTTGTGATTCTCTTGGCCACCGGGTGGTGGGGGCATCTCTTGAACCCGGTGGTCAGCCTTTTTGCCCGACTGTTTCTGTAAGGACGAACGTGTGTGGAGGTGACGCGGAAAATGACCCCTAAAAAGCGAATTCTGAGTGGAATGCGGCCCACGGGCCGTCTGCATCTGGGAAATCTTCACGGTGCTCTCAAAAAGTGGATTCAGCTTCAAGAACAGTATGATTGCTACTTCTTCGTGGCCGACTGGCACGCTCTGACCACCGACTACGCCACCCCCGGGGCCATCCGAAAAAACACCTGGGACATGGTGCTCGACTGGCTGGCGGCCGGTTTGAACCCGGAACGGTGCACGGTCTTTATCCAGTCGGATGTCAAGGAACATGCGGAGCTGTATTTGCTGCTGGCAATGATCACTCCCCTGCCGTGGCTGGAAAGAAACCCCACCTATAAGGAACAGCAGCAGCAGCTGACCGCCAAGGACCTTTCCACCTACGGTTTTCTGGGCTATCCGGTGCTGCAGGCGGCCGACATCATCATCTACCGCGCCCACGGAGTGCCCGTGGGCAAGGATCAGCTGCCCCACGTGGAGCTGACTCGGGAGATCGCCCGGCGTTTCAACCATCTCTACGAAAAGGAGATCTTTCCCGTGCCGGATGCGCTGCTCACGGAAGTGCCCGTGCTGCCCGGCACCGACGGGCGCAAGATGAGCAAGAGCTATGACAACTGCATCTACATCACCGAGCCCGAGGACACGGTCCGGAAGAAGATTCTCCAGATGATGACCGATCCGGCCCGGGCCCGTCGGACCGATCCGGGGGACCCGGCCAAGTGTCCGGTCTTCGACTATCACAAGCTCTATTCCACGGCCGAAGAAATGGATCGGGTGAGCGAAGGGTGCCGAACGGCCGGCATCGGCTGTGTGGATTGCAAGAAGATCCTTCTGGAACATATTATGGCCCATCTGGGCCCGATCCGACAGCGGCGCGAGGCCATGGAGAAGGAAATGGACACGGTGCGCCAGATGGTACTGGACGGCACGGCCAGAGCCCGGGAGGAAGCCCGTAAAACCATGGACCTGGTCCGCTCGGCCGTGGGTCTGGGCGTGGAAAATGGCATCTAGCCCGAAGAAGGCGGCATCGGCCATACGCCTCCACAAATACATCGCCCAGGCGGGCTTGGCGTCCCGCCGGGAGGCGGAACGCTGGATCCAGCAGGGGCGGGTCCGCGTCAACGGCCGGGCGGTGACCCAGTTGGGCGTGAGTGTGGATCCTTCCGTGGATCGTGTGGAGGTGGACGGCCGTGTGGTGAAGGCGCAGCAGCAAAAGGTGGTCCTGCTGCTGCACAAACCCAGGTATTGTCTGACCACCGTGAAGGACCCTCAAGGCCGTCCCACGGTCATGGACGTGCTGGGCCCCGTGCCGTGGCGGGTCTTTCCCGTGGGGCGACTGGACTGGGACGCCACCGGGGCCTTGATCCTCACCAACGACGGAGACTTGGCCAACCGGTTGCTCCACCCCCGCTACGGTGTGCCTAAAACCTACGAAGTGAAGGTGCAAGGGATCCCGTCGCAAGAGGCCTTGGAACGCCTTCGCACCGGGGTGCGCCTGGAAGAGGGCATCACGGCGCCCGCTGGGGTGGAGGTCCTTCGCCGGGGCCCCAAAGCCACCTGGCTGCGAATCGTGCTTCACCAGGGCTGGTACCGGCGGATCAAGCGGATGGGCCAGGCCGTGGGGTGTCCCGTCTTGAAGATCCACCGAACGGCCTATGGGCCGATAGGCTTGGGATCCCTGGGGGTCGGCCGATGGCGGCATGTGAAAAGCCTTGAACTGAACCGGCTCACGGCGGAGATCAAGCGACAGGGGAACGGATAGGGGACTTGAGTGATGCTGGGCCGGAGACGGTACGTGAGAGACTACCAAACCTCGCTCTTTCGCCCCAGGAAAAAGAAGAACCGCGCCAAGACCCTTGTCAAGTGGCTGCTGGTTTTGGGGCTGGTGGCGGCCGGCGTGTTGTGGTTCCAGGGGGTTCCCCGCGTGTCCCAGATCGTCCTGGAGCATCTGCCGGTGCCCCATCGCCTTGTGGGCCTCCAGGTTCAGATCAATGGAAAACCACAACGTCTGCCCGCCGGGGCCCAGCGAATCGTCCATCCCGAAGACCGGTTGGAGATCGTGGCGGTGGAAACGGACGGCTGGATTCCCTGGGGGGTCAAACTCTTTGCCGGTCCCGTGCCCTGGCCCCCATCTCCTGAAGGCCCCTTGTCCTTTAAGGAGCTCTTTCCCCAGGAGGATTTTGAGACTCCGCTGAAGGTGCCGCTGAGGGCACGCTGGTTCGGGCGGGAGTTGGGCGCCGTTTCTTTTGTGGCGAAGCTGGGTGCCAAGGACTGGCTCCACAAGGCTGACTCCGCCCAAAGCCCCGAGGAGAAAGTCCGTTTTCTGGAACGGGCGTTGGCGGAAGATCCGGGAAACACCTTGGCGAAAACCCGCCTGGCGGCCCTCTATGCCGATCAGGGCCGTCTGGCGGAGGCGGAAAAGCTCTACCAGGAGATCCTCCGCCTGGGGCGGTCTCGGCCGGTGCTGGAGCGCTTAGTCCACATTTACCAGCGCCAAAAGAAGCATGAGGCCGTTCTCACCACCTATCTGGAGCTGCTGCGCCTGACAGACGATCCCTCTGTTTTTGAGGCGTTCCTGGCCTATCTCAACAAGCACCTGTCCGTCAAAAGGGCCTTGGCCTTCCTGAGCCGGCACCTGAAGGAAGTGCCGACCCGCTATCGCGGTCCCTGGTTCCTGGTGCAGGCCGAACTGGCCTCGCGCAGCAGGCGCTGGGGGGAGGCGGCCCGGGCCTACGAGGCGGCCCTCAAGGCGGGCGTGCGCGATCCCAACATCCACTACAACCTGTCGGTGGTTCGTGCCAAAACGGGGGATCTGAAGAGGGCTGTCGCCGATCTGGAAAAGTACCTGGAGGCCAATCCGAAGGATGAGGCCAATCAGCTCAAGTTGGCGGCTCTGTACGAAAAGTTAGGCCGCGACGATCAGGCCAAGCGCGTTTACCAGCGGGTGCTCAAAAGGAATCCCACAAAGAAGGCGGCCCTCGTGCGCCTGTTGGCTCTCCTGGAAAAGACGGGGGACAAGAAGGGACAGCTGAAGGCCTACGAGATGCTTTCGACGCTGGAACCAGACAACGCCGTGGTCCACTTCAACCGCGCCATGCTCTACTACGAGCTGCAACAATGGGACAAGGCCGAGAAAGCCTTTGCCAAGGTGGCGCGCCTGGAGCCGGACAATCCCGAGCCTTTGCACTACCTGCTGGCTCTTCGCCAGAAGCGAAAGGATGCGAAGGGACAGGTGCCCATCTTGCGGCGCCTGGTCGAGCTGGAAAAGGACAACTTGTCCTATTACGATACGCTCTTTGTGCTCTACGACCAGGCCAAGGATTACGACCAGATCCTGAAGCTTTTTGAAAAGGCCGTCCAAGATCATCCCCAGGTGGTGGCCTTTCATCAATACATCCTCTACGCGGCCCTCAAGAAGGGGGACAAGAAAAAGGCCCTCCATTGCCTGGAGCAGTTGAGCCGACTCATGCCCAAGGAGGTGAAATACCTGAGACAGGCGGCTCGGATTCACGAAAGCCTGGGCCAGTATCGACAGGCTCTGGAGAAGACCAAGCGGATTCTGGACGTGTCGCCGGGCGATGAACAGGCCAAGGAGGACTATCTGCGTTTGAAGCTTCTGCTCTTGGGGAACAAGAAAGCCAGCTTTTTCTATTGCATTGAGCGGAACCTTGTTGTATAAGGCTCAACGTTTCGGGCGGGTAACTCAGCGGTGAGAGTGCCATCCTCACACGGTGGAAGTCGAGGGTTCGAATCCCCCCCCGCCCACCAGAGAGCAAGGGGTTGCGATCGCGAGATCGCAACCCCTTTTTGCGTTGGGAGGGGGAGGGCGACGGAGCCCTGGGTTGGGAAGAAAAGGATGTCATCGGGGCGGGGGATCTCTGGGCGTCGTTACGCCACCTGACCGCCTTGGCCAGGATCTGTCGGCAGGAGTCCGTGCCCGGCTCCCGTGGCCCGGTTGTTTTTGGGTGGGGCGGGCGTTAGTTTAAGACGAAAGACCGGGCACCGTGAGGAGCGTTTCATGTGAAAAGGCTCGTGCGTTGGATTCGGGTGGAAACGGCCGTGGCCGCCATGGGGATCGCCGCTCAGCCGTCTCGCGCAGAAAGGATCCTGTAAGAGGACTCTTTCATCCGAGCGGGGAGGTGGCGCGCTCCAGCGTCCATGATCCCGGGGACATAAAGAGGGTGGATTGGCCATGAGGTGGAAAGGACGGAGGATCCATGGGAAAGTATTTTGATGTGCAAGTGCGGACGGCGGAAGACGATCCATCGGAAACCATCCTGGAGGTGCGTGTGTCGCTGGAAGGGACGGAGACCGGCCAGGTCTTGACCACATGCCGTACGCTGGACCAATTGTCGCAACTGGCGGAGGTTTTGAGACGCGAGGCGGAACTGTTGGTGGATCAAGCGGGGGAGGCCTTGCGCGAATTGGAGTCACGACCGAGGGACGAGGAGATGGATTTGGCGCCGGAAGAGGTTTGGAAACAAATGGAAGCCGCCGCGAGCGAAGAGGACATGTTTCGCTATTTCAATGCGCTTTCGGAAGACAAAAGGCGCCAGGTGGCCGAGTACATTCTGACCCAGGTGAGCATGTTCAAGGGGCGTGGGCCTGTTTTCGCCGAGCACTATAACATCGTGGAACACACCCTGGACGAGGAAAAGCTCCTTTAAGAGTTTGTCCACAAAGCGGCTCTTGGCCTTTTCGGGCTTTCTGACCTGTTGAAATTCCACTGCGCCCGCTGGTGCTTTTGGATCTCTCATAGACAGCTTTGTAGGGGCGGGTTCGGAACCTGCCCCTATTTGCTGCAGGGCCAGGCTGGCAGCGTGAGTCCGCCCGGTAGTCCCAACCTTGCGTCCGCACAAGAAGGGACCAGGCAGGGCCTTGGAGCTTGTCCGAAAAAGCCGATTTTAGAACTTGTGGGTATGCTAAGTGTTCGAAATTGCATTGGCCCAAATGGATGATTTGGCGTCTTCAAACAGCGTCCTTGTCCGATAGGCTTTTTGCGCGAACCGGGCAGGTGGGTTGGGGTTTGCCTTGACAAGGCTTGCTGGCGGTGCGAGAGCGAAAGGGCTTGGTGCTGGCTCGTCTGCGGGGGCGACTCGCCGGCCCCCCCCAAGGGCGTTGTTCGGTTCAAAATGCCGCCAATGGTCCATGGCCTTCGTGGCCGCAGGGTAATCGGCCCCACGGGAAGGTGCCGTCGTAACCCCATGGCTTGCGGGACATCCGCAGGCCCTTCGGCGGCCTTATGGGGATTGGGTTGAGGAAAAAGCGCTCCGCCCCGGCGTTTTCGAACCCGTTCTTGGGTGCTGCAGGGTAGGAAAGAAAGACCCTTGGCCGTGCACCCCTCGTCGAACCGGTCGGTGTCGATCCGCCGTCCCTGCAGGTCTTGGTCAGAGTAAACCACGACACAGACCGCAATGCTTACCGCTGCTTCCTTCCGGACCTGACGGGGTTCACATCCGTCTGTTGCGCGGTGTCCGACCGACGCTGCAGTTCCAAACGGATCGTCCTGGCACGAGCCCTCGAAGGGGGATTCAGCCCCGCTGAGCGGATTTCGGGTTCAGGGAACCGCTAGCTCCCCGCCTAGCACGACCAAGGGCAAAAAGTGTTCCGAAGAACGATCCATGTTCCGGGTGGAGTGGGAGAAGGTTCCGGTCCACCCAAAGCGTGGCCGAGAATAGCAGAAACGGGAGGCCAATTCAACGCCATTCCATGGCGCGCAGGATCCGAAAACCGTAATCTCCAATCCGTAGCGTAGGTCGTGGTTGGTGCGCAGTGGCCAGGCATGGCCGATGGGCCGGGACGGCTTGCCCGTGTCCCGAATCTCCTCCCTCATGGCCCGTCGCCCACCACCGTCCCATCCAGAAGCAGGCAGCGGGGCTGCAGGTCCTGAAGGCGCCCGCGCAGAGTGGCCGGATCTTCCTGGATGCGCAGGTGCTCCCAACCTCCCAAGTACACCAGGTGTGGGGGCTTGAAGGTTCTCAGGATGGCCCGAATCTGTACTTCCAGATGTGTTTCCCGTTCCCAAAAGATGGTGGGCCAGGCGCCGGAGGGCGGCGGGGCGGACACGGCACCTGCCTGCAAGGCGCAAGCGGCCTGCCGGTAGACGTGGTCGGCGGAGGGATCGGGGTCGCGGGGCAGGGTGAGCAGAACGGTCAGATTGGCCGGGGAGAGCAGTTGGGGCCAGTGGGCCAGGAGGCGTTGGCTCACGCGGGAACTGTCCACGGGATAGCAGGGCACGCCGTGGGCCCTACGGTGAGCTTGGGCGGCCCGCCATTCGTAGGGGATAGCGATTTGGCGAAAGAGTCGACGGATGTGGGGGTGGCCGAGGGCCTGGTTCCTGGGCATGCCCAGGCGCTTGGCGGCGGCGGCGACGCTCCTTTGAAGCCGCTTCAGCAAAAAGCGCCGGTGACGGATGCGAAATCCCAGGGCGAAGGGGCTCACCTCCACGGCCGTCACATCGGGGCGCAGCATCTCCAAAATCCGGCAGGTGCGACGGTATCCACGAGGATCGGCGTGGAAGGTTCCCACCAGAGAGAGCCCGGCGATGGGGCGCTTGTCAGCGGGCGCCCAGAGCCGGGGCGAGCCAGTACTGGAGATCCCGGAAGGAGTCGGCATGGACATGGGCCTGGAGTTCGGGGTTCTTGTAGGCGACAAAGATAACGCCCGAGTTTTGCGCCAGCATGGCATCCACCTGGGAGTCGCCGATGAAGAGCACGTGCCGGGCAGGTGATTGGAAGCTTCGAAGAATCTTCTCCATGGACTCGGGATGGGGCTTGGGATGGTTCACGTCCGCCGCCGTGACCACCAGATCGAAATAGGCGCGCAACCCGAAGGATTCCAGGATCTGCGGTGTGGAAACCGTCCGGTTCGTGGCTAGGGCGATGCGGCAATGGGGCCGAAGGAAGGCGAGAAACTCCTCCAACCCGGGCTCTTTTCTCAAATACCGATTGAAGATACGAAAATCGATGCTCTGACAATGCCTCCAGGCTTCATCCAAAAGGGGACCCGAACCCAGAAGGTATGCCAAGGACTCCCGGGCGGAGTGCATATGGATGTAGTCCTCCTGGTCCGGCCGCACCTCGGGGCGGCCCAATCGGGCCAGGATGTGGTTGTAGAAACGCACATTGGCTTCCCGGGAGTCGAAGAGGACACCGTCGCAGTCGAAGACCACCACCTTGGGAGCGCCTGAATCGAAGAGCTGAGTCGCCTGAACCGCGGCACGCAGGGGGCTGGAATTTTTCATAAAGTCTGTCGTTTGCCTGTTTGGGTCACGGGTATATTTTTGCTGATCTTCCAATGCTTTACAGCAGAGCTGTAATCGAATAGAGTCCCTTGTGTCAAGCTGGGCGATGATGCGCGGTGCTAGCAAAGGAACCTTTGATGGGAAAGGCGGAGATTCATGGAACATCGTTTTGATTTCTTGGTGATTGGAAGCGGTATCGCCGGTCTCACCTTTGCGCTCAAGGTGGCGGAGCATGCCACGGTGGCCATTGTGACCAAGAAGGACAAGCTGGAAACGAGCACCAACTACGCCCAAGGGGGAATCGCCTCGGCGTTGGGCCCCGACGATTCGTTCCAGCTTCATATCGAGGACACCCTCACGGCCGGCGACGGCCTGTCGAAACCCGAGGTGGTGGAACTGGTGGTGCGCTCGGCTCCCGAGCGGATCCATGAATTGGCTCAAGTGGGTGTGCCCTTCTCACCGGGACGCTCCCAGGCATGCCCCTTTGATCTGGGGCGCGAGGGAGGCCACAGCCGAAACCGAATCGTGCATGCCGAGGACATGACGGGCCAGGCCATCGAGCGGGTTCTGATCAATGCGGCGGAATCCCATCCCAACGTGTCCATCTTCGAAAATCACCTGGCCCTGGACCTCATCATCCAGCACGACGCTATCCGGGTGGGATCCATTCCGGTGGAGCAGCGCCAGTTGTGCTGGGGTGCCTACGTGTTGGACGCGAAAAACGGAACGGTTCACACGTTCATCGCGCACGCCACGCTGCTGTGCACGGGCGGAGCCGGGAAGGTGTATTTGTACACCAGCAATCCGGATGTGGCCACGGGCGACGGCCTGGCCATGGCCTATCGGGCCGGGGCCAGGCTGGCCAATCTGGAATTCGTTCAGTTCCACCCCACGTGCCTCTACCATCCCCATGCCAAGAATTTTCTCATTTCCGAGGCCGTACGGGGCGAAGGCGGGCGGCTGATCGACAAGCGCGGCAACGCCTTCATGGAAAGATACCACCCGCTCAAGGACCTGGCTTTCCGGGACGTGGTGGCCCGTGCCATCGATACCGAAATGAAGCGCACCGGCGATGACTGCGTCTACCTGGACATCAGCCACCGGGACGCGGACTTTCTGAAAAGACGTTTCCCCAACATCTACAAGAAGTGCCTGAGCCTGGGGATCGACATCACCAAGGATCCCATCCCCGTGGTTCCCGCCGCGCACTATATGTGCGGGGGGATCGCGACGGACCTGTGGGCCCAAAGCTCCATCGCCAACCTGTATGCCATTGGAGAATGCGCATGCACCGGCCTTCACGGAGCGAACCGTCTCGCCAGCAATTCCCTGCTGGAGGCGGCCGTCTTTTCCCACCGGGGAGCGCTGCACTGTATTGAGAACATCCCGGCATGGAGGCAGCGTGCTTTCCCGGAGATTCCCGCCTGGCCGATGGAATTGTCGGCGGGCAACGGGAGTCAGAGCGAGATGATCCTCATCTCCCACAACTGGGACGTGATCCGGCGGCTTATGTGGAATTACGTGGGCATCGTGCGAACGGACAAGCGGCTCAAGCTGGCGAGTCGGCACATCGCCCAGATCCGGATGGAAATCCGGGAACATCTGCCCAACATCCCGCTGCACACGGACCTGGTGGAGTTGCAGAACCTGGTCCTGGTGGCGGAGCTGATCGTTCGGTGTGCCCTGACGCGTAAGGAAAGCCGAGGATTGCACTACAACCTGGACCATCCCCAAAAGGATGATCCCAACTGGAAAAAGGATACTCTGATCGCCAGATGGAAGGAACCGCGGATTCCCATGTTGGGGGTCCCGCATGGGTTGGAAGACGGGGCATGAGGGGACACCGGGGCCCCGTCGGTGAATCACAGGGGAGAGGGAGCGGTCTGGCCCGCCTCGGACGACCCGGGACACGGCATCAATGGCCGTTTGTGGATCACGAACCACCGGCCATGCCCACCACCTTGGGGGATTGGGTCGAGGCGGTGTCCATGGGCTCGGCCTCCACATCGGCATCCAACAGCGGCTTGGTATGATCTTCCAAGAGCTTATCCGGGTTGTGCTCGACCTTCATGGTGAGTACCCCGCCCATGAAGCTGATCTCATAATTGCGGTCGGAAAGGTCCACATGCCGGAGGGCGTCTCGGACCTTGCGTAGCTGTGCCTTCGCCTTGCGATAGACATAGACGATCCCCGCGGTGCCTACCGCCAGGGCAAAGAGAAAGACCCACAAGGGGGTGGCCAGGATCTTACCCATGGTGATGATGATGGCCATGAGGCCGAAGACGAACAAGACCTGCAGCCCGATGATGCCGTACAGGTAGAGGATGCCCTGATTGATGGTGGGCTTCTTCTCTGCCGGCTCGTCCTTTTTCTTTTTGGATCGTCGGTTGAAGAACATCTCGCATTTCCTTTCAGCCTTCCGTGCCGGTTTCGTCCTGCGGCGCAGAAAGGAGCTCGGAGGGATTCGTGGGGAGCAGTCGCATCTGTTCAATCTTGAGTTTTTCAATCTCCATCTGATTTTGAAGAACCTGCTTAGATAAACGGTAACGGAGATAGATCACCCAAATCAAGACGGCCGCCAAAAAAGCGGCGCCTCCGAGGACGAGCCACTTGTATTCCTTCAAGAATCCGGCGGCGACGCGGCCCAGGTCCCCCAGGAAGTTGGGGAGCATCCAGAAGATCAGAACCGCCAGGAGTACCAGAAAACCCACATGGAAGATGGAGACCCCGTCCAGAAGGCGCCAAAAGGAGGTGAGGGCACCGGCGCTGGGCGATCCGGAGCCTTCTTGTGGCCCGCGAGACCCATCTTCGCCATAGAGCAGGGATAGGAAGGCCTTGACGGAGAAGGAGATGAGCAGGACCAACCCCACGGGGATGCCAATGGCGGCGGAAAGCCAGGCCCGAAAGGGAAAGGGGCGGTTTTCGGTCTGCAGGTGGATGCGATAGCGCTCCAGCGGGCCGAAGGTGCTTTCAAAGACCATCTTTTCGTAGCTGGTCAGGGTACTTCCGGTGGTTTCGTAGACCTTGGCCCCGGAAGGGTCGGTGATGATGATGCGGCTCCGCTCGCCCGCCTGACTGGCGGCCGTGAGGTAGATGAGGACTTCCAACACCAGAAGAAAAGCCACCGTGAGGCCGAGAATGATCTTGGGATGACGGTTGCTTGCGAAAATCTCTGCCAGTCGGCCTTTGGTTGCCATGGTTCCACGTTGCCTCAGTTCTTACGCCCCCATTGAGAGTTGTGAGGCTAACACCCCTGTGGGGGAGTGTCAAACCGAAAGAAGGGGCTTCCGGGCCGCAGAAAAAAGCCTTGAGGGGGCCGAATCGGCCCGCTCAAGGCGGCAAGCTTCCCGTGTCGGCATCGGATGCCCGCTCCTCCTTCCATCTTCCGGGGACGGCCGGCGGGCATGAATCCGGCCTTTACGGGTTCAGTTCCGGCTCCCGGGGAAAGACGGGCAAGTACCGATAGGAAAGGGAGACGATCAACGCTCCGTAGGCCAGCATGGCGATGCACGGTGCCCATTCGTAGACCGTGGGGATATAGACGGCCCAGTGGTCGAAGGGCATGACCGGAATGGCCAAGGCTTCCACGGTCATGGCGAATCGGTTGATCACGATCCCGGTGCAGTCCAGGAAAAAGGCCAGAAAGAGCAGCCCGTTGCTCTTGCGGGCCTGCGGGGTCAGGAGCAGGATGACGGGAATGACTCCGCAAATGCCCAGTTCAGCCACCAGGAGCCACATACCGTAGGGTTCCTGGTAGAAGTCGCTGAGTTTCAGGCCGAACCCCGGAGCCGTGTCCAAGGCCCAATAGAGGGTGTCCAAGCCTTTGAGGATCAGATAGGTCAGGAGCAGGCCGCCTTCGATCTTGCCGATCAGCTCATAGACACTGCGGTCCACCAGCTGCTTGCGGCTCACCTTTTCTATGATCCTGCAGATGATGGCCGTGAAGGCCGGGCCGCAGGCCATGGCCGACAAGGTGAACAGGAAGAAGGTCCAGGGCCAGACGAAAAATCCTTCGCGATAGGCAAAGGGGCGGCCGAACATGACGCCGGGAACGCCACCCAAGGATCCCTGATGGAAGAAGCTCAAGAAGGTGCCGGTCATGGCGAAGATGGCCATGATCTCATGGAGATTGTGGCCGAAGATGTGAACCGGCTTGATGGCATCCAACTTGCGGTTTTCCAAGATGATGGGCACAAACTCGATGACGAGCACGATGGCATAGCAGGAGATGCAAAAGATCACCTCCGTGAGCATGGAATGCACGTTGGCATGCCAGTAGCCGAACCAGCCCCGAAGCGGCTGCCCGATTTCCAGAAGCAGCACCAGCAGGGCGCCGGTGTAGCAGCAGAACCCCACGATCACGGCCAGGTTGATGATCTTGTGAAGCTCCTTGAGCTGTGGGAAGAACCGGGAAAGGCCGTAGTAGAGAAATCCGGAGAAGAACGCTCCGGCGCCCAGGGCAATGATCCCCAGGTCCACGCAGATATAGAGCCCGAACCCGAAGTAGTTGTTGAGGCCCGTGACGTTGAGGCCCTTGAGGAGGACCGTCAAGCCCGCGTAGATGCCCCAGGCGATGACGGCGAAAAGAACCAGCATCCAGAGGCCGAAGACCGGCAATGGGCAGCGTTTTACACCTTCCGGTATCAATGCCTTGTCCATAACCTACTCCTCGAAGACGTTGAGGGTGCGCCCTTCTAAGACAGATCGTTGTCCGATTGTTTGTGAATCCACTGTTCGGAACTGAGGTAGTAGACCTTGGGTTCCGTGTGGAGCTTTTCAAGAATCCTGAATGCCCGCGGATCCTTGGCAAGCTTGGCCACTTGGCTGTGCGGATCCCTCAGGTTGCCGAAGGTGATGGCCCCGGTGGGGCAGGCCTCCACACAAGCGGGCGTGTATTCCACGCCGTCTGGATCCTCTCCGTTGATCCGGGCGCGGTCCCGCGCTCGATTGAGACGGTGGTGGCAGAAGGTGCACTTTTCCACCACACCGCGCATCCGGGGGCTCACTTCGGGCGACAGCATGGCCTCCATGGTCTTGGGCCATTTGGGGTCCCACCAGTTGAAGCTGCGGGCGTGGTAGGGGCAGGCGACCATGCAATAGCGACAGCCGATGCAGCGTACCGCAATGTGATCCACGATGCCGGTATGCTCATCCCGCACAGTGGCATTGACCGGGCAGACGAAGGTGCAGGGGGCATGGTGGGGGGAGTCGCAATGCATACAGGGACGGGGCAACATGGCCTCCCGGTGCTCCGGGTAATCCTTGCCGTTTTCCAACCGGTACAAGGTCAACCAGGAGATGGTGCGCAGCTTGTTGCTTTCGTCGGGGCGAAAGGCGATGTTGTTTTCCTGCTGGCAAGCCACGGCGCACGCTCCGCACCCCGTGCACTTGTCCAGGTCGATCACCATGCCGTAGCGGACCTTGCCGGCCGCATGTTCAGAATGTGCGTTTCCACTCATCGGTGTTATCCCCTGTTAGGCTAAGCGCAACTGGGCTCTGGTGGCCCAAACGGTTCCCAATCCGGTTACGGGATCCAGCTGTACCTCAACCATGGCGTTGGCGTTGACGCCTTTGCCCTGCACGTATTCGTCGTAGGCGGTGTGGCCCAGTCCTTCGGGCAGGGCGATGACTCCCGCGGGGACCGTGGGAGCAAAACGAACGCGTACCGCCGCCTCCCCGCGCGGGGTCTTGAGCAGAGCCTTGGCCTTGGGGCGTAAGCCCAGCTTTTTGCCGGTTGACGGGTGAACCTCCACGAACACATCCTGCTGGAGCAGCAGGTCGTCGGGCAGGAGCTTGTTCATGAAGGGGGCATTGGGGACATAGCCCGGCGCCAGGCTCAAGGACCGATGGGTGATGAGCAGCAAGGGCAATTCGCCGGCGTCGCCGGACGGATTCAGTGGCGCGTAATGGGCCATGAAAAGCTCATCACCGGCATTGGCGGACACGCTGGCCAACAAGCCCTGGCAGGCCAGCTCCAAGCGCGAGGAGGGCGTGGCGTACCGGTCGAGGGCTTGGGGAGCGTCCACCCAACACAGGCCGGAGGTGAGTTTCCTCCAAACGTCCGAAGCCTTGCTGAAATTGGGCTTCAAGGGAGCGCCGGGGGCGACGGAGGCCGGATCGAACGTGGCGTCCACCAGGGTCCCGCTGCCCGCCTGGGCGATTTGGGCGGCCCTCAGCTTCAGCAGGTCCTGGTAGCTCTTCCAGGGAAGGCTTTGGGCCACCGTGCCTCCCAGAGCCTTGGCGAGCGACAAGAGGACATCGCCCGTGGCCTTGGTGTCGTACTGAGGGCTCAAAATGGGAGTGGCCACCGCATAAAAGGCGAAAGGGGCACCGGGGAGCCCGATCACATCGTCAAGGCGCTCGAAGGCGTTGTGGTTGGGAAGGATGAGATCGGCGTACGCGGAGGTTTCATCCAGATAGCTGGAAAAGGAGACCACCGTTCCTGCCTTCTGCAGGGCCTGAACGGCCAGGGCATTTTCCGGCAAGCCGTAGGCCGGATTGGCCTCGTGGATGAAAAGCAGCTCGATCGGATATTCTTCTCCGTTGGCCAAGGCATTGAAGAAGGCGTGCACCGTGTTGGGCCGCACCTTGGTTTTTGGGGTGGATGCGGGCTGGCCCAAGGGCTTTTGGCCCTGTCCCTTGAAGGCCTCCATGTCCATGGCCGGGTCCGGCAAGGCCTGCCAGGGCTGCGGGGGTACCAGCGAGATCATGGCCTTGGAGGAAAAGGCTCCAATCAGGGCGTTGAGAGCCAGGAAGGCCAGGTCGTGGTAGAGGTTGTTGGGCGTGTCCGTGGGCGGACCCCACAAAACCACGGCGTTCTTCTGCCGTGCCAATTGGCGGGCCAGCTCCTGAATGACCTCAGCGTCCACGCCCGTGAGCGACGCCACGTCCTGGGGCGAGTACTTGCCCAGTACCAGGGCCTTGAAGCCCTTTCGCTGTGCGCCCGCCGCGTCGGTCCAGTCTTCGAATCCGAAGACCTGGTCGGCCACAAAGGCCGCGTCGAATAGCTTTTCGCGGATAAGGACGTGGGCGATGCCCAGGGCCAAGGCGGCCTCGGTGCCGGGGTTGCAGGCGATCCATCGGTCGGCCTTGGACGCGGTGAGGGAGCATCGGGGTTCCACGTGGACGAACTCCGTCTCCGGAACCCCGGGTTGTTCCGTTTGCCACCGAGAGAAAAGGCGCTGGGCCCGGGTTGGGCTGGCCCAGCCTTCCAGCAGGGGCGCACCGAAGTTGAGCACGTAGGTGGCCTTTTCCAGGTGGAAGGCCAGATCGGCTTCCTGACCGGTGGCCAGGGCGACGGCCAGCCGGGTGCTGTCGCTGTGGCAAGGCATGGTGTAAAGATTGGGGGAACCATACGCCGCGAAGAACTGCTTCCACAGATCCGCCGTGCTGGAACGGCTTTGGCCGGTGAGGCAGGCCACGGCGTGGGGCTGGCCCTTCTGGCGGAGTTCCGTTAGCTTTGCGGCCACGACCTTCAGGGCCTCGTCCCAAGAAATGGGCTGGAACCCCTTGGGATCACCCCGCTTGCCCGTCTGCTTCAGGGGCTGGGTGACGCGATAGGGGGCGTAAAGGTACTGCAAACCGGCCGCTCCGACGGGGCACAGCCCGCCGCGATTCACCACATGGTCCGGGTTGCCTTTCACGTAGATGGCGCGGTGACCATTGACCAGGCGGACCTGAATGCCGCAGCCGCCGGGGCAGAGAAGACAGGTGCCGGTGGCTTCGGTGATCTCCCCGCGCTCCGGTGAGGGCCGCCAAGACCAGTTCTGGGTCCAGATGGCGGAATCATCTGCCAGCTTCCAGGGAATGGGGGTCAACAGGGTTCCACCGATGGCCCCACCCACAAACTGTAGAAAAGCTCTTCGCCCTAGACTCATTCCAAATCCCTCGCGTTCGGTCGGTTCAGACCTTTGGCCTCTGTATGAATTCCCTCAAAATGCCGGGTTGTTCCTCTACTTGTGGCAAACGTGGCAGGAGTTGCTGGCGCCCTTTTCCGCGTGGCACTTTTCGCACTCCACCATCTTGATGGTGTTCTTGCTGTAGCCCGTGAGCCGGTTCTCCTTGTAGACGGGCATCTTGTCCTCCGCGCTCACGTCCCGGTGGCAGCGGACACACTCGATGCCCTGTTCTTCCGTGTGGGCCACGTGGGAAAAGTAGACGTTGTCCGGCTGCCGTGCATAGACGAGCCAGGGGATTTCCCGTTCCTGTTGGATGTATTCCTCCACCAGGATCCGCTCATCTTCCGATTCGGTCATGGGTTCTTCATGACATTCAGCGCACATTTCCACCCCGGGTACGCCCGAATAGGATCCATCTTCGCGGGTGAAGTGGCAGTCTTCGCAGCTGAGGTCTTCGTGGGAGGAATGGAGGAAATTGAGGGGTTGCTGCTTACTGGAGTAGAGCAGGTTGGGAAAGACCAGCCAGCCCACCAGGAGAGCTCCCACAAATCCTGCCAAGAAGAAGACGAGACCGAGGCCTTTTTTTGACGTACTATTTTTCACTTCGCCCATGAGTCAGCCCCACAAAGACTTTAGGTTAACGGGTTGGGTTAAAGGTGATTACCACGCAAAAAAACATACCAATTCCGGGACCGCACGACCGTTGGCGAACGCTCCCAAAAAAGCAAAATTTCACAAACCGATCCCTTTTAATCGGATTTCTGAATCTTTGTCAAGAGAAGACCCAAGGTGGGGGGGGTGACAGCGGGGCAATCCAGGAAAGGGGTTGGAAGGAGGCCGTGGGGGGGCGGTTCCCCCCACGGTTGGACCGTTGGATCCGGCTTGGATCAGTAGGCTTCGTCGTAAGCCAGATCCTCTTGGGTGATCTTGGGGTGAAAAAGCCGGTACGTCCAGGACTGGTAGCCGATCACGGTGGGCACGAAGATCAGGGCCACCGTCAGCATAATCTTCAGGGTCAAGGGGCTGGACGATGAGTTGTAGATGGTCAGGCTGTAGGTGGGGTTGAGGCTGGAGGGCAGAAGATTGGGATAGAGCCCTGCCACGCCGAAAAAGGTGGTGCTCACGATGGTCACCGCGGAGCTGATCCACGCCTTGCCCCACTGGGCCTTCCCAGCAAAGTAGCGGGTGGCGAACAGAGCTCCCACCGTCAGAACCGGGATGAGGATGATGGGGATGGAAAAGAGCAGGGGGTTTTTGAGGTAGTTCACATAAAGCCGCGTGGCGTACCAGGTGGCCACCAGGAAGGCCACGGCCACGGCCGCCAGGATCCACCAAAGGGCCTTGGCGGTGGCTCCAGCCCGCTGTTGGAGATCCCCATCGGTCTTATGGGCCAGCCACAGCGCCCCGTGGACCAGGAAGAGCATGAGAAAGAGAAGGCCACCCAGAAGCCCGTAGGGGTTGAGGAGGGTGAAGAGGGTCCCCTGGTAGATCCCCTTCTCGTCAATGGGAATGCCCGCAAAGATATTGGCGAAGGCCACGCCCAGCAAGAAAGCGGGAAGGAAGCTTCCCACAAAAAGGGCCGCATCCCAGAGCCTCCTCCAGCCGGGGCTGTCCACCTTGCCGCGGAACTCAAAGGCCACCCCGCGCACAATCAGCCCGAAAAGAACCAGCATGAGCGCCGAGTAGAGGCTGCTGAACAAAATGGCGTACGTGGTCGGAAAGGCGGCGAAGGTGACTCCGCCCGCTGCGATGAGCCATACTTCGTTGCCGTCCCAAAACGGACCGACGGCGTTATAAACAATCCGCCTGTCCCCTTCGGTCTTGGCCACGAAGGGATTGAGAATGCCCAGTCCCAGATCGAAGCCGTCCAGCATGAAATAGACGGCCCACAAAAGACCCCACAAAAGGAACCAGATGGATGGGAGCATGATGTTACCTCCAATGGATATGTCCGGTAAGGATCGTCGTCCCTTTCATGAAAGGACGTCTCATGCTGAAGCCTCTTCCTCCTGGGGGCCGCGACGGGCGTGCTGGATCATGAGGTAGAAGGCGATCAGCCCCAGCAGGGAGTAGACGATCACAAAGGCCGCCAGCGAGATGCCCACCTGTGTGGCGGCGATGGGAGAGACGGCGTCTGATGTCTTCATCACGCCGTATACCACCCACGGCTGCCTTCCCACTTCAGCCAAAGTCCAACCGGCCTCCAGGGCCAGGTAGGGAAGGGGAATGGCCAGCAAAAGGACCTTGAGCATCAGGGGATGATCCACGGGGTTTTTGCGCTTCCAAAAGGCCCAGGAACCCAATGCCAGGAAGAGAAATCCCAGTCCCACCATGATGCGAAAGGCCAGGAAGGAGATGGTAACCGGCGGGCGATCCTCCTTGGGAAAATCCTTCAGCCCCTTCACGGTGGCGTTCATGTCGTGGTAGGCCAAGAGGCTCAGCACTCCGGGAAGCTTCCCCAATTCCAACCGGTTGGTTTCTTCCTTCTCATTGGGGACGAGAAAGAGATATTGGGGCGCCCGTTGCGTCGTTTCCCAAAGCGACTCCATGGCGGCCAGCTTGGCCGGCTGAACCTTCGCCACTTCCGCGCCGTGGGCATGGCCCTGAACCACGGCCGCCACCGAAAAGATGAATGTGAACACGGCGGCCGTCCGAAAGGATCGACTGAAAAAGGAAACGTGCTGCTTACGAAGAAGGTGGTAGGCGCTGATCCCCAAGACCACCATGCCCGAAAGAATGTAGGCGCCCACCAGGGTGTGGAAGATGGTATGCCAGGCGAAGGGCTGGGTGACCACGGCCAGAAAGTCGGTGAGTTCCGCCCGGCCGTTTCTGAGGGTGAAGCCCACGGGATGCTGCATCCAGGAATTGGCAATGAGAATCCAAATGGCGCTCAGGTTGGAAGCGAAGGCCACCAGCCAGATGGTGACAGCGTGGGCCTTGGCCGAAAGCCGATTCCAGCCCAGGGCCCACACGGCAAGGAAGGTGGATTCCAAAAAGAAGGCGGCGGTGGCCTCGATGGCCAGAAGGGATCCGAAGATATCGCCCACGTACTGGGAATAGCGGGACCAGTTGGTGCCGAATTGAAATTCCAGGGTGATGCCGGTCACCACCCCAACGGCGAAGTTGATGAGAAAAATCTTTCCCCAGAACTTGGCCATCCGCTTGTATTCCTCATCGCCCGTGCGCACGTACTTGGTTTCCATGACGGCGATGAGGATGGACAGCCCCAGGGTCAGGGGAACAAAAAGGAAGTGAAAGATGGTGGCTGCAGCAAACTGCAAACGCGATAGAAGCAACGTATCCATGACCGCAACTCCTTGGTTGAAGGATCTTCCCGGGACAACCTACGGGGTCGATTCCTTGACGGCTCGGCCCACCTGGCGGCCCAGTTCCACACATTGGGCCAGGGCCTCATGGTCGGGAACGTACTGAACTCGCAGGCCCGGTTCCAGCACATCCAACTTCATCTCTTGTAGCTGCTGTGTGATGAGTTTTACCGCCTCGCCGCTCCAACCGTAGGATCCAAAGGCGGTCGCGATCTTGTTGGCCGGCTTGAGGCCCTTGAGGTAGCAGAGCATGTCCGCCATGGTGGGAAGCATGCCGTTGTTCAGGGTGGGGCAACCGAAAAGGAGCGCCCGGCTGTCCAGCACTTCCGTCATCACGTCACTTCGGTGATTGTGCTTGAGGCTCAGGACCTTGTAGGACACCCCTTCCTCGGCCAGACCGGAGGCCACCGCGTGGGCCATCTTTTCGGTGCTGTGCCACATGGTGTCGTAGATGATGAGGGCCTTGGCCTGAGACTCCTGCCGGCTCCAGGTATCGTAGGCCTCCAGGATGGCCTTGGGTTGACTGCGCCAGATGATCCCATGGTCCGGGGCAATGGTTTCGATCTCCAGTCCCGATTCCGATACCGTTGCGAGCAGCTTCTGCACCAGGGGGGAGTAGGGTAGGAGGATGTTGGCGTAATACTTGGCGGCATGGCGCATGAGCTCGGAAAGGGCTACCTGGTCGTCGAAGGTTTCGCTGGTTGCCCAGTGTTGGCCGAAGGCGTCGTTGGAGATGAGCAGCTTTTCTTCCGGAATGTAGCTGAACATGCTATCGGGCCAGTGGAGCATGCGGGTTTCCAGAAAACGCACGGTCCGCGATCCCAGCGAGATTTCCTGTCCCGATTTGACCACTTCCAGGGGCCAGCGTTGGGAGCCGAAATGGGCTTCCAGGGCCTTCTTTCCCATGGTGGAGCAAAAGACCTTTTCCGGCTGAATCGCTTCGATCACTTCTGGAATGGACCCAGAATGGTCCATTTCCACATGGTTGACGATGAGGTAGTCGATGGAGCGCGGGTCGACGACCTTTCGGATGTTGTGCAGAAGCTGGCCGCAAAAGGGCTTTTTGACGGTGTCAAAAAGGGCCTTCTTGTCGTCCAGAGCCAGATAGGCGTTGTAGGAGGTTCCCTTGTAGGTGGAATATCCGTGGAAATCTCGGATGTTCCAGTCCACAACGCCCACATGGTAGATGTCTTTTTTGATCTCAATCGGCATGATTCTTTTTGAACCTCTTCAGTATGGTCAGACAAAATGGGTAAGGCGTGGGGAGGGATTGGGACTGAGTGAGATCCCAACCACGCCCCCCTTGCGGCTCACCACGGACGCCTTAGGACAACTATCATCTCACCGGGGACAGGGCGTCCCAACCCTTACCAATTTTCGCCCAGCAGTTCGAAGTAGGCCTGCGGATGGGCGCAGGCGGGGCACTGGGCGGGCGCTTCCGTGCCCTCGTAGATGAACCCACAGTTGAGACAGCGCCACATGACCGGGGCCTCGCGCTTGAAAACCCGTCCCTGTTCGATGTTGGCTGCCAGATCCCGGTAGCGCTTTTCGTGCTGCTTTTCGGCCACGGCAACGTTTCGGAAGACGGCCGCAATCTCGTGAAAGCCTTCTTCTTCAGCCACCCGGGCAAACTCCGGATACATCTCCGACTGCTCGTAATGTTCGCCCGCCGCGGCCGCTTTCAGGTTGTCCAGGGTGGATCCGATCACCCCCGCGGGAAAGGCGGCGCTCACTTCCACTTCGCCCCCTTCCAGGAACTTGAAAAAGCGCTTGGCATGTTCCTTTTCCTGATTGGCCGTCTCCTCAAAGATCTGGGCGATCTGAACGTAGCCTTCCTTTTTGGCCTTGGAAGCAAAGTAGGTGTAACGGTTCCGGGCCTGGGCTTCTCCGGCGAAAGCAGTGAGCAGGTTCTTTTCCGTACGTGTTCCCTTCAGTCCACTCATCTTTGTCCTCCTTGTTCAGTTCATAGGTTCGAGCATCCATCGTACGACTTTCCATCAGGATGCCTCCCCGGAGATCGGGGAGGGCGCAAGCGCTTGCCTACACAGAAGGCGGCCGACTTGGTGGATCCTCAGGGGATGCGCGTCGGCACGAAGCGCACAGTCCTTGGTACTCCAACACGAACCCCTCCACCGTGTAGCCCGCGGGATCGGTCAGGAAGTCCAGCGGGTCGAAGCCTTCCTGAACGGGAGCGTCTTCCAGCCTTCCACATCGACGGCATCTCAGGTGGAAGTGGCGTGTGGGGTTTCCATCGTAGCGTTTTTGGGGCCCTGCGGTTGCTAACTTCTGAATTAACCCGGCCCGGGCCAGGAGTTCAAGGTTTCGATAGACCGTTCCCAGGCTGATGCGCGGGATTTCCCGGCGCACCTCCGCATAGACCTCGTCGGCCGTGGGATGCCAGTGACGGCTGCGCAGCACGCTTAGGATCTGCCGTCTCTGGGGAGTCATCTTGAGCCTTTGGGGTGGGTCCACCGGTCACCTCCGCAATTGATAACGATTACTATTTAAGAACTGACTCGGGCCATGTCAACGGAAGTCCCTCAAAAAAAATCACCCGAGTCCTTCCAGATACGCGGCGGCCTGGCCGGCCACCGTGGGACACACGTCCTGGGAAACACGCCTTCGGATCTCCTCCAGGGCCTCCAGAACCAGGGGCTTCACGTTGTCTTGGAGTCGAGCCACGTGCTGGAACGTGTTGAGCAGCCGAGATGCCACGGTGGTGTTCACGGGGGCCAGTTCCACCACGTGATCCCGAATCCAATGGATGCCCTGCGGGGTCCAGACCCGCTTGGTGTTCAGCGCCATGGTGACCAGTAGCGCTCGGCTCAACGTGGGATGGGTGATGTCAAAGGTGGCCCGGGCCTTTTCCTCGGCGATGGCTTCGAAAACATCGGGCTGCGTCCGGGACGCCACCACCTTGAGGTAATTGGCGTAGCCGCTCACGTCTGAATGCCAGGCTCGGTAGGTCTCCTCCATGAGGTGCGTGCGCTCCGGCCAGCTGCTGCGGTTCAGGGCCATGAGGGCCGAGACCCGGTCGTTGGCGGTGGTGGCTTGGCGAAAATGCTCGTAGAGCAGTCGGTGCACCTCCGGTGTGTCCGCCACGGCGATGAGTTCGGTGACCGTGGCCTTGAGCATCCGATCTTCCAGGCCGTCGCGCGGATGGGCCGGGGGGTGGTGCGTGTGGATCTTGTGAAAGAGCTGGATCAGATCGTGGTGGAAACGGCGGTTGACGGCCTCCATGAGCCTTTCCCGGGCCGTGACCAGTTCCGGAAACCGGGTGGCGTAGCGGCGGTCCAGTGGCTGTTCGTCGATTCGCAGGAAGAAAGAGCGCAGGGCCGGGGAAAGGGTGTCGTCGCGAAGAAAGACCCCGTAAAGGTCCAACCACTGGGGGTCCACTTCCCGGTCGGGGTCCTGGACAAGGCGCAGGCGCTGCCGGTCGGTCAGCTGCCGAAAGGCCTCCACCCGGTTGAAGGCATGGGGATCCAGCAGGGCCTGGGCCCTCAGGGTTTCCATGGAAACGCCTTCCATCCGGAACGTTCCGTAAAAGGACATGTGGCGGTTGAGGGAAGCGAAGGCGGGCGCTTCGCTGAGGCCTTCCAGCACGAGGCGGTCCTGGAAGCCTTCCAGGAGAATGGTCCGGGAGGTTCCCGGGATGTCCCGGCCCCGGCGGTCCACCAAAGCCAGTTGCATGGGGACCGGAAAGGGGCGGGATCCGGGAGGAACCTCTTGTCGGAAGTCCACGGTGAAGGTCCCGTTGGCTTCGTTGTAGGCGCACGTTGCCGTCACCTTGGGATAACCCAGGGTGTGGAGCCATTGCTTTTTGAAGGTTTCCAGGGATCGGCCGGACGTTTCTTCAAAGCACTGGAAGAATTGATCCGTGTTGGCGTTTCCGTGACGGTAGCGAGTGAAGTAGAGATGCTTGCCCTTCTCAAACGTGTCTTCGCCCAGCATGAGGCGGAGCATGCGGATGACCTCGGCCGCCTTCACATAGGTCACCCCGTCCACCAGTTCGTCCGGATCGTTGAAGCCTTCGCGCACGATCCGGCCGGCATGGCCTCCGTCCTCGATGGCCAGGGGCCCCAGCAGGGGATTGCGGATGCTGTCCACCTGGTGGAGCCGCATGAAGGTGGGATCGAAAACGGAGGCCATGTAACGGCGTTCCACGTCCACGGTGTAGGCTTCGTTGAGCCACATGTCGAACGGTGTTTCCATGGTGGTTTCGCTGCCGCACTGGTTGTGTTCGAACTCATGGACGATCACGGCATGCGCGTAGAGCAGATGGCTGTCCAGGCTGTGTTCCCCCACCAGGGCGGCATCGGTCACGATGGTGGTGTTGCCCACGTTTTCCATGCCCCCGAAGTTGGACTTGGTCATGCAGATGGTCCGATAGGTTTCCCCCGGGTATTCGTAGCCCTGGGTTTGGTGAATCCACAGGATGGCATCTTTGAGGATCTCCATGGGGATCCTGGCCTGGTCCACCTTGCCGGGGGGGACCAGATATTCCAGTCGCACGGTCCGGCCCGATGGGTAGGTGATGGAATCGCACAGTTCGTCCCAGGTGCCGGCGCAGGCGATGAACAGATAGGGCGCCATGGGAATGGGGTTGTGATAAGTGATGCGCTTCCGGGTCGGGTCGTTTTCCAGGGGCACGGGCACGCCGTCGGGGTTGTGCGTACGGCTGACGTTGCCGTTGCTGATGAGATGGGTGTAGCGGGCGTCTCCTTCCAGGGTGGTGGTGAAAGTGCACTTGGCCCGGCAATCGTCCAGTACGGGCATGATCCGCTGAAACCCCCACTGCTGGCACTGGCTCATGTATTGCTGGGGGGCTCCGGGCGGCGTCACATCGCGGTAGATCCCCTCCAGGAGATGATCGGAGGGAAAGCAGATGGTGTGGGTGGCCACCGCGAAACGATCTCCCGGCTGGAGCGGCCGGGAAGGGGTGATGAAGAGCTTGTTCCGGGCGGGATCCGTCCTGAAGGCGGCCGGTTGGGCACTGTGGGGATCCTCGGGATGGGGGTTGAAGTGGACGGATCTCACTTCCAGGTTGTTGGCATCCAGGGCGATGAGATCCTGAGCCGCCACGGCTTCCAACTGCAGGTGGTTTTCCGCCTCCACCCGGTCTTCGTAGAATCTCAGGGTGATGTCCATGTGGTGGAGCTTGAGGGGCAGAGGACCGAAATCGGACCGCATGTACCGAAACCTTCGGGTGCTCACGCTGTAACCTCCTTTTTTCTGCTCGAAAACCGTCATTCCAGGGCGACCCTGGGAAAAATGTATGCTATAAACGCCGGGGCGTTGGATCTGTTTTAATCCATGGAGGCCGTGAGGGCTTCAGAATTCTCTACCATCAGTTTGGAGGATTTTCATGGTGGACCCGACGGTGGTGCACATTACCAAAAGGTTGCGGCAGATCGCCCGCGAGCTGGATATCCATTCCAAGCACATCCAGGAGACCTACAAGATCACCGTTCCCCAACTCATCTGCTTGCGGGAGATCCACGAGTACGGCCCCATCTCTCTAGGGGCGCTGACCAAGATCGTTTTCCTCAACAGCAGCACGGTGACGGGGATCGTGGACCGCCTGGAAAAGAGGAACCTGGTTCGGCGCACCCGTGTGAGCAAGGATCGTCGAAAGATTCATGTGGAGATCACGGAAGACGGCGTGGAGTTCATCAAGAACGCCCCCACCCCCCTCCAGGACACCTTTGTGAAACGGCTCCAGCAGTTGAGTGAAGAAGAGGTCCAGGCGATCCTGTGGGCCATCGAACGCCTGGTGCAGCTCCTCACCTCCGATGCCGAAGGGATCCCGGAGCAGCCGGTGATCCCGGTGGCAGGGGGGGAGACCCCCGCCGCGAAACCGGAGGAGCCCCAATCATGACGGATTGCAGCGCAGGCCGCAACGTTTCGTGCCGAGGTCTTCGGCCCCTGGCAAGCCTTACGGCGCGGCAAGTGGAAGGCCTGTGGGGGGTTCTCTTCGATATTGACGACACCATCACCACCCAGGGCCGTATTCCCGCCTGTGCCTACTCGGCTTTGTGGGCCCTCAAGGACGCGGGTCTGAAACTCATTCCCATCACCGGGCGTCCCGCCGGCTGGTGCGACCACATGGCTCGCATGTGGCCCGTGGATGCGGTGGTGGGGGAGAACGGAGCCTTTTACTTCTGGTACGACTCGACCAGCGGAAGACTCAAAAAACGGTATTTGATGACGGATGCCGAACGGAGGGAGAACCGACGCCGCCTTGAGAGGATCTGGAAGGAAATCCAGGCGCGGGTGCCGGGGGCGGCTCTGGCCTCGGACCAGTCGTATCGGGAAGCGGACCTGGCGGTGGATTACTGCGAAGACGTGCCGGATCTGGGCTGGGAGGCAGTGGAGCGCATCGTGGAGGTGTTCAAATCCCACGGTGCCCACTGCAAGGTGTCATCCATTCATGTGAACGGCTGGTTCGGCGATTACGACAAGCGGCACACGACACAACTTCTGGCCCGCGAACTATTTGACATCCCGCCGCATGGCCTCAGACGCCGAGGCCTCTTTTGCGGTGATTCTCCCAACGACGAGCCCATGTTTGGAAGCTTCGATCTCTCGGTGGGTGTGGCCAACATCGCCCGGTTCGTCCCCCACATGGAACACCTTCCCGCCTTTGTCACTGCCCGTGCCGGGGGCCAAGGGTTCGCCGAGCTGGCCGGGAAGATCCTGGCGCTCCTATCTTGACGCCCAGGCCCCCAGAAGGATCGGCGGGCTTGTGCGAAAGAAGGTTGGATCGGCAACCGTTGGGCGGCCTGCATGGAGGCCGGGGGCTTGGGCGCCCGGCCACGGATCAATCGCCGTTCAGAGCCGTCCCGGTTTCCGGCTCGAAGAGATGCATCTTGTTCATGTTGACCGCCAGGTCGATCGGTTCGTGCACGCGCACCTGCATGCTGGGACTGACCCGGGCGGTGAAGCTGTGGCCCCCCACGGCGGCGGTCACGATCACCTCGGACCCGATGGGCTCTCGCACATCCACTTCCGCCCGCAAGGGTTCCACCCCCTCGGGCAGGTCATCTCGGGTGCGTTCTTTGATGTCTTCGGGGCGGATTCCAAAGATCACCTCCCGGTCCACATGGTCTCGGTAGGCGGACGCGCGATGCCGGGGGATCTTGAGTCGAAAGCTTTGCCCGTCGACCCACAGATCTTCGCCTTCCCGGGCGATCCGCACGTTTAGAAAATTCATGGACGGGCTTCCGATAAAGCCCGCCACAAACCGGTTGGCCGGGCGTTCATAGACCTCCAGGGGCCGGCCCACCTGCATGATCTTTCCGTCTTTCATGACCACGATCCGATGGGCCAGAGTCATGGCCTCGATCTGGTCGTGGGTGACATAGACGATGGTGGACTGCAACCGTTCGTGCAGCTTGGCCAGCTCGGCTCGCATCTGCACGCGGAGCTTGGCGTCCAGGTTGCTCAGGGGTTCATCGAAGAGAAAGGCCTGGGGATCGCGAACAATGGCCCGGCCCATGGCCACCCGCTGGCGCTGGCCGCCTGAAAGCTGGGCCGGTCGGCGGTGGAGCAGATCCGAGATGCCCAGAATCTCCGCCGCCCTCTTGACCCGCTGGTTGATTTCGTCCTTGGGCACGCCCCGGTTCATGAGGCCGAAGGCCATGTTCTTGTAGACGTTCATGTGAGGATACAGGGCGTAGCTTTGGAAGACCATGGCGATGTCCCGATCCTTGGGCGGCACCTGATTGACCACGCGTCCCGCAATGGAGATTTCCCCGCTGGTCACTTCCTCCAGGCCTGCAATCATCCGCAACGTGGTGGATTTGCCGCAACCGGAGGGCCCCACCAGCACCACGAACTCCCGGTCGGCCACCGTCAGGGTGAAGTCCCGCACGACCCAATGTTTCTTGAAGCGCTTGTTGACCTGTTCCAGTCTGATCTCTGCCATGGTTGCCCGTTGATCTCCTTGGGAATCGTTGGATAGTCCTATTTTTCCTGGCGCATGGCGAAGCCCTTGACGAAGCTTCCCTGCAGGATGAGCAAAATGATGAGCGGGGGGAGCATCGCCAGGATGGTGCCCGCCATGATCACGTTCCATTCGGCGGCCTGTTCCTCACCGGCCAGAAGCATCTTGAGTCCGATCTGCACCACGCGCATGTCGTTGGACTGGGTCACGATAAGAGGCCACAGATACTGGTTCCACATGTAGATGAATTCGATCATGAAAAGGGCCAGCATATTGGTCTTGGACAGGGGCACCAGAACCTTCCAGAGGAACTTCATGGGGCCTGCTCCGTCCATCCGGGCGGCATCGGCCAGATCGTTGGGGACGGTGAGGAAGAATTGGCGGAAAAGGAGGGTCCCCGTGGCGCTGGCGAAAAAGGGGATGGTCAGGGCGTAGTAGGTGTTCATCCACCCAAAGTCCTCCACCAATTCAAAGGTGGGGACGATCCGGATGGGCAGGGGCAGCATGTGGGTGATGAGGATGAGGATGAAGAGGGTGGCCTTGCCCCGAAACTCTCCGAAATAGGTGAAGGCGAACGCCGCCAGAATGCTCAACACGATCTTCCCGGCGGCCACGGCCACGGAGATCAGGGTACTGTTGAAAAGGAGGCGGCCCATATGGACCCGTTCCCAGGCCGCCCGGTAATTGTCCAGCAGATGGGAGCCCACGTGGAACTTGGGCGGGAAGGAAAAGGATTCCTGGAAGGAGTGAGTGCTGGTTACCAGGGCGAAGACGACGGGAAAGACGATGAGGAGGATGCTCACCGTCAAGGTGATATGAGCCAAAGCACGTTGTGTTCGGGTGATCTGCATGGCGGAAGACGCCCCCTCTTCAACGGTAGAAAACCTTCCGGCCGGCGAACCGGAACTGGAGGATGGTCAGGATGGCCACGAAGACGAAGAGCACGATGGACTGTGCCGACGCGTAGCCGGTTCGGAAGTTGACGAACCCGTCTTCGTAGAGCTTGTAGACCAGAATATCTGTGGCCTTACCCGGACCGCCCTGGGTCATCACATCGATCAGGCCGAAAACCTCGAAGAAGCCGTAGAGCGAATTCATGATGAAAAGAAAGAAGGTGGTGGGTGACAGCAGCGGGAAGGTCACCTTCCAGAACCTTTGAAACGTCCCGGCTCCGTCCATGTGGGCCGCTTCCAACAGCTCCTTGGGAACGTTTTGAAGACCGGCCAGGAAAAAGATGACATTGTAGCCCAACATCTTCCACGTGGCGGCGGCGGTCACGATGAGTAGGGCCAGATCGCCGTTGGTCATCCAGTTGATGCGCATGCCGGTGGCGCGTTCCACAAGATAGGTGATGGGGCCGGTGGACGGATCCACGAGAAGGGCCCAGATGGTGCCGGCCACGGCGGGGGAAAGGGCGAAGGGCCAGATGAGGGCCGTTCGATAGATGTCCACGCCGGCCAGGGGCAGGTTGGCCAGCACGGCCAGCCCCAACGACACGCTCAGCCCCACCACCACGATGAAGCCCGTAAAGAAGAAGCTCCGGATCAGGCTGTTCAAATAGGCGGGATCCCCCAGCAAAGTGACGAAATTTCGAAGCCCTTTGAAGATGAGAACGTTTCCAAAGGGCGACACCCGAAAAAGGCTCAGATAGAAGGACTGGATGGACGGGACGATGAGAAAGACCAACACCACCACCAGGGAGGGCAGCACCAGGAGGTAGGGCAGCAGCCTGTTGGGAAAACGACTTTCCATTGGGATCCTTTGTGGCCAGGGGAAGGGGCCCGAAGTTCCGTGGGTTTCGGACCCCGTCCCGGATCGGACAGATTATTGGTAAAGCTCCGAGTATTCCTTGAGCACCCGGTTGGCCTCTTGGGCCGCCTCGTCCAGGGCCTTCTTGGGATCCGCCTTGCCGGCGAAGCTGTTTTCCAGGGCGGTCTGGACGATGTTGCGGATCTCCACGAAGTTACCGAGCCGCACGCCTTGGGACATGGGCGTCTTCACCCCGGAAAGGACCTGCAGGAAGGCGGTCAGGTGGTTGGGATGCTTGGCAAACCAGCCTTCGTCCATGAGGAGCTTGAGCGCGCTGTTGGTGGCGGGGAAGTAGCCCGTGTCCTTGTGCCACTGGGCGGTCACTTCGGGGCGGATGACCCACTTGAGGAATTCCTTGACGGCCGCATATTCCTTGTCACTGTGGCCTTTGAGCACCCACAGGGTGGCCCCGCCGATCACCGAATTGCCCCGCGAATAGTCTTGGAAGCGCGGCAGGAAGGTGGTGCCCACCTCGAATTTGCCCTTGGCGGCGGCTTCGATGGAGCCCACCGACGAGGTGGATTGGATCAGCATGGCGATCTGCTGGGAGAGAAAAGCCTTGTTGGCCGAATACTCCCGGCCCCCGTAGATGTAGACTTTTTCCTTGGCCATGCGGGACATGGTTTCCAGGTACTTCACGCCGAAAGGCCCGTTGAACAGGACCTGGGTGGCGCGGCCTTTACGGCCGTTTTCGTTGTTGGCGTAAAACTGGTTGTGGTAGGCGTGGGCCTGTTCGAAAATCCAGGCAGGCCAGCCGGTGGAAAAGGCGTTGGGGACCACGCCGGATTCCACCAGTTTCTTGCCCATCTCCTCCAGTTCCTTGAAGGTCGTGGGGGGGCGGTTGGGATCCAGGCCCGCCTTCCTGAAAAGGTCCTTGTTGTAGTAGAGGATGGCGGTGGAGGAGTTGAAGGGCATGGAATAGAGTTTGCCGTTCACGGAGTAGTAGTCACGGATGGGGCCCACCACGTCGCCGAAATCCACCTCGCCTTCCTTGAACAGGGTGTGGACCGGGACGATCACGCCGCTGTCCAGCATGGTCTGGAGTCCCACTTCATAGACCTGAGCCAGGTGGGGAGGATTGCCCGATTTGACGGCCGCAATGGTCTTGGCCAGCACTTCCTTGTACTTGCCCATGAATTGGGCCTCCACCTGGATGTCCGGGTGGGCCTGGTTGAATCCATTGACGATCCGTTCCACCGCCGGCAGCCGTTTGCCGCTCATGGCGTGCCAGAACGTGATCTTGGTCACGGCCTGGCCCACGGCGGGCATCAGCAGCAGGGCCAGCGCAAGAACCAGAACCAGTGCGCCCGTTCCTTTTCGTGCCTTCATGGGTTCCTCCTCCTTTGTTGAGATAGGGTCTCCCAGGTCCCCGGCCTGGGCCGTCGCCCCCACCGCAGGAGCGCCGGCGTTGGGTGCCGGGGCGTTTCCAGACAAGCCGATCGGGGTGGATCCCCAAGGGTTCTTGTTCCAAACCGCCAGAGCCGCAGGCCTCTTGTACAGAACGCTGTGATCGGAATCCTGTCCTGCGTGCCGGGTAGTGCGCGCTTGGCGATCGTTGGCCTGTGACGGCGAGCCCCAGGTGCCGTGGCGGCGGCCTGCCCTTCCCGGTGGGTCGTCGTCGGGCCGGCTGCTACAGGCTGGGCCGGCCCAAGCGCTTGAAACCTGGGCGCGGTGGCCCCAAGGTGCGCCCTGGGCCATTCCCACCGGCTTTCGCCCCTTGTCTTCACGGTTTACCCAGGTCGCCGGTGCACAAAAAACGGGATGCGGCCGCCGCCGCATCCCGTTTTTCCTTTCAGAACTTCTCGTAATGGGTGAATTCCTCCACCTCCCGCCTTTTGGGTGCCGACGGCACCTTGGACGGATAGCCCATGGGAAGGAGCACCACCACCTCGTAGCCCTCGGGAACGCCCAGGACTTCCTTGGCCTTGTCCTGATCGAAGAGGCCCACCACCACGGTGCCCAGACCCAAGTCGGTGGCGGCCAGGCAGATGTTCTGGGTCGCGATGCCCAGGTCGAAGAGAAACCAGTCGCCGAACTTGGTGGTCACCTGTCCCTTGTAGTAGCCGGAGCTTTGGAGCTTGCCGCACAGGGCAAGAACCACGGGGGCCGCCACGATGGCCTTGGTGGCCGGGTTGCCCTTCCCCATGGTCGCCTGAAGCTTTGACTTGGTCTCGGGGTCTCGCACCACGACCACTTCCCAGCACTGGGTGTTGGCCCAGGACTGGGACCACTTGACGGCCTCCAGGATCTGGTTGAGAAGGTCGTCCGGAACGTCCTTGTCCTCAAAGTTTCGGATACTCCGTCGGGATCGGATCACATCCATCAATTCCGCCATGAGGCACCTCCCTGGCATGTGGGTGGTTGGAAAGTGTGCAAAGGGTGATGGCATTCGTTCCTTATTTTTTCACAAGAATTCCGGAGTTACAAGACTTGGGAGAGGCTTTGTGACCTTTCATAATCGGACCATGCCCACAGAGGCCGAAAGGGGTGTGCTGGATGATCGGGAAAAACGTCCTTTTCGTCCCAGGGCCATTGCCTTGGGAGGGGGCAGACCACCTCCACCGAGGTGGAGCGGGTGGGGTGGGGGACCACCAGGCGCCAGGCATGGAGAGCGATCTGTCGGTTGGGCAGTGGCCGCAAGGCACCATAGCGGAGGTCCCCGGCGATGGGGCACCCCACGGCGGCCAGCTGAACCCGTATCTGGTGCTTTCGGCCGGTTTCGAGCCGGACGGCCACCAAAGACCGGGACCCTTCCGTGCCCAACACCCGATAGTGCAGGCAGGCACGGCGGCCTTGGGGATGGCCGTCCTGGACCACGTGGGTGGATCCGCCCGGTCGTTGGCACAGGTGATGGACCAGGGTGGCTTGCGGCACCTTCGGTTGTCCTTCCACCACCGCCAGGTATTCCTTGAGCGTTCCCTGTTCCCGAAAGGCCCGACTGAGACGGGAGGCGGCCTTGCTGGTCTTGGCGAAGATCAAAGCTCCTGAGACGGGTCGGTCGAGCCGGTGAACCAGGCCCAAAAAAACATTCCCCGGCTTTTGGTATCTTTCCTTGATCCATCGCTTGGCCAGTTCCAGAAGGCAGGGATCTCCGGTGCGATCTCCTTGAACCAGAAGGCCCGCGGGCTTATAAACGGCGAGGACGTGATTGTCCTCGTGGAAGACGGGCCAGGCGGGATGGAAGAAGGTTTCGTTGGAAGCTCGCGGACACATGAGTCTCATCCTTGGAAGGTGTTCGATAGCGGGAAAAGCCGCCGGGACCCTTCGGGCACTCAAGGGAAGTGAAACATGAAAAAGACCCCGCACGACCGGAAGGGCAAACCAGGCCCGAAGCAGCTCGGGGCGATCCTCACCCGATGCGGCGTTTCCCTGGCGCCCGAGCAAATCCACCGGCTCTGGGCATACCACCAATTGCTCCGCAAACACAACGAAGAGCTGAATCTCACCCGGATCCACAATTTCGAAAACATGGTGGAAAAGCTCTACGCCGATTCCATCCTGCCGGGACTTATGATTACCCTGCCGTCTCCCTTGTTGGACCTGGGAACCGGCCCTGGTATGCCCGGCATACCCCTGAAGATCGCCTTTCCCCATCTGCAGGTGATCCTGGCCGAGGCCCGCGGCAAACGCGTGGATTTCCTGCGCAAGGCATTGGATGAGTTGGGGCTGGAAGGGATGCGTGCCGAGGGGGGGCTGATCACGGCTTCCTTCAGTGAGCCGGTCAGAGGCGTGATCACCCGGGCCGTGGAATCCATCGGCGAGACGCTGACACGCATCGAAGGCTGCCTGTGCCAGGGGGGACTTGCGATCTTCATGAAAGGGCCCCGGTGCGACCAGGAGGTGGCCGAGGCCATTGGGAACTTTGCGGGCCGGTTTGAGTTGCAGCAAGACATGGCCTACACCATCCCCGGCACACCCCACGAACGGCGGCTGGTGGTCTTTCGCCGGCTTACGCAAAGGCCAGGCCAGGTGCGCAAGGTGTTCGAGGGTAGGGGCCGTCACAAGCGTGTGGCCAGTTCCGCCAATGCCCATTTCAAAAGGCTCAAGAGAATCCTCACGGCCAAGGGGATCCGCAAAGAAGGCACGGCACTGGTCAGTGGAGACAAGTTGGTGCGTGACGTGATCCAGCGGCACGTGGACCGGGTTCGCACCTGGATCTCCTGGCCGGGGGGGGCCGTTCCCCCGGAAGGCTTGCCGGACCAGGTCCTTTGGATCGAACTGGAAAAGAGCCTGTTTCGCGAGCTGGACGTGTTCGGAACGGGAGCCCCTCTGCTGGAAATAGGGGCGCCTCCTCTGGAACCGTGGGATCCGGGTTCCCCCCTGCCCGCCGGCGTGACGCTCTTGGTGCCCTTTCAGGATCCAGAGAATGTGGGAGCGGTGCTTCGCAGTGCCGTCGCCTTCGGGGTGCGCGCCGTGGTGATTCTCAAGGAAGGGGCCAGTCCGTTCCATCCCAAGGCGCTGAGGGCGTCGGCCGGAGCCGCTCTGGACGTGCGCCTCTATCGCGGGCCCGGTCTGAAGGATCTTTCGCCCGAGCTCCCCCTCATCCCCCTGTCCCGGGAAGGTAAACCGCTGGACCGAGCTGTTTTTCCGGAAACACTCGCCATCCTCCCTGGAGTGGAGGGGCCCGGACTTCCGGAGGCGTGGAGACAACGCGCGCTGTCCATTCCCATGACCGACCGGGTGGACTCACTCAATGCCGCCTCCGCCGTGGCCATCGCGCTCTACGAGTGGTCTCGGCGCCGCAGGGCGGAAGAGGAAAAGACGAGGGCCCCCGAAAAGGTGTAGGCGCGGAAAGATCCGCGCCCACACGATTGGGTGCCGAGATTGGGAGGGGTTCGGCCCTGGACCGAGGGCTAGCCCTCCACTGGGGTGATCACGATATTGACCCGCCGGTTCATCTGGCGTCCGGCTTCCGTGGCGTTGGTGGCGATGGGCTTGGATTCGCCGTAGCCGATCACATCGATGCGGTCAGGATTCACGCCACGTCCCACCAGGGCGTTCTTGACGGCCATGGCGCGCCGTTCCGAAAGCTGCTGGTTGTAGGCTTCGGAACCCGTGCTGTCGGTGTGGCCCTCCACCCGGATGCGGGTCTGGGGATAGTTGTTCAGAACGCGGGCCACCCGGTCGATCTCATCATAGGCTCCGGGCTTCAGGGTTGCCGAATCATAGTCGAAGAGCACGTCCGAGCGGAAAGTGACGGCCAGCACATTCTGATCCCGGCGGATGCTCGCCGCTTCCACGCCGGCCAGGGCCTGCCGCATTTCCTGTTCCTGACGGTCCATGTAGTTTCCAATCATGCCGCCGGCAACGCCACCCACGAGGGCACCCGCCGCCGCACCGATCAGGGTGGATTCGGTGTCGCGGCCAATGGCCTGACCCAGCACCGCGCCCGTGGCAGCGCCCACGCCCGTACCGATCATGGCGCCTTTTTCCGTTCGATTCCGCGGGGCGGCGCAGGCGCTCACCAGCATGAGCACCACGAGAAGAACACCGATCGAAGCAAGATAACGTTTCATCTGCAACCTCCTGGTTTGAAGACTCGGTCCTATCCGTTTACCCTTTCATCATAAGTCCTTCAGGGATGGGTAACAAGATGTATGAGAAGGGCACATGGGTCTTGCATCGGGCGGCGAACGTTGTAGACTGCCGCTTCTCAACGTCTGGTGCCTTGCGCCCACGTTCACTGGAGTTGATGGCATGAAATGGATCGCTGCGTTCCCTGGGGTGCTTCCCTTTCCCATGCGCCTGCTGACCTTTCCCCTGTGCGGATTCACGTTCGTGACCGTGCTGTGGATGACCCTGTCCTTTTTGCCCGTCCATCTGCAATCCCTGGGGATTTCCGACGGCATGATCGGCACCATCATGGGCACTTATTCCTTATCCGCTCTTTTTTTGATGCTGCCATTGGGAGTTTTGTCCGACAGGGTGAGTCCCAAAAAAGTGCTGGAGGTGGGGGCGGTGCTCCTTTTGCTGCACCTCATGGGGCTTCGCCTGGTGCGCAGCGCGCCTCTTTTTCTCTTCATGGCCTGTGTGGGAGGCATTGCCTGGGCCATCTTTCAGATTGTGCTCCAGGCGCTCTTCCTCAAGGTCATCCAGCCGTCCCATCGCGGTTTGAAGATCGCCCTTTTTCAGATGGGCACCTTCCTGGGCTTTGGTACGGGCCCCCTGCTGGCGGGAACGGTGTGGGGGGAGATGGACTACGTGCGGATGCTGCGCTTCGCCGTGGCCGGCGCCGCGGCGCTCATGGTGATCGTGTTGCTTCTGGAAGACAGCGACCCCATCCATTTCGGCATCAGGGATTACCGGGAGGACTTGAAGCAGCCCCGCGCCCTTCTCTTCTTGCTGGTCTGGGTCATCTACGCCTCCCACCTGGGAGTTGAACACACGGCCTTTACGCTCCTCATGAAAAAGGGGCTGGGATTCAGCAATGCCCAGATCGGCTGGTGCTTCCTGGCTATCGGGGTTTGGATGGCGCTGGTGTCGCCCGGATTGGGGCATCGTTTCGATGTGCGCCAGAGCGTGATCCGCCTGCTGGCCCTGGGGCTCATGGCCTCTTCCACCTTCCAGGTGCTCACAGGATTCGCTTCCAGCCCTTTGCAGATGATCGTGATTCGCTTGTTCCACACCCTGGGCGATGTCCCCGTCATGCTGGCCATGAGCATCATGACGGCGGCTTTCTTCCCAGCAGGACGTCTGGGGGGGCATTCGGCGGTGGTGTACGCCGTTCGTACGGTGGGCGTCTTTGCGGGCAACTATGGGGCGGGGCTCCTGATGCCCCATGTGGGGTACCGGGGCGTCTTCGCCGCGAGCGGCCTCGTGGTCCTTGCCGCCACGTTGGCGCTGCTGCCGAGCATCCGCCGCACCCTCCATTTGGTCCAGCCTGCGAAGAACCCTCCCGCATGAAAAGGGCACCATCTCCGATACGCGTGTCCCGCCAGGAACCGAAGAATTTCCCGCGTTTCTGAAGGGCTGGCTACGGGAAACGGGGCCCGGCTACGCGCAGAACGCTATCTGCAGGATGACTTTGGATCCCGGAGCCTCTTTTCTTCAGGAGCTTGTCCGAGAACGCCCAGGTCGCTCTCTCCGGGCCCGTGGTGCCGGCCTGGCCATGACGCAGTAGGGGCGGGTTCCCAACCCGCCCCTACAAAGCTCAAAAAAACATCACATGGCCCAGTTGAATGGCATTTGTCAGAAAGGCCGAGAGGCCATTGTCAGACACCCTCCTTTGAGGACAAGCTCCCGGGGCATCCTTTCCCTGAACCGGCTTCGGCTGGGCCCCTGTGGGACGGCAACGCATCCTGTGCGGCGTGCTATCACCCAGTTCGGCCGGTTCTCCCGCGGCCATTGGCGGCTCACGGTTGGATGCGGATGAGATTCCGCACGGATCGGACCCCACGGGTTTTTCTGGCCAGATCTTCGGCCCGGATGCGCGCCTTGGGAGAGTGGACCACGCCCGTCAGGGTCACTTCGCCTTGGAAGGTGTCCACATCGATGGCCAGACCGCTCACCAGCGGATCGTCCAAAAGCTTGGCTTTTACTTTGGCGGTGATGGTGGCATCGTCCAAGACCTGCCCGGCGCTGCGCCCGGCCGGCGTCTGGCAGGCCGCAAGGCCCGCCACCAGCACCATGAGGATGAAAAAGAAGGCGAAGGAGCGTAGGTTTCGCATGTCTCGAAAGCCTCCTTGGAACCCGTTGGTTCGGCCACCGGGACAAGCGCTGCGGGCAGTGGGTCTTCCAGACAAACGTCTTCTCCCGGTGCGGACTGGACGGCACGGCCCCGTCAGGCCGTCTGCACCTTCCGAAAGTCCGCGATTCGGTTGAAAAGTCCATGAATGGCCGTGAGCAGGGCCAGGCGATTTCGGCGCACCGTCTCGTCTTTGTCCATCACGAGCACGCCTTCAAAAAAGGCGTCGATGGGCTCGCGCAAGGCCGCCGCCGCGGCCAGGGCCCCGTCGTAGTCCCCGGACGCCACGCGGGCCTGGATCTGTTGCGCCGCGTCTTCGTAGGCGTCATGAAGGGCCTTTTCCACCTGGGCCTGGAAGACCTCGGGCTCCACGGGGGCCTTTTCGCCTTCCTTGATGATGTTGCCCACCCGTTTGACGGCGACGGCCAGGCTTTCAAAGTCGGGCCGCTGGGTGAAGGCGGCCAGGGCCCGCACCCGGGCCACGGCATCCACCAGGTCGTCGATCCCTACGGAAAGGGCCGCGTCCACGATGTCCGGGCGCAATCCTTCCTGTGAGACCAGGTGGTGGTGGAGTCGACCGCGAAAGAAGTCCAAGACCCCGGCCTTTACGGTGGCTTGGGGCTCGGTCATCTTGGCTTCCAGCAGCGGAAGGGCCTGGTCGATGAACGCGCCCAGTGAAAAGCGTAGATTCTTGGCCAGAACGATCCGGATGATGCCCAGCGTTTGCCGGCGCAGGGCAAAGGGATCGGCCGTTCCCGTGGGAAGCAGCCCCACGCCGAAGCAGCCCACGATGGTGTCCATCTTGTCGGCCAGGCTCAGGATGGTGCCTTCCATGCCCTCCGGTAGCGGGCCGCCGGCCCGATTGGGCAGGTAGTGCTCGTAGATAGCCTGGGCCACTTGCTCCGGTTCTCCCTGCAGCCGGGCGTACGCGCGGCCCATAATGCCCTGAAGTTCGGGGAATTCACCCACCATACCGCTCACCAGATCCGCCTTGCACAGAAAGGCGGCGCGGGTGACCGCGTCCCGTTTTTCCGGACAGAGGCGGTCACAGAGCCACTGGGCCAAGGCGGTGAAACGTTCCACCTTCTCCCAGCTCGTTCCCAGCTTGGCATGGAAAACCACGCTCTTGAGTTCCTCGGCCCGGTCTTCCAGTGGAACCTTCTGGTCTTCTTCGTAATAGAAGCGGGCGTCTTCCAGACGCGCCCGTACCACCCGAGCATTGCCCGCCGCCACCAGAGCCGGATCCCGGGGAACCGTGTTGGCCACGGTCACAAAGTGAGGCATCAGACGGTCTTGGGCATCCGTGATGGCGAAGTAGCGCTGGTGCTCCTTCATCACGGTGATGAGCAGTTCGGGCGGCAAAGCCAGGTACTTTTCCTCAAAGCTTCCCAGAAGCGGGTAGGGGTATTCCAGCAGGTTGGTGACTTCGTCCAACAGATCCGGATCCTCCAGGATGGTCCCGCCCACTTCGGCGGCCTTTTCCCGGATCCCTTGGAGGATCAAGTCGCGTCTTTCGCCCATGTCCACAATGACCCGGTGATCCGCCAGCTTCTTCTTGTGTTCCTGAAAACCGGTCACCGGTATCCACTCGGGCGCCATGAAGCGATGTCCGAAGGACCGGTCCCCGCTGGTCACGTCCCCGTAGTTGAATTCCACCACCTGGCCGCCCAAAAGGCACACGATCCAATGGACCGGTCGGGCGAAGGTGACGGAAAGACTGCCCCAGCGCATGGACTTGGGAAAGGGGATGTGGGCCACGAAGTCCGGAAGCATCTTCTGGAGCAGATCGCGGGTGGGCAGGCCCGCCTCCTCCTTGACCAGGCACACGTATTCGCCTTTGGGCGTGCTCTTGATGGCGAGCTCGGACACCTGGACGCCTTGGTTGCGGGCAAATCCTTCCGCCGCCTTGGTGGGATTTCCCGCCTCGTCGAAGGCCACCGACTTGGGCGGGCCGATGATTTCCGTCGTGCTGGCTTCCTGTCTTTCGGCCACATCCGGAATGCACAGGCACAGGCGCCTGGGCGTGCCGGTCGTTACGGGCGTGCCATGGGCAATGCGGTGGTCTGTCAAAAAACGCACCATCTGTCCCGCCATGGCTTCCAACGCCGGGCCGATGTAGCCCGCCGGTATCTCCTCACTGCCTATTTCCAGGTAGAATTCCTGTCCCATATTCGACCTCGTCTCGTGGTTGGGATGCATGGAATGGAAGTGGCCGGGCCCGAAGGCCAAGCTGCCAAGGACAAGGGGGCACGTTTCCTTTGCCCTTCTTACCTTTTTCCCCTGTTCCTTGCTTTTACCTTCCCCCTTTTCCCTTCTTCAACAACGGATGGCCCATGGCTTCCCGCTGGGCCACGTAGGCATGAGCCGCCAAGCGGGCCAGGTTGCGGACTCGGGCGATGTAGTTGGTGCGTTCCGTTACGCTGATGGCCCCCCGGGCGTCCAGCAGATTGAAGACGTGTGAGCACTTCAGACAGTGGTCGTAACAGGGGAGCACCAACCCCTGGTCGGCCATGCGCATGGATTCCTTTTCGAACATGTTGAAAAGCTGAAAGAGCATGTCCACGTCGGCCGCCTCAAAGTTGTAGTGGGACCACTCCACTTCGCCCTTGTGGTGGACGTCCCCGTAGGTCACATCACCGCACCAGATCAGGTCATACACATTGTCCACCCCCTGGAGGTACATGGCGATGCGCTCCAATCCATAGGTCAGCTCCACGCTCACCGGGCTCAACGCGATGCCGCCCACCTGCTGGAAATAGGTGAACTGGGTGATCTCCATGCCGTCCAACCACACTTCCCATCCCAGGCCGGACGCTCCCAGCGTGGGAGATTCCCAGTCGTCCTCCACGAAACGGATGTCGTGATCCAAAGGATCGATGCCGAAACTCTTGAGGCTTTCCAGGTAGAGCTCTTGGCTGTCGGGCGGCGAAGGCTTCAGGATCACCTGGTACTGGTAGTAGTGTTGGAGGCGATTGGGGTTTTCCCCGTAGCGGCCGTCGGTGGGACGCCGGGACGGCTCCACATAGGCCACGTTCCACGGTTCGGGGCCCAGCACGCGAAGGAAGGTGGCCGGGTTGAAAGTGCCGGCCCCCACCTCCAGATCGTAGGGCTGCTGGATGACGCAACCCCGGTCGGACCAGAATTTGTTCAAGGCAAGAATAAGCTCTTGAAACGTCATGTGCGGCTCCTCTTTGATGGATGGGTGGTCTGGGAACGCCATATCGTCCACCGACGGTGAACGGGAGTGCTCCTCCATGCCTAGAAAAAAGTCTGTAAAATTGACCATATAGTTACTTCACCGTCCAAAAGTCAAGGAAAAACCTCGGTAAGGACAAAGAGGATCGGGAACGGTTCGATTTTCTATTGATGGGAGAACCTGCACTGCGCTAGATAACTGAGTGAATGTTTACTTAAAAAAAGCGGGCCGTTCTCCAACGCCGAATTCGAAAAGACCCATCGGGGCTTTTTCCCGCGCGTACCGCGACGGCCGCTTGACTGGAAAGGGAGAGACGGTGGTGGCTGCCGCACAACCCAAGCACCGATTGCCGGCGGAACAACGGCGCCGGAAGATCCTGGATGCCGCCATTGGCCTCTTTTCCCGGAAGGGGTTTCGGGGAACCACGGTCCGGGACCTGGCCCGGCACGCGGGCGTGAGCGAAGCCATGCTCTACCAGCACTTTCCCAGTAAGGAAGCCCTCTACGACGCCATTCTGGAAAAGAAGGTCCAGGAGATGCGCCGGGCGTGGGATCTGGACTGGGAGGCAACGGGAGACGTACGCACGGTGGTGCGCCGCATGGTTCAATCCTTTCTGCAACGGCACATCTCGGACCCGGCCTTTGTGCGCCTCGTGCTCTTTAGCGCCCTGGAAGGGCATGGGCTCGCCAGGGATTTTGTGCGGGGGCCCAGGGCCCACTTCATGGAGCGTCTGGCCGCCTACCTGGAAAAGAAGATGGAAGAAGGGACCCTGCGGGATCTGAACGCAGATGTGGCGGCACGGCTCGTGATCGGAATGGCCTATTACGGGGTGCTGCTGAGGGAGGTGTTCGGGGAGGATTTCCTACAAAGTCTGGAGGTGGAGGCTTTGAGCGAGGCCATCGCGGATGTCTTCTGGCGGGGAATCCGCCGCGACGATTCCCACGGGCAGGAGTGAGGGAGACCATGGCGGAGAAGGTGGAAGAAAGGGCGCCGGCCGAGGCGGCGCCGGTTTCCAAGGGAAATCACGCGAAAAGGATCCTGTTTCTGGTGTTGATGGGCGCGGCGGTTTTGGGCGCCGTCTATTGGTGGTTTTTTGTGCGCCACAAAGAATCCACGGACAACGCCTATGTGATGGCGGACGTGGCGGCGGTGAGCGCCCGCATTCCAGGCACGGTCCAGGCCGTTCACGTGGAAAACGACGATTTCGTCCGAAAGGGTCAGGAACTGCTCACCTTGGATCCGGCCGACTTTCAGGTGCAGGTGGCCGAAGCCCAGGCGGCCATCAAGCGGCTGCGGGCGGAAACGGAGGCCGCCGTCACGGTTTTGGACTATCTCAAGGCCACCACGGAGGCGGGCATTCGAGGGGCCGAGGCGGCCCTTTCCGCCTCCCAGGCCCAGTGGGAGGCGGCCAAGGAGGCCCTTCAGGAAGTGGCCGGGCAGCGCGATGCCCGGTTGGCCGACTGGCGGCACGCCAAGAGGGACTGGCAGCGCTTCAGTGCCTTGGCACGTGAAGGGGCCGCTTCCGTTCGGGACCGCGATCGAATGAAAACGGCCCTTCGCAAGGCCGAAGCCGGTCTTGCGTCCGTGGAGGCCCGGTACCGGGCGGCGCTGAGTCGCGTGCGAGCGGCGGAAAAGGAGGTGAGCCTGGCCCGGGCCAAGCTGGATGAGGCAAAGGCCGCTCGGATGCAGGTGGACGTTCAGGCGGCCAAGATCGCCGCCTTGCGGGCCCAGGAAAAGGAGCTGCAAGCCAAGCTGGAAAAGGCCCGGCTCCATCTTTCCTATTGTCGAATCACGGCGCCCCTGGACGGCTATGTGGCTCAACGGCGCATCCAGATGGGGGAACGGGTCCAGCCCGGACAACCGCTCCTGGCCGTGGTCCCGCTCCACCACGTCTATGTGGAGGCCAACTTCAAGGAAACCCAGGTGGAAAAGATCCGCATCGGGCAGCCCGTGGAGGTAACAGCCGATTGTTATCCGGGCAAGGCCTTTCGCGGCCGGGTGACGGGGATCCGCTCCGGCACGGGGGCGGCCTTTTCCTTGCTGCCGCCGGAAAACGCCACGGGAAACTGGGTCAAGATCACGCAGCGAGTGCCCGTGCGCATTGAACTGGAGAATCCCTTTTCGCCGGACTTTCCATTGCGCGTGGGCTTCAGTCTGGAAGTCACCGTGGACACATCGGACCAGAGCGGCCCGCGGTTGCGCGCGGCGGCTGAGGGAGGCCGGTCGTGAACGCGCCCAGCCCGGAGGCCCGCAAATGGGCGGTGGCCATGACGGTGATCATCCCCACCTTCATTGAGGTGATGGATACCAGCGTGGTCAATGTCTCCCTTCCCCACATCCAGGGGAGCCTCAACGCGGGTGTGGACGAAGTGACCTGGGTCCTCACCTCCTACCTGGTCTCCAATGCCATCGTTATTCCCATCACGGGTTGGCTGGCCAGTATCTTCGGCCGACGCAACTACCTGATTTTTTCCATCGCGCTCTTTACCGGCAGCTCCATCCTGTGCGGAGCCGCCCCTTCCCTGAAAATCCTGGTCATCGCCCGCATCCTGCAAGGCCTGGGAGGAGGCGGCCTGCAGCCCCTGTCTCAGGCCATCTTGCTGGAGACCTTTCCGGTGCGCGAGCACGGGGTGGCCATGGCCATCTTCGGTATGGGGGTGGTGTTCGCGCCCATCCTGGGGCCGGTGGTGGGGGGCTGGATCACGGACAATTGGGCGTGGCGTTGGGTCTTTTACATCAATGTGCCCCTGGGGGTGCTGGCGGTCTTCATGGCACTCCTATTCGTTCACGACCCACCCTATATCCGAGCCCGCAAGATCCGGATCGACCATTGGGGCCTGGCCTTGCTGGTGGTGGGCCTGGGCTGTCTGCAGGTGGTCCTGGACAAGGGGGAACGGGAAGACTGGTTCGAATCGCGCTTCATCCTGGTGCTGTCCGTGATCGCGGCGGTGGCCCTCACCCTCTTTGTCCTGGTGGAGCTTCGTGCGCGCCATCCGGTGGTGAATCTGCGGGTCTTTTCGGATGCCACGTTCGCCGCGGGAAACATCATCATGTTCACCGGATTCTTCTGCCTGTTCGGCAGCATCGTGCTCCTGCCCCTCTACCTGCAAAGGCTCATGGGCTACACGGCCCTCTGGGCGGGGCTGGTGCTGGGGCCGGGCGGACTGGCCAGTCTTCTGATCATGCCCGTGGCGGGGCAGCTGATGAAGCGGGGCGTTCCCCCCAGCCGGCTGCTGGCCGTGGGCCTGGTCTTTGCCGCGGTGGCCCTGTGGCAGATGTCGCGCTTCAACCTGGAAGCGGACTTTGTGGCCGTGGCCCTGCCTCGCGTGGTTCAGGCCCTGGGCATGGGGCTCTTCTTCGTTCCCCTGGCGGCCGCCACGTATGTCAATATCCCCCGTGAACAGATGGGCAACGCCACCGGCATTTTCAACCTGCTTCGGAACCTGGGTGGAAGTTTCGGAGTGGCCTTTTCCACCACGGTGCTCTCTCAGCGGTCCCAGTTCCATCAAAACATGTTGGTGGATCACCTGACGCCCTACGCCAAGTCCTTCCAGGTGGCCATGGAAAGGATGCTGGAGCTGATGGGCGGGGATCCCGCATCCTTTTTCCACCGGAAACTGGCCCTGGCGGGCATCTATGAACAAGTCCTTCGGCAGGCGTCCATGATGGCCTTCAACGATACCTTTTGGCTCTTCGCCTGGTTTACAGCGGCCTTGGTGCCCCTCACTTTCGTGATGCGCGGTTCCAAAGGGGCCGGAGCGCCCGTTATGGGCCACTGACAGGCCGATCCAGGGCGCGGTCGATGATATCCAGGAGCTGCTGGATGGGGTAGGGTTTGGCAATGAAGTCGAAGGCTTGAGCCCGCACCAGCTCCGGCGGCCCCTCGGTGGGGGAGAACCCGCTGGCGATGATGATCCGGGCATCGGGGTCCAGTGCCAGAAGCTTTTCCATGCACTTCTGGCCCCCCATGCCCGGCATGATCCAGTCGAGGATCACCACGTCGATCTGATGGCCTTGTTGACGGTAGAGCTCCAGGGCCTCCTCGCCGTTGCCGGCCGTGAAGACCTTGTGCCCGCAATGCTCCAACATCTCGCTCCCGATTTCTCGGGTGGGCTCTTCGTCGTCCACCAAAAGGACGGTTCCCGTGCGCCGGGCCGCCGGTTTGGGCTCGTCTCGGGATCCCACTTCTTGGGGCGTTTCGGAAGTGGCCGGGAAGTAGATCCGGAAACGGGCGCCGCGACCCGGTTCGCTGTCGCAAAAGATCGTTCCACCGTGGTTCTGGACGATCCCGTAGACCATGGCCAGGCCCAGACCGGTACCACGCCCGACGGGCTTGGTGGTGAAGAAGGGCTCAAAGATCTTGTCTTGCACCTCCAAAGGGATGCCGGGGCCCGTATCTTCCACGCTCAGCTGCACATACTTTCCGGGCTTCAGGGAAGGGGGAAGCTGGGACGTCTCCAGCACGGCTTGGGTGGCGATGATGAGCCTGCCTCCTTCCGGCATGACATCTTTGGCGTTGACCACCAGATTCATGACCATCTGGGCGATCTGGGGGGCGTCCGCCTGGATGGTGGGCGCTTGGGGATCCAGATCCAACCGGATTTCAAACATTTTGGGGATGGTGCGATCCAGAAGCGGCTTGAGCTTGAGGATCTCTTCGTTGAGATTCAGGGGCTTGGGGTTGCTTTCCAGTTTTCGGCTGAAGGTGAGGATTTGCCGGGCCAGCTCCGATCCGCGCTGGACGCCTTCCAGGATGCGCTGGATGCGGCGCCGGTCCGGGTGGTCCGGATCCTTGTTGAGCAGCATCAACTCCGTGTAGCCCTGGATGCTTTGGAGCAGGTTGTTGAAATCATGGGCGATACCTCCCGCAAGGGTTCCCACCGCCTCCATCTTCTGGGCTTGCATCAACTGGGATTCCAGCTCCTTTTCCCTCGTGAAATCCCGGGCGAAATTGATGGTGGCGGGCCTTCCGTCCCAGTCCACCACGATGGCGTTGATGTGAATCCACAACACGGAGCCGTCCTTGGTCAGGGCTCGAAAACGATAGGAAGAAGGCACGTGGGGTTCACCGGCCAGTCGTCGCCGGTGATATTCGAACACAAAGCTGCGGTCTTCCGGATGAACGAATCGTTCGGCGGGCAGTTGGGAGATCTCCTCGTCGGTGTAGCCGGCCCACAGCCTGAAGCGGGGATTCCAGAAGCGGAAGAAGCCGTCTTGCAGGACGAAGATGGCGTCATTGGAATGGTCCACAATGGACCGGTACTTGGCGTCCATCTCGCGGAGGGCCCGCTCGGCTTCCTTTCTCCGGCGGATGTCCCGGTAGGCGGCGTAGATCCCCACGAGCCGGCCTTCCAGGCGAATGGGGGATGCCACGATGGCCACCTCCACCGAGGTGCCGTCCTTTCGTTTGCGTTTTGCTTCCACTTCGAAGGGGATGCCCTGGAGAGCCTGCCGGGAAAGATCCTCGGCGTGGGCTTTTATTGAATCGTCCGTCACCAAATCGTTGATGGGGCGTCCCACGGCCTCATGGGGCTCGTATTGAAAGAGGCGGGTAAAGGTCTTGTTGATGGAAACGATGTGGTCTTGGGGATCCAACAGGGCCACGGCGTCGGGAGAGTTCTGGTAGATGGCTTCGAAGTAGGCCTTTTGCAGTTCCAGGTCCTGCTCGATCTGTACCCGATCGGTGATATCCAACAGGGCGCAGATGGTCTGATCGGTTCCGGGGATGCGGCTCAGGTTGATAAGGATGTGGCGCCACTGTCCGGAGCGGGTTTTCAAACGGAATTGGTATTGGGGCGGCACGTTGGGGTCGTCGGCAAGGCGTCTTCTGGCGTAGTCGAGCATGCGATCCCGATCTTCCGGGACCACAAACTCCGTCCACGACCGGCGGCCCTCGATTTCTTCCTTGCGGTAGCCCGTGAGTGTTTCAAAACGCCGATTCACCATGAGGATCGTGGTGGAGGCGTCCACCAGCGCCATGGCCTGTCCCGTGTGTTCGCAGATAACCTGGTAGCGGTTTTGGGCCTCCACCAGTTCCGTGATCTCCGTGCCGGTGGAGAGGATCTCCTGCACTTGGCCATGGGAGTCGAAGACGGGAAGATTGGTCCAGGCCACCCACACCAGGGAACCGTCTCGCCGTCTGTTTTGGTTGACATGGTGCAGGTATGCAGCCGGATCCGATGCCATGCGGCCGATCAGATCGTCATAGAGGGGGTCCCCTTGGGAACCGGTGGGCAGCAAGGTTTCGTAGATGGATTGCCCGACGATGGTTCGCTCGTCGTAGCCGAAAAATTCCAATGCAAAGGGGTTTATGTAAAGAATCCGCCCGTCAGGCCGCATCCGAAGGACAATTTTCTGGCTGGATTCCAGAAGGGAACGATACAGGTCACTGGAAAAAAGGCGGCTGCAGTCTCGCTGGATGTCCATGGGTTCGGGTCTTGTCCTCCTTGCATGGCGAACTGGTTGAAAACCAGCCGCTGATCCATATTCTTGTAATAAAACCATCGGAGAAATTCCACCATCTCTGTAGGAAATTTTGCAAAACCTCGGCAGATCTCCTGACGACCTTTTGGGGTGATCCGTGATCCATGGCTGGTGGCGGATACCGTGGACCCCGTGGGGGAAGGGTCCATGATGGGTGCCCAAAGCGGCGGCGCCCGGGAGTCTCTCTGAGAACGCCCAGGTGGCTCCTTTCTTATGCGGACGGAAGGTTGGGACCATCAAGCGGCCTTGTGCTGGAGACCTGGCCGCGGCGTAGTAAGGGCGGGTTCCGAACCCGCCCCGCCAGGGCTTTCTGAGAGCTCAAAAAGCACCGCGGAGTCGGTGACATTGCAAACGGCCAGAAATCCCCCAAAAGGCGAAAGGCCATTGCGTTGGCAAGCGCCTTGAGATTCAGCCCGTTTTCAGCGAGTTGCAAAAGGATGCCCACCAACTCGGTTCATCTGAGAGGGTCAGGTCCCGGCGGTCTGTTTTTCGAAAAAAGGCGTCCAGCAGGTCCCGGAAAGTGGACGGTCGATCGCCGGATTCGGGCAGGAGCGAAGCCGCCGCCCGGACCTGCTCGGCAATGAGCTCCGCCGTTGCTTGACTCCCTTCCATGAAGAGCCGACGCCTGGGTACGGAAAGCAAAAAGAAATCGCTCCAGGCGATGCCTTCGGATGCCATCAGGCTGTTGAAGTGGCTGACGATCTTCATATAGCGGGGACTGTGAAAATCGGTGGTGACGGCCTCCTTTCCCAGGGCGGTGCAGGTCCGTTCCAGGGCGGCCGAAAGGTCTTCTTCTTGGTTCCATTCCCGGTAAGAGACCCTCAGAGTGACAAGGCGGCCGGTGTGGGTCCAATCGTCCAGCAGGGGAATGAGGAGAAGTCCGAGCTCGTCCGGTCCGGGCCCCATGCCCACGATGCGGCGGGCGAGCACGCGCCATGTGTCGCCATGGGCTTCCACCCACGGGCCTTCGGGGGCTGGGCGTTGGGCGTCGGAGGCACAGATGGCGCCTTGCAAGCCTTCCTGCGGCGTTTCGCCGACCAGGAAGAAGGGAGCGTCTCGCTTTGTCTGGAGGCGAAAATGGTCCAGCACTTCCGTGGGGTTGCGCAATCCGCCGGCTCTTGATAGTTGGAGCAATTCCTCCCGCGTTTTTGCCGCCCGCACCGGGTAGGTCGCCCAACCGTGCACCCGCTGGATGACGGGCGCCAGATTTCTGAGCGAGGTCAGGAGATGATGGGTCAGCAATCGCAGGTCCCGTTGCTTGTGGGCCGCCAACGGCGCAAACGGGCCGAGGGAACGGCGAAGCGTCTCAGACCAGGGGTCCCTGTCCAGGGAGCTTCCCTCCAGGCAGCTTCTCTCAGCAGCGAGGACCGCGGCCAGGGCGGCGGTACACAGGGGGGCGAAGGCGTCGGGAACGGCGCGCGTCCGATCCTGACGACTCAATGACGGGAGGCCCAGCAGGTGACCGATGGGCTGTGCGAGCAGGGCCTTGGCCACCTTTTGCTGGAGAAAGGCGTTCTGGGTGATGAGGAGGATGCGGGCGGTGCGACATCCGTACGCATTCAGTTCATCCAGAGCGGTGGGCAAGTGATGCGCGTCGGTGGCATCGATCACAATGAGATTGTCCTGGTTGGCGTCGTAGTCGGACCTCAACACGGGCAGATACCAGTATTCGTCGTAGAACGGCCGAACCGGCCCCGGCAAGGAGTTGCTCTCGGGGTGTTCCAAGAACGCATCCACATGGCGCCCATCCAGGAATTGTTCTTCCCAGGCGCACACTTGGGATTCCCCGTAGCGTTCCACCATGCGGTCTCTGGGTTCCAGACGCACGTATTTTACCCAGCTTCGAGGATCCACGGTGACCAGGGGCCCGTGGGCGCTTTCACCGTACGGATGGAAGGCGAGCGTCATGGAACGGGTGCGGTCGAAGCTTTCAAGCCAGGCGGAAACCGGCGTTGCCGTTGAGCCGATGAGGTAGGCGGTGGTGTAGGAGAGGTTGGCCTCCATGGCGGCTTTCGCGTCTTGGCGAAGGGTGGGCTCATTCAGAAGGTTGTCCAGGGCGGCGGCCCCTGTCTGGAAGGCTTGCCGCAGGGCTTGGGCCTTTTTCGGTTGGGTGGCCTCCACCACCCTGTGGAGGAGGTGGAGTAGGAGGAGGTAACAGACGCTCCAACAGCCCCGCTGGATGGCCCGCGCGGGAAGGATCTTGTGGGAACAGGCGTCGATGGATTCGTGGGGTTCTGCGGTGACCCACAAGGTGTCCGCGGTTCCGGCGGCTTGCACCTGTTGGACCAGAGATGGCGGCGGCGGGGCGCTGGACACCGCAATGAGAAGGTCTTCCCGTCCCAGGCGCACCGCGTCCAGTTCGTCGGGGGCGACCGGGCGAAAGTCACGCCCCAACAAGCGTCGCCACACGTCCACTGCAGCCACGACGGCCGAAGCGGCGTGCGGATCCGAAGGCACAAAAAACACACGTCCGGAGACATCCGGATCTTCTTCCAGAAGGGAACGGATCGCGTCCAGGGGCAATGCCTCCCGTTCCACAAGTCCATGGGCGGGGTCTTGTAGTAGGGACGCCGCGGCCAGGCGCAAGGTCTCCAGCCGGCGGCGCTCGTTCTCAAAGACGGACGATTGTTCCAGCAGGGAAGGGGAGGCAAGGCGGCGGGCCGCGTGGTCGAGATCCGCTTCCCCCACGGCCGCCTCCTTGATTCGGTGCCAATGTTCGCGCACGGAGTGGTGTGCGGCTTTCCGGGTTCGAGCAGTGGTCACCGATTTTGCCAGGTTGCGTGGAAAGTCGTCTTCTCTTCTGCCCTGTGCTCGGCCGTAGTGGTAGGCGAAGAGATAGGCGAAGGGCAGATCCACGTAAACCTGGAAGGGTTCCGGCAGCTCCGGCAGGAAATGGATGCGGCCTCCACTGAGCTCTTTCAATTCATCGTCGTCCGGTCCCGGGCAAGTGGTGGTCATGAAGGTGATGTCGGCCAGGAAGAGCTCTTTCATGACGGTTCGGGCGGATTCCCGGCAGGACCGACGGGTAGCCGGGACCCAGACCAGATGCTCCCAAGGCTTGCCGCCCATGGCCCGCAAAGGAAGCTCGTTATGGTCCACCACGCGAGCCACCGTGGTCCATGCGGTTTCCTCCAACTTGAATGCGATCTCATACGCCGGGGTGGTGCTGGACAGGCGATCCACCACGAAGGCCGCATGGCTTCCCCGGTAGAATCGAGCCATGTCCTGGGCGAAGGCCAGGGTTTCCGGGGCGTTCAGGACGCTGTCAACGGCATTGGGTAATCTTTCCATGACGTCCAGATACGGACGGAGATCTTTGGTGGAACCGCGTGCGGATGCGAGCCAAAGGCCGAACAGGGTCAAACCGTGCAGCATGCACAAAGGACTCTTGATGGCCGAGACGGTCACCTCCTCGCCGCTCATCACAGGCAGGGTGCCCATGCTCTTGGCCGTCAACAGGGCGAGATCGGAAAAGGGCTTTTCCGTGAGTGCCAGGATGGGTATCCGGTGATTCAAGCACGCCTTGGCGCATTCGATCACGTCCGCCGTCGTGCCGGACCAGCTCAAGAAGATGGCAAGATCCTTTCCCGGGTCAAAGGCACAGGAGGGATCGGCGATTTCCAGGGGACTCAACACAAGAACATCCAGCCAGGGGCAGATCTCTTCCAGGATGCCCTTCGCCATCAAGCCCACATGCCGGCTGGTGCCCATGCCAATCAGGACGAGACGTTCCAGGTTCTGGACCTGCGGGCCGAAGCGCTTGTTCAATCGTCGCAGCCGCACAGGAATGTGGGTGAGGGAGGGGCTTCCATCCGGCGCGTAGAACCGGAAGATGGTTTCCAGGCGTTGCGGAATCTCGTGCAGGTGAGATTCAAAGAAGGATCGGTCGATGTCTTTTCGCTCACGCCATGGGTGGATTGTCGTCTCCAGCGGTTCGAGATCCTCCAGAATCTCCCCGTCAAAGGTCTTGAAGGTCACATGGCGCTGGACCTGGGATCCCATGCAGCGGGTGTCGATGACGGCCAGATTTTCCGGCCCTTCCAAGGCGTATACCTTGACGGAAAAGGAAGAGAGGATCTCTTGGCGGATCCCGGCGTAGAGGTCTTCCAGCGCCTTGATTTCCTGCGGAGAAGCGCCCCGGCGTTCCGCTTCCTTCTTTTCTTGAACATGGGCTGTCCGGGCGGCCTCCATTTGTTCGTTCTTTTCGTGGATCAGTCTCTGGGGGAAGAGGCCAAGGGCCGCGTTCACGTCGGAGACCACCATGAAATCGTCGTTTTCCGGCCGATGAACGATAAAGACGGGTCGATTGTGACTGGCCACATACATCCTGCCGGGCGAACGGGTGCTGATGCCCGCCACGGCGATCTGTCCCCCGTCCCGGGCCATTTGCCGGGCGGCTTCCACAAAGGCCGTCTCATCCATGTCCGTATCGCTCTTGTCTTTCAGCGCGTGCCACACCTTGAAATCGATGGTCTGGGAAGCCGCCGAGATGTGATCCACTCCGGCTTGGGTCTGGGCAGCCACGGCCTCGAACCGGCGCTTGTCCTCCCGGAAGGAGCTGAAGTAATGGCCCCAGAGCAGGGCCATGTACTCGGCGGAATTTTCCGATCGGAATCCATACCCAGCGAGTCGGAGATATTCCTTGACCTCGTTTTCCACCGTGGGGCTGAACTGGCCGTTGAGGACAATGGTTCGCTGCCTGTCCCGATCGAAGAAGGGATGGGAATTCTTTTCCGTAACGGCGGACTGGAGCGCATAGCGACCATGGGCCAGGATGGGGGGGGCATAGAAACGCAGCAGGGACGGGTGGGTGGCGCCGGCTCCCTGGGGGCCCGTGGCGAACACTGACGATGGATCAAACGACGCCACCTCCATAAGGCGCCTGCTGAGGTATTCCAGCACAGCCGCCGCCGCCCATCCGTAGACGTTGGCACCGCGTTCGGCGCAATAGACGGCACGCCATGAGCTTTCGGCCAAGGCGGCGTTCTTGCAAAGCTTTCCAAATCCTTGCTGGATGCGATCCCCAGGGGTTTCCTCCTCCCATAGGTGTTCGCTCACCATGGCCGCGTCCAGCAGCCGGAAAAGACAACGAACACCGTCCCGATCGAAATCGGGCGGGATCGTGACTCGGACGCCGACCAACGTCTTCCACAAAATCTTGTGAAGGGAGGCGGCGCTTGCGGAGGCCAGGTAGTCGAGGCGGGAGCGCTTCAAAGGCCTTTGATGGTGGAGGATCCTTTCGAAGACCAGGTCGAAGGCGGATCCCATTTGCTCTTTGGAAAAGTCGCTTCGGCCGGAATAGTCCAGGGTTTGGAACCGCTCCAGGAAGGCCGCCCGCAACAGGGCCTGGGCGACGGCTGTGGACAGGTCGTGGTCACGGGCCAGGCTTTCGACCAGTTGGGACAGGCCTTTTCTGGATCGTATGGTATGGGAGGCCGGCGGCGTGGGTCGGCCCGGGGTCCCGGGCTGGAGGGTCTGCGCCTTGGAAGGATCCAAATCCACCAGCGCGTCGAAATTCGGTGCGCTCCGTTCGCCCCTCAGGTAGGGCTCGAAATCTTCGGGGGCAAATCCCTCCAAGGCCAGCACACGGCGTTGAAGGGGCCGCAGGTCCCTTTCGCGCTTCGCCTCAAACCAGATGGCCGCCAGGGCTTCGCTATGGCCGCCGTACAACGACCGATCCAGGAGCGCCTCGGTCAGACGGTCCACGGCTCCCACCGCCTTGACGGTTCGAACGGGTTCCCAGGGATCCCCGAAGGTGGCCACGCCCGTGCTGTCCGGGGCCCGATAGACCAGGGCCGACATGGCCGTGAGCACCCGGGTGAGGCTGTTGCCGGCGCCTCCCACATATCCCACGATGCCGCACATGGGCTGCACTGCCCTCCTGGAAACAGGGTTAAAAAAGTCCCTTCGCTGTGTTGTGTGGAAGCGGCTGGGAGCCTTTCTGAGAATTCAAAAAGCACCTCGGGGCCGGTGGAATTGCAACGGGTCAGAAAGCCACAAAAGGGCGAGAGGCCATTGTGAGACCGGCTCCCACGAATGCAAAAGTTTGATCTTCATCGTCGGACTTTCCCGGACTGTCTGGCAACTGGGCTGACGGTGAGAGGAGGGTCTCCTTGGCCCTCCGGCTCATGGATGACGAGCGGTGTGCGCCGCCGCAGGCTGGACCATCACATCTTCCATGCCGACCCGCTGGACCCGGCCATCCATTGGGAACGGCGAAGAGGCAACAATGAAAACTTGAAGAGAGGATCCGAGCGGGCCCAGGCCTGATCTTTCCCCTCTTCGGCGGGGAATCAGAAAGGCTTTCAGCCCGCTTTCCAATCGCTATTGGACCAAGGTCTTGGCCAGCTTGGCGGCGGAACCGGCGTCCGGGGCGTATCCGTCGGCATGGATGGAGGCGGCGAAATCCTGGGTCACCGGTGCGCCTCCCACCATGACCTTCACCTTGTGGCGCAGCCCCTCAGCCTCCAGGGCGGCGATGGTCTCCTGCATCATGGGCATGGTGGTGGTGAGAAGAGCCGACAGGCACACCAGCTGGGCGCCGTTGTCGCGTGCTGCCGCCACAAACGCCTCCGGCGCCACATCCACGCCCAGGTCCTTCACTTCAAACCCGGCGCTTTCCATCATCATGGCCACCAGGTTCTTTCCGATGTCGTGTAGATCGCCTTTGACCGTGCCGATGACCACCTTGCCGGCGGCGTTCAGCTCGTCGGCGGTCAAAAACGGCTTGAGGATCTCCACGGCGGCGCTCATGGCCTTGGCCGCCATGAGCACTTCCGGGATGAACATGTCCTCGTTTTCCATGCGCTCTCCCACCACGTCCATGGCGGGCGTCAGGGCCTGGTTCAGAATGTCCTTGGCCGAAGTGCCTTGATCGAGCGCTTGACGAACCAGCCGGCACAGTTCTTCCTCGTTGCCGGAAATGAGAGCCTGCTGCAGTGGTGCCCACTCACTCATGGTTTCCTCTCCAGTCTTCTAAAGAAGGATATCAAAGCGTTTCCGTATTTGCCCATCGAGCGATCCGGGAATATAAGGGGACTCGTCTTCGGAAAGCAAGCGCTCAACCATGCGCCGGGCGCGGCCCCATGTGCCCGACGCCCCTTCCTTTTCCCATTTGGAACGGCTCTTGCGGTCGCTAATGCCGTTGCCTTCGTAGTATTCATCGTGCAGGTGGGCCAGGGTATGGGGGCTGGTCATGAAGTTGCCTCCAGGGCCCACGGATTCAATGACCTCCAACGCCAGCCGCTCAGCATCCAGCGGAATGCCGTCCAGGACCCTACAGGCCATGCCGATGATTTCATCGTCGATCACAAATTGCTCATAGGCCACGGCCAGCATGGATTCCAGCATACCCGCCGCATGATGCACGTAGTTGGAGCCGCCCATGGCGGCCAGCACGATGGTGAGCGCCTTTTCCCAGCCGGCTTGGGCGTCGGGGATCTTGGAATCTGAAAGCCCCGCCGAGTTATAGTTGGGCACGCCCACATGGGCGGCCATCTGATGGATGGCGGCGTTCATCATACCACACTCCACCGCGCCCCCCAAATAACCCATGGTCCTCAGGTTGGCCATGCCCGGGATTCCTCCGTAGAGGACCGGAGCCCCGGGTTGGGTCAACTGGCAGACGGTGATGCCGGCCAATTGTTCTGCGTGGATCTGGGCCAGGGTGCCCGCCATGGTGATGGGGGACGTGGATCCGGCCATGGGCGCACAGGAAAGGGCCACGGGGATATGATGGCGGTTGGCCTCGCGCATGATCCGGGTCGATTGGGTGCAGAATTTCAAGGGGCTGATGGCGAAGGAAGTGATGATGGACAGAAACGGCCGGGCCTTGAGCGCATCCAGGCCCCCGGCCAGAATCGCCGCCATCTCCAGCACGTCGTGGAGTGTTTCTTCCGTGTTCACGCCGGCCATCACGTGCTTGCGTGTTCCCTTGAAGCACGCGTAAAAGACGTTCACATCGTAGGCGGCCTCAGGAATGTCCGTGGGAATGCAGGGGCGCAGATAGAAGTGGATGTTGTCCAACCGATCCACCAGGCGGGCAAGCTGGTAGATGTCCTGGAGCGTGGAGGGCCGTGCCGTGCCGGTCTCGGGATCCACGATCTTGATGGCGGCGCCTCCGGTGCCCAAATGGACCTGGTGATCCTGCAGGTCCAGATGGCTGTCTTCGCTTCGGCCGTAAAGAATCACTCGGCCTGGGGCCTTGGCGATCTGGGTTTCCACGAGGGAGCGGGGGAAGGTGACGCGCGCCCTGTCCCGGTCCACCGCGGCCCCTGCTTGTTCCAGCATCTCCAGGAGATCCTCCAGCCCGGATTCGTAGGTGAATCCAACCTTCTCCAACAGGGTCAAGGCGGCATGGTGAATCGTTTCGATCTGATCCTGACTCAAGGGGCGATAGATGCCGCCTCGGCGGCCTTTGCTCTTCATAGCTTACTCCTATGGCTCATCCAGAATGGATACCAAACGTTCCTCGCCCGCGGGACCAAGCCCCAAAGGCCGCCCGGCGTGAAGCAAGGCCTCGGCCACGCACTGGCCATAGCCGCGCGCAAAGGCCAGGAACACCACCGCCCACGAGCCGTCGTTTCGAAGCAGGACCACCTGGGTCGGTACGCGACAGACCGGCCCCTGAAAGACGGAGGGACAGGGCTGACCGGAACGACCCAAGTCCAGGGATGTGACCCGTTCCATCACATCCAGTGTCTGGGGACCTGCAAGGGCAAGCAATGCCAGGCCGTCGGTCACGTCCGTCACCCACTCCCCCCGCGGATGCAGCGGGGGCGCCTGGGGGCGAAGTTGCCACAGGCTTGCCTGGACCTCGTTGAGCCGGCTGATGATCCAGCCTTCGTGGAGGGCGCTGGCCCCGGGTTTTTCCGGTATGAGGCCCTCCAAGCCGGGGGTGCGATCCAGCCCGGGATCTTGGATGTCCAGCTTGGCAACGTGGCTCAGATCCACGAGCCAGGGCCCGTTGCCCTCCTCTCGGAAACGGATCGTGACCTTCCAGCCGTCGCGCACCTCTTCCTGAACGGGTGTTCCGGGCAGGGTGAGCGGAGGGTGGCGGTAGGCTTCCTGCATGATGAATGCTCCTAGCTCTTCATGCGTTTGCCGTGGGGATCGTAGAAGGGGACGGGCACCACCACGGCATCGAAGTACTCCGGCGGATCCCCGGGTTCGAAAAGGTGCAGCCGGGAACCCGCGGCAGCCAGGTCCTCGTGCACCAGCGCCAAGCCGATGGGCTTTTCCAGCGTGGGGCTGTGGCGACACGTGCACACGTGGCCTCGGATGGATCCGTCCACCACGATGGAGCCATCCAAGGGGGGCCGGGTGCCGTCCACCTGAAATCCCACCAGCTTCAGGCGTCCCTTTTGGTTTTCCGCAAACTGGAGGGCGGGCGCTCCCACCGTCTTGGCCCAGGTTTTTGTCCTGTCCCATAAGAAGCCCAGGCCCAGGTCGATGAGCGTGGTTCGGATCTCGCTTTCCTGACCGATGATCACGTGTCCCTTCTCCAGGCGGAGGACGTTTTGGGCTTCCAGACCGAAGGGGCGGATGCCGAAAGGACGGCCCGCTTCCAGGAGCCATTGCCAGACCGTGGCCGCCATGGAAGACGGAACGTGGATTTCGTAGGAGAGTTCTCCCACAAAGCCCAGGCGAAGCACCCGGGCGGGGACCCGTCCTTGCAGCCGAAATGTGCGATAGCCCATGAAGGGAAACGCCTCGTTGGATACGTCCGCATCCGTCAAGCGGGCCAGAACCTCTCGCGCCTTGGGTCCGGCCAGATTGATGGAGGCCAGCGCATCGGTGAGGTTGACCAGGTGGTATCGCCAATCTTCATGACGGCTATGATACCGGAACCATTCCACGGTGGCGCCGGCGCGTGAGGTGGACGTGGTAAAGTAGTATTCGTTTTCGCCCACCCGGGTCACCACGCCGTCATCCAGCAGGCAGCCGTCTTCGGTGCACATGGCCGAATACTTGAGCTTCCCGGCGGGCACCCGGCTCATGTCGCTCACATAGACCCGCTGCAGCGCCTTTTCCGCATCGGGTCCGAAGATGCGAAACTTGCCAAGAGTGGATCCATCGAAGATGCCCACGTTTCGGCGAACGTTCAGGATCTCGTCACGGCCGGTCGGGTCGTCACGAAAGTACCGCGCGCGCTTCCAGACGCCCACGCGGTGAAAGACGGCGCCCGACCGTTCCTGAACCTCGTGAAGAGGTGTTTTCTTGTGGATATCCATAGGATGGCCTGCGTAGGTGGCCAGAAGCGTGGGCTTCAAGGGAGGGCGAACTGTGGTGGGCCGCAGTGTTCCCGCGGATTCGCCACGCAGGTGCGCCATGATGAGCGGCAAGTTGTGGCCGGGAATGCCGCTCTGGCTCGGTCCCGTTCCAGCGGCCGTAAAGCGTTTGGCGAGCTCCGGCACGTCCAAGCCCATGGAAACGGCTTGGCGCAGATGCTTGACCGTGACATCCTCGTCGAAGCAAACGAAACTCTTGGCGTTCGCCCCGGGAGCCATGACCAGCTTGGAGCCGCGCATCACCCGATGCCTGTCTTTCAACTGCCGGTGGGCTTCTTGGGCCGTGCCAACATCCAGGGCACCGCACTGGGCGGCGGCGCTCCGTCCGGCGGCGGTCCCGGACAGCTCGATGGCGGGGGGATCGTCGTAGCCCAGGAGGCGCCCGGCTGCATACAAGCCTTCCGGCATGGACGTGGGAAGAAAAAACCCCGTACGTTCGTGGTAGGCCAAGGGAAGCCGCGCCAGGGAAAGCAGACCGGTCAGGGGCGAAAGCCCGGCGGAAGCCGCCAGCAGGTCGCAGGTGACCGTTCGGGTGGCGTTTCCATCCGTGGTGGTAAGCACTGCGGCCTCCACCCCTTTCCGCCCCAGGGCCCGGGCGGCCACCCAGCCCTTGAGAAGCGGAATGTTTCGCTCTTCCAATGCCGCCACTCGTTGAGGGTCGTGTCCGTCCGGGCGGCAGTCCGCCACGCAGACGATCTGCAGGCCCAGATCGTGCAAATCGGCGGCGGCTTCCAGGCCCAGATCGTGTCCCACACTGAAGACGGCCGAAGTGCCCGGGAGCAGAGCGTAGGTGTGCGCCAGCCGGTGGGCGCAGCCGGGCTGCATGACCCCGGGCCGTTCGTTGTGCTCGAAGACCAGCGGCCTTTCCGTGCAGCCGGTGGCCACCACCACGGCTCTAGCCCGGATCTCCAGGTAGCGTTGGTAAAAAAAGTCCTCGGGTCCCCCGTCCTGGACGGCCGTCACCAGGTTGTGGCCGTACAGCCCCGTGGCGGTGCAGGAGGTGTGGATGCGCACATTGGCAAGGCCTTCCAGTTCGCGGGCGAGACTTCGACTGCGCTCAAAGAGTGGGGCCTGATCGTATCGAGCCGTTCGCCAGTCGTAGAAGCCGCCCAGCCAGGGACGCGCCTCCAGCACAACCACTCGGAGCCCGCTCTGGGCAGCGGCCTTGGCGGCGTGCATGCCGGCGGGACCTCCCCCCACCACGCACACATCCGCATTGAGATGCAGCTCATCGGTGCGGCCGGGCACCCAGTCCGGATTCACGGTGCCCGCGCCAGCGGCCCGTCGGATCAGGTTCTGGAAAAGAGGCCACAGGCGGTAGGGCTTGTGGAAGAGACGGTAGTAGAATCCGGCGGGCATGGCCCAGTGGAAGGCATCCAGAAAGCCCAGAAGATCCCGTTTCGGACTGCCCCAAACGTTTTGGGCCCGCACCTGCATGCCGGAGCGCAGGGGCACCTGCTCCGCGCGCATGTTGGGCAGCCCGTCGATTTCCATGAGGCAGTTGGACGATTCCCCATCCAGGCTGTAAAGACCCCGGGGGCGGTGATATTTGAGGCTCCGAGAAAAGATACGGACTCCGTTGGCAAACAGAGCCGTGGCCACCGTATCCCCCCGGTATCCTTCCAGGAGTCGGTTTCCGTAGGTGAAGGAGACCCGGTGCCGCCGGTGGATGCGCTGGGCGGGGCTGGGGGCGATTCGATTCATCGGCGCTTCTCCGAACAGGACGTTTCACGGTTTGTCCCAGGATCCCGCCACACGGTGAACCACCGGCCGCAGCCGTCCCGATGAAACCACCATTCCTGCTGGGGGCCGGCCCGGTGGGTGCGTCGATGCACGTAGTCGCACCAGGCCTGGGGCGTCAGAGCTTGGTAATCGGGGCGGGGGCCGTGTTCTTCACCGCCGAAACGGAATTCATACAGATCACGCTTTCCGCAGATGGGACAGGTGATGGTAAAAGACATGGCCTTCTCCCAAGGGTTGGAGCCTGGCCCGGGGGACGGTCGGATGCGGCGATTCAATTCCACGGGCCGTACTGTGGCGGCGAGGCGATCTCGCCCAGCAGCCGGTTTTCTTCGTAGCGTTGGAGCCGAAACGGTCGAAGAATCTGGGGGCGGCGGCCGGTGGCCATGTACTGGGCCATGTATTTCCCGGTAATGGGGGCCGATTTGAACCCGAAGTACCCCCAGCCGCAGTCCATGTAGTAGCCCTCGATGGGATCGTTTCCGTCGATAATGGGCGCCATGTCCGGGGTCATGTCGGCCAGGCCGCCCCACTGCCGCATGAACTTTACCCCCCGCAGGCACGGCAAGAGCTCCGTAAGGGCTTCCGCCTGATGCCGGATGTAGTGGGCCGTGACGTGCGTGCCGTAGCTGATCCAGGGATCCATGTGCGCGCCGGTGACCACCTCGCCCTTGAGGCTCTGGTGGGCATAGCAGTGATAGGTGCCGGAAGAGATCACGTGATGAAGGAACGGTTTGAGCGGTTCGGTCACCATGGCCTGAATGGGCAGCACGTGGATGGGCAGGCGCACGCCCACCATGTCGGACACCAAAACGCTCCAGGGACCCGCGGCGTTGAGGACCCGGTGGGTGGCGATGGTCCCCCGCGACGTTTCCACCGCACTGACCCGATTCCGGCGCACGGTGATGCCCGTCACTTCCGTCTGCTGATGAATGTGAACGCCCCGGGCCGACGCCCCCTTGGCCAATGCCCACACCAGGGCGTCGTGACGGACCGTCCCTCCGGGTGGGTGGTACATGCCGCCGAAGATCGGGTACGTGATGTCTTCGGACAGGTTGAGTTGAGGGATGAGCTCTTTGCACTGCTGGCGGTCCACGATTTCGCTTCGAACCCCCAGGTACTGGGCGGAGGCCACCTGGAGACGCAGCGCCCCCAGGGCCGCCTCGCTGTGGGCCAAATTCAGGTTGCCGCAGTTGAAGAACATGAGGTTGAAGTCCAACTCGTCCATCAACTGGGGCCACATCTTGAGCCCCTCGTCGTAGAGGGGGATGTTTTCCTGCGTGCGCTGGTTGGCGCGGACGATGGCCGTGTTGCGTCCGGCACTGCCGTAGCCGATATGGTTTTTTTCCAGTACCGCCACGCGGTTGATGCCGTGGTTTCGGGCCAGGTAGTAGGCGGTGGCCAGGCCGTGCAGCCCGCCGCCCACAATGACCACATCGTAGGCGGATCGAAGCGGCGCTTGCTTCCAGAGCCTTCCAAACGGTTGGAACATGGGCGGTCCCCCCGGTGCGGACGCAGTGGATGACGATACGACCGATGACACCAGACCCTAACAGATGCAACAAAACATGTCAAACAAAAAGATCCCTCGGCCCGGCTCGGTGTCCAGGGCCGGGAGGTGTTCTCAGGGTTGGGGCGCTGCCGACAGGGGATGTTTTTGGGAAGTTCGGGGTGGTGTTGGCGGTGGGAAGAAGGGGTACCGGCCCGCGATGCCCCTGGTCCCGACGGGATCTTTCTTGACAAGGCCTGGAGATAATGCAACAGATGTTGCAAAGCGTGGGCGTTCGGAAGGGGAAACGGCATGGATCGAAATAAAAAGCGCTCCATCATGGAGGTCCTGGCGGATGCCAGAGATCGGCTCACGCCGAAGGGTAAGATCTTGGCCGACTACATTCGGGCCAATCCGCGGAAGGTGGTCTTCATGACCACCCGGGAACTGGGGGCGGCGTGTGGAATAAGCGAGTCCACGGTGGTGCGCTTTGCCGAGCGGCTGGGCTTTTCGGGTTACGGCGCCCTGATCCAGGCCCTTCGCGACCACATGGATGCCGGACTCACCCTGGTGGACCGCCTCCAGCTCATGGAGGGCCACGGCCCGGGCGGCCGGCGGACGGTCCAGATCATCCTGGAAGAGATCGAAATGCTCAAGGGCCTCATGCAAAGCCTGGATATGGAAGCCTTTCGGGCCGTGGTTCAGATCTTGCGTATGGCTCGCGCCATCTTCGTGGTGGGATCCCGGCTTTCTTACACGGTGGCCTACTATCTGGCCTGGTCTTTGACAAAGATCCGCCCCGGGGTGGAGCTTCTCAAGGGCAGTGACACCACCACCATCGATCGATTGAGCCTTTCGGACGGTGAAGGGAATGTGGTGGTTCTTGTGGCCATGTCCCGATATCCCAACGAACTGGTTCGGGTCGCCAAGGCGGCGCGCCGACTGGGCCATCGGGTCGTGTTGCTCACGGACAGCTCCCGATCTCCCCTCGAGGCCTTCAGTGACGAACAGCTGGTGGCGCCCACGCGCCACATCCCCATCTTCGGCCATCCGGGTCCGCTCATCTGCCTGGCGAGATGCCTGCTCCATGAATTGCTGCGCAGCGGCGACGGCTCCGTTCCAGTCCACCTGGAAAGGCTGGAAGCGGCCTACCGAGAAAATCACATCTTCTTCCATCCCGACCTCTGAGGTGGGCACGAACAAGAAGGGATCGGGCCCTCGGGGCGGGACGTTTTAATCAAAGGGGCCGTTTCCTGCCGCGGCGCCAAGGATTTCTTGGAGCCGTTTGGCATTGGCCACCGCATGGGCCTGAAAATCGTTATCGAAGTAGACGTAGGTCGGTCGTTGCCAGGAGAGGATCTTTTCCGCCCAGCGCTGAAGCTCTTCTTCCGAATAGCTGGATGCGTAGAGTTTTTGGGATCCGTGGAGGCGGATGTAGATGAAAGGGGCCGTGAGGATCTCCGCATAGGGGTAGCGCCCGGCGGTATCGGACAGGCACAAGGCGATCCGGTGCGAGTCGAGTTGATCGAAGAAGCGGTCGTTGAGCCAGGATCGGTGGCGCACCTCCACCACCGGGTGGCGGACGCTTTCAAGGAGATCGGCGAAATGGCCGAAACGTTCTTCATCGTAACGGAGGCTGGGGGGGAGCTGGAAAAGGATGGGGCCCAGCTTGGATTCCAGCAGGGCGCATCGGTTGAGAAATTCAGCCAGTTGCTCTTCCACGTCTTGAAGCTTCCTGTAGTGGGTGATGGTTCGTGGGGCCTTCACGGACCACAGGAATCCGTCGGGGGTCTTGTGCTTCCAGCCCAGGAAGGTCTTTTCGGCAGGGAGCCGGTAGAAGGTGGCGTTCAGTTCCACCGTGTCAAAATGGCGGGCGTAGTGTTCCAGCCACCTTCTCTGGGAAAGTCCTTCGGGGTAGAATGGACCCTGCCAGTGCCGATAGATCCAGCCGGATGTGCCGATTCGAACCCTTTGGGACATGGCGAGGCCTTCTGAGACCATGATCGTCCTTTCCGCATCCCGGCGCACGGACATTCCCGCCTTTTATATGGACCAGTTCATGGCGGGAATCCGTGCCGGTGCCTTCGAGGTGGAAAATCCCTATAACGGCCGGGTAAGCCGTGTGGCGGCCACCCCGGATGAAGTGGCCGCCGTGGTCTTTTGGTCCAAGAATTATCATGCCTTCCTGGAGGGCGGCTATGGCCTGGAACTCCAGAGGCGGGGCTACCGCCTCTTTTTTCATTTTACCGTCAATTCCCCGCACCGGGTCTTGGAGCCCCATCTGCCGGATCTGGAGGATCGGCTGGCACAGGTGCGGAGACTGACGGAGCTGGTGCCGCCCCAAGCCGTCAACTGGCGGTTCGACCCCATCTTGTGGTTTCGGGACGAGCGGGGGGAGACCGGGAACAATCTGGGCGACTTTGTCCGCATCGCCGAAGGCATGGCCCGGGCCGGGGTGCGCACGTGCACCACGAGCTTTCTGGATATCTATCCCAAGGTTCGAAGACGGGCGGCCGGGGTGGCCCGCTGGCGTTTCCTGGAGGTGAGCCGGGATAAGCGCCTTCAGGTGCTTCGCCGGATGCTCGACGTCCTCAATTTCCTGGGAATGGAGCTGCAGGTTTGTTGCGAAGAGGACCTCGTGGAAGCCTTGGGCCTTCCTGATGATGTTCGATCCGGGGCCTGCGTCTCCCATGCCCGGTTGGAAGAGATTTACGGTCCGTTGGGATTGTCCCATCGACGGGACAAAGGCCAGCGGTCGAAGGCGGGCTGCGGCTGCGATGAATCCCGGGACGTGGGGTCCTACAGGCGCCAGCCCTGCTGGCACGGGTGTCTTTACTGCTACGCAAATCCCGTGCGATCCGGCGGGCGGCGTGGGCAAGGAGGTGCGCCGTGAAGGTCAAGATGATGGCAATGATGGTGTTGGCATGGATGATGTCCTGGGCATTGCCGGTGGCGGCGGGAGACTTGGAACTGCGCTCGCCGGCCTTTGCCGACGGCGGGCGCATCCCCCTTCGGTATGTGATGCCGGCCGCCGGTGGGAACAACCTCTCCTTGGCATTGACTTGGACCGGAGTGCCGGATAGGGCCCGTTCCTTGGCCCTGAGCGTTGTGGACCCCCATCCGGTGGCCAACAACTGGCTCCATTGGCTCGTGGTGGATATCCCACCGGAGGTGGGCGGGCTGAAGGAGGGAGCGTCCGGGCGTTCCATGCCCAGGGGGTGTCGGGAGCTGCTCAATTCCTTCGGCTTTCGGGGCTACGGAGGACCCCAGCCGCCGCGGGGAACGGGCGACCATCCCTATGTGGTGACGCTTTACGCCCTGGACAGGGACCGGCTTGCCATCGGCGACCAGGCGGGCTTGGAGGGATTCCTGCGGGCGGTGCGGGGGCACGTGCTGGAGAAGGCGACCCTCACAGGGTATTTTGGGAGGTGACGGCACGGAGCTTGGTGATCCGGAGCTTGCCGTTCTCATTTTCCAGGTGCCATCGGACTCGAAATCCCATGTGGGACTCCTTGAGCACGTCCAGGCAGAAGGCCTGGAAATAGCCTTCGGGCACCAAGGCGTAAAAGGCGGCCGTGTCGGTGCTCTCTTTTTCCAGCACCCAGCCGGAAAAGGGTTCATACACGCTGGTGAACGGGATCTCCCGGCCCTCGTCGGAGACGACGCGGCCGGTGAAGGAAATAAAGAAAAAGCGGCGTCCTTTCGCTTCCGCCCGAAGTGCAGATGTCTGCTCCAGAATACAACCCATGATGTGACGTGCTCTCTTGTAACCTTTGTCCCTGCCGCTTTCGCTTGTGCCGTCATGAACCTTATCGGCAGGTCGTCCGGATTCCATGAGAAAAAGCAGCTCCCGTGACCGTAATCCCGGGTGGGCAGGGCGGTGGGGCACGCCGGAAGGGGCGATTCTCCTCACATCAGCCTCCATGCGTCCCGCCCTCTTGCGGGGATGCAGGAGAGGGTGGACATTAAGGTGGGATCGGCCTTGCCCACGATACGCATCGTCCCCAATCTCCCTGTATGGGACTTGTTGGGGTACGGCGTCTCTTTGGATCCGTGGCGGATGCCCTGCGCTCCGGGGCGACGGGCGGTTTGTGGCGGGCTGCGCCGGAAAGAAACCTACCTCATTGACATGTTCACGGGGCTGTGGTAGATGGCATCCAACTTTCATGGCGGAAGGGCGACTAGCTCAGTGGATAGAGCGTTGGTCTCCGGAACCAAAGGTCCCGGGTTCGATCCCCGGGTCGCCCTCCAATCCCACCTTTCCCCACCTGCCTTGTGTTTCCATGCTCCCGGCGCCTTATCACGAACCCATTGGAAGCCGCCAAAGATGGCTCTCGATCCAATGCAACGGCTGCCTGGGTGTCTCCCATGGTCGGAGCCCTTCATCGCCGGGGGAACACAATCAAGGAATGCAAGGAGTGTTCTGAGCCCGTGGTCCACAACGGACGGTGCATCACGGCTTTCGAGCCGCTGCGGCAAGATGGGGTTCTGAGGATCCCAGGAGGTCTTGAATCCGTTTCAGAAGCGATTCGTTGGAAAAGGGCTTGGAAATGAGCTGGATGTCATCGGATCCCAGCCCTCGGCGCTGAAGCATCTCCGCCGTGTAACCGGACATGTACAGGCAGAGCGCAGCGGGGCGCAGGTTCTTCAGGCGTTCCCAGAGCTCGCGGCCGCTCATGTCCGGCATCACCACATCGGTGAGGAGCAGATGTACCGGATCGGAGTTCGTTTGGACCCAATCCAGGGCCGCCCGGGGGCTGGTGAAGGCGTGCACCCGATAACCGGCGTCTTCCAGGATCGAGCGGGCCAGTTCCAGGATCAAGGGCTCATCTTCCACGATCAGCACCGTCTGCCCAGCCCCTTCCGCCTTTTCCTCGGCCGATGGGCGTGCCGGCTCCGCCTTGGGCTCCGCATCCGTTCGCACTCGGGGAAAGTAGAGGTCGAACCGGGTGCCTCGACCCGGATGGCTCGCCACGTCGATCCATCCCCCGTGCTGTTTCACGATCCCATACACCGTGGAAAGGCCCAGGCCCGTTCCCTGGCCCACCTCCTTGGTGGTAAAGAAGGGCTCAAAAATGCGCTCCAGTGTCTTCTCATCCATGCCGTGACCGGTGTCTTCCACGGAGAGACGCACGTATTGGCCCGCGGGAACGAAGACCGGCCCCACCTTGAGGGTCCCGTCCAGCTCAACGTTTTGCGTGCTGATGGTGATAGTGCCCGTGTGTTCAATGGCGTCCCGGGCGTTGATGACCAGGTTGGCCAGGATTTGGTCCACTTGGGACGGATCCAGGGACACGGTCCACAGGTCCTTGTCGGGTTGCAGATCCAAGACAATCTCCTCGCCGATCAGCCGCTGGAGCATCCGATGGGTTTCGCCCAAGTGGTCGTTCAGATTCAAAGGAACGGGGCGGATGATATCTTTTCGGGCGAAGGCGAGCAGTTGCCGTACGATGCCCGCAGAACGCCGGGCGGCCTTGTGGATTTCAGTGATCATCCGGTGCACCCGGTCGTGGGGGTTCAGGCAACCCAGGGCCACTTCCGCGTAACCGGTGATCACCTGCAGGGCGTTGTTGAAGTCATGGGCCACGCCGCCCGCCAGGCGCCCCACCGATTCCAATTTCTGGACCTGGATCAGCTGGTCTTCCAGTTGCTTTTTGGCCGTGATGTCTTCCTTCATCCCCACGTAGTGGCTGATGCGACCCTTATCGTCCAGGATGGGGCAGATCACGGCCTGTTCCCAGAACAATGTCCCATCCTTTTTCCGGTTGCAAAAGACACCGCTCCACGTCTTGCCTTGCGTGATGGTCTTCCAGAGCTCCTCGTAGGTCTCCTTCGGTGTCTTCCCCGATTGCAAGAAGCGGGGGTTCTGACCGATCACTTCCCGGATGCCGTAGCCCGTCAGGCGGCAAAACTGTTCGTTGACGTATTCGATGTGCGCTGAAGGATCAGTGATCACAATGGATAAGGGGCTCTGTTCCACCGCCTGCGTGAGCAGGCGAAGCCGGGCCTCCATGGTCTTCTGGGCGGTGAGGTCCATCTCGATGCCGATCATGCGAACCGGATTTCCCTCGTCGTCCCGCTCGATCACCTTGCCCCGATCCAACACCCAGGTGCAGGAACCGTCAGCGCTTCGAATGCGATAGGTCGCTTCGAAGTAAGACGTTTCGCCCTTCAAGTGGTTGCGAAGGCCCTTGAGCACTTCCGGGCGATCTTCCGGATGGAGTGTCTCGGACCAGGCCGCCGGATCCTCCCAGCGCCTGGAAGGGTCCAGGCCACGGCGTTGGGCCCACTGGGCATCGCGCACCACACGCCGTTCAGGGATGCGCCACTCCCATGAACTCATGGATGCCGCCTGAAATGCCAGCTCGTATTTTCCCAAGGCTTCGTAAAGCAGGTTCAAGGTGCGGCGTTCTTCGCTCTGATCCCGAAAGACGAGGACGCAGCCCAAAAGGCGGCCCTGGGAATCCACGATGGGGGACGCGCTGTCGGCCACAGGCCGTTTGCTTCCTTCCAGTGGGATCAACAGGCTGTCGTCGGCCAGCCGGACCGGTGCGCGTTTTTCCAGAGCCAGGGCCACCGGGTCTGGGATAGGCGTTCGGGTCTTTTCACCTACGACCTGAAAGACCTCCGCCGCGGGAAGGCCCCGGGCTTCTTCCTCTTTCCAGCCCGTGAGGCTTTCCGCCGTGGGGTTCATGCGCTCCACCAGGCCCTTGGGATCGGTGAGGATCACCCCCTCGGCCATGCTCTGGAAGGTGATGCGCAGGACCTCTTCCCTTTTGCGGCTTTCGTCCAAAAGGCTTCGGATTTGCCGCGTTTTCTGACGCACCCGCACCTTGAGAAGCACAATCCAAAGCGCACCGAGCCCCATCAGAACCGCCAGCAGCCCTGCGGCCCAGAGGAAGCGGCGCCACGGGATGGGGGCTTGCAAGGGCGTTCCCATCCACTTGCGGTCGATGGCTTCCAGGGATTGGGGATCCAACGAGGCAAATCCGCGCTCCACCTCTTCCAAAACGGCCTCATCCCCCTTGCGCACCGCCCGGTGAAACCATCCAGAATAGAGGCTGAAGCCGCGTTTGAATCGATCCGTCAGGCCATACTTGGAAAGAAAATAGTAAGCCGGCGGATCGTCTATGCAAAAGATCTTCACCTTGCCGGCGGCCGCAGCGCGGATGATGGCTTCATAGCTGAGATATTTTACAAAAGTGCGGACGCCGTTGTTGCGCAGCACCTGGATACAGGCGTCGCCTTTCTTCACCGCCACGGCGAATCCCCCCAGGGAATGGGCATCGGGAAGGCCCGAAATGGTGGTGTGGTAGAAGATGCTCACGGGAATTTCCGCGTACGGTTTTCCGAAGCTGTAGATCTTGGCGCGATTGGGGGTCTGGAAGATCGTGTCGATCACATCGCCTCGGCCTTGGCGGAAACTCTCCAGGGCCTTGCCCCAGTCCATGGCCACAAGCTGCACGGAACGGCCGGTCGCTTGTTCCCACAGGTGCCACTGGTCCACGAGAATGCCCTGAAGATGTCCGTCTGGGTCCCGGAAGATGTAGGGCGGGTAGTTGTCATCCAGAACGACTTGGAGCGGCCTGGGCCCCTCTCCGGGATTGGCGAAGGTGAAAGCGGCCAAGGGCCCCCAAAAGAAGGACCAACATCCACAAGACCACCGCGAAAAGGCCCGTTGTGTGAAAAAAACCACCCACCGAAAAGCGGGAAGGGCCTCCATGGTGCGCCAAGTCCCGGGTTCCGAACCCGCCCCCCCAAAGCTCAAAAAGCATCACATGGCACAGTTGCATTGCATTGATCAGAAAGGCCAAGGGTTTCTTGCGGGACAGCCTCCCAGGGAGGTTCCGGGCGGGGGGGACGTGCCGTGCCACCGTCTTTTCGACCACAGGCAGGGGGGCGCAAATGGGGGAAAATGCCACGCACATAAGCCGTTCTCCGCGCTTAGGCTGGGGGATCTCCAACGGGGCGATACATGCCTTCGCTGTTCCCTCTTCCTTGACGGCTGATGATTCGGGGGAGGGTGTTACAACCCATGGGGTTTCTCTTTTCCTTGATTCCCTCCGCAGGGCCAGGGCAATAGGGGCTTCCATGAGGAGGATCGCTCCGTCGGCGAGAATACTTTCACATTGCCCCAGTCTTTTCCATGCCCAGGCTCCCGCGTGTGGGGGTGCGCGTAAGTTGCGATAAATAATGGGTTCCCGCTTGGGCCGGACTGTGAGGGTAGATGGCGAGAGCAGACAACCTCAGCCACCCTTCCGGAGCCACTTAAATGTGAACTTATGCTCCAATGTGCATGGGGTGTCAAGGTGGAAGGCCGTCTTGTGCATGGGGCGAAGACGCACACACTGCGTTCATGGACGATCTTCCGGCCAATGGTGGACCGGGACGAGGCCTTTAAGGAGGCGGGTGTAGGCGGAGTCTGCGGAAGGGTTTTCGATCAGGATCTCGTAGGCACCATAGGCGGGATTGAACATGGGGCCGTCTTTGCAAAGAATGTAGGGATGGCTCAAAAAGACGTAACTCAGCAGCCCCCTGGGAAGCGATCGTTTCGGGTAGAGGCAGAGCAGGGTGCAGGGCATGTTCTGGATCACCCGGCTGAGGCGGCTCTCGTAGTCGATCACAAGGTGACTTCCCACGGGATGTTCCACAAGCCAGGCGGCGTCCGAGGCCATCCGTACCCCTTCAAAGCCCAGCTGCAGGGACGAGTGGACAAAGGATATCAACTGCGAGAGCACCCGATCCGGATCGAAGGCGCCGTCCTGGATGTAGATGCTTGGCGCCCAGTGGGTGGCCAGTTGGTGACGGCGGGGAAGGGGAAGACCATCGGTTCGGGCCTGATCCAAGGGGCTTTCCAGGATGTCACGTTCGTCCGCCACCAGATAGAGGATGCGTTCGCCTTTCCGTAGCCCCTGGCCAACGAAGGAACGCACCAGGGCATCGCGTTGTTTCACCCCAGAGTAACAGGCGCAAAAGTGCTGGGGATGCAGCTGGATTTCGTCCCGATCTTTTTCCACCGTTTCCATGGTCACGGCCCCCTGTGCCTGTGTTTTCTGAAGCATAACCTGCCAGGTCCGGGAGGGCATCCCTTTTGTGGGAACGGTAAGGAGCGTGGGAGCCCCATGGAGCCGGAGGAGCTTGTGCGGGAACGCCCCGGTTACTCCCTTCTTGTGCGGACGGAAGGCTGGGGTTCTCAGGTGGGCCGGTGCTGCCGGCCTGGTGTTTCAGCAGTGGGGGCGGGTTCGGAACCCGCCCCTGGTGCCGTTAGGCCGGGCGCCCAATGCCCGGGGGATGGTCGCCGTTAGATGCCGAGCTTTTTCCGGTTTTTTTCGATGTGATCCAGCAGGGCGTCGGCGGCCTCTTCGGGATGGGGGTTCACATTGAGAAGTCCGCCCGTCACGTCCGAAAGCTCTTCTGTCAGGAGCTTCACCAGGTTGGGAGCGCCCGTCACGTTGGGGATGGGGTTCACGTACGTGTAGAGACCGAAGGCCAAGGCGAATATGGCGTCGATGGTCGCTTTTTGCTCCATGTATTCGGGAGCCGCCACCACCACGGGCAGGTCGGGGATGGCCACACCGCCCAGGGCGGTGGAAACGGCCGCCACCAGATCGGCGCACCGTCCCGTATCGGTACAGGTGCCGTAGCTCAAAACCGGGGGTACGCCCAGGGCTTCGCAGACCGCCTTAAGCCCCGGTCCTGCCAGGTCCTTGGCTTCCGGCAGGCACAGCCCCGCCACCTGAAGCGCCGCGTTGCCGCATCCCATGGAAAGCACCAGGATGTCTCGCTTGATGAGTTCCTTGGCCATGCGCACACTGTGCACGTCCTGACCGGTGTCCCTCAGTGTGGTGCACGAAACAAAGCCTGCCACGCCCCGGATCGCCCCTTTCTTCATGGCGTCCAGCAGGGGATCCAGGCTGCCGCCCAGGGCGTCCAGGATGCTTTCCGTGGAAAAGCCCACCACGGCCTGGCCCGTGCGGAGCCCGGTCACCGGTTCCACCTTTTGGCGCCGTTGGGGGAAATTGGCAATGGCCATTTCCAGAAGCTGCGCCGCCTGGTCCTTGGCCTCTTCCGGCACGTAGTCCAGGCGCTCGGAAACGCCTTCAAAGGCCACCAGGTCGCTCACGGGGATGAGCTTGAAATGGTACTTTTCCGCATAGAGGGGGTCCACGGGCATGGAACAGTTCATGTCGCAGGCGAAAAGATCCACGCAGCCGCTGGCCAGCACGGCCTCCTGCATGATCCAGTTGCCGGTGAAGCCATAGAAGACGTCATCCATTTCCCAGCGCTGGATCATCTCCTGACCCGTCTCGATGGAGGCGATCACCCGAAGGCCCTTGGCACCGGCGGCCCGGGCCTTCTCTTGCCATTGGGGATCCCGCGCCAGCTGCACCATGGCAAAGCCCAGGAAGGGCTCGTGGCCGTTGGGCACCACGTTCACATAGGCGGGATCCAAAACGCCCAGGTCCACACGCATACGATGGGGCCGTGGAATGCCGAACAGGATGTCCTGGCAATATTCATTGATGATCTGGCTTTGGTAAGCCATGGCGATGCCCATGCGCATGGCCTTGAGAGCCAGGCTCACGTAGTAGCCGTCCACGTTGGTGAGGCAGGAACTGGTGGCTCGAAGCATCTCGCCGTAGATGCCTCCGGGAAAGATGTCCAGCTTCCGCCAGCACTCTTTCCTGTCGGCCGGAGCCAGGCGCTCCACAATCAGGCTGGGTTCATGGGCCAGGCGTTGAAAGTCGGATTGGGCGAAATCGCAAAGGCGAGCCGCCACGTCCTCCGGGGACCCGGAGGTGTCCAGCCCCAGACGCTGGGCGAAGTTCAGGAGCTTTTCCGGTTCGCGGATGGAAAAAGGGCTCTGGCCCTGGACCGTGGCCCGAAGCGTGCGCAGGGTCTGTTCCGTGTGGTAGTGGTAGGTGGAGGTCCCCAGGATGTTTCGAAGAAGCATCATGCGCATGGCCATGCCGTCTGCCTTGATGCCGCACACGCCCCGTTTGTCCTTTTGGGCGTCCGCCCGGCACGGGCCGTTGGAGCAGAGATCGCACCGCACACCGCCCATGCAGAAGGGACAGCGTTTGTCGGGATCATTTCCCAACCCTTGAGCCGCAAAGCGATCCCAAACGTTGGTCATCCCATCGGCCCGGATCCGCTCCACCATTTTTTGTACGGACTGGTGGTAGGACAATCGTTCCTTTTCCATGGCGCATCCTCCGTGTTAAAGACAAAAATCGGGTCGTTTCTGGAACTCTTCGGGTTGTGAAAGCCTTTTCACTATTGGAACGGCGACCCGTGGGTAAGTCAAGATGAAACGACGCCGGGCATCCCCAAGGGAAGGTGCGCCCAGCCACGAAACTGCAACAAATTGCCTTGGACAGGATCAGGGAAGTCGGCTAAAGTGAAAAGAAATTCACGTCATGGGACAGGTTTCAAACATTACACGCATTCGAAAACGAGAAAAGATGACATCGCGCAAGCGGCCCTACACCTCGCCAACCGGGAGGGTCTCAAGAAGCTGAGCGTGAGCCGGCTTGCGGCGGAGGTGGGGGTGGTGCCTTCGGCGCTCTACCGGCACTATCCCAGCAAGGACGCCATCCTGGATGCGGTGCTGGAATTGGTTCGGGAGCGGTTGGTGGACCATGTGGAAAAGGTCTGCAGGGAGCACTTTTCGGCCCTGTCGCGCCTGGATGCGCTCCTGGCGCGGCACGTTGAGCTCATCACGGCGCACCAGGCCATCCCGCGGATCCTTTTCAGCGAGGAGATCGTGGGGGATGCGCCGGGACGCCGCGCCCGCTTGGCGGAAGTGATCCAGGAACACGTGATGCGCGTGGCGGCTCTTGTGGCCGAGGGCCAGGAAAACGGGGAGATCCGGCGGGACGTGAAGCCGGAGGCCGCCGCTCTCATGTTTTTGGGGATCGTGCAGCCGGCGGCCATTTTGTGGCACGCCAGCGAGGGACGCTTCGATTTGATCCAGCATGCCCGGGCCGCGTGGAGTCTGTACCGGGAGTGCCTGTGTGCGAAATGAGGGGCGGGGCGGCAGGCTGTTGCCACGAGCGCTTCCTTCATCGCCAATGGGCCGCCCACACGGGATGGGACGGGCGGAGAGGATCCGACGGGGGAAAGGAGGGCGAAGATGAGACGTTGGGTCAAGGCCTTGCTTTGGATCGGCGTGGGCATCGTGCTGGGATTCCCTCTCTTTTCCATGACCTACTACACCATGGTGCGCACCTCCACACCCCAGTTTTGCGCCTCCTGCCACGAGATCCGCTTCGCCTACAACACCTGGAAGACGTCCACCCACACCAACAACGCCCAGGGCTTCGTGGCCGACTGCATGGACTGCCACCTGCCGGCGCCCCATGACACCGTGGAGTTCTTCTACGCCAAGACCATACACGGCATCAAAGATATCTTCGTTCATTTCACGGAAGGGCCCGACGCCTACGATCACGCCAAGGCGCGGGAGACCGCCTACGCCTCTTTCAAGAACGCCCAGTGTCAGAAATGCCATCGAAACATCCTGTATATGCCGGAAAAGCGGGGGGCCATGCTGGCCCATCGTTCGGTCCTCTATCCGCGGCCGGGCTATGAAAAACGCTGCGTGGACTGTCATCGCAACCTGGTGCACGTGGCGCGGGATCATTTCGCCTACAAACAGTTGGAAGGAAACTACAGGGGATTGGGCCTGTAGGTTTGAACCGCCGTAGGAGGCACAAGGGGGGATCTGCCATGAAAAGACGACGCGTTTCGTGGAAGGGGCCGGTTTTGGTCGTGGGGATGGTTTTGGCTACGGCGGCGTTGGTCTGGGCGCAGACGACCGTGAACCTTCCCAAGGCCAAGGAGTTTCGCATCGAGCGTTCCATGCCCAAGGAGGCCGTGGCCTGCCTGGAATGCCATCGCCGGGAGAGTCCGGGAATCTTTTCCGACTGGACCCACAGCCGCCACGCCAGTGCCAATATCACGTGCCTGGACTGCCATCAGGCCGAAGAATTCGATCCGGACGTGAGTCCGGATCACTACAAGCAGTATGAGCGCTCCGATGTGCCTTACGGCACCAAGGAATATCGGGTGCCGGTGGCCGCCGTGGTAACGCCCAAGGATTGTTCCCGGTGCCATCCGGACGAGGCGAAGCAATACAGCCGGAGCAAGCACGCCAACACCCGGGAGATCATTTGGAAGATCGACCCGTGGTTGAAGCTGGGCATGAACAGCGACACGGAACGGGAGGCCGGCTGCTTCCACTGCCACGGCACGGTGGTTCGTATGAAGGACGGCAAGCTGGATCCTGCCAGTTGGCCCAACGTGGGTGTGGGCCGCATCAACCTGGACGGGAGCAAGGGCAGCTGCACCAGCTGCCACACGCGCCACCGCTTTTCCGTCATGGAAGCGCGAAAGCCCGAGGCCTGCGGCCAATGTCACTTGGGCCCGGACCACCCGCAGATCGAGATCTACATGGAATCCAAACACGGAGATATCTACACGGCCTTCGGGGATGAGTACAACTGGAACGCCGCTCCGGGCACCTGGACTCCGGGCGTGGACTTCCGGGGTCCCACGTGCGCCTCATGCCACATGTCCGGAGCCGGAACGGTGCTCACCACCCATGACGTGACCGAACGGCTGTCGTGGGAGCTCCAGGCGCCGCTGACCGTGCGCCCCTCGGACTTCAAGCCCCTGCCGGCGCAGACCAACTGGCAGGTGGAGCGGGAAAAGATGCAGGCCATCTGCATGCAGTGCCACGGCAAGACCTGGGTGACGGACCACTACGTGAAGATGGACAAGGTGGTCCAGGAATACAACGACGTCTATTTCAAGCCGGCCAAGGCCATGCTGGATGAGCTCTACGCCAAGGGCCTGCTGGACAAGACCAGGTTCTTCGATGAACGCCTGGAGGTGGAATATTACGAGCTGTGGCACCACGAAGGCCGGCGGGCCCGTATGGGCGCGGCCATGATGGCGCCCGACTACTCCTGGTGGCACGGCTTCTATGAGTGCAAAAAACGCTATAACAACTTCATGGAAGAGGCGCGCCACCTGGTGGAAACCAACCAGAAGGCCTACAAGGCCACGGACTATCCCAACGCCACGGGAAAGACCGAACCCTACCAGCAGGTGGGTCCGTAGGCCCAACCTGCACGCAAACCGATCAGCCGGGGGCCTCCGGCCCCCGGCTTTTTTTTGAGAACCTGAGGGGATCGGGCGAAACGGCGTTGGATCGAGCTTTTCCGAGCCTGGTTCCGCGGCTCAAGATGCAGGGAAACTTCCATTGCCTTCGTGGCAGCTGGGCTCCAGCCCCGCCGAAAGGGGTCATGGGAACATCAGGAAGTGGCAAGGCCGAACCCGGCGGCCCAGGCGACCTCCGGGGGCCCTTGCGCGGCCCTGAAGGGCTGCGCCAGAAAAAATGTGCTCACCCCCAGCGTTTTCAGGCCAGATCCTAATATCCCCTTTCGCCCCGAAGGATCTCCACCAGCCGACTTCCCTCGAAGCGAAGAATATGGATGAAATCGGTGGGACCGAAGTTGTAGATCCAGTCTTCCAGAATCAGCTTGTCGTGGCCAAAACGGGTTCGGATCTTGCGTTCCCCGACGAACTGCTCATAGAGCGGAGGGCCGCACTTGGCCAACACATCCACCTTGGAGTCACCGATCCGGACCAGTCGGCCCGAGCAGCGAAGGGCGAACAGGGAATCTTGCGCTCCGGCGCCAAAGGTCCCGAAAAACACACATACCATCAGACCAAGGAGGAAAAACGGGAGCCACCGCCGGACCTTTCCGGGGCGACCTGCCCAGGGACGCCCAATATGCGTCGGGATTGGAGATTGACTCATGGAAAGCCGCTCCATTTTCCTTAAACCGCGCTTCCAGCAGATGGAAGAGTTGTAACATGAGCCCCCGGGCTCCCAAAGGCCGAAAAATGTGAGCTCCTGCCGCAATGTCTGCCGTCGTGGGCCTGCCGCGGCTTGCCATCCCAGAAAAAGCCGCTCCAGTTCTTCAGGCTCATGGACACCTCCCACATTTCTGCATCGTAAACCTATCGTGTGTCTATTTTACTGGAAAGGTGCCCCCTGAAGAGCCAGGGTATTCTTAAATCCTGGGTGTACGCCCGGAATGGCGTGGTTTGGGCGTGTCATCGGCCCCGGGTCTGAGGTGGTTGGGGATCCGGTGCCGTAGGAGCAATGAGGAAGCCAGAGTTCAAGGTCGGTTGAGGACCTTTTGGAACTCATCGAGCGATTGAGCCCGCAGGGCGTGCCGCAGTAATTCCTTGATCTGCCTTCGCGAATCGATCGCCATGATCCGCTCTTCCAGATCCCGGGGGATCAGCCCGAAACGCTCCGCCAGTGCCTCCAGCACCATCTCCCGGGCATTCGCCAACATGCCCTGCTGCAAGCCTTGCTGCAGCCCTTCCTCGTAGCCTTCTTTTTTGATCATCTCGTAGGCCACTGACTCCATCATGATATCCTTCCTCCTGCTCAAAAGCCTTTGAGGCAACTCCTTTGACACCAACCCCGACAACAAGGCCATGCAGGTGAGGAGATCCGCCCTTTGAGGCCCGGCCGGCAGCGCATCTGTAAGGGACCGCTCAGCCTCATCAAATACCTCAACTCCCCCCTTCATGAGAGCCACAAAAGGGAAAAGACAGGGATCACCTTTGTCCAAGACCTCTCTGGCATCTATGGCCGCAAGGGAAATGACCCGAAACGCATACCGAAGCCCCCCATCTTCGTACTTCTCCACCACGGCCCTGCTGGGAGTGAGGAGCAAGACGGCGGGAAGCACCGATAACCCCGTCTTGAGCCGATAGCGTGCGTCGTATTCGAGAAGCCTCAGGGGAAGGTCACGCTCCCAACGGCTCTGCACCTCCAGGAGCACCACGAATACCCGGCCATCGGAAGTCCGGACCCTGATGGGAAAATCGCTCCGCCTAAAAGTGGCAGTTTCCTGGGGCAATTCAAGGATCTCGGATCCCTCCACCTGGAGGCCCAGGAAATATTCCAGGGCGGCCTGCCGGCAGTGGCCCAAGATGACCTTCACCGCAGCATCATAGCTTCCCATGGCTCTCCCCGGGGGCATGTTTTCTGATGCAGGAAGATTAGCATACTCTGGAGGTGGTTGGAAGACGAGCCTCCCCGGGGTCGGTGAATGGGCGGATGGCCTCCCCAGTCCCAGGAGGCTCACCATTGCCACCACTTGATACCTGGGCCGTCGCTTGCCGTTTGACGTGGGGAGAGGGGACTGGGAGCACCGAAGGTACTCTGTGTGCCTAAAGACCAGATTTCTCGCGGGATCTGAGCATGGCACCCAGTTAGCGCCGTGGGTGTCCGTGTGAAAAAAGGGCCATGCGTGTCAGCGGTCGTAATTTCAGGCAGTCGTTGCGGGCGAGCAGGCCGTGATTGACGGCGCACCTGGTGTCTCGTGCCATCCGCTTTCCCGGCGTGTGTGTCAATACGTCGGTCGGCGTTCCCCCAAGGGCGCAAGATATGAGCTGCCGCAGGTCCTTGGGCAAATTGGCAAGATTTGGGCTTATTGGACTTGCCAAAAAGCAAAAGGCCCCCCGGCTTTCAATGTCGAGAAATCCTCCCACAAAGATCAGTTTTCCCAGCTTTGTAGCAATGACTACAGAAAGATAGACTTTGATCCTCTATTGTTGAAATCGGGTGGAACGGAAAGATCCCAAGAAAGGAGGTGATCAGCATGCCGAAATGTGGAATCTGCGGAGGCGAGGCCCCGAAACAGCCTTGCATTACGGAAGAGGGGCGTTGCGATCTGTGTGGTAGGAAAGTGGTCCTGGCCGAAGAAAAAGGCAAAGACCAAGAAGAAAAGAAGTGAACGCAACGGGGAAGGGCCTTGGATGCCCTTCCCCCCCAAACGGATTCTTGATGGCGTGGTCATCTCGTAAGGCTGGGACAACGGACGGGGAAAGCCGGTTTGACCGATAGGTGATCCCAAGGGGGGCTCTGGTTGCTCCTTCTGGAGTCCAGGGTGTTGATCGATCGTTTGACGCGTAGCCCATCACGGATTGCACCTGTCATCTCCAGGTAAAGAGGGGAAACGAAATGACGCGCATCCCGATCATTGGAATCTCAGGGAGCCCGATTCGGAACAGCAACACGGATCGGATGGTGTTGAAAGTCCTGGAGGCCAGCGGGCTTCCCTTCGAATTCGTTAAGCTCAGTCGCCTGAACGTGAGACCATGCATCGCCTGCCTCGGCTGCAAAGACGATAACCAGTGCAAAGTGAAGGACGACTTCCCGCCGCTTGCCGAGAAGCTGAAGGGGGCGGCCGCTGTGGTCGTCGGCGGTTATGCTCCCTACGGGTCGCTGGATGCCTTCACCAAGGCGTTTTTGGAAAGACTCTTTTCTTTGCGCCACCAGAATGGGCTGAACAGGGGAAAGCTGGCCGTGGCGGTGGTCACGGGCATCGGACGAGGCGCCCCCGGCTTGGACGAATCCGCTGGTCAGCTCACCCATGCCTTGCGCCTGGAAGGCATGGAGGTTCTGGAAACGTTGAAGATTGTCGGCAATCCGGAATGCATGGTATGCGGATATGGCGAAACGTGCTCCATGAGTGCCATCCCCTGGATCTTCGGCCAAGATGCCCGTATCACGCCGGACAAGTTCCGCCGCGTTGAAGATCAATCAAGCGTTTGGGAGCGGACCCACAAGGTGGGAAAAGAGATTCGAAAGCGCCTGCGCTCTGAGCGGGGGATGGGAAGGGGGGGAAATGAAAGCCCTCGTGGCATGCCGGATTTTCGAGGATGAGTTGCAAGCTTGCCTTGGCGATCGAAGCGATGTGACCATCCATTGGGTGGAGGCGGCTCTCCATGCGGACTTGGGTCGCCTGGAGGAAGGCATCTGCCGCGGACTTCACGAGATTTTGCCCGAAGGCCGTCCGCCGTATCTTCTTTTCGGCACAGGATGCCATCCCGAGCTCAAACGGATCGCCGAAGAAAACGGCATGGAGCTGGCTCCTTATCGCAACTGCCTGGAATGGATGGTTGGTCCGAGAGCGCGTGAGCTGGAAAAGGACCGCACCATGCTCATGACTCCGGCCTGGGTGCGCACTTGGCCCACCCTCATGGCCGCCTTGGGCTGGGATGTGGTGGAAACCCGGATCCAGCTGGGACGTTATGACCAGATCCTCGTGTTGGACGCAGGACTCAATCCTCTCAGTGAGGAAGAAATCCTCACTTTCTTCGATCTGGTCCAGGTGCCGCTGACGGTCGAACCGGTGGATATAAGGGAGTTCTGTACTCGCCTTCGGCAGTTCATCGGATAAGCCAACCGGAGTTTCCAGGAGAACCTTGCATGGGATGCCTGTGCGAAGAACTGTTCGGCGAAGATCTGCGGGTCCACCCGGAGTGCATCGGCAATCTCTGGCTCTTCGAGAACCTGGAACCGGCGGACATCCAAGCCCTGGTTTCGGCGGCCGAGCGCCGGATCTATGAGGAACGGGAGGTCATCTTTTACCAGGGGGAGGCGCTGCGCCGGATGTTTCTTATCAAGGCCGGACGCGTCAAGCTCAGCAAAGTGCTGGAAGACGGCCATGAAATCACTCTGGACATACGAAAACCCGGCGATTTTTTAGGCGAGCAGATCCTTTCGGAAGAAACGCAATATCCGGTCAGTGCGGTGTGCATGGAACGCACCCTGATCTGCGGCTTCACCAAGGAAAGATTCGAGGCGCTGATTCGCCAACGGCCGGCTGTGGGGCTTCAGGTGATCCGGAATCTGACCAAGAGAATTCAGCTCTTGACGGATCGGGCGGAGAGCCTGTCCTTTTCCAATCTGGAGGAGCGTCTCTACAGGGTGTTGGTGAGCGTGGCCAGGGAGCACGGCAGACGGACCGCCGGGGGATACGCCATCCATTTTCCTTTGACGCACGAGGAACTGAGCTTTCTGGTGGGAGCCCATCGAGTGAGCATCACTCGGGCCATGGGGAGACTCCGGGACGGAGGGCGAATCGCCGTGCAGGACCGTCATGTGGTTGTCTACATGGCGCCATCGAATGAGAGCTGATCCGCAGCGCCCCGAGCGTAAAGATGCGCCGGCCGGATCCGGGCGGAAGTTCCCGACCGCCGGGCGGGAGCCTGGCACTCCCAGCACGGCAACCCAGGATATCCCCACTCAGATCGCTCCATGCCTTCAAGCCATCTCCTGCCCATATCCCGCACTGGACCATCTCCACTCGTGCGGATTTTTACACGACCCTGCCTTCCCGGGGTTGTTGTGTATGTAGGCGATCACCGCATTCAGATGGTGCTGGTCGCGAATGTATCGATCCCAATAGTCTCGCATCCAAAAACGCTTGCCGGGCACGCTGATCCCCAGCTCGGCGGCATGGGCCAGCGCCCACCTGCCGGTGTAGGATTTTCACGACTGCACCATCTTGGACAAGGGAGCCTGCTGTTCGATCAGCACATGCACATGGTTGGGCATCACGCACCAGGCCAGCAGCCGGTAGCGTGAGCCGTCGAAATACAAGAGGTTATTCTGCACCAACGCGGCAAGACGTGGATGGCGCAAGGCGCAGCAGCCCATGCCCAGATCCAGCCACGCTTCGATGCGCTGACGCCTCCACTTCTCCCGCTCGTTTACGGGCTTGGTTGCCGGTTCTCGCTCCAACTGGGGCAATCTCTCCTGTGGCAACGAATCGGCCAGGCGAAAGGTAACAGATTGGAGCAATGCCGGCGCATCCAAATGAGGCAGATACCCCCGGCTGTACCAGCCTTTGTAAGCGTGATTCTCTTTACCGGGCTGGAGCCCGGTGCTCCCAGGGGGCGGCGAACCAGGGCTCGACATCACTGGGAACACCGAGCTCTGGCTCGGCAATACCTTCCGCGCTGAACCGCAGGATCCCAGCCTACCAGGTTGGTGTTTCATGGCGCCACCTCCGGCTTCACCAGCCGCACTCGGCCGGTGAACAGTTGCTGCTGGGTTGCCCTTCCAATAAAATGCACATGTCAGATTTACGATCCAAAAACAAGGAAGGCATGCATCAATAGGGGCCCTACACGGGTGGCCGCCACCATGATCACTGACAAGGGACAAATGATCCACATCCGAAATACTTCTGAGGCGGAGCCGATCCATGTGGAAATGTTCAATGCCCTCGGACTTCCGCTCTGTCCCTGGAAAAGGGTCCTGAGCATTGATTGAAAATTTGTAGGGAAAAATGAAAAACCACATTCTAAGAATAACAACAACATACGCCAAAAAGTGACAAACTTGGGCTAGGAGCCTGCCAGATAATGGCCTTTCGCCCTTTTGTGGCCTTCTGACCAGTTGAAATTTCACCGGCCCCGTGGTGCTTTTTGCGTTCCGAGACAGCCTTGTAGGGGCGGGTTCCGAACCCGCCCCTACGGCGGCCTGGCCAAGCCGACCGCACGGGCCCCCAGGCAGCAATCTGGGCGTTCCCGGACAAGTTTTTAGGTGTTGAAGAGCCTGAGGCGCCAGGCCATGAGCTTTGCAAGCATCTTTTTTGTCCTCGGGGTGAGTCGGCTTCGATTGTAAAGATCGCCCGCCTTGCGTAAACCTTCCCCCACGGTGGGATAGGGGTGGATGGCGGCCGCCAGGCCTTTCAGGCCGATCTGGTGAGTGATGGCCAGGCTCAGCTCCCCGATCATATCACCGGCGTTGGGCGCCACCACGGTGGCCCCGACGATTCGATCGCTTTCCTTGCGCGTATGGACCCGCACCATCCCCTCGCTTCGGCCTTCCAGGACAGCCCGGTCCACTTGGGAAAGGGGAAGGTCGAAGGTCCGGATCTCCACTCCTTGCTTGCGAGCCTCCTTTTCATAGAGGCCCACATGGGCGATTTCCGGGTCCGTGTAGGTGCACCATGGGATGGTGAGGGCACTGGCCTTGGCTCGGCCCCAGAACAGGGCGTTTTGGATCACGATGCGAGCCATGAAGTCGGCCGCGTGGGTGAACTGGTAGGGGGAACACACGTCCCCAGCCGCATAGATCTTCGGATGGGTGGTGCGAAGGCGCTCGTCCACGACCACACCCTTGGGCGTGGCGGCCACTCCCACACGGTCCAGATCCAATCCTTCCAGGTTGGGAGCCCGGCCCACCGCCACCAGGAGATGGTCCACGTCCTCCTGCCTGGCCCGACCGTGGGTGTGCACCCGGATACGGACCGCCCCGTCCGGGCCGGGACTCAGTGCCAGGTCCCGCCCGCAGCACAAGAGTTCCACTCCATCGCGCTCCATGACCCTCCAAACGATCTGTGAGGCGTCCGGATCCTCCCGGGGAAGAATCCCGTGCAGGGCTTCCACCAGAAAGACCCTGGATCCGAACCGGGCGAAGGCCTGGGCCATCTCGCAGCCGATGGGACCGGCGCCGATGATCCCCAGCCGCTGGGGAAGCTCGGTCAGGGAAAAGAGCGATTCGTTGGTGAGGTAGGGAACCGTTTCCAAGCCGGCAATGGGCGGAGCGGCGGCACGGGCTCCGGTGGCGATAACGGCCTTTTGAAATCTGAGACGTGTGCCGTCCACGTCCACCGTTTGGGAATCCACAAAGCGGGCGTTCCCGAAGAAAACGTCCACCCCCAGGTCCGCAAGCCGTTGGGCGGAATCATTGGGGGCGATGGAGGCCCGCAGGCGGCGCATGCGCTCCATGACCCGTGGAAAGTCCACGCGGACGCCTTCCGGGACCAGGACACCGAAACGGTCAGCGTCGCGCACCGCTGCGGCGGCGCGCGACGCGGCCAGAAGAGCCTTGGACGGCACGCAACCCACATTGAGGCAGTCTCCGCCGAGCATGTGCCGTTCCACCAGAGCCACCCGGGCGCCCAGGCCCGCAGCGCCGGCGGCGGTCACCAACCCGGCGGTGCCCGCTCCGATGACCACCAGGTTGTAGTGGGAAGCAGGCTCGGGGTTCTTCCAGTCCGCCGGACGGACCAAGGAAGCCAATTCCCGGTTTGCTTCATCCCAGGGCTGCAGCACGGCGGGCGTGTCTTCCGAGTTGTGATTCCCCATGATTCTCCCTTCTTGGGCGAGCCCGCGCGGCGTGCCTACCGGAGCCCGACCGATGGAAATGTCCCCCATCCTTCATCCCGTTGGGGCTTGAGCAGAAGGTTTTCCCACCTGACATGGACTCCGTTGGTCCCGCTGCGAACTCCGTCTATCCATCCATCGTCACGCCGAAATCCCCTGGTCCGCGCATCCGTTGAGATTCCTGAGCAAAGGGCAGGTGGCGCCAAGACATTCGCGGTTCTTTGCCTGCTGGCGGCATTTGAGGGGATGGTTGGCACCCAATGGGCGATCCAGGATGTGGTTGGAGAGTTCGGCCGCTTTCTTGAGAGCGATCCAGGAATCCCGCTGGCAGCAACGGGCGGCATCCAGGGCCGCGATCTCAGCCAGGGCCGCCTGGGTGGCCTGCTGGGCCAGGCGGCGTTGGGGGCCCTTGACCGGGTTGGCCTCCACCAGGATGGAAAAGGCGATTCCCACACCCACCGCCGCTCCACAGCAGCCCATGAACCCGCAGGACCCGCCGGGGATCCGGGAGCCGCGCCGCAGCGCGGAACGGATCTGATCCTCGCCCACCGGGCCGCCCGCATTGCGGTAGGCGGTCACGATCACGGCGGGCACCAGGGCGTGGTGTTCCGGTCCGTGGACCGGCATGGCCGGATGGCGGCGGATCTTATCCATCAAGGCGATCAGGTCCGTTTCGGAAGAGGCCAGACAGATGTGTTCCATGACCGAGAGGGCGTCTCGGGAATGACAGGCGTCGCAGACGAAGTGGCCTTTGAGACACCGGGCGGAAGACAAGAAGCGGCCACCGCAATAGGAACAGGTTCGAAGCACTTCCGAGGACTCGTAGGACAGCGGTTCTCCGCACACCATGCATCCCGAACGGCGTTTAAGCGCAATGCTTCGGTCTTCGCCGAAGGCGGGACTGTTGGGTGGCGTCGGGGCCGCATCGCTCCGTGCGCTGGGCGGCTCCTCCGGCGGCGAACAGGCGCAGCAGTCGGTCTCTTCCCGGTTGGTGACAGCCCCCGCAGAATCCAGAACCCACAGCTGATCGTTCAGGACCTCCGCCTCCCATTGCGGGATCCGGTGGACCGGGCCGGCAGTGAGCCGTCTTCCGGAAAAGGTGACCACGGCCGCGAAGGGGCCCGGGTAGAGGACGGGAACCGCGGCGTCGGCGCCTTCTTTGCGGGCTTCGAAGGTGAGGCTGTGGAACCGATGTCCTCGGACCACGCGGTAGGGAAACCTCTTGATCAGGCGCACGGAGCTGAACCCGGATTCTTCCAGGATCCCCACCAGATCCCGTTGCGTGAGCGCACCGGCGATGCACTCGCCGTGGAGCACCGGGTCGTTGCGGACGGCCGGATATGGATCGGTATCGCAGACCACGTCAGAGACCACCAGCTTCCCGCCGGGGCGCAGGATCCGATGGATTTCTTGGAAGGCGCGTCGCTTGTCGGTGGAAAGGTTGAGCACGCAGTTGGAAAGGACCACGTCCGCCGTCCGGTCTTCCAGGGGAAGGGATTCCAGAAGGGAACGGAGGAAGGTCATGTTCTGGTAGCAGAGGCGTTTTGCCGTGTGTTGGGCTCCGGTTCGAGCGCGCTTGAGCATGGCTTCCAGCATGTCGATGCCGATGACGCGTCCGTGGCGTCCCACCCGCTTGGACGCAATGAAGCACTCCACACCGGCTCCGCAGCCCAAATCCACGACCGTCTGGCCCTCTCGAAGACCCGCATCCACCACCGGGCTCCCGCAGCCGTAGCCGCGAAAGCGATATTGTTCCGGGATATGGGCCATGAGATCCTCGGGGTAGTGGACGGGATTGAGGATGTCCAGTTTGGGGCGGGCGGCGGCCTCCGAATAGAAGTCGCGAACCACGGAGAGGCTGGACGGGGCGGCCAGGGCCAGCAGGCAGTTGGAATGGGTGAAGGCCACACCGCCATGGCCGTTTCCGCAGCTTTCCAGGATATCGCCCATCTTGAGGCGAAGGGCCGGGCCGTGGGCGGGGACGGCGCTGGGAGCACGGTGGGAGATGAGCCAGAGTGCCAATTTCTCGTAGAGCGCCATGTAGGGATCGCTTCCCAGGAAGCGGCCTCCGGCCAGGTAGCTGTGATCGGGATCGCCGCCGCCCAGGATGAACCGGAGCGGATGATCGAGCCGCGCGGCCGTTTCGCGCCGGATTTGCTGGAAGAGGGGACTTTCCTTCCAGGCCTTTTCCAGTCCGTGGGGCCAAGGCACGGCCAGTTCGGGAAGGCCCACCAGGGCGGCCGAAGGGTAGAGGTTTCCGTCGGGGCCCAGGGCCAGCGACTCCCATGCCATCCCGCTTCCGTCGTGGCGGGTTCCCGCCGGGGAAAAGACCTGGGACGCCAGGGCCTGAAGGTTGTCCACCGAAATGCCCAGGGATTGGGCTCGTTGGGCGGCACGGCGCACGGTCGAAAAGAGTTCGCCGGGCGGGACGAATTCTTCCGACACGCCTCGCCCCCGGACGAAGTACCACATGAAATGGATGTTGGACGCCCCCACTTGTCTTGCCAGTTCCGGCATGTGGGGCACGTCGTCCAGGTTGGAACGGGTGGGACACATGGAAAGGGTGAAAGGGATCCCCATGCGGGAGATTTCCCGAAGTCCCCGCACCGTTCTGGCGAAGGTCCCCTTGCCACGCACCGCGTCGTGGCGTTCCTCCAGTCCGTCCAAGCTCACCTGCAGGTGCAGCCGTTCGGGATCCCAATGGTTCTTTTCCAACACGGAACGGGCGGCCAGCCCGTTGGTGAGCACCACCACATGGGTGTCCGAAAGCTCCAGGAGGGCTTCAATAATACGGGGAAAATCGCGGTGCACCAAGGGTTCTCCTCCCGTGAGGGCGAAAAGACGGCAGCCCAGCTCATGGGCCTGCCGAGCCGCTTCCAGCACGGCTGCCGCCGGCAGCTCACGGGCCTGGGAAGGCGATGAGGCGAAAAGGCAGTGACGGCACGAAAGGTTGCACCGGTCGGTCAGATGGATCCAGAATTCCTTGAGATGACGGGGTCTCAAAAGGTCCGCCCTGCCCGTGTAATCCGAGGGAGCGGCTTCGGGCAGTCGATTCCAGAAGCGGTCGGCGTCGTGGGTCGGCAGACGCCCCGGCTTTGCTGTCGCTTCCAGAAGAAGACGATCTCCCGGCTCGTTGGGGACCATCCAGCAGGGGGGATCCGGTCGAACATAGATGGGCGTGGTGTCCCAGTGCATCCGCATCCACTCGCGGGGATCAAAAGCCATGGTGAACTCCTCGTGTCTTCTTGTGCTCCAATTTGCGTGTCTCGGCGCCTCCTTGGGAGACTGTGTAACAATGGCCTTTCTGACAAATGCAATGCAACTGTGCCATGTGATGTTTCTTGAATTTTGTAGGGGCGGGTTCGGAACCCGCCCCTACAGCGGCCTGGTCAGGCCGCCCGCCGAAGCCCACAGCGAGCAATCGTGGCGTTCTCGGCCACGCTCCCGGGCCGTCGTTTGGGGGGGTGTCCGGGCCCCTGATTCCATGGACCTGCCTCACGGTAGCGTCCTCGGCCCGGGGATTCAAGGAGAAGGCGCCCCTGGAGGCGCCATTTCCTCATCGTATCAAGGGGCTTCGCCATGGGAATGGGGCGCCCCATAGACGCCGGGGCCGCTCAATCTGGTCTGGGCGAGAAAGCCGGCGGCGGCATCGAAGCCCATGCGCACGAGCTCCTGGCGGTGGGAAAAATCGTAGGCGGGGACTTGTTGCGGGCATGGGGCCGGCAGCAAGGGGACGTGGGCCGAAACGGACCCATCCACGTAGAGTGCGGATCCGATGGACACAGGGGGAAAGACCACCGGGATGGCGGTGCTGGCCAGAAGATGACGCCGGAGATCTCCCGAGGTGAAAAGCTCGGTTTGTCCAGTAAAGTAGTTGGTGGCGACCACAACCAAAGCGGCTTGTAGGCGTTCGTAGGATGCCGGGGCATGGGCGGCGATGAGCTGCTCCATGGCTTCACAGGAGACCGGGGAGATGCGGCGAAAAAGAAGATGGAAGGCACGGCGAAGGGTGGGCCGGCCGAACACATCTTCTTTCTTGAGATTTTGCCAGATGCGGGCCAGTTCTTCCACCCGGGCCAAAGAGATGTCTTTGGCCACAAAGGCGGCGTTCAAGGCCCCGGCGGAACTTCCCACCAAAAGATCGGGCCGGATGCCGGCCTCCAGCACGGCGCGCAACATGCCCACTTGGGCCGCACCCAGGGAGACGCCTCCGGAAAAGACAAAAGCCACCGGTTTCGGTAGGCCGTGGAGTTGTCGCGACATGGCGTTTCCTCGTTGAAAAGGCGGACTGGCCGGGGATTGGGCCGGCGCCGAAAGGGTCTTGACGGCTCCGGCGGTAGGGGCCCCCGCCGGGCCGCCCCCTGCGAGCGCAAAGTCTGTTCATTCCCAGATGGGCGTTGCCGGATATCCTGGCAGTCCCCAATTTTGCGTCCCCGCACGGAGGGAGCACTCCGGGCCCTCTCACACAGGCTGATGAGAACCTGTCCTACCCTGGCTTTTAGGCCTTTTGGTGGATTTCCAACGGGTTGCAATTCCCCCGTTCCCGGTGTTTCTTTTTGCGTGCCGTAGGGGCGGGTTGGGAACCCGCCCTTGCAAAGCTCAGAAACTTCACATGGCACAGTTGAATGGCATTTGTATGAAAGGCCAAGGGCCCATTGTCAGACAAGCTGCCAGGGGGCGGCCACCGCAGGGCCTTTCGCCACCCAAGACCGGCGCGCCGCGCCGGTTAACGGGAGGAAGATCAGGTGCCGGGAAGGGATGAGCACGAGCAGGAGCCGGCCCCGGGCTGGAATCTTGTGGCGGACAGGCGCTTGCGGATCTTTGATGCGATGAGCGGAACCAGATAAAGACTCAGGAGCAAGATCCCCGACACGATTTCCCACGGATACGGGGTGGTGTTTTGGACCCGAAGGAGCGTGGCGGCCAGGGGAAGCTGGAAGGTGTGGAACAGGACATTGGTGAGCCAGCCCATGATCAGGGTGCACGCACCCACGGAAAGGAGGTAGACGGCGGTAACGGCCTTGCCCCAAAAGCGCGCAAGTACCGTCAAGGTGGCGGTGTTGGTGGCGGGCCCTGCCAGGAGGAAGACCAGCGCCGCTCCAGGGGAAAGTCCTTTCAAGATCAACGCTGCGGCAACCGGGGTGGACGAGCTGGCGCAGATGTAGATGGGAATTCCCACCACAAGCATGAGCACCAGGGACCAGCCTTCGTGGGTGGAGAGAAACCGGGAGACGTCTTGAGGGAGGACGACCGCAATCACCCCGGAAATCAGGATCCCCGCAAAGAGCCAGCCGCCCAGATCCTGGAGCAGATCGAAAAGGGCGTAGTGCACGCCGTCCACAATCCGGCGGCCGAAAGACGGCCCTGTTTTCGAGGAGCTGGGCGCGGACTCGGCCGGTCCGTTGGGTTGCGCAAAGGGAAACGGCGCAGTGGGCGGCGTGGCCGATTCCGGCAGGCGATTGACGATCAGCCCCGTGACCGTGGCGGTGACAAGGGCGGCCAGGGGCCTCAAGACGGCCAGAACCGGGCCCAAAAGGGCATAGGTGATGGCGATGGAATCCACGCCCGTTTCGGGAACAGAGACCAGAAAGGCTGCGGACGGCCCCTTGGCCGCGCCGCGTTTGCGCAAATCCATGGCCACCGGCAGGACTCCGCAGGAACAGAGCGGCAGCGGGATGCCCAGTATCGAGGCCTTCACCACGGCCGCCGTGGTCCGGCCCCCCAGGTGTTGCAGAACCTTCTCTTCCGGCAGGAAGGCCTTCACCCATCCAGCGGCCAGCAGTCCAAAGAGGATGTAAGGGGCCGCCTCCACGAGGATTTGCCAGCTGTTTTCCAAAACCTTGAAAAGGACCAGATAAGAGGATTCCAGCATCGTTTCTCCTTGGTAGTGGATCACTGCTCGGCCACGTGATCCAGCCCTTCACGGAAGAGGCGGCGTACGTGATCATCGTCCAGTGAGTAGAAGGCCATCTTGCCTTCCCGGCGAACTTTCACCAACCGGGCCACACGCAGCAGGCGGAGCTGGTGGGAGACGGCCGACTGGGAAACAGCGGTGGCGGCCGCCAGGTCGCACACACAGAGTTCCCCCTGCTGCAGGGCGCTCAGAATGCGCACCCGGGTGGGATCTGCCAGGACCTTGAAGAGTTCCGCCAGGCGCCCTGCGGTTTCCTCTGATACCATGGCCGATCGGGCCGCCTCCACCTTGTCCGGGTGAATGCAAAGGACCGCACAGGTCTCCGGATCCATTGATTCCTCCACATATGAGCATGTGTTCATGCAATGCTATCCAAAGGACCTTTTCCTGTCAAGGTGCCGTTGGAGAGGGGCCGGCTTTTTTCGCGTCCGGGATTCCTTGGGGCGGGGGATCTTCATGGTGGGGAATCCGCGGGGACCGCTCGACGATTTTGCCTCAAGGTTCTGGGCATGGGAACCGATAGGGTGAGTGGATGGGCGCGCGGGCGCTAAGTGACCATTGATCGGAGAGAAAGGAAAGGAGCCGATTCTCATGCGATTGACATTAAAGTCCAAGTTGATCCTCCTCTGTGTCGCCATGGTGGCCGTTCCCCTGACTGCCAACACGATCCTGAACGCCGTTCTGTCCACGTCCCAGTCCGAGCACCTCAACCAGTATCTCAAGGATGCGATGGTCAAAGAGGCCAAGGCCCGACTGAGTACCATTTTGGAAAACGACCATGCCCTGGTATCCAACCTGGTGCAGCAGACCGAAAACGACGCGCAACGGCTGGCGGCCTCATCCAACCTGCAAGGTTATCTGAGCGCCGAGACGGGAACCAACGAAACCCTGAGAAATCTTGGAAAGGAACGCGTCTTTGCCGAGATCGGCCGCTTTTTCGACCTGCTGGAGGCGCGCCGGCGTTCGGTGGAACAAAAATTGACAAGGGATTTGAAACTGGCTCGCGCCGTCATGAAGCAGTACGGGATGGCGGTCACCGCGGGAATTGAATACCGCTGGAAGGCGAAAAACGAGCTCACGGGTGAGGCACAGTCCATAAAACTTCCCCTGATTCAATTCGGCCAGAAACTGCTCTACCCCGTCGATTCGTTGGACCAGGAGGTGGCCGTCATCGATGATGTGAAGGCCATTTCGGGAAGCGACTGTATCATCTTTCAACGCATGAACGAGGCTGGAGATATGCTTCGGGTCGGCTCCAGCGTCGTCAAGGGCGAAAAGATGCGCCACGTGGGCACCTTCGTGCCGGCCAAAGGTGCCCAGGGAGATCCGAACCCGTTCATCCAAGCGGTCCTCCAGGGGCAAACGTACCACGCCAGGGAAAAGAGGGACGGCGAATGGGTCCAAAGCCTCTACGCGCCTCTAGTGGATCCCTTTGAACAAGTGATGGGGGCCGTGGCCGTCACCATCCGGGAAAAGGATGTGGAAGGAATCCAGAAAGCCATCGCCTCGGCTCACCTGGGCACTTCGGGCATCTTCTTCATCGTGGATGGGCAAGGAGTCATCGTCGCCCATCCGGATAGCGAGCAGGTGGGTAAAAAGGTGGGAGACCTCCCCGATGCGTCACAGATTTTGGCCGCCTACTCCAAGGCGCGTGAGGTTGGCAAAGCCTTTATCAGCTTCAAGGGTGGAGATGGTGTCCCGCGGGTGATGGCAGGTATTGAATATGTCGATTACGGCTGGGTCATCATGGCCACTTGCTCGTGGGAGGATCTGGCGGGAGAAGCACAGAAAGCCTACTGGCGCGGATTCCGCGGGGAGATGGAGGCCCTTTGGAAGCTGGGCGTCGTACATACCGCGCAAGGCGAAAGGCCACTTTACAGCCAGGTTCGCTACCTGGATGCAAAGGGCCGGGAAGTGCTCAAATTCGTGGACGGCGCCTTCGTGCACGATCTGGAAAACAAGAGTGCCACCTCCTGGTTTCAAGAGGCCGGCAAGGCCGACGGCCCCGTGAACACGGGTGTCGTCTTGGCCGAATACACGGGCAGGCCTGAGATGCGCGTGGTGATGCCCCTGCGGGAAAAGGATCAATTCATGGGGGCAGTGGTGGTCAATCTGGACTGGGCCGTCGTCTGGGAGGTGTTGTCATCCAAGACCTATGGAAAAACGGGCTATTCATACGTGGTCAATCCGGAAGGAATTCTTATTTCCCACCCCAAGTACACTCTGACGGACGGGATTGCGCTGACCGATGCCCGTTACGGCGTGCTTGGGGAGCTCATGAAAAAGGGGCTTGGTGGTGAGAAAGGAACGGGGGCCTACGAGTTCGAGGGCGTTGCCAAATTCGTGGCCTACAAGCCGCTTCGGGTGGGAGACGCCACCTATGTGGTGGCCACCACCATGGCCCAGGACGAACTCATGGAGACGGCGCGGCATGCGGCCCGGCAACTGGGCGAAGGGCAGTGGCAATCCATGAAGTGGGCCCTGGGAATCGCCCTGGTGATGTTGGCCGTGGGCGGAGGGGTCGCCGTGGCCTTCGGCCGTCGGACCGCCGCCCCCATCGTTCAAGTGGTGGAAGGCCTGAGCGAGGGAGCGGACCAAGTGGCGGGAGCGTCCGAGCAGGTGTCGGAATCGAGCCAGGAACTGGCGGACGGGGCTTCTCAGCAGGCGGCCTCTTTGGAAGAAACCTCTTCGGCCTTGGAAGAGATGGCGGCCATGACCCGGCAGAATGCGGACAACGCCTCCCAGGCCGACGCCATCACCAAGGCGACAGGAGAGAACTTGGTGGAAGCCCAAAAGGCCATGGAGACGTTGGAAGAGGCCATGGGAGACATCGGCGAAGCCAGCCAGGAGACCCAGAAGATCATCAAGACCATCGATGAAATCGCTTTTCAGACCAACCTGCTGGCGCTCAATGCCGCCGTGGAGGCGGCCCGGGCCGGCGAGGCCGGTGCCGGCTTTGCCGTCGTGGCCGACGAGGTGCGCAACCTGGCCATGCGCGCCGCGGAAGCGGCCAAAAATACATCCGAGATCATCGATCGAACCGTTCAAAAGGTCGGCTTTGGAAACGAGGCGTCGGAACAGGTATCCAAGGCGTTTGCCAAAGTGGCCGAAGGATCGGCCCGGATCGGCGAGCTGGTCTCCGAAATCGCTGCGGCCAGCAGTGAGCAGGCCGAAGGCATCGAGCAGATCAACCGGGCCGTTGCCGATATGGACCGCGTTGTGCAGCAAAACGCCGCCAATGCGGAGGAATCCGCTTCGGCCAGCGAGGAGCTGCGGGCCCAGGCCCAGCAGGTTCGCGAATACGTCCAGCAACTGGCCCAAGTGGTCGGAAGCCGGCAGGCTCATTCCGAGGATGCGCCCGCGTTGCCCCATCATTCCGAGATGAAACGCTTGAAAGGCGGGGCCCAAAAGCCTAAGGAAGTGAGTCCGCCCGCTTTGCCTCAAAGGCGGCTTCAAAGTGCGGCCCGTTCCATCGCCCCGACGGCCCACAAGCAAGGAAAGCCGGCTCCGGGGCCATCCGCCGGAAAGGATGTGATGGTATGGACCGACGAGTATTCCGTGGGGGACTTTGATTTGGATCGTCAGCACAAAAGGCTCTTTGCCTTGGTCAATCAATTGGCCCACGCGATGCGACAGGGCCAAGGAAAGAAGGTATTGGAACCGATTGTGGGAGAATTGGTGGACTACACCCAAACCCACTTTGAGGACGAGGAACGAGCCATGGAGCGGTGCGGTTATCCCGATCTGGCCGCCCACCGGGAAACGCACGCAAAGTTTGTGCAAAAGGTCCAGGAGGTCGTGGACAAATTCCAGAAGGGCGAGGTGGGCTTGAGCTTCGAAGTTCTGGAATTCCTGGAAACATGGCTGAAAAAGCATATCCTGGGAACCGACTGCCAATATGCGCCGCACCTTTCCGGCGGCCGGGAGGACGCCTCCGACCTGTTTTGATGGAAGACCCGTACGCCGAAAACATCGGGTGTCGCATAAAGGAACGCGGCGGGGCCGGGGTGCGGAGGCACCCGGCCCCGCCCGGCTTTTGCCGACCTGGTCGGTCCGCTAGCCCGCAAGGTATTGTCCGGCCAGTTTGACGGCCATGCCCACCAGCATGGCCAAAAAGACGTTTCCGTTTTTCAGGGAAACGGCTGCGGTGCAGGTGGCGGCCACAATGCCGGAAGGGCCTGCGGCCAGTATTCCCGGGGCCACAAGGGCCACCAGAAGCGTGCCGGGAAGCGCCTCCATAAAGGCGCGGGATCTGCCACCACGGGGCAATCGGCTGGAAAGAAGGAGCCCCCCCAGACGCAGTCCGTAGGTCACCAACGCCGCGGCAACAATGGCCCCATAGGCCTGCAGGTCCTGCCCGTTTCCCATCATGACTCCGCTTCATCTCCACCGTGCCGGTTTTTGCGGCAGGCGGCCACCAGCGACCCGGCCAGGGCCCCGCAAATGATATACCACTTGCCGGGAAGAAGGCGTTCCACGACCACGGCCGTGGCGGCGGCCACCACCCAAGGAACCGTATCGCTAGCCCCCCGCCAAAGAGACATGGCCAGTGCCGTAAAGACGGCCACAAAGGCGAAGTCCAGGGCATAAACCGACGGATCCTCGATGGCCGCTCCCAGTAAGTGGCCGGAAAGGGTACCCAAGCACCAGGCCGTCACCACGCACAATCCCCCTCCCAGAAGAAAGCCCGTGGAAACATATCCGTCACGACGGCGTACCGCCATGGTGACGGCCCAGTTTTCATCGGCCACCAGGTGCATCCGGCATGCCTTGTGCCAGAACGAAGCACCGCGAAAAACGGGTTCCAGGGAGGCCCCGATGAGAAGGTAGCGCAGGTTGATGGCCAGCACGGCCAGGGTCATTTCCGCGATGGGAAGGGGGGGCACCCACATGTCCACCATGACGAACTGGGCCGATCCCGCAAAAACGCTGAGATTCATCACCAGCAATTGAACCCAGCTGATTCCCTTTTGAACCGCCAGAACCCCCAGGACGCTTCCGTAAGCGGCCACGCTGGCCGCCACGGGAAGGTTGGCTGTGAACCCTTGGCCCACGTCCTGAAGGGCAACAAAACGTTCGTCTCGTCCCACCTGAAGGCTCGGGTCGTTGGGGCATCTGGAGGATGTCTCAGGGTTCATCTCGGCTCCCGGTTCAGCAAGAGTGCGCGAGACCGCACTTTAGCGCAGGAGCGGGGGCTTGAAAAGAACCTGTCCGTGGCCGCGCCATGGACACTGGCTTTCTCACACATTCCCGTTGCCCACGGCCAGAAATCTTCTGGCGCTTGTCATCCCATGGGAGCGTTGGGGGCATCCAATGGGTTGAGACGAGGGCATGGGTCGTAAAAGGGAGATGGGAAAAAAGGGAGGTGAATCATGCGAGCCCGAAAATGGTTGACGATCGTGGTAGTGAGCGTGGGATTTTGGATGCTCCCCGCCATGGCCCGTGCGGACTGGGTTCGGTACGGTCGCGGGGTTGTTGTGGTGCATGGGAGGGCTCCCGTGGTAATCCAATGCGATGACTGCCGGGTTCATGGTCCTTGGCCCCGTTGGCGGTCCCATGTGCGCTGGCATCAGCACCGAAAGTGGATGAAGCGGCATCACCATTGGCGTCATGGGGGAGGCGATGGCTTTTTCCTTGGAGCTTCCATCCACAGCCCGGGTCTCACCGTGATCTTCCGCTCCCGTGATTGAAATGGGGGCCGAGGCCGGCTAAGGGTAAAGCTGAGGATAAGGAGGCAGGTTGGCAGAAGACCGGGAAGTGGGGAAGGGCAGGTGCAACGTGCTGAGCGCGGCTAGGACGCAAGTGCCGTCAGCAGACGAAGCGCCTTCGGCCGGTCCTGTTCCGGACGATCACGAACTGGTGCGCCGGGCTCAAAAGGGAGACCGGCAGGCCATGGAACGCCTGCTGGCCTCCCACTATCCCAGGGTGCTGGCCACCGCCTTTCGGCTGTGCGACTTCGACCTTCCGAGAGCCCAGGAGACGGCCCAGGAGGCCATGATCCAGGTGTTACGCCACATCGGCCGGTTTCAAGGGCGTTCGGCGTTCAGCACGTGGCTGCACCGCATCGTGGTCAACACGTGCCTGATGGAGAGGCGAAAGCGCAAGAGGCGGCTCTCCCTCTGGGACGGATGGCGCTCTTCCCGAGGGGAGGATCCGCCCAGCCGGGATGGGGTGGGATCGGGCGTTCCCTGGATGGGGACCTGGCCCGCCTGGGCGCGGGGCCAACCGGGCCTGCGAAACGATGTTCAGCAGGCGTTGCGGTTGCTTTCGGAGCGGCAAAGGACGGTCTTCATTCTCAAGGTTTTTGAAGAGATGACCCTCAAAGAAATTTCGGAAGCCACGGGCATGGCTCTGGGAACGGTCAAGACCCACCTGGTGCGGGCCATGCAAGCCATGCGAAGGCATCTTCAGGACTACGACGGAAACCATGAGGGGCACTGACATGGGCGGGTGCAAAAAGTTTCGGGACACTGCGGCGCTCTATGCGGCGGGAGCGCTGATGCCGGGAGAACACGGGCGATTCGCGGAGCATCTGTCCTCCTGCGCCCAGTGCCGAAGGGAAGTGGAGGCATGGATCGATTTCCTTGAGGACGTGAGTGGGGCGGAGAGACTGCCGCAGCCTTCCGCCGGCGAGGCGGCTCGAGCGGCGGCGCTGGCCCTTCGGCGTTTGGGCGAGGAATCGACGGAAAAGCGGCGCCCAAGGTGGCTGCCCATGTCACTTCCATGGGCATGGAACGCTCGGTTCTGGGCCGGAGCCGCGGCTTGCACCTTGTCTCTTTTGCTGTTACTGGGCGGCGTTCTATGGCACCGTTTGGAATCGAGGCATGCCCAACCGATCCGCATGACACAGGAGACGAAATTGGTTCCGGATGAGATGGACCTGGTCAAGCACCTGGATCTTTTGAGGGACCTGGAAACCATCGAAAGGGTTGTGCAGACTGTGGACGCTCCATCCAGGTCCGGGGATCGGCCGGGGCCCGGACATGGGCAGGGGCTGCGTAAAAGCGAGGAAAGGGTAACGGCCCATGGGTAGGTTGAGAGCCTGGTTGCCAATCGCCATTCTGTGGGGCTTTCTTTGGGTGCCGCACGCCGCCTGGGGAGGGTATAAGGATGGGGCCGCCGCCCGCTGGGAGCGGCCCTGGAGGGTTGTGACCTCTTTGCCTGCGGGGGCCGTCCTGGCCAAAAGGCACGCGGGGAATGCCGGCGGATTGGGCCCGGGAAACGACGGCCTGGACTGGCAGAAGCGGTACCGGGAGTGGCAGTCGCTCAGTCCTGAAGAAAAGGAAAAGATTCGAAAACGATACGAAAAATACAAGAGCCTTCCGGAGCCGAAAAGGAAGCTTTACGAAAAGCGCTACCGGCAGTGGGAGCGCCTGACGCCGGCGCAGAAAAAGCGGGTGGAAGACGGTCTGCGCCGCTGGGATCAACTCACGCCCCAAGAACAGGAATCCATCCGCCGCCTCTTTTTAAGATGAGCTTCACGACCAGGCCTTCCCCCACGGGCGTGGCGCGGCTGTGGGTGGAGACGGCGCGCCCCATGGGGTGCGGAACGATCGGAATTTGATCCCCTTGCAGCGAGGCACCGGAATGTGGGGGGCGTGTCCTGTTGGGCAAGCTGACCTTGACTGGAAACGGGTTGTGGGTGCCCCGCGCAAAATCCCGAATAGCAGATCCGGGCGATGGCTCAAGAGCCCTCCGCTTGAGTCAACATTCGGGCCAGGATTTCCTTTAATAACTTGGCTCCCACGGCGGCGGTGATCCCCAGCGGATCCCGCTCGGGGTTGATCTCCACCAGGTCGGCTCCCACTAGCCGGCCTCGGATTCCGGCGATGAGATCCATCACGTCCCGCGGAGACAATCCGCCGGGCTCGTGATGGGAAACACCGGGGGCGTAGGCCGGATCCAGGCAGTCCACATCCAGGGACAGATAGACAGGGCCTTCGAAGGCCATCGGCTGGGGTCCCCGCCACCGGTCGCTGGGAAGGACTTCCACGCCGTAGCGCTCTGCCACCCTTTTTTGTTCCGCGTTCATGGTGCGGATGCCCACCTGAACGAGCCTTTGCGCCAGGCCCTCTTCCAGGATGCGCGCGAAAGGCGACCCGTGGCTCATGGGGTTGCCGTCCAGAGCCGGGTAGAGGTCGGGGTGAGCGTCCAGGTGCAGGATGTTCAACGGGCCGTGGTGAGCGGCCACAGCGCGCACCACGGGGACGGTGATGGAATGATCGCCTCCCAGGGCCAGCACGGAGCCACCCCTTTTGACAATGGCCGCCACGGCCTCTTGGACCTTCTCCACCATGGAATCCGTTCGAGAAAAGCTGAGATCTCCCGCGTCCGCCCATCCATCGCAGGTGCGCAGATCCAGGCCGGATTCGGCCGTGAGATTCATGGACCCCGAATGGAGCGCCTCCCGAATGCGCCCGGGGGCGAGAGCCGGACCCCGTCGGTGGGAGGAATGGGCGTCGAAGGGAACGCCGAGCACGGTGACCCGGGCGCCCAATTGCTGGAGGCGATGGACCAGCCAGGTCAGTTCGCGGACCAGAGGGGCAAAACGGCCCCGACGCCGAAAGCAGTGGACCAGGCTCTTGTAATACCAAAGGGTTCCCGATTTCCCGCCCCGAAATCGGGTCCAGACCGATGCCCCTTCCCGTTCCAAATCGGCCACGATGGTGCGGGCGTTGTGGACCTTGTCCGCAAGGGTGATGAGCACCGCATCGGCCGGCGCCGTCTCCAACCGGGCCAGGTAGGCTTCCTTGCGTTCCCGCCAGGGGGGCTTGGGGCTTTGGAGGCAGTCGGAACAGGCTCGAACCAGCCCGGCCACTCGCTCTCCGAAACGAACCCGAATGGCCTCCAGGGTGTCTTCGCCGCCTTGATCCTCTGCCGCGTCGTGGAGAAGAGCTGCCACGGCCACGTCCTCGTCCCCTCCGTTTTCCAGCACCAGGCCGCCCACGGCCAGGAGATGGGACACATAAGGGACGTGGGATCCCTTGCGTACCTGCCGGTGGTGGTAGTCGAAGGCCGCCCCCAGGGCATCGCGGAATCGCTGGGAAAGGGCGGCGAACTGGTGCTTCACCCCATGGCGTGACTCCCTGCGCTCGGTGTTTCCTTGGCCCCCCAAAGCGTCCCGGCCCACCCTCATCCTGAAAACATGGGAAGGCGAACGGAAGCCGATTCTGGGACATTCCTCTCGCGGGCCTCTTCCGTCCAAAGGGATTCCAGCCCCTCTTTCCAGTGGGCGAAGAATTCCTCCATGGACTCCACGAAATCGGGATCGTGTTCCGTTCGGTTCAGGGTGCCGTGGACCACGATCTTATCCAGAGCGGGCGGAAAGCCCGTGGTTACGGTCCACGGGAAGGCATTGGGGCATTCGGGCATGGTGAAACGAACACCTCCGTTGATCTTTTCCCGGTGGATGACGAACCGGCCCCAGATGCAAAAAATCACCCCCGTCTCATCGCGCACATCGGATGCCGACTCAATGGATGCTTAGTAGCGGGGGAGCGACTCGATGGTGCAAAGCCGTTGGATCTCTTCCTGCGTGGCCTGTTGTTCGGCGATGGTGAAAAACTCCATGGGGACCTCCACGTGGTGGTACTTGGAACATATCGGGCGTTTGGGAGCGCGGGTCCCATGGTTGCCCTTGGGGCGTTGGCCAAGCGAAGTGCCTCCACCGGCTTATGGTTTCGTACCGCCTGGGTTAAGGGCGGGCGGCATGGGCGCCCAGTGTGCGGATCCTTCTACCATGGCGCAGGTGCCCGGGTGAAGGATCTTCAGCGGATGCGGCCCCCAAGATCTGTAACGGGAAGGCGCCCGTGGGATTGGAATCCGATGGAACCTCCCATGACCCGTCACGATAGGGCCGAAAGTCTTCCGGTTTTGGACTTGATGGAGACGCCCGTTTGATGCCATGTTCAGAGACGTGAACGAAAACGTTTCCATGGACCTCGTGATTCTCCTGGGTGCCAATGAAGGATCGGAGAATGAAATATTGCCCCCTGTGCGCTTCCCTGCTGGAAGAGCGGATCCTGGACGCACGTCCCCGCCTGGCCTGTTCCTCCCCACAGTGCGACTATGTTTTTTGGAACAATCCCACACCGGTGGTGGCCGCCGTGGTGGAAGTGGAAGGCTCCATCGTCTTGGTGCGAAGCAAGGGCTGGCCGAAGAAGTTTTTCGGTGTGGTGGCGGGTTTTCTGGAAGCCGGGGAAACGCCCGAGCAGGGAGCGCTTCGCGAAGTGCAGGAGGAATTGGGCCTGGATGGGCGCATCGAAGATTTTCTGGGCATCTATTCCTTTTTTGAAAAGAATCAGGTGATCTTCGCCTACCATGTGCAGGCGGAAGGGCAGGTGAGCGTGGGAGACGAACTGGCGGAGGTCAAGCTGTTGCCGCCCGAGAAGGTTCGACCGTGGGATGCGGGAACCGGTCCGGCGGTGCGAGAGTTTCTGTCGCGCCGGGGCCTTGGGGAAGCGGGGGGCGGCTCTGAAAGTCGCCGTCCGTGATGCGCGGTCTATGGGGGGCGAGGGGCGCCGGCGCCTCGGCCTGTGCCACACCCGCGTTGAGGCGCCGGTGGGGGGCCTGCGCCACCCAGGGTTCTTCACGCATCAACGTCATGGAGGGTCAACGATGGGAAAGAAAGTGCCGGCCGGAGAGCAGCTGGTTCTGGCCATCTATGTGCGCAACCTGGAGCGATCCGCCCGGTTTTTTACGGACTTTGGGTTTGTGATCAACCGCCGGGATGGTGTCTTCATGGAACTGCGCTGGGACGATTCCCTGCTCTTTCTGGTGGAAATGCCGGATGTGAAGCCCCCGGAAGGGGCCATCGGCAATGTGCGGGTGGTTGTGGAGGATGTGGACGGGATCTATGAAAAGGCCCGGGCGCTGGGCCATGAGATTGTCACGGACATTGGAGACCGGTACTACGGGATGCGGGACTTTGTGGTGGCGGGCCCGGACGGCATCAACCTGCGGTTTGCGGCCCTGCGGCCATGAGCGGATCGGACCGAGGGGCCGGAATTGATCCAAGGTGCTCCAGGTCTCAGCACGGGCGGCGCCTGGGGACCGGCCGTCCCATTCCAATGGAAAGGTGATCGGAATCGATGGGAGAGCTCTAGGAATGGACAAAGAACGGTTTACGAGAACACTGGAGTGGAACGGAAGGCGACTCACCGTCTTCGATATCACCGCGCTGGAACGGGAAGGGATGGCGGACATAAGGCGCCTGCCCTATTCCATAAGGGTCCTGGTGGAGAACGTCCTGAGAAAGATGGATGGCCGGATTGTCAAGACCGAAGATCTGGAAAAGATCGCTCGGTGGCGCCGCACCTACCAGGAGCCGGTGGAGATTCCGTACCATCCGGCCCGGGTTCTGATGCAAGACTTCACCGGTGTACCCGCCGTGGTGGATATCGCCGCCATGCGCGACGCCATGCGGGATCTGGGCGGAGATCCCCGCAAGATCAATCCCCTGGTCCCCGTGGATCTGGTCATCGACCATTCCGTGCAGGTGGACGCCTACGGCACGGAACGGGCCGTGGAGATCAATGTGGCCCGGGAGTATGAACGCAACCGAGAGCGCTACGCGCTGCTCAAGTGGGCTCAAAAGAGCTTTTCCAACATGCGTGTCGTGCCGCCCCGGTCCGGGATCTGCCACCAGGTGAACCTGGAATACCTGGCGCAGGTGATGGTGGTGGCCGCCGGGCCGGACAAGGACCATGCCCTGGTCTTCCCGGACACGGTGGTGGGCACCGATTCGCACACCACCATGATCAACGGGTTGGGGGTGCTGGGCTGGGGTGTGGGCGGCATCGAAGCGGAGGCGGTGATGCTGGGCCAGCCCTACACCATGGCCATCCCGGAAGTGGTGGGGGTCCGTCTCACGGGCCGGCTGCGGCCCCATGTGACGGCCACGGACCTGGTGCTGCGAGTGACGGAAATGCTCCGGGCCCGCAAGGTGGTGGAAAAGTTCGTGGAATTTTTCGGCCCCGGTCTGGCGAGCCTGAGCCTGCCGGATCGGGCCACGGTGGCCAACATGGCCCCGGAATACGGCGCCACCGTGGGATTCTTTCCCGTGGACCAGGTGACCGTCGATTTTCTGCGTCTCACCGCACGGGACGAGCAAGCGGATGTGGTGGAGCTATGCGCCAAGGCGTCCGGGTTGTTTGCAGACGGTTCGCACGAACCGGAATATACGGACGTGCTGGAGCTGGATCTGGCCACGGTGGAGCCTTCCGTGGCGGGGCCCTCCAGGCCCCAGGACCGGGTGGAACTCGGGGTTCTCAAGGAACAGTTCGCGGAAGTGCTGGGCTGCCGCTATGGGTCCCAACCGTCGGTTCAGGATCTGTCCACTTTCATGGAGGAGTCGGGCTGCCGGACGCAACGACTGCGCACCTGTCGGCCGCTGAGCCATCGCTTTTTCGATGTGGAAATAAACGGCCGACTCTCCCGGATCGGTGACGGGTCCGTGGTCGTTGCGGCCATCACCTCGTGCACCAACACCTCCAACCCGGCTGTCATGCTGGGCGCGGCCATTCTGGCTCGAAATGCGGTGAAGCGCGGCCTCCAGGTGCCGGCCCATGTGAAGACATCGCTGGCGCCGGGCAGCAGGGTGGTGATGGATTATTTGAACGCGTCCGGACTCATGCCCTACCTGGAGGCCCTGGGCTTCCATTGTGTGGGCTTTGGATGCACCACGTGCATTGGAAACAGCGGCCCTCTGCCCGCCTCGGTGGAAGAAGTGATCGTTCGAGAGAACCTGAACGTGGCCGCCGTCCTTTCCGGAAACCGCAATTTCGAAGCCCGGATCCATCAACGCATTCGGTCCAATTACCTGGCTTCCCCGATCCTGGTGGTGGCCTTCGCCCTGGCCGGCCGGATCGATGTGGACATGGACAACGAACCCGTGGCCCTGGATCCCAACGGGGATCCGGTCTACCTGGAGGAGCTCCTTCCCACGCAAGAGGAGATCCGGTGGATGGTGAAGGAGACGGTGCGCAAGGAGTTTTTCCAGAATCAATATGCGTCGGTGCTGGAAGGAGACGCCCTGTGGCAGGGGCTGGAGGTGGACGAGAGCGTCACCTTCCCGTGGGATCCGGCTTCCACCTACATTCGAAAGCCCCCTTATTTTGACGGCATCACCCCCGAGCCTTCCCCCGTCCAGGACATCCAGGGCGCCCGAGCCCTGCTGGTCCTGGGCGACTCGGTGACCACGGACCATATCTCCCCCGCAGGAGCCATCCCCGCCGATTACCCGGCCGGTCAATACCTCCTTTCCAAGGGCGTGGAACCGGCGGATTTCAATTCCTACGGATCCCGGCGGGGCAACCACGAAGTGATGATGCGCGGAACCTTCGGCAACATCCGCATCAAAAACCAGTTGGCGGACGGCAAGGAAGGAAGCCTGACACGCAAGTTTCCCGAGGGCCGGGAAATGTTCGTCTATGATGCCGCCATGGCCTACCGGGAGGAGGGCGTGCCCCTGATCGTTTTGGGCGGCGCGGAGTATGGAACGGGATCGTCGCGGGACTGGGCCGCCAAGGGGCCCAATCTGCTGGGGGTGCGGGCCGTGCTCGCCCGGTCCTTCGAACGGATCCACCGCAGCAACCTGGTGGGCATGGGCGTGCTCCCCTTGGCTTTCCAAGAAGGAGAGAGTTGGGAATCACTGGGCCTGAACGGAAGCGAACGGTTTACCATCCGCGGTCTGGAAGATCTTTCCCCCAGAAAGGTTCTCACCGTGAGTGCGGAAAGGCCGGACGGATCGGTCGTCACCTTCCAGGCGATCGCGCGCCTCGATACGGACGTGGACGTGGACTATTTCCGCCATGGGGGTATCCTGCCCTATGTGCTGAGAAAGCTCCATGGGGAAGGCTGATGGACGGACCGTGGGGGCGGGGAAACCGTCCAGAGGAGACCAAAAGATGCACACGGTGATGATCCATGCGGCGTCTTATGACAATGTTCGGCAGGCGGTGGACCGGGTGTTTGAGACCTTTCCCCTGGCCTTGACGGGAAAGACGGTTCTCATCAAACCCAATGCCCTTCGCGCCTCCAAGCCGGAAGAGGGAATCGTCACGCACCCTGCGGTGCTCAGGGCCGTGGTGGAACGGGTGGAAGAGGAACGGCCCGCGTGCATCGTGGTGGGCGACAACCCGGGGGCCTTCGACTACGGGGCCAATGAGAGAACATTCCGGGAAACGGGGCTCATGGACGCCGCCAAGGGCTATTATGTCAATATCGGAGTCGATTCGACCCGCGTGGCCTTCCATCCGGAATTCATGGAATCAGTGGGCGTGTCCCGGATCGTGTTGGAAGCGGATGTGGTCATCAGCCTGCCCAAGTTCAAAACCCATGGGCTGACGGTGATCACCGGGGCGGTCAAAAATTCCTACGGTATCCTTCCGGGAGCCCAGAAGGCGCGGCTTCACAAGGCGGCGGGGAGCCCCCGGAGGTTCCACGACCTGCTGGTGGAAGTCTTCCGACTGCGCGTTCCCGACCTCTTCATCGTGGACGCCGTCACGGGCATGGAAGGAAATGGTCCCGCATCCCCCGAGCTGCGCTCCATCGGTTTGATCTTGGCCGGAGACAACGCTGTGGCCGTGGACGCGGTCATCGCCCACATGATGGGCTGTGACCCCGGGACGTTGCGGTTCCTGCAACGGGCCAAAGAGCTGGGCCTGGGGGACTATGATCTGGATCGAATCCGGGTGGTGGGAGAGCTGGTGCGGCTGGCCAACTACAGGCTGCCGCCCTTGAGCGGCGAAGCCATCATGACAAACGAGCGGATCCAGCAGCTATTCGAGGCCAAGATGTCCTTGCGGCCCAGGGTGGATGCGGCCCTCTGCACGGCCTGCGGCACCTGCGTGGACCATTGCCCCGTATCCGCCCTGTCCATGCCCCAAGATCTCCCGCAGGTGGACCCGGCGGTCTGTATCACCTGCTTTTGCTGCCAGGAAATGTGCCCCGAAAAGGCCATCGCCCTGGGGTGATGCCTTGGGAGTGGGGAGGTAATAAGGGTGCTAAAGTGAGCACGTTGTGATTTGCAACTTGCCCTTTGCAAGTCCCCACCAATGCCCACTTCCCCATCAGCACGGCGGCAAGGCCCAATAAGGGACATTGGAGGAGGGGCCGGAAAGGGCTCAGGGGCGAAAGAGGGTGGTGCCTGGGGCGGGAATCGAACCCGCACGGGCACAGGGCCCAAGAGATTTTAAGTCTCTTGTGTCTGCCTATTCCACCACCCAGGCGTGTGCTGGAACCTAGCACAGCGCTGGAGTGAGTGGCAAGAGGGATGCCGGGGGATCCGGGGACACCGACGGAGCGTGTCCGAAAACGGACTACCGAAAAGGAGACCCCGCTCAGCACACTTTCTGTCGGGGCGGTCCGCCGGGTCGCCCCGACAAAACCGCCGCCAAGCCCATTCACGGTCATCCCGTCATCCGCAGCACCATCCTTCCTTGGAACCCTACGGCCTCGGTGCGGTAAAGGAAACCGAGAGGCCTTTTTCGGACGGTTTTCCAGGGTGAAAAGGGACACGGGGCCGCAAAGGGGGCGAACGGAAGTGGGCCGGGATCCGCTGCCGGCTTGGAGGGTTTCCAATCAAGGCCGTGATAGCTGGATTTCCGGAAAGGGCTGAAACGGCACATCGTCTTGGGGATCGTAGGGGGAGTCGTAGTATTCCACCAGCCACGCATCTTCCAAGGCGTGAAAACGGTGTGCCAGAAGCGGTGGGATGACGAGCTTATGGCCGGCTTGCACGTCCGTATGCCCCGCCTCGCCGGTCTCCACATCCACCGTGAGGATCCGCACTTTCCCTGAGATCACATAGAACCGTTCCGTTTTTACCCGGTGGTAGTGGCCGCCGCGAAAGAGACCGGGCCCGGCGCGCAGGGAAAAGACGGCCAGGTGCTGAATCAAAAGCCCGTCTTCGATGAGAGCCACCTCCCCTCGTCGTTCCGTCCATCTCTTGATCCTTCGAAATGCGGCCGTCACGGGAAGGGATTCCACGCGGATCTGCCGACTCATGAGCACCTCCAGGGGGTCCGGCCCGCTTCCGCACCAACAAAGCACCGGCGAAAGGAGGGCAGGCTTGTGGGGCCGCGTATGCTTCCGGCGGCCCCATGTCATGGAAACAGAAAGAACAACAGACTTTTTACCAGTTGAGCCATGAAGGGAAAATCGAGCGTGTCCAGCGTGTCGGCGGTGGTGTGGTAATGGGGATTCCGGTAAAAGGCCGAATCGGTCACCATCACCGCTCGGTATCCGTGGTCCCAAAAAGGTGCATGGTCGCTCAAGCGCACGGAGGGAATGAGCCAGCCGTTGAAGGGAACGGTCAGCGTGATCACGGGCAAGTGGGGATTTTTCCGGAAAGCCTTTTCCATGGCGCGCAGAAATCCCCTGGACCGGCCGTTTCCCACAATCCCGATGAAGTCTCCTGTGTCCGGATAGTTCTTCAAGCGGAGGGGCCACGGGTAATCCTGACAACCGGGGGTTCGGCAGGTGTAGCCCACCATTTCCAGGCAAATCATGCCATCCAGGCGTTCCCCGTGCTTCCGGGCATTACGGGCCCGGACCCGGCTTCCCATGGCTTGGGTGCCGTAGACCGGAGGTTCTTCCAGGGCGAAGGCCGCAAATTGAACAGCGGGGCAGGTGCCGGCCTTGGATCGCAAGCCCGCAAAGAGACGGGCCGTTTCCAATAGAACCGCAACGGCGCTGGCATTGTCGTCAGCTCCCACCGTGCCCGTGAGGGAATCGTAGTGGGCTCCCACCACAATCCGCTTCCAGATCGGAGAGCCTCGGGCCGGGGTTTCCGCCAGGATATTCGCCACCCGGCGTCCCTGCCATGTGTAGGGTTCTTCCTGGGGGTCCATGCCCGCCTGGCCAAACTCTCGGGCGATGTAGTCCGCCGCCAGGCGATGGCGCTTCCAGTCGGCCACACTGCGCTCCCCGATTTCCACCGTGAGCCTGTGCAGGTGGTGCCGGAGCCGCTGCTCCACGGCTTCCAGTTCCACTCCATCGATCCAGTGGATGGCCATGCGCTCTCCCTCCAGTTGGAGCATAAACACGCCTCTTCGATCTTTCAAATGGATGGTCAGGTCGATCCGGCTGGCATGGAAGATGGGATGGCTGAGCGCGCTGGAGCGAACGCCGCTGAACATCCTTGAGCTCGAGGCGCAAAGGGGCCGTCTTTTCGCCGTCGGCCTGGTTTCCAGACAGCATGGCCAAGGAGATATTGTCAAAACCACTAGAGGCGCCCCAGGGCTTGGTCTTGACATAACCTGCGCCCATGCTGACGTTTTTCAAAGGAAGGCCGCCGTCCTCGTCTCAAGATGAAAAGCAGACTTTTTCATTCTCTGCCGCTTTCTCAAAAGACGGTTAAAAGACATAATTGATAAGCGGCCCATAAAGGCGAGATGATTAAGCGAAAAATGCGAGAATCTCAACGAGCATCGAGGGCCTGGACGAAATGATGAAAGGCGGCTTTTCCACTGGCAGCTCCAACCATTGTCAGCAGCCCCACCGGGCTGAGAAAATCGTCCGTGGCTTCGCAGATTCTTTGTGTTGCCGCCGAAAAGGGCATCCAGGGCGCGCTGTACACCTTGGAGGAGGGAGGCGCCTCCATTCTCAACCGAAGCAACGGTATTTCCCGGCCGCTGAAAGAACCGATGGAAAAGCGCACGGTTTTGTTGCGGGAGGTCAACCCCCTGGAGTATTACCACGATGAAGTCTTGGAGATGTTTCGCAAAGACGTTGAAAAGATGGCATCCAGCTGGCCGTCATCGAAAGTCTTCGAGGCTATCATCTGGCCATGGAGGGGTTTGGAACCTGGTGACCCGCATACAGAATTTTATCAACTACCGCCGGAGTCACAAAGTGACCCTGATGCTGGAGAAGGCACAGGAAGCTATTACCGACGATGTTCGGATTACAGACCTGGGTGTGATCTATACGGCGGACAACGTCACGGTGCTTCGCTGGGCCGAGTACAATGGCAGGGGCATCAAGGCGGTCAGTTGTCTCAAGAAGCGTCTCGGTGATTTCGAGCCGGAACCGCGTGAATTTCAAATCACCGGCGATGGCATTGTGGTGGGGGAAAGCCTTGGGCACCTGCGCGGCCTGCTCACCGGGGTCCCCGCGGCGGAACAGGAAAAGCCGGAGTATGAGCGATAGAGGAACGGCCATGGGCGAAAAAAAACGAACCATCATGTTCGGTTTCCATTCCCCGGTGGATCGCAGGCTGATGCGGGAGTGGGTGGTGGGGGTGGGGCATGAAGTTCTTGAAAATTTGGACGAATCCTCCAACGTGGATCTCATCTTGATGGATTCAGCCACGGCCCGCCGTCTTAGGGACAAGGCCTTCGGCTTGAAAAGGGCGGCGAAATATTTTCTCCCGGTTCTGGTTTGCATCAAGGCAGGTGAGAATGCCAGCCCTTGGCTCAAGGCGGGCTTTGACGATGTGCTCCATCTGCCGGCAACCAAGGACGAATGGCTGGCTCGGATGGATATCATGCTCCGGCTCCGTCGCCAGTCCGAGGAGTTGGGCCAAAGAAGCGAGTATCTGCACCGGGCGCTCATCGAGTCTTCCGGCGACCATATTTTTCTTCTCGACGCAAACGGCACCTTTGTGACCAGCAACGACCGGGTGACCCATTTCGGCCTGGAAAGCGGCGCTCAATTGGTGGGCAGGACCATCGAGCAGGTCTTTCCCAAAGAGGTTGCCACCTTCTATCGTGAGCAGTTCCAGCGGGTGCTGACCGAGGGGAAAACGGTGGTCTTCGAGCATGACTTGCCCTCGGAGCGTGGCACCCACTACCATCTGGACACACTCTATCCCATCCATCTTCCCGACGGAACGGTAGCGGTGGGCGGCATCTGCCGGGACATCACCGAGCGCAAGCAGGCGGCAGAGGCGCTGCGCGAGAGCCGGGAACGACTGAACCACCTGTTCACCGTCAGTCCGGCCATCGTCTATGAACTGGACCCTGAGAATCTCTCGCCCACCTGGGTCAGTTCCAACATTACGGAAATAACGGGCTACACGCCTGAAGAGGCCTTTCAACCCGGCTGGTGGGCAGAGCATGTGCATCCGGAAGACCAGGAGCAGACGAAGAAGGCAGAAGAGAGATTTTTGCTCGAAGGGCGGGACCGGGGGGCCCATGAGTATCGTTTTGAGAAGAAAGACGGCACCTACATCTGGGTGCGAGACGAATTAAGGCTGCTCAGGGATGAGCAAGGCAGGCCGAAGGAAATCGTGGGTTCCTGGATGAACATTACCGACCGGAAAGAAGTCGAAATAGAACTGGCCAAAAGCGAACAACGCTACCGTAGCGTCTTTGAAAGCACCGGAACGGCCATGCTCATTGTCAACGAAGACGGCACCATTGCCTTTGCCAACAGCCAGTGCTCCGCCACCACCGGGTATTTACCCGAAGAGCTGCCAGGTACCAACTGGCGTGGCTATGTCTTTGCCGAAGACCTGCCGATGATGGAGAGCTATTTTCGGCTGCGTTTCAGTGATCCGGAAAAGGCTCCCAAACGCTACGAAACCCGTTTGATGCACGCCGACGGTTCCATCAGAAATACCCTCCTCACCGTCGGCACCATTCCGGCCACCCGGCAGGTGGTGGTTTCTATGCTGGATATCACTGACCTGGTCAGGGCCGAAGAGGCGAGACGGTTGCTGGAAACCGCCATTGACAACACCATCGAGTGCATTATGCTCAGCGACCGGGAAAACCGCCTCACCTACGTCAACCGAGCCTTTGAAAAACTCACCGGCTATTCTGCCGCCGAAGTTCTGGGAAAAACCCTTGGGATACTAAAAAGCGGTCGGCACGACCGGGAATTTTATCAAGATCTGAAATCCACCATTTATTCGGGGCGTCCCTGGCAGGGCAATATGATCCTCAAGAAAAAAAATGGGGAGCTCTACGAGGTGGCTGCCAGTATTACACCGATTTTGAGCCCATCCGGGCATGTGGATTATTTCGTCTCGGTGCATCGGGATGTCACCAAAGAGCGTGAAATGGAAAGACGCATCCAGCAGAATCAGCGGCTGGAAGCCATCGGCACCCTGGCAGGGGGTATCGCCCATGACTTCAACAACATTCTTACCCCCATCGTGGGATATACCGAGATGTGCATGTATTCCCTGCCCAGGGGCAGCAAGATCCGGGAAAACCTTGAGGCTGTGAATCGAGCGGCTGCGAGAGCATCCGATCTGGTTCAACAGATTCTTTCTTTCAGTCGCAGGTCAAACCAGGAGAGAAAACCAATTAGAATCGCGCTGATCATTAAGGAGGCCTTGAAGCTCTTACGTTCCACCATACCCACGTCCATTGAAATCAGACAAGACATATCCGCAACCGAGGAATCGGTGATCGCCGATCCGACGGAAATCCATCAGGTGATCATGAATTTGTGCATCAACGCCAGCCATGCCATGCCCGACGGCGGGCTGATGAGCGTTGGTCTTCATGCTGTGGACCTGGATCGGGAGGCCATCAAGATGATCCCCGGTTGTAAGCCGGGCAGACACCTGAAGTTGTCGGTGGAGGATACCGGCCACGGCATTGCTCCTGAAATCCTAGATAAAATATTCGAACCTTACTTTACCACCAAGAAGGAGGGGCTCGGAACAGGTTTGGGCCTGGCCACAACCCACAGCATCGTTACTGCGTGCGGCGGAGGGATAACTGTATATAGTGAGCCGGGCAAAGGGAGTCGTTTCGACCTGTATTTTCCGGTAGCCCGTGGGGTGGCAACGCAAGTGGTCGAAAAAACGGCAGTGATCAGAGGCGGGCATGAAAGAGTTCTGATTGTGGATGACGATATGGAGGTTCTCGATCTGCACAGAAAAGTTTTGGAGAATTATGGCTATTCTGTAACCGCCGAAACGGATCCCGAGAAGGCCCTGGCGTTATTCGAAAAATCACCTGCTGACTTCGATATGGTACTAACGGACATGACCATGCCTCGCATGACCGGGGATCTGCTCGCCGCCGCTCTGTTAAAGATCCGGCCGGATCTGCCGGTTATCGTCTTGACTGGCTTCAGCGAGCGAATCAATAAAGATAAAGCGCAAGAACTAGGCATTCGGGCTCTATTAGCCAAGCCTGTTTCGGTCAGTGATCTACTCTCAACCATAAGAGATATATTTAATGCCCAATGAATTTCAATTCAAACCATGAAGGGCCAACCATTGCAGCAACTCGGGCTGGCCATTCCGCCGCGCTCCACTGCCAGCCGGCCCTGCGAGCCGAATCCGCCGAGAAGAGCTCCCTCAGTGCCTGAATGGAGCAAAATAATGGCGGATGCAAAAGTTGCCGATCCGACCACGCAGGAGTTCAATGAATTTGTTCGAAAAGCTGTCATTCAGACCTTTGCATTCTTCGGCATTTCCACACAAAACAGCGAGGAGCCTGGAGCCTCCCGGATCCGGGGAGTTCTTCAATCGAAGGGCCACGGGAAGTCCCGACAACCGGGGGTCCGGGAGGTATAGCCCACCCTTCCAGGCAAATCATGCCGTCCAGGCGTTCCCCGTGCTTCCGGGCATTTCGGGCCCGGAGCCGGCTTCCCTGCCATGGGTAGGTTTTTCCTGCGGGTCCATGCCCGCCTGGCGAAACTCTCGGGCCATCGGGTCCGCCGCGCGGCGATGGCCTTTCCAGCCAGCCACACCGCGCTCCCCGATTTCCCCCGTGAGCCGGTGCAGGTGGCGCCGAAGCCGTTGTTTCACGGCTTTCCAGTTCCAGTCCATCGATCCTGTGGAGGGGCCTGGGCCCTCCTTTCGGTCGGAGCATGAACACAAGGGGCAGGAAAACCCGAGTGGGAGCCGGATTGTTCATTTTGCTGTGTTCTTCCTTGCGGATGCGGCGACATTGTGAAGAGACTTGCAAAAAACGCCGGGTGCGGTTAAAAGGATCGGTCGTAAAATCTATCTGAACTCGCGTTCCCATGTCCCAGGCGGATGCGACCACGGAGACGGAGATGCCCATGAAGCACAATCGCCCTGCCGTTTTTCAAGACCCCGAAGCCTGCACCGATTACATCTTGTCCCGGGTGGGCAAGAACATCGTTTTGGGTTTGGCCTTGGGGTTGGGGAAGCCCAACCATCTGGCCAACGCCATTTTCAACCGGGCCCGCCGCGATCCGTCCATTCGGCTCAAGATCATCACGGCCATCACCCCGGAAGTGCCCGGCTGGTCGTCGGACCTGGAGCGACGGTTTCTGGAACCGATCCTGGAAAGGGTCTTCGGCGGTTATCCGCCCCTGGAGTATGCCTTGGCCGTCCGGCGAAGAGATGTGCCGGAAAACATTCAGGTGTGTGAATTCTTCTTCCGTCCGGGCGCGTTCATGAATTACGAGCACGCCCAGCTCAACTACATCAGCACCAACTATACCCATGCCGTGCGGGACCTCATGGACAACGGCATCAATGTGGCCGCTCAGCTGGTCAGCGCCGAACGGCAGGCGGACGGGCGGGATCGCTATTCCTACAGCTGCAATCCGGAGGTGGCTCTGGACCTGGTTCCGGCCATGCGACAGGCGGAAAGGGAAGGGCGTCCGGTGGCCATCGTTGCGCAGGTGAACCGCAATCTTCCCTACATGTACGGGGATTCGGAAGTGGAGCCCCAAGAATTCGACGCGGTGCTGGATCATCCCGACTGCGAATTCCCCCTGTTTGCGCCGCCCAAGGAATCGGTGAGCACCCAGGACTACATGATCGGCCTCAACGTGGGCAGTTTGATTCGCGACGGCGGCACTCTGCAGATCGGCATCGGATCCCTGGGCGATGCCATCACCTATGGACTCATCGTCCGCCACGAGCACAACGACCTGTACCGGGAGATCCTGCAACGGACCGGGATTCTGGAGCGCTTCGGGCAATCCGTTGAGAAGCACGGCGGAACGGACCCCTTCCGGGAAGGCCTCTACGGGTGCACCGAGATGTTTGTGGACGGCTACGTGCATCTGATGAAGCACGGCATCATCAAGCGCAAGGTCTACGACCATCCTGCGATCCAGCGCCTGGTCAACGACGGGCGGCTCCAGGAGGAGATCACCGGGGCGGTGTTGGATCAGCTGGTGGCGGCCGGGGCCATTTCAAGAAAGCTGACGGCAAACGACGTGGCTCTCCTGTCCCGATTTGGGATCCTGGATCCCCAATGGCGCTGGGATGAAGGGGAGCTCACCAACGGAGTGCTCCGCATCCCGGCGGACCTGGATGATCCCAAAGCCCGTCAAGCTCTGGAAGCCCACGCCCTGGGCCAAAGACTGCAAAACGGTGTGGCCGTGCACGGCGGATTCTTCATCGGGCCGCGCAGCTTCTATGAGGCTCTGCACCAGATGCCGCCCGAAGAACGGCGCCTCATCAACATGAAAGCGGTCTCCTACATGAACCATCTCTACGGCGACGAAGAGCTGAAGGTTCTGCAGCGCCGCCATGCCCGTTTCGTCAACACGGGATTGATGGTCACCCTGAGCGGGGCCATCGTTTCCGACGGACTGGAGGACGGTCGGGTCATCAGCGGTGTGGGGGGCCAGTACAACTTCGTCTCCCAGGCCCATGCCCTGCCCGGAGGCCGCTGCATCATCATGATTCGAAGCACGCGGGGCAGCGGTGCCCACGCCACGTCCAACGTGCTCTTCAATTACGGCAACACCACCATCCCCAGGCACCTTCGCGACATCGTGGTGACCGAATACGGCATCGCAGATATCCGCGGAAAGACGGATCAGGAGGTGGCCGCCGCTCTCATCCAGATCGCGGACTCCCGATTTCAGGACGAGCTGGTCCGGCAGGCCAAGGCGGCCCACAAATTGCCCGCCGATTACCGCGTTCCCGATGCCTTCCGCCACAACGTGCCCGAAAGGCTGGAGGCCGAACTGGGATCCTTCCGGCAAAAGGGGCTTTTCGGTCCCTTCCCCTTCGGAACGGATCTCACGGACCAGGAACTGATCCTGGCCAAGGCCCTGCGGCACCTGAAGGATGCCACCAACGGCAACAAAGGCAAGCTCTTTCAGGTCAAACCCCTGCTGGCAAGCCTGGCGCCGCCCGCTGCGGCCAGGCCCTACCTGGAACGTCTGGGCTTGGACGCACCGCGAGATATCAGGGAAAAGATCATGCAGCGCCTGGTCACCCACGCCCTGGCGGCGACCGGCGCCATCTAAAGCGCACCGTCGTCTTTGCGGGAACGTCCCGCCGACGCATCCGTCCTCTCCTTAGAACTGTGAAGTCGCCATGCTGGCATGAGTCTTGCCCCTTCCGTGGATGCAACACACATCGACGGAAGGGGTAAGTCATGAAGGTCATCGGCTTCCAAGAATATCTGGAGCGGAAACGACGGGCCCAGGAAGGGGCGGTCTACAGGGCCATCCAGGATGAGCAGGAGCGCTTCCAGGCGGCGTGGGAAAACATGCGCCGGCTTCCGCCTGCCCGCATCGTCCAGCTCTTCCAAAAAAGCCTGAAGCACGGTCTGCTCCATCTGCAGGACATCAACCGAAAATTCGATTGATCGCCCGCCCGGAACCTCTGTATGCTCCTTCCCAGAAGCTGATCCCGAAAAAGACCGCCAAAAGCATTCGTGGGGTGCGGCAGCCTTGGGATGGATCTGGAATGGGACAAAGGGGAAGAGACGATGGTCGATGGAATGCGCGTGGAGCGGGATTCTCTGGGCCAGGTTCGGGTGCCGGCATCCGCCTATTACGGGGCCCAGACCCAGCGGGCGGTGGATAACTTCGGCCTGGGCGGGGTGACCATGCCCCGGGAGATCCTCCGCGTTTTGGCTCTCATCAAGGAAAAGGCGGCGCAGGTCCACCGGGAAGCGGGAAGGCTGGACCCGAAGCGGGCCGACGCCATCGCCCAAGCCGCCCGGGAGCTGGTGGAAGGCCGCCACTGGGACCAGTTTCCCGTGGACGTCTATCAGACGGGTTCCGGGACATCCACCAACATGAACATGAACGAGGTGGTGGCGGGCCGGGCCAACGAAATCCTGACCGGCCGGCGCGGAGGCCGGGAGCCGGTGCACCCCAACGACCACGTGAACCTGGGCCAGTCCAGCAACGATGTCATTCCCACGTCCATTCGCATGGCCGCCTGGTTGACGCTGCGGGACCGTTGCCTTCCGGCACTGCGAAACCTCCAGAGCACCCTGGAAGAAAAGGCGCGAGAATTTGCGGACGTGGTCAAGATCGGTCGCACGCATCTTCAGGATGCCCTACCGGTGACCCTGGGCCAGGAATTTTGCGGGTATGCCCGGCAGGTGGAATTGGGCTGCGCCAGGCTCCAGGGCCTGGAAGATCGCCTCTGCCAGGTGCCCCTGGGCGGAACGGCGGTGGGCACCGGGGTGGGGGCGCCTGCCGGATTTGCCCGGGCGGTGCTGGAAGCGATCCGATCGGAAACGAACGCTCGGTTTCGGGAGGCGGCCGATCACTTCGAAGCGCAGGGTTCCCAGGACACCCTGGTGGAGGCGAGCGGCATGGTGCGCACGGTGGCCGTGAGCCTTTCCAAAATCGCCAACGACATCCGCTGGCTCGCGTCGGGACCGCGATGCGGTCTGGGCGAAGTGCGCCTTCCTGAACTGCAGCCGGGATCATCCATCATGCCGGGAAAAGTGAACCCGGTCATTCCCGAAGCCGTGATCCAGGCCTGCGCCCGCATCCTGGGAAACGATCAGACCATGGCCCTGGGCGGCCAGGGCGGGGTCCTGGAACTGAACCTCATGATGCCGCTCATGGGCCACACCCTGATGGAATCGCTCAACCTGCTGACCAATGCCGCTGGGGCGCTTGCCGAACGCTGCGTGGCGGGAATGGAAGCGGACCGGGCGCGATGCCAATCCATGGTGGAACAGAGCCTGGCGATGGCCACCTACCTGGTGCCCCTGCTGGGCTATGACCGGGCGGCGCAGGTGGCCAAGAAGGCCCACGCGGAGGGGATCACCGTGCGGGAGGCGGCCCTGGCCATGGGCGTGGCAGATGAAAAAGACCTGGAGCGAGCCTTCCGTGCGCTCGTCCCTGGAACGGGTTTCTGACGCCTTTCTAGTCAAGGTCCTGACGGATCGGGTGCCGTCGAGAGGCCTCCGTGGGGTGAGTTCCGTGGAGGGTGTCGCCCCTGGAGGCGTCTGTTTCGCGGCGATGGATAGGCCGTGGATGTCCCACCCCATGGTAGCGGCATACGACGGTCGGGCGCTCTCCTTGTGGAGATGCTCCGAGGAAGCCATTACCTGGTTCCTTTTCGTGGGGACCGGACGGTTTGGGACTGTGGTGACAAGGCGGTCGCGGCCGGTCTGAGGCCAGAGAGGCTTTGCGCTCGGTGGGCCGACTCGGCGGGGCCCCCCTAGCGGATGGTGATCGCAGGATGCCTTCCTACTTGGAAAGCCTTTTTAGCACAAGCTCCCATTGGGAAGCGATGGGGGGCAAGATGGGACCGGTGCCCGGAACATTCTGCCGCGTTGGGGCGCTGGCAGGAAACCGCCTTGGGGGTGGGGGCGCGGGTCATATTTTCCGCCTTCCTCATGAGGCCTTGCTCCCAGCCGGAACCAGGCCCGGGATGTCTTTCTGATCGTCCATTGTGCACGAATATTGCTACAACTCTGCTTGAGTTCCATCCATTGCAGCAAGGGAGGCAATCTTGGCGGTACACTTTGTGCGAAAGCCCATACCGAAGCCCTCCATGTCCCCAGGGACCGAGGATCAGGCGCGCGTGCTGACCCGGTCGGTGGAACAGCGGGTCTTTCAGAGAGTTTTCCAGGCGGAACAAGGTCTTGCCGGCGAAGCCCCCCAGGGGCCCGCCGGGGAGGATTGGCGGATGCTCCGGGATCTGAGCGCCCCCCAGGCGGATCCCCAAGCGGCGCGTTCCCGTTTTAGCGCCATGGACAAACAGCAGATCCAGGCCGCCATCGTGGCGGCTTATATCAAGGCGTCCGCGTTGGGTTCCGGCCAATCTCTGTGGAGCGGTCCCTCTCTGTCCGGACTTTCTACGGTCGACCCCTCGCCCGTTGCCCTGCCCGAGGCGGTGGACGAAGAGGCCCCTTCCGTGGAACCTGTGCCGTTGGGAAGGCTCTCGTCGGCCTTCGAAGCGGGGCAGGAGGGAGTGGCCGCCGTGGGCTACGATCGGCGCGGCGGTACATCCTATGGCATCTATCAGTTGTCGTCCAAGACCGGCACCATGGATCGGTTCCTGGATTTTCTTAGGCAGCGGGAGCCCCAATGGGCCGCGAGGCTGGAGGCAGCGGGCCCGGCGGACACGGGCAGTCGAAACGGAGCGATGCCCCGAGTGTGGCGCCGGATCGCTCGCGAAAACCCCGAGCGTTTTGCCGCGCTCCAGCATGCCTTTGTGCGGGAAACTTACTACGAGGCGGCTGTGCGGGCGGTGGAAGCGGCCACCGGAATAAAGGTGGAGAACCTGTCCCGGGCCGCCCAAGAGGTGCTGTGGAGCACCGCCGTGCAGCACGGTCCCAAACGGGCTGCACGCTTCTTTGCCCAGGCGCTGAACCGTGCCGTGGGAAAGAATGGTGACGTGGATGAAGAAGCGCTCATCCGATCCATTTACCGGTTGCGGGAGCGAACGAGCCGCGTCTTCCACGGACCCGTACGGGATGCGCTGCTGAGCCGTTTTTCCCGCGAAAAGGAAGTGGCCTTGGCCCTGCTGCGAGGCGAGCCTCTGGACAGGCTGGCGTGAGGGACGGTCTGAGCTTGGTTTAAGTGGGCTCGGTTGGCTTGGGCTGCGGAGGCGTTCTTGGACATCCCATGGGCCGTCGGGTCCTGCCTGCCCCATGGACTACGATGGCCTCTTACCGCGGGGCCGAGGCCCCGCGGCGATGCAGGCTATCCCATTTTCCGACCCCGCATGGGTTTTTCGACCCCGCATGGGTCAAGACTGAAGTTCTGGAATATCCTTAAAATAATCGAGGGATTCCGGATTGGCCAGAGCGTCTTTGTTCTTCACTTCCTGGTTGTGGATCACCTTGCGAACGGCCAGCTCCACCTTCTTTCCGCTGATGGTGTAGGGAATGTCGGCAACGGCGATGATCTTGGCGGGCACATGCCGTGGCGTGGTGTTTTCCCGGATCGCCTTCTTGATCCGCTGGACCAGCTCGTCGGTGAGCTCGTGGCCCTCACGGAGTTTGACAAAGAGGATGACCCGTACATCGTTGTCCCAGTCTTGACCCACCACCAGGCTGTCCAGCACTTCGGGGATGGTCTCCACCTGCCGGTAGATTTCCGCCGTACCGATGCGAACGCCGCCGGGGTTCAGGGTGGCATCGGATCGCCCGTAAATGATGACCCCGCCCCGTTCGGTGATCTCGATGAAGTCTCCGTGGTGCCACACCCCCGGATAGACGGAAAAGTAGGCGTCCCGGTACTTTTGCCCGTCCGGGTCGTTCCAGAAGTAGATGGGCATGGAGGGGGCCGCCGCCGTGCAGACCAGCTCTCCTTTCTGACCGATCACGGGCCTTCCGTCCTCGTCCCAGGCCTCCACCTTCATGCCAAGCCCCCGGCACTGGAGTTCGCCGGCATAGACGGGGCCCATGGGGTTGCCCAGGGCGAAGCAGCTGATGATGTCCGTGCCGCCGGAGATGGACGACAGGCACAGGTCTTCCTTGATATCACGGTAGACGTATTGGAAGCTTTCGATGGAAAGAGGCGATCCGGTGGACAAGATGGCCTTGAGAGGCGTGAGGTCGTAGGTCTCCCTGGGTTTCACACCCGCCTTTTCCAGGGCGGCCAGGTACTTGGCGCTGGTGCCGAAGATGGTGATCTTTTCGTCCTGGGCCATCTGCCACAAGGATCCGGGATCGGGATAGAAGGGGGAGCCGTCGTACAACAAGGCGCGGGCCCCCAGGGCCAGGGAACTCACCAGCCAGTTCCACATCATCCAGCCGCAGGTGGTGAAGTAGAAGATGGTGTCGTCGCGTTTGAGGTCCGTGTGGAGCCCAAGCTCTTTCAGGTGCTGGATCAGGGTGCCCACCACGCCGTGAACGATGCACTTGGGCACTCCCGTGGTACCCGACGAATACATGATGTAGAGCGGATGATTGGCGGGGACTTGCTGGAATTGGATTTCCAGACCGCTTTCCTTGGCCATGAAATCCTCCAGGAGCACCCCGTTTCGCACGCGCCCCGGATCCGGATGGGGATCCGTGTAGGGCATGACCACCACCTTTTCGATGCTGGGCAGTTCCTTGAGGATCTCGGCAATGCGGCCCAGGGAATCGAAGGTCTTGCCGTTGTAGTAATAGCCGTCGGCGGTAAAGAGCACCCGGGGTTCGATCTGGCCGAACCGGTCCAGGACGCCCTTGATACCGAAGTCGGGGGAACAAGACGACCAGACGGCCCCCAGGCTGGTGGTGGCCAGCATGGCGATGACGGTCTCGATCATGTTGGGCACGAATCCGGCGATGCGGTCTCCGGGTTGGATGCCCATGTCCCGAAGGGACTTGGCCAGGCGGGCCACTCGATCGTAGAGCTCGGCGTAGGTGATATGGCGTGTGGCCTGCCCCTCGCCCTTGAAGCTCAAGGCAATGCGGTCATCGCGGTAGCGCAGCAGGTTTTCGGCGAAGTTGAGCTGGGCGCCTTCGAACCATCGAGCGCCGGGGAGCTTTTTCACATCATCCACCACCTGATCATAGGATCGGCTGCAAAGGATGTGGCTGTAGTCCCAGAAAGTGGCCCAAAAGGTGGGAATCTCGGTGACAGACCATTGGTAGAGCTCTTCGTAGGTGCGGAAAGATTGACCATGCCGCTCGTTCACGTATTGCAGGAATTGATACATGTTGGAGTTTTGAATGCGCTCTTCGCTGGGTTGCCACAGGAGTTTGCTCATGGAATGCCTCCCTTGCAGATAACGGTGAAACGGACCGAACCTTCACATGGGCTGGAGGATAGCGCCCTACAAGCTTGGCCTCCAGCCCCAAAGGGGGACGTCTTGGCCGGTGCCGGCCGCCGAGAGCAGATCGGGAACGGGGAAAGAGCGCTTGGGGAACGGGAGTGTGCGATGCGTCTGCTCATGGCTTGGATGTTTTGGGGTGATCCAAACCGCGAAACCACTCACGAGAAGCCATTCTAGCAGGCTTTGGGTATGAACCAAAGTTAAAAATGAACAAACTTTCTCAATCCAGGGGCGGGCGGTCTGGGACGGGGAGCTCAAGCGCTCCGCTAAGACCACTTCGAAAAGGGGTGGCGCTGGCAGGGGCCGGCTGGCGCCCTTCCCACAGCCGCCCGACAACCTGGCTGGATCTTTCGACGGTCCCTTGCCGCGCCTTTTTGACTCACAGTTCCGGTGGTCCAGCGGGGATGAGGCATACGAAGCGAAGGGGCGCCGCCGAGGTGTTCTTGATCTGATGGTCTTCGTTGGGGGCAATGAAGATCGCGTCGCCGGTCCGCACGGGTACCCATTGGCCGTCTTTGAGAACGGAGCCTTCCCCGTCGTGGATGAAGATCTCGTGTTCCCAGTCATGGGTATGGCGCGGCGTGTGCCCGTCGGGTTCCAGTTCGAAAAGGCGCATGCAGAAATTGGGCGCGCCGTCTTCTTTGCCTATCAAAACGCGGCCGGCGACACCCTTGGCAACGTCGTTGTCGAAACGAGTGGGTTCCACGTTCGTATAGGATTGGATCTTCATGGAAATCTCTCCTTTTGAACCGATGCGTCCTCCCTTCGCGTGCAGGCTCCAACAAGCGCGGGCATTGACCAAAGAATCTCGGGGTCGGCCCCAGCGGTGTGGGGCTCCATCACCATAAGCCGATCCCCGGGGCGGACGCAAGTGGCTTTGGTAAGGGGCCGCCCGGATGGGCGGCCGGGAAGAGGCGAGGGGGTCCGGGTGCGCGGCATTCCGGGAAGCCGCCGGTGGAAACAGGTGGCCTGCAGGTGGAGGATCCCCTACAATGGGGGCGTGGGGAACCGGGACTCTTTTTTGGAGGAAGCCCTTGAAGTCCGTATGGTTCGATGAAAAGGCTCGGCGGGTACTGGAGCAGGTCCATGTGAATATGCCTTGGAGGTTCCTGGGGGAGTACCGGGAATTGATTTTACGGGAAGGCATCAATCTGGAGCTGGGCTTTTCCGGGGAGGAATTGGACCGCTTGGATCTGCGGGACGTGGAAAAAACGGTCGCCGAACTTGGCGCATCCCAATGTGGACTCACGGTCCACGGGCCTTTCTGGGAGTTGTGCCCGGGCAGCCAGGACCCTCTGATCCGGCAGGTGACGCGGCTTCGTCTCCATCAGCTGGTGGACGTGGCGGCGGTGGTGAAACCGGTGCAGGTGGTGTGTCATACGGGATACGATCCCCGCCATCATCGCGGCCAGATGGAGGCGTGGCTGGACCGTGCCCTGAAGGTGTGGGAGCCGGTCTTGCGGCGCCTGGAGGGGCTTGGCATTCGGCTTTGTCTGGAAAACGTTTGGGAAGAGGACCCGGAGCTGCATCGAAAGATATTCGAGCGGTTGTCGAGTCCGTTTTTGGGTTTCTGCCTCGATGTGGGCCACCAGCACTCCTTTTCTGGTACCCGGCTGTCGGTGTGGTGGGAGACGTTGGAGGACAAGATCCTGGAGCTCCACCTCCACGACAACGGAGGAGACCGGGACGAGCATCTGCCGGTGGGACGCGGTACCGTGGATTTCCACGACCTTTTTGGCAGGATCCAGGCTTTGGATCCACGGCCGGTCCTGACGGTGGAGCCTCACAAATTGGCGCACCTGGTGGAAACGGTGCGGGCCTTGACGGTTTGGTTGGGATGAGGGAAGCGAAAGGAGGAGGCGGGCCATGGCCATTGTGGAAGTGAGCGTGGTGCCTCTGGGAACGGGCCATACGAGCCTGAGTTCCCATGTGGCCGGGGCCTTGAAGGTGGTGGAAGAAAGCGGGCTGCGTTACGAATTGACAGGCATGGGAACGATCCTCTATGGAGATTTGGATGCTATCCTCACGGTGGTGCGTCGTATGCACGAAAGCTGCTTCGACCGCGGCGTCCAGCGGGTCTTGACCCAGGTACGCATCGATGACCGCAGGGACAAGACCAACACACCTCAGGAAAAGGTGGCATCGGTCCGACAGAAGATGGCAACGGGGGACGGGGAAGGGAAAGGGAGTCCATGAAGGAACTTGTGGAATATCTGGTTAAGGCGATGGTGGATCAGCCCGAAAAGGTCCTATTGGCTCAGCGCACTCAGGATGAGTCCATATTTCTGGAACTGACGGTGGCTTCGGACGACATGGGAAAGGTGATCGGCCGGCACGGAAAGACCATTGACGCGTTGCGAACCGTGACACAGATGGCCGCTGCCAGTCGAGACCGTCGGTGCCGATTGGAACTTCTGGGCTGATGGGACGGCGGCCCATGGGGGCGCGAATCCCGGCGGGTCAGCGGCGGGGTGGCAAAAAATTCTGGAATGTTTATATCAAAGCGGACGCAGGCTTCCGTTGTGAGGCCCTTACCCCCCCACCATGCAGGACTCAGGACCCATCGCCCATAACGCATCAGGGTTTCCGCGATGGGGATAACATGCTCTACTTGGAGTGATCTGCGGCGTGGAAGGGATGTTGGCTGCTGGCCCGAAGGATCTGTACGGAAACACCCACAACAGCAGTAGGATGCGGAGGAGAGAACATGCCGAGTGTGTATAAAGAAGTGCCAGTGCAAGAGCTTCGTGGGTGCGTGGAGCCCGAGACCCTCCCCTTTGAGCACACGGGGGCGTTGGAGCCGCTGGAAGAAGGCGTGGTGGGGCAAGAACGTGCCATCGACGCCATCAAGTTCGGCATGGGCATGAAGGAGAAGGGCTACAATATCTACATCGCCGGACCGGGTAAAGCGGGGCTCACCTACATCGCCAGGACCTTTCTGGAAGAGCAGGCCAAGAAGGAGCCGACCCCTCCCGATTGGTGTTACGTGCACAACTTCAAGCAACCGGACGAGCCCAAGAGCCTGAAACTGAGTGCGGGGCGTGGCAAAGAGCTCAAGAAGGACATGGAGGAGTTCATCAACACCCTCCAGGCCAAGATCCCGGAAGTGTTCGACAGCGAAGACTATCGAGCCAAGGAAACCGAGGTCCAACAGGCTTTCGAGAAGCGCCGCCGGGAGATCGTCGACGAACTGTCGGAGATCGCCAAGGAAGAAGGGTTCATCCTCCAATTTTCCCAGGTGGGCATGGTGATTATTCCGGCCAACCAAGAGGGCCAGCCCATGAGCCAGGAGGAGCTCAGTGAACTGAGCGAGGAGGAAAAGAAGGCTCTGCGGGAAAAGAGCGATGAGCTCCAGGAAAAGATGAAGGCCGCCATCAAACGCATCCGCGAAGCGGAGGCGGAATTCAAGGAAAAACACGCCAAGCTGGACAACGAGATCGCGCTCTTTGTGGTGGGCCAACTGATCGAACACTATGTGGAAAAATATCAGGACGAGCCGGAGGTTCTGGACTACCTGAAGGCGGTGCAGGAAGACATCCTGGAAAACATCGACGACTTCAAAAAGAAGCCGGAAAGCCAGCAGCAGATGGGGCCCTTTCCGGTCCAGCCCAAGGAGGCGGTCTTTCGAAAGTACGATGTGAACGTCCTCATCGACAATTCCGAGACGGAAGGGGCGCCGGTGGTGATCGAATCCAACCCGGCCTATCCCAACCTTTTTGGGACGATCGAGCGCCAGGCGTGGTTCGGAGCCCTCTTTACGGATTTTACGATGATCAAGCCGGGGGCGTTGCACAAGGCCAACGGCGGTTACCTGGTCATGAAGGCCCTGGACCTTCTCAAGTGGTATTTGTCTTGGGAGGCCGTCAAGCGCGCATTGCGCGATGGAGTGATCAAGATCGAAGACCTGGGAGAGCTCTACGGGATCTTCAGCACCCGGACCATCCGGCCCGAACCCATCCCCTTGGACGTGAAGATCGTCCTGACCGGGGATCCCTACCTCTTCCATTTGCTCTACATCTACGACGACCGGTTCCAGAAGCTTTTCAAGGTGAAGGCGCATATGGATGATCAGATGGAGCGCAAAGATGAGGCCATCTTGCAATGCGCCCGCATGATCAGCCGCTTCTGCCAGGAGAACCAAATCCGGCACCTGGACCGTTCGGGCGTGGCCCGCGTCCTGGAATACAGCATGGAGGTGACCGGGGATCGGGACAAGCTGAGCCTGGAACTGGGCGATATCAGCGATCTTCTTCGGGAAGCCAACTATTTCGCCGGCCTGGACAACGCCCAGTTCATCGGTAGAGACCACGTGCACCAGGCGATCCAGAAAAGGATCTACCGCGCGAACCTCATTGAAGAGCGGATCAAGGAGCTGGTCAAAAAAGACATCTTCTGGGTGGAGACCACCGGCGAAAAGGTGGGCCAAGTCAACGGCCTGTCCGTGCTCATGACCGGAGATCACGAATTCGGAAAGCCGAACCGAATCACGGCCACCGTTTCCGTGGGTCGGGAAGGCGTGGTCGCCATCGAGCGGGAATCCAAGCTCAGCGGCAACATCCACACCAAGGGGGTGCTCATTCTTTCCAGCTTCCTCAAGGAGCGCTTCGCCCACAACAAGCCCATCTCTTTGTCGGCGTCGCTTTGCTTTGAGCAGAGTTACGGCATGGTGGACGGAGACAGCGCCTCCAGCACGGAGCTCTATGCGATCCTGAGTGCTCTATCCGGTGTGCCCATCAAGCAGGGGATCGCGGTGACGGGATCCGTGAGCCAGAAGGGAGAAATCCAGCCGGTGGGCGGCGTGACCCAAAAGATCGAGGCCTTCTTTGACATCTGCGCCCACAAGGGCCTCACGGGTGATCAAGGGGTGATCATCCCCGAAAAGAACGTGCCCAACCTCATGCTCAAGCAGGAAGTGGTGGATGCGGTCCAAGAAGGCAAGTTCCACATCTGGCCCGTGTCACGTATCGAGGAAGGCATCGAGATCCTGACCGGTGTTCCCGCCGGTGAGCTGCAACCCGACGGGACCTATCCCGAAGGGACCGTGTTCCGCAAGGCGGACGACCGACTGCGGGAGATCGCCGAGATCGTCAAGCGCTTTGGAAAGGACGAAAACGGGGACGACAAGGCCTCGGCAGACGATGGAAACGGTGGGGGATGTCCCACCTGCGAGCGCTAGACGGCGGGCCTGAGGGTCGTTATCCAAGCCGCCAAGGGCCGCCGGGGTGCGCCGTGCCAACGCGGGGGACGAGAGCCATCACTTCCTGTCACCCATCGGCTTGGGAGGCGCGCCGGCGGCTCTGTTTTGAAAGAAGGGGATAGGCGGCGTTCATGGCCTTGAGAACCGTCTCGTGATGGGGCGCTTGCGTGTCGATTCGGCACAGAACGTCTTCGGGAAGATCGTCGGTGGGCTCGTACGTTTCCAGGAATCCGGGCAGGTGATGCAGGCGGGCGTCGGAATCGGTCGGTTTCGTTTCGCGGGCCCGGAGACGCTCTTCCAGCACGGCGGTGGGGCAGCCGCATTCCAGGAAGACGATGGAGCCGTCCAAGTCGTCGGCAAGCCGAAGGGCTTCCCGGCGCCATCTGCCTTGGGAAAAGGTGGCGTCCACGATGACGGATCGGCCGGAACGCAGCCGGTCGTGGGCCCGGGCAAGGAGCTGGGCATAAACCTGTTTTTTCCTTTCCGGCCTGTACATTCCTTTGCCAAAGGAGGTTACCGAGGGGGCCTGTTCCGGTCGGTCCATGAGCTCACGGCGTATCTGATCGGAATGGATCGCGTCGATTTCCAGGAGTGAAGCCAAGGAGCGGGCCAGTCTCGATTTTCCCGATGCGGGCAGCCCGCAGCAGATCCACAAGGTGGGTGTGGCAAAATGGACCGCGTGGCGGTATGCCTGCTGGAGGTAGCGGCGGGCCGATTGGATCAGCGGCTTGCGATCCCCCTTGGGCAATTGGTCCGCCCGAAGGCAGCAGACCTTGACGCGGACCATGGCCCTGTAGCAGGCGTAAAAATCGAGCAGTCGGTAGAGGCCGGGGTCCCGGGCCGCTTCCACGTAGGCCGAGAGGGCCCGGTGACTCCATTGGGCGGCACCCGCCAGGTCCAGGTCCATGTGGAGAAAGGCCAGATCCACGGCCGTATCCCCGTAGCGAAAACGATCGTTGAATTCGATGCAGTCGATGATCTGCAGCGATTCGGCAAAATAGATGTGATCCGGGCGTAGATCCCCGTGGCCGTCTCGGATTCTTCCCTGGGCGATGCGGTTCATGAAAAGCCCGCTGTGGCGGTTCAAGAAATGATCGGCCACGGTCCCAATGAATTCCCAGCGCTCCCGGTCCAGCCAGGTTCCTGCGAACCGCTCCGTCTGAGCGAAATTTTCCTGCACGTTGTAGGTGATGGCCTCGGGCATGCCGAAACGGTCGATCTCCCGGCTTCGTTGGGCGGATGCGTAAAAGGCAGCCAGCCGCCGCCCCAAGGCTTCCATGGCTGCGGGGACCAAGGTTCCGGCCTTCAGGCGGGCCTCCAGGCTGTGGCTGGGATCCAGTTGGCGCATACAAACGGCGTATTCCACCTCCTGGCCGGGCCCATCCAGGCTCAGGCGGCCGTTCGAGTCCCTTCGGACGGCCGCAACACCCAAGTAGACGCCGGTGCTGAGGCGCTGGTTCAGACGCACTTCCTCATGGCAGAAACGGTGCCTGTCTTCCAGGCGGCTATAATCCAGAAAGCCCAAGTCCACCGGTTTCTTCAGCTTATAAACCTTTTCACCCGTGAGAAAAACGGTGGAGATGTGGGTGTCCATGCGCCGTATTTCCGTGACGGCATGGGGGTAGAAGGTGGGGTTCAAAAAAGCGGCACAAACCTCATCCCATGTGTCCCGATCCCGTCTCATGGGGGTTCCTCATGCGCAGTTTGAACCCAAGCACTCGCGAATCTCCCTGTAATCTTATTAAAACCGCGTGCCGCTTTTCCAGCAAGTGCAGGGGGCCGCGCCATGGCTCGACTCGCGCATGGCGGCCTTCATGGTGGGTGGCGGAGCGGTGTGATGCGCCTTGATGCAAGTAGGGAGGAGGGCTTGGGATCCCAAGCCGCCGCCCGGGACGAGAGGCCCGCGCGACTCAGCGCATGCGCTCTATGAAGGCGTAGGCACTGTGGTTGTGGATGGATTCGAAATTTTCCACGTCCACCTGAAACCAGGTGATGTCCTCGTTTTGTTTCAACTCAAAGGCCACGTCCCGAACCACGTCCTCCACGAACTTGGGGTTTTCGTAACCCTTTTCGGTCACGAACTTTTCGTCCGGTCGCTTGAGCAGGGAATAGACTTCGCACGAGGCGGCCTCTTCCACGATGCGCACCAGGTCCTCGATCCACATGAACCTGTTGAAACGCACCGCCAGGCGGGCCATGCCTCGTTGATTGTGGGCGCCGTGGTTGCTGATTTCTCGTGAGCAGGGGCAGACCGTGGTGATGGGGACGTTCACTTCCACCACCAGGTCGTAGCCGTCCTGGTCGCTCAGGGACCCAGAGACCCGGCACAGGTATTCCATCAGCCCGGGCGTGCCGGTGACGGGCGAATTCTTTTCGATGAAATAGGGAAAGGCGATTTCCAGGTGGGCGGATTGGGCGTTGAGCCGCTCCTGCATGGCCTCCAGAATCTTGGAAAATTCCCGTATGTCCAGGTGGCCGTAGAACTCGTTGAGGATCTCGATGAAACGGCTCATGTGCGTGCCCTTGAACTTGCGGGGCAAGTTCACGTACATATTGATGCTGGCCACCGTGTGCTGGACGCCGTTTTTCTTGTCCATGACGGTGATGGGATAGCGGATGTTTTTCACCCCCACCTTGTCGATGTTGATGTTGCGATGGTCCAATTGACTCTGCACGTCGATCATGGAAAGTGCCGTCCTAGTGTGTGCGAGCGCTCAAAATTGAAGGCGCGTCGTTGCGGGGATCCGGCCCCCTTCCACCGGCATGAGCAATCCCGCCTCTATCACATTCTCACGGGTGGAGCCGCTCGCAGGAAGGCCACCGGTTACGAAGGCTGTTGTTGTTCTTTCAGGTTCTCGGCGATGGCCGTGAGGGCCGCCCGAGTCTTCTCTCCCACATCCTCGGCGACGGTTCCCGCCAGATCCGCTTCAATGATCGCCTCATCGTAGGGAACAAAGCCCAGAAACCTGTATCCGGGCAGCTGGTCCTGGAGGAACGCAGCGTCCCTGTCGCTTCGGATCTTGTTTCCCACCACGTAGAGGTTGTCGATACCGATGTCCTTGGCCAGCTGTTCCACCTTGAGGGCTGTTTCGATGCTCCGCCGGCCCGGTTCCACCACCACGATGAGGGCATTGACGGCTCGGGAGGTGCCGCGGCCCAGATGTTCAATGCCCGCCTCCATGTCCATGACCACCACTTCGTCGCGCCGAAGGATCAGGTGATGGACCAGGTTCTTGAGAAGCACGCTCTCGGGGCACACACACCCGGTGCCTCCCTTCTTGACCCCTCCCATGACCATGAGGCGGATGCCGTTGCCGCAGGGGACGGCTACCTTTTCGGGCAGGTCATCCACCTGGGGGTTCATCTTGAAAAATCCCCCGAAGCTCCCCGGAACCGATTCCGTGCGCTCGGCGATGAGCTGCTTCATCTGAGAGATGGGTACCAGTTCGCCGGCGTCCCGAACCCCCAGGGCATGACCCAGATTGGCGTCCGGGTCGGCGTCAATGGCCAGAACCGATTTTCCCTGCGAGGCGAACCAGCGCGCCAGAAAAGCCGATAGGGTGGTCTTTCCAACTCCGCCTTTGCCGCTGACCGCGATCTTCACAATGCGCTCCTTATCTCAATACCATGTTCGCCTTGTGCATGCTCACTTCCGCTGTTATGGGCCTTGTAATACTTTCGCCATCCCGTTGCAATCCCCAATGTGGTGTCGGGCGGGGCGCTGAATGTGTGAAAGAGTGAACACAGTGCTAGGGGCCCGCGCTTGCGGTCTGCAGGGTAGCCCAACGAGACATCCGCGCTTTCAGGAAAACCGCCTTCTCGGACAAGCTCTCAATCGGGCTGGGTTCGGAGCGTTTCCGAGCGCGCCCCTTCGACGATCTTGGCAAAAAGGGTCTGGTTGTAACCCTGGGGGATGGGCCTTTGTCCCAAGGAGATGGCCAGAAGGTCCATGTCGTCCAAGGTGAGGATCTGTTCCAGGTCCAGAAGTTCCTGGGCCGTTAGATCGTCCGCGTTTTTCTCCCAAAAGCGCATGAGCAAGAGCTCCAATTCCTGGGTGGCACGCCGACGACACAGGTAGTGGAGCTTTCTTTTCAGGACATCCAAGGATTCTGAATGCATCAGCTCTCCTTTTCCGGCTTCCTGCAGTGATCGATGGATGCCAGCACTCGGGACAAGACACCCGGATGGTAGAGCATGGCCACGTGACTCACAGGCTGGGTCCACTCCAGTTGCCAATGGTCGTCAACGGGCACAAGGGCTTCCATGGGAAGCACCATGTTGTCCACGGGGGATGCCAGGGCGATACGGGGATAGGGCACCGAAGGGTCGTCCCCTTGCAGCCCTTGGATGAGGGGACCGCGATAACGCAGGGATCGGCCCAGGCGACCGAAGGCAAAGACGGCCAACCGGCTCCCCTGGTGGGGAGAGCCCAGGGTGACGATTCCCCCGATGGGAAGCCCGGACAAACGCCGGGCGGCGGCCCGGCACAAAAGCCCGCCCAGGCTGTGACCCACCAGCACCAGGGGCCGCTGGGGAGCCTGGGTATGAACCTGCTGGACGGACTGGATGAGTTGGGCCGCAATGCCTTGGAAGTCCCTTTTCCAACTGCTGTATTCAAAGGTCACCACATCCCGGAAGCCGGCCCGGACCAGGCGACGCCGGAGCAGCCACCAGGCACTGCGGTTATGATACAGCCCGTGCACGAGAAAAATGACGGGTTCCGATGCCTCCGGATCGAGTTTGGGCCGAGAGTGCTTTTTTCCGAACCAGGCGGTGGGAAAGGCCAGCACCAGGAGGATCTGGGCCATGGTCCCCGTGAGGATGCCGGTGAGGATCCAGCGGCCGGGATGTCCCCCGGAAAGGTGCCGGAGCCGCTCCAGGCCGGCACCATTGGCCGTATCGTACCAATAGAGTAGATAGGTGAGGCAGGAAGCCCCCAAAAACAGACTGAGGATGACGAGCCCAAAGAACATCTCACACTCCCAGGTTGGCGAAAAAGTCCAGCACTTCCTCGAGCGACGAAACACAGCCATGCGGCCGGGGGCATCGGCCGTTGACCAGGTCCACCAGGAGCTCTCTTTCCCGTTCCGGCCGGCAAAGAATCCAAAGTCCTTTCATGCCGGCCTTTTGGGCTGGGGCGATGTCCAGCTCATAGCTGTCACCAATCATCCAGCATGTATCCGCTCCGGCTTCCTCGGCCGCTTGGCGACCCGTTTCATAAACGCTTGGATGCGGCTTCTTCTTTCCAAAGCGGTAACTGAGAAGGCAGAAGTCACTGAGGCGGATGATCTCTGGGCAGGTTCTTCGAAAGCCTTCAAAGAAGGGATGCCAGATGTTGGAGATGAGCCCCACGCGGCATCCGCGGCCCTTTAGGGTGCGGATGAGTTCCGAGGCGGGTTCGATTTCCCGGACGCAAAGGATCTGGTCTTCCCAGATCTCACACACGGCCCGGTGAATCTGCGTCACGGGGTGGTCCGGAAGAACCCGGGCAATGGCTTTGCTCAGCACCTCCGGCTCGGTGCAGGGCGTCGTCATGATCAGTTTGCCCACCCGCTTGGTCTGCTTCTCGTCCAGTTGAAGCGCTGTGCCCAACAGGCGGCGAGGCGATTGGGCGGCGCCGGTGACCAGGGTGTGGCCGATGTCGAAAAAGACAAAAGGCTTGGATGGCACGAAGATTCGTTCCTTTCTATTCCTGCACGAAGGGGGTTCCGGTTCGCAGGCACCATTCGGCCCGTTCCAGTTGCCGTCCCAGGTAGAGCGCGTGGTTGATGTCGGACAAGGCGCCGTCGCGTGCAATCTCGTGCTGAAGTTTGGATGCCTTCGGGTGACGGTATTCCTTGAGGGTGATGTCCCCGTGGCGATGCTCCACCACAATGGCGTCCCGGTCCAGACTGATTCGGAAATACCCCATGGGATCCTCTCGGTAGCCGAAGGGGCGCTGCGCTGCGATGAGGGCCGCCCGGTCCATCTGGGATTCGTCCAGGCTGATGGAGTGGCTGACAACGGTGATGGGGCCGGGAGGAATCCCGGTCTTCGATGCCACGAAATCGAGGATGGCCATGAGACCGTAGAAGTTGACAAGCCAGGCGTCCAGGGCGTTGTGGGTTCGAAAGGTAGCCGTGAGGGTGAGAGCGTCCTGGAAGGTGCGAAAAAAGAGGCTGACCAGGCAGGGATGTCCTTTGGGCGCCGTGAGATCCCGGCGCGGATCCCAGAGCACCACATAGGCCTTGCGATCCTGGGGATCTTCAACGAGGCGGCGGGCCGCCTCCGTGAGTGCGTCCACGCCGAAGTAACGGCGGAGCCTGTGGCCGTAGGTGTAGGTTTCATCGCCGGCCAGCAGGGGACTCAGGATGTCTTGCTGGTACTGTCCCAGCCGGTCGGGATCCAGACCGAACCGGTCCAAATCCTTTGAGGAGATGGGACCGGGCCGTTCCACCACCACCTTCACGTTTTGGAGCTCGCGACGTTTGCCCTTGGCGAGGGTCACCGGGCGGCCGAACCGGTGAAGGACGGAGATGAGCTGCAGCCAGGCGCCCAGGGGCTCGTCGGCACAGATCACGTGGGCCCGCGGATTGCTCGGAAAGGTGCTGACCCGAACCTGGGGCAAAGGAATCTCCACGCGTTCCAGCAAGCCCCCGGACTCAGGGGCGTAGGATGCGAGAAAATCCCTGAGTCGGTCCAGGGCTTCCTTGTCTTGGGGCGTTCCGAAAACGCGGATCCGGGGAGGGCGGGCGAAATCCTCGGGACGCACCAGATCGTCAATCACTCGGGAGGTGCCCCGGATGCGTACGGCGCGGGGACTTCGGCCGCCCACCGGGACATATTCCAGCGCAGCCCCTGAGCAGGGCTCCAGACCATGCTGGAAGAAGGCGGAGAGTTCCTCGAGAGACCCGGAACGGTTGCGTCCCAGGACGAGCAAGGTGTCGATCTGGGGATTGTGGAGCAGGTTGCGAAGGAGCTCCCTCAGGCCGTTGCCGTAGAGCGTTCCCACGGCGGCGATGGGGCTGGTGGCGGGATCCAGGTTGATGTGGGCCTGGCGTAGGCGGCGAAGCACATAATCGGGCTGGGACCAAAGGGTGAGGAGGCCCACCGTGCCCCGGGGGTTGATGCGGCGTATCGAGTCACCGAAAAAGAGGGGAATGAACTCCAGGGTCATGGTGCCGTCGCCTGCCTCAGGACGATTCCGTTCCCGGCACGTAAAAGTCCGTGGGGGCGCTTCTTCGCCGGGAGGTGATGTTGCGGATGTCCGACAGGATATAGTCGTAGGTTTCCGCCGAGATGATGAGCTGTTCGAAGACCTGGATGCCGGCTTCCTGGATGGCCTCTTTCCAGAAACGATCCCGCTCGGGAGTGGCCGATTCGTATTGGTGCTCGTAGTAGATGGCCCGGATCCGGGCGGTGGCGATCAGCTTCAGGCACACGTAGCAAGGGGCCAACGTGGTGTAAAGTGTGGCTCCGGCGATGGAGATGCCGTAGCGGGCCGCCTGGGCAATGGCGTTGGCCTCTGCATGGCTCGCTTTGCAGAAGTTGTATTTGTCGATGTCCGGAACTCCCAGGCTGCGCCGGTAGCAAAAGGGGGTTCCATTCACATCGGGCATGTCGATGCAGTGGGGCGCTCCCGGCATGGCCCCGTTGTAGCCGGTGGCCAGGATGTGATTGTCCTTGACGATGACGGCACCGGTGGGCCGGGAGTTGCACGTGGAGCGTGTGCTCACGATCTTGGCGACGAGCATGAAGTATTCGTGCCAGCTGGGGCGTTTTCGTGCCATGGCGCAATGCCTTTCCACATTACCAAAAGGAATACGGGGGTTCGTGCTGAACTGTAAACCTCCGGCGCTGGAGGGTGGGTGGCGGTTTCCCTCTCGCCTACCAACTTTTGTCTTGACCCGTGTACCACCTTTCTCGCAGCTCGTCCACCGTCACCGAATGCTGGCTGGGTCTTCCGTCAACCCAAGGTTTCGTCCACCTCGTCGCCGTAGAGGAAACACCGAATCCAGTGTCGGTCGCCGTTTTCCTTGAGTCGCGGAGCGGCATGGCGGCATTGTTCCATGGCCTTGGGGCATCGGGTGTGGAAGTGGCACCCGGAAGGCGGATTGAGCGGGCTGGGCAGGTCGCCCGTGAGTCCCTGTCGCTGCTTCTTCCGGTCCGGGTCCGCGATGGGGGCGGCTTCCAGCAGGGCCTGTGTATAGGGATGGAGCGGGTTTCGATACAGCTCCGCCTTGTCGGCCAGTTCCACGATGCGCCCCAGGTACATGACGGCCACCCGATCACTGATGTGTCGAACCACGGAAAGGTCATGGGAAACGAAGAGATAGGTGAGGTGAAATTCTTCCTGCAAGTCCATGAGCAGGTTGATGACTTGGGCCTGGATGGACACGTCCAGGGCCGAGACGGGCTCGTCACAGATGATGAGTTCCGGCTGCAGGGCCAGGGCGCGGGCGATGCCGATACGCTGTCGCTGGCCTCCGCTGAATTCATGGGGATAGCGATTGATGTGTTCCGGGCGCAGTCCCACCACGTTCATGAGGTGGCGGACCCGGTCCAAACGCTCCTGCTCCGTGCCCACCTTGTGGATCACCAGTCCTTCGCCGATGATGCGGCCCACGTTCTGGCGGGGGTTGAGCGAGGAGTAGGGATCCTGGAAGATGATCTGCATCTTGCGCCGAAGGGGGCGCATTTCGTCCCGGGAAAGCGCCAGGATGTCACGGCCGTCGTAGAGGATCTTTCCGGCGGTGGGCCGTTCCAGCCGCAGGATCAGTCGGCCCAGGGTGGACTTACCGCAGCCGCTTTCTCCCACAAGACCCAGGGTTTCACCCCGATGGATCGCCAGGCTGACGCCGTCCACGGCCTTCACCGCTCCCACCTGCCGTCGGAAAACGCCGCCCGTGACGGGGTAGTGTTTTTTGACCTGTTCCAGAATGACCAGTTCCGAACCGTTTCCGATGTGTGCCATATCTCGATTCTCTTGATGGTAGCCCGTGAAAGGATTCACCCAAGGGGGCGCCTAGTGGAAGAGCCAGCAGCGGACCGAGTGACCGTCCTTGGGGGCGGTCAGGGGCGGCTCTTCGGCACGGCACCGGTCGAAGGCGTGGCGGCACCGATCGTTGAACTTGCACCCCACGGGAAGGGCCAGCAGGCTCGGCACCACCCCAGGAATGGCTTCCAGGCGCCGCCGCTGGTCATCGCTCATACTGGGGATGGATCGCATGAGCCCTCGGGTGTAGGGGTGCAGCGGATCGTGAAAAAGCTGCTTTACCGGCGCTTCCTCCACCACCCGACCGGCGTACATAACCACCACGTGTTGGGCGGTTTCGGCCACGACGCCCAGATCGTGGGTGATGAGCAAAATGGCGGTTCCCGTGGTGCGACTCAGTTCGTCCATCAGTTCCAGGATCTGCGCCTGAATGGTCACGTCCAGAGCCGTGGTAGGCTCATCGGCGATGATCAGTTTGGGATTGCAGGCCAGGGCCATGGCGATCATGACACGCTGGCGCATCCCGCCGCTCATTTGGTGGGGATAATCCTTGATCCGGCTTTCCGGCGAGGGGATGCCCACCATGCGGAGCAGCTCCACGGCCCGATCCATGGCCTCGGGGCCTTTCATGTTCTCATGAAGCTCCAGCACCTCGGCGATTTGGTCTCCGACCCGGAAGACGGGATTGAGCGACGTCATGGGTTCCTGGAAGATCATGGAGATCTTGTTGCCCCGAATGGATCGCATACGGTTTTCGGAAAGGGTGAGTAGATCGGTGCCTTCAAAGAAAATGCGGCCTCCCACAATGCGCCCTGGGGGCTCGGGAATGAGGCGCATGATGGAAAGGGCCGTGACGCTCTTACCGCAGCCGGATTCGCCCACAATACACAGGGTCTTGCCCGCGTCCAGGGAAAAGCTCACGTCGTCCACGGCCGTGGCCACGCCGCGATCCGTAAAGAAGTAGGTTTTGAGGTTTTGGACTTCCAGCAGTTTGGTCATGGGCACAATCCTCGATCAATCGCGAAGTCGCGGGTCCAGCGCGTCGCGCAGGCCGTCGCCGAGCAGGTTGAAGCCGAGAACGGAAAAGAGAATCATGAGTCCCGGGAAGGTCACCGCCCACCAGGCGCGAAGGATGAGCGCGCGGCCGTTGGCGAGCATGGCGCCCCATTCCGGAGTGGGCGGCTGGGCTCCCAGCCCCAGAAAGCTCAGTGCCGCCGCCTCCAGGATGGCGGAGGCAAAACCCAGGGTGGTCTGGACGATGAGCGGTGCCAGACAGTTGGGCAGGATATGCAGGAAGATGAGCCGGCCGTCCCGGGCACCGAGAGCGCGGGCCGCCTGCACGTAGTCCTTGGAGTACTCCTCCAAAACGGATCCTCGCACCAGGCGGGCATAGCGGGGGATGCTCACCACGCCGATGGCGATCATGGCGTTACGCAGGCTTGGCCCCAAAAAGGCCACGATCACAATGGCCAAAAGGATGCTGGGAAAGGCCAGCAGCAGGTCCATGAAGCGCATGATCACGTTGTCGATCTTGCCGCCATAGAAACCCGCGAAAGCGCCCGCGATGGTGCCGAAAAAGAGCGAGATGGAAACCGATACGACGCCCACCACCATGGAGATGCGTGCACCGTAGATGATGCGGCTCAGCAGATCCCGGCCGAAGTCATCGGTGCCCAGAACGTATTCCCAGGTTCCCTTGGCATCCCAAATGGGCGGCTTGAGCTTGGAATAGAGGGACTGTTTGATGGGGTCGTGGGGAGCCAGCCACGGAGCGAAGAGGGCCATGCACAGAAAGATCAGGATGATGATGAGCCCCGCGATGGCGGTCTTGTTCTTGCGCAGCCTCAGCAGGGCTTCCACCAATGGGCTTCGGGATTTTTCCAGGCCCTCGTTGGTCGGAGCCGGTTGGGTGCCTTTTAAGGTCGTGGCAGCTGCACTCATTTAACTCACCTTGATCCTGGGATTGATCCACGCATAGAGGATGTCCACCAGCATGTTGATGGTCACGAAGGTCGTGGCGATCAGCATGGTGCCTCCCTGGACGGCATTGAAGTCCCGGGCGTAGACGGCGTTCAGGAGCCACAGTCCAATGCCGGGCCAGGCGAAGATGGTTTCCGTCAGGATGGCGCCGCCCAGGAGGATGCCGAACTGGAGACCAATGACGGTGATAACCGGAATCAAAGCGTTTTTCAGGGCGTGTTTGTAATGGACCACCCTGGGGGCCAGTCCCTTGGCCTTGGCCGTGCGGATGTAGTCCTGGCGCAGGACCTCCAGCATGCTGGAGCGGGTGATGCGTGCGATGATGGCCATGGGAATGGTGCTCAGGGTGAAGGCCGGCATGATGATATGCCAGACGGCGTCTTTCAACGCCGGCCAGTTGAGGGTGAGCAGGCTGTCCAGGATGTAGAGGCCCGTGATGGACTCAATATGAATGTGGTAGCTGAGACGGCCGGAAAGGGGGAGCCAGCCCAGATGAACGGAAAAGATGATCATGAGGATGAGTCCGAGCCAAAAGATGGGCATGGAGACCCCGACCAGGGAAAAGATCATACTGGAGTAATCGAAGACGGAGTATTGGCGGGTGGCGGACAGGATGCCGGCCAGCATGCCCAAAGTGACGGCGAAGATCATGGCGGCGATGGACAGCTCCACCGTGGCCGGGAAGCGGTCGGCGATTTCGGTGGTGATCTTTTCATTGGTTCGAAGCGCACGGCCCAGATCCCCCTTGGCCAGCCGGGCGAGAAACCTTCCGTATTGCACGTACAAAGGCTTATCCAATCCCAGCTGTTCCCGAACTTCCTTCAGGGCCTGTTCCGAGGCCCGTTCTCCGAGCATCATCTCTGCCGGATCTCCGGGAACCAGGTGGATCATGAAAAAGACGAGAACGGAGATGCCGAAAACCGTGGGGATGAGCGCCAGTGTGCGGCGTAGGATAAAACTCAGCAAATCCAAACCCTCAACAGTAAAGCGGCAAGGGCCCGAAGGCCCCTGCCGTTGTTTGCGTTCATCCTATCGGCGTCGCGGCACAACGCCGTGAGCCGAACTCCCCGGGCTAGTCCACCCACACCTTGTGCAGGCGCACGCTTCCCGTGGGATGTAGCTTGAAGTTATGAACCCGCTTTTGCATGGGCCAGACCACCAGGGAGTGGGCGATGTTGATCAGAGGCACTTCCTCGTGGATCAGTTCCTGGGCGCGGCGGTAGAGCTTGATGCGCTCTTCCTTGCTGCTGGCCTGCTTGGCCTTGAGGATGATCTCATGATATTCCTTGTTCTTCCACTGGGTGCGCACGTTGGGATCGGCATAGCCGTCCAGCAGCACCGCCAGGAAGTTGTCCGGGTCTCCGTTGTCGCCGGTCCAACCCAACTGGAACAGATCCATGGACGCATCCTGCTCCCGCTGCTTCTTGAGGTACGTGCCCCATTCGAAAGTGACCAGTTCCACGTCGATGCCCACCTTCTTCAGATCGGCCTGGATGGCTTCGCCCACCTTCATCCCGTTGGGGTTGTAGGGCCGGGGCACGGGCATGCTCCACAGGGTGATCTTGGTCTGGCCGGCTGCCTTGAGTTTTTCAAAGAACTTGGCCTCTTTCAGCAGCTTCTTGGCCATCTCGGGATCGTAGGGATAGTCCTGGATGTCGTCGTTGTAGCCCCACATGTTGGGGGGGATGGTGTTTTTGGCCACCTGGCCCAGGCCGTAGTAGATGTTGTCCACGATGGCCTTCTTGTTGATGGCGTAGGCGATGGCCTTGCGGATCCTCTTGTCCTGCCACAACGGCTTGGTGTGGTTGAAGCTCACATAGCCGATGTTCATGCCGGGCTGGGAGACCAGCTTCAGATTGGGATCCGCTTTGGCCAGTTCGATGTCTTCCGGGTTGGGGAACTGGCAGATGTCGATGTTTCCAGTCTTGAGCTCCAGGAAGCGCACCGAGTTGTCGGGAATGACCCGGAAGATGGCCTGATCCAGGTAGGGGCGGCCGTCCCAGTAGTCCAGGTTGGCTTCCAGGATGATCCGGTCGTCCTTGATCCACTTGACGAACTTGAAGGGACCGGTTCCCACCGGATGGCTCTTGAAGTCCGGGCCGTACTTGAGTACGGCGGTGGGGCTCACGATGGCGGCGAAATCCATGCCCATGTTGGCGATGAAAGGCGCCTCAGGCCGCTTGAGCTTGAAGACCACCGTATACTCATCGGTGGCTTCAATGGAATCGATGATGTTGTCCATCTCCATGGACAGCCAGTATTCCGCCGGCGGTTGATCCTTGGGAAATTCCCACTTGTCCTTGAAGAACTTGACCTTCTTTTCCTTCATCATGCGGCCCAGGGAAAAGACCACCGCATCGGCGTTCATGGGCGTCCCATCGTGGAACTTCACGCCCTTGCGCAGATGGAAGGTGTAGGTCAGGCCGTCTTTAGAGACGTCCCAGGAGGTGGCCAGCCCCGGGACGATGTCCGTGGACTCGTCGGCGTAAAGGACCAGCTGGTCATACACGTTGTCACAGATCATGAACGAATTGCCGTCGGTCTCGAACGCGGGATCCAGGCCGACGCTGTCGCCGCCGCGTCCGAAAACGAGAGTGCCGCCGATCTTGGGCGTGGCCGCAAAGGCGACACCGCTGAGCAGAAAAACCGCTGCCAGCACTGCAAACCACCATCGTCTCATGCTCTTCCCTCCGTGTTGGGGTCTCTTTCCCTTCTGCCTCTCAAAACCAGGGTTGCCCAAGTCAAAACCCGTGCACTTGTAGCAAAAAGTGATTAAAGTGTCAAAGAAAACGGCTGTGTGCATCCAGGGCGAACTCTGAATCGTCTTGATGCCTTATGGCGTGGTGGGGCTCTGAATATGCCCGATAGTGGGATGTGTGGAGGAGGCGCTATGGCACGCAAAGAAGAGGAGCAGAGAGGATTCCAGGGCATGATGAACCGCATCAAGGATTCCATGGGTAGTGGCGGTGCCCCGGATCCCACCCGGCGCAAGATGCACTTTTCCTTCTGGTACTTTCTTCTGGCCCTTCTCGTCATTTCCTGGCTCCAGGACCAAATGTTGATGCAGCAGAAGGTCCAACTGCCCTATTCGCATTTCAAGCAGTTGGTTCGGGAAGGGGCTGTGCGTAACGTTATCCTGGGACCGCACAAAGTCAAAGGGGAAATCGTCAAAGGGGATCTGGCCGGCCGGTTCTTTGTGACCGTGCGGGTCCAAGACCCGGAGCTGGTCCATCTCCTGGACCAACAGGGGATCTCCTACACCGGCCGGCTGGAAAACAAGTGGCTGGAAGCCATCTTGTCGTGGCTGCTGCCCATGGCTCTCTTCATCGCTTTTTGGAGCTTTCTCATGCGGCGGATGGGCGGGCCCCAAGGGGTGCTTTCCGTCGGCAAGGCGCGGATGAAGATCTATGCGGAAAAGGAAGTGGGAGTCACCTTCGACGACGTGGCCGGGATTGAAGAAGCCAAGACGGAACTTGGGGAAATCGTGGAGTTTCTTAAAAATCCCGAAAAGTTCCAGAGGCTGGGAGGCAAGATCCCCAAAGGGGTGCTGCTGGTGGGCGCCCCGGGTACGGGAAAGACGCTCCTGGCCAAAGCGGTGGCGGGTGAGGCCGGCGTGCCCTTTTTCAGCATGAGTGGTTCCGACTTCGTGGAGATGTTCGTGGGTGTGGGAGCCGCTCGCGTGCGGGACCTCTTTGCCCAGGCCAAGCAAAACGCTCCCTGCATCATCTTCATCGATGAATTGGACGCATTGGGCAAGGCACGGGGTATGAACCCCGTGGGCGGTCACGACGAGCGCGAACAGACCCTGAACCAGCTGTTGGTGGAGATGGACGGTTTTGAAGCCAATTCGGGGGTGATCATCATGGCGGCCACCAACCGGCCGGAGATCCTGGACCCGGCCCTGCTTCGGCCCGGGCGTTTCGATCGGCACGTGGCGGTGGACAAGCCGGATATCCGAGGCCGGGAGGCCATCCTGAAGATCCATGCCCGTCACGTGGTATTGGAAGACGATGTGGACCTTCACATGGTGGCGGCCATGACGTCGGGTTTCGTGGGAGCCGATCTGGCCAATCTGGTGAACGAGGCGGCCCTGCTGGCGGCCCGCCGCAGCAAGGACAAGGTGGGGATGGCCGAGTTCCAAGAGGCCATCGATCGGATTATCGGTGGACTGGAAAAGAAGAACCGGGCCATCAACCCGAAAGAGAAGGAGATCGTGGCTTACCACGAGGCCGGCCACGCCCTGGTGGCCATGAGCGTACCGCACACGGATCCGGTGAACAAGGTCTCCATCATCCCGCGCGGTATCGCGGCCTTGGGCTACACCCAGCAGATGCCCACCGAAGATCGGTACCTGATGACGCGCCAAGAGCTCCTAAGCCGCCTTTATGTATTGCTGGGAGGCCGTGTGGCCGAAGAGATCGTCTTCGGCGATGTGTCCACGGGTGCGCAAAACGATCTGCAACGGGCCACGGATATCGCTCGGAGCATGGTCATGGAATACGGCATGAGCGAAAAGCTGGGGCCGGTTACCTTTGCCCGCGAACCCCGCTCGCCCTTTCTGGATACGGGAGCGGCGCCACGGGCGCGGGAATTCAGCGAAAAGACCGCGCAGGAGATCGACGAGGAGATCTCCCGGTTGCTGGATGATGCGCACGAAAAGGTGGGGCGCATCCTGAAAGAAAAACGGGAGTACCTGGAGCGGCTGGCCAAGGACCTTCTGGAAAAGGAAGTGGTGGAAGGGGACGCGCTTCGGGCGATCGAAAAGGAGGTGCGCAACGCGTCGGGGCAGGCGGAGTGACAAGGGAGCCCCGGGGGCCATGCCTTCGATCGTCTCGGAGGGTCGTGACGAGTCTTTCTTGAGGGGAGAAGGGCGGCGGCCGCGGGGCAGAAACCCCGCGGCGACAAAGGGATCCGTCCCTCTCGTGTTCTTTCCGAGCGCGCACGTTGCAACGGCGAAAATCGCCCTGCTACGAGCCTGTCTGACAATGGCCTCTCGCTCTTTTGTGGCTTTCTGACCAGTTGAAATTCCAACGGTCCCGAGGTGCTTTCTGCAGACACCCTTGTGGGGGCGGGTTCGTAGCCCGCCCCTACTGCTGAAAGGCCAGGCCGGCAGCACGGCCCCGGCTGCTAGCCCCAAGTCGCCGTCCGTCCAACAAGGGAGCAACCTGGTCGTTCTCGCACAGGCTCCTTGGGCGGCGTGATTTTTTCCCGACGCAGGGTCCGCTCAACCCATTTGCCAAGCGTCCCAGCCTTTTACCAGCTCCACCAGCGTTCGCACCCCGAAGCCGCTGGCCCCTTTGGGGATCCAGCCCAGATCCTTTTCCGCCATGGCGGTGCCGGCGATGTCCATGTGGGCCCAGGGAGTCTTGTCGTCCACGAACTGCTTGAGGAACATGCCTCCGATGATGGCGCCCGCCTGCCGGTTGCCCACGTTCTTGAAATCCGCCACGTCGCTTTTCATCTCTTCAAAATAGAAATCGTAGAGCGGCAGGGGCCAGAAGAGCTCGCCCACGGGGTCGCCGGCATCCTTGATCTTCTGGAGAAAGTCGTCACGGTTGCCCATGAGGCCGGCCACCCGGTCTCCCAGGGCCACCACACAGGCGCCGGTGAGTGTGGCGAGATCCACGATGCACGCGGGTTGGTACTTCTGGGCGTAGCTCAGAGCATCGCAGAGAATCATGCGACCCTCCGCGTCCGTGCTGATGACCTCCACCGTCAGGCCCGCATGGGTCTTGATCACATCCCCGGGCTTATAGGCCTTGCCGTCGGGCATGTTTTCGGTGCAGGGCAAAAGGGCGACCACGCGACGCCGCAGGCCCAAGCGGCCGATGCATTCCATGGCGCCCAGAACGGAGGCGGCGCCGGCCATGTCCCGCTTCATGTCCTCCATCTTGGCGCTGGGCTTGATGGAGATGCCCCCCGTGTCGAAGGTGATCCCTTTGCCGACCATCACGATGGGGGATTGGGCTTCGGTGCCCGCTGGGGCGTGTTCCACAACGATGAATCGGGCCGGTTCCCGACTTCCTTGGGCCACCGCCGCGAAGGCCCCCATGCCCAGCTCCCGGGCCTTGTCCAGATCGAAGGCCTCGAAGTGCATGCCGTAGGCTTGGGCGATCTCGGCGGCTCGTTGGGCCATGCGGATGGGGGTTACCAGGTTGGAAGGCTCCGTGGTGAGGTCCCTCGCGGTTGTGATGCCCTGGATGACGGCTGCTGTTTCCTCGAGCATTCCGGCAAGTTCGGGCAAAGGTTCTTGGTGAAAGAGGGTGAGTCGGGCGGGGAGATCGGGAGTCTTTTCCTCGCCGTTTCGGGTCTTGAGTCGATCGTTTTTATAGAGACCCAAGGTGAAGGCGAGCACGGCTTCACGAAGCCCGGCTTCCAAGGAAAAAGCCAGGCCCTCCAGCGCTTGCGCGGGCAACCCCGCACGGTCCACTCTGAGCTCCCGGCAGCAGCGCGCGGCGGCCGCCGCGGATTGGCGCAATTTTTCCAAGGTGCACTCTTCACGTTTTCCCAGGCCCGTGACCAGGATTCGGGGTGCCGGACCGGGCTCGGGGGCGTAGAGCACGGTGGTCGCTTTGTGCTTGCCCCGGATGTCTTCCAGGGCCTTGGTCTGCTTCAGCCAGGGGGCGTGTTCGTCCATCCACCGGCGAAATCCCGGTAAAAGGGGGTCGGAATCGTCGGTGCAGAAGAAGATAAGAATGTCCGTTTCCCATTGTGGGGCGGGAGCCTGAACAGATTGAAAGTCCATGTGTGTCACCTCCTGGTGTGCGTGTGCATCTGCGTTTCGAACCGCTATCGTTTCTCCGTCAAGACCTTGGCTCCATCGTGGCCACCCTCCATGGGGCATGGCTCGTAGGACGCCGCGGTGCACCCTCCGGCCGGGAAGCCATCCCCGAGCGCCCGCCGAGGCTGGGCCGTTCAGGCCGGCGAAGAATCGTTCGTCCCATCCCCCGAAGCCAAGGGGACCACATGGATGGAACCCGATTCTCCGTCGAAATAGAGAAGCTGTCCGGCATGGGCCGGAGCCCGTCCGGCGAGCACTCGAATGGCTTCCAAGGCCTCCAGGCTGCCGATGACGGCCGCCGTCGGGCCCAGGACTCCCAAGGATGCTTCCGAGGGATCGCGCTCCAGACGGTCGCCATATATGCTCCGCAAAGTCAAGGGGGATTCCGGTAGAAAAGTGGTCAATTGTCCCAGCCAACCCGCCACGGCCCCGTGGATGAACGGGATGCGCAGGCTCTTTCGGGTGCGGTCCAAAAGGAATCGGGCAGCCAGGTTGTCCACGGCATCGATCACCACCTGAGCGCCGGCAATGGACCGCTCGGCGGTGTCTTGGTCCAGCACCAGCTGCAGGGCCGTGAGACGGACAAAGGGGTTGAGCCGGCGACAGACGGCCGCAGCCACCGCCGCCTTGGGCTGGCCCAGCGTGTCCGAGCTGGAAAACCATTGCCGGTTCAGGTTGGAGGGGGCGAAGGTGTCGCCGTCGCAAAAGCGAAGGTGGCCCACTCCCGCCCGCGCCAGCAGTTGCAGGATGGTGCCGCCCAGACCACCGCAGCCGCAAACGAAGGCGGTGGCCTGGGCCAACCGCAGTTGCTCTTCCATGCTGAGGGCCCAGACGTTCTTGGTGTAACGGACCGGCAATAGGCCTTCTTCCAGGGCCCGCTGCTGGGCTTCCCAGGGGGCGAGCCCCTGGTCGAGGGCCCAGGAAAGTAGGGCGGTATCCTCAATGACGGGAAGGGTTCGGTCGCCGATCCGTTCCGGTCGGGCCAAGGAGGTCAAGGGATCCATGGCGTCGGGCCTCCGTAGTGGACTCCATAGGATGTGAAACGCGGTCCCTTCCTTCCATACACAAGAACCCGGGCAGGTTTCAATGAGTTGCGATGTACGATACGCGCAACACACCCACTGCACATCTGTGAGGCCGGTAAGGGGAAAAGAACGTTGACAAAATGGGACGCCGTGGGTAGCGTGAGGCGGTCAGTCATTGAAATTTCCAAAGTTTGGCAAACCCTATTGATGCATCTTCACAATGGTTATTCATGTGGGAGGCACCCGATGAGTCACCGCATTTACAACTTCAATCCCGGTCCCGCTGCCCTTCCTCTCCCGGTGCTTGAACAAGCACAGGGGGAACTGCTCAATTACCGGGGATCCGGAATGTCCATTTTGGAGGTGAGCCATCGATCCGCATGGTTCGATGAGGTTTTGAACGACGCCGTGGCGCGCACCAAGCGGCTCCTGGGGTTGGACGAGCGGTTCCGGGTGCTTTTCATGCAAGGGGGTGCCAGTCTGCAGTTCTGTCTCGCGCCCATGAATCTTTCGGCGGGAGACAAGCCTTTGGATTATGTGGACACGGGCACCTGGTCCACCAAGGCCATCAAAGAGGCGCGCATTCAGGGTAAGAACGTGCGGGTGATAGCTTCTTCGGAGGACAGGAACTATACCTACATCCCCACCGATATACCCGTGGACGAGGAGGCGGCCTTTCTGCACATCACGTCCAACAACACCATTCGGGGCACTCAGTTCAGGGAATTTCCCAAAGCGGAAAAAGTACCCCTCATCAGCGACATGTCGTCGGACATCTTCAGCCGTCGCTTTGATCCCTCGCCGTTCGGCCTCATCTACGCGGGGGCTCAAAAGAACGCCGGCCCGGCGGGCGTGACCCTGGTGATCGTTCGCGAGGACATGCTGGAACGTGTCCCCGCTGAGCTTCCCACCATGCTCAAATACACCACCTATGCGGAAAAGAATTCACTCTACAACACCCCGCCGGCCTTCGCCATTTACATTACCGGCTTGGTGCTCAAGTGGCTGGAAGAAGAGATCGGCGGATTGGAGCGCATGGAGGAAATCAATCGCCGGAAAGCGGAGCTCCTCTACGGGTACCTGGATGCCCAGGACTTCTATCGGGGGACGGCGGAGCCCGCATCCCGCTCCTGGATGAACGTTACCTTCCGGCTTCCGAGCGAAGAGCTGGAAAAGGCCTTCATTGAGGAAGCCCAGCGAAACGGTTTGGGGGGGCTCAAAGGCCACCGCTCGGTGGGGGGATGTCGGGCATCGATTTACAACGCCATGCCCTTGGAAGGCGTGGAAGCCCTGGTGAATTGGATGAAAGATTTTGCGGCAAAGAACGGTTAGGCGTTTGTCCGAAAACTCATAAAGGGCCACAGGGCCCAGTGGCATTGCAACGAGTTGGAAATTCCCCAAAAAGCCATTGTTGGGCAGGTTGTTAGGTGGGCGTGCCGGGGTAGTGGCCGGCACGAGGATCAGGTTGTGAAGCCATGAGCCATAGCCCAGCTGAATGGTAGCGAAGGAGGGATGGTTCCTCTTGGCGGAGCAGAAGCGGTCGTCCAAGGAAATTCGGCCCGGGTTCAGCGTGGACATCGTCACCAGGGTGGATTTCAACCGGGAGGTCATCGATGCCCGAAAGGCCACCGTCTTCGACGTGGATGGCGAGCTCATCGTGGTCTCCCGACCTTCCCCGGATTTCCAGGAAAAGCATGTGGGCAAGAAATGCACGGTGACCTTAGTCGTCCGTGACCAAGGGGGCAAGAGTCGCTTCGGGGTCTCCGCCTACTTGGAAAGCCTGCGGGATCGCTACGCTCTTCGCGAAGGCACAACCGTTCCGGCTGCCATCATGCGGATCGTGGGGCCCGTGGAGCCCTTCAATCTGCGCATGGCCTTCCGTGTGCGCCCTCCCATCACCAGTGGGATTGCCCTGGATGTGGAAGGCAATCGGGTGAATATCCTGGACATATCCACCGGGGGCGCCAGGTTTCTCACGACCATGCGCCCCCTACCCCAGTTCCGACAGCGCGTGGACGTGACCCTGCATCTGGATGACAAGGCGCACCGGTTCAAGGCCTTCGTGGTGCGGTTGGGGGATCCTGGTCCCGGGGTGCCCCAACGGGGGGCCAAGGAGGTGGCCGTCCAGTTCTCGGGGATGGAAAAACAGGCCAAAGAACGACTGGCACGAAAAATAATTCAGATTGAACGGGAGCTACGGGCCAAGGGCCTGGAGGACTAGCTTCCAGAGCGGTCCCGCGCCTGGTCGGGCGGGCAAAGATCCCGCGCCGCCGGAAGCCCGCCCCGGCTCGTGGCGGCCCAAACCGCGCGCACCACGGCCGTCTCCAAACATTGGGCGGCCAGGCTTCCCACGATGCTCACATCCACCCCTTGGAGATGCCCGCAGCTCAAGGCGAAAACGGTATCCCCATCCACCTGGGTATGGCAGGGCACGATGCTTCGAGCCAGGCCGTCGTGGGCCATCTGGGCCACCTTGGTGAGTTCCGTCTTGTTCAAGGCGGCGTTGATGGCGACAACGCCGAGAACGGTGTTTTGCCCGCTGGAAAACCCCCGCAGACGCAACCTGTCTTCCAACGCCTGTTGAGAGTCCAGGAAATCGCGGCTTTCCGGAGCCGTTCGGCACCCCGCCAGGATGCGTCCTGAACGCCTGTCCACCACGTCACCGAAGGGATTGACCACCACCAGGGATCCCACCAGAAGACCGGAAGGGTTCCTCATGCAGCAGGAGCCCAGCCCTCCCTTCATGGCATGATCCAGCCCCAGGAGCTTGCCCACCGTGGCCCCGCATCCGGCGCCCACACAGCCTTCTTCCACCGGGGCCGTGGTGGCTGCTTCACACGCTCGGATGCCCAAGTCGGCGTCCGGGGGATCTCCATGCTGGTTGATGCCCAAATCGAAGATGACCGCCCCGCACACAATGGGAACGACCCCGTATTCGGTTTGAAAACCCACGTTCCGGCTTTTCAGGTAACGGCGAACACCGTCACCCACCGTCAGGCCGAAGGCGCTTCCGCCGGTCAGAAAGACGGCGTGGACGCGATCCACCAGGTGGATGGGATTCAGGCCCTCCGTGCCATAGGTCCCCGGGGCGCCACCCCGGATGTCCACGCCGGCCGGGGCGCCTTGGTCCAGAAGGATCACGGTGCAGCCGGAAAGCCCGGTGTTCGTCTCCGCGTGACCTACGCGGATACCATCCAATGCCGTGAGGGTGGTGTTTTCCATAAGCTGTTTCCTTGCGGGAGTTGTAGATCCGGGATCCGTGTCAAAATGCGAGTTCCCCTTCCGACTGGGCCATCGCGTTTTGCGGCCTTCCACGAAGCGAGAGGATCTTTTCAACGCAACTTTGTGTAAACAAATCTCCATGCGGGTGCAAGGGTGGAGTCGCCGCCGACGCCGGATGGGGCCGGCGGCTGGGGAAAGGAGGGGGGATCAGTGAGGTAGATCCATGGAAAGAATCTGCCCGGTGCCGTGCGACTCCGCGCTGTGGGCCCGGGAGACGGAGGTGACGGCCTCATAGGCCTTGAGAAGCCGAGCCCCGAGCGTTTTGGCCAGACGCCGGTAAAACCGCATGGCGCTCTCGGGCTGGCTTTCCAGGATCTCACGCATCTTAGCACCTGGAATGCGCACTGCGCGCGTTTCCGAAAGGGACGTGGCGGTGGCCGAATAAGCGGACCTTTCCAGAAGGCTGGACCAACCGAACACCTCGCCGGGCTTGCTCACCAGATAAGCCACAAAGCTTCCCTCTTCCAGACTCAGCTTTACCTGTCCTTTGAGAAAAACATAGAAATACTCGGCCGGATCTCCCTCCCGAAAAAGGATCGTATCGGCCTCAAAGGTGACCTTTTCGGATTCATCCATAAACCGGCGGATGATCTGGTTGTCCAGGTCACGAAACAGATCGGTCTGCAGGATATACATGGTTTCCCCCTTTCTTCCGGCGGTCCGGAACGGTGGTTCCTGACTCGTCACGGCGGGTTTACAAGGCGCAGTGCTCCGGAAAGTGAGCCGGTGTCGCTTCCCGGAGCTTGCCTATGGGCATTTTGAGGGGGAAAGCCACCATGGCCTGTCCTTTTTTTCTGGGTCGACGTTGGCTTCTACGGAAATCGAACAAATCCAAGCGGCCGAGTCAAGGTGTGCGCCGGGTTGACTGCGGTGGGCACAACGTGGCGCGTTCCCCGAAGAAAGGAATCCTCCGGGCGTTGTTCGTCTCTTGGAACCATTCGGGTCTGGAGGCTGATGGAGAATCGCCAAGGAGCCTGTCTGACACTGGCCTCTCGCCCTTTTGTGGCTTTCTCAGCAGTTGAAATTCCACCGGCTCCGAGGTGCTTTTTGAATTCTCAGACGGTCTTGTCGGGGCGGGTTCGGAACCCGCCCTTACGGCGGCGGCCTGGCTAGACCCACCGCACGGGCGCACAGGGAGCAACCTGGGCGTTCTCGGACAGGTTCCAAGCCCCTTGGGACATCAAGAGATCTGCGTGATCTTCATATCGGCCAGGCTTCAGCGGCGCAGGAGGTGGGCTCATGCAATACCCGTCGGGCTGCGTCCTCCGGACAAAGGGAGTAGTCCGTGGATGCTCTTTTCTTCCTCAACGGTCCGGGCGCAGCTCACCACCCTTCCTGGTTGGAGAGGGCCACCAGGCAGGCGGCCTCCTTGAAAGAGCCGGTTTGCCGGCGGTCCGCATCGCGATCTGGCCCGCTTTTAGGTGAACCAGGAGCGATCCCCTTTCACCTGTTCAGGTTGCGCCATGCAACAGGGGCTCATCCCCAGCCGTTTCAGCCATGCGCCTCGGGAAAGCATTTGGAAAAGGTCTTGGCGATAACCCGCACGTGGCCCTTTTCTTGTGCGGACAGATCGAAGAAGATTTCCCGGACCGGTTCGCCCACGGTCACAACGGCGGCGTTTCGATAGAGATCGTAGGAGGCGTACTCGATCTCCAATGCCAGTTCGCCGAACGGAACGCAGTCGTCGGGGGCGGAACCTTGCAGACGCCCCAGCGCTTCGGGCCATGGAGTTCCCCCTTCCATGATGGATCCCTCCAGGGATTGGAAGAGCTCCTGGAAGGGCGGGAGGGGGTCTTCCGGATAGTGTCTGGCCAGGAGGCGGTAGAGGACTTGGGCGTGGGTGCGTTCCAAGTCCACCAAAGCCCTGGCCGTTTCGCCCATGGGCGAGTCTTTCAACAGCTCCTGGGCGTGGGAATAAAAGAGCCAAGCACCTTTTTCCAGGTCCATGGCCTGGTGCAGAACCTGGCGCGGATCGTCGGTGTGGTGGAAGATGGTGAGACGTGGGAAATCCACAAGCTCTTTTCCTTCCCACGCGTAGTAGCCACCGAGCAAATTGATGAGAGCCTTGGCGTCCGGGATGGCGTCCTCGGCCAGCAGGGTGGCGGCTTGGGAACGCCGCCCGCTGGCGCAATAGAAGAGCAGTTCCTTACGGGGATCCAATGCGTGCACGCGCCCTTCCAGGGTACTCAGCGGAAGGAGCACGGCTCCGGGAATGTGGCCCGCTTCATATTCCGCCGGTTCCCGTACGTCAATCAAGACATAGTCCTTTTCCGCATGGGATTGTTGGTAATCGTTCAGATCATCGATGAAAAGGGAACGTACCTTGGACGCCTTCCGTTGTTCGGTCATGGCCTTCCCCCTCAATGGATCACACATTCGTGGATATGGTATTCCAGAAGTTTTTCTTCCGTGGCGACGATCCTTCCGATCATCACATCCAGAATCTTTTCGATCAGCTCAGGAAATTGGCGCAGAATCTTTCGAAAGCTCTCCCGGTCGATGCTGAGCAGCTCCAAATCTTCGGCCGCTCGCACACCGAAGAGTCTTTTCACATTAGCCAAGAGTGCCAGCCCGCCAAAGAAGTCGCCGGGATGGAGTTCGTGCACGATGAAGCTGTGGTCTTCGTATTGGCGTATGATCTGCGCCTTCCCTTCGATGACGACGTAAGCCTTATCGGCGGGTTCTCCCTGCTGGAAAAGGAATTGACCCTTTTCAATACGGAGTCGATGGCAGAGAAGGGCGTAGACCTTGAGGCGTTCCAACGGCAAGCCGGCGAAGGTGTCCACCCGCCTCAAAATCTCCACATTCCGGTCCAGCTCGCACACGTGTTCCGTGCCTTCTTCCGGAATGCCGGAGCCCTTAGTCGTTTCCTCGGACGAGCTCATAGAACAGCCCCCTTTTTTCCATCAGTTCCTGATACCTGCCCATTTCCACGATCTGGCCCGACTTCATGACGGCGATCAGGTCATAGTCGCGGATGGTTTCCAGTCGGTGAGCCACGGAAACAACCGTGGCCTTGCCGCGCAATTCCACGTCCAGATAGTGTTGGATGCGATGCTGGCTTGCCATATCCAGGCTGGCCGTGGCCTCGTCCATGATGAGCAGCCGAGGTTTCTTGAGCAAGGCCCGGGCGATGCCCACCTTTTGTTTCTGGCCTCCCGAGAGGCGATCCCCTTTGCTGCCCACCTGAAACTCCAGCCCCAGCTCCAGGACCCGATCGTAGAGGTCTTCTTCGTGAAGCAGATCCACAACCGCCTTCATCACCTTGTCCCACGCCCAGGATCCGTCCTCTTTGAGCCGCCCGAAGAGGAGGTTGTCCAGCAGGGTGCGGCTGTGCAGGTATTCGTTTTCGGAATAATACACAAAAGCCTCGGGATCCTTTCGGCTGCAGTAGTCCCGGAAGAGGGGACGGGCTTCCAGGATCTTGGCCCGGAGTTCGCGAGGCACGGTCACCATCTTGTGCTTTCCGGGAACGGTCCTCAAGGCCAGGGCGAGAAGGGGTTCCACATCACGGGGCTGAAAGGCTGGGTGTTCTTCCTTGTAATGCTCCATGATGGCCTGGTAGAGGTCCAATTCCTCCGGGGGAATGGGAGACTGTTGAAAGAAAAAGGGATCATCGCCCAGATCACGCATGAGCGGTACGGTCCGTCGGGACACGTCCAGGCCAAGCGCCAGCAGAGGCTCCAACAAACCCTTCTCTTGCAGGAAAGCCCGAAAGCGCGGGCTCTTGGGCAGGATTTCGCAAGGTCGGCCCTCGCCGCTGGGATAACCGAAAACGATATTTGTGGCGATGCTGCTATGCTCCATGAAGGTCCCTTTTTGGAAAAACTCCACGCAATCGGCCAGTTCCAAGCCCCAGGCATCGTGGAGTCGGTGCCGAGCTCGGATGACCTTGTGGACCAGATCCTGGCAGCAGTCCGCCCCGACCAGCGAATTGAGCCCGAAGCGAAGGATGTCGTCGGTCAGGCCCACTTGGTCCACCATGTGAAGGATCTCTTCCGAACCGGGGTCGTCGTCCGGTGCCGTCTTCCCGGCCACGGTGGACAGGGCGCGGCACCCGTACAGAATGTTTTCCCGGATTGATCCGTCGAAGATGAATGGATACTGAGCCACGAAACCCAGGTGTGGGATCACCTCCGCCTTGGCCAGTTCCCGCAACTCATGGTGGTCCAAGTAGACATGGCCATGTTCGTAGCGGTAGAGCTGGGCCAGGATCATGGCCAGGGTGCTCTTGCCGCTTCCGGAAAGGCCTACCAGCGCCAAACGCTGACCGGGCTGGAGTTCCAGATTGATCTGTTCCAGGAGGCGAATCTTGCCGTGCACATCAAAAAACAGGTCTTCCACCTGCAGATGGCCGGAAAGGGCAACGAGCTTCTTATCCCGCGCCAGCAGCCTGAACTCCGGTTGGACGTCAAACGCCTCCTGGATTCTTCCATAGGAAACGGCGGCGTTTTGATAATTCTGGTAAAAGTCCATGAGTTCCTTCCAGGGGTCGTAGAGCTTTTCGTAGGCGGAAAGAAAGGCCACCAAGGCGCCCAGGCTGAAGTGGCCCTGGATGCTGTAATAACCGCCGAGCAGGAAAAGCAGAAACGGCCCCAGGCTCTGGAAGAAGTTGTTGGTGAATTTGATTCCGAACTTAAAAAGGTTCATGCGGTGGCGTAGCTGGAACAATTTCTTGGCAAAGCGGGCCACTTTTTCACTTTCCAGCTGATAACTGGCGTTGGCGTGGATTTCATGGATCCCCGATACGGCTTCGCCCACGGCATTGCTCATGGCCCGCCTTTCCGTGACCCGCTGGCTGTTGAGGCGATTGAAACGCCGCTGCAGGAAGGGAATGATGGCGATCTCAAAGGGATAGATGGACAGGCTCAGGAGAGCCAGCAAGGGGTTGAGGTAAAACATGTAGGCGCCGAAGGTACCCAGTGTGAGGACGTTCACCACGGGGACCGCCACGGCGCTGCCGAGAAATTCCGCCACTGAAGAAATCTCCGACGTGAGGGCCGAAATGACCATGCCGGGAGGGGTCCGCCTGTAAAAACCGATGGGCAGTTGCAGGACGTGCTGGTAGAGGCCGGTGCGCATTTCTAAAAGGATCTTTTGGCCGATATAGCCCTGTAACACGTTGATGGCGTACTTGAGGATGCCGGCCAGCAAAACGGCACCCATGTAGAGACCGCAGTAGAGAAAAAGGGTATCAATCTTTCGAAAGCGGATGGCCTCGTTGACGATCCTCTTTTGCATCTCCAGGGGGAAAACCCTGAAAAAGACCGTGAAGACAATGAGCAGGAGAAGCAGGGCCTGGAGGCCCCGGCAACGTGTGAGCGCCCAGGACCAGAGGGATTTTTTCAGGATCATCCGCGTTGCTCCTCGGAATAGGACAGGTCCAATGCCATGAAATTGCCACAAAGCGGTGCGTGGATCCCTTGGATGTGGCTCTTGTCTAATCAACATAGGAAGACCCAAAAGTCAATTCGGGGCACCGCTGGCACGCCATGATCAGAAGGGGTGCGGTGAGAAGGTTGGGGCTCGCAAGGAGCAACCCGGGCATTCTCGGGCAGGCTCCTGGGCCTCTTTTCGGCATGCGGGTGGAGGCGGGAGGTGAACGTTTCCAACGGGTTTGGAACTTGCGCTTGCGCGCGGGTGGGGTTTGATCCATCCTCCAATATGCCGGGATAGGAACACAAACCTTCCTGTAGGCGGAGAAGTGCAGGGGCGCCCGGCCTGGGTGGGTGCGAAGGGTATGGCGAACGGGAGATGACCGAGAGGAACGGGGAGTTGGAAAATCCGCAGCTGATCGGGCGGGAGTTGGTGGAATGGTTTCGGGTCAACCAGAGGGATCTGCCGTGGCGGCGGGACTATTCTCCCTACGGGGTGTGGGTTTCAGAGATCATGCTCCAGCAAACCCAGGTGGCCGCGGTGATTCCCTACTACCTTCGATGGATGGAACGCTTTCCGGACGTGGCGTCGGTGGCGGCCAGTAACGAAGAGGAGGTCCTCCTTTACTGGGAGGGGCTGGGCTATTACACCCGGGCAAGAAACCTGTACAAGGCGGCGCGTCTCATGGTGGAGCGCTTCCAGGGAGAGGTGCCGACCACCCGACAGCAACTCCTGGCACTTCCCGGAGTGGGACCCTATACGGCTTCCGCCATTTTGAGCCTGGCCTTCAATCGGGATGTGCCGGTGGTGGATGGCAACGTGGAGCGAGTGGTTGCGCGCCTTCTGGATCTGGGATGTCCCATCAAGTCGGCGGAAGGCCGCCGGGAGGTGCTGCGCGCCGCAACGGATTGGCTCGTGGAGGGCAAGGCCCGGTTGTACAACCAGGCCCTCATGGAACTGGGGGCCCTCGTCTGCACACCCTCCGATCCCCAGTGTCCCAGCTGTCCTGTGGTCTCCCATTGCCGGGCTTTCCGGCTTGGCACGGTGGAAGATCGGCCCGTTCGGCCTCCCCGGCCTCGTTTGGAAGAAATTCAGACGGCGGTGGCGGTGCTTTGGGACCGGGGAAGAATCTACATCCAAAAGCGGCGTGCGGGAGGACTCTTCGCCGGGATGTGGGAATTTCCGGGGGGGAAGATCGAGGACGGAGAGTCGCCTCGCCAGGCTTTGGCTCGGGAACTTTGGGAGGAACTGGGAGTGCACGTGCAAATCGAGGAAAAGATCGGCCGGATCCGGCATGCCTACACTCGATTCCGGGTGACGCTCCATGCGTACTCCTGCCGGCTGCGTCCTTCCGGGCAGCAGGTGACGGCCCGTGCCGCCGAGCAGGGGCGATGGGTGGATCCCCGGGATCTGGGCCGTTACGCCTTTCCGGCCGCCAATCGCCGACTCATCCGATCGCTTCAAGAGATGCCGGGTTCAGGGGCATGATCAGCCTGGCCTTTTCCACGCATCGAACGGAGGTCCTTCCGGCGGTGGAGGAGCTGATGGCGACCCACCAGATGGTGGTGCTGGAGGAACCTCCCCATCCCAGTTTTCAGGCCATGTTGGACGGCCGGATGGACGTGCAAGAATATCTGGAAGAGACGGAGTACGAGTTTCCCGTCTTTGCCCAGGCCTCCTGCCGCCTCTACAGACGCTTGTATGAGGCGGGAATCGAGATCGTGCAGGTGGAGCCCTACCTGGAAGCCCTGGTGGCTCTCCATGAATTCTTTGCCGAAGGGGGCGATTCAAGCGCCCTGGCCCCTGAGAGCCTAGAGGCTCGGGTCCACAAGGTGGAACGGCGGGCTTTTGGAACGCTCCTCAACTATTATCGGCGCTCGATGGATGGGGATTTTCCGAGTGTGGTGCAGGCCGTCAAGGATTTCGCCCGGGCGGATGCGGTCCGGATCAAGCTGAGGGATGCGATGCGGGCCCGTGCGGTGGCGCGGTTGGCCCGACGCACGGGTCGGTTGTACGTGGAGGCGGGCTACATACACTGGGCACTCTACACGGATCTCAGGAAGGAGGTCGAGGATCCGAGCCGGGTCCGTGCGCTCTGGCCGCTGGAAGCGCTGGCGCGGCGTCTGGTGGGCAAAAAACAGGTCTTGGGACCCGGCGACCTGTTGACGTTGTGCTATGTGTTCCATCCCCGTTGGGAGGGAGCGAAAGCCGACGAGCTTGCCGCCAAGAGCCTCATCTACGTCAAGCTTTTGGAAAAGAAAGAGATGGCGCCGGGCCGGATCCGGGCCCCGCACCTTTGGGACGAGGCGAGGGCCTGGCGGGCCGTGCGACCACTTGGCTACGAGGAGTGCCGCCTCTTGTGGCCGGAGGTGCGAAGGGCCTCCACCGCCCAGGCTTGGAAGGCGGTTCGACGATTCCTAGAGAGGAGAAAGGGCTAAGGGATGCTGGAGGTGATCACAAGGGGCACCGCATCAAGGGTGTGCCGTTGGCTTGTGCTGGTTCTTGTGGCGGTCCAAGGCTGCAGTGTTTTGCCCACGAAGCCCGATTCCGCTGCGTTCTTGTCCAAAGCCGGGTGGAAAGTGGGGGACGTGGTGCACCTGCGCACCGGCCGGAGGATCAGCTTTGAAGAGATGATCGGCGATCTGGAAACGGTGCCAGTGATCTACGTGGGGGAAACCCATGTGAGTCGGGCGGATCACGCACTGCAACTCAAGGTGGCCCGGGCCTTGTGGGAACGCCATCCCAAGCTGGCCATTGGGATGGAAATGGTGCCAAGGGTCCTGCAGCCGGTCTTGGACCGATGGGTGAAGGGCGAACTCAGTGAAAAGGCGCTGCTCGAGCAACTGTCCTGGGAAGAGTCGTGGGGCTACGATTTTTCGCTCTACCGGCCCCTGTTCCTGTTTGCACGCGCGCGCCGTCTTCCCATGGTGGCACTCAACGCACCGGGTACCGTGGTGAAAAAGGTGGCGAGGAAGGGCCTGGCCGGCTTGAGTGACGAGGAGCGGAGTCAACTGGCGGATCGAATCGAGGGCGACGATCCCCGCCATCGCGCCTTTGTGAAGGAAGAATTCCTCCGTCACGGTCACGGCAACTTTCCGAACTTTCAGCGCTTTTACGAGGCCCAGTTGGCCTGGGAGGAAACCATGGCGGAAACCCTGGCTCGATGGCTCAGGGCCCACCCGGGTTTCCAGGTGCTGGTGGTGGCGGGAAAAGGCCACGTCAACCAGCGATTCGGCATACCGGAAAGGACCCGGAGACGAGTGGAGCACCGCTATGCGGTCATCGTCTCCATGCCGATTCACGAGAAGGGGTTTGAGGTGTCGCCGGCGGTGGGGGACTATCTGGTGGTGACCCCAAAGGAGCGGCCCTTTCCCGGCCACGGCCGCCGAATCGGCATTGTGCTGGATCCGAAAAGGGGGGGACCGGGCTTGTATGTGGTGAGCGTGCTCCCGGGCAGCCGAGCGGATCGAGCCGGCCTGCGGGCCGCCGACAGGATTGTGGCCGTGGACGGTAAGGCGGTGCAAGATATGGGGGATCTGCACGAGGCGGTGAGGGCAGAGGCCAGACGTCTCACATTCACTGTGGATCGCAACGGCAAGCGGCTGGAGGTGGTGATCGACTTGAAGAGATGATCGGCTGCACCACGCAAAGATGGAAGGCGAACGGTGCCGGCTGGAACCAGCCCATGCGTCGGCCCCGGGGACGGTTCCTGGATTGCCGATCGCCAAGCCCAGATCACGGGCGAGTTGGGAGAAAGGCTTGACAAGGCCGCGTTGGGTCCTCTAGAAGAAGCTAATCCACAAAAACGCCAAGAGGGTCGCCGGGATGCCTGTACGCCATCTCTTCTTTTATGGGTTCTACTTTTTTACGAAGGAGTCCTTCGGCTGACCCGGCGTGCGCCAGCATTTTCAGTATCGCCACTTTTGCAAAGGCCGGGGTTCAGCCCACGGCCTTTTTTATTTCCAGGACAGGGAGGGAGAAGCGGTGAAGGAGGTCTGGGTTCAGTTGCACGACTGGGACAAGGAGGTGGTGACGGCCGCCGTGGAGGCGGGGGCCGATGGGGTGGTGGCGCCCCCGGGCGTGGCGGATCGAGTGCGACGCCTCAGCCGGGTGCTCGTGGTGGCGGAAGATGGAGACTGGATACCCGGTCGGGATGTGCACTTCGTGACGCTCAAGTCCCCGGAGGATGAAAGGCGCATTTCCGATCTACTGAAAAGCGGCCAACGGGTGGTGGTGGAAAACGCCGACTGGGAGATCATACCCTTGGAGAACCTGGTGGCCGGGGGCGGCGCGCTGGTGGTGGCCGCGGACGACGAAAAGCGAATGGAATTGGCGTTGGGCGTGTTGGAAAAGGGAGTGCAGGGGGTGTTGATCCCGGGCGACGATCCCGCAACGGTCTCGGTGTGGACGAGGAAGGTGAAGGCCATGGGCCCCGCAGAAAAGCTGGTGGAGGCTGAGGTGGTGCGAGTGGAACCTGTGGGGTTGGGGGACAGGGTCTGCATCGACACCTGCTCCCTGCTCACCGGCGGGCAGGGGGCTCTGGTGGGAAACAGCGCCGGCTTCCTCTTTCTCGTGCATGCGGAGACGAGGCAAAACCCTTATGTGGCTCCCAGGCCGTTTCGCGTCAATGCAGGGGCGGTCCATGCTTATGTGAAGGTGCCGGAAGGGCGCACTCGGTATCTGTGCGAACTGGAAGCGGGGGACCCCGTTGTGGTGGTGGACACGTCGGGAAAAACCTCTGAGGCGGTGGTGGGCCGCATCAAGGTGGAAAGGCGCCCCCTGGTTGTGGTGGAAGCGCGCTGTGAGGCGGGTGCGGGAAGCATTCTTTTGCAAAATGCTGAAACCGTTTGCCTGACGAGTCCGCAGGGGGACGGTCTTTCCGTGACGTCGTTGGAAAAGGGTGTGCGGGTGCTGGTGTCCCTTCAGAGCGGCGGCCGACACTTTGGGTTGGCCGTGGACGAATCGATTATGGAGAAATGATGAAAGGGCAATCCTTGGAAGAGCTTCGCCGCGGTATCGACGCGTTGGATCAAGAGATCCTGGATCGACTCAACCGCCGCATGAGACTGGTGGAACAAATCGGACGCATCAAGGCGGAAAAGGGGCTGGACACCTTTGATCCGGGAAGAGAAGAGGCCGTGTGCCGCCGCCTGGTGGAGGCCAGCCCCGGTCCGCTTCCGGCCGAATCGGTGCGGGCCATCTATCGGGAAATCCTGGCGGCTTCCCGCAAGCTGCAGCAGCCCTTGAAGGTCGCCTTTCTGGGGCCGGAATGGACCTATTCCCACCTGGCGGCCTTGTCCGTCTTTGGCCATTCCGCCCATTACCTGCCCCAAAGCGCCCTGGTGGATGTCTTCGACCATCTGTCCAAGGGATTGGCCCGCGTGGCCGTGGTTCCCATCGAGAATTCCCTGGAGGGGGGCATCGGACAGACCATGGACTTGCTGTACGAAAGACCCGTGCGGGTGGTGGGCGAATGTTACCTGGAGGTGGCCCATTGCCTCTGTTCTCGAGCCTCCGATCCCGGCTCGGTTCGAAAACTCTACGCCCATCCCCATGCCCTGGGGCAGTGTCGCAGATGGATTTCCGAGCACCTGCGTCACGCCGAGATCTACGAGTGCGCTTCAACGGCCCAGGCGGCCCGGCAAGCGGCGTCCGAAGCGAGCGGTGCGGCACTGTGCAACGTGAAGGCGGCGGAAAACTACGGATTGAGTGTGTTGGCGGAACGGGTGGAAGATCATGCCGGCAACACCACACGCTTTATCGTCTTGGGATTCGAGGAGAATAGCCCCACGGGCGACGACAAGACCTCCATTCTTTTCGCCGTGGCGGACAAGCCGGGAGCGCTCTACCGTGTCTTGGAGGTCCTGACGCAGCACGGTTTGAACATGACGCGCATCGAATCCCGGCCCAACCGGCTGCATCCCTGGCAGTATCTGTTCTTTGCCGATATCGGGGGGTATGAAAGGGACGAGCGGGTGCGGGCGGCCTTGGAAGAGGCGGCGTCTCGGACGACCTTTTTCAAGATCTTGGGCTCCTACCCACGGGCCAATCCCCGCCATCCCATCCGATTCGATCTGGAGCGATCCCGTTTCGGGGGCTGAACGGTCGAGGCAGAAGGAGTGCCCTTATGGCTCGCAGTGTGCAACACGACCTGTACGGGGTCGTGGGAAATCCCGTGCGCCACAGCTTGAGTCCCGCCATGATGAACGCGGCGCTGGTCCACCTTGCGGTGCCGGCCTTCTATTTGGCGTTGGAATCGGAGGACTTTGCCCAGGATCTGGAGGGGCTTGTGGAGCTGGGACTACGCGGGCTGAGTGTCACCATCCCCCACAAGGAAACCGCTCTGGGATTGTGTGCCTGGGTGGATGAAGCGGCCCGCGAAATCGGGGCCGTCAACACCCTCCGCTGGAGCGAGAAGGGCTGGGAAGGCCGCAATACGGATTGGATCGGCGCCGTGCGGGCTCTGCAGAGTGCGGTGGAGCTGGGAGGACAAAGGGCGCTGGTTCTGGGAGCCGGGGGGGCGGCGAAAGCGGTGATCTACGGGCTGGTTCGTTCCGGACTCCAGGTGACGGTGGCCAACAGAACGGAGGCCAAGGCTCGGGACCTGGCCGCCCGGTTCGGCTGCCACTGGGTTCCCTTGGCGCACATGAAGGAAGTGAGCGTGGATCTGGTGGTCCACTGCACGGCAGGGGGGTTGCGCGGACGATCCTATGCGTTCGCGCTGGAGGAGGTGCCGTTTCGCCCAGGCGCGGTGGTCATGGATATCGTCTACTCTCCCCTGGATACCCCGTTCCTGCAAGCGGCCAGAGCGGCCGGAGCCTCGGTGGTGGACGGCTTGGAGATGCTGCTGCACCAGGGCGTGGAGCAACTATCATGGTGGCTGGGACGGCCTGCGCCGGAATCGGTCATGCGCCGGGCGCTTCGGGATGCCGCCGGGGGACGGGAGGGCCGAGAAGGGGCCTGAGATGCCAGGTGCCGGTCACGGCGTGTATGGGAGTGAGGCATGAGGATCGAAGGGAAATGGGGCCATGAATAGGACAGATCGCAAACAAGGCATTACGGAACAGGCTGCGGAAGAAGTCGCCATTCCCACCGTGGAACGGGTCACCGGGCGTGTGCCCCTTCCCGGATCCAAGTCGGTCACGCATCGGGCGTTCATCCTTGCGGCCTTGTCCGGCGGCGAAAGTGTCGTTCTCAATGCCCTGGACGCAGAGGATACGCGCGTGACCGCTTCGGCCCTTCGGGATCTGGGAGCCCGGGTGGAATGGCGTGGAAGTACGGTTCGAATTCGCCCTCCCCACGAGCTGTGGCGCAGCCCTTCCTCACCCATCAATGTGGGAAACAGCGGAACCAGTCTCCGCCTTCTGGCCGGACTGGCAGCAGCCGGCAAGGGAACCTTCGTCTTCGACGGGACCGCCAGGCTGCGCGAGCGGCCCGTGGGAGCCCTGACCGTCGCCTTGGAGACGCTGGGGGCGGTGGTGCGCTTTCCCTTGAAGAGAGGCTATCCGCCCGTTGTGATCGAAAGCGACGGGCTTTGCGGTGGCAGGGTTTGTGTGGACGCCTCCCAAAGCAGTCAATACCTTTCCTCCATCCTCCTGGCGTCCACGAAAGCGTCGGGCCCGGTGGCGGTTTCTTGGGAGGAGAACGTGTCCTCCTTTCCCTATGTGGAGATCACGCTGCAGATGATGGCTCAGGCGGGCTTGGACTTCCGCAAAGCGGGACCCACGGAAGTGGTGGTGAATGCGCCCCAGGTGGTGAAGCCTTTCCACTATAGGGTGGAAGGGGATTGCTCTTCCGCTTCCTACTTTTGGGCGGCGGCGGCCTTGACGGGCGGAAGCGTTCTAACCTACCCTGTGAGCCAGGCGGCTCTGCAGGGCGACTGCGCCTTTTTGGATATCTTGAGTGCCATGGGCTGCCGGGTCGATTGGACGGAGGAAGGGGTTTGCGTGCAGGGTCCGCGCACCCTCCGATCGGTCGATGCGGACATGAACCGCATGCCGGATATGGTTCCCACTCTGGCGGTCCTGGCCGCATGTGCCGAGGGGGCATCCCGCATCCGCAATGTGGCGCACCTTCGAATCAAGGAATCGGATCGGCTGCGGGCGGTTGCGGTGGAGCTGAGCAAACTGGGGGTTCAGGTGGAAGAAGGCTCGGATGGCCTGGTGATCCAGGGACCCCCGCGCCGAGGGGCGACCATAGAAACCTACGAGGATCACCGGATCGCCATGGCCTTTGCCGTGTTGGGGCTTCGGGTACCCGGCGTGGTCATCCGGGGGGCCGCCACGGTGCGCAAATCGTTTCCTGAATTCTGGGACACCTTCTTCGGGCTGATCCATGGATCCACATAGGAGATCCCACAGACAAGGACCTGCTTTTCGACGGCTTGGCAGTAAATCCAAGGGGGCGAGCCGCCAGCTGGGCTCAGGCTTGTTCCAGGTTGTGGTGGCCCTTTCGATCTGGATCGTTTTGGTCGTGGCCCCCAGCCCATGCTTTGGTGCCGGTTCCAGAACAACCGACTCGTGGAAAGCCCACTTGAAGCGCCTTCAGATGGTGGCGCGGCACGTGGGCGTCCATGTGGTTCGGCTTTCTGACGACAAGACCGTTTTTGAGATGCATTCGCGCCGACCGCTGGTGCCCGCTTCTCTTGTCAAGCTCATCACCAGCTATGCCGCTCTCAAGAATTTGGGCCCCGATTACCGATTCGTGACCGAGCTGTGGGCTCATGGAAGGCCCCGGGAGGGAATCCTTTCCGGAAGCCTGTGGATCAAGGGGCATGGCGATCCGTATCTCACACCGGAACGGCTCTGGCTGCTGGCCCAAAAGATCCGGGGCATGGGCATTCGCCGCATTCTGGGCAGCATCCACGTGGACAACTCGGATTTCGACCCGCCCTACGAACAACTGTGCCTGGACGGTGAGCTGGACAGGCCCCACAATCCGGTCCTGAGCGCCACGGCCGTGAACTTCAACACGATGACACTCCAGATCTCGTCCCAGCAGGGGCCGGAGGGCACGGCCGTCAGGGTGTTTCCGCCCACAGACTATGCGGCGATCCGGCAAAGATGGCGCCAAAGGCCTTCGCGCAAGGTGATCATCTCTCTTTCCTCGTTGGGGATGGGAGACGACGGAAGGGAGGTCTTCCAGTTGCGGGGGCGGCCGCCCGCAGAAAAGGTGCTTCCCGTGGAGCGCCGTATGAATGTGCGGGACCCGGAAAAATTTGTGGCCCTCACCTTCCGGCGAATGCTCCAGGAAGTGGGTGTGCAGGTGAGCGGGAGCTCTTCTCAGGCTCTGGCGGTGCCCGAAACCTCCGTCCTCCTCTGCTCACTGGAATCACCTCCCCTGGGAGATCTTCTCTTCGGAATGAATCGATACAGCAACAACTTCATGGCGGAGATGATCCTGCGGGTGCTGGGTGCCCATGTCTACGGACTGCCTGGAAGCTCTCGGAAGGGATGCCGCGTGTTGGACAATGTCTTGAGAAAGCTTGGGGTGGCCCGATCGGAAGCCTTCCTGGATTCCGGATCGGGACTCAGCCGGACGAGCCGGGTCAGTCCCAGGGTCTTCAACACGGTGTTGAAGGCCGCCTACAACGATTTTCTCATCGCGCCGGAATTCATGGCCTCCCTGGCTCAGCCCGGAGAGGACGGAACCTTGCTCCGCCGCCTGAAGGGCCTGCCGGAAGGGACGGTGGTTCGCGGCAAAACCGGCACCCTGAAGGACGTGGTGAGTTTCAGCGGATATGTGGTGTCGCCTGCAAAGAAGGTGTACGCGGTGACCGTGATCCTCAATGGGGTTCCACACATCTGGAAAGCCCGCCGGGAGGTGGATCGCTTTGTGGAGCACATCCCCTCCCTGGCCGGCTGAAAGAGCCCTCATGGTTCAGCGGCCGGCCAGCCGGTCCAGAACCTTGAAGACGGCCGCCATGTCTTCATCCCCCCAACCCATGGCCCGGGCGGCGTTGTAGGCTTCTCGACAGGCAGCCGTGGCCGGCAGGGGACAGCCCAAGGATCCCGCTTCCGTCAAGACCAGATTCAAATCCTTGAAGACCAGGTCCACCGGAAAGTGTTTTGTATAATCGCCCTGGGCAATGGCCTTTCCCTTTAGGGCAAAAAGCGGCGCGGCCATGGCTCCGGAAGCGATCGTTTCCAGCATGGCCTCCATGTCCAGGCCCAGTCGCGATCCAAAGACCAGGGCCTCGGCCAAATCCACCATCATCGTGCCCAGGAGGAGATTGATCATGAGTTTCATGGCCGTGCCGGCGGGGACGGCACCGCAGCGAACCACCTTCTTGCCCATGGTGAGCAGGAGGGGTTCCATCTGGTCAATCAGGGCCGGATCGCCGCCGACGAGAATAACCAAAGTGGCCTGTTCCGCCGGGACCTTGCTTCCCGAAACGGGGGCGTCGAGAAAACGGCCGCCGGCCGCCTCCACCAACGCCGCCGCGCGCCGCGTGGCGTCCAGGGATACGGTGCTCATGTTGATCACCACCGTTCCCGGATTCAGTCCTTCCAGAATGCCTTGAGGCCGCTGGAGGAGGTCCAGGAGATCCGTTGGGCCCGTCACCATGAAAATCAGCGCGTCGCTCTGTCGTGCCAGATCCGCGGGGGACGAGGCCGTTGGCACTCCCATGTGGCGAAACGGTGCCGTCTTGGATGCCGTTCGGTTGTAGACGATCAGGTCGTAGCCGCCGTTGACCACGTTACGCGCCATGGGGTTTCCCATGGTCCCCAACCCGATAAAGCCCACGCGCATGGTAAGCCTCCCTGTGTGTGATCGGTGTTCTCTCGCCGCCTGCCAGACCAAGGCGTGAAACGAAAGATGCAAGGCGCGACGAAGTTCCCTGTCCAAAACGTTGTGGCCTGCTTTGGAAAAGCTACACCCGAGCGGAAGCCCTTCTCAAGGGATTTTCCGCGGGGGATATCCTTTATGATAAATTTCTTGACCGCCGGCCGCCCGTTCAGCTATCCGTTTCCATCAAAGACCCCTGTCAACGGCACCTGCTGGTTTCCGTTACGAGCTGAACGGAGGCAGGGCCGCAACGCGTGTTCCCACCCAACCAACCCCAAAGTGAGGAGCTGCCATGAGTGCACATGTGGATCCCAAGCCTTTTGAAGAGTGGAGTGAAGCGGAGCTGGTCCAGTGGATCATGGATGGATTGCGGCGAAATCTCATCCACTACGGCTGCTGGTTCCGGGAGGTGGAGCACCAATTGGGACTGGAAAGGACCTTGCCCATCGAGGCGGACGCGGGAGACGCGGCTTTCGGGATCATGCTCAAACGCCTTTCCAAGGTGTTGGGTTTCGAGCTGGAAGACGGGGTTCCCAAGGCGCTCAAGGATATGGACAAGGCGCAGCTTCGCCAGGTGATGAACGCCGTGGCCGCCAACTGGCTGGCCACAGACGGGGTGTGGTTCCAGGCCGTGGAAAAGGTGCACGGGATGAATACGGCCAAGCGGTGCAACGACACCTGCTGGACCCGGTTTTCTCCCTATGAGGCCTATCGCATCAAGAAGCTCCTCGGGCTTCCCCGGGAGGCGGGGCTGGAAGGCCTGAAGACGGCTCTTGAATACCGGCTTTACGCTCGGATCAATGAGCAGGCGGTGGAGGTGGTGGATGAACACAGCCTGATCTTTCGCATGGTGGATTGCCGGGTGCAGAGCGCGCGCAAGCGCAAAGGCCTTCCCGATTACCCCTGCAAGTCTGCAGGAATGGTGGAGTATCCCTGCTTTGCCCGAACCATCGATCCCAGGATCGAAACGGAATGTATCGGATGCCCCCCGGACGCCCATCCGGACGCGTGGTGGTGCGCCTGGAGGTTCACCCTGAAGCCCTGACAGTCGTTGCCACCCAATAAGGAAAGGCGGGGTGTGGCTGTTGCATAAAAGTCACAGTCGGGTTAGGAGTGTGTCTTTTGGGGCACAGGCCCACCCGCCGTGGAGGGGCTCAGGTCCTGCGCGGAGACGAGGGTGCGCGCCCAAAAGATCTAAGGATATTAACTACTAGATGGATATCAGGGAGAATTCTTCTTTCTTTCTCGAGCTGGTACGATCATTGCCCTAGTCAAAAGCCTCGAGGAGGAATGAGACATTGCACTACGACCTGTTCAGTCAGCATACGGTTGGAGCGGAAGCGGAATTTGGCGGGACGGGCCTCCATTCGGGGGCTCGCGTGAATGTGAGGCTGCGTCCCGCACCTCCCCATCACGGGATCGTCTTCTACCGGGTGGACCTGCCCGGAAACCCCGCCATTGCGGCCCGCCATGACAATGTGGTGGACACGTCCCTGGCCACGGTTCTGGGATCCGACGGGGTGCGCGTGGGAACGGTGGAGCACTTCATGGCGGCGGTCCGGGTGCTCGGTATCGACAATCTCCGCGTGGAGATCGACGGGCCGGAGATGCCCGTCATGGACGGCAGCGCGGTTCCCTACTTGGAAGTGCTCGCCCGAGCGGGGCTGGAACGCCAGGAAGCGTCCAAAACGTGCCTGCGGGTGGAATCGCCCTTTACGGTCCGTCAGGGGGATGCGTATGTGAGGGTCCGGCCTGCGGATGTGTTGCACATTGACTACACCATCGATTTTCCCCATCCCCTGGTGGGGCGTCAGCACTTTGCTTGGAGGCTGGATGCGGGGGCCTTCCGGCGGGAATTGGCGGCGGCCAGGACCTTTGGGTTCCTCCGGGAAGTGGAATATCTACAGAGTAAAGGCCTGGCGCTGGGCGGCTCGTTGGACAACGCGGTGGTCTTCGACGATCACGGTGTGCTGAACGCGGAGGGCCTGCGCTTTCCGGACGAATGTGTCCGTCACAAAGTGCTGGATTTTCTGGGAGACTTGGCGCTCTGCCCGTTTCCTGTCTTTGCCCACTTCGAGGCGCACAAGGCCGGTCATGCTCTGCACAACCAGGTGCTGAGGGAAATGTTTCGAAGACCCGGTCATGCTCGGTTCATCCAGGCGGCCACGGCCATCCCCCAGAAGGTCATCCATCAGCCGGTGCCGTCCATCTACTGGAAGCCTCCTGTGTTGGCTCGAACGGGATGAGGGGACAAACCGGGGTCCCGGCGTCCGGTTGACTTCGTAGATCTGCTTGTCAACGCCCGGCGTGTCCGTTAAGATCTGAGCTCTTGAGAACCCCAATCGCAGAGCACGGACGGATGCGACAGGCGTTTTTTTTTGCCTCCCTCTTATTGGCGATCATGTGCACGGTGCTGTCTGGTCCGGTCGCGCAGGCCCGGAACAAGGCGGATATCGTGGAGCTGCAGGTCTATCCCGACCCGCCCAACCTGAAAGTCCGGTTTCGTATCGATAATTGCTTCAATGAAGAGATGCTGAAGGCCATCAAGAGCGGGGTGGGAGCCACCTTCCGCATCCTGGTGGTGCTGGAAAAAGAGGGCGTGCCGCTGTTTCGAGACCGGCTGGTGGATGTGTCCTTTGAGCACAGCATCCGATACGACACCTTGCACGGACAGTACCGCGTGAAGTTGGCGGAACATCCCAACACCACCTTGACCACCAAGGATTTTGCCAAGGCCAGGCAATGGATGAGCAAGGTGGAGGACGTGCCCATCATTCCCTTGTGGCGTCTTCCCAAGAACCAGGAATATCAGGTGCGTGTGAAAGCGGAATTGTCCAAGGTCCGGCTTCCCTTCTTCCTGCGTTATGTTTTCTTCTTCGTCTCTCTGTGGGACTTTGAAACGGACTGGGCCCAGGTCTCCTATGTGCATTGAGTCGAGACGATGAGCTATTCCAACGCGGCACTGGTCCGGCGCCGTCGGCGACGGGAAAGAATCGTCCTGATCATCGTTTTGTGCCTGGTGGTGGTTTTTGGGTTTCTGGAGGGATGGTTCTTCCAGTACCGATCGGAACTGCCCATCTTTGGCAACATCCTGCTCTTTGCGCTCATCAACCTGAACGTCATCTTGTTGTTGTTGCTGGTCTATCTGGTCTTGCGCAACGTGGTCAAGCTGATCTTCGAGCGGCGCCGGCGCATCCTGGGCCATCGGCTGCGCACGCGCCTGACCCTTGCCTTCGTGGGCCTCACCCTCATTCCCACACTTCCCCTTTTTGGGCTGGCGACCCAATTCATTTCCTTCAGCCTGGAATACTGGTTCAGCAACCAGGTGGAACAATCCCTGGAACAGGCCGTCTTGCTGGGAAAGGATTATTTGAAACAGGTCCACGGGGATCTGCTCGTGGATGCGCAATTGGTCCAGTGGGAGCTCTTCCCCGGCGGGTGGACGGCCCATGGGCCGGCCGTGCGTGAAGGGGACGTGCCCCAGTCCTTCTGGGAACGCTACCATGTCCAGGGCGCCTTTGTGGCCGATGCCCAGGGAAAGGTTCTCTGGGAGGTCTGGAAGGACCCGACGCAGCAACTGGATCCCTTGGTGATGGCCCAATTGGTTCGGGAATGGGCCCTTTCCGACGAGACGGTGGATTCCTTCCCCTTGGTGCCCACCGGGGGAAAGAGGGAGGCCATGGTCGCCTTCCGGCCGGTGGGTGGGGACGAGGGGAAAGCCCCTGAGGCCTATCTGGCTCTGGTTCGAACTCTCCCGTCCAGCATGGCGGCTCGCCTGGACGCGGTGGTGCGCGGCTACGAAAACTACAGCCAACTGAAACTCCTGAAGGCCCCCTTGAAGACCAGCCATCTCATCACCTTTTCCATTGCCACGCTGCTGGTGTTGTTTGCAGCCGTCTGGTTCGGTCTCTACCTGGCCCGGGACATCACGGGACCGATTCAGGGTCTGCTCATGGCCACGGAAAAGGTGGCGGAAGGGGACCTGGACGTTTCGCTCGACTGGGAAAGGGACGATGAGATCGGGACCCTGCTGGCCTCCTTCAATCGCATGGTCCGCGATCTTCGCCACAACCGTGAACAGCTCACCCTGGCCAACGAGGCCCTCCAGGAAAGCAACCGGGAGTTGGAGGATCGGCGCCGGTACATGGAGATTGTGCTTCGCAACATCGGGGCGGGGGTGGTGAGCGTGGATGTGCACGGAACCATTCGGACCATGAACAAGGCGGCCGAAGAGATGTTGGGCCTGCAGGGCGATGGGGTCATCGGGCGAAGCTATACGGAACTGCTCCAGGCGGAACACTTGCAGGTGGTCAAGGCGTTTCGGGATATGTACCAGGTGGGACGCCAGCCCACGATGGAGCGGCATGCTCAAGTCATGGTGGGCAACCGGCTCATGGCGCTTCTGATCAAGGTGAGCCTGCTTCGGGACGAAGAGGGGCGCGATGTGGGCGTGGTGGTGGTTTTGGACGATCTGAGCGAACTTCAAAAAGCCCAGCGCATGGCCGCCTGGCGCGAGGTGGCCCGGCGGATTGCGCACGAAATCAAAAACCCCCTCACGCCCATCAAGCTTTCCGCCCAAAGAATACGCCGGAAATATGGGCCGATGCTGGATGAGGAAGGGGGGGTGCTGGCCGAGTGCACGCAGACCATCATCGAGCAGGTCGATCACATGAAGCGACTGGTGGACGAGTTTTCCAGCTTCGCGCGCATGCCCGACGCCAACCCCACTCCATGCGACTTGGGGGCCCTGGTGGAGGAGGCGGTGGCGCTCTACAGGCACACCTATCCCAAGATCCAGTTCGTGGTGGATCGGAGCCCGGACTTTCCCTTGCTGCGCCTGGATCGCGGCCAGTTTCGGCAGGTGTTGAACAACCTCTTGGAAAACGCCGTGCAAGCTCTGGACGGAGCCAGCGGGCGCATTGAACTGCGCCTCTACTACGATTCCATTTTGCGCATCGCCCGTCTGGAATGTGCGGATACGGGACGGGGACTGCCGCCCGAGGCGCGCTTGCGCATGTTCGAGCCCTACTATTCCACCAAGGAAAAGGGGAGCGGATTGGGCTTGGCCATCGTGTCCAAGATCATCACCGATCACAACGGCTTTGTGCGTGTGCGGGACAATGAGCCCCGCGGGACGGTGATCGTCATAGAGCTTCCCGGCACATAAAGAGAAAGGTTGTGGGAAGATGGCGGAAAAGATTCTGGTGGTGGATGACGAACCCAGCATCCTGCAGTCACTCAAAGGGGTCCTGGAGGATGAGGGCTACGAGACGGTGTTGGTCGGTTCAGCGGAGGCCGCCTTGGAGGAGATCCAACGGGACGCTCCCCATTTGATCCTTCTCGACATTTGGCTTCCGGGCATGGACGGCATGGAGATGTTGGATCGGGTCAAGAAGACCCATCCCACCATCCCGGTCATCATCATTTCTGGACATGGCACCATTGAAACCGCCGTGCGCGCCACCCGGGTGGGGGCCTTCGATTTCATTGAAAAGCCGCTTTCGGTGGAACGCATTTTGGTGTCGGTGCAAAACGCTTTGCAGGTGTCGCGCCTGGAAGCCGACAACCTGCTGTGGCGCCAAAAGGCCGAACGCCGCCAGCGGCTCACGGGAGAAAGTGCGGCCATCGTCGAACTTCGCGACCAAATCCGGAGGGCGGCCCCGTCCCATGCCACCGTGCTGGTGACTGGAGAAAATGGTACGGGAAAGGAATTGGTCGCCCGCTCCATCCATTTTCTCAGTCCTCGCAAGAACCGGCCTCTCATTGAAGTCAACTGTGCGGCCATCCCGGAAGAGCTCATTGAAAGCGAACTCTTCGGCCACGAAAAGGGGGCCTTCACGGGGGCCCAGGAGAGGCGCCGGGGCAAGTTCGATCTGGCCGACGGCGGCACGCTCTTCCTGGACGAGATTGGGGACATGAGCCTGAAGACCCAGGCCAAAATCCTTCGGATCATTCAGGAACAGAGCTTCGAACGGGTGGGAGGATCCAAGACCATCCGGGTGGACGTGCGCATCGTGGCGGCAACCAACAAGGATCTGCAGGCGGAAATCGAGGCGGGGCGGTTTCGCCAGGATCTCTTCTTCCGCCTGAACGTGATTCCCCTCCACGTGCCACCCCTGCGGGAGCGCCTGGACGACATTCCGCTACTGGTGGAAGACTTCTTGAATGAGCTGTCCCAGGAAAGCACCCTGGGCAGGAAGGAAATCGATCCGGAGGTGTTGGAACGTCTCAAGCGCTACGATTGGCCGGGCAACGTGCGGGAGCTCAAGAATTTCGTGGAGCGTCTGGTCATCATGACGCCGGGTCGAGTGATCCGGCCCCACGACCTGCCGCGCGATTTCGTGGCTCAGCAGGGGCGCGCACCCGGCGGGGAGGATCCCTTTCGCTATCCCACTCTCAAGGAGGCCCGTTTCCATTTCGAACGCCAGTATTTGCTGAAAAAACTGGAGGAGAACGACTGGAACGTGTCCCTGACGGCGCAAAACGTGGGGCTGGAGCGCAGCCATCTCCACCGAAAGATGAAGGTCTTGGGGATCCGGGGCGACAACGGAGGCGACGCCTCTCCGGGCCGTTCGTGATGGGTGCCCCATGGAGGATGGAGCCGGTCGTGCCCGTGCCTGTCCCAGGGTGCGAAGCCGATACATCCCACGCCCACAAAAGGTCTTTTCTTTTTACTCCCCGTACCGGTGCAAGCCTTGACAGCACCGGGCTTTGGTGCTAAGTACTGCCAACGCTGTCGGGGCGTAGCGCAGTCTGGTGAGCGCACTAGCATGGGGAGCTAGGGGTCGGCGGTTCAAATCCGCCCGTCCCGACCAGCAAAAAGGTGAACAAGCCGGCCTTTCGGGGCCGGCTTTTTTTGTGACAAGCGGTTCTCGTGGCTGCCCTGTGCGAAAGCGGCTGGGCCGCCCCTCCAGGAGCCCGTTTTGGGACAAGTTCCCAGGAGCGTGTCCTAGATCGCCAAATCATCCCTTTGGGCCAATGCGATTTCGAACAGTTAGCATGTCCAAATGTTCTAAAATCGGCATTTTCGGACAGCCTCCTCGGGGATAGGATAAAAGCCGGCGCCCGTGCCCGGGCTGCGGGGCCGGTCGGGCGCACAAGCTCTTCCGGGCACGATACCCCCGGGTATTTCATTGGGTTTCTGGGGGCCTCACGGTGAAGCGTTCTTCCAGGTCCGCCAGTTTCTTCACGATTCCTCCGTATTCCAGTTCGCTGAAAGGCAGCATGGCGTTTCCAAAAAAGCCCTGTCGGCGGATTTCCGTCGCCTTGTCCGAGATGCGATCGCGAATGCGGTCCCAATAGGGATGGGCGAAGGCATCCACCGGGCTGGTGAGTCGGCCGTGATGGACGCAAAAGGCGGCGCAGGAAACGATGGGGGGGCCGTCGAAGAAGGAGGTGCCGGTGTTTTGTCGGACCGGCATGAGGGGGCCGGCATGGCTGCCGCGCATGAAGCCGGCCACGTAAGCCCCCAGATGAAACGGAGCCAGAACCTCGCCGGTGGCGGGAAAGCTTCCCTGGACGCGAACGAGCATGATGGGGTCGTCCTTACCCGTGTATTTGCCGGCGATGTTGTGGAGCCGGGTGGTGCTCACCGCCACCGCTTGTTCGCCCGTTTGACGTGAATGGATGGATTCCACCACAAATCGCTCCGGATCCCTCAGCAGCGCGGCGATGTCGTAGAGGTCTTCCGGGGCGTTCAACGTGATGACGCGATCGGCCTCCACATGGGAAACATCCATGATGGTGAAGGAAAATCCCTGAAACATGCCCGGTGAAAGCAGCAGGCCCGAACAGGTCATGGGATCGGCGAACGCCTGGTAGAGCGGCAGGTTGTAGGCGCCCGGATCCGTCTTATCCGCAGCGAAAAAGAGGAAGGGCTCCGCCGTTCTCTCGTCAAACTCCATCTCGGCTACGGCGGGCCCCAGCCCCCGGACGTTGCCGGCGAAAGCGTCCTTCAAGAGATCCTGCCCCGCCCCGTAAAGGCCCTGGTCCTTGGCCACGTCCGTTCCGGCCTTGAAGGCGTCCCAGGCGAGCTTGTGCACCCCTTCATGGCCGACGCCCCCCGTGTGGGTGCACAAGATGGCAATGTCGTCGCCCGTGTAGCTCACGTGCCAGTCGATGAGAAGCCCTTTCTGGTGCTGGCGAACGTGCCCCGTGACCGTTTCCAGCACGCGCTGGCTGGGCTGAATGTGTCCTCCGATGCTCCCAATGTCCGCCTTGATGGCTGTAAGTGTCATCTTCATAGCCTTGGCCCTCCTTGTATCTTCAGGTTGGAAGATCCGCCGCACGAACACCTGCGGCCGGGGTTGGGCGTAAGGATCGCGGGGGAAATGGGAGCGGGAAACGGGCTCAAAGAGGGGAAGCAGGAATCCGGTTGCGGTTGCGCTGCAGCATGGTTCAATATGACACGTCCATTGTCAGGAAAGCAAGCAGGGACCGACGCAGCATGGAGCGAGAAAGGATCCCATGAAGAGAAGAGCCGCGGTGACGTGGAAAACTAAAAACATGGCGGCGGTGTTCGTCTTCACCGTGCTGGCACTTTGGGGTTGCTCCCGGCAGCCGCAAGTGACGGCGGTGGCCAGACCCCTGATGGGAACCGTGGTGGAGATCAGCGTGGTCAGCCGTGATGAGGGGCGGGCCTTGCACGCCATCAAGGCGGCCTTTTCGGAGATGGAGCGCATCGAAAGGCAAATGAGCTTTTTCCGGAAAGACAGTGAATTGAGCCGGCTGAATCGGCGCGCCGGCCAACAGCCGGTGAAGGTTTCTTCGGAACTCTGGGACCTTCTGCGTGCGTCGGTTCGCATTTCCCAAATGACCCAGGGGGGCTTTGACGTGACCGTGGCGCCGCTGCTGCGGCTGTGGCCCATCTACAGAGCGGAAAAGATCCTTCCCACCGATGCCAAGATTGAAGAAGCCCTCCGGCATGTGGGCTACGGCAAGCTGCTTCTGGGGCAACAGGACCACACCGTGGCCTTCGCCGACCCGGGCATGGCGCTGGACCTGGGTGGGATCGCCAAGGGCCATGCCATCGACCGGGCCGTTCAGATCCTGAAGGGCCTGGGTGTGCAGGCGGCCCTGGTCAATGCGGGAGGAGATCTGTACGCCTACGGGCGAAAGCCCGACGGGAAGCCGTGGCGCATCGGCATTCGCCATCCCCGGCAGAAGGAAGGCATCTTGGCCACAGCCCGGGTGGAGGGCGTGGCGGTGGTGACTTCGGGCGATTATGAAAGGTTTTTTATCAAGAACGGAAAACGCTACAGCCACATCATCGACCCGCGCTCCGGCTTCACTGCCCGGGAGACCGCCGCCGTGACGGTGGTGGCGCCCCAGGCCACGCTGGCCGACGGGCTGGCCACCGGCGTGCTGGTCCTGGGGCCGGAGAAGGGACTTTCGGTAGTGGAAGGCCTGCCCGGTGTGGAGGCCGCTGTGGTCCGAGAAGGCCCGGCCGGGGGGCTGGAGTTCTGGGTGTCCACCCATTTTTTGACCCGGCTGGGGGTGGATGCGGCTTCCATCCGGCGCCAGGGCGTCAGGGTGGTGGAATGGGCGGGGAAGAGGCCTCGGGTTGCAGCCCCAAAATCCCAATGACCTTCTTGGGGTCGAGCCGATACGGGCTTTGCGCCCCCTGGTAAAAGCCGTGGGCCTCGATGAAGTGGATGGATAGGTCCGTCCATTGGAGCCGCTCGCCCGTATCCAGTCGCTCCAATTCCACGTGGGTCTTGGGATAAAGGCCGGGATGGCCCCAGGGGCACGGGAGTTTACCGCGGGCGGCCTCAATGCGCACGCGAAACCGTTCCTCAACCACCACGGGATCTCCCAGCCCCTTCTTAGCGGCGTCGGTGAGGCGGCGAAGACGGCGGGCGATGGCGTCGTGAAAGAGGCCCGCTTCTTTGACCGCCTTTTCATCTTCGGTGAGGATCTGAATGAGCGCCCTGGGATCGCCTTCCAGGTACCCATGGTATTGGAGGCCGGAGCGAAGCCTTTGCTCCACTTCATCCAGATCCGGGCTTTGGTAGACGGGAAAACGACCCATGGCTTCCCCTCGCGGTTTCCTGAGTTGGGGTGGGTGGTTCAGGCGAACTTGTCGTAGAAGATGCGGTCCTCGGGAAGACCTTTACTCACGAGAATCTCCACGGCGGCGTTGATCATGAGCGGGTTGCCGCAAAGATAGGCCTCCATATTGGACGCGTCCTCTATCTGGCGGGCCACTGCGTCTGTCACATAGCCCGTTTCTCCCTCCCAAGCGTCCTCGGGGGCCGGAGCGGAAAGAACCGGGATATAGCTCAGCCCCGGGATCCGTTCCGCCAGGGCCTGAATCTCCTCCTGGTAGAAGAGATCCGCCTTGCAACGGACACCGAAATAGAGCGTGGCCCGGCGGTTGATCTTTTCATCGGCCATCTGATGCAGGATGGACATGAGAGGGGCCAGGCCGGAGCCCGTGGCGATCAGGACCATCTCTCGCTCGGAATGGCGCAGATAGAAGTCCCCGTAGGGGCCGTTGACGCGCACCGGATCGCCTTCCTTGAGCATGGTATGGATGTAGGTGGTGGCCAGGCCCCGTTCCACGCGGGTGATCACCAGTTTGATTTCGTTTTTGAGCCCGGCGGGCGAGGCGATGCTGTAGGCCCGGTAGATGGGCTCAGGGCAACCCGGATAGGCCGGCACCTGGAACTGGATGAATTGGCCGGGCTTGAAGGTGATTTCCGGGGGATCCACCAGCTTGAGGTGCACCTCCTTGATGTTGGGGGTCAAGGGGCGTAGGCCCACCACCACGGCTGCATATTCCTTGATGAGGAAAAATTCTTCCGGGATGTGAATCGCCAGGTCGTTACGCACGCGCACCTGACACGACAGGCGCACCTGCTCGGCGATTTCCTTTTCATCCATGTAGGGGGTTTCCGTGGGCAGAATGGGGCCCCCGCCCTCCAGGACCTTGACCTTGCAAAGCCCACAACTGCCCCGACCGCCGCAGGCGGAAGGGATGAAGATACCCTGGTCCATGAGGGTACCCAGAAGCTTTCCTCCCCCCTGGACGGTCAGTTCCTTTTGTCCCTCGTTGATGGAAATGCGGCATTCGCCGTAATCGGCCAGGACCGCGTGGGCCGCTTCCAACAGCAGGGCCAGCAGGGCCGCCAAGGTGCTGATGGCCAGGAGTCCGAGGGCGAGTTGTACCATGGTGTTTCCACCTCAACCGATTTGAATCATGCCGCTGAAGGCCATGAAGGAGAGGGCCATCAAGCCCGCAATGATGAGACTGATTCCCGGCCCCTCCAACGCCTTGGGAATGGGGGCCTTTCGGATCTTTTCCCGAATGCCCGCCAACGCCGTGATGGCCAACAGCCAACCCAGACCGCCCCCGAAGCCGTAGGCCACCGACTGAATGAAGTTGTACCGGCGGATGATCATGAACAGGCACACACCCAGGATGGCGCAATTGACCGTGATAAGCGGCAGAAAGACGCCCAACACCACGTAGAGTCCCGGGGAGTACCGATCGATGATCATTTCCACCAACTGAACGAAGGCGGCGATGACGATGATGAAGACGATATAGCGGAAGTGCTCCAGTTGGAAGGGCACAAGCAGGTGATGATAGACCAGGTAATTGAGGGCGGTGGTGCAGGTCATGACGAATGTCACCGCCAGCCCAAGGCCCACGGCGGATTTGAGTTCCCGGGAGATGGCCAAAAAGGAGCACATGCCTAGAAAATTGGCCAGTAAAATGTTGTTGGTGAAGATGGCGGCGAAAAAGATCACCGGAGCGCTCAAGGTGGTTTCCATGCCGGGGACGCCCTCCTAGGAGCTTGTCCGACAATGCGGATTAAAATTTGAGTCCTGCATCGTTCATGAGCAAACATCGCGGGTGAAAGTGCTGTGACTGCAGAGACGTTGCTCGTCGACGCAAGATATCGGGCATCAGCAGGTATCAAAGAGCCATTCAAAAAGGAGCAAGCTGCCCCTTTAGGCAGCCTGTGCCCTGATCGCTCTTTGATCTATATTGATGATGCCCTCAGCTACGGCCTTTACAATCTTAAGAAGGTTATGGGCAGCGCACATCAGGGCAAATTCGCCCCTGACCTTTTCCAGCCCCCGCAGGCGAAAACCTCGAAACCCAAGATTTT
>NZ_FWXF01000002.1 GCF_900176285.1 Desulfacinum hydrothermale DSM 13146 | reverse complement strand
CAGATAGATCCGGTTGCCCAGGTTCACTTCCCGCAAGAAATCCACGCCCGGATAGACCCCCTCCAGGTCCTCGCCCTCGATCCCGAGCTTCTTGCATTCGTGGGCGCCGATGCCCACAAAGATCGCCTTGTAGCCCTGCTCCCGCAGTTGGGCGATGGTGACATCCTTTCCGATCTCCACGCCCGTCTTGAACTCCACGCCCATCTCCCGGATCACCTGGATCTCCGCTTCGATGATGTCCCGGGGCAGGCGATAGGACGGGATGCCCACCGTGAGCATGCCGCCGAGAACCGGGAGTTTTTCGAAGACCGTCACCCGGTAGCCTTCCTGGGCCAGGTAGTAGGCGCACGAAAGCCCCGCGGGGCCCGATCCGATGATGGCCACCTTCTCATCGCGCTTTTCCTTGATCTCGGGAACAAAGCGGGTTTCGTCCTTGAGATCCAGGTCGGCGATGTAGCGCTTGATGAAGTCGATGGCCACGGGCTCATCCACTTTGTTGCGCATACAGGCCGTCTCGCACGGATGGTGACAGACCCGGCCGCAGATGGCCGGAAGGGGATTGTCTTTTTTGATGAGCTCCAGGGCCTCCCGGTAGCGGCCTTGGGCCGCCAGGGCGATGTAGCCCTGCACCGAGATGTGCGCCGGACAGGTGGCCTTGCAGGGGCTCGTTCCCCGCTTTTCGATGGCGAAGGCCCCGGGGACCGCCTGGGCGTAACGCCGGTAGGCCGCCCGCCGCTCACTCAGGCCCATGTCGTATTCGTTTTTCAAGACCACGGGACAGACCTGGGCGCACTCGCCGCAGCCCGTGCACTTGTCCGGATCGATGAAACGGGGCTTCTGGTGTACCTTCACCCGGAAGTTTCCGGGCTCCCCGCTCACCGCTTCCACTTCGCTCAACGTCAACAACTCGATGTTCAGATGCCGGCCGACCTCGACCAGTTTGGGCGAGATAATTCACATGGCGCAGTCATCGGTGGGGAAGGTCTTGTCCAGCTGGGCCATGGTCCCACCGATGGCGGATGTCTTTTCGACGAGATGGACGAAGTAGCCCGAGTCGGCCAGATCCAGGGCCGCCTGCATACCGGCGATCCCCCCACCGACCACCAGCACGGATCCGACCGGGTTCGAGGAGGTGGTGCTTGTCGCGTTGACCATGGTCATCTCTCCCATGTGATGTTGAGGAAAAGGGTCATGGAGCAGGGCGTAGGGGGGAGCCGGTCCCCGGGGCCCTGCGGTTTCTTCTTTCAATTATGGTGGTTTGGAGGGGGCGCTTGAACAGGAAAAACGCGCGGCCCCTGCCAACTCTTCGCCTAACTCTCAATGCCCACGCCTTAGGACTCTCCGTCCTTGGACGGGGATGGAGGGATGATCTTCTTCTGGCCGTTGCTCAAAAATTCGTGCATGGCCGCGGCGGCCCGACGCCCTTCGCCCATGGCGCTGATCACGGTGGCGCCGCCCGAGACGATGTCGCCCCCGGCCCAGACCCGAGCCTTGGAGGTGCGGCCCCGTTCGTCCACCACCACCGTGCCCCAGCGGGACACCTCCAAATCCGGCGTGGTGGAGGGGATCAGCGGGTTGGGGGACGTTCCCAGGGACACGACCACCGTGTCCACGTCCATGATGTATTCGCTTCCCGGGATGGGCACGGGGCGGCGCCGGCCGCTCTCATCGGGTTCCGTGAGCCGCATGCGGATCAGTTCCATGGCGGCCACGTTGTTGCGCCCATCGCTCAAAAAGCCCGTGGGGTTGCACAGAAAATGGAACTGGATGCCTTCCTCTTCCGCGTTTTCCACCTCTTCCAGGCGCGCGGGCATCTCGGCGCGGGTGCGCCGGTAGATGACGTAGACTTCCTGGGCGCCCAGGCGCACGGAGCAGCGGGCCGCGTCCATGGCCACGTTGCCGCCGCCGATGACGGCCACGCGCTTGCCCATCTTGAGGGGCGTGGCGTATTCCGGATAGAGGTAGGCCTTCATGAGGTTGGTGCGGGTGAGGAATTCATTGGCCGAATAGACCATGTTGAGGTTTTCTCCCGGCACTCGCATGAACTTGGGAAGGCCGGCTCCCGGCGCCAGGTAGACCGCATGGAATTCGCCGTTGAGCAGCTCGTCCAGGCTGTAGTTGATGCCGATGACGGTGTTGAGGCGAAGGTCCACGCCCAGGGATTGCACATAGCGCACTTCGCGCTGCACGATCTCCTTGGGCAGACGGAACTGGGGGATACCGTACATCAGGACGCCGCCCGCCACGTGGAGCGCCTCGAAGAGCACCACCTGGTGGCCCAGGATGGCCAGGTCGGAGGCCACCGTAAGGCCCGAGGGGCCCGAACCCACCACGGCCACCTTCTTTCCCGTGGACGGGGCCATGTCCGGCATGGTGGCACTTCCCTGGGTGCGCTCCCAGTCGGCAATGAACCGTTCCAGACGGCCGATGGCCACTGGAGCGCCCTTTTTGTTGAGCGTGCAGGCGTTCTCACACTGGAGCTCCTGGGGGCAGACCCGGCCGCACACGCCCGGAAGCGACGTCTTTTTCTTGAGGACCTTGGCCGCCTCTTCGATATCTTCGCGCTGCAGGGCGGCGATGAAGTCCGGTATGTCGATATTGACCGGGCACCCCTGCTGACAGGGCCTTTTTTTGCACTGGATGCAGCGGCTCGCCTCTTCCTTGGCCAGCTCCCAGCTGTATCCCAGCGCCACCTCGTCGAAGTTGTGGCGGCGCTCATGCTCCGACTGTTTGGGCATCTCCACCCGGTTGAGATTCAATTTGGGCTTCTTTTTGGGGGAGGCCTTGGGTTGTTTCGCTTCTGTCATTGTGCGTTCTCCTTAAACCCCCAGCACGCCGGGGCGCGACAACGAAGGATGAAAGCCCGGGTTCGTGGCCGGCGTCCCGTGCCCGGCCCTGCGAGGCTCACGGCTCAAGAAATCGGGAACCGGAGGCGGAAGGCCGAAACCCAGGAACCGGAACTCCACCACGGCTTTTATGGTACATCACCACTGGGAACAGCCGCGGCACTGGAAGCCCTGCTGCAGGATGCTTTCGTCGGCATAGGTGCAGCGCCGCGCCATGAGCACTTCCCAGCCGTCCACTTCGTGGCCGTCGAATTCGGGGCCGTGCACGCAGGCAAACCGGTTGGTTCCCCCCACGCTCAGACGACACGCGCCGCACATGCCGGTGCCGTCCACCATGACCGGTGTGAGGTGCACCATGGTCTTGATGCCCAAGGGGCGCGTCATTTCCGAAAGAACCCGCATGAGGCAAAGCGAGCACATGGCCACCACGCGGTCGATGCGCTTCCTGGGGTGGGCGTCCAGCAATTTGCGCACGGCCACGGTGGTGCTTTCCATCATGCCGTCGCCCCGGGTGCCCAGGGCCAGGATCAGCTGGTCGCTCAGCTCCTCCAGGGGCTTTTGGCCGAAGAGCCGTTCCCGGTCCGGGGCCTGGACGATGGTGGTCACCGTGTTGCCCTGTTCCTTCAGTGCCCGGATGATGGGCACCGTGGCGGCGATCCCGTAGCCACTGAGCACCGTGACCACGTGGCCGTAGTGGTCCACTTCGGCGGGGCGTCCCAGGGGGCCGATGAAGCTCAGGAGCTCATCGCCGGGCTGGAGTGCGGCCAGCTGCCGGGTGGTCTTGCCCACTTCGATGAAGACGAAGTCCACCGTGCCGGCATCCCGATCCCAGTCGCTGATGGTGAAGGGAACCCGCTCGCCCTTTTCGTCGATGATGAGGATCACAAATTGTCCGGGCTTGGCCTTTTCGGCCACCACGGGGGCCTGGACACGCAACCGGTGAACCCTGGGGGCCAGTACTTCATGATCGACAATGGGATACATGGCTATCTCTTCTCCACTTTTGCGGCAATGGATGCTCCGGATCGGTTGGAAGCCCCGGCGGCTTGGAGGGCCTCGGCCTTGACGGCCACCAGGCGCGGCGGCAGGTGGATGTTCAGGGCCAAACGGCCGGTGACCTCTCCACCGTTGAAGAGCACCGCCACCGTGTCACCCGCATCGCATTCCAGGCGGTAGGCGTCGGCTGGGTTCATCTCGATTTCGCCGTCACAGGCCAGGACGGCCTGCGCCTCCGGGGCCAGCAGGGAGCCCACATAGGACGGCAGAAGGCTTTCCTTGGCCGCCACGGCGTAGGGGAATTCCGCGGCCGCATCTTCCTCCGGCGGGGCCGGTGGCGCGGCGGGCGTCCAGGGCTTCCAGGTGGGCACGGCATCCTGGAAAAGAACGGGGGTTCCCTCGTGGTCCCGGGCCGGGCAGGGGACCTGAACGGGCTGGAAGCGCGCCCGGCTTCGGTGGATACCTCCGTAGCCGGAAACGGCCTGGGCCAGCTCGTCCAGGATGTCTCCGGGGGTGGCTTCCGGAAGGTCCAGGTTCCGTCGGGCCGCCAGGGCCTGGGCCACAAAGAGGGCGGACCGGGCCTGGTCGGGGCCTTCCAGCGTCCTTTCCGTCCATTGCACGCGCCGTTCCCCGTTGGTGAGAGATCCTTCCTTTTCCAGGATCGAGGCCATGGGAAGGAGTACCTGGGCTTGGATGGACTGGGGCGGCGGCGCCGTGTCGTGAACGGCCAGAAATTCCAGCTTGGAGGCGTACGGAGCCAGAACGTCCCAAAGTGTTCCATCATGGCTTTCGGCCGCCACCACGGCGGCCTGTATCTTTCCTTGAGCCAGGGCGTCCATGACCTGGGGACTCCATCCCAGATCGCGCGCTCCCTGCAGGTTGCCGGCGCCCCACAGGGGCCAGAAGCCGCCGCCGGGACGCCCCAGGGAGCCCTTGGCCCGGGCCAGGCTGAGCAGCGCGCGGGCGAGATCGGTAACGTCCGGAGCACTCAAGGCCCCCAGCCCCGCCAAAACCGCCACGGTGGGTTGGGCCGCCAGCAGACATCCGGCTTCCACCAGGGTTTCATCGGGGATGCCCGTAAGACGCGAGACCGTTTCCAGGTCGTAGGCGGCCGTCATCTCCTTGAAGGCTTGTTGCTGATCGGTCGGAAGCTCCTGGTCCGCGCCGCCTTCGTCCAGGATGACGCGAAGGAGGCCCAAAACCAGCGCTGTTTCGGATCCCGGCACGGGGCGCAGGTGCACGTGGGCGTAGCGGGCGATGGACACATCGTAGGGATTGGCCACCACCAGCTTGGCGCCTTTGAGCACCGCCTGGCGGATGCGGGTGCCCGCGATGGGCTGGGATGCAGCCGGGTTGAGGCCCAAAGCGAAGATGGCAGGGGACCCGCCCAAGTCCTCCAGGCTGTTGGTGGCGGCGGCGGTGCCCAGCTCTTCTTCCAGGACCTTTTCGAAGAGTACCTGACCGGCGGGGACCGCCACACCCAGTTGGGCACCCGGCAGGGCCCCTTGGGCCAGGCGGCCCAGGCGGAAGAGTTCTTCGTTGGTGAGGCGTCCGTCGGTCAAAAAGGCCACCCGATCCGCCGGGACATCCGCCAAGGCTCCAGCCAGCCGATCCAGTGCCTCGTCCCAAGAGGCCGGACGGTACTGGCCGTTTTCCAGGATCATGGGCGATTCCAGGCGATCCGGGCGCCGCAGATGCCGCTTCAAAAGAAACCGGCCCTGCACGCAGGCCTGGCCCTGGTTGCTGGGGCCGTCCGGGCTGGGTTTGACCTGAACGATCGTTTCATCGGCGGCCTTTTCCACCATCAGACGGCAGCCCGCGCTGCAAATGGGACAGAGTGCGGTGCCCCACTGGGTTTCCAGCTCCTTCTTGTAAAGATCGGTGACGATGGCCGTGAGCGCCTGGCACATGGCCTGCATCTTTTCGGTGGGTTCGCCGTGCACATCGCTCAGGTTTTCCCGGAGGGCGCCCACCGGGCAGGCGTCCACGCAGGCGCCGCAGAACTGGCAACCCGCCTCTTCCAGGGGGCGATCGAACGGTGTGCCCACTTCCGGGCGGCCGTCCTTGGACTGGCGAAAGACGATGGCGCGGGCTCCCCGCACTTCGTGGCACACCCGCACGCAGCGGCCGCACCGAACACACAGGCTGTAGTCTCGTTCAAAATAGGCCCCGCCGGGCAGCGGCTCCGGGCGCTCCTTGTCGGGAGGCGGGTAGGGAAAATCGATTCCCACCACCGTCACCAGCTGCTGCAGCTCGCAGGTGCCGTTGCGCGGACAACCCAGGCACTGGCGCGGGTGATCGCGCAAAATGAGCTGGAGCATCTCCCGGCGGAAGTCCAGCACCTTGGCCGATTGGGTGTTCACCCGAAGGCCTTCCGACACCGGCGTGGAGCAGGCGGCGGGCAGGCCGCGCTGACCGTCGATTTCCACTGCGCACAGGCGGCACGATCCGCTGGGTTCCAGAGCCGGATGAAAGCAGAGCCGGGGGATGTAGACCCCGGCGGCGTCGGCCGCCTCCAGGATCGTTTGGCCCGCCTTCGCCTTCACTTGCTGATCGTTGATCCAGATGTTGACGTCGCTCATCGTGACCTCTGGTTTCGGTTCGGTTGGTGAATGGCCGCTTCTTTAAGAGAAAAAAATCACATCGGGCAGCCCCAAAATCCCCTCACTCCCCCGCGTACAACGCCTTCCAATTCCAAGGCAAGTCCCTTAATAAATGGAGTCCAGCCGCTTGTCAACAACTTGCACATCATTTGTGCATGTTGGTTATACGCTCGCGATCCCCGGCGACCAGATACCGCGCCCGGAAAGCGGGAACCGTGAGATCCCGAGGGGCCGGTGGTGGTAGGTGGTGAGCGGGCAACGCTCGATCAGCAAAAACCGGCAACCTTTCCCATGCCCCTGACGCCCCGGGGGTCTGTGTGCTATAGAAGACAAGGCAATGAAATCCGAGGACGGGGCGGCCGCCCAGGCCCATGAGGGTTCCGGGCTGCGGGTAAGAGGATTGGGCAACGACGGAGGCGTCCATGAAGGTGGCCTATTTGAGCATGGAAGTGGGTTTGAACGAGCACATTCCCACCTACAGTGGAGGGCTGGGCATTCTCGCCGGGGATCACATCAAGTCCTCGGCGGATCTCAACATCCCCCTGGTGGCGGTGACGCTCCTCTACAAGCGGGGTTATTTCATCCAGCATATCAACGCCCTGGGGGAGCAGGAAGAGCTCTATCCCTACTTCGATCCCCGGGCCTTCATGGAGCCCCTTCCCTTCCAGGTGACGGTGCCCATCGAAGGGCGGCCGGTGCACGTGGGGGTGTGGAAGTACCGCCAGACGGGCCAGCACGGCCGGGTGCCGGTCTATTTTCTGGACACGGATCTTCTTTCCAACCGCCCGGAAGATCGCATGATCACCCACTATCTGTACGGGGGCGACAGGCACACCCGGATCTGTCAGGAGGCGGTGCTGGGCATTGGCGGCTACCAGGTGCTCAAGAAGCTGGAGCCCGCCGTTACCACCTACCACATGAACGAAGGCCACGCGGTGTTCCTCACCTTGGCGCTCCTCAAGGACCTGGGCGGGAACGTGGAAAAGGTGCGGGAAAAGTGCGTCTTCACCACCCACACGCCCGTTCCGGCCGGCCACGACATCTTCGACTACGCCATGGCTGAATCCGTTCTGGGCGACTACCTGCCGGGGAACATCCGGGATCTGGCGGGCCAGGATGCCCTCAACACCACCTTGCTGGCTCTCAATCTGTCGCGGGCCAGCAACGGGGTGAGCGAGCTGCACGGGGAGGTGTCCCGGCAGATGTTTCCCGGCTACGACATCGGTCACATCACCAACGGGGTGCACCATCTGAGCTGGACCGGGCCCGAGTTCCAGGCCCTTTTCGACACCCACATTCCCGGCTGGAGGGAACAGCCTTCCATGCTGGCCCAGGCCCGGGAAATCCCCGACGAGGCGGTGCGTGATGCCAAGAGGCAGTCCAAGCGGCGTCTGATCAGCTACGTGAACGCCATCTCCGGAGCGGGCTTCAGCGAAGAGCTGCTGACCGTGTGTTTCGCCCGGCGCGCGGCGGCCTACAAGCGCGCCACGCTCATCCTCACCGACCTGGAATACCTGATCAACCTGTCCCACGACCGGGTGCAGTACATCTTCGCCGGCAAGGCCCACCCCCAGGACAACGCGGGAAAGGAACTCATCAAGCAGATCATCCACATCGGCAAGCAGTACGAGGACAAGCTTCGGATCATCTACATCCCCAACTACAACATCTGGCTGGGGGCCCTCATGACCCAGGGGACCGACGTGTGGCTCAACACGCCGCGTCGGCCCCGGGAGGCCTGCGGCACGTCGGGCATGAAGGTCTGTTTCAACGGCGGGGTGAACATGAGCGTTCTGGACGGCTGGTGGCGCGAGGCGTGCCGGGACCGCGTGAACGGATGGGCCGTGGGGGACGACGAGGACCAGAGCGACGAAGAGGCCGCCGCCGACCTCTACAACGATATCGACGACATGGTGACCACCTTCTACGCCAGTCCACGGCACTGGACCCAGATCATGAAAAACTCCATCGCCGATGTGGCCCCCGTCTTCAACACGCACCGCATGGTGCTGGAATATTTGCATAAGTACTACGTGTAGGATTCTGTGTGTGGGGCGGCGGGTTTGGGAGAGGGATCCCGCCCGGCGCCTCACGGTCCTTCCTGGAGCGCTTCCAGCAGCTTGGGCACGGTTTCCTTGGGGCTGATCTTGTACCAGGCGTGGAGCAGACGGCCGTCTTCATCGAAGAGGAAGGCGGAGCGCACGATGCCCATGCCGATCTTGCCGCGGACCTTCTTTTCCCCCCAGACCCCGAAGGCCTGGGCCACCAGGTGGTCGTCGTCGGAAAGGAGGGGGAAGGGCAGGGCGCGTTTTTCGGCGAATCTCTTCTGGGTTCCGGGGGCGTCGGGGCTGATGCCCACCACTTTCACGTTGTGTTCCTGCAGGGTGTCCAAGGCGTCTCGCACGGAGACGGCCTGGGTGGTTCAGCCACCCGTGTTGGCCTTGGGATAGAAGAAGACGAAGAGCTTGGAGCCCAGGAAGTCTTCCGGGCGCACCACGTTTCCGTCCTGGTCCAGCAGGGAAAAGGCGGGGACGGGGGTTCCGGGTTGGAGTCTGCTATGTTGGGGCGTAGGGGCCATGGCGGTCTCCTGCATTCCGTTGGAAAACGGGAAAAGGTCCTGCGGTTCGCAGTGAAGCTGTCAGGGCTGTGTCGTCATGGGCATCGGGTTCCACCTGTGCCTCCTTCGGGCAACGGCAGCCCTTTGCGGCAGGGCAATTTCGGATATTGAGCGTACCCCAAACGGCCAAAATCGGCCTTTTCGGACAAGCTGTCAGGACCGGTAGTCGGCGTTGATCTTCACGTAATCGTAGGAAAAATCGCACGTGTAATAGGTGTCTTCTTCCTCGCCTTCTCCCAGATCCAGCACCATTTCGATGTCCTTTTGCCGCAGGACCTGTGACGCCCTGGCCTCCAGGGTCGGGTCCTCCAGGGGACGGCCCTTTTCAAAGACACTCACCTGTCCAAAACGCAAGCTCACCCGTTCCGGGTCGAAGTCCACACCGGCCCGGCCGGCCGCTGCCACCACCCGGCCCCAGTTGGCGTCCTGGCCGAAAAGAGCCGTCTTGACAAGAGGCGATTGGGCGACCGTTCGAGCCACCTGGGTGGCCCGATCCCGGGTGCGTGCCCCCTGGACCCGCACCACCACGAACTTGGTGGCCCCTTCGCCGTCCCGGACGATCTGCTGGGCCAGATCCGCGCACACGGCGGTCAGCAGAGTGAAGAACTCGTGGGCGCCGGGCCCGTGGGGATCTTGAATGGGGGCGTTGCCGGCGGCTCCGCTTGCCAGGGCCAGCACCGTGTCGTTGGTGCTGGTGTCCCCGTCCACGGTGATGCGGTTGAAGGTCCGGTCGGCGGCCCGGCGAAGGCCGACTTGGAGGACGGGAGTGGAGACGGCCGCGTCTGTGACCACGAAGGCAAGCATGGTGGCCATGTCGGGAGCGATCATGCCCGATCCCTTGGCGATGCCGCCCGCGGTCACCGTCTTTCCGCCGATGGTTCGTTGAGCCCAGGCCGTCTTGGGTACCGTGTCCGTGGTCATGATGGCGCGGGCGGCGTTCTCCCACCCGCCGGGCGCCAGTTGTCCCGCCAGATCCGGCAGCACGGCTTCCAGGGTGTCCACCCGGATCTGGGGGCCGATGACCCCCGTGGACGCCACCAGCACCTGGGTCGGGTCCACGCCCAGCCGGTCCGCCACGGCCCGGGCGGAGCGGCGGGCCCTGTGCACGCCTTCTTCGCCCGTGCAGGCGTTGGCGATCCCGGCGTTGATCAGGACGGCCCGGGCCGTGCCCGCGCTCGCCTCCAGGTGCTCCCGGCACAGGGCCACCGGTGCGGCGCAGAAACGATTGCGGGTGAAGACGCCGGCCGCCGTGGCCGGCGCGTCGCTCAACAGGAGCGCACAGTCCAGGCGATCCCGGTAGCGCATGCCGCTTCGAGCCGCGGCCACGCGAAAGCCTGGAACACGAAAATCACCGTGATGGATGGGGATGGACATGGCCTTTGGTTTTCCGTTTTCGGTTATCCGTTGGCGGTGGTGGGGAATGGGGTGGTGGTCCTCGACGGCCCCGCGGGGCGGCTGACCATTAATCCCTTCAGGAGCTTACCGGCCGCAACACTTCTTGTACTTCTTGCCGCTGCCGCAGGGGCAGGGGGCGTTTCGGCCCACCTTCTTTTTTTTCACCACCGTCTTGGGCTTGGCCCCTTCCGGAGGTCCGTAGAACATGGGCTGATCTTCCTGCTCCCGGCGCAGCTCTTCCACCTCGTCTTCCCGCTGAATCTGGATGTGGAAGAGGATCCGCACGGTCTCTTCCTTGAGCCGGTGGATCATGTCGTCGAAGAGTTCGTGGGCTTCCTTCTTGTAGACCACCAGCGGGTCCTGTTGGGCGTAGCCCCTCAGGCCGATGCCCTCCTTGAGGTGGTCCATGTTGAGCAGGTGGTCTTTCCAGAGGCTGTCCAGGGTCTGCAGGAGCACGTAGTTTTCCAGATCCCTGAGAAGCGGTTCGCCGAACTCCTTTTCCCGGGCGTCGTAGCGGTCCCGGATCCGATCCCAGAGCATCTCGCCCAGTTCGTCCTGGCTCACATCCTGGAGCTCCTGGGAAGAGGGCAGGAGGCCGGGGCCGAAGAGGCGCTGGATTTCCTTGGAAAGGGTCTCCAGGTCCCAGTCTTCCGCGTAGCTCTTTTCGTCCGTGGTGGCGGCCAGGATCTCGTCCAGCAGCTCCCGGGCCATGTCCAGGATGGTCTCCTTCAGGTTTCCGCCCTGCAGGGCTTCGCGCCGCTGGCGGTAGATGACCTCGCGCTGCATGTTCATCACGTCGTCGTATTCCAGCAGGTGCTTACGAATGCTGAAGTTTTGCTCCTCCACGCGGCTCTGGGCGTTTTCGATGGCCTTGCTCACCAGCCGGTGCTCAATGGGTTCGCCTTCTTCCATGCCCACCCGCTGCATGAGCCCGGAGATGCGGTCGGCGGCGAAGATCCGCATGAGATCGTCTTCCAGGCTGAGATAGAACCGGGACGATCCGGGATCGCCCTGGCGGCCGGCACGGCCCCGCAGCTGGTTGTCGATCCGCCGGGCCTCGTGGCGTTCGGTGCCCAGGATGTGCAGGCCCCCCAGTTCGGCCACCCCGGGCCCCAGCACGATGTCGGTTCCGCGCCCGGCCATGTTGGTGGAGATGGTGACCGCGCCCTTCTGGCCTGCCTTGGCCACGATTTCCGCTTCCTTTTCGTGGTGTTTGGCGTTGAGCACCTGGTGGGGGATGCCCTGGCGCTTGAGCATCTTGCTCAGCTTCTCGGACTTGTCGATGCTCACCGTGCCCACCAACACGGGCCGGCCCAAGGCGTGGAGCTCCTTGATCTCCTCCACCACCGCTTCGAACTTCTCCTTTTCCGTCCGGTAGATGCAGTCCGGATGATCCTGGCGGATCATCTTCTTGTGGGTGGGGATGATCACCACCTCCAGGTTGTAGATCTTGGCGAACTCCTCCGCTTCGGTGTCCGCCGTACCGGTCATGCCCGCCAGCTTGTCGTACATACGGAAGTAGTTCTGAAACGTGATGGTGGCCAGGGTCTGGTTTTCGTTTTCGATCTGGACCCCTTCCTTGGCCTCCAGGGCCTGGTGCAACCCGTCGCTGTAACGGCGTCCCGGCATGAGGCGGCCGGTGAACTCGTCCACGATGATCACCTTGCCGCCCTTGACGATGTAGTCCACGTCCTTTTGAAAGAGCACGTGGGCCCGCAGTGCCTGTTGGACGTGGTGCAACAGGTCCATGTTGCGCGGATCGTAGAGGTTTTCCACGCCCAGGAGCGATTCCGCCGCGGCCACCCCCTCCTCGGTCAGGGTCACCGTGCGGGTCTTTTCTTCCTTGGTGTAGTGCAGATCTTCCTTGAGGTTCGGGATGATGCGGTTGACGCGCACGTAGAGCTGGGTCGATTTTTCGGCGGGGCCGGAGATGATGAGCGGGGTTCGGGCTTCGTCGATCAGAATGCTGTCCACCTCGTCCACGATGGCGTAGTGGAGTTCCCGCTGTACCATGTCCTCCAGGCGGAATTTCATGTTGTCGCGCAGATAATCGAAGCCGAACTCGTTGTTGGTGCCGTAGATCACATCGCACCCGTAGGCTTCCTTGCGCTCCCGGTCGTCCAGCCCATGGACGATGCAGCTCACCGAAAGGCCCAGAAAGCGGTAAACCTCGCCCATCCATTGGCTGTCGCGCTTGGCCAGGTAGTCGTTGACCGTGACCACGTGGACGCCCTTGCCGGTAAGGGCGTTGAGATAGACCGGCATGGTGGCCACCAGGGTCTTTCCTTCACCGGTCTTCATTTCGGCGATCTTTCCCTGGTGCAGCACGATGCCGCCGATCATCTGCACGTCGTAGGGGCGCATGCCCAGGGTGCGCACCGCCGCCTCGCGCACCACGGCGAAGGCCTCGGGGAGCAGATCGTCCAGGGGTTCGCCCTGGTCCAGCCGCTGGCGGAACTGTCCCGTTTTGGCCTTCAAGTCGGCGTCGCTCAGGGCGCGGATGGACGGTTCCAGCCGGTTGATCTCGTCCACCAGCGGGGCGATGCGCTTCAGGTTTCTTTCGTTCTGGGTGCCGAAGATCTTTTTGAGCAGACCACCAATCATGGTGTGGGTTCTCCTTGGTTGTGAGGTAGCGGGCCCGGGTGCGGGCCATGGCTTCTATAACGCACCGGGTCGCTTTTTTCAACGCAGGGGAATGGGGACTCGCGCGCGGTGTGGGCCGTCGTCGGGCAGCGGGTGCCCAAGAACCAATGCCCGACGCATGGATGGCGGAAAAACGAAAAAACCGAGAACCACTCAGCGAGCACTCATGTGGGCCATGCGGGTGGGGCCTGAGGTGCGGGCCCGGGTGATCTCTCGGGCCAGGGTTTCTTTGCCGGCAAAGCCCAGGATGAGACGTCCGTTTACGATGAAGGCGGGGATGGCGTCGATGCCTTTGACTTTGGCTTCCTGCAGGTTGTCCTCCACGGCGGGGCCGTGGCGGCCGGATTCCAGGCAGTGGCGGAAGGTGCGGGTGTCCAGCCCGAGGGACGCGGCAGTGTCCACAAGCCGTTCGGGCGTCAGGTTCTCCGGGTCGCTCAGGGCGTAGAGGGCGTTTCGGTAGTCCAGAAACCGGCCCTGATCGGCGGCGCACCGGGCGGCCTCTGCGGCTTTTCGGGCATGACGGTGGCGGCGCAGCGGGTAGTCCATGAAGACCCACTGCACCTGGTTGCCCATCTCCTGCATCAGCTCCTGGACGGCCCCGTGGGCTTCCCGACAGACCGGGCATTGGTAGTCGGAAAATTCCACCACGGTCACGGGCGCGTCGGGCGGGCCCGCGGACAGGCCTTCCTGGGTGTCCACGATCACCATGGGTTGCGCAGGGTTGGAAAGGTGGATCTCGACTCCGTAGCGCTCATAAAGGGATTGGACGAACTGCTTCCACACATGCTGGCGCTTTTCCAGTAGGGCCTGGACCCTGAGGGTGTGGTCTTCTTCGCTGGGCCGGTTCCCGGCCGTTAGAAAGTCCATCTCCTCCGGGGTGAGGGTCACATCCTTCACGGTGCTCCGGTAGAGCTCTTCCGGGGAGATACCGCGGCGTTGGGCTTCCCGGGCCACCACCACCTGTTCCAGGATCTCTTCCAGCTTCTTTCGGCGGGTTTCGTAAATCCGGCGTTCCAGGCGGTAGATTTCCCCCGCTACCGTGCCGTCCAGTTGCGACAAAGTGATGGTGAGCTCACCGATGGAGGCCACCACCGGGGAGGCATCCACGTGGGCCGCGTAGAGCGCAGGCCGGGGGGAGGAGATGGGTTGGACGAAGACAAAGACCGCAAAGACCGCCAGGGCCGCCGTGGCGGCTTGAAGCCCTGCATCCTTTCGCCAGGACCAGGCGAAGGCGGCCAGCACCAGGAACCCATGGACCAGGCAGACGGGACAGAAGGTGCGGGTAGTCCACAGGATGTGCAGCAGCCAGATCTCGATTCCCGCTCCCAGACTCAAGGTGGGAAGGAACCAGCGGGATCGGGCGGCCCAAAGGGTCAGGGCCAGTGCATCGAAAAGGCATCCCCAGACACCCAGGGGAAGCCCCCACAAGCGGTAGTCCATGGCCTCACGGCATGCCGACGCCTGCCAGCACGGCACGTCCAGTTTCAGGGCGGCGGCCAGGGCCGTGAAGAAGGCGGCCACCAGGAGGGCGAACGGTATCCAGCGGCTCCTGCCAAAGGCAACCATGGGCTTCCTTCCGTACCTGGGTCTTGTGGGTTTGGAGACGGAATGGATCGTTTGACTCATCGGCAACTTGGGCGGATGGCTTGAGGAATTTTTGGGTTCCCTGTTTGGCGATCCACGATGAACGGACTCACCCCTTGCCCTGCACGACTCTTACGACGGCAAATTTGTTCTCGATAGGATGCGGTGGGTGTCCCCAGCATTTTGGGTCATTGTGAAGCAATCGAACACTGGTCGGGAAAAAGGGGCAGGTTCATCCTGCTTCCGTACAAGCCCGATGGATGGGCGGATGGGATGGATCGCGCCTTTCGGCGCTCCTACAGGCGTCCGAAGGGTGCATGGACTTTTTGTAGGAGCGGCGAAAGCCGCCACAAGGTCATCTCTGAAGGCGGTATGGTCGGACGTATCGGACAGGATGCGCGCCTTGGATGGTGCAGGTTCCGCTTATCTTGAGAAGGCCCCAGACAATGGTGCGTTTGCATCAACTGCTGGAAACGCTCCTTCACGGCCAGCACGACCCGACGCCAATGACATGGCGCACATGCGAGGCTTGCTCCCTCCCAATGGAGCACAATCGCCTTCTGTACCATGGGAGGAACAGTGACCAGCGATCATCGTGTCTTTTTCGGATGACTGATTAACCGGTCCTGGACAAATTCAGCGTACCATTCTTTCCTTGACAGGGATCGAGGGGCTCCGCTACGATCCAAATTAAAAAACGGTGTATCGTATGTCAGAACAGCGGGACCGCCCCAACGCCATCGAAAAGGCCCTGCAGCTGCTCCTGGCCTTCCAGACCCAGCGGGCCAGCTGGGGGGTGCGGGAACTGGCCGCCCATCTGGGCTTCAGCCCCGCCACGGTCCAGCGTCTCCTGAAAAGCCTCAAGGCCTACCATTTCGTGGAACAGGATGCCGAAACCCGTCAGTACCGTCTGGGCCATGTGTACTATCGGTTCCTGGAGGTCCTGCAGTCCCAATACCCGGTGACGCGCGAAGCGGCTCCCATCATGCGGCGATTGAGCTACGAAACGGGCGAGACGGTGCATCTCAACGTGATCGACGGCCGCGAGCGGCTCTGCATCGACAGCGTGGAGTCACCGCAGGCCCTGAAGGCGGGCATGCCCATCGGAAACCGAAGCCCGCTTTATGCGGGGGCTTCGTCCAAGTGCCTGTTGGCCTTCTGCCCGGACGCCTTTGTGGAAGCTTATCTGGCGGAGGAAGAACTCAAGCCTTTGACTCCCAACACGGCCCGGTCCGTGGGCCTTCTGCGCGCTGAGCTGAAATCCATTCGGGCCAAGGGGTTTGCGGAGAGTCTGGCCGAGCGCACCTTGGGCCTGGGGTCTTTGAGCGTTCCCGTCTTCGGCCACGGAGGCAATGCCGTGGCGGCGCTCAGCCTGGCCATCCCGGAACTGCGCTACGGCGACCCGGTCCACAAGGCGCGGTGCCTGGCGTTGCTCCAGGAGGCCGGCCGGGAGCTGTCCCAACGCGTGGGCCATACGGGGCCCTATCCCCCCGGATAGGGATGAGCCCCTGGGGATCCCGGCGGGCTGTGCCGTGTCATCGCCCGGGCTGCCGGCACCGAGCTCGGTGGCCCAAACGGCCATGAAAAGACCGCCCAGATTGCTGCCTGCGGGCCCGTGGGGTCGGCCTGGCCAGGCCGCCGTAGGGGCGGGTTCGGAACATGCCCCTACAAGAAGAGCCACAGGAAACAGTGGAATTTCAACCAGTTGGAATTCTACCGAAAGCCTGAAAGACCATTGTGGGACAAGCGCTGGTCGGCTGGGGTCCCAGGGGGATGGCGGACAAACAGGGGATGAAGGAGACGAGCATGGGCGTAGACAGGCCGCTGAGCGATGTGAAGGTCCTGGATCTATCTCGGGTTCTGGCGGGCCCGTATTGTTCCATGATGCTGGGGGACATGGGGGCGGACGTGATCAAGGTGGAGCGCCCGGGCTCGGGGGATGACACCCGCCAATGGGGACCCCCGGAGGCGGGCGGCGAGGCGGCCTACTACCTGTGTGTGAACCGCAACAAGCGCAGCATCGCCGTGGATCTAAAAAAGGAAGAAGGCCGGGAGATCATCCGGCGCCTGGCGTTGCGAAGCGACATCCTCATCGAGAACTTCAAGGTGGGCACCCTGTCCAAGATGGGGCTGGGCTATGAGGATCTGAAGCCGCTCAATCCCCGACTCATCTACTGTTCCATCACCGGATTCGGCCAGAACGGGCCATACAAGGACAAGCCGGGCTACGACTTCATGATCCAGGGCATGGGCGGGGTCATGAGCATCACGGGCGATCCCGAGGGGCCGCCCATGAAGGTGGGTGTGGCCATCGTGGACATCACGGCGGGGCTTTTCGCCTGCAACGCCATTCTGGCGGCCCTGCGCCACCGGGACAAGACCGGGCGGGGCCAGTACATCGACATTGCGCTCCTGGACGCCGTGGTGGCCTGGCTTGCCAACGTGGGCAGCAACTATCTGGTTTCCGGTGAAGTGCCCCCACGCTACGGCAACGCCCATCCCAACATCGTTCCCTACGAGCCCTTCCAGACCAAGGACGGCACCTACATCGCCCTGGCCGTGGGAAACGACCGTCAGTGGCAGGCCTTCTGCCGGCTGGCCGGCCTGGAGCACCTGACCCACGACCCGCGCTTTGCCACCAATCCCCAGCGAGTGGTCCACCGCGGGGAGCTCATCCCCCTGGTGGCGCAAGCCATGCGGCAGAAGACGGCCGATGAATGGCTGGAGGAACTGGACCGGCTCAAGATCCCCTGCGGGCCCATCAACACCTTGGATCGGGTCTTTTCCGACCCCCAGGTGCGGGCGCGGGAGATGGTGGCCGAAGTGGCGCATCCCACGGCCGGATCGGTGAAGCTGGTGGCGAGCCCCATGAAGTTTTCGGATACCCCATGCGGGATCGATCGCCACCCGCCGCTTCTGGGCGAGCACACCGACGAGGTGCTGCGCCGGGAACTGGGCTGCAGCGACCAAGAGATCGCCCGTCTGCGGGAGCGGGGCGTGGCGGCGTGAGACGTACGTGGTTCATCGGGAATTGGGAAGGGGTGAGCGGTGCGTCGTGAACTTCCCCCACTGGAAGGAAATTGCGGGGGGGGTGAGCGACCCGCAATCGAAAACCAAGGATGGATAACCATCCAACAGGAATCCAAACCAATGCGCGAAGCTTTTCTGGTCTTCTTGAACGGTGTGGGCGGCGTCTTTCTGGGCATGGCGGTCCTCTACGGCGCCATTCGCGTGATGAGCTGGCTGGTGGGAATGGGGGGCAAGGGGGAAGCCAAATGACGGATTCCGCAGTGGCCTTTCTTTCTCATCTGGGGATCACGGCCCTCAGCCCGGGCATGGTCTTCATGTGGGCGGTGTCCTTTGGGCTCATCTACCTGGCCATCGCCCGCCGGTTCGAACCGCTGCTCTTGCTTCCCATCGGCTTCGGGATCCTGGTGGCCAACCTGCCCCTGACGGGCCTCATGGAACCCGGCGAGGGATTGATCTGGCGCTTCTATCATTACGGCATCCAGTGGGAGGTGATCCCGCCGGTGATCTTCCTGGGCCTGGGGGCCCTCACGGACTTCGGGCCCATGCTGGCCCGGCCGTCACTCATCTTCCTGGGGGCGGGGGCACAGGTGGGCGTGTACGTCACCTTTTTCGCGGCCCGCGCCCTGGGCTTCACCCTGCCGGAAGCGGCCACGGTGGGGATCATCGGCGGAGCGGACGGGCCCACCACCATTTATCTGGCCACGCGCCTGGCGCCCCATTTGCTGGGAAGCTGCGCCGTGGCGGCCTATTCCTACATGGCCCTGGTGCCCATCATCCAGCCGCCCGTGATGCGGCTGCTCACCACGGAGGCGGAACGGCGCATCACCATGAAGAAGTCGCGCAAGGTGCCTAAGCGGGAAAAGATCCTCTTTCCCATCGTGGCCACCCTGGTGACGATCCTCATCGTGCCCGCCTCGGCGCCGCTCATGGCCATGTTCATGCTGGGCAATCTCTTTCGGGAATCGGGCGTGGTGGAACGCCTGGCCGGGGCGGCCCAAAACGAGCTCATGAACATTGTGACCATCTTCCTCGGGCTGTCGGTGGGCGCCACCATGAAGGCCGAGACCTTCCTGCAGGCCAAGGTGATCTTCATCTTCGTGCTGGGCCTGGTGGCGTTTGCGGTGAGCACGGCCTCGGGGGTGCTTTTCGCCAAGTGCATGAACCTCTTTCTCAAGGACAAGATCAACCCGCTGCTGGGGGCGGCCGGCGTGTCCGCGGTGCCCATGGCGGCGCGGGTGGTGCACCAGGTGGGCAGTGAAGCCAACCGCAAGAACTACCTGCTCATGTACGCCATGGGCCCCAACATCGCAGGGGTCATCGGAACCATCCTGGCGGCGGGCATCTTTCTTTCTCTGCTCCAATAGGAAGAACCCGTTTCATCCCATCCAACCGAACCACAAGGAGGCGGACAATGGCGGAAGAATTGCTGGCACCCATGGTGGGCAAGATCCTCAAGATCAAGGTGAAGCCCGGCGATGCGGTCCGGGAAGACGACGAGATCATGGTCATGGAATCCATGAAGCTGGAGACCGGCATCCATGCGCCCTGCGACGGGGTGGTGAAGGAAATCAAGGTGGCCGAAGGCGACCGGGTGGAGGAAGACGATCTTCTGGCCATCATCGAATAGGGCGAAAGGGGGCGGCCATGCGGTTTGAACTGACCGAAGAGCAAAAGATCGTGCAGGAACAGGCCCGGCGTTTTGCCGAAAACGATATCCTGCCCACCCTGGAAGAAGAAGAGCGGGACTATGTGTTCAACCGGGAGCGCCTGCGCAAGATGGGCGAACTGGGCTTTTTCGGCTGCGCCATCCCGGAAGAATACGGGGGCAACGGCATGGGCTTTGTGGAATCGGTGCTCATGACCGAACAGATCGCCAAGGTGTCCCCGTCCTGGCGGGTGCCCTTCAACATGCAAAATATCGGTCCGGCCATCACGGTGAACCGGTTCGGCACGGAGGATCAGAAGCGGGCCTTCATTCCGGCCTGGGTGTCGGGGGAGAAGGTGGGCTTTTTCGCCATCACCGAGCCCAACGCCGGATCGGATGTGGCCGGCATGCGCACCACCGCCAAGGACATGGGCGATCACTGGGAACTGAACGGCCAGAAGATGTGGATCAGCAACGCGCCCGTGGCCGATGTGGGCCTGGTCTACGCCTATACGGACAAGGAAAAGAAGTACAAGGGCATGACCTGCTTCATCGTGGATGTGGCCAACAACCCCAACATCGCCACCCGGGCCATCGAGAGCAAGCTGGGCCTGCACTGTTCGCCCACGGGGGAGATCCTCTTCGACGGGGCCAAGATCCCCAAGGACGCGGTCCTGGGCCAAGTGGGCGAAGGCTTCAAGATCTGCATGTGGATGCTCAACAACACCCGGCTCAGCTGCGCCGCCGGAGCCCTGGGGGTTTCCGGGGCGTGCGTGGATCTGGCGGTGAAATACGCCAATGAGCGCACCCAGTTTGGAAAGCCCATCTCCACCTACCAGATGATCCAGGCCCAAATCGCGGAGATGGCCGCCGAACACGAAGCGGCCAAATGGCTTGTCTACCACGCCGCTTACCTGAAGGATCAGGGCAAGCCCAACCAGCTCCAGACGTCCATCGCCAAGTACTACGCGTCCGAAGCGGCGGTTCGGGCGGCCAACGAGGCCATGAAGATCTTCGGATCCTACGGCTTTTCCACGGAATATCCCATCGAGCGGTTCTATCGGGACGTCAAGTCCTACCAGATCGTGGAAGGCACCAGCAACGTGCAGAAGATGATCATCGCCGGGATCACCTGTGGCCGCCAGCCCAACCGGTAGGGTGCATGGCAAGTGGGGAGCCGTTGCCCAAGAAGCGACTCCCACCCCTGAGATCCCGAAACAGATAATGGACAACCCACTGCCCCACAGGAGGTCTTTATGGCCGCGGATTGGAAGGAACTGAAAGAAAGGCTGGAGGCCGAGCGGGTGCGGCTGCGAGCCGGAGGCGGCCCGCCGCTCCAGGAAAAGGAACACGCCAAGGGAAAACGGACGGCCCGGGAGCGGATCGATCTTCTTTTCGATCCCGGGACCTTTGAAGAGATCGATCTCTTTGCCAAGCACATCGGGCGTGATTACGGCCTGGACAAGAAGGAGGTGCCCGCCGACGGTGTCGTCATCGGCTACGGGGAAGTGAACGGCCGGGGGTGTATGGTCTATGCCGAGGATTTCACCGTGATTGCGGGAACCTTCGGCGAGCGCCACGGCAAAAAGATCTGCAAGATCATTGACATGGCCCGCAAGTACGGCTTTCCCGTGGTGGGCATCAACGATTCGGGCGGCGCTCGGGTGACGGAGCAGATGGGGGCCCTGTCCCAGTACGGGCAACTCTTTTATCGGCATGTGGCCGCTTCCGGGGTGGTGCCTCAGATCGCCCTCATCATGGGTCCTGTGGCCGGCGGTCAGGCCTATTCCCCGGCCCTGATGGACTTCATCTTCATGGTGGAAAAGACGAGCGCCATGTTCATCGCCGGCCCGCCCCTGGTGGAGGCCGTGGTGTACGAAAAGACGGATGAACAGTCCCTGGGCGGACCCAAGGTGCACGGGCGGATCACGGGGGTTTCCGACGGCACCCTGGCCGACGATCGCCAGTGCCTGGAACACACGCGAAGGCTTTTGGGCTATCTGCCGTTGAACAATCAGGAACGGCCGCCCTACGTCACCCCCGAGGACTCCCCGGACCGGGAGACGTCGGAGCTGGAAGAGATCATCCCCACCGACCAGAAGCGCCTCTACAACATGCGCCGGGTCATCCAATGCGTTTTCGATCGCGGGTCCTTCTTTGAACTCAAAAAGGACTTTGCGCAAAACCTCATCATCGGCCTGGCGCGTCTGAACGGGCATGTGGTGGGGGTTGTGGCCAACAACCCGGTGAAGTATAATGGGGCCCTCGACTACAATGCGGCGGACAAGGGATCCCGTTTCATCCGCTTTTGCAACGCCTTCAACATCCCGCTCGTCAATTTCCAGGATGTGCCGGGATTTCTCATCGGGACCCGGTCGGAACACAACGCCATCATCCGCCACGGTGCTAAGATGCTCTACGCCTACGCCGAGGCCACGGTTCCCAAGATCACCTGCGTGCTCCGAAAGGCTTACGCGGGCGGCTACCTGGCCATGTGCAGCAAGGATCTGGGCGCCGACGTGGTCTTCGCGCTGCCCACGGCGGAGATCTGCCTCATGGGGCCCCAGGGGGCGGTGAACATCCTGTTCCGAAAGGAGATCGCCTCATCGGAAACCCCCGAGGAGACGCGGGCCCGGCGCGAGGCGGAATTCATGGAAAAATACGTCAATCCCACGTATGCCGCCGGTCTCCAGCATGTGGACGACATCATCCTGCCCGGCGAGTTGCGGCGACGCCTCATCCGGGCCCTGGAGATGACCCTGGACAAGGAGGAAGAGGCTCCCAATCGCAAGCACGGCATCATGCCGGTCTAGGGCCTCGCGGTAGACGAAGCGCCCCTTCGGCGGTCCCACCCGGGGGGGGCGGTCATGGAATATCGGTTTCACGCTTTGTGACTTGCGGTTATTGGATCGCCAATAGCGGATACGCCGTTTCATGATGGATTGCTGACGCTCCCTTTCGATTCTTTCTTCGCTTCTCTCGTTCTCTTTCCTGTGGCTTTCCTTTAGCGCTTCCTACGGCAGCTCGATGGCCATCTTCTGCTGTGTTTCCAAAACGGTGCACGGGGCCGACTTGCGTGCCTCTTCCTGGGGCCGGCAAGGGATCGGCCATGACGGCAAGGGGGTGTCGGCGGGCAAGAAGTCTCAGATGGCATGGAACGGATGAGCAGAAAGGAGGAAAAGCGATGAGGATGCGGAAGGAACAAAGGGGGACCCCATCGGTATTTTGGGCCCTTTTGGGATGCTTGGCGCTGGCCCTGGGCGGCTGCGCCGGGTGGATGACCAAAGGCCCCTCGGCGGAAGTGGTGCAATGTCCGGCCGGCATCACATGGGATGTGGCCGAGTCGGCGGCGGTCACCCAGTTTCAGTGCGCGGTCAAGCCCTTCAAGGGCAAGGAAATGCTCCAGTACCTGGTGGAATTGCAAAACGTGAGTGACCAGCCGCTTCGCTACCGGGTTCAGATCATCAACCCGGAAGGAAAGTCCGTCGGGGGGCTTATTCCCCGCAAAGGCAAACCGCCCGTGGTCAAGCCGGGCGAAAAGGCCCAATTCACCTATCCGGTGCCCGGCTATACGCAAATTCCTGACAAGCTGGAAGTGGTGGTCCTGGCCTTGGATTAGGCGGGGGCTTCAGGATGGAACGGATCCACTGCAGGAAAAAATAGAGAGGAGGAAACGATGGATCGCAGATACCGTTGGGTCATGATCGTCCTATTGGCGGCCCTGATGACCGTAGGCTGGGGGATGGGGGACCGGGCCGAGGCGCGCAAGCAATTCATTTCCATCGGTACCGGAGGTACCGGCGGGGTCTACTACCCCTATGGGGGGGCGCTGGCCGAGATCTGGACCCGGTATGTGAAAAATGTACAGGCCGTGGCCGAGGTGACGGGGGCTTCCGTGGAAAACGTGAGGCTGGCCAACAAGGGAGAGACGGTGGTGGGAGAGATCATGGGCGATGTGGCCTATGAAGCCTACAACGGTCTGGGCCGCTTCAAGGGCAAGCCCCAGAAGATCGCGGCCATGTTCATGATGTATCCCAATGTGTATCACGTGGTGGCGCTGAAAGGATCCGGGATCCATTCCCTTCAGGATCTCAAAGGCAAGCGTGTGTCCGTGGGATCTCCGGGAAGCGGCACCGAATACATGAGCAACCTGGTGCTGCATGCCGTGGGCGTGCCCTACGATTCGTTCGATGTGCGGCGTCTTTCCTTCGTGGAAAACGCCAATGCCCTGCGGGACCACACCATCGATGTGGGCATCTGGTGCGTGGGTCCGCCCACTTCGTCGATCATGGATCTGGCCACGACCCACGACATCATGATCGTGCCCTTCAGCGACGAGGACATTCAGAAGGTGACGGGCAAGGTCCAGTACTATTCGCCGTCCGTGGTTCCCGGCGGTGTGTACAAGGGCGTGGACCAGGATGTGCCCACGGTGTCTGTGTGGAACGTGGCCATCTGCACCCGGGATCTGCCCGAAGACCTGGTCTACAAGCTGGTCAAGGCCACCTTCGAGCATCAGGACTATCTGCTCAAGGTCTATCCGGGAGCCAAGTACACCACACCGGAAAACGCCGTGAAGTATTCCCCCATTCCCTTCCATCCGGGGGCGGTCAAGTACTTCCGGGAGCTGGGCCTGAAGGTGCCGGAGGACAAGATCGCCAAGTAGGCACACGCCTCCTTCTTGCGGACGGTCGCGGGGCTTAAGGCCTCGCGACCGCCGTCTCAATCTTTGACGCTTATGTGAGGAAACGAGTCTGCGGATGAAGGCCAAGATGTTCGCCACGGGATGGAGGATCCTTCCGATCCTGGTCCTTTTTCTCTCCCGGCCGGTCTGGGCCGGGCCGAACCCCGCCGCCGATCCCTTCCTGCTGCGCCTGACCCAATGGGCCACCCAGGACGTCCTTTTGGAACTTCCCCTGCGGGCCCACGAGACCTTTACCATCCGATACATCCATTCGGTGGACCATACCCCGGTTTTCGAAGTCTTCGAACTGGACCGTCGGGGGCGACTGGCCATCCGGGAGACCTACTTTAAGATGTTCGGAGCCGGCATGGGCCATTGGCAGGGCAGGGGGTACGTGGATTTCGACGGCACCTGGACCTGGATTCGGGATATTCACCAGACGCTGGGACGGTTCATTCTTCGGGTGGGATCTCCGGGGGTGGACCACACCGTGTTGTATCGAGGACGGGAATACAATTTGAGCGAACGTTGGGCTGGTCAGAGGGTGGTGGTGGAAGTGGTGGCCAACACCGGATCGTGAAACGGCAAGGTAGGAGCGGGGCAAACGATGGCGGAATCAGCGCTCAATCGATCTCTTTCCGGATTCCCAGGGACCATCGCCAAGGTGGTGACGGTCGTGGCCGTCTCCCTGAGCCTCTTTCAGCTCTATACAGCGGGCCTGGGTGCCATGACGGCCATGGTGCAGCGAAGTGTCCACCTGGGGCTCATTCTGGTCCTCACTTTCCTCACCCACCCCCTGCACAAAAAAGCTCCCAAGGACCGATGGCACTGGACCTGGGCGGTGGACCTGGTTCTGGTGGCCGCGAGCCTGGCGGTGGCAGGCTACATCGTCCTGGATCTGGACGGCATCTTTGCCCGCCAGGGCGACTGGAGTTCGTGGGACGTGACGGTGGGCATCCTTTGCATCCTTCTGGTTCTGGAAGCCACGCGACGCGTCATCGGACCCATGATGATGGCCATCGGGGTCATCTTTCTCTTGTATGGGTACTTCGGACCCTACATGCCGGATCTCATCATCCACCGGGGCTACTCGGTGGAGCGGATCGCCACCACGCTCAGCTTGACCACGGAGGGGGTTTTCGGCCTTCCCATCGGGGTGGCCGCCACCTTCGTTTTCATCTTCATCCTCTTCGGCGCCTTCCTGGACAAGACAGGCGGGGGGAACTTCTTCATTGACCTGGCCTATTCCCTTACGGGGCAATTCTCCGGAGGTCCCGCCAAGACGGCCGTGCTGGCCAGCGGTTTCATGGGGTCCGTTTCCGGCAGTGCCGTGGCCAACGTGGTGTCCACGGGAAGCTTCACCATTCCCATGATGAAGCGGGTGGGCTACCGGCCCCACGTGGCGGGAGCCATTGAAGCGGCCGCTTCCACAGGCGGCCAGCTCATGCCCCCCATCATGGGCGCCGGGGCCTTCCTCATGGCCGAATTCACCAACACGCCCTATCTTCACATCATCAAGGTGGCCCTGATTCCCGCCGTGCTCTACTACATGACCACGCTCCTTTTTGTGCACATCGAGGCGAAAAAGGAGGGGCTGGAGGGCCAACCCAAGGAAGACCTGCCCAAGATGGGCGAAACACTGAAAAAGGGCGTCCATTTTCTCATTCCTTTGGCCATCCTCATCACGGTCCTCTTGATGAACTTCAGCCCCATGATGGCCGGATTCATCGCCGTGGTGTCCGTCTACGCCACCGCCATGCTGCGAAAGCAGTCCCGGCTTTCCCTTTCGAAGCTCATCTCGGCGCTGGAAACGGGGGCTCGAAACGCCGTCATGGTTTCCATCGCCTGTGCCGCTGCCGGCATCATCGTGGGGATCACCAACCTGACGGGCATGGGCCTTCGCTTTTCGTCCATGGTCGTCTCGCTGTCCCATGGGATCCCGCTGCTGGCCATCGGGCTCATCGCCCTGGCGTCTCTCGCCCTGGGCATGGGCCTGCCCGTCACCGCCTCCTACATCGTTCTGGTCATCCTGGCCGGCCCGGCGCTCATGGACATGGGCATCCCGCTCATCACCGCCCACATGATCGTCTTCTGGTACAGCCAGGACGCCAACGTCACACCCCCCGTCTCTTTGGCCTCCTTTGCCGGGGCAGGGATCGCCGGATCCAGCCCCATGAGAACGGCCTTCACCTCCTGGAAGCTGGCCAAGGGGCTCTACATCATCCCCGTGGTCATGGCCTACCATCCGTTGCTGCTGAACGGACCGGCGGGGGAAGTGGTCCGCACCATCGTGGGCACCGCCCTGGCGCTCCTGGCTTTTGTGGTGGCCATGGAACGATACTTTCTGGCGCCCATCGGCTGGGTGGAAACGGCGCTCTACGCCGCCAGCGCCGTGGCCATGATCTGGGTGGGCCGTGGAATCAACTATGCCGGCATGGGGCTGTTCGCCCTTCTGGTGGCCTATCACGTGAAAACAGCGCGCCGGGCAAAGGCCACCTGACGTTTCACCCTTGCCTTTCAAGTTCTGACTCCCGTTGGCCGCCTGCCGTGGGTGGAGACCTGGTCAGACTCCTCTGAGGTCTTTCCTCCTTCTTTTCCGCGGTCTTGGGCGATGGCCGCGGCGGACGATCCCTGTGTGCCTATTCCTTCCCCCGGTGGGCCCCCCGCCGGGGGAAGTCGTTTTCGGCAGGGTCTTCCATCCATTGGAACTTGCATGCCGGCACGCGTTCTGCTATGTGAAAACCATCCCGATGCCTTTTTTATCCTGAACCCAACGTTTGTCCCTTTTCCTTCGCGCCCAGGGCGCATATTCGGAGGCTCCCCATGGGAGATCGATTTCTTTCCGCGCTGGATCAGATTGGAGATCTGATTTTCTATTACGATCGGCAGCTACAGATCCTGTGGGCCAACAGAGCGGCCTGCCGGTGGGCAGGCAAGTCCCGGCGGGAGCTTCTGGGAAGAAAATGCTACCGGGTGCTTCACGGGCGGAGCCGGCCTTGCGCGGACTGCGCCGTCCTCCAGGCCATGGAGAAAAGGGCGCCGGTTCGGGTGGAAAAACGTTCCAACGGCGGCCCATTCCGGCGCGGCCGGGCTCTTCCCTTTGTGGACTCCCTGGGAACGCTCATGGGTGTCTTGGAGTTCTTGGCGGACGCGGAGGGTCTTCCCCTGGACGACCAACCGTGGGAGGATCGGCAAACGTGCGGCCGGTTTCCCATGGAACAGATGCTGGACGGGGTCGCCGTGTTGGATGTGCGGCAGAAGCGGATCGAAACGGTCAACCGGTCTTTGGCTTCTTTGCTGGGCTACTCGGAGGAGGAGCTCAGGGGGGTGTCCCTGTCCGATCTTTTGAATGCTCCTCCCGATGAGGTGGAGGCGTGTCTGAACCGCACGATCGGGGCCTTGGACGGTCGGGTGTGCGAAAAGCGACTGCGCACCAAAGGCGGTGAAGAGGTCCCGGTGGAGATGACCCTCAATCCCATTGCCGACACCGGCAGGCTGTGTGTCGTGTGCCGGGACCTGCGCCCGCGGAAGGCCCGGGAGTGGGAATGGCTGCGGGTCCAGAGACTGGAAGCTCTGGGCATGCTGGCTGGAGGCATCGCCCATGATTTCAACAATGCCCTGGCGGCGATCCTGGGTAACATTTCCCTGGCCAAGGTGAGTGCGGAGCCCGGGAGCCGCGTGTATGAACGGCTGGTGAATGCGGAAAGTGCCTGCTTTCGGGCTCAGGCTATCACCCGCCAGCTACTCACCTTCGCGACCGGTGGGGAACCCGTCCGGGTCCCCCTGGATTCAGCAAAACTCCTTACCGAAACGGTCCATTTCGCCCTTTCTGGCTCGGCTGTCACGGCCCATATCCAAACACCAGAAGATCTCTGGCCGATCCAGGCCGATGAAGCCCTGGTGCGACAGGCCATCCACCAGATTACCCTCCATGGAAAGAAGCGAGCCGAACCGGGCGGCAGGATACAGGTTCGAGCCGAAAACGTGGTGATTGCGCAGGATCGGGAGGGGCTTCCGGCGGGACGCTATGTGCGCTTTTCCTTTCGGGATCACGGGCCGGCACTGGCCCGTGAAATGGTGGAGCGGCTGTTCGATCCCTACGGCCAGGGCCTCGGAGCGGGAATCGGCCTTTCGGTGGCCCATTCCGTGATTCGGCGCCACGGGGGGAGCATCTCGGTGAATTCGCAGAAGGGACAAGGAACGGAGGTCCGATTCTTTTTGCCCGCCGCGGCAGGGGAGTGCGCTGCCCAGGAGGGGCCGAGGGATCTTCCGGGATCGTCCCGCACGCAGGGCAAGGTCCTGGTGATGGATGACGAGGAGTTGGTGCGGGAGACCGTGGGCGAGATGCTGCGCTTGCTTGGCTTTGAGGTGAGCCTGGCCCGGGAGGGCTCGGAAGCGGTGGCCGCTTATCGGCGGGCGTTGGAATCGGGCGCGCCCTACGATGTGGTGGTCTTGGACCTCACGGTGCCCGGGGGCATGGGGGGGCAGGAAACCCTGGAAGCGCTGCGATCCATCCATCCCGGCGTGCGGACGATTGTTTCCAGCGGCTATTGCAACGATCCCGTCATGGCCCGCCACCGTGATTACGGTTTCGACGGGGTGGTGATCAAGCCCTACAAGGTGGAGGATCTGGCGGCGACCATCCGCCGCGTCATGGACGATTCCGGAGGGGCCGGGAGCCTGTCTGAAAAGGGCTTTCGGGCTCAAGATGCCGGGAAGTCTCCATTTCTCTCGTAGCAGGCTGTCTGAGAACGCCCAGGTTGTTGCCTTCTTGTGTGGACGAAAGTTTGGAACTGCTAGGCGGGATCGTGCTATCAGCCTGACCTTGCAGCAGTAGGGGCGGGTTCCGAACCTGCCCCCACAAGGCTCAAAAAGAGCCACGGGGCACGGTGGAATTGCGTCCAGTTGATAATCCCCCAGAAGGCCCAAAGGCCCTTGCCGGACAGCCCCCTCAGGCGGGTGACTGCTTCGGGGGAGCGGGCGCGGCCTTGTCTTCTTTTTGTTGTTTGGTGTGGAAGAGCTTGTCCAGCACACCGTTGACGAAGGAGCGGGAGTCTTCGGTGCCGAAGCGCTTGGCCAGTTCGATGGCTTCGTTGATGGACACCCGGGGGGGGATGTCGTCCCGGTGAAACATTTCGTAGAGGGCGATGCGCAAGATATTGCGGTCCACCGAGGACATGCGTTCCACGCGCCAGTTTTCAGAAGCCTCGGCGAGCCGCTGATCGATGGCTTCCTTGTGAAGGCAGACCCCGTCCACCAAGAGCTTGGCGAAGGCCCGGGGTTCCCGGGCCACTTCGAAGCATCGGCACACCAGATCGAAGGCACGTTCGGGCGCCATCTGGTTGAAGTCCATCTGGTAGAGCACTTGCAAGGCCAGTTCTCGGGCCTGGCGACGAAGTCCCATGGGCCTGTTCACCTAGATGTTTTTCAGTAGATTGGCCATTTCCACGGCGGCCATGGCCGCTTCGAAGCCCTTGTTGCCCGCCTTGGACCCGGCCCGCTCGATGGCCTGTTCCAGGGTGTCCGTGGTGAGCACGCCGAAGGTGATGGGAGTGGCCGCTTCCAGGCTCACCGTGGCGATCCCTTTGGAGACTTCGGCGGCCACGTAATCGAAGTGGGGCGTGGCTCCGCGGATAACGGCCCCCAGGCAGATGATGGCGTCGTAACGGCCGCTGGCAGCCACCTTCTTGGCCGTCAAGGGAATCTCGAACGCTCCCGGGACTTTGTAGACGTGGATATCCGCCTCACTGGCCCCGGTCCTGGTGAGGGCATCCACGGCCCCGCCCAACAGCCGTTCGCAGATGAAATCATTGAAACGGCTGACCACGATGCCGAACTTGAGCCCTTCCGCTCGCAGGTTGCCTTCAAACACTCTCATGCTTTTTCACCTCTTCGGCTGAATCCAGACAGTGGAGCACATGGCCCATCTTGGTGCACTTGGTCTTCAGATAGTCGTAGTTGCACGGGTTGGGTTCGATCTCGATGGGCACCCGTTCGGTGACGGTGAGGCCGTATCCCTGCAACCCGACGATCTTCTTGGGGTTGTTGGTCATGAGACGCATCTTTCGCACCCCCAGGTCCACCAGGATCTGGGCACCGATACCGTAGTCGCGAAGATCCGCCTTGAATCCCAGCGCCTCGTTGGCCTCCACTGTGTCGTAGCCTTGCTCCTGAAGGGCGTAGGCCCTGAGCTTGTTGACCAGCCCGATGCCCCGTCCTTCGTGGTTCCTCATGTAGAGGAGGACGCCGCTGCCTTCCCGGTCGATCTTGAGCATGGCGGCCCGGAGCTGGTCGCCGCAGTCGCAGCGCAGGGATCCAAAAACATCGCCGGTGAGGCATTCCGAGTGCACGCGCACCAGCACCTCGTCCTCGGGGCGGATCTCCCCCTTGACCAGGGCCAGGTGGGTGTATTCATCGATCACGTTGGTATAAGCGATCACTTTGAACTCTTCCCCGAAGAGACTGGGCAGGCGAGCCTCAGCCGCACGCTGCACGAAGCTTTCCGTCTGCATGCGGTATTCGATGAGATCGGCGATGGTGACAATCTTCAGGTTGTGTTCTTGGGCGAACTTTTCCAGGTCCGGCATGCGGGCCATGGTGCCGTCGTCTTTCATGATCTCGCAGATCACCCCGGCGGGCTTCAATCCGGCCAGGCGGGCCAGGTCCACCGATCCTTCCGTCTGGCCCGTGCGCACCAGCACGCCGCCCTTCTTGGCCCGGAGCGGAAAGACATGACCGGGGCTCACCAGGTCTTCCGGCTTGGCGTCGTCGGCTACGGCCGTCAGGATGGTGTGGGCCCTGTCCGCGGCGCTGATTCCCGTGGTGACACCGGTTCGCGCCTCAATGGAGATGGTGAACGCCGTCTCAAAAGGGCTCTTGTTGTCCCGGACCATCATGGGAAGCTGCAACCGGTCCACCCATTCGGGGGTGAGCGCCAGGCAGATGAGACCGCGGCCGTGTTTGGCCATGAAGTTGATGGCCTCAGGGGTGACTTTCTCGGCGGCGATGCACAGATCGCCTTCGTTTTCCCGATCCTCATCGTCCACGAGGATGACCATCTTCCCCTGACGAATGTCTTCCAAGGCTTCGGGAATGGTTGCCAGTGGCATGATCGGCTCCTTCCAGCAAAGGAATAGGGAGGCGGAAATCCCGCTCCCGCAAAGAACGACTCCCGACCCGGCAGGCGGGTCGGGAGTCCTATAACATGATGTTTCCCCCGATACAAGAAAGCTTCGCCCGTTACAGAAACCCGTGTTCCACCAGGAAGGCCGTGTCGATCCCAGGCGATGGGGAGTCCGCTTTGTCCTGGGCGTCATAGCCCTTGAGCAGGCGCTCCACGTACTTTCCGATGATGTCCGTTTCGATGTTCACCTCCTCGCCGATCTTGAGCTGCCCGATGGTGGTCACGTCCGCCGTGTGGGGGATGACGTTCACATAGAACCGGCCCGGCTCGCAGGTGTTCACCGTGAGGCTCACGCCGTTGATGGCGATGGAACCCTTGGGCACCACGTAACGGGACAGCTCCGGCGGGATGGCAAAGGTCAGCTTCCAGGACCTTCCTTCCATGGCCCGGTCCTGGAGTGTTCCCAGACCGTCGATGTGTCCGGTGACCAGATGGCCTCCCAGGCGGTCCCCCAGCCGCAGAGCCCGTTCCAGGTTGAAACGGGCTCCCGGACTCTTGGACCCCAGGGTGGTTCGGGAAAGGGTTTCGGCCGAGACGTCCACGCTGAAGGTTCGCCCTTCAAAGGAGACCACGGTCAGGCACGCCCCGTCCACCGCGATGCTCTCTCCCAAGGTGAATCCTTCCGGGTCGAAATCGGCGCGCAGGGCCATGCGCGCGTCCGGACCCCTGCGGTCGATGCGGAGCAGGGTGCCCGTTCCTTCCACCAGTCCCGTAAACATGTGGTTTTCCTTCCTGTGTGCTGGGTTGCTGGGAAGCTGTCCGGCGTTTCGGCCCGGCAGCGGACCGCCCGGGCTTCCCTTAAGCATCCGCGAGGCTTCAGATCTGCGGCAGGGCCCCTTCAGCAGGCGCTTGTGGAATCATGGCGGAGATCGCCTTTCCGGTGAAGCCCGCGGTCAGTAAAGCCCCTCCCGGAATCTTGCGGTGATCAGCAGGTCCGAGTCCATTCTTCGCACTTTGACGCCGTAAAGGCCGGCGGCGTCCTGCATGCTCCATCGGGCCCCGCCCTGAAAGACGGGGACTCCCTCGGCATCTCCCAGGATCTTGGGGGCCAGAAAGAGAACGAGCGTATCGGCCAGGCCCTGATCCAAAAAGGCGCCGTGCACGCGCGCACCGCCTTCCACCAGGAGGCTGGTGATCGATCGCCGCCCCAGTTCTCCAAGGAGCTCGGAAAGATCGCAGCCGGCTTCCGCGCGGGCAAGGCGCAGGACCTCCACGCCCTGGTCTTCCAATCGCCTTTGCTTTTCTTGGGGCGCGTCTTCCGCGCACACCACCCAGACCGGCGATTGAGAAGCGGTGCGAACCAGCTGGGAACTTTCGGGAAGGTGAAGAGTGCTGTCCAAGACGATGCGAAGAGGCTGGCGGCACCTGGTTCCGGGAAGGCGGGCGGTGAGTAGTGGGTCGTCCGCCAGGGCCGTTCCCACGCCCACCAGGATGGCGTCCAGCCGGTGCCGCAGCCGATGCGTATGGCGCCGCGACTTTTCGTTGGACACCCAACGGGCGTCGCCCGTTCGGGCGGCGATCCGACCGTCCAGGGTGGCCGCGGCCTTCAGAGTCACGTGGGGCACACCCTGGGTCACCCACTTGATGAAAGGCTGGTTGAGAAGCCGGCATTCTTCTTCCAAAACGCCGGCCACGACCTGGAGGCCCGCCGCCCGGAGTCTGTCCAGGCCGCCTCCCGCCACCTGCGGGTTGGGATCCAGCATGCCCGCCACCACCCTGCGGACGCCCGCCGCCAAGACCGCTTCGGTGCACGGAGGCGTCCGACCGTGATGGTTGCAAGGCTCCAGGGTCACGTACAGGGTGGCGCCCCGACAGGCGTCTCCCGCCTGGCGCAGGGCGTTCACTTCCGCATGGGCTTCCCCCACCCGGCGGTGGTAGCCTTCTCCGACGATGCGGCCGTCCCGGACCACCACGGCGCCCACCATGGGGTTGGGGCTGGTCCAGCCGGAACCGCGAGCGGCGATCCGCAGGGCTCGCCGCATGTAAAAGGTGTCCGTATCCATTGCGTTTGCGTTCACCCGCCACGCTCCTTGGGGCTCACCCCAGAAGGCTGAGTGGTTATGGGGTTTCGGTTTTCACTGGTCGGTCATCCGGCATCGGTTTCACGAGTTACGATTCCCGATGCATGACTTCATTTCCCGTGCTTACTTCTCATCTTGCCCTGTAGAGCCCGTCCGACAATGGCCTTTTAGATTTCTAACTGTCTGAAATTCCACCGTGCCCTGTGGCTCTTGTTTGAGCTGTCCAGGCCAGCAGCGCAAGCCTGCTTGAAAGTCCCAACCTTCCGTCCACACAAGAAGTGAGGAACCTGGGCGTTCTCAGACACCCTCCTAGCCTTGAGCCGAAAGAACGTGGGAGTGACTTCCGGGGTCGTGCAGCGGAAAGTCATCACAAAAAGAGGCCACCTGGCGTTGGAGCGCCGCCAGGCGTGTCTCGTCCCCCATGGCCGACAGGGCTTGGTGGATAAAGCGGCCGATCTCCACCATGTGGGAAGGTTCCATACCGCGGGTGGTGACGGCCGCTGTACCGATCCGGATACCGCTGGTGACATGGGGCTTTTGCGGATCGAAGGGGATGGAATTCTTGTTCACCGTGATGCCCGCCATGTCCAGGGCCTCTTCGGCCTGCTTGCCCGTGATGCCCTTGTTGCGAAGATCCACCAGCATCAGGTGATTGTCGGTGCCGCCGGAAACCAGCCGATACCCGAGGGACAGGAGTTCCTGGGCCAGAGTGCGGGCGTTTTCCACGATCCGCCGTTGGTATTCCTTGAAGCAGGGCTGCAAGGCTTCCTGGAAGGCCACGGCCTTGGCGGCAATGACGTGCATGAGCGGACCGCCCTGGATGCCGGGAAAGATCTGGTTGTCCAGCTTCCTGCCCAGCTCGGCCCCGCTGAGAATCAGACCCCCGCGGGGTCCGCGCAGGGTCTTGTGGGTGGTGGAGGTGACCACGTGGGCGTGGGGCACCGGATTGGGGTGCACCCCGGCGCTCACCAGCCCGGCGATGTGGGCCATGTCCACCATGAGATAGGCGCCCACTTCATCGCAGATTTCCCGGAAACGGGCAAAATCGATGATCCGCGGATAGGCGCTGGCGCCGGCCACGATGAGCTTCGGGCGATGTTCCCTGGCCAATCGGGCCATCTGGTCGAAGTCGATGGTTTCGGTGTCCGGTTTCACTCCGTAGGCAACCACCTGGAAGAGCCGTCCGGAAAAGCTCACCGGGCTTCCGTGGGTGAGATGGCCACCCTGACGCAGATCCATGCCCATGATGGTCTCACCGGGCTGCAACAGGGCGAAATAGACGGCCATGTTGGCCTGGGACCCGGAATGGGGCTGCACGTTGGCATACTCGGCTTGGAAGAGACGGCGGGCCCGTTCCTGAGCCAGCCGTTCCGCCACGTCCACGAACTGGCATCCGCCGTAGTAGCGCCGCCCCGGATAGCCTTCGGCGTACTTGTTGGTGAGCACCGATCCCTGGGTCAGCCGGACGGCGTCGCTCACGAAATTTTCCGAGGCGATCAGTTCCAGCTTGCTCCGCTGCCGGTGCTCTTCGTCCCGAAGGACTTGGGCGATTTCCGGGTCCGTCGACTGGAGTGAATGCATGTCCATCCTATCCTCGTGCGTTGTGATGTCAAAGATGAGGGCCCGTACCGTCCTTGCCCGTGTCTCGGTCCAAGAGGGTCACGCGCCGGCTGTGGCGCCCCCCTTCAAAGCCTTCGGCGAGCCAGGTGTCCACGATTTCGAAGGCCAGGTCCTGACCGAGAAAGCGGCCCCCCAGGCACAGGACGTTGCTGTCGTTGTGGCGACGGCTCATCTTGGCCGCGTAGGGCTCGCAAGCCAACACGGCACGTACGCCCGATATGCGGTTGGCGGCCATGGACATGCCGATCCCGCTGCCGCACACCAAGATCCCCCGGTCCGCGTGGCCGGCGGCCACGGCCCGTGCCACCCGGAAGGCATAGTCCGGATAATCCACCGAGTCCATGCTGTGGGTTCCGATGTCCTCAACGGGATAACCGGCCTGCTGGAGCCGGGACACGATCTTTTGCTTCAGTTCGAAGCCGGCATGGTCGGCGCCGATCATGATCTTCAGCATGGTTTTCCTCTTTCTGTCTGGATACCGGCAAGGGGGCTCCTGGAGCTTGTCCGGCAATGGCCTTTCGGCCTTTTGGTGGATTTCCATCGAGCTGAAATTCCACTGTGTCATGTGGCTCTTTTTGAGCTTTGTAGGGGCGGGTTCGGAACCCGCCCCTACCGCGGCATGGCCAGGCTGACAGCACGGGCCCTTATGGTAGCCCCAACCTTCCGTTCGCACAAGAAGGGAGCAGCCGGGGCGTTCTGAGACGATCTCCTAGCTTTCCGTCCACTTCCTGAAAACCACGGTGCCGTTGGTGCCCCCAAAGCCGAAGGAATTGGACAGGGCCACCTGGGGATCGGCTTTTCTGGCCGTGTTGGGCACGAAGTCCAGATCGCAGTCCGGATCGGGGGTTTCGTAATTGATCGTGGGCGGTAAGATGCCGTGATAGATGGTCAGGGCCGTGTAGGCACCTTCCACGCCCCCGGCGGCTCCCAGCAGGTGGCCGGTCATGGACTTGGTGGAACTGACGGCCAGCTTCTTGGCATGCTCACCGAAGACGGTCTTGATGGCCTGGGTTTCCAGCCGATCGTTGAGCTCTGTGGAGGTGCCGTGGGCGTTGATGTAGTCCACGTCCGTAGGGGCCAGGCCCGCATCTTCCAAGGCCGCCCGCATGCAGTTGGCCGCACCTTCCCCTCCTGGGGCCGGCGCCGTCATGTGGTAGGCGTCGCCGGAGGCTCCGAATCCGATCACTTCCGCATAGATCCTGGCTCCCCGGGCCCGGGCCCGCTCCGCTTCCTCCAGGATCAGGATGGCGCACCCTTCGCCCAGAACAAACCCGTCCCGATCCTTGTCGAAGGGGCGGGAAGCCTTTTGGGGGTCGTCGTTGCGCGTGGAAAGGGCCCGCATGGCGTTGAAGCCGGCCACGCACAGCGGGGTGATGGTGGATTCCACACCGCCCGTGATCATGAGGTCGGTCACGCCGTCCCGGACGAGGTGAAAGGCCTGTCCGATGGCATGGGTGCCGGCGGCGCAGGCGGTTTGGATCGACATGTTGGGTCCCTTGGCCTTGTGCTGGATGGAGATGAGGCCCGGGGCCATGTTGCCGATGAGCATGGGGATGAAGAAAGGGCTGATTTTGCGCGGCCCCGATTGCAGCAGGGTCTTGTGGTAAGTTTCGATGGTGGTCAGGCCCCCCAGACCGCAGCCCAGGATCACTCCGGCCCGGGGACTCTCCTGGGGATCGATCTGGGTTTGGGCGTCCTGGAAGGCCAGTTGGGCGGCCGCCAAGGCATAGGTGAGAAAGATATCCATCTTGCGGATGTCTTTCTTGGGGATAAAGTCTTCCGGGTTGAAGTCCGAGACTTCTCCGGCGATCTTGCTGGCGAACCCTTCGGTATCGAAGCGGGTGATCGGTCCGATGCCGGAAATGCCCTTGATCAACTTGTTCCAGTTCTGCTCGATACCCACACCCAAGGGCGTCACGAGTCCCAATCCCGTGATCACCACACGACGGCCAGTGCTTCGCTTCATGATCTCCTCGCTTGTTGGAAGGGCTTGCGCCCTGGATCAACCCATGTACATGCCGCCATTGACGTGAAGGACCTGCCCGGTGATGTAAGCGGCTTGCTCCGATGCCAGAAAGCGAACCGCCGCGGCCACTTCCTCCGGCCGGCCCGTGCGTCCTGCGGGGATCTGGGCCACAAGGGCTTCGCGGGCCTTTTCCGGCAAAGCGTGTGTCATTTCGGTTTCGATGTATCCGGGCGCCACGGCGTTCACCGTGATGTTTCTGGAAATGAGCTCACGGGCCAGAGAACGGGTCAGGCCCATGATGCCGGCTTTCGCCGCCGCATAATTGCATTGTCCGGGGTTTCCTGTAAAGCCCACAACGGAGGTGATGTTGATGATCCTACCGTGGCGCTGCTTGAGCATGGGGCGCACCGCCGCCTGGGAGCACAGGAAGATGCCCTTCAGGTTCACGTCCAGCACCAGGTCCCAGTCTTCCGTCTTCAGGCGGGGAAAGACGTTGTCCCGGGTCATCCCGGCGTTGTTGACCAGAACGTCCAGGCGGCCCAGAGAGTCCACCACCTCCTTGAAGGCCTTTTTGACAGCGTCGGGATCGGCCACATCAAAGGGGCAGAGCACCGCCTTGCCTCCCTGCTTTTCTACGGCACGGGCCGTCTCTTGGGCGGCCTCCTGGCCGGAACGGTAGTTGACCACGACCGTCGTTTCGGGCTCGGCAAAGGCCAAAGCCACGGCGCGTCCGATGCCGCGGCTGGCACCCGTGACCAAGACGACTTTGTTGTGTTCCATACCCGCCTCCTTGGCTGCTCAAAGACGTAAAGTTGGGGTCTTTGAAGGTGTCTGGATTCTTTTGCGAGAACTTGCCAAACGCTTGGGACGGCTGGCAGCCCGTTGGATCGGCCAAAGTGGGGCGTTGGAAAAACCGGGCCCGCCGTGCCCCAAAAGGGTGCACGCCGTGGTACACGATGCGGCGCGGGTGATGGCTGGGCCCTCCGTTGAGGGCTCACCACCAAGGCCTCTTTCCGCACCACGTAGCCCTGGCGCCTTGCCATTCAGCCTTCCCGTTTCAAGCGCTGAATGAAGGCCGGCACGAATTCAAAAAGATCCGCCACCACGCCGCAGGAGGCCACGTCGAAAATGGGAGCCTCCGGGTCCTTGTTGACGGCCACGATGACCTTGGAGCCCTGCATGCCCACGATGTGCTGGATGGCCCCCGAGATGCCCACGGCCATGTAGAGGGTGGGGGCCACGGTCTGACCGGTCTGGCCCACCTGGTGGGACGGTGGGGCCCAGCCTTCTTCTACCGCACTTCGCGAAGCACCCACGGCGCCTTTCAGGAGCTGGGCCAGTTCTTCCACCAGGTGGAAGTTTTCCGCCTTCTGAAGGCCACGGCCGCCGGAAATGATCACCTCCGCCTCGCTGAGCTTGGCCGTCACGTCCTCTTCCGGGATGACCTGGAGCACCTCCACGCGGGTTTGGAAGACCTCCTCGGGCAGGGTCACCTTTTCGATGCGGCCGTTTCGGGCATCCTTTTCCGGCCGCATGACCCGGGGGCGAACGGTGGCCATCTGGGGACGGCTGTTGGGGCAGACGATGGTGGCCATGACGTTGCCGCCGAAGGCAGGTCGGGTCTGCAGCAAAAGGCCCTCTTCGCTGATGTCCAGATCGGTGCAGTCGGCCGTGAGGCCCGTCTGGAGCAGGGCGGCCACCCGGGGAATGAAGGACCGACCCATGGTGGTGGCGCCGGCCAGAAGGATTTCCGGTCTCTTCTCCCGGACCAGGGCCACCAGGCTGTTGGCGTAGGCCTCGTCGGTGAAGTCGGCCAGGTTGGGATGGTCGATCACATAGACCGTATCCGCGCCGTATTCCAGCAGGGAAGGAGCGGCCGCGTCCAGGTCGGAGCCCAGCAGTACGGCCGCGCACGGCACGCCCTTCTTGTCCGCCAGCTTCCGGGCGGCGCTGAGCAGTTCGTAGCTCACCCGATGGATCGTTCCCCGGCGCCATTCGGCGAAGACCCACACCCCCCGGTAGGCGCTAAGATCGTCCTTGGGGCCGGTACCCACTTGGGGCAGGGAGATGGCGCCGAACTCGCACGTATCCACGCACATACCGCACAGGGTGCACTCATCGGAGACGGTGGCGGCCGTCTCCCCTACGGAGATGGCGCCCACCGGGCAAACGTCTTCACAAACACCGCAAACCGTACACTTTTGAGGATCGATCAGAGCTTTCATAGGCCGGGCACCTTGGCTTCCTTGAGGTAACGGTAGAGCTGTTCCACCTGGTCTTCCACGGGTCCCTGGAGCATCACGCGGTCGGCTCGACGCGGCGGGCTGAAGACCTTCACCACCTGGGTGTAGGAGCCGCTCAGGCCCACCCGGTCCTGGTCCAGGCCCACGTCCTGGATGCCCCAAACGGGGAGGGTCGCCTTTTTCGCCCTCATCTTGTGCTTGAGTGACGGCACCCGGGGATCTCCCACTTCCCGAAGGACGGTGACCAGGGCGGGGAGGGGCAGGCGCCACACCTCCGTTCCTTCGTCTGTGCGGCGAACCACCTTGAGATGATCGGGGCCGTCCAGATTCAATTCCTTGACGAAGGTGGCGTAGGGGATGTCCAGGATGGTGGCCAGTTCGGGGCCCACCTGGGCGGTGTCTCCGTCGATGGCCTGCTTGCCGCAGAAGATGAGGGAGACGTCACCCATCTTTCGAACGGCGGCGGCCAAGGCCGTTGCCGTGGCCCAGGTGTCGGCGCCGGCGAAGGCCCGATCGCTCAAAAGGACGGCATCGTCCACGCCGCGGCTCAGTACGTCTCGAAGGGCTTCTTCCGCCTGGGGCGGCCCCATGGTGATGGCCGTCACGTGGGCCCCGTGGCGATCCTTGAGGCGCAGGGCCGCCTCCACGGCGAACAGGTCGAAGGGATTGATGATGGATTCCACTCCCTGGCGCACCAGGGTGTGGGTGTTGGGATCGATGCGCACGTTTTTCGCATCGGGAACTTGCTTGATGCACACCACGATCTTCATGGCAGATCTTCCCTCGTCTGAGAAACAACGGAAAGAGGCGGCGGCTTAGAAGAAGGTCTCCTTGATGCGCCCGTATTCCTTGTTCAGCTCCTGGCCGATGATGTTCCGCTGGATTTCGTTGGTGCCCTCGTAGATCTGGAGGATCTTGGCGTCACGGAACATCTTTTCCACCGGGTAGTCGCGCATGTAGCCGTAGCCGCCCAGGATCTGGACCGCCTCCGTGGTGACTTCCACGGCCACGTCGCTGGCGAAGACCTTGCACATGGCCGCCACCTTGCTGGCATCCGGAGGGTTGGTGTCCATGTGTCGGGCGGCGGAATAGATGAGGGCGCGGGCCGCTTCCGTCTTGGTGGCCATGTCGGCCAGCTTGTGCTGTACGGCCTGGAAGCTGATGATGGGCTTACCGAATTGGACCCTTTTGCGCGCGTATTCCACGGCGATGTCCAAGGCTCCCTGGGCCAGGCCCACCCCCAGGGCGCCGATGCCCGGCCGGGACTTGTCGAAGGTCTTCATGGCGATGATAAAGCCCATCCCTTCCTTGGCGATGAGACGCTCCTTGGGGATGCGACAATCCTGGAAGACCAGCTCCCGGGTGGCCGAAGCGCGAATGCCCAGCTTCTTTTCCTTCTTGCCGAAGCCAAAGCCCGGGTCTCCCTTTTCCACAATAAAGAAGCTGGCACCCCGCGGCCCCTTGGCCTTGTCGGTCACGGCCAGCACGCTGTAGATGTCCGCTTCGCCGCCGTTGGTGATCCATTGCTTGGTGCCGTTGAGGATGTAGTGGTCGCCGTCCTTGACCGCAGTGGTCTTGATGGCGGTCACATCGCTGCCCGCTCCCGACTCGGTGACCGCAAAGGCGGCCAAACGGCGGCCGGCTGCTATGTCGGGCAGATAGGCGCTCTTTTGTTCTTCGCTCCCGTAAAGCAAGATGGGATAGGCCCCCAGGCCGCTGGCGGCAAACGACGTGGCCACCCCGATGCAGGCCCGGGCCAACTGTTCCACGGCCAGGCAGTTTTCCAGGATGCCGCCGCCCAGGCCGCCGTATTCTTCCGGGATGTAGACGCCGAAAAGGTCCGACTGGGCCAGGACCTGCATGAGTTCCGAGGGAAATGCTTCCGCTTCGTCCAACTGGGCCCGCACCGGGCGAATCTTCTCCCGGGCGATCTGCTCGGCCAGTTCCTGGATCATCTTCTGCTCTTCGCTCAAAAAGTAATTCAAGGCCCACCTCCCTTATCCGTTTCAGCCTTTGATCCGATGGATTTCCACCGGCGCCTCCAGCGGCCCAGCCGCCACAGGGTGTCTTGGTTGCGCAGCGCCGTCAGGCGCCTTTTCAGCTCTTCGTCCGCCGCCATCTTTTGAGCCAGCCTTTCCCGTGCCAGGCGTTCGGCTTCCAAAATGGCGTTGGTCACTTCGGGGGCCCGGGATCTGCCGTGGGCCACGATCACGGGCCGGTCCAATCCCAAAAGCGGTGCTCCGGAGAGCTGCGCCGCCGCCATCCTGGCGGGCCACCCGCTTTCGTGGGACCGGCCTTGTGCGTTCCGGGAAAGGCGCAAGGCTTCTCCAACGCCCTCGAGAAGCTTCAAGAGCGCATTTCCCAAAAAACCGTCACAGACCACCGCGTTCACGTTGCCCAAGAGGATCTGGTGGGCTTCCACAAACCCTTGGTGGGGTACGGACGCCTGGGTCAGCAGGGTGGCCGCGTCCCGGATGACCTTGGGCCCTTTGGTGGCCTCGCGCCCCAGGTTGAGCAGACCGGCCCGGGGATGCTCCATCTTGTGCCTGTGTTGGAGGTAGGAAAGAACCAGACACAGGGTCTGAGCCAGATGGAGGCTTTGGGACTGGGTATGGGCGCCGGCATCCGCAAGATGAACGAGGCCGTTGTGCGAAGGGATCGCCGCCACCAGCGCCGGTCGTTTGAGCCCCGGCAAAAGCCCCAGATCGTGGGTGGCCGCCGCCACGATGGCGGCGCTGTTTCCTGCGCTGACGACAGCATCGGCTGAGCCTTGAGCGAGCTGCTGGATGGCGACGGACAGTGATGATGGGGTTTTCTTGCGGAGGACCCGGGGGCCGATCTCCCCCATGCCCACCGTGTGGGGCGCATGGAGGATGTCCAAACCCGGCGGATGCGGTCCCGCGGGCAGGCAGCGGTGAATCTTCTTCTCGTCACCAATCAGTAGGATCCGGGCAGATGTGCGAGTCAATGCCAGGTACGCCCCTCGAACCACCTCATCGGGGGCCGCATCGCCTCCCATGGCATCGACGGCAAGGATCATCTGCCCAGTCCTTCAATGGAGCACCGCTCCCGGGGCCGTTCAGACCTCTTCCACCTCCAGGATGGGGCGCCCGTTGTAGTAGCCGCAGGTCGGACACACGCGGTGCGGCAGTCGCTGTTCGTGGCACTGGGGGCACTGCGCAAAGGAAGGGGCCGTCATGTGCTTGTGGGCCCGCCTCTTGTCTCTTCTCGCTTTCGATGTCTTTCTCTTGGGTACAGCCATGGTCGTCTCTCCTCGTCAATGTGCAGTGTGGTCGTCCTCGCATTCAAATGGGATCGGCCGGTCCCGGCCCCGCCATCAGGAGGACCCATTCAGCTTGAGCGTTGCCAAACGCGCAAACGGATGATCCGCGTGCCGCCCCTCACACGTGCACGGCTCGGTGTTGAGATTGGCACCGCACCCGGCACACAGGCCTTTGCACTCTTCGGAACACAAGCTCCTGAAGGGTAGATCCAGGAAGATCTCTTCGGCGATTAGACGATCGATCTCCAGGGTCTCCCCATCGAAGAATTCGTATTCCAGATCTTCCGGGGCCAGTTCCACCTCTTCCTCACCGGCCTCTGAGGCCTCTTCGTGGTAGAGGAGGATCCGTACGCTTCGCCGCAACTCCTTATGATAGCTTTCCAGGCATCGGTCGCACAACAGGGAAATGATTCCCGTGAGAGTGCCCGTCACCTCCACGTGATCCGCCCGGCGGTGGATCTCCAGATCCACGTTGAGCGGCCTTTTCAGCTTCAACCCGGAAGGATCGTGGGGCGGAATCAACTTTTCCAGACTCTCTTGCGTCCAATGAAGGTGCAAGAACCGCCCCGCCTCCGGAATTTCATCCAATCGAATCTTCATGCCTTCTCCTGGGCGTCGCGAGTAAATGGTTGAGTATAGGGATCGGCTTTGCCGTGTCAAGCACTTTGCGAATCCCGTTCAGTGCCGATGGATGGGCGCTCTTGGACCTGGGGAACCAGGAAAAAGAAGCAGGCCACGAAGAACAGCACGCTGCCCGACAGGCTCCAGGGATCCCCGGCCAAAAGACCGGCCACTGCAAAGCAGAGAGCGGATCCCATGAAAAGCAGCCAACCCCATGTCTCCAGTTTTCGCTTGCGATCTCTTTTGCCCAAACACCCTCTCCTTTCCGTCGCCCTGGTTCGTGTTGTCTTGCGGCGCCGGGCCTCCTTGAGATTCCCCAGCCGGTGTGTTATCTGTCTACGTCTTTGACCATTGGAAGGTCACCCTTAATCTATCCAAAACGTATGGGGAGTGGAAATAGATGGAACAGGTCATCACGCGATTTGCCCCCAGTCCGACCGGGTACCTTCACATCGGGGGCGCCCGGACGGCCCTTTTCAACTGGTTGTTTGCCCGGCACCACGGCGGCAAGTTCATACTGCGCATCGAGGATACCGACCGCGAAAGATCCACCGAAGAGTCCATTCGAGCCATTCTGGACGCCATGCAGTGGCTCGGCATGGACTGGGACGAGGGGCCCTATTACCAGACGCAGCGCTTGGATGTATACAGGGATTACCTGCAGCGCTTATTGGACAAGGGACTCGCCTACTATTGCGACTGTTCTCCGGAGGATGTGGAGCGGCGCCGCCAGGAGGCCTTGAAGGCCGGCAAGAAGCCCAAGTACGACGGCAGATGCCGGGACAAGGGGTTGGGGCCCGGTCCAGGAAGGGTGGTGCGCTTTCGGTGCCCCCAGGTGGGAACCACCGTGTTGAACGACCTGATCAAGGGGGCCATCGAGTTTGAAAACTCCGAACTGGACGACCTGGTGCTTCAGCGAAGCGACGGATATCCCACCTACAACTTCGCGGTGGTGGTGGACGATGTGTCCATGAAGGTGAATTATGTGATCCGCGGCGACGATCACGTGAACAACACGCCCCGCCAGATCCTTCTCTACCAGGCCCTGGAGGCGCCGCTTCCGCGCTTTGCGCATGTGCCCATGATCCTGGGGCCCGACCGAACCCGTCTTTCCAAGCGGCATGGGGCCACTTCCGTCATGGCCTACAAGGACCAGGGCTATCTGCCGGAAGCCTTGGTCAACTACCTGGCCCGACTGGGCTGGTCCTATGGGGATCAGGAGATCTTCAGCCGCCAGGAGTTGATCGAAAAATTCGATTTGGACCGTGTGGGGGCGTCGGCCGGTGTGTTCGATCAGGAAAAGCTCCTATGGCTGAATGCCCATTACATCAAAGAAAAACCAGCCGGGGAAATCGCGGGTCTCCTCAAGCCCTTCCTGGCCCAGCGCAACTATCCGGAACACGACGACGCCTACCTGGAGCGGGCCGTGACCACCTTGCAGCCCCGGTGCCGAACCCTTCAGGAAATGGCCGACGCCATCGCCTTCTACCTGGTGGAAGAGGTGGACTACGATCCCAAGGCGGCCACCAAATTCTTGAAACCGGAGCTGGCCGCTCCCTTGCGCAGCCTGATCGAGACGCTGAGAGGCATGGAACCGTTCCAGGAAGAGGAACTGGAAAAGGCGTTTCGCCGGATGGCCGAGGAGATGGGCGTGAAGCTGGGCAAGATCGCTCAACCGGTTCGCGTGGCGCTGACCGGAGTGACGGCCAGCCCGGGTCTCTTTGAAATCATCGACATCTTGGGCAAGGAAACCGTGTTGAGGCGTTTGGAAAAGGCCCTGGAATTTGTGGAGGCGCGCGCGCAGTAAAATGGTCTGGGCGCGCCGATCGCCCCTCTTTCGCGGCCGCGGGGTGCCGCTGCATGGCAGGGGGTGGGCGCAGACTGGTGAAGTGGCCGGCCGCAGCCGGTCGGGCGCTCCCCGGTGACTCTCCCGCAGCCGCGAAGGACTGTGAGAAAAGCGCTCATCCCTGGCAGTGCCGCCCCGCCTCCTGGTCACATGCCCGCTTGGCGAAAAAAGCCAGGGAGCCGTCTGGCGGGAGTCGTGGGCCTTTGACGTTTCGGAGCAACTCGGGATCACAGAAGTCTTCGAGGAATAGCCGGCCGGCGGCAGGAAACGTGGGTGGTTCCATGGAAAAAGACCGGCGATCATGGCGTTTTCTGGAACGACTCAAGGGGCTGCCGCTTCGATACCGCCTGATCATTCCTTTCATTCTCCTGGCCCTCTTCGGGACCTCCTCCCTGGTCTGGATCTCCATCCTCAGCCAGAACACCCTGATCCGACAGCAGGAGGAGCAACGGCTGGACGGCCTCCTGCACACCTTTTCCCAGGCACTGGATTTGCGGAGCCGGTGGGCCGTCTCCCTGGCGGCGGGGTTTGCCAAAAATCCCGAACTGGCTCGGGCTCTGGCCCAACGGGATCGACTCCGGCTTCTCGCCCTGTACTATGAATCGTATCTCTTCATGGAGCGCCAATACGGCGTCAAGCAATTCCATTTTCAGGTGACGCCGGGCCGTTCGTTTCTTCGTCTGCATCGCCTCTACCAATACGGAGACGATGTGCGGGCGACGCGCAAACAGGTCCGGGACGCGCTGAGCCAGGGCAAGGCTGTCTACGGCCTGGAAAGGGGAGCCACCGGGTACGGCATCCGCGGTGTTGCGCCCGTTTCCTGGAAGGGGTCCGTGGTGGGAACCGTGGACATCGGCTTCGCGCTTTCCGACGAGATCCTCCAGAATCTTCACCTCAGGCCCGATGAACGCATCTCGCTGCTCATGCCTGCCGGATCGGAAAACGGTCACCTGACCTTTCGGTCCGTGGCCACCAACTTGGACCAGCCCTTCCTTCGAACCGACCCGGTGTATGAAAACGTCTTTCAAACCGGGCGCAACGCCCATATCCACCGCATGTTGGCAGGGCATCCCTTCTGCGTGCTGCTCAGCGTGATCCGCGACTATGGGGGACGCCCCGCCGCCCTGGTGGAATTGGGCGTGGATCGCTGGCAAACCCTTCAGCAGACCACCCGCTACCGTCGCTGGATGATCGGGCTGGGGCTGGTGGGCATGGTGCTTTCCATCGGAGCCATCTACCTCATCAGTTATCTGTTTACCCGGCCCATCGACCGCATGATCGAGTTGGCGCGGGAGATCGGACAGGGGCACCAGGTTCGTCCGCTGGATGTGAGACCGTCCGGGGAGCTGGGAACGCTGGCCGACGCTCTGGCCGACATGCTGCGTTCCCTGGAAATGTCCCGGGAGCAGATCAAGCTCTATGCCGCCACCCTGGAAGAAAAGGTTCAGGCTCGGACCCGGGAACTGAGGGAATCGGAGGAGAAGTACCGGAGCCTGGTGGAGCGGGTGCCATTGGTGGTCTACCGTGTGGATGTGACGGGGCGCACAGTCTACGTGAACCATTTCGTGGAGGACCTCTTGGGCGTGAGTCCTCCCGAGATCTTGGGCGATACCTGGTTCTGGAAGGAAAAGGTGTGGGAGGAGGACCGGGAGCGCATCTGGCCGCTCATGGACCGCTGCCTGAATGAAGGGCGGGAGTATCGGGAGGAATACCGGGTGCGGCACCGGGAGGCCCGGGCGGTGCACGTGCTGGACCATGCCATTCCCGTGCTGGGCGACGACGGTCGAGTGCAGATGGTGGACGGTTTTCTGGTGGATGTGAGCGAGCGATACGAGCTGCAGCAGCAGATCATCCAGACCGAGGAACTGAAGACCCTCAGCGAGATTTCGGCCCGCCTGGCCCACGAGATCCGAAATCCCATCGCCGTGGCGGGAGGCTTCGCCCGGCGCCTTCTCAACCGCCTTCCCCAAGGAGACGCCAACCGGCGAAAAGCCGAGATCATCTTAGAGGAAATGGCCCGCCTGGAAGGCATCCTGGAAAAGGTGCTGGCCTATCTGCGGCCCGTGGAGGTCTCGCTGCAGAAAGGCGATATCAACGGGCTCATCGAAGAGGTGCTGAAGGAAAGTGAGTCCGGCCATTTTCAGAAGTCGATTCGCACCACGGTTTCACTCCAACCCGATCTGCCGCCGCTCATGCTGGACCCGGCTTGGATGAAAAGGTCCCTGACGGTTCTGCTCGCGGCCCTGGTGAGCTATTGCCCGGCCGAAGGCGGATTGCTGCAAATCCACACCCACGGTCTTCCCGCCTCGGTTCTTGTGGAAATCAAGGCCTGCGGCCTCCACCTGTCCGACGACGATATCGAACACTTCTTTTACCCATTTACCAGCCGCCTGGACGAGACACGCCAACTGGACCTTCCTCTGGCCAAGATGATCCTGCACAAACACGGAGGGCTGGTCCGCCTCCAGCGCACGGGAGAAAGGGAGCTGCTCCTGACCATCACGCTCCCTGTGTGCTGAAGCCCCCAAGAAAAACACCCGGGGTGGACAAAAGGCCTGGTGGCTGGCTCCGGAAAGGAAGAAGGTGTTTCCGGGCGGGGCTCCGGCGTCGGCGGGGAGCGCGGGGCCGATCCGATCCGTCCGGTTCAAGACGGCTTCCAGCATTTTCCCTGGTACAATCCCTTTTCATCCATGTAACGGTGGAGTGCCTCCAGGTTTCTTTGTTTTTCCAGGGCCCAGGCGGGGGCCACCAGCTCTTGGCGGTGCGGATCTCCGGTGACCCGTTGCACGATCACCTGGGGGGGCAGTCGGGAAAGGAAGGCCGCACACGCCTCCACGTACTCTTCCCGTTCCAGGCACCGGTATTTTCCCTGGGAATACCATTCATGCAGCAAGGTGCCCCGCACCACGTAAAGCAGGTGAATCTTGACCCCCTGGATATCCTGGCGGGCCAGGAAGCGGGCCGTCTCCAGCATGTCGCCAAGCGTTTCCCCGGGAAGTCCCAGGATGATGTGCACGCAGATGGGTAGCCCCCGCTTGCGGGTTCTTTCCACGGCGTCGCAAAACCGGGCCACGTTGTGGCCTCGGCCGATGCGTTCCAGGGTCCTATCGTGGGCGGATTGCAGACCGTATTCCAACCACACCAGATGGTCCCGGGACAGTTCCTGCAAATGATCCAAGACGGGATCGGGGACGCAATCGGGCCGGGTGCCGATGGTCAGTCCCACCACGTCCGGATCCGAAAGGGCCTGGCCGTAGAGGTCCCGGAGTTTGGGCAGGGGGGCGTAGGTGTTGGAAAAGGATTGGAAATAGGCCAGAAATTTCTTGGCCTTGTAGCGTCGGGCAAGATAAGATTTCGCGCTCTGGATCTGGTCGGCGATGGGAATGCCCCGGGCGGCGGCACCGGTTCCGGAACCTCTGGCGTTGCAGTAGGCGCAGCCCCGGGTTCCCACCGTGCCGTCCCGGTTGGGGCAGGTGAGTCCCGCGTCGATGGTGATCTTGTGCACCCGGCAGCCGAACAGGCTCCGCAGATAGGAGCTGTAGTCCCTGTAGGGTTTGCGCATGGGCTTCTTTCCCACAATGAATCGTCGTTTTGCCCACCGGACGTCCTCGCCGGCTGGGCGGGGACGGTTCCGGGGGGGGGCATCTGAACAGTCGACGCAAAGCGTGTTGGGTGAGGGGGCAGTGGTTGGCGTTTCGCGCGCCTGTCGCTCACCTGGCTTCGGCGTCGTTCATCCGTCGCTATGACGGCCTTGCCTGGTGGAGGTTTATACCATAATCGAGGAACGATCCAAGATGAGCGGGCACTATGAGGTGATCGTGATCGGAGCGGGCCATGCCGGATGCGAAGCCGCCTTGGCGGCTTCGCGCATGGGATGCCGAACCCTGCTGCTCAGCATCTATCTGGACACTGTGGCACACATGCCCTGTTCGCCTTCGGTGGGCGGGATCGGCAAGGGGCATCTGGTCAAGGAGATCGACGCCCTGGGGGGCATGATGGCCCGCATCAGCGACAAGACGGCCATCCAGTTCCGTCGGCTCAACACCAAGAAAGGCCCTGCGGTCCGCGGTACCCGGACCCAGAACGACAAGGTCCGGTATCGGACCCTGATGAAGCACGCGCTGGAGCGGGAAGAAAACCTGGAAATCAAGCAGGCCCTGGTGGAACAGCTGGTGGTGGAAGGTGGCAGGGTGCGGGGTGTGGTGGACCAGCTGGGGGTCTTTCATGGTGGGGCCGCCGTGGTCTTGGCCACCGGAACCTTTCTCCATGGCCTCATCCACATCGGACGATCCCGCATCCCCGCCGGACGGGCGGGAGAATTTCCTTCCCTTGCGCTGGCGGACCAACTGCAGGCCCTTGGCTTAGCACTGGGTCGCATGAAAACCGGAACACCGGCGCGCATAGCCCGAAGATCCATCGACTTTACCCGCTTCCACAAGCAGGAAGGAGACCCCGATCCCAGTCCCTTTTCGCTCTTTACGGACCGCATCGAACTGCCGCAGGTTTCGTGCTACGTGGGCCGGACCCACCAGCGAACCCACCAGGTGGTGCGCCGCCACATTCATCTTTCGCCCCTTTACAACGGAACCATTCAAGGGGTTTCGGCCCGCTATTGTCCGTCGCTGGAAGACAAGGTCATGAAATTTCCCCACAAGGAGGAACACCAGATCATCCTGGAACCCGAGGGGCTGGATACGGAAGAGATCTACGCCAGTGGTACGGGCAATTCCCTGCCCTATGAAGTCCAGATGGAACTGATCCATTCCATCCCGGGCCTGGAAGAGGCCCAGGTGATGCGTCCCGCCTATGCCATCGAGTACGACTTCGTGCAGCCCACCCAGCTCAAGCCCACTCTGGAGACCAAGCGGGTGGAAGGCCTTTACATGGCGGGACAGATCAATGGGACGTCCGGATACGAAGAGGCGGCCGCCCAGGGACTCTGGGCGGGAATCAACGCCGCGTTGAAGGCCCAGGGGCGTCCTCCCTTTGTCCTGGACCGATCCCAGGCCTACATGGCTGTGATGGTGGATGATCTGGTCACCCGGGGAACCAACGAGCCCTACCGGATCTTCACCTCCAGGGCCGAATACCGTCTGCTGCTCCGGGAGGACAACGCGGATCTGCGCCTGCTGGAAAAGGGATTCGAGCTGGGCCTGCATTCCCGGGACGTCTACAAGGAGCTCAAGGAGCGGCGCGCCGCCATCCGCGCCGAGCTGGAGCGGCTCAAGACCACACGGCTTCGTCCTGGTCCATCGGTCAATGCATATCTGAGCGGGCGCGGCTCGGCGCCGTTGGATGAGGCCGTTTGCCTGGATCGCCTGCTCAAGCGCCCCGAACTCACCTACCAGGACATCGAACACCTGGCGCCGCCGCCGTCAGCGCTTTCTCACAGGGTCCGGGAGCAGGTGGAGATCGAGTGCAAATACGAAGGCTACCTGAGGCGGCAACAGCAGGAGGCGGAGCGATTCAAGAATCTGGAAAACACCCGGATACCGGAAGACTTTTCCTACGATCAGGTCCCGGGCCTTTCCAACGAGGTGCGTCAGAAGCTTTCGTCCGTCAGGCCCCTTTCGTTGGGACAAGCGTTGCGGATTCCGGGCATGACGCCGGCGGCCTTGTCCATTTTGCTTGTCTATCTCAAGCGTTGGAAGGGGGAAGGGCGGCCGGAAGAATCTGAATGAACTATCATTCATTTTTTTCTTGGCTTTTCTTTTCCCCTTCGTGTATGTAGGGTGCTGCCCGTAGAAAAGCAGGCGGACGGGATCCCAGCAGGATGTGAAGAAAATGTGTGCCCGATCCAAGAGATGGCCGGATGCTCTTTCCACAGGAACACCGCTCTGGCCTAAGGTGAAACGGGGAAAGGAGGACATGCCGTGAACATTGTTGTCTTGCTCAAACAAACGCCCGACACGGAATCAGTCATTCGCATCGCCGACGACGGACAGTCCATTGTGACAGACGATCTCAAGTGGATCATCAACCCGTACGATGAATTTGCCGTGGAAGCCGCCCTGCGTCTCAAGGAAAAGCATGGCGGGACGGTGACCATCGTCAGCTACGGCCCGCAGCGCGTGGTGGAATCCATCCGAACGGCCATGGCCATGGGAGCCGACAAGGGCGTTCTGATCGATGACCCGGCCCTGGAAGGGGCGGACAGTCTGGGTGTGAGCCGGGCCCTGGCGGCGGCCGTTAAAGAACTGGAACCGGACATTGTGTTGTGCGGTTCCCGCGCCGTGGACTACGACCAGGCGCAGCGCGGCCCCATGGTGGCGGAATGGTTGGAATGGCCCCATTTGGGCCTGGCCGTGGCTTTGGATTCAGATGGCTCCACCGTGACCATCGAGCGTCCCATCGAGGGCGGCAAGGTGACCCTGGAAGCCGAGTTGCCGGCCCTGGTCACCATGGGCGGGTCCCACGCCGTGTGGAACCCCCGCTATGCGTCGCTTCCCGGCATCATGAAGGCCAAGAAGAAGCCTCTGGAAGTGAAGACCCTGGCCGACTTGGGCCTGGATCCTGCCGAGTGCGGCGAAGAGGCCGCCAAGATCCGCATTGTGTCCCTGGAAATGCCTCCGGAACGACAGGCCGGTCGCATTATCGACGACGGACTGGATACGGAAGGCAAGGCGGCGGAGTTGGTTCGTGCGCTGCATGAGGAAGCCAAAGTCATCTAAGCGGACGCCTTTTGCGGGTGGGATCCGAAGACGCGCAAAGAACAAGGAGAGTGAAAATGGCCGATTGTGTCTTTGTAGTTGCCGAATTCCGCGGCGGGGATTTCCGCCGAGTCTCTTATGAGGTGGCCAGCGAGGGCCGAAAGATTGCCGATGCTTTGGGAGTGAGCCTGTATGGGATCGCGGTGGGTTCCGGTGTGACGGACAAGGCGTCTCAACTGGGCTTCTACGGGGTGGACAAGGTCTTCGTGGCCGATGACCCGGCCCTGGAAAGCTACGTGGCGGAGACCTACGTGCCCGTGATCGCCTCCATCATCGAACAGGCCGACCCGGCGGCCGTACTGCTGGCCGCTTCGGTGGACGGCAAGGATCTGAGCGCCCGTCTGGCCGCTCGTCTGGAAGCGGGTCTGGCGCAGGATTGCACGGAGGTGGTGTGTGAGGACGGAGCGCTCAAGGCCAAGCGTCCCATCTTTGCCGGAAAGTGCCTGGCCTGGTGTGAATGGGCCGAGGACGCTCTGCCCATGATTTCGTGCCGGCCCAACGTGATGGATTGCCGCGATGCGGACGCCACCCGGGAGGCCGAGGTGGAAGCGGTGGCCGTGGAGATCCCCGAGGCACGATCCCGGGCCACGGGTCTGGAGCTGGATACCTCCGGCAAGGTGGAACTGACCGAAGCGGAAATCATTGTTTCCGGCGGCCGCGGCATGAAGGCTTCGGAAAACTTCTCCATCCTGGAAGAGCTGGCTACGGAACTGGGAGCCGCGGTGGGTGCGTCCCGCGCTGCGGTGGACGCCGGCTGGCGCCCCCATTCCGATCAGGTGGGCCAGACCGGCAAGGTGGTGAACCCGAACCTCTACATCGCCGTGGGCATTTCGGGGGCCATCCAGCACCTGGCGGGCATGGGCTCGTCCAAGTATATCGTGGCCGTGAACAAGGATCCGGAGGCTCCCATCTTCACCAAGGCCGACTACGGCGTGGTGGAGGATCTCTTCAAGTTCGTCCCGGCCTTCACGGAAGAGGTCCGCAAGATGAAAAGCACCTGCTAAGGGCTGCCGGCGCCGCAAGACCGCCTGAAGTAACGTTTTCCATACCCTCCCCGGCTGGGGAGGGGAGGGCGGCGCCCACGCCGCCCTCTGACCCACCGAAGCCTGAAACATTCGGGACACGACGGCGAAGCCCCAGCGATTCATCAAGCTCCTTTCCGTCCCCTTCCCGTTCCCGCTCCATTCGCCCGTGTCGCTCCCGCATCCATCGCTGCTTGCATCCCTTGGTCGTCACGGCACGCCGTGATCGGCTTTTTCTTGTAGAGAGGGGTTGATCTCCACATAGTGAGTCGAAGGTGCATGAACCTGCGACTCTGGCCTATCGCAAAGGAGGGAAGGATGGATCGCCTGTGGTACCGCCATTACAACCCGAAAGTGCCCCACCAATTGGACTACCCGGATAAGCCGCTTCCGGTGCTATTGGAACAGACCGTCGCCAAGTATCCCCGCAATGTGGCCACCTACTTTATGGGAGCGACTCTGACCTATAAGGCGCTGTGGGATCAGATCCAGCGCATGGCCACCGCCCTCCGAGATTTGGGGGTACAGAAGGGGGATCGGGTCGGCATCATGCTTCCCAACTGCCCGCAGACCATCGTGGCCTATTACGCCACGTTGCAGGTTGGGGCCGTGGCGGTGATGACCAACCCCATGTACGTGGAGCGGGAGATGGAGCACCAGTGGAACGATGCCGGGGTCCAAGTGGTTTTCACCCTGGATCATCTCTATCCCAAGGTGGATCGGGCCGCGGCGGCCACCCGGGTGCAAAAGATCGTCGCGACGAGCCTGCGGGAATGCCTGCCCTTCCCGCTCAAATGGCTCTATCCCTTGAAGGCCCGCAAGGACAAGCTCTTTACGGCGGTGCCCTACGACGACCGTCGGGTCTTCTCTTTCACCCGGCTCCTGCGCCAAAGTGCTCCTTCCACAACACCTTGTCCGGCCACACTGGAAGATCTCGCCCTCCTGCAATACACCGGGGGAACCACGGGTGTGTCCAAGGGCGTGATGCTCTCCCACGCCAACATCCTGGCCAATGTGATCCAGATTTGCGGCTGGAACCCGGAGTTGCAGTGGGGCAAGGAAAAGGTGGTGGGGATTCTGCCGTTCTTCCATGTGTTCGGAATGACTGTGGCCATGAATCAGCCCCTCTACACCGGGGCCACCATCATCTTGCTGCCACGTTTCGAAATCGACTCCTTGCTGAAAACCCTCCATAAGACCAAGCCCACCCTGTTTCCCGGGGTGCCCACCATCTACGTGGCCATCGTCAACCATCCCAAGATCAAGGAATTCGATCTGTCTTCCATCCGATTCTGCATCACCGGGTCGGCTCCCATGCCGCTGGAGATTCTCAAAAAATTTGAAGAAATCACGGGCGGGTTGATCATCGAAGGCTACGGTCTTTCGGAGGCGAGCCCGGTGACCCATGTGAACCCCATCGGCGCGTTGCGCAAGCCGGGCTCCATCGGCGTGCCGGTTCCCGATACGGATTGTCGCATCATCAGCTTGGAGGATGGGGTGAGCCAGGTGCCCGTGGGCGAGGTGGGAGAATTGGCCGTCAAAGGCCCGCAGGTCATGAAGGGCTACTGGAACATGCCCGAGGAAACGGCTCAGACCCTTCGGGACGGCTGGCTCTATACGGGCGACATCGCCAAGATGGACGAGGACGGTTTCGTCTATATCGTGGACCGCAAGAAGGACATGATCATCGCCGGCGGATACAACATTTATCCGCGGGAAGTCGATGAGGTGCTCTATGCGCATCCCAAGGTTCTGGATGCGGTCACCGTGGGGGTTCCCGATCCGTACCGGGGCGAGACGGTCAAGGCGTTTGTGGTGCCCAAGCCGGGCGAGACGGTGACTCCGGAGGAGATCATCGCCTTCTGCAAATCCAAACTGGCCGCCTATAAGGTTCCCAAGGCGGTGGAGATCCGCGAGTCCCTTCCCAAGACCATGGTGGGAAAGATTCTGAGAAAGGAATTGCGCGAGGAGGAGATCCGAAAGTACGAACAGTCCAAGGCCTCGTCCTGACGCGGGTGGGGGCTTGGCCCCTTTGGCGCAGCCTCTCCATTGAGCTAAAATATAAGCGTTGTTCCCAGAACCACCCCTTTTCTCCGGTGAGGGAAGGGGTGGCTTTTTGAGGCGCCGGACGACGGAACAGAGGTGGCACGGATGGAACACAAGGACTATTACCGCATCCTCGGGCTCCCTCCAAGCGCCTCCGGAGACGACATACGACGGGCCTATCGACGGCTTGCCCGCCGACACCATCCGGACCGAAACGAGGGGAGCCCGGAATCCGAAGAGAGGCTCAAGGAAATCAATGAAGCCTACCGGGTGCTGGGAGACCCGGATCGGAAGAAGGATTACGACCGGAGTGCCGGTCGAAGCGTTCCCGTCCGAGTGGGAAGGAAGGCGGGCGCTTCAGACCCGGTGGATTCCGGAAAGAGGGTGACCAGGTCCCGGAGCCACCCTTTGGACCCCTTCTTGGCCGTGTTTGCACGGTCTTTTGCCCGTGGGGGCGGGGGAGGGCCTTTCGGAAGCGCCTTTCCGGTGGAGACCGACCGGGGAAAACGCTCGGCGGGCCGAAAGGGCCCGTCCGTGGTGGTGAAGGTCCCTCTCACGGAAAAGGAACGACGGGAAGGGGGCGAAAGGGAAATCCGCTACCGAGCCGGTGGGCGCTGGGAGCGGCTGGTGGTGCGGATTCCGCCGGGCCTTTCGGACGGGGAAACGGTGAGGATGGCCGGTCGGGGGGAGGTCTCTCCGTGGGGCGGTCCGCCCGGGGACCTGGTCCTGGTCATCTGCCGTGGGGAATCCGCCGCCGGCTAGGGATGCCGGGCCGGTGCGCATCCTTTCCCTTGGTCCCGTGCAAGAGTTTCCGGCGCGCTGCAGCCGGCATCCGGCCGCGGGGAGCGGCAGAAGGCGTAACGGGATGGGAAGGAACGGGGAGACGCCCGTGAACGACGAGACCGGGGTGATCCACGAGGCGGCCGAAGATCTTTTCCTGCTTTTGAACAAGGGCTATCCCCGGTCGTCGGCCATCACCTGGGTGGGCAATCGATACAACCTGCCCCGCGAAGGCCGCGAACTTCTCCGGCGTGGCATCTTTTCCCAGACGGCGGCGCTGCGACGTCGAGCCAAGAAGGTCCGAGGGGCCGCCTGGCGATCCCGCCTGCTGGTGGTGGACGGGCACAACGTGCACATCACCGTGGAAAGCGCCTTACTGAGGCGCCCTCTTGTGGTGGGAAACGACGGAGCCCTGCGGGACATCGCCGCCCTGTCCGCCCGCTTTCGCCCCGGTCCCACGACGCAAAGGGTGGTGGATCTGGTGTGTGGGACTCTGGAAAGATTCCTTTCGGCGCAGGTGCGTTTCTACTTCGATGCGCCCATGAGCCGCAGCGGGGAGCTGGCCGGGATGTACGAACGATGCCTGAAGGAGCTGGGGGTGCCGGGGTGGGCCCGGGCGGTGGCCGTGCCGGAACAGCACTTTCCGGCCCGGGGTTGCGTGATCGCCTCCAGCGACCGCGCGGTCGTGGACGGCTGTGAGTCTTGGTTGGATCTGGCACGGTGGGTGATCGACTACCATCGCCTGGCGCATCCCGCCTTCGACTTTTCCTACCTGATCCATGCCCGGCCTGCTCCTTTCTTGCCTCGCCCCTAGAGCTATGATAGGGAGTGGGCCTACCGAAGAAGGCCGTACCATTCGGTGACAAGAAAACGGGTTTTCCCATCTCGAACGCACGTCAAAGGATCTTGCCTCCATGGCCGATATCGCTCCGTTTCGCGCATTGCGTTATAACACCCGCCTCGTGCCCGATCTGGGACAGGTGATCATTCCGCCCTACGATGTGATCGATCGGGAAGAGCAGAAGCGCTTTCATGAACAGCACCCTTTCAATATGATCCGACTGGATCTGGGGGAGGCCCTTCCCGGCGACAACGAACGTGAAAACGCCCATTCCCGGGCGGCCGCCTATTTGAGGGATTGGCGGGAACGCGGAGTGCTGATCCGGGATTCCGAGCCCTGCCTCTATCCCTACGAACTGGACTACCAGGTGGGGGGGGAGAAGAGAACCCGAAAGGGCTTTTTCGCCCTCTTGAGGCTGGAGGAGCTCGGTGGTGGTTGTGTGCGCCCCCACGAAAAGACCTTCCAGGACGTGAAAGACGAACGCCTTGGACTCATGAAGGTGTGCAGCGCCCAGCTCAGTTCCATCTTTGTCCTGTACGGGGACCCGGAAGGGCGGTTGGACGAGATCGTGGGTTCCGAGGCGCACCGGGATTTCTGTGCTTCCTTTTCGGACCGGCAGGGCATGACCCATCGGCTTTTCAGAATGACGGACCTGGATCGGGTGCGGAAGGTCAAGGATTTCCTGAGGGACAAGGAGATCTTCATCGCCGACGGCCACCATCGCTACGAAACCGCCCTGGCCTATCGGGACTGGATGCGGGCTCGGCATCCGAACGCTTCCTCCCAGGCCCCTTTCAACTATGTGATGGTTTACCTCTCTTCCATGGACGATCCGGGCCTGACCATCCTGCCCACCCACCGGTTGCTGCTCCGCGTGGACCCGGCTTGCGGGGACCGGTTGCTGGAGTCGGTGGAACCCTATTTTCAGGTCCGCAGCTACGAGCTCACGGATGCGGGGATCGGCCGGTGGCGCCAGGCGCTGGCGGAAGCGGCGGCGCGCAAGGAGCCGGCCGTGGGGCTGGCTGTGCAGGGACACGCCAAGTGTTATCTCCTTCAAGGGGTCCCCGGGGCGCTGCGGGATTTCCTGGCACGGAAAGGTTTTCCGCAAGTGCTCCAGGACCTGGACGTGATGGTGGTGGATCACCTGCTGCTGCGCGGGCACCTGGCCTTGGGGGAAGACGTCCTCCACGATCCTCGAAACATCCGCTTCAGCCACGACGCGCAAGCGGCGCTGGACGAGGTGCGAAACGGCCGGGTGGCTTTGGCCTTTATCCTCAACCCCACCCGCATGGAACAGGTCCGGGCTGTGGCGAGCAGCGGATGCACCATGCCCCACAAAGCGACCTACTTTTATCCCAAGGTGGGAAGCGGTTTGCTGATCCATCCCATCGATCCCGGTGAGGTCGTGGAGTAGGCCGTCATGGGGCCCGACAGGGAAAGCACCACCCGGGACAGCCTGTTCAACGGGCGATTGACGCTGTGTCAGCCCCGGGATGGATACCGTTTTTCCATCGATGCGGTCCTCTTGGCCGGACTCACGTCCATCCAGCCCCATGAACACGTTGTGGAGCTGGGAACGGGCTGTGGTGTGGTCTTGCTCGTTGTGGCGGTTCAGGGCAAGGGAAGGACCTGGGAAGGGGTCGAGGTGCAACCGGAGCTGGCCGAGCTGGCAAGGGCCAACGCGGAGCTCAACGGCTTGAGCGGGCGGGTGGTCATCCACACCATGGATGTGCGGAAGGTGCCGGACCGGCTGCCGGAAGGAACGGCGGATGTGGTGCTTTCCAATCCGCCTTACCGGCGGGCGCACTCCGGGCGCATCAATCCCAATCGGCAGAAGGCGGTGGCCCGCCATGAACTGATGGGAAGCTTGGACGATTTCTTCCGCGGCGCGTTCCATCTCCTGCGCGAGGGGGGGCGATTTGCCCTCATCTACCCCGCTGCGCGTCTGGACGATCTCATGGTGGCCGCCGTTGGGCAGGGTTTCCGCCCCAAAAGGCTCACCCTGATCCATTCCCGTCCGGGCGAGTCGGCGCGCCTTGTGTACATGGAATGCCGAAAGGGGAGTGGACCGGAGGTGCTTGTGACGGCTCCCTTCCATATCTACGAGGCGGCGGGTGGATACACGGAGCAGATGGCGCGTCTGTACCAATGGCCCGCCGACGGGGCATCCAATTCCAACTCAAAGGACAACAAGGAGTGCATCTATGGATTTGGGACTTAGGGGTAAGGTGGCGTTTGTGGCTGGGGCCAGTCAGGGTCTGGGCAAGGCCGTTGCCATGGAGCTGTGCCGGGAAGGCGCCCGGGTGGCCATCTGCGGCCTGGACGATCCGGAACTGCCCAAGGCGGTGGAAGAGATTCGTGAGGCCACGGGAGCCGAGATCATCGGGGTTCCGGCGGACGTGACCCAGGCCGAAGAGGCCAAGGGCTTCATTCGCAAGGGTCTGGAACACTTCGGCACGGTGGACATCCTGGTGAACAACGCCGGCGGGCCGCCATCGCGAACCTTTCTGGAGGTGGACGACGAGATGTGGTTCCAGGGCATCCGTTTGAACCTCATGAGCACCATCCGGATGACCCGTGAAGCGGTCCCTGTCATGATGGAAAAGAAGTGGGGCCGCATCATCAACATGACTTCCATTTCCGTCAAGCAGCCCATTGACGGCCTCATCTTGTCCAACACGGTGCGATCCGGCGTGGTGGGGCTGGCCAAGACGCTTTCCAACGAATTGGCTCCCTACAACATCACGGTGAACAACGTGTGTCCCGGCTACACCCTGACGGAACGGGTGCGAAGCCTGGCCGCCGTCACGGCCGAAAAGGAGGGAACCACCCCCGAGGAAGTCATCGCCCGATGGCAGTCGACCATTCCCATGGGGCGCTTGGGAACCCCCGAGGAATTCGCCGCCCTGGTGACCTTCCTGGCGTCCGAAAGGGCGGGCTATATCACGGGGGCCAGCATTCAGATCGACGGAGGATGGTACAAGGGCGTCATGTGAAAGACGTGGTGCGGCTTGAGGTGCTGCCGCTCGAACGCTGCTCCCCCGATGGCCCCGGTTTTCGGAGGAAGGACCTGGGCCATCATCCTTTGGTGTCGCGGCGCCCCGCCACGGCACTTTGCGTGAAAGGACGATGGAGATGAAACCACGACGAGCCAGGATCCGTTCCGTGGGGCGTTTTCTTCCGGAACGGAGGCTGACCAATGAGGATTTGGAAAAGATGGTGGACACCACCGACGAATGGATCCGAACCCGGACGGGGATCCGGGAACGCAGGGTCCTGGAACCGGGTCGGGGCTGCTCCTACATGGCCATCCGGGCCGCTCAGGAATGCCTGGACCGGGCGGGTGTCGCAGCCTCGGAGGTGGACGCCATCATTGTGGGAACGGTCACGCCGGACATGTTCTTCCCGTCCACCGCATGTCTGGTGCAACAGGGCCTCGGGGCGGAAAAGGCCTGGGGATTCGACCTGTCCGCCGGCTGCTCCGGCTTTGTCTTTTCGCTCACCACCGGGGCCCAGATGATCGAATCCGGCCGTTACGACAAGGTCCTGGTGATTGGTGCGGATGTCATGAGCACCATCATCGACTACACGGATCGAAACACCTGTGTGCTGTTCGGTGACGCCGCGGGGGCCGTCCTTCTGGAGCCTTGCCAGGAAGAAGATTACGGCGTTCTGGACTTCATCCAGCGTGTGGATGGAAGCGGGGAGCCGTACCTGCACATGAAGGCGGGGGGGAGTCGGAAGCCCGCCAGCCTTGAAACGGTGGAGGCGCGGGAGCACTACGTGTACCAGGAGGGAAAACGCGTCTTCAAGTTCGCCGTGACGGGAATGGCCGATGTTTCCGTCAGGATCCTGGAAAAGAACGGCCTGGAGGGAAAGGACGTGACGCTGTTCATCCCCCACCAGGCGAACCTTCGCATCATCGAGGCGTGCGCCCAGCGCATGGGACTGGCCATGGACCGGGTGGTGGTCAATATCGATCGGTACGCCAACACCACAGCCGCCACCATCCCCCTGTGTCTCTATGAGGCGGTGGTGGAAAAAGACGCGCTGAAAAAGGGCGACTATCTGGTCATGTCGGCCTTCGGCGCGGGCTTTACCTGGGGAAGTGTCCTGGTGCGCTGGATCTGATCGATCGGGACTGGATCCCTGGAGAGCGCGGAAGACGTGGGGGCGGAAGCCCTTCCGCCCCTATCGTCTTCTTAATACCGCCTTCCGAGGGCTTCTGGCCAATGGTTCCCTGATCGTCCCCTCGGGGCTTGGCACCCTGTGTGCGCGGGCGCCAAGCTCAGATGCCCGCCCGCTCCAGCAGCCGTTCCCAGCGTTGATCGACCCACTGCTGGAAGGCTTCCACCTGTTCCGGCGTCATCTTCTTGAACCGGGCCTGCCCCGCCACGTATTCACTCACCGGCCGCTTCCGCCCCGTCTTGGCCATGTTCAGACTCTTTCCCGTGAGCCGAAACCGGCCGTCTTCCACCTCGTAGAGGACCACCACGGCCGTTTCCACCGCCAGACGTCCCATCTTCACCGTTTGACGCGTGGGAAATCCCCATCCAGCCGGGCAGGGAACCGCCAGATGGATGAAACGGGTGCCTCGAATCTCCTTGGCCTTCACAAACTTGTTGTACAGATCGGCCGGGTAGGAAGAACAGGTGGTGGCCAGATAGGCCGGGTGGTGCGCTTCCATGATCTGGATGAAGTCCTTTTTGGGCTGCTCCTTGGGGCGCACCGGCGTGGTGGTGGTGACGGCTCCGGCCGGGGTGGCGCTGGAACGCTGAACCCCGGTGTTCATATAGGCTTCGTTGTCGTAACAGACATAGATGAAGTGGGTCTGGCGCTCCGCGGCGCCGCTCAGGGCCTGGATGCCCATGTCGAAGGTGCCGCCGTCCCCGGCCATGGCCAGCACCGTGTAGTCTTCTCGGCCGGTGACCTTGAGGCCCGCCACGAGCCCGGAAGCGGAAGCGGCCGTACTGGCGAAGGTATTGTTGACCGAATTGACCGCCACCGGCGTCTTGGGGTACATGCCGTGCAAAATGGTCAGGCAGCAGGCCGGCAGGGTGACCACGGTCTTGGGGCCCAGGGCCTTCAGGATGTGGCGGTAAGCGATGGGCAAGCCGCAGCCGGCGCATGTGCGCGTTCCTGGTAGGATGTATTCTTTTTCGGGGAGATCCATGATTGCCGTTGCCATGCGTCCATCCTTTATGTGGGTGAGAGCGCGGCGTCCTGGACGTCCGCCGCCGGCGTTGTTCTTTGGATGTGGGGCCTGGATGTGTCAAACCTCGTTGGACAACCAAATGGGACGGTCCGGAACCTCATCCGGGCCGGAAAAGGCCAGGGCCCTTCGGGCCGCTTCGCACACATCGGCGGGTTTCACGTCCTTGCCCCCCAGTCCCAGGATGAAGTTGGCCGCCAGAGGCTGGGCGCCGTTGAGGCCATACAAGGCCGCTTTCACTTCCGACGCCAACGCTCCTTCATAACCGTAACTCACCGCCTTTTCCACCACGGCCATGGTTTCCTTGCCGGCCAGGGCCTCCCTCAGGGCCTTCTTGGGGAAAGGTCGAAACACCCGAATGCCGATGACTCCCGCCGCCACCCCTTCTTCGCGCAGGATGTCCACGGCCTCCGTGGCTTCGCTGGACAGTGAACCCATGGTGACGAAGATCAGCCGGGCGTCTTCCGTGCGGTAGCGGTAGAGGGGATCTTCGTAGCTTCTTCCGAAGTGCTCCTTGAAAAGCCGACCTTCTTCCAGGATCACCTGGAGGCTGGATTCCAGGGCCTCCTGAAGCCGCTGGCGAAAGCCCATGTAGCCGGGATGGGGCCGGCCGTCGGGACCCGGCAGCGGGTCCGTGAGGACCACCGGGTTGATGTTCACAGGATTCTCCGGATCCAAATGATAAGGAGCTTGCAGGGGAGGAAGATAGGCGTCCACCTGGTCCTGGTCCGGGATCTCCACGGGCATCATGGTGTGGGACAGTCGAAATCCGTCGAAACAGACCATGACGGGCACCAGAACCCGCTCAGCCACCTTGTAGGCTAGCAGGATCTGGTCCAGAACTTCCTGGTTGTCCATGCAATAGAGCTGGATCCAGCCCGTGTCCCGCTGGCTCATGGTGTCCTGCATGTCGTTCAGGATGGTCCACGGAGCTCCCAAGCCCCGGTTGCTCACCGGCATCACAATGGGAACCCGTGCTCCCGCCGCCCAATGGAGCTGTTCATGCATATAGGCCAGGCCGTTGGATGCCGTGGCCGTGAAAGCGCGGGCCCCCACCAGGGACGCCGAGATGCACACCCCCATGGCGCTGTGTTCGCTTTCCACCCGCACAAATTCAGCGTCCAGCTCGCCCCGTTCCACGTATTCCGAAAGAACTTCGGGAATCTTGGACTGGGGGGTGATGGGATAGGCGGCCACCACCTGGACCCGACACAGCTTGGCGGCCAAAGCCGCCGCCTCATTGCCTGTCAAGATTTTGTTCCGTCCCACGCCGTCCTTCCCTTTGTGTGTCACGTAAAACTGTGTTTGAAAAAGACAAACCCTTTCCCAAAACGGTTCTACTCACATATCGACGCCGGCCCGGGAAGTCAATGGGATTGCGTGGAAGCGGTCGGCGTTGGGAAAGGATGGAGGAGGGAGCGGGCTTGCAGTGGAGAGGAAAGTGTGGAAACAAAAAAAAGTGAGAGCTCTTCTCATGGGGGTCCAATGAGGGAGGCTCTCACCCTGTCGTGCTCGGCATGAACCGGACCGGCTACTTGCGCTTCGTGGCTCGCTTGGATGCCTTGAGCGGGTTGATCTTCGCCTGAGCGGTCGAGACCGGGGCCTTCACATGCGTGGCAAAGTTGCAATGCCCCGTCTTCCACTTGATGCTTGGATTGGGATAGCTCGAGCAGAATCGGCCTGCGGGGAATTCCACGATCCGTGCGCACCCTTCACACTGCTCTACGACCTGGTGACACTGTCCCCCATTGTACCCACATCCGGACTTCGTCATGAAGGCGCAGTCGGCACCCGCCTTCATCGTTTGGCAAACCATGATGACCACCTCCCATTTCTTTCTAGGTTCTCCAGTGAAAATCGCGGTAATACTACTCACGAAACGGGCGATGTCAAGCGCTTTGAAAGGGGAAAAGATCCGCCGTCGGAAGTCGGTCAAAATCCCTCTGAGCGCTCATGGAATGGGGGACGGGGCCGTTGGCCCCGGGCGGACGGCTGAAAAAAATCGGGCGGAAGGTTAAAGTTTTTTGTGGATGTGGCGATTTTCTTAAAGGGACCTGGTGTCGTCCCTGGGGGAAATCCTACGGATGCGCACTGGAAACGGGGCGTCTATGTCGACCATAAAGGATTCGGCGAAGAGCCGGGCTACATCTTTGCGAAATAAGATCGGCCAGTTACTGGTGAATGCGGGCCTTATCAGCTCGGAGGATCTGGAAGAAGCACTGCGGGAACAGGCCCGCAGCGGCGAAAGGCTGGGGGCCGTCCTCATCCGAAAAGGGCTGATCGATGAAAAAATCCTGGCGGAATTCCTGGCCAAGCAGTTTCGGGTTCCGGTGGTCAACCCCGCCGCCAAAGAAATACCCAAAAAGGTCCTGGAGCTGCTCCCCCTCCAGGTGATCCAGAAGTACCAGGTGGTTCCCCTGGCACTGGTGGGCAACACCTTGCACCTGGCCACGCCCGATCCGGGCAACCTCTTCGTTATCGATGACGTGCGCTTCATCACCCAAAAGAACGTCCGGGTGCATGTGGCTCCGGAAGGATTGATCCAGCAGACCCTTGAGCATCTCAACGCCGGCTCCCAGGAAAGCCTGGAAGAAGTCATGGGCATGATCCAGGAGGAAACGGGGGACGTGGACCTGGTCGAGTCGTCCGACGAAATCGACCTGGCCAACCTGGAAAATGCCGCCGGCGAGGCCCCCGTGGTGAAGCTGGTCAACCTGATCCTGCTGGATGCCATCCGCAAGAAGGCCAGTGACATCCACGTGGAGTGTTATGAAAAAAAGATGCGGGTGCGGTACCGTATCGATGGGGTGCTCTACGAGGTGATGAACCCCCCGTTCCAGCTGCGAAACGCCATCATTTCCCGGCTCAAGATCATGAGCCGTCTGGACATTGCCGAAAGGCGCCTTCCCCAGGACGGACGCATCAAGCTGAGAGCCAAGGGCGGGGAGATGGAGTTTCGGGTTTCCGTTCTGCCCACCCTTTTCGGTGAGAAGGTGGTGCTGCGTCTTCTGGACAAATCGAATCTGCAGCTGGACATGACCAAACTGGGCTTCGAGCCCAAGCAGCTGGACGCCTTCCGGGAGGCCATCTACCGGCCTTACGGCATGGTACTGGTCACCGGCCCGACGGGAAGCGGCAAGACCACCACGCTCTACAGCGCCCTGTCCGAACTGAACCAGGTCAGCCACAATATCTCCACGGCGGAGGATCCCGTGGAGTTCAGTCTGCCGGGCATCAACCAGGTGCAGGTCCATGAATCCATCGGCCTCAATTTTGCCGCGGCGCTCCGGTCCTTCCTGCGTCAGGACCCGGATATCATCATGGTGGGCGAGATCCGTGACTTTGAAACGGCGGAGGTGGCCATCAAGGCGGCCCTCACGGGCCATCTGGTGTTGAGTACCCTGCACACCAACGACGCCCCCAGCACGGTGAACCGGCTGCTCAACATGGGGGTGGAGCCCTTTCTGGTGGCTTCGGCCGTGAACCTGATCTTGGCCCAGCGCCTGGCTCGAAAGGTATGTCCGGAATGCAAGGTGGAGGAAGAGGTTCGGCCGGAAGCCCTGTTGGATCTGGGGGTGCCCGAACAGGAGGTGGGCACCTTCAAGTGTTACCGGGGCCGGGGCTGCATGGCCTGCAGCAATACGGGCTACCGGGGCCGTATCGCCCTTTACGAGGTGATGCCCATGACGGACCCCATCCGGGATCTGGTGCTGGTGGGTGCCTCCGCTTCAGAGATCAAGGAAGAGGCCATTCGGCAGGGCATGCTGACCCTGCGCATGAGCGGCATCAACAAACTCAAGGAAGGCATCACCTCCGTGGAGGAGGTCATCCGCTCAACCGTTAAGGACTAGGGAGAAGCTCATGCCCGAATTCATCTGGAAAGGCGTCAACCGAAAAGGCCTGAAGGTGAAGGGAGAATTGGATGCGGACAACATCACCATCGCCCGCCAGATCCTGGAACGCCAAGGGGTCACCATCAAGTCCCTCAAGCCCCGGCCCAAGGATCTGCTGGAATACATCCCGGCGCTCCAGGAGAAGGTGAAAGAAAAGGACCTGGTCCTCTTCACCCGGCAGTTTTCCACCATGATCGATGCGGGCCTTCCCATCATCCAATGCCTGGAGATCCTGCGGGACCAGACGGAAAACAGGGCCTTTCGAAGGGTGTTGAAACAGATCAAGAAGGATGTGGAGGAGGGGGCCACCTTTTCCGAGTCGCTGCGAAAGCACCCCAAGGTCTTCGATCAGTTGTTCGTCAACCTGGTGGCGGCCGGGGAAGCGGGCGGCATCCTGGACGTGACCCTGACGCGCCTGGCTGCCTATTTGGAAAAGGTGGCCGCCCTGAAAAAGAAGGTCAAAGGGGCCATGACCTATCCGGCCATCGTGGTCTCCATCGCCGTGATTGTCATCGCCGTGATCCTCATCTACGTCATTCCCGTCTTCGCCGGTCTTTTCCGGGACGCCGGCGCGGCGCTTCCGGCCATGACCCAGGCGGTCATCAGCTTGAGCGACTTCACCAAGAACTACTTCCATTGGATGATCCTGGGCGGGATCTTATTGGCCTTTCTCTTTTCCAGGTTTCGAAAGACCAAGGCAGGTCGGAACATCACGGATCGGATGGCGTTGCGCCTTCCCGTCTTCGGCCTGCTGATCAAGAAGGTGGCTCTGGCCCGCGTCACCCGCACCTTGGGCACCATGCTGGGAAGCGGCGTGCCCATCCTGGAAAGCATGGATCTGGTGGCGGCCACGGCGGGTAATTCCGTCATCGAGCGGGCCATTCGGGATGCCCAACAGGCGGTGTCGGAAGGAAAGACCCTGGCCGAACCGTTGCAAGATTCGGGGATCTTCCCGCCCATGGTGATCCACATGGTCTCGGTGGGGGAAGCCACGGGGGCCTTGGACGCCATGCTGGGCAAGGTGGCGGATTTCTACGACGAGGAAGTGGACGCCACCGTGGAGGCGCTCACCTCCCTTCTGGAACCCATGCTCATCGTCTTTTTGGGCGTGACCATCGGCGGGTTGCTGGTGGCCATGTACATGCCCATCTTCCAGTTGGCGGACGTGGTGTCCCGCGGATCCTGATCGAAGCCGCCGGCGAGGGCCGCCAAGACCGATGGGATGGGGACGCTGCCGGCAGACGGCGGTCGCCCTTCCGTTTCCTTCCCTGGCCGATGGGTAAGTCCGAGGGCACCCGGGCGGCCCGTGGAGCGGATCTCGGATTACGGATCACGGAATCGATGCCAAAGTCCCTTGCCCCAGCCGACGATTCTTCTAAGGAACCTGGACCGAGCGACTTTCTGCGGCGGATCCAGGCACACCTGGTCTTCCGCCTGCTGGCGGCCGTGTTCATCCTGGTGGTGACGCTCCTTTTCCAGTTCCGGCTGCGGGGGAACCTGCTGGCGCCGCCCCTCACTCCCCTTTATCTCTTTTCGGCCATCCTTTTTCTGGTCACCCTGGTGGGGGCCGGGATGCTTCGGTTCATCCAGGTGACGCCGACCTTCGCCGCCGCCCAGTTTGTCATCGATATCCTGGCCGTGACCATCCTGATCTTCCTTTCCGGAGGCGTGGAAAGCCCCTTTGGATTCCTCTATATCCCCGTCATCATCACCGCCGCGCTCTTTTTCTATCAACGAGGGGCCTTCTGGGCCGCGGCCGCATCGTCTGTGGCCTACGGTGCTATGTTGGATCTCCAGTATTTCGGCTGGATCCGGCCGCTGCAGTTCCTCCCCGGCATGCACTTTTCCAGGGGAAACGAAAACTATTTTTACATCCTCAGTCTCACCCTGGCCGCCTTCTTTCTGGTGGCCTTCCTGAGCGGTCATTTGGCGGCCCAGTTGCGCCGATCCCTCCAGGAGGCCCGCGAAAGAAAGAAGAAATTGGAATGGATGGAAGATTCCTACCGGACCATAGTGGAACGCATGGGAGCCGGGCTGCTCATCCTGGACGGTTCGGGTATCGTCCGTTTTGCCAACCGCACCAGTCATCTGCTCCTGGGGGCGCCGCCGGGCGCTCTGGTTGGACGGTCCCTGGAGTCCGTGGATCGTCGGTTGTACGAAATGGTCCGGGAAGTGGAAGAGGCCGGAAAAGAGGGGGCCGCGTCGGATCTGGAAACGCTCTATCCCAGGGAAGTGACGGTGGGTGCATCCGGAACCATCCAGCGGTCCCTCCTCGTTTGCCTCACCCAGCTTGGCGAAGGATCGGAAGCGGACGGCGGCGAGCGCATTGTGCTCCTTCTGGACCAGACGCGCCTCAAGGCCATGGAAGAACACGTGCGGCGCCTGGAACAGCTGGCGTTCGCCGGCAAGATGGCCGGTGAGATCGTTCATGAAATCAAGAATCCCCTGGCCGTGGTGAGCGGCGTGGCGGAGATGCTGGAAATGGGAGGGGCCGCCGACGCATCCACCCGGAGGCTGAATGAGATGCTGCGCCGGGAGATCGATCGCATCAACAATCTGGTGACCCGCTACCTCTGGCTGGCCCGGGAAGCTCGGGACGGGGAAGGCGCGCAGCCGGTTTCTGTTCGGGACGCCGTGGAACAGGTGGTGGAAGCTCTGCGGGATTCCAAACATCTGAGCTCGTCCCATGAGATCCAGCTGGATGTGGATCCCAAAACCCGGGTGCAGATGCCGCCCCGGCACCTGCACCAGATCCTGTGGCACCTTCTGGCCAACGCCGCCGAGGCCCAGCCCGGCGGCGGGGTGATCCGAGTGGAGGCCCGAAGGGAGAGCGGCGCCCACCACCCAAGGATCCAGTTGCGGATCTCCGATACGGGGCCCGGGATCGATCCGGCCCATGGGCCGCGAATCTTCGAGCCGCACTTCACCACCAAGGACGGCCACATGGGCCTGGGCCTGAGCATCGTCTATCGGCTGGTGGAGGAAGCGGGAGGCCACATCCGGCTGGCATCGGATCCGGTCTTTTCCACCACTTTTGTCCTGATTTTGCCCACCGCTTGATTTTTCCCCCTTGCCAAGAAAGAGGCGCGTGATTATATAGCACTCGTCTTGAGTGAGTGCTAATAGGGCTGCGCGTCGCCTCTTCTCGCGCACAATGTCAATCGAAGAAAGGAGCAGAATCGATGAAACTCAAACCCCTCAATGATCGTGTTGTGGTCAAGCGTCTGGAAGAAGAAGAACGAACGGCCGGTGGGATCATCATCCCCGACACGGCCAAGGAAAAGCCCATCCAGGGCCAGGTCATCGCCGTGGGAAGCGGCAAGCTCATGGAAGACGGCACCCGCCGCCCGCTGGACCTGAAGGAAGGCGATCGAGTGCTCTTCAGCAAGTACGCCGGAACGGATGTGAAGGTGGAAGGCGAAGAGCTTCTCATCATGCGCGAAGACGACATCCTGGCCATCATCGAAAAATAGTTCTGGTGAGCCAATCATCCGACCCTGAAGGAGGTTGTAGCAGATGGCAAAGCAGCTCGTTTATGACGTGAAGGCACGCGAAGCCCTGTTGAAGGGCGTCAACACCCTGGCCGATGCGGTCAAGGTGACCCTGGGTCCCAAGGGCCGCAACGTGGTCATCGAGAAGGCCTTCGGTGGGCCCACCGTGACCAAGGACGGGGTGACCGTGGCCAAGGAAATCGAGGTGGAAGAAAAGTTTGAAAACATGGGCGCCCAGATGGTCAAAGAAGTGGCCAGCAAGACCAGCGACGTGGCCGGTGACGGCACCACCACGGCCACCATCCTGGCCCAGTCCATCTACTTCGAAGGCTCCAAGCTGGTCACCGCCGGCGCCAACCCCATGGCCCTGAAGCGCGGCATCGAGAAGGCCGTGCAGGTGGTGGTGGATGAGCTCAAGAAGATCAGCAAGCCCACCAAGGACCAGAAGGAAATCGCCCAGGTGGGTACCATCTCCGCCAACAACGACGCCACCATCGGCAACATCATCGCCGAGGCCATGAACAAGGTGGGCAAGGAAGGCGTCATCACGGTGGAGGAAGCCAAGGGCATGGAAACCACCCTGGAGGTGGTGGAAGGCATGCAGTTCGACCGCGGCTACATCTCGCCGTATTTCGTCACCGATCCGGAAAAGATGGAAGTGGTCCTCGATGAGCCCCTGATCCTGGTCCACGAAAAGAAGATCAGCAACATGAAGGACCTGCTGCCCATCCTGGAACAGATCGCCAAGATGAACCGGCCCCTGCTGATCATTGCCGAGGACGTGGAAGGCGAAGCCCTGGCCACCCTGGTGGTGAACAAGCTGCGCGGCACCCTGCAGGTGTGTGCCGTCAAGGCCCCCGGCTTCGGTGATCGCCGCAAGGCCATGCTGGAAGACATCGCCATCCTCACCGGCGGTCAGGTCATCAGCGAAGAAAAGGGCATCAAGCTGGAAAGCGTGACCCTCAACGACCTGGGCAGCGCCAAGACCGTGCGCGTGGACAAGGACAACACCACCATCGTGGACGGTGCCGGCGACCGCCAGGCCCTGGAAGGCCGTGTGCGTCAGATCCGCACCCAGATCGAAGAGACCACCAGTGACTACGACCGCGAGAAGCTCCAGGAACGGCTGGCCAAGCTGGTGGGCGGTGTGGCCGTCATCAGCGTGGGTGCTGCCACCGAAACGGAGATGAAGGAAAAGAAGGCCCGCGTGGAAGACGCCCTGAACGCGACCCGGGCCGCCGTGGAAGAAGGCATCGTTCCGGGCGGCGGGGTGGCCTACCTGCGCTGCCTGAAGGCGCTGGAGGAACTGAAGCTGGAAGGCGAAGAGCAGCACGGTGTGAACATCATCCGTCGTGCCCTGGAAGAACCGGCCCGCCAGATCGCCAACAACGCCGGCGAAGAGGGCTCCGTCATCGTCCAGAAGGTGAAGGGCGGCGAAGGTGCCTTCGGCTACAACGCGCAGACGGGCGAATTCGGCGACCTGTTCGAAGCCGGTGTCATCGATCCCACCAAGGTGACCCGTTCCGCGCTCCAGAACGCCTCGAGCGTGGCCTCGCTCATGCTGACCACCGAATGCATGGTGGCGGAACTGCCCAAGGAAGAAAAGGCCGAAATGCCGGGTGCCGGCATGGGCGGCGGCATGGGCGGCGGCATGGGTGGTATGGGCGGCATGTACTAATAGGACGCCGCCGGCGCGGGGTTTTTCCGTTGCGAAACGCCGCGCCCCTGGTTGCCTCTGTTCCGCAAGGCCTCCCTTCGGGGAGGCCTTTTTCTATGCGCCATGCGTACTTCGAGAATCAATTCGAGAACCGAAGACCAGACAGAATGTGCTCAGGGTGCTCAGTGAAGTGGACGGCATGGACTGGAACCTTGACTTGCCCCGCCTCTGTGCTACAAGCATAGGTTCTTCAGTCTGAGTTGCGGCAAAGCCCAAGAGGGCTTCAATCCATGGCGACTTCAGGAGGGACCGAGGGACACACGATGAACTACAAGGACACGCTCAATCTTCCCAAGACGCAGTTTCCCATGAAGGCCAATTTGTCCCAGCGAGAACCGCAGATCCTGGCCAAATGGGAGCAGATGGACCTTTACAACGCGCTTCGCCGTCAATCGTCGGGTCGAACGCCCTACATCCTCCACGACGGCCCTCCCTACGCCAACGGCCACATTCACCTGGGAACGGCCCTCAATAAGATCCTCAAGGACATGATCGTCAAGAGCCGCCAGATGAGCGGGTTCGATGCCGTCTATGTGCCGGGCTGGGACTGCCACGGGCTTCCCATCGAACACCAGGTGGACAAAGAGCTGGGGCCTAAGAAAAAGACCATGACCCAGGTGGAGATCCGCCGCCGGTGCCGCAAGTATGCGGAAAAGTTTATTGATATTCAGCGAGATGAATTCAAGCGGCTGGGGGTCCTGGGCGAATGGGACAACCCTTATCTGACCATGACCTACGACTACGAGGCCACCATCGCCCGGGAGCTGGGGCGCTTCTTCGAGCGGGGAAGCGTGGTGCGCAGCAAGAAGCCCGTCTACTGGTGCTGCAGCTGCCGCACGGCCCTGGCCGAAGCCGAGGTGGAATACCACGATCATGTGTCGCCGTCCATCTATGTGAAGTTTCCCGTGACCGAGGAGGCGCTGGCGGCCTTTCCCGAGCTGGCGGGAAAGGAGGTCTCCGTTCTCATCTGGACCACCACACCCTGGACGCTTCCCGCCAACCTGGCCATCACGGTGCATCCGGACTTCCAATACGTGGCGGTGGAAACGGGATCTCAGGTGTGGATCCTGGCCGAGGGGCTTCTGGAAAGTTGCATGGCGACCTTCGGAATCGAGGACTACCGCGTTCTTCGGCGTTTCCAGGGACCGGAGCTGCAGGGGCTCAAGTGCCGCCATCCCTTCGTGGACCGGGAATCCGTGCTGGTTCTGGGAACCCATGTGACCCTGGAGGCGGGCACCGGATGCGTGCATACCGCTCCAGGCCACGGTCGCGAAGACTACGACATGGCCTTGGAACACGGCCTGGACGTCTATTCTCCCGTGGATGACGACGGCCGTTTCACAAAAGAGGTGCCCTTCTTCGCCGGCCAATTCGTCTTCGATGCCAACCAGGCCGTCAACGCCAAGCTCCGGGAACTGGACAAGCTCGTCCTGGAAGCGGAGATTTCCCACAGCTATCCCCACTGCTGGCGCTGCAAGCAGCCGGTGATCTTCCGGGCCACCGAGCAGTGGTTCATCTCCATGGAAAGAAACGATCTGCGAAAAAAGGCGCTGCAGGCCATCGACCAGGTGCAATGGGTGCCGTCCTGGGGCCGGGAGCGCATCTACCAGATGATCCAAAATCGACCCGACTGGTGCATCTCCAGGCAGCGTTCCTGGGGGGTTCCCATCACCGCCTTCACCTGTCGATCGTGCGGCCAGGTGTTGGCCTCTCGGGAGGTGTTCGACCGGGTGGCGGAGCTTTTCGAAAAGGAAGGGGCCGACTGCTGGTTCGAGCGATCGGTGGAGGATCTGCTGCCCGACGGGGCGGTCTGTCCCGGATGCGGCAGTCGGGATTTTGAAAAGGAAATGGACATCCTGGATGTGTGGTTCGATTCGGGGGTGTCCCACGCGGCGGTTTTGGAGCGCCGATCCTATCTGCGTTCCCCGGCGGATCTCTATCTGGAGGGAAGCGACCAGCACCGGGGATGGTTCCATTCCTCCCTTTTGGCGTCGGTGGGAACACGGGATCGGGCCCCCTACAAGGCCGTGCTTACCCATGGGTTCGTGGTGGACGGCCAGGGCTACAAGATGTCCAAGTCCCTTGGGAACGTGATCGTCCCCGGCGAAATCATCAAAAAATACGGCGCCGAGATCCTCCGACTGTGGGTGTCGGCGGAAGACTACCGGGACGATATCCGCATCTCCCAGGATATTCTGAAGCGACTGAGTGAGGCCTACCGCAGGATCCGCAACACGTGGCGCTTCATCCTGGGAAACCTCTACGATTTCGATCCGCAACGGGACGCTGTGCCGGCAGAACAGATGCCGGAACTGGATCGTTACGCCCTGCACGCTTTGCAAAAGGTGGTGGAGAGGGTGCGGCGCGCCTACGACCGGTTCGAGTTCCACCGGGTTTACCACACGGTTCATAACTACTGTGCGGTGGATCTCAGCGCCTTCTACCTGGATATCCTGAAAGACCGCCTGTACACCTCTCCTGCGGCCAGCCGGCAACGGCGGGCGGCCCAGACGGTGCTCTACCGGATCCTCACCACCCTGCTGCGGCTCATGGCCCCCATCCTTTCCTTCACGGCCGAAGAGGCGTGGTGGCACCTTCCGGGACAGCATGGAGAATCGGTTCACATGGAAGGGTTTCCGCAGATGGAGGAGGCCCTGCTGGACCCGGCCCTGGAAGAGCGCTGGGAACGGATCCGAAGGCTTCGCGCCGACGTGAGCCGGGCTCTGGAAGCGGCCCGCCAGGCGAAGATCATCGGCCATCCCTTGGATGCCCGCGTGCGGCTGTCGCTGCCGGCGCGCTGGGCGGACGCCTTTTCCGGCGATGCGGACCTTCTGCGCACGGTCTTCATCGTATCCGATGTGCGGATCGAAGCTGGCGACGGCTGGCAAGGAGCCGTGGAAGGGCAGGAAGTGGAAGGTCTGCGGGTCCTGGTGGAACCGGCACCGGGTGGCAAATGCCAACGCTGCTGGGTCAAGTCGGAAACGGTGGGAAGCTTCCAAGACCACCCGGAGATATGCGACCGGTGCCACAGCGCCCTGGAGGCCTGAGCGGCTGTGCCAAAACGTCCAGGTGGCCCCTCTTTTTGTGTGGCTGGAAGGTGACGACCAAGTGTGTCCGCGTTACCGGCCTTGGCTTGCCCCTGTGGGGGCGGGTTCTAAACCCGCCCCCACGGGCTCGGTTGTGGGCGGAGACGCCGCGTTCCCTTCACCCTGCCTTCACGGGATATGAGGCCTGAAATGGCGCCTTCAAAGGACGCACCACTAAACACCGAGGGTGGCTCGCGCGCCGAAGCTTCCCGTCCCCCCATGAACTATGGGCTGCTGGCTGGGGTGGCCTCCGCCGTCCTGGCCCTGGATCTTTTCACCAAGGAACTGGTCTTGCGCTTCCTTCCCCTCTACAGCCAAAGGGAGATCCTTCCCGGTTTTTTCAACCTGGTGCACGTGAGAAACACGGGGGTGGCTTTCAGCTTCTTTGCGGGAGGCGACAGCGCCTGGCGCCCGAAGCTGCTGGCCGGAGTGGCCGTGGCGGCTTTGGCGGTGATCTTCTTTCTCTATCGTCAGTGCCGAACGGAGGAACGACTCAAACGGCTGGCCTTGAGCCTCATTGCGGGGGGCGCCTTGGGGAACCTGGTGGACCGGGTGCGTTTCGGGGAGGTGGTCGATTTTCTGGACTTCTACTTGGGGCCCTACCATTGGCCCGCGTTCAACGTGGCCGACATGGCCGTCAGTGTGGGGGCCGGGCTGCTTCTCTGTGCCATGATCCGCCGGTCGCCTTCCTGACGGCCCCTGCAGAAAACCCCACACCCCCTTCCAGGGTCCTCACTTTTTCTTTCCCGCCTCTTCCTTGGTGAGATGGATGGTGACAAATTTTGGCACCCACTGGCGTTCCTTGCGGTCCCACTGGTACTGTCGAAGGACCAGGGCATCCTTGTAGATGCGCTCCACCACGGCGTCGGATGTGAGCGGCGTGCCCTCCTTGACGATGTAGCCCTTGCCGGCGGCATCTTCAATGAGAGCCCGGGACCCCATGGCGCCCCAGACGTGGCCTTGAGGCCCCGTTCCACCTCGCCCAGGTTCATCTTCTGGAGGGGGGTGAGGGGGGCGCCGGACCCGCCCAGCGGGGAGGGGGGCGTCTGGGATTCGGGAAGGATCTCGGGAACTGTCGTTTCGGGGCTGATGAAGGGAACGAAGGGGTCCACGAGACCCTTGGGGCGGTAGCGAAAATCGTCCGTGAGGAGCGCCTGGAGCATCTGCTTTCGAAGGGTCAGGGCCTGCCGGGGGCTGATCTCCGCCTCCTCCGAAAAGAGGGACGCCTGGGATGTCAGGGCCGGGGTTTGGGTCTCGTGGGGCGATGCCTGGGACGGCGAAGCGGCTGCCTGGGCGGCGGCAACCGGAAAAAGGAGAACCGCCAGCAAGGCGGCAACGAACCAGGCCGTTGGCACCGGTCCCCTTGGGATGCCGGAGGCCCGCAGCGAAAAGGGCGCCCCTGTTCCATGGACTCGGCCGGTAGCTCTTTTCATCTTGCCATCCTCTTGGTTGGATTCCACTTCCTTGACATCCCCTCACGGCTTGGTTTTACTCTACAGAAAAAGTTCCCGCGATCAAGAAAAAGTGCGCCCCATGGGCCCCTCTTCTCCTATCGGCCGCCACACGGGAAAACTTGAGAACCGACACGTTTTGTCCATTTTCTGACATTTTTTGTCACCTTAAGGGGGCCCATGGCCATAGTCTCCCGCTGCTGTGTTATCTAAATGGCTGAAATGATATGAATAAAAAATCCTTCCATCTGGCATATGGATTGCTTAAAGTTTTGGGGCGTCAGGTCCGAAGGATAAAGGGAGAGCGGATGGTTCCCACAATGGCCGACGAAAGGGGGGATGGAAGGGATTCGGCGGGGAACGCTTCCCATTCGGGCAGCAGGGTTCCGCGGGGGAACCCGGTAACGGCTTCACGTTTCAAGGAAGGAGGCAAATCCATGTTGATCAAAATGAAGGAAAGTAAAGGTTTCACCCTGGTGGAACTGATGATCGTGGTGGCCATCATCGGCATCCTGGCCGCCGTGGCGGTACCGTTCTATCAGCGCTATGTGGCCAAGTCGCGGCTGACCAGTCTGGTGTTCCCTGGACTCCATTCGATCGAGACCAACATTTCCACCTATTTTAGCGCCAAGGGAACGTGGCCAACTTTGAGTGTTGTAAACGATCTTGACTCTTTTGATCAGGATGCGGATACGACGTGTTTCGATTATAGCGGTCTGGACGCCCCATCCTCCAATTCTTTCAAATTTGGAATCACGATTGACTCTTCTGATGCGAAATGTAATGGCCTGAAGAGATTGGACGGAATGTCTCTAACTCTAAAGGCTCAAGATACCGACGGAAAGCTGAGTTGGACCTTCGAAGGTCAGCTGGCGGATGAATTGGGCCTCTAGTTCCGCTTTGCTGAATGCTAACTCTGCGGCGCGATAACATTATCGACAGCCTTGCGTCAAATACTTTCTGGGGTACTGAGGTTTATGGCCTCGCCCCAGAAAGTAATTATTTCTTAAAGGGTCGCCCTCATGTACCCAAAAAACTCTTATATGCTAAGGATAGCTATCATTTTTGTTATTGGTAGTGCCTTGGTTGTATCCGCGTATATAAATACATTCAAATCTCCGCCCGTCCTGGATGATTACCATACCTTCGTGAGGGAGCCCTCAACTCACGTGACCTCGTTCGACTTGGAACACATCGAACGCCTTGCCAGATCAAAATTTGGACTCTTCCGTTTTATTCCCATGCTAACGTTCGGGTTCGACTTCTTTTGGGGGAAAGGCTCACTGGCGGCATTTCACATCACCAATATGGTGATACATATATTCTGCTGGATTGCTTGCTTTTTTCTGGTTTTTCAACTGGACAGTCTCGTTCGGAGTAAGCAACCTGTCAAGGCTTCCGATTTCCTCATGTTTTCCGCAGCGGTCGCTTCCGTTTGGGCCTTGCATCCCGCCCAGACAAGTGCGGTTACCTATCTGGTTCAACGAATGGCCTCGCTGCAGACATTGTTTTACATCCTGGCTGTGGCTTTCTTTGTTGGGGGTAGAGCGGCCTTTGAGAGGGGCAAAAGGGTTAAGCCGCTGGCGCTATGGGTGGCTTGCTTCATGTGCTCCGTTGGAGCTTTTTTTTCTAAAGAAAACTCTGCCATGCTACCATTTATGCTCCTGGCTGTGGAGATTTGGTTCTTTCAGCCGGATCTTCCAGGACGATTGTTGCGAAAGTGGCTGTCCAGTCTCCGTTCCATACGTGCCATCTTTTGCTACACGATTCTGCTGAGCGCATTGGTATGGATATTTCTTTCCGTGATCAACCACTTTGCCCAAGGATACAGCGGTCGTCACTTCACCATGGGGCAGCGACTTCTCACTGAAAGCCGCATTGTAATGCACTACATCTTCGCTATCCTCGTTCCGAACCCCAATTTTCTTTCTCTTGAGCACGATGTGAAACTGTCCACTTCGCTTCTGTCTCCACCAACAACCCTGTTCAGCCTCATTGCCTTGAGTGGTCTGATCTATTTCGCTCTGGTCTACCGCAGGCGATATCCTCTCATCACTTTCGGCATTCTTTGGTTTCTTCTCAATTTGACCATCGAATCAACCATCGTGCCCTTGGAACTGATTTTCGATCACAGAATGTACCTGCCTTCCGTCGGCTTAATTTTGGCTGTACTGGAAGGAGTGCGTTTGGTAGGCAATCGGTTTTGCGTTTCCTTGCCTCGAGACCAACGGCAAAAGTTGGCATGGTCGAGCCTGGCTATTGTCTGTTCTTTATTGTCGTTGCTCACTTTTTATAGAAATGAAGACTGGAAAGATATTGTCAGCATAAACAAGGATGCCGTTCAGAAGGCACCTAACAATCCACGAGCTCATTCAAATTATTCATTGGCGCTCAAGCGTGCTGGACGGTATCAAGAGGCTTTGGATGAAGCTTATAAAGCAATTGAATTAGGTCAAGATGGTTTCGAAGAACATGTGGTGGCTACCACGAGTATTGTAAGTGTCTATATGGAGCAGGAGAGCTGGGGCCGAGCCATAGCGGAAGGCGAAAGGCTTCTTGAAGAAAAACCATCAAGGTTCGATGCCACATCTCTTCCGATTCTTTACCTAAAGTTAGCGGAATGTCACCGGATGGTGGGAAATTTACCGCAATGCTACCACTATATAGTGAAGGCCACACATATTCTTCAGCAGTTCCCTTCTCGCCTGTCCACAGACAAGAGATGGGTTTATGTGGTCATGAATTCCCTGCTTTCGGATGCCGAGAAAGAGAATGTGGATCTTGATGGGGATGGCTCGCCGGACCCGGGAATGCTGTCAAGAGGAGAGTGGATCGCCCGCAAGCTCTACGAATTGGGTGATTACGAAGCAGCCCTTAGGTATGCACAGATGCTTCCGGGCAGTCCTGTGGCAGAGGACGTGATCCAAAACATTTCGCTGTTTCGTGAAAGAACGCAAGAGCAATCGGAGGAGTGGAGTTTCGCCAAGAAATACCTGCTGCGTCCATGGAATGTGTCTTCGATTTCCCTGGCTACGGCGTATGCAATACGTAAATACAAGGTGCTGAGACCACTCAGAGCAGTGGGTGAGAAACTATTGGACCGGGACGGACTGGTCGATGACGAAAATCCCGATACACATTTGCTCCGGGGGTGGTTTGCTTTTGAGGAGGGTCGGTACGAAGCAGCTGTGGCGGAGGCCAAAAAGTCCTTGGAACTGACACCCCAATACGCCAAAGCCTGGATCGCCCTGGGGTTTTTTGAGCAGGCGGCGGGCAGAGCACAGGAGGCGCTCACGGCGTTTCGCCAGACCCTGGAGCTCTATCCGGGATATCCCAAACGCCGGGTGCTGAAGGAGCTCATGGCAAAACTCGAGTCCGAGATTCCCGCTGGGCCGACCGGAAACAGCTCCACCCAGCACGCCTCTTTGATGTGAGGTGCCTTTGGGGGAGGAGGGGTGTCTTCGAAGGTGGGGCCCAGGCTGGTGGCCAGTGGGATCGGGTTCCTCTCGGGCGTGAGGTGGGTGCCCATTGTTTGAGTGTTTTCATTGGGCGCCGATCGGATGGAATGGATTACGGCCGGGTGGGAATGCTGGCGCTCGATGCCGTTTCGCGCGAAGGGCGGATCCATGGAAATCCCATGGGCTGGTTGGAATACGGGACGCCAACAAGCTCCGGGGGGTATGGGGAGAGGTCGCCCGTAACGGATACATGAAAACAGGATTCGGGGGATCGCTAACGGGTTTTGGCTCGATGCGTGCGGAAATGGTCGGGCCGGGCTGACAGGACCGGCAGGGGAACCGCGAAACCTTGTTTTTTCATCCTGCAAGAAGAAAGGGTGTTCGGCTGACCAGGTTCCTGCCGATGCTGGCCTTGGGAGCCGTGGTCACGGTGGGGCTTCTGGTGCGTGTGGACGATCTGGTCCATTGGCGAAAAAGGCCCGAACTGTCTTTTCATGACGGGATTCCTTCGCTCACCACCTTCGATGGCTACCACTACCTGCGATACGCGCGCGACCAGTTGCAAGGCAGATACACACGGCGCGACTCCCTTCGGCTTTTTCCCGATGGCGCCCCCCGGTCCGTGCCGCCCCCGCTTCTGGCCGTCACGGCAGCGGCGGTGACTCGGGTTTCGGGTGTGCGGCTGGAGTGGGTGGCCGTGGTCCTTCCCGCCCTCTTGGGTGTGGGCGCCGCCTTCCCTCTCTATGCGCTGGGAAGGCGACTGGGCGGGCGGTCCATCGGGCTTTCGGCCGCCGCTTTTCTGGTTCTTTTTCCCTACTACCTGCGCAGGACGTCTGTGGGACGCTTCGATACGGACTGCGGTCAAGTGATCTTCATCCTCTGGGCGGTGCTCTCGGGATGGACTTTTCACCAGAGCCGCGGATGGAAAAAGGTGGCCAGCGCCATGGGGTGTGTCATCAATGCCGTTGCTTTCCTTTTGTGGTGGGATACGGCCGCCCACGTGGTTTTCCTGGTCATATTGGCGTCGATCGTCGTTCCGGTGGTGACGACGTTGGATCGATGGAAAGAAACGGTGCCTTCAGCCGTTGGCCTTGTGTTGATCATCGCCCTGGCCTTTCTGGGGATACGGCCGGATTTGACACCCGGCCGGCTGGTGGAGCGGGTGCGGGGAGACTTTGTATATGTCACCAAAGCCGATGCGGGGGCGTTTCCTTCCGTCGGGGTGTCCGTATCGGAACAGCAACGCCTGGGGCCCATGGAACTGCTTCGGGAGGCCTTCGGCCATCCGCTGGTGGGAGCCGCCGCATTGCTGGGACTGGCGGCTTTGATGTGGCGGAATCTTCCGGGATTTGTCCTGCTGCTGCCGATTCTGGCGCTGGCGGTCCCGGCTTTTTGGGCCAAGCGTTTTGCCGTCTTTCTCACCCCACTGGGCGCTTTGGGTTGTGCCTTCTTTTTTGTGGCCTGGGCGGAGCGACTGGGCAGCGGGTCCCGTAGGCCTTGGTTGGCGATCGTTCCGGTGGGCCTTCTGGCCGTGGCTCTGGGATTTCTGACGAACCAGGCCGTGGCTCGAACCTACTACCCCGTCGTTCCGGGTCCTGTGTGTTCGGCCATGGAAAGAGTGGGAACCGAAACACCCGCAGGGGCGGTGATCTGGACGTGGTGGGACCACGCCTATCCGCTCATGTACTGGGCCGAGCGGGCCACCGTGAGCGACGGCATGGACCACGGGGGTTTTCGCTCCGTGGTGAGCGCGGTGCCGCTTGTGTCCCAGGACTATAGGCTGGCCGCCAATTGGATGGTCTTTTCCGTGGTCCGGGGACCGCAGGGGTTCCGGCGGGTCTTGGCCCGGCTGGGCGACATCAAGGGATGGAGCGTCATCAAAAAAATCATGGCTCTCGGACCGACAGGAGCGCGAAGCATCCTGGAAAAACAGCGGTTGGAGCCCGTGGATGAATGGCTTCGGTTTTTCTTTCCGCCCCAATCCCAACGTCCGCCGCTCTACCTTTATCTGGACCAGAGAATGATTCGCACCAGCTTCTGGTGGTCATGGTTCGGGACCTGGGATGTGGCGGGCAAACATGGGCGCCATCTCAAGGCGCAGCTTCTGGATTTGGTGGACCGGCAAGGGAGAGCCGTCTATTTTTCCCACGGCCGATGGGCGGATTTGGAAACGGGCGTTTTTCGCAGTCCCACAGGGGATGAAAACATCTTGCTTTCAAAGGCATACCACTGGGCCCACGGAAGGTGGGTGGAACGTGACTTCGGGCGCGACGGCCCCGTGCTGGAACTGGACACCGAGCGTCGGTGGGCGCTCCTGGCTGAACCCATGTTTTTCGGCACGCTTTTCAACCGGCTTGTGGTGTTGGCGGCGGCGGATGTGCGCCACTTCGAACCGGTGCTTTTGGAAGAGCCCGTTTTTCAGCTGTGGCGTGTGAAGGGAGATTTGCCCGACAATCGCCCGGGGAGCTGAGGCCGCCATGGGGGCCTCAGCCGCGCAGGGCCTGTGGGCACAAAAAGACTTCAGGTTTTTCAAAAAAATGCCGATTATTATGAAGAAGCGTCCAAGGCAATCGGCGCGCTGGGTGGCAACGGCATGGGCCGGGGTGAAGCCGCCCCGGGGAGGCTTGGGGTGCAGGAAGGGAAGTTGAGATGGAGCGTTGCGGGGTGATGTTCAAGATTCCTAGAGGGATCGAGGCCAAGGGGTTTTCCTTGGTGGAGCTCATGGTGACTGTGGCCATCATGGCCATCTTGGCCGCGGTGGCTGTCCCGGCCTACATCAATCACGTGAACCGGGTAAAGCAGAGTGAAGCGGCCAGTTACCTCATGACGGCGCGCCTGGAACAGGAGGAGTTCTTCGCCGATAACAATCGCTATGCGTCCACCATCACCTGCCTGCCGTCCTTCGGCGGGGCGTGCGGTACTCAGAAAGTGCACCTGAAGTATTACACCTTCTTTGTGGAAAACGTTTCCGGTAACTATTATCGCATGGCGGCGACCCGAAAGATCTTCGATTATGCGGCCACGGACAAGCTCATCGTATCGGCCAGTACGGAAAGTCCCCAGGTGCTGAACGAAGAGGCGCTGGGATTTTCTCTTTTCAAACTGCTGTTCGACTAACCTGGGTGTGGGTCGATGCGACGTGCCGAAAGGGGCTGACCGGGATCGGCTTTTGGGGAATTGAGGGAGGTGAAAGGGTGAAGCACATTGCAAGGTTCGGCATGGGGCTCCTGGTGCTTTTCGCCCTGTCCTTGAACGCTCAGGCGTTCCAGGCGGTGCCGACGGAAGGCGGTCCGGCGTCCGGCCCGGCGACGCAGGCCTCTTCCGCCATGCGTCGAGTCTTCGTCTTCGTGGAGCATGTGGACGAGCACGGCCTTCGTTCCGAAAAGGGGGAGTATTTCCCATTTGGCGCTGACACGCGGGTCGTGGATCAGGCGGTACGGAAAGGGGCTGGGAAGCGGATCGCGGAGTTGGTCTTCGATGGCGACCGGTTGGTCATGGTGCTGATCCGCTGACGTTCACGGTGAAGGGGCGAGGGGGGTTGGCCGGGGTGTTTTTGACACAGTCCTTTGGGGGACGGCTGGAGGTATGGCCATGAAAATCCGACGGCTTGTCGTTTGCTTGCTCGTCTGCTTCATGATGGGGTTCGCGCCCTGGGCCCGGGCCGGAACGTGCGACTGCGCGGTGCCTCCTTTCATCGCCGCCGGGGTTAAAGCCAACGTCCTGATCATCCTCGACAATTCCAACAGTATGGACGAGGATTTCTACGGCAACGCCGTGGGCTCCTATTCCCCTGTGAGCAAGTCCGTGGTGGCCCGAAAGGCGCTCATCGATATGATCGATCAGCTCAAGGACGAACTCCGCGTTGGGCTCATGACCTACCGTCTCTCCTCTTCCGGAGTGGTGTCGCGCCGTCTGCATAATTCCCAGTATTTTGCCTCTTATGATCCCCGTTCCTATTGCCCGGATCCTCCGGATGCCTGTGTGGAATACTGCCGTACGGGCGACGGGTCCAAGAAGACGGAGTGTGAAAATGCCTGCCGTGCGGACAATGGGTCTTTCGATGCAGACTACTTCGATTCCATCATTTCCAGCAACTCCATTGGATCGGAAATAAGGGACCGATACTGCGCCTTGGTGTACCCGAAAACCCAGGCGATTCCCAACCCTGCGGACCCTTCCAACCATATATATTACAAAGGGGCGTTTCCTTTCTATTCCGGATCCAATTTGGGAACGGCCTTTTGCATTTCGTGGGGAGAGTTTTACCATGCGGACGACGGCCCCCCCTGGGATTGGTATAAGTGCTACGGTAATAAGAGCGGAACGTCAGACGATGCTACAGGTTATTGGAACTTTTTATTTGATAGCTATTTCACCCCCACAGACACCGATTATGCCTTGGGGTATGCTGACTTCGGCCAGCGGATGACCTGGTATTATGTGGGCCGTACGTGGTTCAATAATTCATCCCCGGGGGATGGATATCTCCATGTGCCCGTGGGCGACTTGGAAGATTTGGATGGTGACACTACTGATACCTACACGGACCTTCTGGACAAGCTGGACCCTAAGGAAAACGATGCATCCGCCTACATGAGTTGCAGCAAGGGAAACAAAAACGACTGCGACTATGTCATCAATGCAGGGCTCACCCCCACGGCGGGAACGCTTCAGGATGCCTACGATTATTTCCTGGGAAGCGACAGTCCCATCCAGGAAAGGTGCCAGAAGAACTTCGTGGTGTACGTCACCGACGGGCTGCCCAGTGTGGATGAGCATGGCAACGAGGATACGGCGGACAACCTGATGCCGGCTGTTTTGCAAAAGATCGACAACCTACGCCATCTCACCAAGACACTGGGGGGGACGGATTACACCTTCGATGTGCGCACCTACGTTCTGGGGGTGGGATTGACCGAGGCCGCCAAGGCCAAGCTGGACGAAATGGCGGTCCGCGGGGGCACCGACGTGTCGGGAAGGGCCTATTACGCCGACAACCCCACGGAAATGACGGATGCCCTGACGGGAATCTTTGCCGACATCCTGAAAAAGACCGCCTCGGGAACTTCCGTCTCCATCCTTTCCGAGCGGGCGCAGAAGGGCGCCAACGTCATGCAGGCGGTCTTTTATCCAGAAAAGCAATTTGGCATCCAGTCGGTGAACTGGGTCGGTTTCCTGTATAATTATTGGTTTTATGTCTCCCGGGGGATATCCAACCTCCGGGAGGATACGGTGCAGGACCAGGTTCTGGACCTTGGAGACGACTATGTCATCTCTTTCAAATTCGAAAACGGTGATTTGAAGCTTCTTCGCTACGAGGACACCAACGGCGACGGGGAGCCCGATGCGCAGCCGTTGATAGATGCCAATGTAACCCTGGATGAACTCAAGCCCATATGGGAAGCGGGCAAAGAGCTGTTCCAGATGTCCTCCCATGAACGCAAGATCTACACCGTCAATGACTCGGACCGGCTGGTTCTATTTAATGACGACAACGTTACGAGTATGCTTTCCTTTTCTTCCCTGTTTGGTGATCCTGCATCCTTTGATACCTGCCTTGCCGGATCCGACGACAACGTGACTTCGGCCAACCTGGTGAATTATGTCCGAGGCGACGACAGAAGTGGATGCCGCAACCGCACGGTGACCCTCGGCACCACCACGAGTACCTGGAAGCTGGGCGACATTGTCTATTCCACGCCCAAGGTGGCTGCAGATTACACGCTGTGTTCCAATGACTCCACTCGGGTGTGTGAAACGGACGCCGACTGCACGGGGGGAGGAAGTTGCGACAAGGTGGAGGGCGTGGTCTTTTTCGGAGCCAACGACGGAATGCTCCATGCCGTGAAGACAGGTGTGTTGACCAAGAGCGGACTGGCCGGGGACCGAGTGGCCAAGCTCGAGGGGACGGACCTGGGCAAAGAACTGTGGGCCTTTGTGCCCAAAAACTCTCTACCCTACCTAAGATGCCTGGCAAGGAACGACTATTGCCATCTTTACTATGTGGACTTGAGCCCCTACATCGTGGATATGGGAAACAAGAAGGTGCTGATCGGTGGCATGAGGCTCGGTGGGGGTGTTTGCGAGAAGTCCAAGGGTAACAACTACACATGTGATGCGCCGAGTGATACATGCAGTGGCACCATCAGTTGCCCAAATGCCGATACCTGCTACAATCCGTCCAACTGTGTGGGGCTTTCTGCCTATTTTGCGCTGGACATCACCCATCCCGAAGATCCCAAGTTTCTCTGGGAATTTACGCATCCCAAGCTGGGCTACAGCTATTCCGGGCCGGCCGTGGTCCACCGAGATGGAAATTATTATGTGATCTTCGCCTCGGGCCCTCAAGACAGAAAGGGCGATTCGGAGCAAAACCTGCACACCTTTGTCCTATCCTTGGATAGCGACCTGCAGATTGCCGACGTCTATGTCCATGATTTTGGCAAAAGTTTCAAGAACGCCTTCGGAGGGCGCCTTTTCACCACGGGTCTGGATCTGAATGAGGACGGCAATACGGATTTTGTTTTCTTTGGTTATGGCTATTCACCCAGCGGGAAAATCGACGACTGGAAGGGCGGAATCGTGAAGCTGTGGACGGGAGACACGGATCCGACCAAGTGGGACTACAATACGAACTACTTCAACGCGGCCCAGCAGCCTATCACGGCCAAGGTGGAATTCTCTAAATGCTTCGGGACGTGGTACGTTTATGCGGGATCCGGTCGATACTTTTTCAAAGAGGATAATTATTCCGCCTCCCAAAACGACCGGATCATGGCCGTGCCTTTCGTGTGCGACGCGGACAACAACTGTGCCCAACCCAACATCAATTTTGGACACAGCTCGGCAGAGGTGTGCAGTCACTTGGGAGATTTGAATGGGATCAAAGGCTGGTACATTGAATTGAACGGGCCGGAAGACGGCTATTTCAAAGAGCGCATGATTTCGGACCCCACGGTGACGGATCAGAATCTCGTCTTCTTTACGACGACGGAGCCGACGGCCGACATATGCGGCTATTCCGGACGAACCCGCATCTGGGGACTCAACTGCGCCACCGGAGAGGCGATCGCCGATCTGACTTGTCCCGGCTATGGAATCAACGCCGTTCAAGGAAGCCTTTTTCTGCAGACATCGACGGGGGCCCTCTACCGCGTGGACCCCAATTCGGATTTTTCGACCGGAAATGGGGATGATCCCAAGACGAACAATTGGGTGCAAGGCGTTCCACCGGAAAGCGCCACGCCCTTTGTGCCGCCTTTTGGTGTGAAAACGGGTAAAATTCTGCACTGGATAGAAAAATGAGGCCCAAAGCCGGCTTTACCCTGGTGGAGCTCATGGTGGTGATCGCGCTTTTCACGATCATCCTTTCCATGGGCATTCCGGCCTACTCGGCTTGGAAGACAAAACACGACATTGATGGCCAGACGCGAACCCTCTATCGTAACCTGTCTTTCGCCCGCATGGAGGCTTATGTGAAAAAGGATGTCGCGGGCATCTATTGGGGGGCGACGGCGGGGTTCAGCAATTATGAGGTTCGGGTGGATTCCAACGGGGACGGAGACATCAAGGACTCCGCCGATCAAAAGATCATGGACGTGACGTCGCCTTACCCCTGGGGGGGGGGCAGCGGGGACAGCTTGACCTTTGACGGACGGGGCTTTGCGGCGACCGGTAAAACCTTTCACGTATCCGGAGTGTCCGTGCCTCAGGGCGTTCTGAGCTGCGTGGTGGTATCTCGAACGCGCATTCGCATGGGGTTTTGGGATGGCAGCAGCTGCCAAGCGAAATAGCCGGGGATTTACCCTGATCGAAGTCCTGGTGGCCATGGTGGTATTGGCGGTGGGCCTATTGGGAACCCTGGCTGGGATCATCCGGGTCTTGGATATAAACGTGCGTAACGATCTACGCAATGAGGCGGTGAAGATCGCCCAGGAGCGGTTGGAGATCTTGCGGAACACCAGCTACGCTGCCATTGACGATGATAACGTCACCACATCCAGACAGATCCGCAAGAACACCAATTGGAACTTTCAGGTGGTCCAGAAGGTGAACAGCAACGGGGGGCCCCTGAAGGGAGTGGAGATAGAGGTCCGATGGTCCTACAAAAACAGAAGCCATTCCTATCGGTTGGAAACCGTCATCCATCAGCCCGTAAGCTGAAGTCTTCAGTTCCTGGTTATACCTTGGTGGAACTGTTGGTCAGCGTGACGGTGATTCTGGTGGTTTTGGCCGTGGCCGGTGCCGCCTACCTCAAGGTGATGAGAAGTTTCAAGGTCCAGGCTTCCCTTCCCGAGGGAAGGATGTCGCATCTGACAGGTCTGGAGTTGTTGCGCTACGATGTGGAAATGGCGGGCTATGGCCTGCCTTTCGACGTCAACGGCACCAGCTTTGCTGAAGCCGCCAGCAGTGGGTCGGCCACCCCCGATCCCAACGCCTTCAACGACTCGCCGAACGCGCCACGAGCCATGGCCTTTTCCAACAACGGCAATACCAGCGCCCACAATTCGGATGTGCTGGTCTTGAAGTCGGCCGTCGCTAACGTGAGTGGTACATCGCGAAAGTGGTCGGTCCTCTACCATGATGGTGCCAACTGGAAGGTGAAGGACTGGAACAGTTCGGAACTGGATTTTTCCACGGGAGAGAGATTTATCGTCCTGGATACCGATAAACAGCTCCAGAAGAAGGGAGGGGCCTGGTTCTTCACGTTCGCCGGGAGTTATCACACGTCCGTGGGGGGGGCGGATCCGGTGCCCACGCCCTCCGATACCCATCACATCTTCTTGCTGTACGGCATAGATCCAGATACTGACCTTCGAATGCCTTTCAATCGTGTGGATTACTATTTGGACACGCCTGCCAGCGGACTTCCTGATCGCTGTGATCCCAACAGCTATATCTTGTATCGGGCGACGATTAATCAGGGGAACGGAGTTCGAAACCCCCAACCCATGATCGATTGCGTGCGGGATTTCCAGGTGGCCTTCGGTCTGGATACCGATGGTGATGCCATCGTGGATGCATGGAGCAAGGACCTCAACCTGGGGGATACCAACGGCAATGGAACGGCCGATGAAATCCGCTCCCAGTTGAAAGAAGTCCGGATCTTTCTTCTTGTGCAGGATGGAGTTCGGGACGACAATTACGATTTCAATGGCACGCTCACACTGGGGGATACCAATACCACGGCCTTGTCCACCTTCACGCCCGCGGGCGATGCGCGCCATTATCGTTGGAAGGTATTTAAATTGGCAGTAAAACCCATGAACCTGGGGTAGGTGATGACGGTAAGGCTTGCCGACCAATCTGGAATCGCCCTCGTCACAACGCTGATGCTCATGTTGTTGGGCATGGGACTTGTGGCTTTGCTGCTCTTTTCAACCACCACCGGGACCAAGGTTTCTCGTATGGAAGGCACCTATACCACGTGTCTGGAAGCGGCCAAGGGCGGAGCGGAGGCAATCATCAGCATGTTCCTGAACGACCTACAAACCCCCGACTCCATTTTGAACGCCACTGTGTCCAGCGGCAGCGCCTGCCTCAAGGACAAGATGGAGAAAGCCACGACTGCCTGGGCCTCCTGTGGTTCCCATGCCACCGATCTCGACCCAGACCTGGAGCCGGATATCACTTTCAATCTGGCCAGTTATGATGTTCGGATCAAGATCGTGGATACCCGTGAAACGGACGTGGCCTACATCTACAGTGTGGTGGTGGGCGCAAGCAACCCAAGCACGGGGGACAGGGCCGAGGTGGCCTTTCTTTATGAGATGGAAAAATAACGGGTCAAGGTGAACCCCATTGTTGTTAAGACCACTTTTGGCGCAATTGAAGGTGTTGCCTCAGTTTTTCACAACCCCGCTTCCTATTTTCCGTCCACTGCTCTCCGATTGAGCACACGAGTTTTGCATAAGTCTCAAAGGACCCGGCTTTGTCGGAAAAGCAAGAGGCGGATGCCTTCATTCCTTTTCCAGCCTTTTCAGGAGCGCCTTACGGCTCAGCACGCCCGCATGGAACGACCCGTCGGGGAAGATGTAGGTGGGAGTGCCGCTGATACCGTGGCTCTTGAGGCTCCGCAATGACCTTTCGATCTGTTCCCTGCCTTCTTTGCACTGGTTGTCCGACTGATACCCATTTTTGAATTCTTGGAAGCCCTTTTGGTCGCAGAGGATGGAGATGCAGGTCTCCTTTGCCCCTTTGTGATTGGGTAGGGGAAAGAGAAGAAATCGGGTCCTCACCAGGCCCTCTTTGGCCAGTTCTTCCACAGCGCCTTCCGCTTTCTTGCAAAACGGGCACTGGGGATCGGTCACCATGAATACGGAATGTTTGGCGTCTTCGGGACCCACGGAGAAGGCCACCAATGAGTCAAGTTCTTTCATGTCTTCTTTGGAGAAGCGATTGAGCTGATTCAGACTTTCTCTCGTGAGGTTTCGGCGTGTGGCCGTGTCCACGATCTGGCCCAAAATGAGGTGTCGTCCCGTTTTGTCCATGTAGACGATCTGGTTTCTTCCGTTGAAGACCACGTGGGCCTCACACAATTGCAAAGTCTTCATGGGCAAGACAGCTTTGACGGTCATGGAGCGACTAAACGTTTTCGTGAGGATTTCTTGGACGGTGCTGACCTTCGGGCAGGTCTCGGGCAAATCTTCACAGTGGGCTTGGGGAATGGCGATGAGCGTCAGAAGCAAGGCGGCAGCAATGGCCAGAGCGAAAGTATGTTTGCGGATAGACATCTTTTTCTCCTTGTGCTATGCAGGTATTTGTGAAAATTCTTGCACTTGCTATGGGGCTTGCCGGCTCCCGGTCTGCTCCAAGCAAGGCCACCATACCATGGCTCCGAGGCCGTGGTCCATGGTTTTGGGGTAAAGCGACGGTATCCCATGCCCCGTGTGGGGGCCTGGATCCTGCCCGAAACAATACACGCTCCAGGCAGGAGCGAACCGAGAGCCCGTTTTGGGAGAATCCCGTGATGAAGGGGTTCGACAGTTCATAGCCCGTTGCTTTGCTGCAGATGCGAGTCCATGGCCTAGTGGAAATGCCGAATCTCCACCATGTTGGAAACGACGGATATACGTTGCAAAAGGGTGATCACCTGGCTCTGGACATTTTCTGTTGAGGGGGGCCACAGCCAAGTTGGAGGCAGGAGGAGGTCTTAAGGTGAGTCAATCCGGCGGTGAGACCGCTCGAGCAGAGGTGCTCAGGTTGCGACATCGGTATATGCAATCGGTGGCGGTTTTGGAAATCATTCGAAGGCTGAGTGTGCCGTTGTGGGACGAGATGACGTTCTCCCAGTGGCTGGAGCGCATGGCACGGATTCTCATTGAGAAGACCGCATTCGATTCGTGTGCCGTTTTCAGGGCATCTGAGGCCGGCAATGGGCCGGAGCTGCTGATCCATTTGGGGGCGACGGGGGATGGCGGCGGGGACCGGCTGGCTGAGGAAGATCTGTTTGGACCCGGCAGTCCCCTGCTGGAGTGTGCCCGGAGGGTATGGATAGAAAAGAGATGGCTTTTCCTTGATGCAATGTCCTCAGGTTTCCTGATGGATATGAACGAGTCGTGGTTTTCTGGATCGATTTTGGGACTTTACGTTCCGGGGGGCTACGCCGTGATCCTTTCCTCCCGTCAAGACGTGCCCTGCCCACTGGAGGAAGAATGGCGGTGTTGGGAGTCACTGGTCGATGTGATGGGACGGATGATGGCCGAACGGGTGGCATACGAAGGTTTGGCTGCAGAGAAGGATCGCTTGCGCAGGCAGTGTGATGAAAGAGGGGTGCAGCTGCAGAAACAGCGTGCAGATCTTGAAACAATGGAGCAGTTGCTGACGGCTATTCTGGATATGGTGCCTCAAGGCATCTGTCTTCTGGACGAGGAGGGGGTGATCGTCCGGGCAAATGGCCGGATGGCCACATTGCTGGATCTGCAGGAGGCGGAATTGGTGGGGCGCCCTTGCGGTACTTTCTTTGCCCATGTTCGGGACTTTCAGCAGATCATGGAGCAGACTGAAGGCGGTGCTCGAATCAGATTGTCCGACCAAAAATTCGGCGGGGATGGTGCGAGTGAGTTTCCCGCGGACATTTCCATACGGAGGCTTCCCGCTGATCTTGCGGGGCCTGTCCGGTTCGTGCTTGTGGCGGAAGACATCTCACAGAAGAAGGCATTTTCAGAACAGCTCAACAGAACGGAAAAGCTGGCCGCCTTGGGCACCATGGCGGGCGGGGTGGCCCATGATTTCAACAACATTCTGATGTCCATCCTGGGTAACACCCAGCTGCTGGCCCAGGAGATGCCGCCGGGTTGTGAAGGGGCGGAGCGGAGGCTGCGGAGCATCGAACAGGCGGTGACAGACGGATCCCATATTGTGCGCCGCCTGCAGCAGTTTACGGAAAAAGAAAGCGCCCGAGGGCGTGGGAAACAAGAGGCGGATCTTCGCAGTGCGGTGATCGACACCCTTGATCTGACCCGGCCGCGGTGGAAAAACACCGTGGAAAGGGCGGGACACACCATCGAGGTGCGCAAGGACCTTCAAGAAGGAGTGCTCGGTGCGATCCACCCGGCGGATCTTCGCGAGGTGCTGACCAACCTGGTCTTCAATGCCGTGGATGCCATGCCGCGGGGCGGGCGGCTCTCTTTCAGGGCCTTTCGGCGTTCCGACCGGGCCATTCTGGAGGTCTCGGATACGGGGATCGGCATGGACGAGGGGACCGTGCAAAAGATCTTCGATCCTTTCTTTTCCACCAAGGGGGCGGGCAATTCCGGCTTGGGGCTCAGTGTGTGTCGAAGTCTCATCCACCGAATGGGCGGTGAAATGCACGTGTATAGCGAACCGGGGAAGGGAACCACGTTCACCATCGATCTGCCTGCGGTGGACAAGGACGCCCGCGACCAAAGCGCTCGTCTGGACCTGAGGCTGAAAACGGCCGGCAAGAATCTTTTGGTGGTGGACGATGAAAAGGAGATCCTGGAGCGTCTTCGCGACATGTTGCGCCTCATGGGCCACCGGGTGACCGCCACCCACGATCCGGCTCAGGCCTTGAGCCACCTGGAGACGGCCACCTTCGACCTGGTCTTGACGGATCTGGCCATGCCGGAGGTGAGCGGCTGGGATGTGGCCAAGGCCGCCAAGGCGGCCAGGGAGTCTCTACCGGTGATTCTGGTGACCGGGTGGGGCGCCCAGTACGAAGGGGAGGACCTGAGGGACAAGGGAGTGGATCTTGTCTTGTCCAAGCCCCTGAGTTACCAGAAGCTTCTGGAGTCGTTGAGTCGCTTTGTGTAGGCGTGGGCCCGGGATCGGGCATGGATGGGACCCCGCCGCCGGTCTTTCCGCCCGTGTCTGCGGTCGCCTTTCTGCCCGCGCCATGGCCGGAATGGACACCACCGACCGGCATGCCTGAACACGCCTTGGATCCCTTTCCCTCCAATGTCTTTCAAAAAGCCTGTCCGAATGGAAAACTCCGACCGCCAAGCGGCAGGAACGTCGGGGTTCTTTTGTCGCTGCGGGGCCTTGGCCGTCTGGAAGCGGACCTTTCCAATCCATGGAAACGACCGGGCAACCCAGCCGCCATCCTTTCGTTACTGGCGCCACACGGTTTATGCGCCGTGGAAGTGGCCCGTATCGGTGGAGCGCGCCTCATGGAAGGCGTGGGTTGCGGTGCCTTTTTTTCAAAGGCCCCGGATCGTTACCGCGGCTTGCCCTTTCTCCCTGTGGAAACCCGCCCCATGGAAGATGGAGCTGATGGGAATCCGGCACACAGTCGGGCTCCAGGATGCAAAAATCCTTCATGGGATTGGGGTTTGATTCCGATTATAGAATTGCAGACTAGTTTGATGGCTCTTGGGCCTGGGAAGAGGATCGGCCTGATTTTTGGGAGGAGACTTCGGTGCGCGGTTTCGCCACATCAGCCTTATGGATCCTGGCGCTTGCGGCATGGCTCTGTTCAGGTTGTGCCACGGCGCCCACGGCTTCCCGGTCTGCTGCCGTGAAGGTGGACCCACCGCGGGTTCTGGCCTGGCGTTGCCCGGCCCCCCACAGGCACCGGCAGGCGGCGGTGGCGGCCTTTGAGGCCCCGGAAGGCATGGAACAAGCAGGGTCCCACATGGCCAGGATCTATGCAGCCGCTCTGTCCGCCGGAGCAACCTTCGGCCGGGTGGTGCTGAGTGGAAGTGACGGGGACCCGGACCGTTTCCTCCCCAGCGGGACGGATCTTCTGGTTCGAGGCAAAGTGGAACGGTTGATTGTGGGTTCCGGGGCCTTGAGCGAGCAGGTAAAGGTCCAGGTGTGGGTGACCGACGTGGGTACGGATACCGTCTTGTGGTGGGTGGAGCAGAGCGCCTCGTCCATGCCCCGGCCGGATCTGAATCTTTTCTGGAACGTGGTCCCGGGAGGAGGCGCCGCTCCTTACGGGAAGCTCACCCGCGCTCTGGCGAACCAATTTGTGGATCTCTTGTCGGATGCCGAAGCGCAACGGCGAGGGTGTTTCAACCTCGACCGAAAATAAGAGGAGGTGGACGTCATGGAAACGAGGGTGGATGGAATCCAATCGTTGGTGACGGAGCCCTGGGTCAGGGAAGACCCCCAGTGGACCAAGCGCGAACTCATCAAGCCCGTGGAGGGCAAAGAGGGGGCGCAACAGCCCCAGTGGCAGAGAAAGGATTTGGAAAAATCCTCCGAAGGTCCTTGGGAGCAAGACCGGACGGCATTGGAAGGGCTCATTGGAGACGTGCAAAATTATCTCCAAGACCTTAACATTAAGCTTAGCTTTGAACTCCATGAAGAGACGGGGGACATGGTGGTTTCCGTGGTAAACAAGGAAACCGGAGAGGTGATCCGCCAGATACCGCCTGAGGAGCTGCTGGAACTACGCGAAAAATTGGAAGAGCTCACCGGCGTGCTCTTCAACGGGAAGGCCTAGGGGGAAGTCCCTGGAAATGGAAAGCGGGATGGAACGAGTGGAGGCGTTGCCTGTCAAAATTTTGATTGTGGACGATGATGACGTCTACCGGGATATCCTAAAAGATGCCATCACGGCCGAGGGAACGGAACTCAAGCTGGCGTCCAGCGGCGAGGAAGCCCTGGAGCTGATTGACTCCGAGCCGTTTGACATCCTGATCACTGATCTCAACATGCCCGCCATGGACGGGCTGACCCTTCTCAAGCAGGCCCGGCAGCACCTTCCCCACCTGCTGACGATCATCATCACCGGCTATGGCAGTCTGGAATCGGCCGTGGAGGCCATCCGCCAGGGGGCCTACGATTATATCCAAAAGCCCTTCCGGATCGACGAGGTGGCGGTGGCCACGCGCAACGCCATCGACAAGGTGCGCATCCTGCGCGAGCGCGCGGCGCTCCTGGCCGAATTGGAAGAGGCCTACCACAAGCTCCGGGAGCTGGAAGCGGGCCGCCGGGACGGGAAGGCCGATGCCGAGGCGAAAGGGACAGGGGCGGGCGAATCCACGGGCTATGATCCCCTTCTTTTGATGTCGCGGTATTTCATGCCGGTGGAGTTGCTGGAAGGCTCCATGTCCAAGATGGGGCATGTGCTCTCCGAATTGGAACGCCTCAAGGACCTGCGGCGGGAGAAGGTGATCGACGACGCGGAATTCGAGCGACTGAAAAAATTGGTCCTGCGACAGGTGGCAGCGACGGAACCATGAATATCCTCATCATCGAAGACGATACGGTATTGGGGGAGATCCTGCGGGATTATCTGGAACAACTGGGCCATGAAAAGGTCCGGGTCTTCCTCAAGGGCGCGGATGCCTTGCAGGCCCTGGAATCGCACGGCTTCGACTGTGCCTTCATCGACCTCAATCTGCCCGATATGGACGGGGTGGAGCTTCTGGAGCAGCTCAAGCAAAGGGACCGGACCCTGCCCGTGATCATGATGAGCGGCTATCCAACCATGGAATCCACCATCCGGGCCATGCGGCTGGGGGCCTCGGATTTTCTGACCAAGCCCTTCACCATGAGGGACTTGGCCCTGGCCATGGAGCGGGTCTTCAAGGAGAGGAATCTCTTGTTGGAAAACCTTTCCTTGAAGCTGGAGTGCCAGACGCAGGAGCAGTTGAAGCAGGTGAACCGCCAGCTGCAACAGCGCATCGAGGAAAAGGAGAAACTGTTTCACGTCTCGCGCGTAATCGATGAGACCCGATCCAGCGACGATCTGTATGCCTCCATTGTGGATCTGGCTTCTTCCCTGACCTCTTGCCGAAAAGCCGGCTTTTTTGTCTATCTTCCCGATCTCAAAAGCGTTGCCCTGATTTCCGGGCGGGGATTTGACGACGGATGCCTGCCCCAAACCCTCACAGTGGATCAGGACATGCTCCTGGACCGGCTGCGAAAGGGGACATCCCCCGTTCGAGCGCCCCTGAAAAGCTTCGTGACGGGAGCCTTTGGTGAGGTGGGAAAGGGCAACGGCGACGGCCGGAAGAGTCCGTCCGTGCGCTCTCCACTTCTCGATGAACCCTGCAGCCTGTGGCCCATGTGGATTCGGGGGGAGCTGTTCGGTTTTCTGGGGCTTTTTCAAAGCAGGGGGGAAGAGAGCCCGGCGGATGATCACGGCACCCTGGTGGACTTTCTCATGACCAAGGCCGCTTTGGCCGTCGAGAACATGGCGCTCTACGAAAGCCTCATCAACAATTTCTACGGAATCCTGAAATCCCTCGTCAGTGCCTTGGAAGCCAAGGACCCTTACACGGGCAAGCATTCGGAACGGGTGACGCTTTGGGCGGTTCGGTTGGCCCGGGAAATGAGCATAAATGGCACACAAATTGATATCCTCAAGACCGTGGGGTACCTCCACGACATCGGCAAGATCGGGATGCCGGACGAAATCCTGAACAAGCCGGGGAGTCTGACGGCGGAGGAATATGAGATTGTCAAGAAGCATCCCGTCATCGGCGAGTCCATCATCAAAGATCTGGGCCTGGGCTTTGAAGAGCGTTCCATCATTCGCCACCATCATGAAAGGTGGGACGGAAGGGGGTATCCCGATGGATTGGCCGGGGAGGATATCCCGCTGCTTGCCCGGATCGTGGCTGTGGCGGATGCCTTCGATGCCATGACCTCGAGGCGGGCTTACCGGGAATCGCTGCCCCTGGAAAAGGCCGTTTCGGAGATCCGGGTCAACAGTGGCAAACAGTTTGATCCCCACGTGGTGGAAGCCTTTTTGTCGCTCATGGAGAGGGGCAGGGAATGGAAGAGAGTAACCATCGAGAGTACCTGAGGGTCCGCATTCCGGAGCTGACCGTTTTCTACAATGAATTGGCGCAGGACCAGGAGCCGCCTTTCTTTTTGGGCTTTGGCCCGGGACACGATTCCGCGTCCTTGCAGGAAAAGGAGGCGGAGGATCCGTTTGTGCGGGAGGTGATGGGGGCCCTGGCGCGCCTGGAATCGAAAATGGACCGCCTGCTGGGATACCTGGAAAGGCAGGAGAGCCGAGAGGCCTCCTATGCCCATCAGGGGCGCGTGGTGGACATCAGCGGGGGCGGCCTTTCTTTCGTCACGGTGACCTTGCATTCGGTGGGCACCTATTTGGAGATGTGCCTGCTGCCGCAGCTGGGAAATCCCCGACCCATTTATGCTGTGGGCAAGATTTGCTGGATTGAACCCGCCGCCGAATCGGGCGATACGGCCGCGCATCTGGTCGGTGTGCAGTTTGTGGAGATCGACGAGGCGGACCGGGAGTCGATCATACGGGTGGTTTTTCGCTTGCAGCGCATGTGGAAGGAAAAGGCCCGGGAAGGGAAAGATGAGGAGCGGGAGACCCGGGAGGCGCCCCGACCCGTTCCTTCCTGCCAAGGGAAGTGACCATGCATGGCGACCTTGACATGAAAAAGTGCTTTGCGGCCCTTGCGGAGCTGGATCGGCCGGGGCACATGGGGCGGCTGATGCGCGGACTCATCCACAACATCAACGGCCCCTTGCAGAACATTTCCATGCTGTTGGAATTGATGGAAAGAAACCACACCAGGATGGAGGACCTGGTTGCTTCCCTTTCCGACCAGGATGGGTCTGACCTGCCGCGGCTGCTCGATTCCGAAAAAGGGCGTTTGGGCAGGCTCCTGGAACAGGTCCGGCTTTTTTCCGATATGCTTCGCGACTTCATGATCCTGCATGAAATCGAAGCCAACGAGTCGGAAATCGATGTGAACCAGATCCTGGAAAGGCTGGGAAAGATCTACAAGGCCGATCTTTTCTTCAAGCACCACGTGAGCCTGCGATTGGAGCTCGCCCCCCACGTACCGCTGCTGCGTGTTCTGGGCCGCCATCTGGTCCCCGCTCTCCATCACCTGATCCAAAATGGTCTGACGGCGCTTCGGGCGGCGTCCGAAAAGGAACTGGTATTGGCCACGGATGTTTTCCAGGACGAGGTGTGGATCCGCGTGGAGGATAACGGCTGCGGCCTGAGCGACCAGGTGCCGACGGAGGAGCTTTTCACCCCCTTTGCCACCCACTGGCCTTCCGAGGTGAACGAGCAGGAGAAGGGGCGCAACCACTTGGGGCTCGGTCTGGCCCTCGCGCAACATCTTCTGAGTCCCTACGGGGCCCAAGTGCGACTGGAACCCATGGAGACGGGAACCCGGGCTGTTGTGATCCTGCCTGTGCCGGGCACATTCTGCCGCACCAAGGGGTAAAATCTTCCCAGACCGGACGGGATCGTTTCCGCCGGCAAACGGCGCTGCAGGTTTGTGGGAATGCTTTGCAAGACCCCGGTGGTAAGGGATTGGGGGGTGCCGCACAGGGCGCGTGGCCCGTGGTAAGTGGCCATGATGTCAAGTTTTCTTCATTGTGTGCGCATCACAGCTGCCCATGGACTGGGGCGGCTTTCCTGTCTCGTTGTGACCATGCGCGTGGTGACGCTGACGTAGGTGGGGGAATTGGCAAGCTTCTTGCCCCAGGTTAGGGTGAGGGTCGACTCAAGCAGGTGGGAGGAAGATGAGATGAAAGTCAAAGGACCTCACCCCGACGTGGTGGTGGACGGAATGCCGAAAGCGCCGGATGCGGGGCCCACGGATGGCTCCGGAGCCTTCGATCGCATCTTGGCCCAGGAACTGGATCCGGATGGGACCCCGGAAGTCACGGCCTCCGAGTTGCGTCCTGCGGCAGGGCCCATGGGTTTGCTTTCTCCGGAGGTGCGGACCTCCGGCGTGGAGGCGGCTCAAGAGCACATCCAGGGCGTCTTGGATGAGCTGGACAACCTTTCGCAGCAGCTCATGGAGGGCGGCCCCTATTGGAAAGGTGTGGACGAGAGGCTGAGGAACCTGGAAGCGTCGGCCGAGCAGGCATGGAAAGCGACTCAGGATCTGGCGCCCGGACATCCTCTCCGCCAACTGGCCGAGGAAGCGCGTGTGGTGGCCTATGTGGAATCCGTCAAATGGGCCCGCGGGGACTATCTGGGGTCCTGAGCGCGGAGGATCCGTCCGATGCGAACGTCTTGGAGGCCCGCTGCGCGGGCCTTTTGTCTTTTGGGAGCTTGTCTTTTCACGTGGATCGCTCCTTGGGGTGGTTCCCAGGGGACTGAAGTCTTTCCCGCCGGCCGTTTGGGTCCCGGCGTGTGCCGGGCGGAGGTGATCGAGGACGAGGAGGGGATCACCTACAGGACGCTGCCGCAGGGGCCCCCCGGTGCTCAGGAGCAAAAGCGTGATGAGGAGCGAAAGATCCAGCGCTCCTGGGAAGTTCTTCGACACCTTTGGCTGGATCTGAACCTGAGCCCGAACTCCGGCCCTGAATCGGGTCGTCCGGAGCCGACACCCCAAACCCCCTGAGCCCGCCTGCAGACGTGGACTCTCGTCCGTCGTCCATGATCCTTGGGTGGGGCGCCTCTGCCTGCATGCCGGCTCTTTCGGATTGCGGCAATATCCCACGGTATCCTGGAGGGCGATCCCTTTCGCTCATCCCGCTTGTCTTGCGCCAACGGCGTTCTTCTGAAGATGGCGAATGGCCGATGGGCGCTCCCATTTTCCTTCCTTGCATTTTTTTTAAAGTCGGTCCCCCCAATTTCCGATTGTCATCGTGGGAAAAGACGACAGGCTTTGCATCCCACCCAGGTCACGGCTCAACAACAGGCTCATCCTCAAATGCATGGGGAGGATCGTTCCGTGGAACACCTTTCGCCTCGATTGTTTCAGCAATTCAGCGCTCTTGTCTATGAGGAATGCGGCATCAATCTGCACGACGGGAAGAAATCGCTTCTGGAAGCCCGCCTGGCGAAACGACTGCGGGCCACGGGGTTGCCGTCGCCCAAGGCCTATTACGACTACATTCTTTCCGAAGAGGGGCGGGACGAGTACATTCGCTTTTTCGATGCCGTTTCCACCAACCTCACCTACTTTTTCAGAGAACCCAAGCACTTTGAATTTCTCGTGGGCAAGGCCTTGCCGGAAATGGTGCAAAGAAACGAGCAGCGGGGAACCTCGCGCATCCGGATCTGGAGCGCCGGCTGTTCCACGGGAGAAGAGCCTTACACCATTGCCATGAGCGTTCTGGAGAACCTGGATCATCCCAATCGCTGGGATTTTCGCATCCTGGCCACCGACATTTCTACGCGCGTTCTCCAGACGGCCCAGCGAGGGGTCTACGACAAGAGCAAACTGCAGAATGTGCCGACGGCGTTGCGCCAGCGCTACTTCACGGTTCGAAAGGAGAATTCGGGAGAAAAGACCTATGAGGTGTCGCCGGCACTCAAAAGGGTGATCGCCTTCCGGCGGCTCAATCTGAAGGATCCCTATCCTTTTCAGGGTCCTTTCGATGTGATCTTCTGCCGCAACGTGATGATCTATTTCGATAAGAAAACGCAGGAAATGTTGATCAATAAGATGTGCCAATACTTGGTTCCCGGAGGGTACTTCTTTGTGGGGCACTCGGAGAGTCTGACCGGCCTTGACCATCCCATGAGGTACATCCAGCCGGCTGTCTATCAAAAGTAGAAAGCAGGTGGTTTTCCTCTAGACGTGAGAGTGAGTCCATGAATAGAGTGGTTGTCGGCGTAGCGGACATGGCCGTGAGTAATCGAACTGAAGACACCATCATCACCTATTCCCTGGGATCATGTATCGCCGTGGTGATCTATGACCCGAAGGTGAAGGTGGGTGGCATGCTTCACTACATGTTGCCTGAGTCCTCCACGGACCCTGTGAAGGCGCGAAGCAAGCCGGCCATGTTCGCCGATACCGGGATTCCCATGCTCTTCAAGGAGAGCTACAAGTACGGAGCCACCAAGAAGAGCCTGATTGTGAAGGTGGTGGGAGGAGCGCAGATATTGGATGAAGACGGAGTGTTCAATATCGGCAAACGAAACTACATGATTCTTCGAAAGATCTTATGGAAAAACAACGTGTTGATTGCAGCGGAACATGTGGGAGGCAACGTCAATCGCACTGTGCGCCTGGAGCTGGAGACGGGGCGCGTGGTTTTGAAGGTCTCCGGGCACGGTGAATTCGAGCTTTAGCACAGGCGGAAGGGGGCGGTATGGCCTACAACGTATTGATCGTGGATGATTCCAGGTCCATGAGAAACGTCATCAAAAAGGTGCTCAAGATCTCCGGCTTGGAGTTGGGAGACATCCTGGAAGCCGGAAACGGTCGGGAGGCCCTGGATCGGCTTGGGGAAGCTTGGGTGGATCTGATCCTGAGCGATGTGAACATGCCGGAGATGGACGGGATCGAGTTCCTGCGGGCGCTGTCCCAGCATGAGGATTTCCGTGATGTTCCGGTGGTGCTCGTGACGACGGAAAGCAATGAAAAGCGGCTGGAAGAAGCCATGGCTCTCGGGGCCAAGGGGTATTTGCGAAAACCCTTCCAGCCCGAAGATGTGCGGTCTCTTGTGCTGGAGACACTGGGGGTCGAAGATGAATGGGGACTGGATGGAAGTGATGAAGGCTGCGATTTCTGAGGTTTTGGAAACCATGTACTTTGCAGAGGTTTCCTTTCGGGAAGAAAAGGCGATCCCGGAGTCCTTCGAGGGGTGGCGGGCCCGCATACAGGCCAGGCGATCCGATGGGGCGAACAGCGCCACCTTGATCCTTTGGCTTTCGCCCCATTTCGCCAAAGAGCTGGCGGGCAACCTCCTGGCCTTGGAGCCCCATGAGATCAGCGAGGAAGACGTGAAGGACGCCATGGGGGAATTGGCCAATATGGTGGGAGGTAGCTGGGTCAAGCAACTGGAACCGAGTGAATGGCGTTTGGGGCTTCCGGATGCCGCGCCGGTGGACTCGCAGATCGCCGGCGCAGGGGCCGGCTGGGAGATGCTCTCCTATGGCGAGCCGGTGGGATTCGCCGCCGTGCAAGTCACCGAAGGCTCCTGAGGGCTCATCCCCGGTCGTTTCACGCAAATCGCCTCCGATGCGGACGGCGTCGGGAAAGGAGACGGGGGAGCCCCCTTCCCGTCCTGGTCTGATTTCCTTACAGGAGAGGAGTATGGATCCCATCCGTGTGCTGGTGGTGGATGATTCTGCCATTGTGCGAAAGATCTTCACTCAGGAATTGGGCAAGCACCCTGATATCCAGGTGGTGGGCACAGCGCCCGATCCCTATGTGGCGCGGGACAAGATCGCCAAGCTCAGGCCGGACGTGATCACGCTCGACGTGGAAATGCCGCGCATGGACGGCCTCACGTTCCTCAAGAAGCTCATGAAATACCATCCCACGCCGACCATCATCGTCAGTTCGCTCACTCCGAGGAATAGCGAGATGGCCTTGGAAGCGCTGGAGTACGGGGCGGTGGAGGTGCTGGCCAAGCCTGGGGGATCCTTTACGGTGGGGGATATGAGCGTCCAGCTGGTGGAAAAGATACGGGCGGCCGCCCGCGTGAGGGATCTGGGTTCCCGGCGCCCTGGGCCTTCGGATTCCTCGGAGGGAGCAAAAGGACGGCCCTCCCTGGCCCTGACCCGTACGACCCAAAAGGTGATCGCTCTCGGCGCCTCCACCGGCGGCACGGAAGCCCTCAAGTATGTGCTCATGCAAATGCCTCCCAACAGCCCGGGCATCGTTGTGGTGCAGCACATGCCCCCCAAGTTCACGGCGGTCTTTGCCAAGCGCCTGGACGGGTGTTGCCAGATCGAGGTCCGGGAGGCCAAGGACGGGGATACGGTGCGCCCGGGCCTGGCGCTCATTGCGCCTGGCAATTTCCACATGGTCTTCAAACGAAGCGGGGCCCGCTACTATGTGGAGGTCAAGGACGGTCCTCTGGTGTGCCATCAGAGGCCGGCGGTGGACGTGCTGTTCCATTCCGTGGCCCGGTATGCCGGCGCCAACGCCGTGGGGGTCATCATGACGGGCATGGGGCGGGACGGTGCCAAAGGGCTGCTGGAGATGCGCAAGGCCGGTGCGCGCACCATCGCACAGGACGAGGCTTCCTGCGTCGTTTTCGGCATGCCCAAGGAGGCCATTAAGATGGGGGCCGCCGAGGTGGTGGTCCCGCTCGATGACATCCCGGAGACGGTTTGCAGGATCCTGGAAGGGGGAGAGAAGGCGGCGAAGGCCTCGGTCTGAGCCATGCGGCAGGACCTGGAAGAAAGCCTTTGCCTCTTCGGATATTGTCAACGCACGATCGGAAGGAGTGGATCCGTGGCATACAAGGACATGAAAGTACTGGTTGTGGACGATTTCGCAACGATGCGGCGCATCGTCAAGAACATCCTCAGGGAACTGGATTTCAAGGAGATCTATGAGGCGGAAAACGGCGCCGCGGCGGTGAAGGTTCTGGAGTCCCAGGACGTGGACCTGATTGTCTCGGACTGGAACATGCCCAAGATGACGGGACTGGAACTGCTCAAGTGGGTCCGCGCCAATGACAAGACCAAGGATCTGCCATTTCTCATGGTGACGGCGGAGGCCCAGAAGGAAAACGTGGTGGAGGCGGTCAAGGCGAAGGTGAGCAACTACATCGTCAAGCCGTTCACCGCAGCGGTGCTGGCGGAAAAGCTGGAAAAGATTTTGCCTCAAAACTGATGATGGAGCCGAAGATGGGCGGTACGGAAAACTCTCTGAACATTGCCCGAGATCTCCTGGATCGGTTGTCCAATGGCGTGGTGGCCGGGCCGGAAGACCTCATGGGCATCGGCGAATGCCTGAACCTGCTGGAGGAGTTGGAGCAGGCCGATCAGGGTGTGCCCGAGTCGTGGCATGGCCCCCTGGAAACCATCAAGGGGCTCTTCAAAAAGATCATTCTGGAAGAAAGCCCGGACCCAGAAGCCGACTGGCGCGAGATTCAGTCCCTGCTGGATCGGTTGACGGCGGGAAGCGTCGAGCCCGGCCATTCGCCGGGGGAGGAAGAGCCCCCGCCCCTGGAAGATCCTCCGGCGGAGGGTGGCGCCGAAACAAGCGCTTCCTCGGACGAAGAGCCGGCTTCCGAAGAGCGTGGGCCCGAAACGATTCAGATGGAGGACCCGGAGCTCATCAAGGACTTCGTGGAGGAAGCCAAGGAACACCTGGCGTCCATTGAGCTCAACATGGTTTCCCTGGAAGCGGACCCTCAGGACCGGGAGGCCATCAACGCCGTCTTTCGCCCGTTCCACAGCATCAAAGGCGTGGCCGGGTTCCTCAATCTCGAGAGCATCCACGAGCTGAGCCATGAGGTGGAAAACCTCCTGGACGAGGCTCGTTCCGGGAGCATCGATGTCACGGAAGGAGTGATCGATATCGTTCTGGGCGCCGTGGACATCCTCAAGGTTCTCCTGGGGGAACTGGAGGCGGCGTTGGGAGAAGGCCAGGCCCAATTGTCCGCCAATCTGGTGGGGGCGTTTCTCAATCGGCTTCGACGCTTTGACCCCAGGGCCGAGACCCCCCGGGAGCGGGACCAGATCCCCAAGGTGGGCGAGATTCTGGTGGAAAAAGGGGTGACGGAACCGGAACGGGTGGAAAGCGCGGCTCAGCAGGCGCAGGAGAGCGGCAAGCGGATCGGGGAAGCCCTGGTGGAGCAGGGGGCGGCCTCGGCCATGGATGTGGCGAGCGCCCTGCGCGAACAGCGAAAGATCAAGGAAAGTGCGGCTTCGGTTCGGGTCGATACCCAGAAGCTGGACAACCTGGTGGACATGGTCGGGGAGCTGGTGATCGCCCAGTCGATGGTGCTTCAGAATCCCGATGTCCAGGTGATCAAGGATCAGAAGTTTCAAAAAGATTCCGTGCAGCTCCGAAGAATTACGGCGGAGCTCCAGCGCATTTCCATGTCTCTTCGCATGGTCCCCATCAAAAGTACCTTTCAGAAGCTCATCCGCCTGGTGCGGGATCTTTCGCGGAAATCGGGTAAGAGCGTGCGCCTGGAGATGCGGGGCGAAGAGACCGAAATCGACCGCAATATGGTGGAGGAAATCTATGAACCTCTGGTCCACATGATACGCAACGCCGTGGACCACGGTATCGAATCGCCTGATGAGCGAGAACGGGTGGGGAAAGACCCCCAGGGCACCATCTATCTGACGGCCGAGCAAAAGGGTGGAAACATCATCATCGAGCTCCAAGACGACGGTAAGGGATTGGACGCAGAAAAGATCCGCGAGAAGGCCCTTGCCAAGGGTCTCATCTCCCCCGAAGACACCCTGGATGATCGGGCCACCTACGAACTCATTTTCCACCCCGGTTTTTCCACCAAAGACCAAGTGACCGACGTTTCCGGCCGTGGCGTGGGCATGGACGTGGTGCGCCGAAGTGTGGAGGAGCTGCGGGGGAAACTGGAAGTTTCCAGTGTGCCGGGACACGGCACCCGGTTCGAACTCAAGCTGCCTTTGACCATGGCCATCATCGACGGCATGGTGATCTGCGTGGGAACGGAACGCTACGTGGTGCCAACGGTGGCCCTTCGGGAGTCTCTGCGACCCGGCAAAGAGGCTTACCACACGGTTCAGGGTTCCCAGGAGATGATCAAGGTTCGCGATCAACTCATGCCCCTCATACGTCTCCACGAGCTGTTCGATGTGGAGCCCCGCTTGCGCAACCCTTGGGAGGCCCTGGTGCTCGTCGTTCAGGAAGACCAAGAGTTTTACTGCCTGCTGGCCGATGAGATCGTGGGGCGCCAGGAAGTGGTCATCAAGAGTCTGGGAAGCACGCTGCGCCATGTGAAGGGGATCTCCGGAGGCGCCATTTTGGGCGACGGTAAGGTGGCCCTGATCCTGGATGTGAAAGGTGTGGTGAGCACATACGAAGAAGGTGGGAAAAATGGTTTCGATCGGCAAAGACGAGTGGCGTGATCTGATTCGTTTGTTGAAAGACGTGGAAAAGCTTCTCGTGGGATTGGGCGGAGACGGCAAGGACGCCCAGGCTTTGAATCAGTGCCACCAGAGCCTCAAGACCTTTTCAAGCACCGTGGCCATGTTGGGGATGGAGGATCTGTCTCAGGCCGGCGCTCGCTTGGAAGCCTTTTTCGAGACGCATATCCTGGGGGCCAATGGGAACACTCAAGGAGAAGAAGGGGCCGTTTTCAATTTCGCCCTGAACGCACTGGTGGAGTCCATGATCCGTTCAGAAAAGGACGAGGGGGAAACCGGCCAGGTGAACGTGGAGGAGGTCCTTTCCATCCTGGATTCGGCGGGCGGTGCTTCCCAAGGGCCGGAAGAAGATGGGGATCCCCCCGGCTGCGAGGAGGACCTGGACGAGGACGCTCTCATTGATGAGCTGGTGGGTGCACCCGCGCCCGACACCGAAACCCAAGCGCCGGCCGACGATCCGTCCCGGATGGATCGCCTCCATGACTGGGCGGCTCGTGTGGGGGCCAAGCTGGATGTGAAGAAGGCGGATACGGGCGAAGAGGTCGTCTGCCTGGAGATTCCGGCCGAAAGCCCGGGTTGGCAGCAGCTTCTCGCGGCCCAGTCTTCACTGGAAAGCTGGGAGGATTTGCGCCCCCGGTTGACCGAGGATCAAGAGCCGGCGGCGAAGGTTCTCGAGGACATGAAGGAGTTCATGTTCTGCATGGCCGAAGGGAACGTGGAACGGGCGCAGCAGATCCTGCTGGCGTTGTCGGAGAAAAGCTCCGACCCCGGCCTGTACCAGGAGATAGGGAGCATGGCCAGGGAGCTGCACAACTCGCTTCGCGACTTCGTGGGCGCTATGGATCCGGCTCTTCGGGAAATGGTGGAAGACAAGATCCCCGATTCGGGAAACCGGTTGGAGCACATCATCCAACTGACGGAAACGGCGGCCAATACCACCCTGGATCATGTGGAAATGCTCCAGAAAAGGAATGAAGAGGATCGGTCCCATCTCCAGGAGATCCAAACGACTTTAGACGGCCTGCACGCCATCGGTGGAAACGCCCAAGAAAGGTTGGCCCAAATACGATCTTTGCTGGAACTTCTGGTGGAGTCGGGCCGCCGATCCAACGAGGATCTGATCCAGATCATGACCGCCCAAGATTATCAGGATCTCACCGGGCAGATCATCATGAAGATCATCAAGCTCCTGGAGGATCTGGAAGGCAAGCTGGTCCAGCTCATCACCAAGTTCGGGGTCAAGGTGGAAAAGGCCAAGAAAACGAAAGAAGAACTCTACGGTCCCTCCCATGAGCAGGTGGAAGATGCGCTCCACTCCCAAAATGATGTGGATGCGCTGCTGGCGGAGTTTGGATTCTAAGGGACTTCTTTCTCGTCGCCCGGCCGATACGGCCACATGGTTTTTGTCGGGTGCGGGCACTCCGGCATGTGGGCTTCTGGGGAAGCTCCCGTGCCTCCGCTAGGGCTTATAGGGGCACCCCGCCGGGTGTGCCCCTATCAAGCGAAAGCGTTTTTGTACTCAAGCCGGCAGGACGCCTTGTGGTGAGCGTCCCAGGGTGTTCGGTCCAAGCGACGAAGGACCAACTTGAACATGGGCAACCGGGGGGCTATGCGAAGATCGACTCCACCCGGTTACGCCCCTGGGCCTTGGCCCGATAGAGGGCTTGATCGGCCCGTTCGAAAACGTCGGTGACGGTTGTGTCCGCCTCTCCCACTTGGGTCACCCCGACGCTGACGCTCAAGGGAATGGGCTCTCCCTTGTACAGAAATCGGGTCTTGTCCACGATGTTTCTCAATTTCTCGGCCACCCTCAAGGCCTTCTTTCCGTCCGTACCCGGCAGGATCACGGCGAATTCTTCCCCTCCGTAACGGGCAAGATAGTCCGATTGTCTCAGGGCCAGTCCCATGCGGCGCGTGACCTCTTTCAGGCACCGATCCCCGGTGGCGTGGCCGTAGGAATCGTTCACTTTCTTGAAATGATCCAGGTCGATGATCAGCAAAGAAAAGATCTGGCCATAACGTTGGTATCGATACATCTCCTCCTGAATCCTCATGTCGAAGGCCCGCCGGTTGTGGACTCCCGTCAGGGCATCCTGGAGTGCCTGCTTTTCCAGGCGTTTCGTCTTTTGCTCCATCTGGGCGACTTCCCGTTTCATCCTTTGAAGACTGGCGCGAAGAACTTCACTGTTCTCATCGGCCTTGCGATAACGGGATTCGTCCTGGGTTTGCTTTTCTTTGAGAAACTGCTTGATGGCCGTGAGCTTGGCCTCCAGGGCGGCCTTCAGTTCCTCCAGAGTCCGGGAAAAATTGACGGAGTTGCTCATCTCTTCCATCTTGCCGTCCAGGAGTGAGTTGAAGTCCTGGCTGGCCTGATGGCTTTCCCGGTTGAAGTTGACGGTCGAGGAGAGAAGGACTTCCATCTCGGCAAGATCCTGGCCGATGTCCGAGAAGAACCTGGCAAGCTGAGCCCTTTCTTTATTGACGGCACCGGAAAAGCGTTCCGCCAGTTCCAGGGTCTGCTCAATCGTTCCCAGCAGGCTTTCCAGGGATTGGCACCCAGGCAGCTGCTCATGGAGCCGGGTCCACTTTTGATGATATTGATCCCCCAGATTCACGTTGAACTGGTTGAGAAGTCGGCTCAGCCGGCTTTTCAAGGTCTCCAGGTGGGATTCGGCACGGCTGGGCGCCGTTCGGTCCTCTGCTTCGTATTGCCTTTCGGTGGCGGGGGTGTCCATCAAAGGACGCTGCCTGAGCCTGCGAAGGCCTTTTTCCACCTCTTCCCAGTGGGCTTCCGAAACGATCAATCTTTTGACCTCGTCCAGGATCTCAGACTCTTGACTGTCGGCCAGCGCTTTTGCCCAGGAGCAGAGATGGGAAAAGGAGTTTCGGGCTGCTTCTTCCAGCCGACTGTGCTTGTCTTGGAGTTCCAGAGCGTCCTTTCGCAACTGGTCCTTTTGCCGGCGCAGCTTTTGGACTTGATCTTGAAGGGCTCGCACGCGCTGAGCCTGGTTTCCATCGGAAGCGCCCTGGACCATCCCGGCAATCACGGGATCCTGGGCCAGCGTTTCCACCAGACTCTGCTTTTCCCAGCCCGTTTCCGGCAGGATCTGGCTGAGGGCCTTCAGGACCGCTTCGGCCAATTCATGGGCAGCAAAGGAGCTGTTCGTGCTGTGATGATGGCTCATAGATACCCTCTATGATTCGCGTTTGTTCCTGCAGCCCTCATTTCGTGGGCTTCTTGCGGAAATACTGGCAGGGGATGCCGGACGCGGCCAAGACGCTGCGACTGGGGTGCTGTGCGGTGCGCACTCCCCAGGCCCGGCAGCCGTAAGGGGCCTGCCGATCCCAGGTGATGGCGAAATGGACGCAATGGGGGCAATAGGCTCGGGTTTCTCGGTGGCTCCTTTGGCCAACTCCATTTCCCTGCATGATAACCACTCCTCCCAGGCCGGTCCCCATGGGCACTTTGCCAAACCCGTTGTCATTACCGGAAAGCATATCTCATGCCAAATTAAAGCCCCATTGGAGAGGCCCCGCCGTGATGCGTGTGCGATGATCCCCGGAAAGCCATTGGGCCGAAGCCGCGGGGCCTTCAAAGTGTGAGGGATGGTGGGCGGCTGGATGCCGCCGTTTTCGTCGGGAAAGACCAGCAAAGGTTTTATTCAAGTTTTGAGGGGGATCGTCCGATATAGACAAGTGAGGGAGGCGGACGATCATGGTGATCACGGATTATCATGTGCAAGGTGTTCTCAGGACCTACACGCGGCAGCTTCAAAAATCGCGGCTTGCCTCCAGTGTGGGCAAGGCAGGTAGGTCCGAGAAACCCCCCGAGGAGCGGGTTACCATTTCCGAGGAGGCCCGGCGGCGCCTTATTCGGGACCGGGTGGCATCCCAGGTCCTGGAGCAGGGTTTGGTGGATCCCGAACAGGCCGCCGAGGATCCGGAAATCTGCGGATGACGGGACGGCGCCATGTTTTACCGTAAGAGAGGACGAACACAATGGACATCAAACGCGTATCGGCTTATGTGGGCCAGTCGAACCAACAGGTTGAAGGAAGCACCCTCCGCACGCCGGAAAAGGATGCGGCTACGAACACATCCAACGCCGAACAGCTCCAGGTGCAGGACCGGGTGGAACTGAGCAAAGAAGCGCTGGAAATGGCCAAAACGAAGAAGGTCATGATGGAAAGGGAGGAGATCCGAACGGAACGCGTGGACCAGCTGCGACAAATGTTGCAAAACGGCTCCTACACCGTTCAGGCCGACAAGGTGGCCGCCAAAATGTTGGACGAAATCTTCTAGACTGCTTCGTCATCATATTGACAGCCAGAGGGTCCCGGTGTTGTCAATAGGATGACTTTGGGGGGATCCACGCCCCCGGCGGGCTCTGCCCGCCGGGGGTTTTGTTGTGGGCTCTTACAGGTATCGGGTGAGGCTCAGTCCCTGGAGGGCGGCGGTGGATTGGAGGGCCGCTTCGAGGGCGATCTGGTTCTGCTTGAGGGCGGTGACGGCCTCCACCAGGTCGGTATCCTGGATCTGGGACAAACGATCCTGGTCGTGCACCTGGAAGGTGTTCAGAGCGTCCAGCCGCCGTTCGTAGGCCGTGCTCCGGGCGCCGGTCTGAGCAGACAGGGCCCGGGCCGTGTCCAGGGCCCCGTCCAGCTTGGAAAGGGAATTTGCGATATCAGCGGAGTTCTCGGTTTCTATAGCTGTCTTGAGATCTTCGAAGGTTGCCATAAGCCCTTGAAAAAGGGATCTGGCGTCCACGCTCACTTCCGTCTGGGTGGCCCTATCGTCCAGATCCACGGAAATGATCCGCGCGTCATCGGGAGGTGACGTATCCCTTGCGGAGAGCCAATCGGGTGGAGGGGTGGTCGGGTTTGGGTCAAAGTAGCCTTCGAAGACATACTGTCCGTTGTACTTGGTCTGTGCCGTGGACATGATCTCTTCTTGAATTTGTTCCAGATCTTCCTTGTAGGCTTCTTTTTCCGCCGACGAATTGGGGGTGTTGGCGGCCGTGCCGATCTCTTTGGCTCGGATCAGCAGATCGTGGATGTGATCGAGGGCGCTTTCGGCCACGCTGGTCAGACCATTGGCGAATTCCAGGTTGTTCTTGTACCGCTCCAGCCTCTGAAGGCCTGCGGTGAGCCGGCGCGATTGGGCCCACGCCCTGGGATCGTCGTGTGGAGCCTCCAGCTGCTTCCCGCTGGAAATCCGACGGGTAAGCCCCTGGATCTTTTCGTTTCTGCTCTCGATGTTCTGTTGGGTGGCTGCATAGAGCAGCGGCAAGGTGACGCGCATGAGTCCATCCCCCGCGTTAGACCATGTTGATGGCCGTCTGGATCATGTCGGATGTGGTCTGCACCACCTTGGCGGCGGCCTGGTAGAGCTGCTGTTGTTTGAGAAGTTCCACCATTTCTTCATCGATGGAAACGCCCGACACGGACTGCCGCTTGGCTTCCAGCTCCGTCACCAGGCTGTCGCGGAAGCTGTGTTGGCCTTGAGCGGATTCCACCGCCAGCCCCACATCTTGCGTTAATCGGTTGAGGTACGTTCCCAGGGACAAGGACTCGCCGTCCCAGCTGAGCGCGTTGTCTGTCTGCCACTTGAGAACATCCTGGGGATCCGGTGGGTCGTCCAACGGGTGGTCCGTCACGGCGATGGTGGAGGCTGTGGTCCCCGACGGGGTGAAAAAAAGATAGTCGTTGGGATCGGCAGGCGGTGGCGGGGCCGGGCTGTATTCGCCGTTTATGGTGGAAACCAGAGCCCCCGCAAAATCATCCAGCTTGTCCTGCCACTCGTCCACTTGGGACGCCGAAGCAATCAACCCACCCAGGGAACCTCCCAACCGGTCCAGGGTGTTGGCGGCATCGGAGGTGTCCAGTTGGCCCACCACCGTTCCCGTATCCTTGATGGTAACGGCATATCCGGCGGACTCGTCCTGGACTTCGAGCTCCGCCGCGTACACCGTGCCGACCACCAATGGGGTTCGGTCGCCGAGAAAGATATTGATCGCTCCCCCGGAGATTTCTTCCGTATCGAACTGGACGTACTGGCCCAATTCCTTCATGGCTTGGTAGCGCTGGTCCCTGAGATCGTTGGCTGTCTGCCCGGATCCTTCGGCGCGTGCGATCTGCAGATTGAGGTCCCGAATTTTTTCCAGCAGCGTGTTGACCGGTTGCAGAGAGTCCTCCAGGTCTTTTTTGAGGTTTCCCTGCAACGCATCCAGATCTGCGGCCGTGTCATTGAGCAGGCTTGCCAGGTTTTTGCCGGCTTCGATCACCGTTGCCTTTTCGGCGGCCCCATCGGGGTTTTGTGCCAGGGCGTTCCAGGCGTTCCAAAATGCGTTGAGCGATCCGGAAAGCCCGGTTTCCCCATCATCGGAAAGATAGGTTTCGGCCGTCTCCAGGATGCGCCCCATCGTTTCGTAGTAGGAACTGGAAGAAAGGCTCCCCAGCAGGTTGGATTCCAGGAAGGCGTCGCGCTGCTGAACGATGTGGTCCAAGCGGGCTCCCATGCCCACCCATCCGGCGCGTTCCCGAACCGCTCCCTGTGTGACTGTGGATGCCTTCTGGCGCGTGTAGTTGGGGTTTTCCGCGTTGGCGATGTTGTGCGAAGAGGTCTGAATTTGGACCTGGGTGTTCAGGAGCGCGTTCTTGGCGATTTCCAAAGATGCGTTCAGCCCTGCCATGTCAGGCCTCCCTGTGAATTGAGCTCCCCCTGAACGCCGCAAAATCGGGCGGGGTGGCTGACGGGCCGTAGAGATCCCTTTCGAAAAGCCTCAAGATTCCCTGATAAATGTCCAGGGACTCCAGGATGAACTGGCGGTTGGCCTCGTTACGAGCCTCAATGTGGCGCAGGATGGTCTTGATTTCCTGAAGGGTCTGGCCGCCGCCGTCATCTCCGCCCGCTGCCTGAGGACTAAGCCGCTGCAGCTGGGCTGCCAAGGCCCGGGCCAGGCCCTCCTTGGCCGGCAGCAGGTGCAACAGGGCCTCATGGTCCCTTTCCTTGAGGCATCGGCTTTCTTCTTCCACCATTTCCAGAAGAGAGGTGGCCGTTTCCAGGATGGTGCGAAGGTCTTGGGTCCTGTGGGCGTGCACGCCTCCGCCTTTGGCTCCTCCGCCACCCTTGGCCGCCTGTCCTGTCCCTGGTGCATGCATGATCGATTCCTCACTATTCTAATCGGCAAAAAGTACGAAAAACTAAAGGCCTTGGGATGGATCGCCCTGCCCCCGGTGCCCAGCGTTTGTCCCCCGTTGCGGCAGAGCCCTTTGGGGACGTGAAAAAACAACGTGGCGTCCTTTCCCCCTGGAAATCTCGCCGGCTGAGCCATCTCCTTGCACTTCGGAACCTTCACCTCTGCGGAGCTGGAGCCCCGCGTGGACGCACGCACCGTGAATCGGTGATCCTTTTGCCCACAGCCGTCTGCGGCGGCCCGGGGATTTGCGCTTTTCGCCAGTCCGGATCTAAGTCTCTTTGGGCGTGCTTCCGGTGGCCGGTGAGGCGCTGGAAGCTTCGATCAGGGGTTCCAGCTGGCGGTAGAGAAGGTCGCCCAGACCCACCGCACCCTGCTCGGCACATTCTTTGGCCAGCGCTTCGTCGAACATGGCCTCGTAAAGGCTTTGGGCATGTTCCGGTCTTTCCGCCCTCAAAATCCCACGTCTCATGGATTTGAACATGTGGGCGTTGAGCAGGCTTTCGAAGTCCCGGCAGGCTTGGCGAAGCCTTTTCTTTTGATGGTCCACGGAATCGGCGGTGCGTTCCGGGTTCCAGGTCACGGGGGCCATGCGTACGGAATCCATTTTCAACTCCTAGCTCACCTGTTCAAAGATGAGTTCCACGCGCCGGTTCATGCGGCGCCCTTCCGGGGTGGTGTTTGGCATGAGGGGCTGGGTGTCGCCGTAGGCCCCCACGGCCACCTTTTCGGGCGGTACCCGGGCCTTGTCCACGAAGAAGCGGGCCACAGCCATGGCCCGGGCCAGCGATAGTTCATCGTTGGAGGCAAAACGACGACCGCTCACGGGGCGGCTGTCCGTATGGCCGTCCACATAGACCCGGTAGGGCGCTTGCCTGAGAAAAACAGCAAACTTTTCCAAAGCCTTGTAGGCCTTGGGCTTGAGCTCCGCGCGGCCGCTTTCAAAAAGGAGTTGGTCGCCGAAGATGAAGGAAAAGCTGCCCGGGGCCCACCTCTTTTTCACAAAAAGGGCGTTACCCGAGGAAATAACCAGTTTTAGGTTCTTGTCCATGGGGACTTTGGTGACCTCATCCAAATCCCGAACGTCCATGAGGTAGACGCTCTTGAGGCTCTTGACGATGTCCTTGACGGCCATCTCCGAATTCAGGCGCACCTTTTGACGATTCTTGAAAAACAGGATCCCGCTGCTTTTGTCGAAGTTTTGAAAGGTGCTCCGGATCGCCTTGTCGTTGAGCGACGACATACTGAGCAACAAGACAAAGAAGGTCAGAAGCAGCGTGGAAAGGTCCGAAAAGGTGACCATCCAGGAGGCGCTGCCCTCACCGCCTTCGTCGCCTCCACCTTTCTTTTTCTTAGCCATGTTGCTTCACTCCTACGGTATGTTTCATTGCAGATCGATCTGGCCCATCCTTCCCCGATGCCCCTTGGTTGTCCATCGGGAAGAGCCGGAAGAAGAAATTCTTGTAGTTGAAGTAGGGTGTGGGTTTGGGTTTTGCCCGAACCAGGGAGGCCGGCAACGACCGGCTGTAGGTCATGGCGATCTCCACCCTTTGATTCTTGTAGCGCAGATGGGGGAACTGGGCGCCGTCCACGAGAGGACGGGAAAAGCTGAAACCGTGCACACTCATTTTGCCCATCGGCACACCCAGGCTTATGAGCTTTCTGTAGACGGCCATGGCCCTGCGGGTGGAGATCTCGTAGGAACGATCAATCCATCGCGGATCGCGTATGTCTTCGTAGCGGTCGGTGTGCCCCCGGATCTCCACCTCACGGTTCTGCCCGCGCAGGTAGGGGGCGATCTGCGCCAAGTAATGGGAAGCGGCTTGCGTCAAGGTGAACGATCCGGGTTCAAAGAGGAGCCTTTGGTTGAGGACGATGGTTATCTCTTTGTCCCTTTTAATGATGTCCACCTTCGGATCCAGTTCATTTTTCATGGTCACTTCGTGGAGCAATTCGAAGTTGAAATCCTTGTCTTCCATCAGCGGGGACGAAAACTCACTGATATCCGACCCTTTGGGTATTCCAATAGCCGCGCGGCCTCCTGGCAGGAACCCGAACGCCCCCACCAGGGAGTTCAAGACCTCCTTCTTCCTCGTGTTGTCCAGGACGGACATACTCAACAAAAGCACAAAGAAGGTGAGAAGCAGGGTGCACAGGTCGCAGTAAGTGGTGAGCCACCCATCTGCCGCCGGGCCTTCTTCTCCGCCGTTTCCCTTCTTCTTTTTAGATGAGCTCGAGTCGGGCATGGAGCGCTCCTGCGGCCTTGATGGCCTGCAAAATGGTGATGATGTCCCTGGGAGTGGCCCCGATGGCATTGAGTCCGTGGATGACCTCCCCGATCGTGGCGCCACCGGGCAGCAGGTTGAGGCTTCCCTTGCCTTCCTGGACCTGAACCGACGACTGGGGAGTCACCACCGTCTGGCCTTGGCTCAGCGGCAGTGGCTGGGACACGGCCGGTTGCTCCGTGATCTGCACCGTCAGATTCCCATGGGCCACCGCCACGGGCGAAATGCGCACGTTTTCCCCCATCACGATGGTTCCCGTGCGTTCGTTGATCACCACTTTGGCTGTCGTATCGGGGGTGACCTCCAGGGTTTCCACTCGGGAGATGAGCCCCACCATGTTGGTTCGAAAGGAAGGCGGCACCTGCACGCGAATGGTGGAGGCGCTGACGGGCTTGGCAAAGGGGCCTCCCAGGGCCAGGTTGATCCGCTGGGCCGCCCGATTGGCCGTGGAAAAATCGGGTTCTTCCAGGACCAGGTCCAGGCCCTCCTGATCTGAGAGCACGAGGGGGAGTTCCCTTTCCACCATGGCCCCGCCGGAGATGTAGCCCACCGTGGGGTGGTTCTTTTGGACGGAGCTACCGCTGGCTCCCGCGCTGGAAAACCCTCCCGTGGAGAGAGGGCCTTGGGCCACGGCGTAGATCTGGCCGTCGGGTCCCTGCAGGGGAGTCATCAACAGGGTGCCTCCTTCCAGACTCTTGGCGTCGCCGATGGACGAAACCTGGACGTCGATGCGGTTGCCGATCCGGGCGAACGGCGGCAATTGAGCGGTGACCATAACGGCGGCCACGTTCTTGACCTTGAGGGCGTCGGGGTCCACATGGATTCCCATGTGGTCCAGCATGTTGGCAAGTGTATTGGTGGTAAATTGGGTCTTGCTGTTGTCTCCCGTGCCATTGAGGCCCACCACCAGGCCGTAGCCGAAAAGCGGGTTGGTGCGAACGCCCATGAAACGGGCGATGTCCTTGATGCGCACGGCTCCCGCGCTGGGACAAACCCAGAAGATGGCTGCTGCCAAAAATGCCAAGCCCCACGCAACGCGTCTCATGGTCTCAAACGCCTCCTTTTAGAACGGGAGCAGGATGTCCAGCAGCTGCCCGAGCAAGCCGGGCTTCTGATGGTTGGTCACAGGCCCTTTGCCCACGAAAAAGATCTTTGCTTCCGCGATGTTCTGCGACAGGATGGTGTTGTCCCGGGTGATGTCCATGGGCCGGATGACCCCTTCCAGGATGATCTGCTGCATCTCGTCGTTGACCCGCGTCCAGCGGGAGCCCCGGATCACCAAGTTGCCGTTGGGAAGGATGTCCGTGACCGTGGCGGTCATGTAGGCGGTCATGGAATTGGTCTTCTCGGTGCTGCCCTTGCCCGTGAAGGTGTTGTCGAAGGTGAAGCCGTAGCCGGTCTTGTTGAGGGGCCGTAGAAGCGTCTTGGTCGTCGTGCCCAGACCGAGGAAGTTGCCCGTTCCGCTCAATTCCTTGGACCGACTGGTCTTCGTTGTGGCCTTTTTGCTCGCTTCCGATTGTTCACTCACCATGATGGTGACGATGTCCCCGATGCGGTGGGCCTTGATGTCCCGGAAGAGGGAATCGTTTCGGGCCGACCACAACGATCCGGTCCGAGAGGCCGGGGGTGCCGGTGGATGTGCCGGCTCAATGGTGGTGGGCTGGGGGGGCGGGGACGTGGCGGCCACGGAGGCCGGCTTTCCCGACGTGGCACAGCCCGCCAGGGCCCAGATCAAAGAGACCAGCAGCAGGCAGGCAGTCGTGGCTTGTGGTTTTATCTTCGTCTTGAATGGTCCCTTGGTGATCATTTGTGACGCGCTCCCTCTGGGGTCAGCGGGGCACCCGCACGGTGTTCTCATCGAGCACTTGGCCTTTGAGAACCTTGTCCGAATCCAAGTTCACGATCCGAATCCAATCTCCATGTCCGCCGGCTTCCTTGGCCTTCCCCCTGGCGGTCAGCATAATCCCGGGCGTCTGGTACACGATGGTGACGGTCTTGCCGCGCCGCACCAGCAGGGGCTTGTCCAGGGAGGTCAACTCCAGGGGTTCTCCCATGGAAACGGCGTGTACCAGTCGCTTCCCCACGGCTTGAGAGACTTGGAAGACGTAGGATCGTGACGGATCGCTGATTTCGATCTCGCGCATCTCCACATCATCCGGGCTGATGATCTCACCCCGCTTCAGCGGCCGTGCGGCATGTAGCACCCTCTTTTTGAGGACCACTTCGGCCGCCGCCTTGAGGGTGCGGACCTTCTTGCCGTCCAGGAAGAAATGAATGGAAAGATTCACGTGTCCTAAGAAAGTCTCGCCGCTCCGGGCTTCTATCTGGTGAGTCAAAGAGCCGGCAGGCAGCATGGGCAAGCCCGAAAAGGTGATGTCCCGGATTTCCATCTCCGAAGGATCCCAGGGGGCATGGGTGCGAATGAAGGCCGTGACCATCTGCTGGATTTGCCGGTCTTCCACGTAGATTGCAGCTCGTTGAATGGTCAGCCGATCGGGCAAAACCAGAAGCGTGGACTCGGGGTCCACTCCCCGAGAACGCAGGAACTTGACCATGTAGGCGCGCAGGTTCTCAGCTCGGATGAATCGCTGTGTTCCCAAAGGAGGGGTGGGCCCCAGCTCAATGGAACGGAAGATGGCCCGCCATGATGACGGTAAAGAGTCCGGTTGGGCCAGCAGATCGGCCAGGGTGATGGTGTCGTTCGCCACCTCCACGACCTGGCGAAAGTGGATCTCTTGGGGGCACGGTCCGAGCGCTGCCCCCCAGGCCGGTGGAGTAAGCCCCCAGCCCCACAGCACCACACAAAACGCCAGGAGCGCCTTTCCGCAACCCATCGCCATGCCCCTCGGGAACCTCATGAACATCGACTCACCCCTAGCTGACCACACTGTTGGCGATCCGAAGCATTTCGTCCGCCGTGCGGATGACCTTGGAATTGGCTTCGTAGGCCCTCTGCCCGGCGATCATGTTGACCATCTCTTCCACCACGTTGATATTGGCGCTTTCCAAAAAGCCCTGGAGCAGGGTGCCGAACCCTTCCGTTCCGGGCTGGCCCTCCACCGCATCCCCGGAGGCCTCGGTGGGGGCGAAGTAATTCTTGCCAAGGCTGAGGAGACCCGCGGGATTGGGGAAATCGTAGAGCGTGATGGTTCCGGAGGTCAAAACGTTGCCGTTGGCATCGAGGGCGTTCAAAGTCCCTTGGGAATCGATGTTGACGGTGACCGCATCGCGGGGAATGCTGATTTCCGGCTGAAGTCTGTTGCCTTCCGCGTCCACGATGTAGCCTTCACTGTCCAGTTTGAAGGCGCCCGCCCGCGTGTACACCTCCTCGGTACCGCGAACAACGCGGAAAAAGCCCTTTCCTTCAATGGCCAAATCCAGCTGGTTGCCCGTTTCCGTAAAATTCCCCTGGGTGAAGATCTTCTCCACGGAAGCGGTCTTGACCCCCATGCCGATCTGGATGCCCGCGGGGATCTGACCGTTGGCTCCCGTTTCCGCCCCCGGGGGAATGATGTTCTGGTACATGAGATCCTCGAAGTTGGCACGGCTGCGCTTGAAGGCCGTGGTGTTGGCGTTGGCCAGGTTGTGCGCCACCACGTCCATGTTCATTTGTTGGGCTTCCATGCCGGTGGCCGCGGTCCAAAGACTTCGCATCATGGCTTCTGTCTCCTCGTCTAGGCCTTACCCAATTGCGAGATGATCTGCTTGTCCTCTTCGAAACTTGCCTTGGCAATTTTTTGGCACGTCTCATAGACGCGCGAAGTCTCGATCATGTGGGTCATCTCTTCCACAACGGAGAAATTGGCCCCTTCCAACGCACCCTGTTCCACTTCGTAATCCGCCGCGGGCATGGGCACCGCCCCCGCCTGGGTCGGCACCAGCAGGTTGGAGCCTTCGTGGCGCAGCTGGGTTCCTGGGGGAAAGATCACCACGTCCAGCATGTCCACGGCTTCTTCCCCGTCATAGACTTGACCGGTGGGGTCCACGCGGAAATCGGTTCCCGTGAGTTCGATCACTCCCCCTTGCCCCAGGACCGGCCATCCGTCTTGGGTGACCAGCTGTCCCTGGTCGTTGACCGTCAAATTTCCGGCACGTGTGTAACGCTCACCCTTGTCGGTCTGGACCCGCAGATAGCCTCGGCCACGGATGGCGATGTCCCAGGGATTGCCGGTGCGGTGTATGGGGCCCGGGTCCGTTTTCGTGTAGGTCTCCATTTCCATGAATTGGCTGAAACGCGCGGCTTCCTTCCGGTAGCCGGGGGTGGCGGCGTTGGCCAGGTTGTTGGCCACCACATCCATCTTCTTCCCTTCCTGAATGGCACCCAGCACTGCGGTATAGGGACTCAATCGCATAGGGCACTCCTTTCAACAGGGTCTTGTAGCAATGGAAGTGCCAGGTTCAGAGACCCTGGCTGCCCCAGAACATTTGGGTCTGGGCGGGATGGCGCCACGCCGGGGCGGTTGCGAGCGGTCAAATGTGCCCCGAACTGGGCACATTTTTCCGTGTTGGGACCATGGCGTCGATCCACTCGGTGGGCAGGCGAGTGCCGGCGGTCTCCACCGGTGCTGGGGAAGATCTTTTCAAGCGGCGGATGGTCCCGGGAGCGAACCTTGCCACGCTAAGGCGGGGGCGGAGTGTTATCCTGTGGCCCCTCTGGGAGAAACGGGGATGGACTCAAGGTTTCTTGGCCCCTTGTGGATCCCTGGGGCGGGCCAGCCTGTCCAGGCTGAGGATCAGTTCCACCTCCCCCACGGGCCGTTGGGTGGCCAGGGCGATCTCTTCGGCGGACAGTCCCGAGCGGGCAAGTCGAAGGATGGAGGCCGTATCTTTCCGTTGCGAGGGCGGGGCCGGTCTGGATTCAGTCCGTCCGGGCTTCGTGTCCAGCCGGTCGAGGGTGTCTTTGGCCTTTTCCAGCTTTTCATCGAGAAGTCCCAGGATGTGCTGGATGAGCTCAGCCCGTTGCTGAAGGTTCTTTTCGAATTCGTCGGCCAGGGTTTTGGTTTCGGAAACGATCCCCTCAAAGGTTCCCAGAAGGGAACGGAGTTCTTCCTCGGATCCGCCGCGTCGGCGGGACAGGAACAGGCCTGCCAGCAGGGCGACCAGGACAAGGTCGATCAGGAGTTGAAGGCCGGTGTGCCAATCCATCTGGGTCCAAAACGATTCCACCTGAGGAGCCTCTTCCAGCGTGTTTTCTAGATTCTTTGCAGATCCACCAGTTCCAGGGAAGCGATCTTCATCGTGGAGAAGCGATCCCGGAGAAGGTCGAGCAAGGGCCCTTCCACAATCCGGCTCCAGTCCCTGTGAGCATTCTTTTCCGGGCTCTGTTTGCTGAGATAGTGGTAGATTTCCCGGCGCAGCGGGATGGAAAGGTCCTTGAAGAGCTCGGGGGCCCTGGGGCCCACGAGGCGGATTCGAACCGTCAGGCTCAACAAATCCGTCCTTTGGGCCGATTGGGCCGGAAAAAAGAACCGGATGTCCTCTTGGTATTCGGGAACGGAGACGGGTTGGGTGATCCGCTGGACGCCTCGTGGTTCCCGGAAAGCGGCCGCAGGCTGCTGCTCTGGGGATCTCAGGAAGATCCAAAAGCCCATGGCCATGACCAGAGCGACGACAGCGATCGTCGCTCCCAGGATCTTGCGCGAAGGGTTTGGAGCTGGACTCGTTGGCTCGGCGGGCTCGTCATCGGTCGGGATTTTTTCAGAAGCCGACTCTTTTTCTGCATCCTCGGGGGTGGGATCGGAAGGGGCTTCTTCCGGCGTTTCTTCCAGAGAGGAAAAGAGAGAAGCCAGTCCTTCCGACTTTTCCTGTTCCACCACGAAGATCGTCTCCTCGTCGGGAGGCGTCTGGGGCCCTTGACGTGTCGTTTGAGCTTGAGTCGTTTCCGGTGCCACTCTTTTCCCCTGTCATAGGCTGGCGTTTGGGGGCGAACCTTTCTTCCGCCTGGATCTCCCGCTTGCCCCTGTTCAGCGGTTCAGATTGCCGGAGAGGTTTCTCGGCAGGTCCTCTTCCTTGAGTCTTTTGGACAAGCGGGTCCTGAGCTTCAGGATGGCCTTGGTGTGGATCTGTGAGATGCGCGATTCCGTGTAGCCCATGACCGCCCCCACTTCCTTCATGGTGAGTTCTTCAAAGTAGTACAGGGAAAGAACGACCTTTTCCTTTTCGGTCAGGCCCTCGATGCATTCGGCCACGATCTTTTGCAGCTCCGAGCGGTGGATCTGGTTGAAGACCTCGTCCGGGGCCGTCGCCAGATGGGCGGCTTCGCGGTTTTCCGAGATGTATTCGTTCAGATCTTCCGGCAGAAAGGAGATGCCCTTCAGGCTGTCCAGCAGCTGGTGGTATTCGTCCAGGCTGATGGCCATCTCCCGGGCGATCTCCTCGTCTTCGGGGAACCGTCCCAGTCTCTGCTCCAGATTGGCACAGGTCTTTTCCAGCTCCGCGCTCTTTTGGCGCAGGGACCGCGGCACCCAGTCCAAGGATCGAATTTCGTCCAGCATCGCGCCTCGGATTCGAATCTTGGCGTAATTTTCAAAGGAGACGGACTGGGCCGGGTCGAACTTGTCCAACGCATCCATCAGGCCGATGACGCCCGCATTGAACAAGTCGTCCACACACACGTTGTCCGGGAGGCGCGCCGCCAGGCGGTAGGCCGTGTACTTGACCAGGTCGTAATACTTGAGGATGGCCTCTTCTCGTGTGGCGCATCCCAGGTGGGAAAGGACGGGGCTCAGATCAGGCCCGCAGGTGGCGGCTGATGTTTTCACGTTCATGGATATCTCCGCCGTGTTAGACATGGAGCAGACGTCTCCAGAAAAATTGAATGTTGCCCTTCAGCCCCGGGGGCGGCTGCCGATGGATCCGCTTGGCGATGTCCATGATGGCTTTGGCCGCAGGGGCTCCGGGAAAGGCTTGGAGAAGGGCTTGCTGCCGTCTGACCGATTCGGGAACGCTGGGATCGCGGGGGATCCAGCCCACGTAGTCCAGGGAGAGACCATCGAGAAAGTGGTCGGCCACCCGGCTGATCTTGCTGAACACCCGACGTCCTTCCCTCTCGTCACCCACGTTGTTGGCCAGGATCTTAAAGGTGCGTTCCCCATGCCGGGTGTACATGACCTTGATGAAGGCATAGGCGTCTGTCAGGGAGGTGGGCTCTGAGGTCACCACCACGATCTTTTCCTGGGCGGCCAAGTTGAAATAGAGCACGGTGTCCGATATGCCGGCTCCCGTGTCGATGAGCAGGACATCCACGTCCCCTTCCAGATCGTCCAGGAGATCCACCAGGAGCAGTTTCTGTTCATCGCTCAGGCGGGTGAGTTCCTGCACGCCCGAGCTGGCCGGCATGATTCTCACGGATCCCGGGCCCGCGACCAGCACCTCCTCAAAACGCTTGGATCCTTCCAGCACGTGGCTGATGTTGAACTTGGGGGCCAGTCCCAGCAACACATCCACATTGGCCAGTCCCAGGTCCGCATCCAGGATGAGCACTCGCTGCCCCAGCCGGTCCAAAGCCAGCGCCAGATTGACCACCACGTTGCTCTTGCCCACGCCGCCCTTGCCGGAGCTCACCGCAATGGTTCGGATGGCTTTGTCCCCGAAAGGGGCGTTCAAGGGGCGGTTGTCGTCCCAGAGGTCCTGTCCCGTTCCTTTGCCCTTCAGCCCAAGTGCTTGGTCCATAGTGCTCCCTTCCATCCAACTACCGACCACGTGGAAAGAAAAAGCTCATGATGCGCTGCGGTGTGGCTCTGACCAGATCTTCCGGAACCCGTTGACCGATCCCCAGAAAGGAGAGTGGATACCCGTACCGGAGCAGCGGGTTGACGATGGAACCAGGGGTCAGCGTCTCGTCGATCTTCGTAAAGATCAGGCTCTCCACCGACAGGGACCGAAACCGTCGGATCACGTTTTTGATGTCCTCATCCTTCGAGGTGGCGCTGAGTACCAAGAGATGATGGGCTCCGCAGTCTTTGGGAAAGACCGCCTGAAGATCTTCCACATAGCGGGCCTCCAGGTAGTTGCGACCGATGGTGTCCACCAGAAGGACCCGGCACTCGCCCATGCCCCTGCAGGCCTTTTCCAGGGATTCCCGGCATTGGGCCACCTCCAGGGGCATTTCCAGAATGTCTGCGTAGGTCCGCAGCTGATCCAGGGCGCCGATCCGGTAGGTATCCAAAGAAATCAAGCCCACCTTGAGCCGACGCTTGTACTTCAGATAAGCGGCCAGCTTGGCCAGCGTGGTGGTCTTGCCCACCCCCGTGGGTCCCACAAAGGTGAAGAGCGCTGGGCCCTCCCCGTTTGGCTCCAGGGCCTCGAAGGGGTCCTGAAACCGGATCTTGTCAGAAATATGACTTCGGAAAGCGTCGAAGACTTGGCGCTTTGACGCCGGCGAAGTGTCCGTTTCCTGGAAGAGACTGCGAAAGATCTGGAAGGCGTTCTTTTCGTCCAGCCCGCGCAGCAGCATCTGCTGGAAGAAGTCCAGGGCGGTGGGATTGAGTTGAAGCCGGGCAAAGGCATCCCTGGAGGAAAAGAGCAAGGAGAGCATGCCCCGGATGTCCTCCAGTTGGTCCTGGACCTCCGGTAAGCCGGGGTGCTGGACCGGGGCGGCCTCGGGGCTTGCGGGGGGCTTTCCGGGGCGTTCCAAGGCCGCCGAGATTTCCACCCAGGAGGAACCGTCCGGTCCGGGGACCTTTCGATTCCCCAAGAGGATGGCGTCCGGGCCCAGATCGCGGCGGACCTGTTCCAGAACTTCGTGCATGCTGGGAGCCTGAAAGGTCTTAATCTGCATGGGTTACCTTTATGGTGCCGATGGATTGGATTTCGGCCAGCTCGGCCAGCTCGCTGTGACTGATTACCACCACATCTGGCAAAAAGCGTTCCAAAAGCCTTTTCAAGTGGCGCCGCACCACCGGGGAGGTGAGGATGACCGGGTGGTGGCCCGCATTGGCCGCCCGCTGGACCTCTACGCTGGTGGCCTGAACCAGCTGCTGCATGGATTCGGGGTCCATGGAAAGAAAGGCGCCGTGTTCGGTCCGCTGGATGCTTTGGGCCAGTCGTTCTTCCGTGGCCGGATGGAGGCTGATGACGTGCAGGCGGCCCTCTTCCGATTCGTAGGGGCGTGTAATGGTTCTGGCCAGGGCCTGGCGCACGTATTCGGTGAGGATGTCCGGGTCCTTGGTGACAGCGCCCTGCTCGGCCAGGGTCTCGCAGATGGTCTGAAGATCTCGGATGGAGACACGTTCTCTTACCAGGTTTTGGAGCACCTTCTGAACGGTACCCAGGGGAAGCGGGTTGGGGGTGAGGTCCTCCACGAGCTTGGGCTGGGATTCGGCCAGTATGTCCAGTAGTTGCTGGACCGTCTGGCGGGTGAGGAAATGGGCCGCGTACTTTTTGAACAGCTCGGTGAGGTGCGTGGCCACGACCGTGGGAAGATCGATGAGCGTGAGGCCGGCGCGCGCGGCTTCTCCTTTCTTCTTGTCGGGCACCCACAGGGCCGGCAGCCCGAAAGCGGGATCCTTGGTGGGGATTCCCTCTATGGGGGCGCCTTCCGGATCCGAAGGTGTCAGGGCCAGGTGATGGCCCAGCATGAGTTCCGCTCGGGCCACGGGATTTCCCTTGAGCAGGAGCCGGTATTCGGAAGGCTTGAGCTGCAGGTTGTCGCGCACGTGCAGGGACGGAACCACGATGCCGTAGTCCAGGGCCAGTTGCTGGCGGATGGAGCGGATCCGGCCCAAAAGGTCCGATTGGCGGTCGCCGTCCACAAGGGGAATGAGCCCGTAGCCCACTTCCAGCTCCAGGAGATCCAAGGGGGGGGGAAGGGCGGGGGAAGCCGTATCGCCCGTTCCTTCTTCCTGGGGCTCCACCTGTTTGTCTTCCATCTCTTTTTTTCCGATCCGTTGGTGCTGCCGGTACGCCAGACCCAGCAGTCCGCCTCCCACCAGAAAGAGGGGAACGAAGGGAAAGCCGGGAACCAGGCCCAGGCATCCCAGCATGCCCCCGGCGATGGCCAGCGGCTTGGGATTCAGACCCAGCTGGCGGCCGAAGGCCCGGCCCATCCCCGTGTCCAATTCGGCCCGGCTCACCAGGATGCCGGCTGCGGTGGAGATGATGAGGGCGGGGATCTGCGAGACCAGTCCGTCTCCCACGGTGAGCAGGGTGTAGGTTCTCAGGGCTTCCACCACCTCCATGTCTCGTTGGAGCACGCCGATGGCCAGTCCGCCCAGGATGTTGATGAGGGTGATGAGGATACCGGCGATGGCGTCGCCACGGACGAACTTGCTGGCGCCGTCCATGGTTCCGTAAAAGTCCGCTTCCCGCATGATCTCGGCCCGCCGGCTTCGGGCCTCCTGGTCATCGATGAGGCCGGCGTTGAGGTCGGCGTCGATGCTCATCTGCTTTCCGGGCATGGCGTCCAAGGTGAATCGGGCCGCCACTTCCGAGATGCGCTCGGTCCCTTTGGTGATCACCACAAAGTTGACGATCACCAGGATCACGAAGATCACCAACCCGATGACGTAGTTGCCTCCCACCACGAACTGGCCGAAGGCCTGAATCACATGCCCGGCGGCTTCCGTGCCCATGTCGCCGCGAAGGAGGATGAGACGGGTGCTGGCCACGTTCAGCGCCAGCCGAAACAGGGTGGTGATGAGTAAAAGCGTGGGGAAGATGCCGAAGTCCAGGGGTTTTTGGGTGTAGATGGTGGTGAGCAGGATCAGAAGGCCGAAGGAGATATTCGTGGCAAGCAGGACATCCATGAGGGGCCCGGGGATGGGCAGCAGCATGACCGCCAAAATGACGACCACGCCGATTCCCATGAGGGCGTCCCCTTCCGAGAAGGCACGAAGGCGCGCCAGCCAATTGTCCGTACTGACCTGAGAGGGCTCTGCCATGATCGGGGATCACCTTGCCTTTCTCTGGTGGTAAACGTAGGCCAAAACCTTGGCCACGGCCCGGTAGAGGGCCTCCGGTATGGTCTGATCCAGTTTCACCTGTTTATACAAGGCGCGTGCCAGCGGCGGGTTCTGAACCACGGGAACACCGTGTTTGCGCGCCGTCTTGATGATGTTTTGGGCCACCAGGTTCATGCCCTTGGCCACCACCTTGGGCGCCTCCAGGCCTTCCCGATAGACCAAGGCCACGGCATAGTGGGTGGGGTTGGTGATCACCACCGTCGCTTCCGGAACCTTGGCCATCATTCTCTGCCGCGCCAGGCTTCTTTGGATGGATCGAATGCGGGACTTGATCTGGGGGTTGCCTTCCGCCTGTTTGTGTTCTTCTTTGACCTCCTCTTTGGTCATCATGAGGTCTTTGCGGTTTTGCCACTTCTGGTAGTAGAAGTCGGCGAGGCTCAGCACGAGAAAGACCGCGCCGGTCTTGATAAGGATCTTGCGGGCCATCACCGCCGTTTCCACCAGGATGGAACGGACATCCATCTGCAGCAGGTAGGTGATCCGGTCCGCTTCGCTTCGGAGCACCAGGAAGGCGATGTAGCCCACGATGGTGACCTTGAAAAAGGACTTGACGGTCTCCATGAGAAACCGCAATTGGGCGAAACGTTTGATCCCTGACAGGGGATTGAGCTTGGACAACTTGGGCTGCAGGGGTTCCAGGGAGAGGATCGGTCCCTTCAGTTGAAACAGGTTGACGGCCACGGCGAAGATCAGGACGGCGACGGCCACCGGTGCTGTCATTTTGAAAAAGATCAGGGCGACGCTCACAAAGAGCTGCCGGCCGCTTCCCGACAGATCTTTCATCAGAAATCCGCTGGCCCAGGTGAGCCTGCAAAGCTCCTGGAAGCGGCTGGGAAGGGACTGCAGGTAGATCCAGGCCGCCACGCAGCCCACGGCCAGGACCACCAGGGCGTTCAATTCCTGGCTCTTGGGTACGTTTCCCTTTCTGCGCGCTTCGGCCAGCCTTTTTCCGGTTGGCTTTTCGGTCTTTTCCTGGGATCCCGCCACGGATCCTTCTCCCGGCTAGAGGGTAGATTTCTGACACCCCGTGTCAAAGGACCTGTCATGGTGAGGCGGCTGCCGCCCCCTGGGGCGTCTCAGTGGGACACTGCCTGGAAAAAGTGGATCAGGCGTGCCAGGTGGTGGGCCAATAGATCGTTCCAGCCCGCCAGGGAGAAGATGGCAAAGAGGATGCCAACGGCGATGGTGATGGGAAAACTGGCGATCAGGATGTTGATCTGGGGGGAAAACTTGGCCACCACGCCGAACGCCACCTGCAAGAGAAGCTGGACGCTGAGGATGGGGGCGGCGATCTTGATGGCGATCACAAACAGCTGGCCCGCTTGCGCGATCACGCTCCGAAAGACCTCCCCGGAAGGGAAAAATCCGCCCACGGGGATGGTCTGGAAGCTTTCCAGGAAGACCTTGATCACCAACAGGTGTCCATTGACGGAAAAGAAGATGAGGGTGGCCAGGATTTGCAGGAATTGTCCAAGCAGAACGTTTTGAGTGCCGCTCTGAGGGTCGGCGACCTGGGCGAAGCCCAGTCCCATCTGGAACGAGACCAGCTGGCCCGCCATGTGGAAGGCACCGAAAAGGATGTGCATGGTCAGGGCAAAGAGACTGGCAAAGACAAGCTCGCTGACCACGAACCCCGCTGCTTGGAAGGGAGACAGGGGAAAGGGCTCGATGAAGCGCCCGACCAGAGGCAGGCTCAGGGCACTCAAGGCCACGGTGCCCCAAGCCTTTGCCGGCGCCGGAACCTGCCGGGCGCGAAAGACGGGTAGAAGAAAGATGCACAGCCCCAGCCGCAGGAGGATGCTCAAAAAGATCCGAACCTGGTGCAGATCCACGGTGAGGGTGGGCATGGGACCGGCCCCCTATCGGATCCAGTGGGGAATGTTGATGAGAATCTCGCGGGTGAAGGCAATCATCTTCCCGCTCATCCAGGCCCCGAAGATGAGCAAGGCCAGGAAGGTTGCCACGATCTTGGGCACGAAGGTGATGGTCATCTCCTGAATCTGGGTGATCGCCTGGAACAGGCTGATGAGGACCCCCACGATCAGGCTGACGAGCAAAACGGGCAGGCTGACCATGAGCATCGTCTCCAGGGCCTGACGGGCCATGCCGATCACGAATTCCTGAGTCACGGCCGGTCTCCTAAAAGCTCTTCACCAGGGACGCCACCAGAAGATTCCAGCCGTCCACCAGAACGAAAAGCATCAGCTTGAAGGGAAGCGAGATCATGACGGGCGGCAGCATCATCATGCCCATGGACAGAAGAATGCTGGCCACCACCATATCCAGAACCAGAAACGGAATGTAGAGAAGAAAACCAATCTGGAAGGCGGTCTTGAGTTCACTGATCACAAAGGCCGGAACCAAGGCGGCCAGGGGAAGCGCTTCGGCGTTTTTCGGCTTTTCGTCGGAGGTAAAGGATGTGAAGAGTTTCAGGTCCTTGGTTCGGGTCTGTTTGAGCATGAAATGCTTCAGGGGGGTGACGGCGCGCTGAACAAATTCTTCTCCGGAGATTTCCTGGGCCTGGAAGGGCTGCAGGGCCTGTTCGTTGATCTGCTGCCATACGGGCCACATGATGGACAGGGTCAGAAAAAGGGCCAGGCCCACGATCACCTGATTGGGGGGGGACTGCTGGGTGCCCAGAGCGGTTCTGAGAAAGGCAAAAACCACGGCCAACCGCGTAAAGGACGTCATGAGCACGAGGATCGACGGGGCCACGGACAAGACGGTCAGAACAAAGAGGATCTTGAGAACACCAGCCACCTGTTCGGGGGCCTGGGCGTCGTCCATGTGAAACTGCACGGCTGGCAGATTCAAGTCCAACCCCCAGCAGACGGCTGCGCCCAGCTGGCAAAAAAGGACCGTCAGGATCACGACCATGGCGACCTTTTGGACTCTCATGCCATGTCCTCCTGAGCCGACAGCGTTCCTGGATCCTCGGGCTGGGGGGCGAAGCTGGCCAGCACTTCCATTCGGTTGGGGGAGACCCCGATCAGGAAGCGTTGACCGTCCCCGACCCGAACCAGCACCAGCGAGTGCTTGTTGGTCAAAAAGCGCCGTTCCAGGATCTGGAGTCCCGAGGTGCCCCCGTTCTTGGACAAGGGCCATCCGAAGCGTTTGAGCCCGTAGGAAAGGGCCAGCAGGAGGCCCACCACCAGCGCCAGGGCTGCCGCCATCTGGAGGAATTGAACGGCGAAATCCATGGCCTACCCCAGTTGCTTCACGCGCTCCATGGGGCTGACGATATCGGTGATGCGTACCCCGAACTTTTCGTTGACCACCACCGCCTCGCCCCGCGCGATCAGTTTGTTGTTGACCAAAATCTCCAGCGGTTCTCCGGCGAACTTGTTCAGTTCCACCACGGACCCCTGGCCCAGTTGCAGCAGGTCGTTGATGAGAAGCTTGGTTCTTCCAAGCTCCACGGCGATCTCCAGGGGAAGATCCAGGATGAAATCCAGATCCCGCATTTCCCTCTTCAGAGCCGCTTCCGCGTCTTCTTCTGCGCTGGGATGGCCGGTGTCGGCGGAAGGAGCCGAGACGTTGGGAGCTTGCATGGGCTCCAGTTCGGTGGCCATGTTTCCCTTGGCTTCTTTGGTCATGGATGACCTCCCTTTCACAATCGGTGTGTTGGCTTCAATCGCTTTGAGCTGCGATCAGCTCCACGATCTGGATGGCTTGGTTGCCCTTGTGAACCCCGGGTTCAGCCCGAAACTTGGGCACCCCTTCCACGGTCACCAGGAGGGGGTGGTTCACGTCCTGATCCAACAGGATCACATCCCCCTTTTCCATGCGTAGCAGGTCTTGACCCTTGATCTGGCTGCGCCCCAGCTCCGCCGTCAGGGAAACCGATACCTCCCGCAGCCGGCGGATGAAACGCCGGGTCCACGAATAATCCACCTCCAATTGGTCGCTCTGGTAACTGGCGGAAAGCTTGGAGCGGATGGGCTCGATGGTGGAGTAGGGAAGGCACAGGATGATCTTTCCCATGAGGGTGTCCATCTCCAGCTCGTAGTGCACCACGATCACCAATTCCGTGGGCGGTACGATGGTGGCGAACTGGGGATTGACTTCCGATCGGACGAACTTGAAGCTGATGGATGTGACCGGATTCCAGGCCTCTTCCAGGTCCTTGAGGGCCATGCGCACCACCTTGTTGATGACCCGCTGCTCGATGGAGGTGAAATCCCGGCCCTCGATCTTGTAGCTGCTCCGACCCGTGCCGCCGAAAAAGCAATCCACCAGGTTGAAGATGAGGCGGCTTTCCACAACCAACAGCACGTGCCCCCGCAGGGGGTCCATCTTCAGCACATGGAGGCTGGTGGGGACGGGCAGGGTGCGGATGAAGTCCCCGAACTTGATCATCTCCTTTTGCGTGACCGTGATGTCCACCACTTTCCGCAAGGCCCCGGAAAGGGTGACGCGGTGGACGCGGGCAAAACGATCGTTGATGATCTCCAGGGTCGGCATGCGACCGCGGATGATCCGATCCTGGCTCGTGAGATCGTAGGGGCGGATACCCTGTTGCTCTTCCGCCACCTCAGCGGTATCCGTCTCGGTTTCGATCTCTCCGCCGTCCAGGCCCTTGAGCAGGGCATCCACTTCGTCTTGGGAAAGCACGTGTTCCATCGGGGCGGCCTGCCTACTGGACGAGAAATTCGGTGAAATAGATGTCGAGCACCTGCCCTTGCTTGAGGATGCGGTTCAGGGCTCCCGTGAGGGCCCTCTTGAGGGCCAGCTTGCCGGACAAGGAAGAGATGTCGTCGTATTCCTTGCTGGAAAGCAACATGAGAATGGCGTCGCGGATTTCGGCGTTTCGGGCGTCCAATTCGGTCAGGACGGCCTCGTTACTCAACTTGAGCTGAAGGGTGATCTTCAGGTAGCGTTCTCCGCCCGGATCGGAAAGGTTCACCAGGAAGGTCTCCAGGTCCTTCATGACCGGTTTTTCCAGGGCGGGGGCCGGCGCTTCCTTCTTGGCCTCCTCCTTCTTTCCCGCGAAGAACTTGGTGTAGGCGAAGAATCCCCCCCCGCCGACCACTGCGAGCAACACCACCAAGAGGATGATCTTCATCAAGGGGGATTTCTTTTCTTCCTGCTGTTCCGGGGTGTCCGGTGCCGCTTCCTTCTTTTTCGCCATGCTGATGCTCCTTGCCTCTGCGTCTTCCGTCAACCTTAATCAAACTTGCTCTCTCGCTGACTCGGCGGTACGAACGAGTGGAGCTTCTGTTCGATGACGCGCGGGTTTTCCCCGTTGGCCACACTCACGATTCCGCTGATGACCATCTCCTTGACCAGGGTTTCTTCCTGGCTTCGCTTCTTGAGTTTTCCGGCCATGGGCAGGCAGACCAGGTTGGCCGCCACGGCCCCATAGAAGGTGGTGAGCAGGGCCACGGCCATGGAAGGGCCGATGGTGCTGGGATCGTCCATGGTGGCCAGCATCTGCACCAGACCGATCAGGGTGCCGATCATACCCAGAGCGGGAAAGAAGGTGGCCATGGTGGTTAGGATTTCAGCTCCCAGTTTGTGTCGTTCCTCCAGGTATTCGATTTCCGTCTCCAGGATCTCCCGGATGGAGTCGGGTTCCATGCCGTCGATGGTCAATTGCAGACCCTTGACCATGAACTCGTCGTCCAGCGTGGGCACTTCGGCCTCCAGGGCCAGGATCCCTTCGCGCCGGGACTTGTTGGCAAAGTCCACGAATCGATCCACCACCTCCTGGGTGCTCCACACCTTGGTGAAGAAAACGTTTTTCACCACCTTAAAGACCCCCAGCACGTCGGCCAGGGGGTAATTGACCAGGGTGGCGCCCATGGTGCCGCCCACCACGATGAGCAGAGAGGGGATGTTGATAAAAAGCCCCAAACCACCTCCCATCATGATGGAGATGATCACCAGGGCGAAGGCCGATACGATGCCGACAACCGTTGCTATGTCCATAAGTCCACAATCACCTCGGAATCGATGCGTTCATGGAAAAGCCTCAGGGCGCCCGGAATCTTCAGGCTCACCGCTGGGGGTAGCAAACACTGCGCCAGTTTAGAAGGATATCGGTCGGGATTCGTGTTGACTTGAGTCCTGGGGCCGAACGGTTTCGGGCCCTGGCCGCCATGGGGAGCCCAAGCCCCATCCCTCCCACCCGGCAAAGGCCGTGAGCGGCTGAAGACCTTTGGGGTTCTTTCACTTTTCCACGCACGGAGATCCGTTCATCCCTGAAACATGGCCTGGGCCTGGCTCCATGGATCCCCGTGGCAACGTTCGGAAAATGGGAAGCGCCGGGCATGGCGGAAGAGGCGGGGGAAGGATGGCTGATTGCGTCAAGCAATTGACGTGTGGGTCGAGACAACCGCAGCCAGGTCAAAAAAAGGTCCCCGCGGGCGGGGGGCCGCGGGGACTGGAAGGAGGCGGTCCGGGAGACGAAGCCTAACGGACCATGTTCACGGCCACGTCCAGAAGCTGGCTTGCGGTGGTGATGGTCTTGGAATTGGCCGTGTAGCTCGCCTGGTAGGTGATCATGTTCACCATCTCTTTGGCCAGATCCACGTTGGAGGCTTCGATGGTGCGGCTGAAGATGGCTCCACGGACTCCGTCGTTGGCCGTTCCGTGGATGGGGAATTTGGATTCGGGGCCCTGCGTGTAGAGGTTGTTGCCTTGCATGATGAGCCCGTTATTGTTGGCGAAGGTGGACACCCTGAGCTGCCCTCCCACCACCGGCTGGGGATCGTTGCTGGTGGCCATCCAGTCGGTGTCTTCCGTTAAGGATGTTCCGTTGTCGGCGACGCCTGTGATTAGATAGGAACCTTCATTGGCGGTGCCGGATCCGAGAATGCTGTTGGTGCCGGAGAGGTCGAACTCGGACAGATTGATGGAGCCCACAAAGGCGTCGTTGGTGTTGTCGCTGTCTGAGTCATAGTTCAATGTAAGGTCGGTTCCAACCTTGAAGGCGAGATCCACCTGATTGCCGCTGGTATTCTGCAAAGTGACAGTGATAGTCTCCCCGTCGCTGACGGGGTTCTGAATATAGACGCTTCCGTAGGCCTTGGGGCTGGATGTGCCATCGGTGTCGCAGATCATGACCTGGTGCGGATCGAGAGGGGTGCCCCAGATCTGACCGTTGGAGTCCACGCTGTAGTCCGTCAGCTTGGGATCGGCCGGATTGTCCACGTGGATTTCGTTGCCGTCCCTGTTGAGCACGCGGTAGCCCAAATCATTTACGAAGTAGCCGTCTTTGTCCATGTGGAAGCCGCCGTCACGGGTGTAATAGACGGTGGTGGAGCCGGGTACTTTCACACTGAAAAAACCGTCGCCGTTGATGGCCAGATCCGACCAACGCGTGGTGCTCTGAAGGGAGCCCTGGGAAAATTCGGTGACGATTCCCATGACGGCGGTTCCAGACCCTTCCCGGTCCGTGTCAATGGACAAGGTGGAGTAGTACCCGCCCACCAGATCGCCGAACCGAACGCTGTTGCTCTTGTAGGAGGTGGTGTTCACGTTGGCGATGTTGTCGCTGACCACCGTGAGAGCCGTGGCGGAGCTGGTGAGACCACTGACGCCGATGTTCATCGCTTGACTGATACCCATGGATCTTCCTCCTTATTTGTCATTGGCAAAAGGGAATCTTTGTTAGGAATACTCCCACTGTTTCCTTGTTTAGACGGCAGGCTCCGATGTCTCGATGCGCACCACCGAGCTCACCGGAATCCGCAAGCCGTCACTGTCGTCCAGAACCAGGTAGCTGATTCCGTCTTCCATGCGGAAGCCGTACACGTCTCCTTTGATGAGCGACCTGGCCGTCACGGGAGTTCCATTGGCCGAGGCCGTGACTTCGAAGGTGTAAATGCCATCCGGAACCGAATTGCCGGCATCGTCCGTAGCGTCCCAGGCGATCTCGTGACGGCCCGCCTCCAGGTCCCCTAAGGCGAGGGTTCGGACCGCATTTCCCGATTCGTCCAAGATCGTCACGGTAACGTTCGCTGGTTTCTCCAGTTCCACCGAGGCCTCCGAGATCTGGCCATCCGCCACCTGGATCCCGTTACCCGCGGCACTCACCGTCTTGCCCAAGAACTGAAGGCCTTGCGCGTTGTTGATGGATGCCAGGTAGTTTTGCTGGGTTTCCAACTGGCCGTGGATTTGTGTCAGTTTCTCGACGGTGCTGAACTGGGCCAACTGGGCCGACATGTCGGAGGCATCCATGGGATTGGTGGGATCCTGGTGCTGGAGCTGCGTCGTAAAGAGCAGCAAGAACGCGTTCATGTCCGAAAGGGCTTTTCCTGCGACCGTTTCGCTGCCGGACACATCCGTCATGATGGAGGGAGTGGGTGTTACTGACTGAACGGCCATGATGTCACCTCGTCTTGTGCCGATGCTTTGCGTTTAAGCCCTCAAACTGATCGTGGCCTCCGCTGGGGCGGCGTAGTGGCCGATCCGGGTTGGTTTCGCTCGGTTGGGGCCCACAGCGGTTCCAGTTCCATGGGCGGGTGCCGGATCTCCTTCAAAACGGCGATCCGATTGCCGGTTCTGTTCACGAACGTCCACCGAAAACTGGCTCAGCTGGAGGCCTTGTTCCGAAAGGAGATTCTGGAGGAACGCGGTGTTTCGGGCCAGGAGGTCGCGGGCGTCCGGATGATCGGCCTGGATCCAGGCGTTCACGTAGTTGCCGTGGGTCTCAACCCGGAGGGTGATTTTTCCCAGGTGCCTGGGCTCCACCTCCAGGGTCATTCGGTGTCTTCTTTCCCGGCTCATCCGTCCCACAAGATCCGCCAATTCCTGGGGCCATTGCGCCTCGGAGAAGCTGAAACCGGCGCTCTGGGGATCGGCTTTGCTTACCGGAGAGGCGGCCTGCTGGGTAGCGGTGGAGCCCACGGAAAAGGCAATAGAATTCGGTTTCTGTGTGGCTTCCTTTGGGTTCTGGGCTTCTCTTGTCCCGTGTTCTCCCGCCCAGGGATCGTTTTGAGAAAACCCCTGGGAGTGGTGGTCTCCCTGGGAAGCGGGTGGGGAAGGGCGCGACCCTGCTTCCGGGGTCCGCATCCCATGGGCGCGCGCCCGAAGCCTGGAGGCGCGTGGCGACCCACTTTCCTCCCCATCCGGAACGTCCTGGGCCGGGACATCCTCCAGGGGACGGGTGCCCGTCAAGCCCGCTTCCATGCTGGGAGTCCCTGCGCGGGGGATCGCATCTGTTTGCGATGCCATCGTCCGCTGGTCCGAAGGCTGGTGTGCGTGACCCGAAAAAGGGGTGCGGGTCTGCGGATCGGCCGGAGCGTTCCCATGCGAATCGGAGGAATGGGAGTCAGCCGGGGCGCTTTCCGACGCATCGCGGAGCCTGCTGTGCAGGTTGATCGTCGAGGGACTGGAGAGAGGCTCTTGGTTTGTGGTTGTGGCCGATGTGCCGGCGTCCAAGGGGTTGTGCTCCGGGGCCTGGTGTGCGTGATTCGAAAAGGGAGTGCGGATCTGCGGGGCGGCCGGAGCGTTCCCATCGGAATCGGAGGAATGGAAGTCAGGCATGGAGCCATCCGCTGCTTCCCGGGAGCTGGTTTCCAAGGGCATGGCCACGGGGCTGGAAAGGGGTTCTTGGTCTGTGGTCGTGGTCGGTGTGCCGGCATCCAAGGGGTTGTGCTCCGGGGCCGGAGCCCTTTGGGGTTCGGGGTGGACAGGGGTCTGGATGACGTTTTGGGCCTGGACCTCCGGACGGGGAGGGACCGCATCAGGGATAAAAGGGTCTGGCATGTCCACCCGAGTTTGCTCCGGGGCCTGGTGTGCGTGATTCGAAAAGGGGGTGCGGATCTGCGGGTCGGCCGGAGTGTTCTCACGCGAATCGGAGAAACGGAAGTCAGGCATGGAGCCATCCGCTGCTTCCCGGGAGTAGGTTTCCAAGGGCATGGCCGCGGGCCTGGAAAGGGGCTTCTGGTCTGTGGTCGTTTCCGATGTGCCGGCATTCAAGGTGTTTTGCTCCGGGGTCGGAGCCTTTTGGAGTTCGAAATGGCCCAGGTCCACGGTGGCGTTTTGGACGCCGGGCCCGGGGCGTGAAGGGCCGGAATCGGATAGACGGGCGTCAGTAAAGATTTGCGTTCCTAGCGGGTCGGGACGGACGGGTGCAGCTGCCTCCTCAAGGACCTGGAATTCCGGGCGGGGCCCATCCCGCAAGGCCCTGTCGTGTGTTCCCTGCTGGGCGCCGCGCTTATCTTCTTTCCGCGTCGCTTCCTCCGCTTTCCTGGGGGCGGGTGCCAGGGCGTCGGTCAGGGAGTCCGAAAGCTCCTTCTTTTCGTCTGTGAACAGGGGGGATTCACCTTCCCGGTCTTCCACTTCTTGGCGATCCGAGTGGCGCACTGCGGCAAAGCCCGACCAGGCGGGAGTGGCTCCCACCCCGGGTTCCGCCTGGGACCCTGAAACGGTCTTCGTATCGGAAGCTTGGGGGCTGTCGGTGGTTGCATCCTGTGCGGAGGCGGCCAGTTCTTTGGATCGAGTGCTTTGGGCGCTATGGAGAATCTTGCTGATGAGATCAGCCACCTGCTCCAGGTTGGAGTCACCGGCTGCGGCGGCCTGGGCCCAATCCCTGGACAAGGCCCCGTCCCCACCGGACCACTGGACGTTTTCCAAAAGACGCCGAACGCCCACCGCCGGAACCACGGCCGCTGGGGATGGCAGACGCTTGTGGGCATCTTCCTGGGCCTTTTTGAGGATTTCGGCCAGGTCCCGAAGGCTCACGGTGCCTTCGTCACCCGTTCGGGACGCCACTTCCATCCTGGTTTCCGCCGGAACGTGCAACTGGGCCAGAACCTTCTGCAGAAGCAGGGGATCGGCCATTAGCAGGTTTTCATCCACTTCGCGTTTGGCGTCCGCCTGCCATCTGCGCTCATCCAGGGCCTGTCCGTCCAACGTGATGGGCATGTTCCGCGGGACCTGAACCGATTGGGTGAGCTCGGTGCCCTCAGGAATCCACGGAGCCCCTGGGCCGGTGGATTCCCCCCATGGCGTTTCCTCGGCCTTGCCCAGAAAGAGGTTCATCTCTGCGGCCAGATCCTGCTGAAACTCCGAGGACAGGACTTTTCTTCCCAGTCGCTCCCGTTCCCTGGAAAGGAATTCGCCGAGCAGTTGCGAAACATTGATGGAGAGCGGCAGCATGTGAGCTCCTTTTTTTCAGCGGTTCCAAAGGTGCATCGCGTGTCGCCCCTCTATTGGGCAAATCCGGTGCCAGATTGTGCTATTCAAGAAAAGTCATACAAATCAAATAGATAAGGTGTTGGGGTGAGCGGAGGAAGCCTTCCTGGGCATGGGGAGGGGGCAAAATTTTCACCGAGGGGGAGAAAAAGCTGCCGCCGGGTGGCGGGGCACCCGGCGGCCAGGGAGGGTGGGAGGAACGGACGGTGCGGGAAGCCTATCGGGAACTGAGGGCCTTGGAAATGGTGGCGGCCTTTTTCACGTCCATGCTGGCCAGGATCTTCGCCGCCTGGTCGGCTTTCATGAGGGCGATGATCTTCACCACCAGGTCGTTTTCCATGTTTTGCATGAGCTGTCCGGCCTGCTTGGGCTTCATGTTGCCGTATATCCTGGCCAACGAGCGGATTTGAGCGCTCCTGGCCTGTTCCTTCTCTTCGCGGTAAGCCCGGATTTCTTCCTGGGCCTTTTGGATCTTTTCTTGAAGTGCGATGAGCTCCTTCAGGCGCCCTTCGATCTCCTTTTCCATCTGCCGTAGGTAGGCCTCCCGCTCAGCCAGCTCCTGCTCCCTTTTGGCGAGCATCTCCTTTTGTTCCTTGATGTGGGCCACCATTTCCGGAGTCAAGATGGTTTCGTCCAGGGGGGCGGGGCTGGGGGAACTTTCCGGGCCCGGTTCGGGAGCCGGCGGGGTCGGGGGCGGTTCCGATCTGTCCTGGGCATGGACTTCCCGGGGTTCCATGACCTTGGCGGGCTGGGGGAACTTGCCCCAAAAGTCCAGGGCACTGATCCCCACTTTGAGCAGCGCCAGCACCAGGATCCCTGTCAGCACCAGAGAAAGACTCTTTTTCCGCGAGCGGCCGTTCTTTTCAGTCGGTGGCGTCTCCCGGCGTCGGGGCGCTTCGCTGGAAGTTCGCCCGGGCCGACTCGTCCAAGAATTTTTGCTCCTTTTTCTTTGTGTCGTTTCGGAAGCGCTCATGGTCGATTTCTTCCAGCCTCTCCAGTTTCTTGGCTTCGCGTTCCTTTTCCACCAGTGCCTCCCGCCGGACGGCGGCTTGGCGCTCTGCCCCTTTCAGTTGCCCCTTTAAGTTAAGCAATTGCTGTTCCAAACCCCCGAGGTGTTCCTGCATGGACAAGAACTCGGCCACGGAAACACCATGGCGTTGTCTTGCCGCCAGATGGGTCCGGAGGTCTCGAATCCTTTGCTCCACGGCGGTTATCCGGTCCTGGAGATCCTGGACTTGCGCCAGCGCCTGGGCCAGCTCGATCTGTGCCTGGCGCACCAGATGTTTTCGGTGTTCAAGGAGCTTTTGGAAACGAAATTGGAAGGCCATGGGACTTCAGCTCAGAGGAACAGGGCCCGCAGGGCCTGGTGGGATTCTTCTATGGTGGAACGGTCTTCGACGTTCTGCTTCAGGTAATCGTTGAGCTTATCGATCATTTGAATGGCGTAATCGGTGGGCCCATGGCTTCCCCGCACATAGGCGCCGATGTTGATCATATCTTCCGCCGCCTTGTATTGGGCCAGGACCTCGATGAACCGAGAAGCCAAATCTTTGACTTGCGGATCCAGGAGGCGGTCCGTCAAACGACTGACACTCTTGAGCGGATTGATGGCGGGATAGTGGCGCCGATGGGCCAGGTCCCGATCGAGCACGATATGGCCGTCCAGGATGGAACGAACGGTGTCCGCGATGGGATCGTCCAGGTCGTCTCCTTCCACGAGAACGGTGTAGATGCCCGTGATGGAGGCCTGGGGGAAGCTGCCGCTTCGCTCCAGGAGCTGGGGCAGGGCGCCGAAGACGCTGGGGGGATAGCCTTTCGTGGTGGGCGGCTCCCCGGCGGCCAAGCCGATTTCCCGCATGGCCATGGCAAATCGGGTGACGGAATCCATCATGAAGAGAACGTCCTGACCCTGGTCTCGAAAGTATTCCGCCACGGCGCACGCCACGTAGGCGGCCCGAACGCGCAGCGACGCCGGCTGGTCGGAGGTGGCCACCACCACCACGGAACGCTTTCTCCCTTCGGGGCCCAATTCCGATTCCAGAAACTCATTGACTTCACGTCCACGCTCCCCGATGAGGGCGATCACATTGACTGGGGCAGTGGTGTAGCGCGCCATCATGCCCAGCAAAGTGCTCTTGCCCACGCCGGAGCCTGCGAAGATGCCCATCCGTTGGCCTTTTCCCAGGGGAAGAAGCCCGTTGATGGCGCGGATGCCCACATCCAGCTGCTGCGATATGATGGGCCTGTCCATGGGATTGGGCACGGGGGAACGCAACGGGTAGGCCGCTTCGGCCGCTACGGGGCCGAGGCCGTCCACCGGTTCGCCCATGCCGTTGAGGACGCGCCCCAGGAGTTGGGGGCCCACGGGGCAGGAGGCGGAATGGGGGTGGATTTCCACCCGATTTCCGGGCGCCAGCCCCTGGACGGGGGACAGGGGGACCAGCTTGAGGTTCTTGCCTTGAAATCCCACCACTTCGGCAAAGACGGGCGCCGCGTTCCCCTCCGGGTGGATCTTGCAAATGGTGCCCAGGGTCGCTTCCAGTCCCACGGCTTCGATGAGATTGCCCACCAGGAGATGGACCTTCCCGTACCGTTTCCACTTGCCGGCGGTTGCGATGGCGTGCTCGATGCCTTCCAACTGCAGATAATCACGATCCATGGGAAGACTCGGTTTCGGAGGAGTGGGCCAGTCGGGCTTCCAGATCCCGCCAGCGGGTCTCCAGGGTCGCGTCGATTTCCTGGATAGCACTGATCAAGCGGCATCCGCCCCTTTCCATGTCCGGATCCGTTCGGATCTGCAGAACGCCTCCCGCCTCTTGTTGACCCGCCTGCCAACCGGCCAGGACCCCGTGCGTTTCCAGGAGCTTCTTGTCCTTGGGGTGCAGGATCAGGGTGATCTCGTGGGATCGGTCCATGGACTCCAGGCACTCATCCACCAGGTCGGCCAGAAGGGAAGGGTCCATGCGAACTTCCCGGCCCACGATGATCTTGGCCAGGGAGAGACTGGTGCGGATGAGCCATTGTCGGTAGTCCTGCTGAATCTGTGACGGCAGTATCTCCATGTTCTGGAGCAGCGCTTCCATCTGTTCTTGCACCACGCGCAGGCTCTTGGCTCCGAACTCAAAGCCGTCCTTCTGGCCCTGTTCGTAGCCTTTCTGGTAGGCATCCCGCTCGATTTCCTGGGCCCTGCGTTCGGCTTCCAGGAGCTGGCGGCGGACGGTTTCCTCCAGTTCCTCCAGCGGGTCCACTTCCGGGGGAGAGGCCTCATGGCCTTGCGGTTCATGGGTCTCTTCGGCCGCATGTCCTTCCTCACCGATTTCCCGGAAGGTAAACCGGCCCAACGCCTGGGGCTCTCCCCCTTTGATGACCTTAGACCAGGGCATCGCCGCCGTCTCCTCTGGCCAGCATGAGTCGGCCTTCCTTTTCCAACTTGCGGGCCACATTGAGGACATTGCGCTGGGCCGCTTCCACGTCGCTCAGCCGCGCGGGGCCCATGACCTCCATGTCTTCCATGAGCATCTGGGCGGCACGCTGGGATAGATTCTTGAGGATCTTCTCCTTGACTTCTTCCGATGCGGTCTTGAGGGCCAGTGTGAGGTCTTCGTTGGTGATCTCCTTCAAAAGTTCGCGGATGCCCTGGTCGTTGACGTTGACCAGGTCGTCGAAGACGAACATGAGGTTGCGCACATTGTCGGCCAATTCCGCATCGTGATCTTCCAGGGCCTGCAGAATGCTGTCGCTGGTGCGGCGGTCGCATCGGTTGAGCAGTTCCGCCACCGCCTGGACCCCTCCCACGACCTGGTAGCTTTGATCGGATACGGTGAGCAGTTCCTTTTCCAGGACTTCGTCCACCTCGCGAAGAAGGTCTGGAGGCACGGTTTCCAGATTGGCGATCCGGTTGGCCACTTCGAACTGCAGGTTTTCGGGCAGAAGCCCCAGGACCTCACTGGCTTTTTCGTGTTCCAAATGAACCAGGATGATGGCGATGGTCTGGGGGTGTTCGTTCTTGATGAAGTTGGCAAGCATCCTGGGGTCCACATCCTGCAAGTTTTTGAAGGGAACCTTCTGGTTCTCTTCTTCGATGGTGTGGATGACTGACTCGGCTTCGTCCGGACTGAGTACGGCCGGCAGCAGCTTTTTCAGGAACATGTTTCCAGGGATGTGGATCCCCTGATCCTCCTGCATGCGCTCGAGGAATTCGTTCAACACCTCATCGGTGGCGGCCTTTTCCACCTTTTCCATGCGGGCTATCTCCGAGCCCAGTTTCTTGATTTCTGCGGGGCTCAAATCCTTGAGGATTTGAGCGGAGGCCTGTTCACCAAGGGCCAACAGCACCACGGCAGCCTTCTGCAATCCGGACAGCTTGGACATCGCCTACGCATCCTCCTTGATCCAGGCCCGGATCACCTGGGAGGCCTGGCTCGGATTGGTCAGCACCAATTGGACGGCCTGTTCCTTCAAGCGCACTTCCTTGGGGCCTTCCAGCAGCTCTTCTTCCTCTCCCTCCGGGAGGGCGGGGTGGGGGGCTTCGGCCGAAGGCTCGCTCTGTCCGATTTGTTGGAACCGTTTCATGAAAGGCCGTACCACGAACAGGAACACGAGCAGGAGCAGCAGCAGGTTGAAAAGTATCTTTTGGTGGCGTCGCAACATGGCCAGATACTTGTTTTCCGGAGCGGGCGCTTCCTGTCCCATGGATGGATCGGCGGCGAAGGCCACGTTGGTGATGGTGACCTGGTCCCCGCGGCCGTCGTCGAAGCCCACCGCCTTTTTGACCAGGTCTTCCAGGGTCTTGAGTTCCTGCGGACTCCGTCCCACAAAAACCCGTTCCGTCTTGCCGTTGGCGGAGGTTTCCGTGCGGTAAGGCCCGTCCACCACCACGGCCACTGAGATCTTTCGGACACTTCCGGGAGAGCGCACCATCTGGCGGGTGACGCGGCTGAGTTCGTAGTTGACCGTTTCCTTCTGGCGGTTGAAGGTCTTGGACTGCCCGTTCGGCTGCTTTTCCAGAAGACGGCTTTCCAGGTTGATGGGGGCGTCCGGGTTTCCGCGGGCTGTGATCGCCTTGCCCTGGGAGGTCTCCAGGGTCTTTTGCTGGCTTCTGACCGCCGCACTATCTGGGTCATACGTCTCTTCGGCGATTTGAACCCGGCTGAAGTCCAGATCCACGGACACCTGGGTGACCACCTTGTCGGCACCCACCACCCGGGCCAGCATGTTCTGGACCTTGTGGCGAAGGTCTTCCTCCATGCGTTTCTTCACTTCCAACTGGTAGGCGCTCATCTCCAGGGGGGATTCGTTGCGGTCCTTCTTGTAATAGACCTTCCCATCGGTGCTCATGATGGTCACGTTTTCGGTGTCCAAGCCTTCCACGGCGCTGCTCACCAGGTTGGCAATGGCCTGCAGCTGGCGCTGCCCGAGCCGGGCGCCCGGGCGCAACTTGACCAAAACCGCCGCACGGGGTTTTTTCTGGTCCTCGGCGAAAAGGGATTCTTCCGGCAAGACCAGGTGGACCCGGGACTCCTGAATTTCCGTCATCTGGTTGATGGTGCGCGCCAGTTCTCCCTGAAGGGCACGCTGGTAATTGACCCTCTGGACAAATTCCGTGCTTCCCAGTCTCTGCTGGTCGAAGATTTCGAATCCCACCCCGCTTCCCCGGGGCAGTCCCTCGGCCGCCAATTCCAGCCGGGTTTCGTAGAGCCTGTCCCGGGCGACGGCCACGGCGTGCGCTCCGGTGAGTTTGTAGGGGATCTTCTTTTCCTTGAGCACGTTGACCACGGAGGCCAGGTCCGTCTCGGATAGGTCCGAATAGAGGGGGGCGTATTCCACGCGATTGAAGGTAAAAGCCAGATAGGCCAGGCTTCCCACCAGAAGAAGGACCGATCCCACGGCGAGCATCTTCTGGGGTCCGGGAAGATCGGAAAAGGAGGTCTTCAGTTTGGAAAGAAAGATACGCAGCTTGTCCATGCCTTGGGCCGCTCCTTACGCACGCATCCTCTGGGAGGCTGTCTCAAACCCTCGAAGACGTTCTTTGCACCATCTGCCCGCCTACTCCGATGGAGAGGAGATGCAATCCCTGGGTCAAGGTGTTCCCGTTGCAAAGGATGACGGGCTGCATCCTGTTGGACCCACCTTTAGGAGCTGGTCTGAGAATGGCCTTCGGCCTTTGGGGGCTTTTCCGACTCATTGCCATGCCACTGTGCCATGTGATGTTCTTTTGAGCTTTGTGGGGGCGGGTTCGGAACCCGCTCCTACTGCTGAAACGCCAGGCCGGCAGTACGGGCCCGCCCGGTGGCCCCAACCTTCTGTTCGCACAAAAAGGGTCCAACCGGGGGATCCTCAGATAGCCTAGAACTGCATCCGCATGATCTCTTGATAGGCTTCCAGGGCCTTGTCCCGGGTTTTGATGAGCAGCTTGAGACTCAATTCCGCCTCATTGAGCTTGATCATGGTTTCGTGGATGTTTTGGGGACCGCGGATCGCTCCCTCCACCATGGCCGCTTCGGCCTGATTCTGGAGTTGATTGACTTGTTGAAGGGTTTCCTTGAGCTTTGCGCCGAAGCCTCCGTCTTCCCCATCCGCAACCGTCTTCGGTTGGGCGACGGGCTCTGGAGCTGAACGCGGGAACCAGGAATCGGTGATCTTCATGGAAGCATCTCCCAGGGGTTTTTTCGAAAAATGGGTTCCGGGATCCAAGTCGGGCTGCAACCCCCCCCTGCCGGGGCAACCCGCCCAGTGGCCCGCACACACCTTTTCCGGTGAGGCCGACTGAAAGGATTATCCAACAGGCGTCGGGCCGGCTTATCGGCCGATCTCCAGGGCCTTCAAGGCCAACTGCCGGGCGGTGTTGAGGGCCGCCAGGTTGGCTTCGTAGGAACGGGTGGCGCTCATCATGTTGGCCATCTCTTCCACGGGGTTGATGTTGGGCTTCAACACATAGCCTTCCTTATTCGCATCGGGATGGCTGGGATCGTAGACCTTCGTGAAATCACGGCCGTCGGGCACGATTTCACTCACGTCCACCCGTTCCAGCTGTCCCTCCAAGGCCTCGTCGAAGACGGCCTGGAAGTCGCTTTCCACCGGGGTCGCTTCCAGGATGAGGGTGCGCCGCCTATAGGGCGTTCCCTCCGCCGTGCGGGTCGTGTTGATGTTGGCCAGGTTGGCGGACACCACATTGATCCAGACTCGGTTGGCCTTCAGTCCCGAGGCGCTGATGCGCATGGCGCTTTGAAAATCCATTAGCGTCCTCCCTCGATGGCGGCCTTGAGCAAGGCAAATTTCTTGTTGAGCATCGTCACGATGAATTGATATTCGACGCTGTTTTGGGCGAGCCGGGCCATCTCACTGTCCAGGTCCACCGGGCCCGTCTCCACCAGCTTCGGTTCCTCCATGGCCTGTTGCAGGTCCGCGGGATCCATGTGCTCGCCCCGGGTGCGAACCAGATGGAGCACGTCCTCCTCCAGGGTCTCCCGCAGGGTCTCCTGGAAGGAAAGGTGCTTGGCCACGTACCGGGGGGTGTTGATGTTGGCCAGGTTGCTGGAAATCACCTGGTGGTTCAAGGTGTTCAGGTTCAGACGGTCCTGCATCAGCTCAACCGTCCTGTCAATGGCGTTTCCGTGACCCATGCTCCACTCCTCCTGTGGAATCCATTGCACCGATGACCATGTCACCCCGGAAATAAGCAACGTCCATGCCAGCCCTTGCAGACGGCCAGACGGCCCAAGACGTGGAGGCCTGGCCCCAACTGTCACAATAGTGACGATTCCGGGGGCCCCTTTTCTGTCAGAAATGTGACTAGAGGGCTACACGGTGGGAGGGGTGGCGAGCTGTTTGTAGTCGTTGAGCTTGTTTCTCAGCGTTCGCACGCTGATGCCCAGGATCTCGGCGGCCCGGGTCCTGTTGCCTTCGGTGGTCTCCAGGGCTTTGTGGATCAGGTGCCGTTCCATCTCCCCGATGCTCATGAGGGGCAGGTCCTGGGAGGGGGTCAGGTCTTCCACGGGATCGAAATCCAGGTGTTCGGGGCGAAGGGTTTCTTCATCGTGGAGCAGAACCGCCCTTTGGACCACGTTTTCCAGTTCGCGCACGTTCCCGGGCCACGGGTAGGCTTCCATCTTGCTCAGGGCTTCCCTGGAGATCCGTCGGGTCCTGGTGCCATGGATTGCCTCGAAGCGTTTCAGAAAATAGTCCACCAGAAGGGGGAGGTCGTCCTTTCTTTCCCGCAGGGGTGGGATCTTCAGCGGGATCACATTCAGGCGATAGTACAAATCCTTTCGGAAGCGATTGTCTCGCACGGCTTCCACCACGTTGACGTTGGTGGTGGCGATGACCCGCACATCCACGGGGATGGGCAATCGCCCTCCCAGTCGGTCCACCTCTCCTTCCTGGAGAACGCGAAGGAGTTTGGCCTGCAGATGGAGGGGGATTTCAGTGACCTCGTCCAGCAGGAGGGTGCCCTTGTCCGCCAGTTCGAATTTTCCCTTTCGCAGCCGGTTGGCTCCGGTAAAGGCTCCCTTTTCGTAACCGAACAATTCACTTTCCAGGAGGTTTTCGGGAAGGGCCGCGCAGTTGACGGCCAGGAAGGGGGCGGAGGCCCGCCGGCTGCGGGTGTGGAGGTAGTGGGCGAACAGCTCCTTGCCTGTTCCGCTCTCCCCTTGAATGAAGACGGTGGCCTTGCTGGCGGCCACCTTGGCGGCCATGGCCTTGAGTCGGATCATGGCGGGGTTGCGGGTGATGATCACCTTGGCGGGCGCACTCGTTGACTCGACCGGTACGGAATCCTTGTCCCGGCCTTCCAGCCAGCCGATGGCCTTTTCCAGCCGGTCCCGCGAAATGGGCTGGACCCAGAAGTCCTGGGCCCCATGTTTCATCATCTCCACGGCATCTTCCAGCTTGGGCGATCGGGTAAAGACAATGACCGCCAAGGGGTCCTCTTGATCCTGGGCCTTTCTCAGGAAATGGACCACGGGGGCTCGGTCCCCGTCGAGGGCGGCCAGGGCTGCGGCGGGCTGGAAGCGTTGTACCAGGTCCCAGGCCTCATCGTATGAGGAGGCGGTCGCGCACGGATGGCCCAGCTCCTCCAGGATGTGCTGAAGCACCTGGGCTTCTTTCGGGTCCGGGTCGATCAAAAGAATTCTCATGGGAAATGCCACGCCCTCAAACGATTCGCCGGAAAAAAAGAATTCAGAAGAGTTCCGAATTGGCTTTCTTGATCTTCAAATAGTCCAATTGCTGTTTCGCCGCCGTTTTCCACAGCTCCTTGGGCGATGCGAGAAGCTCTGAAAAGGTCTTTTCCGCACGTTCCATCTTCCCCGTTTCCAAATAGAGCATGCCGATTTCATAGGTCAGCTGGTTTTTCAGGTCATCGGAATCCACCTGGGGGACGGCCTTTTGGAGCAGTGCCAAGGCCTTGTCCGTTTGACCCAATTTCAGGTGACATCGACTGGCCAGGATACTCAGGGACACAAAAAGATCCCCTCGATCCTGGTCCAGGGCTTTCAGGGCGGTTTGGGCCCACTTGAGTGCTTTGTCATGCCGGCCTGTCCGATACCAGGCTTCGGCGTAAAGGCTGAGAAGCGCAGGCTCCACGCTGTCGGCCTTTTCCACAATCCGCCCGATATGTTCCAGCACGCCTTGCCAGTCTTGGCGCGCGGCGCATGTTCGACCCAAAATCTCTTCCTTTTGGCGCGCGTAGGACGCATCGGTGATGGCCCGGCATGCCTGCACCGCCTTGTCCAGTTGCCCCGTCTCGAAGGCGCAGCGCGCCAGGCGCAGGCGCCAAAGGTCTTGCGGGTCCTTTTGCAAAACGGATTCGTAGAGCTCCAAGGCGTTGGGAAAGAATTTCAGTTTCTCAAAGCTTTCGGCAACCAGAGCCAGCGTCTGGATGTCAGCCGACTCGTGGAACAGGAGGGGGTCGGTCTCGTAAAGTTCGATCACGCCCCTGTAATTCTTTTGACGGTGCCGTTCTTTCGCCCAGTCCAGAACGACCTTTTGGCGAAGCTGCTGGAACTCGTCAAACGGGGTGGTCGCAGTGGACTTTTGAAGGATGGCATCGATTCGGCTGAGGCTTTCCCGGTATCGGCCTTCCTTCCATTCCCCGTAGGCCAGCTTGAATTGCACAAGATGCTGCAATGGTTCCGGAAGCGGCTGTTCCGCCATTTCCCGGTAAATCCGCTGGGCTTCATGAAACAGATCGGGGCCTTGCCCCTCCAAGTATTCCGCCTTGCGGATGCGTCCCACCAGATCCCCTTCGGAACCGGGGTAGTGGGCTTCGATGTAGGCGAACAACTTGTCCGCCATCTCCCGATTCCCTTCGTGCAAATAGGTTTCAGCGATCCGGGCGAGCACCAGGTCCCTGTTGTCGATGGACGGGGACACGTTCAGGTACTGGTAAAGCCACCGGCGGCTTTGCTGGAAATCCTTCAAGGCAAAGGCGGCCTCTCCCAGGTATCGATAGATTTCCGGAAATCGGACCTCAAAGCCCGGATCCTTTGCCCGGACCTGTTCAAAGGCAGTCCGAGCACCCTGCGGATCTCCGGCTTCCAACAGGCTGATCCCCCGCAAATACTGGAGCCTTGTGGCTTCTTGTTGGCTCAGGCGACCTTCCATGGCGTGGTCGAAAGCCGCCAGTGCCTGCACGTGGTTGCCTTCCTTTTGTGCCAGCTCCCCGAGGCGAATCCAGGCTTGGCGTGCAAGGGGGTGGGATTCGAAGGTGCCCACCAATGCCTGAAGAGCGAGCTGGGCCTTTTTCGTATTTCCCGCCTTCAGGTAACATAGTCCCAGTCGGTAGAGGGCCACAGGCTTTTGCGGGTCGTTTGGTTCCGTTTTGAGGGCACGTTGGTAAAGGGAAACGACCTGTTCCAGTTCCTGCGGGGATTGGAATCCGTTCTGTCGAAGCCTTTCAAAGGCCTCATGGGCCGCTCCGTAAAGGGATTTTGCCAGCACGGGCTTGGAAACCTTTCTGGAATGCTGGGGAGCGGACTCTTCCTTTTTGCGCCCTTGCCCTTTCGGCAAGGTGGGAGATGGGGACGGGAGCGCGGTTTCTGCGGCCAAGGCGCTGCCGGGTTCGGATGGGAGGCGGCGGGGATTTGGGCCTTGGCCCGTCTCAGACGGCGACTTTTCTTGCTTCGCGGCTTTCTCCTGACCCCGGGGTTTTGGAGTCTTCAGGGGGTTGGGCTTTCGAGAACGGGGCGAGACCTGGGGCTGGGAAAGGGGCCTGGACTTTTCAGTAAAGAAATCCAGAACCAGCCGATAGCCCCGGTTGCTTTTGGTCGTTGCGGGCAAGGTGAAGGTTCGCGCTTTCCAGACGGATTCCGCCAGTTGGACGCGGATCTTGGGGGCGTCCAGCTGGATCCTTTCCACAACGCCCTTCTTTGCCCTGGCCCACGTACCCTTAGACGGTCCCACCTGCAGATCCCGAAATGAGATGATCCAGGATCTTTGGCCCTCCTTATAGGTCTTTGCCGGCCTTTCCCCTTCACAGTCCAGCACAAGACGCGTGTAGCCAGGGTGGAGTCCCAGCCGAACGTCATGGACCAGGGTCCTGGCCTGGCTCACGGGAACCGCCAGGAAAAGGGAAAACCATACCAGTATGAGACAAGGACGCATCACCACCATCCGTTCCCCTTCCATAGGGGTCCTCATGGGCACAGGGATTCCAATGCGCCCCAGAGATTTAGCAAGGGATATACCAGGATGGAGACGGCCGGAGGGCTTGCCCCGGGAGAAAATGGGCTCGAGTCCACACAGGCGTCTTCCGAGATCGTCCGAAAAGGATTGGAATCGCCGGGGCCGGCAGAAGAGCCTTCCGGGTTGCGATCCCATGGCCGCACCGCCCCGTGGTGAACCGGGCGTAGAAGGTCACCTGCCGCAAGGCGGAAGCCCCGGGCCATGAGCGCACCGCGGCTTTCCGGCCCTATCCGTCCTGGCATGACGGGATTTCCCTTGGCGGGGATGGAGCCGATCCCCTCCAGTCAATTCATTGACAAGGCCTTGGAAAGGGGGGCGATGGGATGGGCGGGTTCCGTGGAGGGTTCAGGCGGGCACTTCCAGCTTTTTCTTCTTGAGCTTTTCAATGAGGGTGGTTCGGTTGAGGCCCAGCAGCTTGGCGGCCTGATTCTTGACCCCCCCTGTTTTTCTGAGGGCCTCGAGGATCAGCTTGTTTTCCAGATCCTCGAGGATCTGTTTCAAGTCGATTCCTTCCTCCCCGATTTCGATCCGATCGGGTGCGGGACTGGGGATGCGTTTGCGAATCCGCGGGGGCAGATCGGAGACGCCGATGGTATCCGATTCGCTCAAAATGACCATGCGCTCGATCATGTTTTCCAGTTCGCGCACGTTTCCCGGCCACTCGTAGCGTTCCAGGTAGTCCAAGGCCTCTTTGGCGATCTTTTTGGCAGGCAGGCCCTTCTTGAGGCAGTGCTGCCGTAGGAAGTAGTGAACCAAAAGGGGAATGTCTCCTTCTCTTTCCCGGAGGGGCGGCACATGGATCGGGATGACATTCAGGCGGAAGTAGAGGTCTTCTCGGAAGTTTCCCGTTTCCACCTCCTTTTCCAGATCCTTGTTGGTGGCCGCAATGATGCGCACATCCACCTCGATGGTGCGCGATCCTCCCACCCGTTCGAAGGTGCGTTCCTGGAGGAAACGCAGGAGCTTCACCTGGAGCTTGGGACTCATGTCCCCGATCTCGTCCAAAAAGACCGTACCCTGGTGCGCCAGCTCAAACCGGCCTTTCCGATCCTTCAAAGCCCCCGTGAAGGCTCCCTTTTCATGCCCGAACAGCTCGCTTTCCAGCAGTTCCTCCGGTATGGCCCCGCAATTGATGGGAACCAGAGGCCTTTCCCGCCGCTGACTGTTGTAGTGGACGGCGTTGGCGATCAGCTCCTTGCCCGTACCGCTCTCCCCGGTGATCAGCACCGTGGTGTCCGTTCGCGCCACCCTTTCGATGACCCGGTAGATGGCCTGCATGGCCGGGCTTTGGCCGATGATCTTGTCGAAGCGGTAGCGCTCTTGGAGCTGGGACTTGAGCAGAACGTTTTCGGACCTCAGGGAGATGAACTCTTTCGCCCGTTCCAAAACCAGAAGTATTTCGTCCAACTTGGCGGGCTTGGTCAGGTAGTCGAACGCACCCCGCTTCATGGCCTCCACGGCCGTTTCCACAGTGGCGTACCCGGTGAGCATGATCACGATCGTTTCGGGATGAGCCTGAGTGAAATGGGCCAAGACGTCCAGCCCGTCCATGCCCGGCATCACCAGATCGGTCAACACGATGTCGAAGGAATGATCCTTGGCTTTCTGGATGGCTTCCTTGCCGCTGGCGGCCACCTCCACCTGGTAGCCCTCCTCCTGGATCCCTTCAACCAGGACTTGTAAGGTTTCAGGGCTGTCGTCAACGACCAAAACGGTTGTGGGGGGATGGCTTGGGCTCATGGGCTGTTCTCTGGCCACCTCTGCTAATGGGTGTCTCGCATTCTTTCCTACCACCTATAGAAGGAGTTTAAGGAAATCTCAGCAATAGTCAAGACTTTGACGTAATGTGGGGATCTTTTTGCCGTCTGGAGCGTGCTTTGATCGGGCAGGCGGTGTAAGGGCGCGGGATCTTTTCCTTGACAAGGGAAGGGGCCTTTTCTACTAGAAAGCGTTTATGATTCGTGTTCCTCCATGGGATCCGGCCGCGCGGATGCTTGAGATCCTCTGGGTGGAGGATCCGGTTTCGGGTTCGGTCGAAACATGCACTCCGGCCGGGAGGCCATTCTTTGACCGGTCGGTGCGTCCCACGGCGGGTTGGTAAAGGCTGACTGCGGCTTTGCCCGGTGGAGTCCGTCTGGGGCTGATGCGGCGTGCCATGCACGCCGCTCCAATGCGGGGCTAAGGTAAAATACGAGTCCGTTCAGGACGTTTTGGGGCCTTTGGGCTTCCAACGAGGTGGAATCAAGGAAGAGTTCATGGAACGCATCCAAGCCATCAAGGGCATGAACGATATTTTGCCGGCCGAGGTTCACTGGTGGCAGACGGTGGAGACCACGGCGCGGGAGGTGTTGGAGACCTTCGGATACAAGGAAATCCGCACGCCTCTGGTGGAAAAGCTGGAACTGTTCGCCCGAAGCATCGGGGAAAGCACGGATATCGTGGAAAAGGAGATGTATTCCTTTCCCGATCGCAAGGGCCATTGGCTCACCCTCCGTCCGGAGGCCACGGCATCCGTTGTGCGCGCCTACATCCAGCACAACCTGCGGGCGGATCCGCTGCTGCAAAAATTCTATTGCATCGGGCCCATGTTCCGCCATGAAAGGCCGCAAAAGGGCCGTTACCGCCAATTCCATCAAATCGACGCCGAAGTCTTCGGCATCCAGGATCCCATGCTGGATGCGGAAGTGATGTACATGTTGTGCTGCTTTTTGGAAAAGCTCGGCGTCCAAGGCGTGGGACTCCACATCAATTCCCTGGGCTGCCGCGAGTGTCGGCCCGCCTTCCGCCAGGCTCTCACGGCCTTTTTGGGGGACCGCGCGGAGGAACTCTGCCCCGATTGCGACCGAAGACGGCATGTGAATCCCCTTCGGGTCTTCGACTGCAAGGTGGAAAGATGCCGCAAGGCCCTGGACGGTGCTCCGGAGCTCGTGGACTACCTGTGCCCGGACTGCCGGGACCACTTTCAAAAGGTCCAGGCCTGCTTGAGGGATTTGGGCACCCCTTTCCAACTGGATCCCCACATGGTTCGCGGTCTGGACTACTACATGCGCACCACTTTCGAGGTGGTCACGGACCGGCTTGGCGCCCAGAACGCCGTGGGGGGCGGAGGGCGCTATGACGGGCTTATGAAGGACCTGGGCGGGCCGGATCTTCCGGGCATCGGCTTTGCCATCGGCATGGAACGCCTCATCCTCTTGTTGCAACAAGGCCAGAGCCGAGCCGGCCGTGCTCCGGAACTCTTTGTGGCCGTCATCGGCGACCGGGCGGCTCGGGAAGGGTTTGGCCTGGTTCAGCGGTTGCGCAACAGCGGGATCCGGACCGAGTTCACCTACGGCGGGGGTAGCCTGAAAAGCCAGATGCGGCGAGCCGACAAACTGGGCGTCTCCCACGTGCTCATCCTGGGCGACGAGGAACTGGACCGGGGGAAGGCGCCCGTTCGCAACATGGCCACCAAGGAACAGGTGGAGATCCCCCTCGACGATGCGCTGGCAGCCCTTACCCGGTACGTGCGCGGGCATGACCACTAGATGCGACGACTTTCCGTATGAAACATAGGAGTTCCAGGTGAGAGAGGAAGCAAGGCAATTGGACACACCGTCGGTGGTATTGGACACCCTTGGAGACTGGAAAAAGACCCACGACTGCAACACCCTGGGCCTCGACCACGTGGGCCGTGACGTGATTGTCATGGGATGGGTCCAGAGGCGTCGGGATCACGGGGGGTTGATTTTCGTCGATTTGAGAGATCGCGAGGGCATCACACAGGTGGTTTTCGACCCGCAGGCCGATGCGCTTTCCCACGAACGGGCCCATGCGCTGCGGAGCGAGTTTGTGATCGCCGTACGCGGCACGGTGCGCCGCCGACCCGAGGGGATGACCAATCCCAAGCTGAAGACGGGCGAGATCGAGGTTCTGGTCCACGAACTGAGAATCCTGAACGTGGCCAAAACGCCGCCGTTCCACATAGAAGACGACACGGAGGCCAGCGAAAGCATCCGGCTCAAGTACCGGTATCTGGACCTGCGCCGGCCCCTCATGCAACGGAACCTGCTCTTGCGCCACCGGGCGGCTTTTCTCACTCGAAATTACTTTGCGGAACACGCCTTTGTGGAAGTGGAGACCCCGGTGCTGACCAAAAGCACCCCCGAGGGGGCCCGGGACTATCTGGTGCCCAGCCGCGTGAATCCCGGGAAGTTCTATGCCCTTCCCCAATCTCCCCAGATCTTCAAGCAGCTTCTCATGGTGGCCGGTTTCGAACGCTACATGCAGATCGTCAAGTGCTTTCGGGACGAAGATCTGCGGGCGGACCGCCAGCCGGAATTCACCCAGTTGGACCTGGAGATGAGCTTCGTCGGCGAGCAGGACGTGTTCACGCTCATCGAAGGCTGGATCGTCCGACTCTTCAGAGAACTGCTGGGGGTGGATTTGCCCACGCCGTTTCCACGCATGAGCTATGCCGAAGCCATGAGTCGCTACGGCACAGATCGGCCCGACACCCGCTTCGGTCTGGAACTGGTGGACCTGACGGAAATCGTCAAAGACTGCGACTTCCGGGTCTTCCGCCAGGCGTTGGAAAACGGGGGCCTGGTCAAATCCATTTGCCTGCCGGGTGGCAGCCGCCTTTCCAGGAAAGACTTGGATGAGCTCATCGAATACGTGCAGGGCTTCGGGGCCAAGGGAATGGCCTGGATCAAGGTGCAGCCGGAGGGGTGGCAGTCTCCCATCACCAAGTTCTTGTCCGAAGAGGTGCGCCGTGCCATGGCTGAGGCCACGGGGGCGGCCCCGGGGGATATCCTCTTTTTTGTGGCGGATCAGCCACGGGTGGTGCACGAATCCCTGGGCAATCTTCGCAACCGGCTGGCCCGCCAGATGAATCTGGTGGACAGCCACACCTTCCAATTCTGCTGGGTGACCCATTTCCCGTTGCTGGAATGGGATCCGGACGAAAAGCGCTATGTGGCCGTCCACCATCCCTTCACGGCGCCCCTGGAAGAAGACCTGCCGCTTTTGGATGAGGCGCCCGAGAAGGTGCGAAGTCGAGCCTACGATCTGGTGCTCAACGGCACGGAGATCGGCGGGGGCAGCATCCGCATCCACCGCCGGGACATCCAGAACAAGATGTTCAATGCTTTGGGCATCGGTCCCCAGGAGGCGGAAGAAAAATTCGGCTTTCTTTTGGATGCTCTCCAATATGGGGCGCCCCCCCACGGCGGCATTGCCTTCGGCTTTGACCGCCTCATGATGATCATGAGCGGGGCCTCGTCGATCCGGGACGTGATTGCCTTTCCCAAGACTCAGAAGGGCACGTGCCTCATGAGCGGGGCGCCGTCGGAAGCGGACATTCAACAGCTTCTGGAGCTATGCATCCGGGTGGAAACAGAGGGGAGGTGATCCCATGGCCCGTTGGAATCCCAAAAAAGGCGTGTTGGACCACGAACATTCCCACTTCTGGCGTCACCGGCTGGTGGATGTGGAAGAGCCCAATCTCATGCGGGACATCTTCCCCTATGTGGAGGTGCCGCGGATCGACTTCGATCACAAGCTGCTTCCCATCGATCCGGCGGAAGATATCTTCATCACGGACACCACCTTCCGGGACGGCCAGCAGGCGCGGCCTCCCTATACGGTCGAGCAGATCGAGACCATCTTCGACTACCTGCATCGCCTTTCCGGACCCAACGGGGTCATCCGCCAGTCGGAATTCTTCCTCTACACCGACAAGGATCGCAAGGCCCTGGACGCCTGTCTGTCCAAAGGGTACACCTATCCGGAGATCACCGGATGGGTGCGGGCTGTGGCCTCTGATCTGCAATTGGTCGTGGACGCGGGGCTCAAGGAAACGGGCATCCTCACCTCCGTTTCCGACTATCACATCTTCCTCAAACTCAAAATCAGCCGCAAGGAGGCCCTGGAAAAGTATCTCGCCATCGTGAAGGCCGCTCTGGAAAAGGGGATCCGGCCCCGATGCCACTTCGAGGACGTCACCCGGGCGGACATCTACGGGTTTTGTATTCCTTTCGCCCTGGAGCTGATGAAGCTGCGCGAAGAAAGCGGTATCGACGTCAAGATCCGCCTCTGCGACACCATGGGTTTCGGGGTCACCTATCCGGGAGCCGCCCTGCCGAGAAGTGTTCCCAAGCTGGTGCGGGCCTTCATCGACGAAGCGGGCGTGCCGGGCCACCTACTGGAATGGCATGGGCACAACGACTTCCACAAGGTGCTGGTGAATGCCGCCACGGCGTGGCTTTACGGCTGCAGTGGAGCCAACGGAACCCTGCTGGGCTTTGGGGAGCGCACGGGCAACGCGCCCATCGAAGGCCTCATCATGGAATACATCAGCCTGAAGGGAAACAAGGACGGCGTGGACACCACGGCCATCACCGATGCGGCCGAGTACTTCGCCCGGGAACTGGGATACCGCATTCCGCCCAACTATCCCTTCGTGGGCGAGGATTTCAATGCCACACGCGCCGGTATCCATGCCGACGGACTCGTGAAGGACGAGGAGATCTACAATATCTTTGACACCCGGTTGCTGCTGCGCCGTCCGGTGAGCATCATCATCACGGACAAGTCCGGCGTGGCCAGCGTGGCCTACTGGGTCAACAACCGACTACGCCTCAAGGGCGAACAGCGCTTGGACAAACGCCATCCAGGCATCGTCAAGATCCACAAACGGATCATGGAAGAATACGCCAAGGGCCGCAACACCTCCATTTCCAACGAGGAATTGGAACACTGGGCACGGCGTTATCTGCCCGAATACTTCGTGAGCGAATTCGACAAGCTCAAGGACAGGGCCCGGTCTCTGGCGGCGCACCTGGTGGCGGAGGTGGTCGAAAGTGCGGCCATCAAGAGCATGGATCCGGAGATCCAGGAGCCCGTGCTCCAGACCCTGCTGGAACTCAACCCCTTCATCCAGTACGTGTACGTGACCGATGCCGAAGGGCGCAAGATCACGCGCAACATCACACACATCGTGGATCGGGCCAAGTACGACCAGGCCCATGTGGGCGAAGACCTTTCCGATCGGCCGTGGTTCATCGAGCCCATGAAGAACGGAAAGGTCCATGTGACCGACTTCTACACGTCCCGCTACACGGGGGCCTTGTGCATCACGGTGTCGGCGCCCATTCGAAACGATCTGGAAGAGATCGTGGGGATCCTGGGCATCGACATCCGTTTCGAAGACCTGGCCAAGATGGAAGAGATGGAAAAGAACGGAAGTTCCTGGGCGCAATAGCATGAAGTGGCCTGGAATCAAGCCCAAGCGGCCGAACCGTCTCATGGGCTGGGCATGTGTGCTTGTGCTCTGTTGCTTGAGCCTTGCCTGCAGTCATAAGGCCCCGCCGCCTGCTCCGCCAGTCCCCGGGGCGCCGCCTCCCATCGGCACCCAGAAGCCCTACCAAATCAACGGGGTGTGGTACTATCCCATCCCCAACGCCGAGGGGTACCGGGAAAAGGGCCTGGCCAGCTGGTACGGTGCGGACTGGCATGGGCGGCGGACGGCCAACGGGGAGCGCTACGACATGCACGCCATGACGGCGGCTCACAAGACCCTGCCCATGAACACCCATGTGAAGGTGACCCACCTCAAGACCGGCCGGTCTGTGGTGGTGCGCATCAACGATCGCGGTCCCTTCGTACGAGGTCGGATCATCGACCTGTCCTATGAAGCCGCCCGGCGTCTCGGCCTCCAAAAAGAAGGGGTGGCTCCCGTTCTGGTGGAGGCGGTCCGAGTGGCCTCACCCGTCCAGGTGGCCGGTGTCACGTCGTGGCGGTTGGAGCCCCGGCGTTCCTATCGGGAAGGACACTTCGTGATCCAGGTGGGATCCTTTCGCGAGCGGGCCAACGCCTTGAACGTTCGGCGGCGGCTCTTGCCCCTGGGAAGGCATATCTTTATCCGGCAGGTGAACCTGGGCGGAGAGACCTTCTATCGAGTGCAGGTGGGGATCTACAGGAAATTGGATGCGGCCGATGCCATGGCCGGGGACCTGAGGCGTCGTGGATTTGCAGATGCCTTTGTGGTCGCCGTGGAGGAGTGAAGATGCTGCCCGTTGTGATGTACCCTTCGCAGGAAGCCAAGGAGTTCTTTCTCAAAGTCACAGGTCGCCAGGTGGATGCGGATCCCCAGGTGGAACGGCAGGTGCAAGAGATCTTGGCCCGGGTACGGGAAGAGGGGGACAGTGCCCTGGTGGATTTTACCCGGCGCTTCGATGCTCCCCAATTCACGGAAGATCTTCTGGATGTGCCGGCCGAGGAGATCGATAAGGCCTACGAGGCGGTGGACCCGGTGCTGCTGGGGGATATCCGCCGGGCCCGGGATAACATTGCCGCCTTTCACCAGCGCCAGATTCAAAGGTCCTGGTTCGAGCCCTCCGACGGAGGTGTCTTTCTCGGCCAAATGAGCCGGCCAGTGGCGTCGGCCGGGGTGTACGTGCCCGGGGGCAAGGGCGGGGAAACGCCTCTGGTGTCCACCGTGCTCATGACGGCCGTTCCCGCGGCCATCGCCGGCGTTCGGGATATCGCCATGGCCACGCCCCCGGGGCGGGATGGGTCGGTCAATCCCTACCTGCTGGTGGCCGCACGGGAGGCCGGTGTGACCCGAATCCATCGAATGGGCAGCGCGTGGGCCATCGCCGCTCTGGCCTACGGGACGGCCCGGGTCAAGCCGGTGCATGTGATCGTGGGGCCTGGCAATATCTATGTGGCCACGGCCAAGCGAATGGTCTACGGGCGCGTGGGCATCGATTCTCTGGCCGGGCCCAGCGAAGTGGTGGTGGTGGCCGACGAAGGGGCGGATCCGGACTTTGTGGCGGCGGACCTGCTCAGCCAGGCGGAACATGATCCACTTGCCAGCGCTGTGTGCATCACCCACCATGGAGCGTTGGTGGAACATCTCCAGAAGGCCCTGGCACATCAGCTGGAGACCCTGCCGCGCCGCGAGACGGCGCGTCAGGCCCTTTCCCGCTACGGGGCGATCATCAAGACCGTGAGTCTGGAAGAAGCCGTGCATGTGGCCAACCTGTTGGCCCCGGAGCATCTGGAGCTAATGGTGGCCAAACCCTGGGAACTCCTTCCCCGTGTGAAACACGCCGGGGCGGTCTTTCTGGGACCGTACAGCCCGGAAGCCGTGGGCGACTACTACGCGGGGCCCAATCACGTGCTGCCCACGTCCGGTACGGCCCGGTTTGCCTCGGCCTTGGGGGTGGACACCTTCTTGAAGCGCACATCCGTGATCAGCTACAGCAAAGAGGCCTTCGAGCGGGACGCCGATGCCGTGGTGCGCCTGGCAGGCCTGGAAAGGCTGGACGCCCACGCCCGGTCGGTCTCCATTCGCCGGGACAAGCTACGCCGCCCCATGTGATGTGCACTCAAGGACCCACTGGAGGTAGTCCTCCGAGCCGGCGGTGACGGGAAGGGCGATGATTTCCGCCACCTCGTAGCTGTGAAGCTCCTTGATCCGGGCCTCCAGCTGGGCAAAGACGGCTTGCCGGGTCTTGATGACGAGCAATACTTCCGGATCGTCGCACACCTGGCCCTGCCAGCTGTAGATGGAGCGCACCGTGGGGATCATGTTGACGCAGGCGGCCAGCCTTTCTTCCACGAGGGCACGGGCGATGTGCATCCCTTCTTCCTGGCTCCCCACCGTAACAAGCACCACAAAGACCTGGTCCATCCCGTTTCTCCTTTCGGGCAAAGGGGTCTGAGGGTCCATGGCATCAGCGAGCGACAAGGACGGTACCGGTGTCCCCATCCATTTTCCATAAATCCATCTACCCGCGGCTTCCCGACTCTTTCTTTCTTTTTCTCGTTCAGGATATGAAAAGCAGCCGCTGGGTTCAACTCTTTCGACGGTTTCCCCAAGCGCGACAGGCCGTCTTCCGGGGGCTTCCTTCCGGGGACGAAAAAATCGGAGCCCAGATAACCCGCCCGCCCGCCTCGCGGCGGCTCGTGGAGACTTTCAAAGGCGATCTCGCCTTCTTCCAATCGGCGGCGGACGTCTGGGCGGACGACAACCTGGAGATCCTTGCTTTGCTGGACATGCTGGACCGCAACTTCCTTCGGGACAACCTGATGGATCTCAAGGATCTTATCGGGCCGGAAAGATTGGTCCTCTCACTCTATTTTCTGGAAGACGCGCTGGAGGATCTGGCCGAGCTGCTGGGCCGGGAAGACTTCTGGACACGTGGCATGGACGAGCGGCTGGGGGAATTGTTCATCCCGATCCGAAGTGTGCTCCAAAAGGCGGTGGAGGAAGTCCCGGAGTCCGCCGTCCTCTTTTCTTCCCTCGGTTTCGTGGGGCCAGGTCCCGGCTCGGATCGGCCAGTCGGCGACCTGGGCAGCGCAAAGGGCCCGCCCCGCAAAGGGGCCCACGCTCGGGAGGTGGAGAAGCGAAAGCGACTGGAAGCCAGAATCGAGAAGCTCAAGAAGGAAAGAGCCGTTCTGATCTCTGAAAAGGAACGGCTGCTCGGTGAAAATGCCGGCTTGAAACACCGACTCCAGGAATGGGAGAAGTCCTTTCAGGAGGCGCTGGAGCGCGGGATCGCCGAGGAGAAAAAGCGCTGGTACAGTCGCTACCAGGCGCTCGGAGATCCGGATTGGAAGGAACTGGAAAAGACTTCCCGACGCTTGGACCAGCTCTTCGTCTGGGCGGACAGGGCCTTCGCTTGCCAAAGGCAGGCCGATGAGCGCTACGGCCTCATTGGGGAAGTCCGGCAAAAGCTCCTCAAAATCGAACTGCACCTGCAGGAAATCGAACGCATCTTTGCCCAGTCCCTCATGGTGCACCCCGAGGTCCGTCGCCTCAAGAAGGCCTTGCTCCAAGAACGCCAGCGGGTGCTCGGCCTGCCGGGTGTGGAGAAGGCCTTGAAGGGGTTGCCCGCCGACCTGAACCGGGAAGGGCTCCTGAGCCGCCTTCGGCTTCTGGAGCCGAACCCTCGGAGCTTGGGAGCACTGAAGCGGCTGGAACGGGCCTTGCGGGATCTGGAAGAAACCGGCGTCTTGCCCGATCTGGACCTCCTTTTGGAAGAGGTGAACCACAAGCGGCGCCAGATCCTGGAAGCGCTCTACGGGCGGTTCATGAAAGAGGCGGTGCCAAAGGACGGGCGTTCAGACTGGAAAAACCTGGAACAGTTCGTTGCCAGCGGGGAGAGCCGCCGCTATACGGTCTATGTGGACGGCTACAACATTCTTCTTCGCCTGTTGTCTTCGGAAGAAAACCGGGGGACGGATCTGGCCGATCTGCGTAGTGACTTCATTGAGGCGGTGCAAACCAAGCAAAACCATTTTCGAAAGATCGTGCTGGTCTTCGACGGAGAAGGGGACTACAGCGATCAGCTGGGAAAAGTGGAGATCGTCTATACGGATAAAACCCGGGGGACCACGGCGGACCTTTACATCCTGCAGGCGGTTCGTAGGAGCAAGGACCGAAAGATTCTGCTCGTCACTGAGGATAGGGAGATCATCGAAGGAGCCGGTGCAAGGGTTTTCGCTCTCATTCGGCCGCTGGATTTCTATTCGTATGTTCATGACCTTTCCGGGGTTTGAGGTCCCGTAAGCCAGGGGAAAGCCTTGGGGCTCGGCGGATCGGGGGGCTCCGGTTGGGGGGATTGGCAATGTCTTTGGGAAACTCCGGTCGTCAGGGGTGGAAGTAGTTGTGAGCGAATACAACGCGGAACAGAGGAACAGCCTGGAGGCCATCGCAGCGGGCCTTGCGCGCATGTGCAAAGAAGAGGTGGAGGCGCTGCACCGGGACATCCAGCCCTACCTGGATTTCCGGGCCCGGGTGGACGCCTTTCAAGAGGAATACTTTTCGCGGTTGTGTGCGGAGTCCTGTTTTGTCAGCGGACGCAGTGCCTGTTGCAGTTTCGAGAGTATCATCACCTTCTTTGCGGATCTGGTCATCGCCTGGCTTCTGGCCGATGAAAAGGCCAAAGCCGGCATCTTGAAAGCCCTGGAGTCTCCTTTCCGGTCCGATCGATGCGTCTACCTGGGGCCCAAGGGGTGTATTCTCCCGCTGCGCCCCGTTTCCTGCGCTCTTTTTTTCTGCAGCGACGCCAAAGAGGAGATCTTTTTTCGCTGGCCGAAGGCCAAGGCCCTGTTGGAAACGTTGCGGGAGGAAGAGAAGAAGTTCACCTGGCCGGACCGCCCGGTTCTTTTCGACCACATCGAGGCGCAGTTTCTTCGCCTGGGGGTGGATTCCCGGCACATGTATTTTCACAAAAGCCCCGGCCTCCTTCTGGTGAAAAAGGAGGCGGGGCTTTGGAAGCCCAACTGAGTCAGGTCGGCTTAAACCTTCTTTTGCTGAACCAGACGGGCGAAGTGCTCAAAGGACCGATCGTAGGTCCTTTCGGCATCCGCCGGGAAGCAGCAAGCCGGCAATTGCCGACTTTTGAGATGGTACTGGAGGCATTCACAGCACATGCCCTTTCTGGAACACGGCTCGTAGGTACAGTTGCAGGAAGTCAGATTCTTTTCCTTCTTGCACTCCATGCGTGCGCCTCCTGTGCGGCAATCCTGAAGACTGGACAGGCCGGACACCCGGGGCTTCGGATGTTTCCAGCAGGGCACGGGCTCCGCTCATACGGCCGGGATTGGGCCGTCCCCGCCATCGATGGGCCACCATCGCAAAAGGACACGAGCCCCGTGCCTTCCGCGATGGGGGTCGATGCCCTGGCTAGTGGCCGGCTTCCTGTCCCCGCTTATCCCCTTTGGAGATGATGAGGCTCAAGATGAAAAGGAGCACAATCTCCCAGACGATGACCGCCGTCCACTTTTCGAACAAATGCCAGAAAAGGCCGCCGCCGATGATGGCCGGTACGCCTCCCACTACCAACATGCCGATACGCCACGCCCAGTTCGACATTCTTTGTCCCTCCTTTAATGCCCATTTTCACAATGAAAGCTTCTATCACAAGAGCGGCCGGGGCGCAATGGGCTAGGTGAACGCAGCGGGGCGGCAGGGATCAAGTTTCCTCGACGCCGTGCGGTCCCATCAGGCCCATGAGAAGGTGCGTCCAGCGCGGCCTGCTATCCGGCAGTCTCTTTTCGAACACGCTTTCTGATATGGGGTTCTCGGCTTAAAAAGGATCCTCGCAGGCGCCGGGGGAGTGGGATTCCACATGGCCCAGCGGTTTTCCATGAGCTTGGCGGAGGGCATGAGGAAGGCCGGCTTGGCGGCGATCCCAATCGCCTCCAAGCCGGCCCTCACGGAAGATGCGTCGGTTCCGAGCCGCGGGCTAGATTTCCGTGGCTCGAAACAGCCTGTGATTTCCTTGGCCTTTTAGGGCTGTGACATCTTTTAGAGTTGCCCCTCCAGGGAGGTCACCTGTCAACTGAACTGCTGACGCATAACCTTCTTGTCCAGCTTGCCCACGCTGGTCTTGGGCAGGGCATCCAAAAAGGCCACCCGGTCCGGAACGGCCCATTTGGTGATGGCCCCTTCTTCCACGAAACCCATGAAGTGGGCCTTGATGTCCTCTTCGCTCACCTTGCCCTTGTAGTCGTCCTTCAAAACCACCAGCACCATGGGCCGTTCGCCCCACTTTTCGTCAGGCACGGCGATGGCGGCCGCCTCACTGACCGCCTCGTGCTGCATGAGAATGTCTTCCAGCTCCAGGGTGGAAATCCATTCGCCGCCCGTCTTGATCACGTCCTTGATGCGATCCGTGATCTGCAGATAGCCGGTTTCGTCGATATAGCCCACGTCGCCCGTATGGAGCCAGCCGCCCTGCCAGAGCTCTTCGGCCCGTTCGGGATCCTTGAAGTAGCCCTGGGTGAGCCATGGAGACCGCACCACCACTTCGCCGGTGCTCTTGCCGTCGTGGGGCAGGAAGGTGCCGTCCGGGCTCATGATCTGCAGATTCACCAGCGGGATGGGCTGGCCGGTGCGGCATCGGACGGGGATCTGGTCTTCTTTGGACCAATCCAGCATATGGGGCTGGAGTTGCGACAGGGTGAGCACCGGGCAGGTTTCGGACATACCGTAGCCTGTAATCAAGTCTATGCCTCGATCCATGGCCGCCTTGCACAATCCCTTGGTCAGAGCCGATCCGCCGATGATCACCTTCCAGTTGGACAGATCCACTTCTTTGGCGGCGGGACTGGTGAGAATCATGTGCAGGATCGTGGGCACGCAGTGGGAGAAGGTCACCTTTTCCGTCACCAGAAGCTTCATGATCATGGCGGGTTCATAGCGGCCCGGGTAGATCTGCTTCACTCCCAGCTGGGTGGCCACATAGGGCAGTCCCCACGCATGCACGTGGAACATGGGGGTGAGGGGCATGTAGACGTCGTTGGAACGGAAAGTGGCTGTGGTATGCAACGATCCGGCCGCCGCCATGACGGTGATGGTGTGCATTACCAGCTGGCGGTGGCTGAAGAAGACGCCCTTGGGAAGTCCCGTGGTGCCCGTGGTGTAAAAGGTGGTCGCTTTGGTGTTTTCGTCGAAGTCGGGGAAGTCGTAGTCCGCATCGGCCCCGGCAAGCAGTTCCTCGTACTCACCATCCAGAGGAACGGCGGTCTGGGGAGCGGTTTCCGAGTCTTTCAGGAGCACGATCTTTTTGACCGTCTGGAACTGGTCCTTGATGGCTTCCACGATGGGCAAAAAGTCTTCATGGACCAGCAGCACGTCGTCTTCCGCATGGTTGACCGTATAAAGGATCTGTTCGGGGGACAAGCGAATGTTGACGGTGTGGAGGATGGCCCCCATCATGGGCACGGCGTAGAAAAGCTCCAGATAGCGGTGGCTGTCCCAGTCCATGACGCCCACGGTGGATCCCGGCTCCACGCCCAAGGCCTTGAGGGCGTTGGCCGCCTGCCCGATTCTCTTATAGAGATCCCGGTAGGTATAACGGCAAAGATCCCGGTAGACGATCTCCTGCTCCGGCGCATATCGGATGGGCCGATGCAGGAGCTGCTTGATGAGAAGCGGGTAGTCGTAAGCCGATGGGGTCTTGTCGATGAGCTTCACGGCCATAGATCCCTCCTTGTGCGGATACCTTGGATGTGGATGGAATGTGGGAAGAAAGGAACAAAATAATGGGCGCCCGGTCCAACCGGGAACAGATGCACAATAGCGAAAGTCCGGGCCGGGGTCAATCTAAGATGACGCCCGCCTTTGGGCATAGATGGATTGGGCCCGCTTCAGGGCTTCCGGCGTATCCACTCCGAGCACTTCTTCTTCGTCTGCCAGACAAAGGCCCACCGAATAACCGGCCCGATTCATGATTTCCACCAGGTCGGTCAGGAAGTATTCCCGGATCTGAACCCATCGCCCGTCGCGCTCCTTTTCGACCACGTGGGGATTCTTTTCCAATTCCCGAAGGCATTCCAGCAAGGGGCGGCGGCGGGCCCCATACACCCCGGCGTTGCACAGATTGAGCCGGGCCCTGCGTTCTGGATCCTGTTCGCCATGCCAATACTTCCATTCCACAATGCGAAGCACCCGGTCCCCCTCCACTTCCAACTTTCCGTACTGGGCCGGGTCTCGGGGATCGAAGGCCAGGACGGCCAAGTGCCTCTGGCCGAGGGATCTCAAAAGCCGCCGATAGGTCTCCGGCCGTATGAGCGGCACGTCGCCCATGGTGATGATCACCTCTTCCGTTCCAACCGATTCCAGGAAGGGCAGGGCGGCCAGCAGGGCGCCCCCGGTGCCGTTTGTCTCCGGCTGAAAACAATAGGTGCACGAATAGGCGGCCGTGGCCTCTTGCACATCCTCCGCACGGTGGTGAACCACGATGCCTTTGGGCCCGGGAGGAAGGTTTTCCAACACCTCCACGAGCAGGGGGCGGTCTCCCTCGTATGGATTGGCAGCAGATGAAATCAGGGGCAGGAGGGTCTTGTTGCCCGAGTAGCCTCGCATGCGGGAACCCTTTCCGGCCGCGAAGACGATACTGGTCACGGGGTGTGTCTCGTTGGCGTGTGTCATGGCGCTCTACCGACCTCCGTTGAATGTGGCAGAAGACTTCAATGTTTCCCGGGGGGTGGGACGGACTGTTGTTTGTGATTCCTGTATCGGCGGACGGCCCGCTGGTGGTCGCGGTAGCGGGCGGAAAAGGTATGGGTGCCGTCGCCGTTACTGACAAAGTAGAGATAGGAGGTTTCCGCCGGATAGAGGGCCGCCCTGATCGACTCTTCGCCCGGACTGCAAATGGGCCCGGGGGGGAGACCTTTGTGACGGTAGGTGTTGTACGGGCTTTCTCTTTTCAGATGCTCTCGTGTGATGGGCCCGCGGAACGATTTCAGATCGTAGACGGCCGTGGGATCGCTTTGAAGAGGCATGCCTTTTTTGAGGCGGTTGTAGAAAACCGAAGCAATCACGGGCCTTTCCCTATCCACCATGGCCTCCTTTTCAATCAGGGAAGCCAGGGTGACGACGGCATGGATACTCATACCCAGCTGACGGGCCCTTTCCTTTCGGCTTTCGGGAAAGTGCCTCCAAAATTCCTGAACCATGCGACGCAGGATGTTCTGTGGGCTTGTGTTCTTTCTGAAAAGGTAGGTCTCGGGAAAAATGTAACCTTCCAGGCTGGGGGCTTCCTGAAGGTCCAAGGATGCGAGAAATGCGGGGTCATGGCAGAGCCTGAGAATCTCCGCCTGGGAGGCCAGGCCCTTTTCTTCCAGCAGCTCTGCGATCTCCTCGAGGCCGGATCCCTCTGGGATGGTTATTTTGTAGAAGATGACCTTGCCGTGAACCAAGGCGTCCAAAATGATGCGGGGAGTAGGCAAGGGGGGAAAGCGATAGGTGCCTGCCTGCAGTCTTCCGGCGGCCTTCTGAAGGCGGGCGTACCAGTAAAAGAGGCGGGCATCGGAAATAGCACCCTGGCTTTCCAGGAGAGCCGCGATGGCCCTGGGGTTGGTTCCCTGTTGGATCTCCACCTCCAGGGGGGCCAGGTTGGGGGTGGGAGTCAAGGAAAAGGTCCACAACCGAACGACTTCCAGGAAGCCCAGGGATCCAACAGCCAAAAGAAGCCAAAGAGAAGCCAACCAAACGAACCGTCGCATGAACACTCCATCTGATCGTCACCTTTGAAAGGGGCGGGTCCTGGGAGGTGTCCGTGAAGAACTCCCAGCAGTGGCCAGCCTCCAGGCCCCCTTCTGTTGGGGCGGCCGTACGGGCTCCATGCCTATCACGGGCCCTTCTTTTTCTCAAGGCGTTGGTGGCGGTCCAAGGGGCTTTCCCCGCACTGTCCAGCGGAAGGCGGAACGCCGCTTGAGGGCGGCGGGGCCTGTCGCCATGGTTTCGGCCTGGCTCTCCAGATCCCGCCGCCGACTGACGGACCGAAGAGTGCGCCCGGGTTGCGGCGTTGAATCGCCGGAAGGGATGTGGCACACTGTGCCCCACGTGGCTGCCCACAAATGAGGCGATTCCAAGTGCGAGGTGACAGGCGATGAATCAGGTGGTCCTCGGGACGGCGGGACACATTGACCACGGAAAGACCTCCCTTATCCGTGCCCTGACGGGAATCGATACCGACCGATTGAAGGAGGAAAAACAGCGGGGGATAACCATTGAGCTGGGTTTCGCCTACCTGGATCTTCCGGACGGAAGCCGCTTGGGGATCGTGGACGTTCCGGGCCATGAACGTTTTGTCAAGCACATGGTGGCGGGAGCCTCCGGGATCGATCTGGTGGCGCTGGTGGTGGCCGCCGACGAAGGGGTGATGCCCCAAACGCGCGAGCACCTGGAAATCTGCCAGTTGCTACGCGTGAAGGAAGGGCTGGTGGTGCTCACCAAGATCGACATGGTGGACGACCCCGACTGGATCGACATGGTGGAGGAGGACGTCCGGGAGTTTCTCCAGGGCACCTTCCTGGACGGCGCTTCCGTGGTGAAGGTTTCCGCCGTCACCGGCGAGGGGATGGACGAGCTCAAGAAGGTCCTCTTGGAGAAGGTGGCCCAGGTGCCGGGTCGGAGCCAAGCGGGTCCGTTCCGCCTTTCCATCGATCGGGTCTTCACCATGCGCGGGTTCGGCACGGTGGTGACGGGAACCAGCCTGTCCGGAAAGCTGCGGGTGGGGGATCCGGTCACCATCTATCCGTCGGGGATCAAAACGAAGGTGCGCGGCCTCCAAGTCCACAACCAGGACGTGCAGGAGGTCTTTCCCGGCCAACGGACGGCCATCAACTTGCAAGGCGTGGACCGGGAGACCGTTCAGAGGGGCGAGGTGCTGGCGACACCGGATTCCTTGCTTCCCAGCTACATGCTGGATGTTTCATTGGACCTGCTCCCCAGCGCTCCCAAGCCCTTGAAGGACCGCCAAAAGATTCGATTCCACACCGGAACCATGGAGACGGTGGCCACGTTGATCCTTCTGGATCGCCAGGAACTTTCCCCCGGTGAATCCGCCTTCGCTCAAGTGCGCCTGGATCGCCCTCTGGCGGTTCTTCGGGGAGATCGGTTCGTCCTGCGCTCCTATTCGCCCATCCGCACCCTGGGCGGCGGTGAGATTCTGCATCCGGTGCCCAAAAAGCACAAAGGAAAGGACAAGGCTCAGGCCGCCGCGTCCCTTGGCTTGCTGCAGTCTGGATCGGAAAGCGAGATCCTTTTGTGGCATGTGCTGGATGCCGGATGGACCGGCGTGTCGGAAGCGGAACTCAAGATCCGTTCCAACGTGATGGGAAAGGCCTTCCGAGACAACCTGGCCAGGCTGGTGAGCCAAAAGGCCGTCCTTCTCTACGACAAGGAAAGTCGCCGCTACATCCATCCGGACGTGCTCCGGGCGGTGGAAACAGACCTCTTGAAGGTTCTGGACGCCTACCACCGAAAGAACCCCTTGAAGGCGGGTATGCCCAAAGAAGAGGTGTCGGCTCAGATGGAACGGCCCATCGATCCCAAGCTCCTGGGCTATGTGTTTCGGCAATTGTCGGAGCGCGGAGAGTTGGTGCAGGAAAAAGAGGTGGTCCGGCTCACTTCCCACAAAGTGGATCTGACCGATGATGAAAAAAAGATCCGGGACTGCATTGAAGAAATCTACAGGAAGGCCTGGTTGCAGCCTCCGTTTTTCAAGGTTGTGGTGGAAGACCTTCCCGGCAACAGCCGCCAGCATAAAGATGTGCTGGAATGGATGCTGGCCCAAAAGACCTTGGTCAAGGTGAAAGAAGACCTCTTCTTTCACCGCAAGGCCATTGAAGACCTCAAAGAAAGGCTGGTGGGATTCCTCAAGGAACATCAAGAGATTTCGGCCGCCCAGTTCAAGGAAATGACTCAGGCCAGCCGCAAATACACCATCCCGCTGCTGGAATACTTCGACGGACAGCGGGTGACCATCCGGGTCGGAGACGTGCGAAGGCTTCGTGAAACCAAGAATGGATGAGGGAACGGGGAGGAGCGTGATGATCAAGCACGTGGTGCTGCTCAAGTTCAAGCCGGGTGTGACGGAAGAGGACGTGGAATCCTTGGAGAAGGGACTGGACGCCCTTCCCGGGGCCATTCCGGAGATCCTTTCCTACGATTTCGGAAGGGATATTGTTCGCTCTGAGCGTTCGTTCGACTTCGGCCTCGTTTCCAGCTTCAAGGATCTGGAGTCGCTCAAACGCTATCAGGTGCACCCGGAACACGTGAAGGTCCTGGAGATCGTCAAGCGGATCTGCGATCAGATCGTGGCGGTGGATTTCACCTTCTAAAGAGCTTGTTTGAAAACGCCCAGATTGCGCCCGCCCTGTGCCAACGGATAGATGGGGCCCGCAGGGAGCAACCTGGGCCTTCTCGGACAAGCTCCAAGACGGGTGCAAAGGACGTGATGTGATGGGGGAGCCCAAGCGGCGGGGCCAACGCCATCTCTACGATTACTTCATCGACGAACACGGCCGGTGGTTCTGTGAAGGCAATCCGGTGGAAGACCGCGATCTTTTTCGCCTCCTGAGCCGGTCCCTCTTTGAAAGAATCGGCCGCTACTACGTCCGATGCGAAGGGGAAGTGCATCCGGTGCGCGTGGCCGATGCGCCTCTCTGGGTGCGGTATATCTTTGTCGACAAGGAAGCATCCGGTTCGGTGCGACGCATCCGGATCCTTCTGGAAGACGGCCGGGAAGAGCCGCTTCGGCCCGAGAGCCTTCGCATTCAGGGCGAGCGCGCCCTCTATTGTCTTGCCACGAAAAGGAATCTGCCCGCCCGGTTGGGCAAGGTGGCCTACTACGAGCTGGCCTCCTTGCTGCGCTGGGATGAGACCGGCGGCTATCGTCTCACGGTGGCGGGCCGGGACTATCCCATCCAGACCCTCCGCAACGAAGAATCCTTTTAAGTATTCCTGCCATAAGCCGATTAGAGAATCTGAAGGTGAAAGTTTAGGCACGAAGTTTGCCGAACCTTCCCGCGTGGACTCGCGCCGTTCATGGGATGCCGCGAACTGGGACGGAGGGGAACATGATCTCGCTGCAAGACCTGCTGGCCCGGATGCCCGAGCTGGAAGCCTCAGATCTGCACATCACCGCCGGGGCGCGCCCCCAGTACCGAATCTATGGCAGACTGGTCCCAGCGCGCGATGAAATCCTGAGGCCCGCCGATACGGAGCGGCTCTGTCTGGGGATCCTCTCCCAGGAACAGAAGGAGCAGTTCCTTCGCGACGGGGAACTGGATTTTTCCTTTGGACTCGAAGGCGTCAGCCTTTTCCGGGTGAATCTCTTTCGCCAGCGCGGAAGCGTGGGCGGGAGCTTTCGCGCCATTCCCTTTCGGGTACCCAGCCTGGACGAACTGGGTCTGCCGCCCGTCATCGCTGATCTTCTCCAGAAACCCAGGGGCCTGGTGCTCGTGACCGGGCCCACGGGAAGCGGCAAGTCCACGACCCTGGCGGCCATGATCGATTGGATCAACCAGAATCGTTCGGGCCACATTGTGACCATCGAGGACCCCATCGAATATGTCCATTCCCACAAGAAGTGCCTGGTCAATCAGCGGGAAGTGGGCCGGGATACCCAATCGTTTCATTCCGCCCTCCGACGGGTGCTGCGTCAAGATCCTGACGTCATCATGATCGGAGAAATGCGGGATCTGGAAACGATCCAAGCCGCTCTCACCTTGAGTGAAACGGGCCATCTCACCTTGGGTACCCTGCATACCAACACGGCGGTTCAGACGATCCATCGGATCATCGATGTCTTTCCCCAGCATCAGCAAAACCAGGTGCGCCTTCAGCTGTCCATGGTCCTGGAAGGCACGGTGAGCCAACTTCTGCTGCCCCACGTAGATGGCGTGGGAAGGTTGTTGGCGTTGGAGATTTTTTTGCCCACTCCGGCCATGCGCCATCTCATTCGAGACAACAAGATCCATCAGATCTACGCCCAGATGCAGCTCGGGCAAACCGAGACGCAAATGGTCACCATGAATCAAAGTCTCCTGCGATTGGTGCAGCAAGGGAGCCTTTCCATGGAAACCGCGCTCAATTACAGCCCCGATCCCGAGGAGCTGCGCACGATGGTTTCGCGTCAGGCCGCCTTTTAGACCCCCGAGGAACGATGGTGATGTGGCGAGGCCGCAAAAAAGACCAGGTGATTGTGTGGGTATCCCAAGATGCCTTCCACGTTTTCAGTGTGGAGCCGGTCCGCGCAAGGGACGTTCGTGGCTTTAGACATCGAACTTCCTTTCCCTTTTCGCCCCAGGGAGCCCAAGCCCCCGTCGAGGCGTTTTTCCCCGAGGAAGCCTTCCAGGGGGGTGAAGGGGCCGTCGTCGTGGTGCCCGACGCGTGGGTTTCCGACAAATGGGTTCCATTCGAGAGCACCAAAACCCGGCTCATTGAAAGCTACGCCTACCGGCAAGTGCGAAGGGAACTGGGAGGAGATTCTGAAGGAGCCCACTTCTTTTGCTGGAGATCGGATCCGTCCGGAAATGGGCGGAAGGGCTTCCATGTGCGCTTCGCACGGGATCCCATGGTTTGGCGGGTCTTCCAAGCCCTGAAAAGGCGGGGTGTGCACGTGCGGGCCATCACCACCGCAGGCTTTCTGTGGGAGGATCTGCTTCGAAACACGCCGACGGTGCCGAAAGATGAAGTCAAAGCGGTTCTTTTCGAGCGACAGGGTCGATTCCATCTTTACGCCTTTTCCGACGACAGGCTGGCTTTCCACCGGGACCTGAAACCCATGGGAACGGATCCCCCGTCCCTTGTGGAGGTTCTCTCCTACGAGATCCAGCAATCCAACGTCTTTTTTCAACAGCAGCAAAAACGCCCGTTTTCCCGGATCCTTCTGGACGGTGACGGGGAATGGGTCTCTTTGCTTGTGGAGAATTTGAAGCAGTCGCCGGCCTGGACGGTGGAAAGGTGGCAACCATCGGCGGAGGTGAAGGTATGGAGCGACGCGGCCGACTGGGACGCGGCAGGTTGGCAACGCGCTTTGGCTTTGGTGGACTGTGATCGTGTGAACGCTCTATCCGGAAACATCCTTCCGTCCCGCCATAAACGTGAGCTTGCGCTGGATCCCTGGTTTCGATGGGGCATTCTCACGGGCGCGGCCACAACGGCTTTCATCTTGTTGGGGAGTTTGTTCTCGCCTACGGGTGGGATCTGGCGTGAAGTTCCGGCCGCGCAGGGCATGGCGGACAACCTCCAGATGCCCCATCCGGCGCTGAACCAGTGGCGTCAGGAAGCGCAATTCATCTCCAGCCGCTTTGGCAAGGGAAGTCCCGCGCTTTTGCTCCATGCGATCCAGCGGAGCCTACCCGCCCCGGTGACACTGGAGGCCGTCTCCATGGACCTGGGCGCGGTAACCCGACTGGCCCTGGACGCCGTTGTGACGGCCTCTTCGGTGCACGTGTTTGAGGAGCAATTGAGGATGGTCCTGGATGGGTTGGGGGCCTTGGATCCCAATCTGAAGAAAATTCCCCTGTCCCGGATACCCTTCGAGCAGTTGGGTTCGGCAAAAGAGGGCGTTCCACAAAGATACCGTTTCCATCTGGAGCTGGAGATCCCATGGGCAAAAGGGGCGTGATTCTCGTGGTGGTTTGGGCGATGGCCGTCCTGGCGGCTTGGCTCGGCTGGTATCGGCAATACCAGGCCGGGGAGGCAGCACGGCGCGTCCAAATGGCCCGAGAAATCCAGGGAACCTATGAGGCTGTCTATCCTTTGGCGAAAGATCTCGGCCGATGGGTTCGGGAGTGCCATCTGCCGTGCAAGGATCCACGGATCGGCTGGCTTGTCCTGGAAGAAGAACTGAAACAGTTGGGGGACCGCATGGGGCTTGAGAAAATCGAGTGCTCCGTGCAAAAGGGCCCGGAAGTCTCCCAGCTGGGTGATCCCTACCTCCGTATGTCCGTGGAGGTTGCACTGCGCGCTGAGCCCGAAAAATGCCTGGCCTGGATGGCGGAGGCAGAACGCCGCTATCCCTTCTGGGAGATCGAAAAGGTCCAGGTGAAACGCTCCAGGAGCCGACAGGAGGACAGGGGGCTCGGCACCATCCATCCGGGGATTGCTCAATCCCCCGACTCTGGATCCTGGGACGTCCAGCTTACCACAGTCTTTCATGCGAGGATCGTCCCATGAACGCTTGGATCTTGACGCACCCTGGCCGCTTTTGGCTGCTTGTGGCGGCGCTTTTTGTGGGCACCTGCGGCTTTCTATTCTGGGGCCATGGCCCCGGTTCCCATGAAAGCCTTTCGCAACGTGCGCCATGGCAGGGGACAAGAGGCGTGGTGGTTCGGGCGCGGGATACCCATGCCCTGTGGACCAAACGCCAGGCCGCTTTGGAGGAGCTCGCCCGGCGGGTGCCGGCCCTCTCCCTTTCCGGAAACAAAGGCCCCCAGGCCCCGCCTCTTGGGCAAGAGGTGCTTCAACCCCCCGTGGACGAGACCCCGGTGGTGCGGGAGCGTCCTCCCTTGCTGCAAGGGATCGTGTGCCGGCATGAATGGGGCGGTGGGTCCCCTTGCATCGCCGTCATGGGCGGCAAGCGTGTGGTTGAAGGGGATATGATCGGCTCCTATCGGGTTGCGGACATCCAACCCCATCAAGTGGTCTTGCGGGATCGCCAAGGAAATCCCGTGCGGTTGGAACCGAGGCGGATTCCCTGGGTTTTTGTTCCTTCCCAAACGCAGGATCCGACTGAGGCGGGGGATCCGGGTGTGGGAAAGGAACCTTTACCCTCAGATGCTCACTTGCAGGAAATCCAGGACGCCAAACGGGTCCAAGGTGGAGGCTCGGACAATGAAACCTGAACACAGATTATCTTGGTTCGCACTGTTTGTGATGCTGTTTGTCCTGGTGTCTTGCGCCGGGCCCAATATGGCGGGTCGCAACCGGGGAGAAGCGCGGCTGCCTTCCAGCTATCTCCATCCCCCCAAGGGGAATCCGCCGCCGGGGCCCCCTGCTCTGGAGGAAAAGGTCCAGCCTTACGTCCCACCTTCTCCCCAAGAGTCCAAGCTCTACTCACTGCAATTCGATGGGGCCCCTCTGTCGGCCGTTCTTGCCGCCATCGCCCAGGAAGCCGATCTCAACCTGATCGTCCAAAAGGGATTGGACTTGAGCCTTCCGGTTTACGTGCGCCTGTCCAACGCCACCTTGGACGAAGCACTCCAAACGGTGGTGGTGCAGGGCGCGGACTATGCCTACAAGGTTGATGCGGGATCTCTCTTGGTTCAGCGCTTCGAGGAGGAGATCTTCCATGTGGAGTATCTCCGATCCAAACGAAAGACCACCACCAAGGTGGGTGGCGACATCCTGGGCAGTGCCATGGAGACGGCGGGAGGTGGGGGCGGAAGCTCCGCGGTGACCAGCGAGTTTCGGGTGGAAACGGAAGACTCCGATGAGACGGCCGACATCTGGGGCCAGATCAAGTCGGCCCTGGAGGCCCTGAAGAGCCCCGAAGGCACAGTGCTCGTCCAACCCTATGCGGGAACCATCTATGTGGCCGATGTGCCTTCCCGGATGTCCAGCATCCGGCGTTTCATCGAGCGCCTCAAGGAAGTGGTCAAACGCCAGGTGCTCATCGATGCCAAACTCCTGGAAGTCCAATTGAGCGATTCCAATCAAATGGGGATTCAGTGGGATCTGCTCCAGGAAAGGCTTTCCCTTTTCGGCGCAGAGGGGGCTTTGACCCTGGTGCAGAATCTGGGCGCCGGGTTGGCGTCCGGTACCGGGGCCACCATCTCCAGTCCGGGGACGGGAGGCGCCGCGGGGCTGAGCCTTACCAAGGGGGCGACCGCCCTGAACGTGCTCATCGATTTTTTGCGCTCGCAGGGGCAGTTGCGGGTCCTTTCCAACCCCCAGATCGCGGTCATGAACGGGCAATCGGCGGTGATCACCGTGGGCAGTCAGCTCCCCTTCGGGGACGTGTCGGGGCTCACGGTGGACCAAAACGGCAATGTGCTTTTCGAGTCCTCCATCAAGCGGGCCCTGTTGGGCCTGCAACTGGGCATCTCCCCGCAGATCGCCGACGATGGGGAAATCCTCTTGCATGTGGTTCCCTCCATCACCAACCTGCAGGGTGAGGAGGTGGTGGATATCCCCACGGCGGGATCCAGCGTCCAACAGGTGCGCAACCCCATCATCTCTCTCAGGGAGATGGGCACCATGGTGCGGGTCCGTGAAGGGCAGAGTGTGGTGCTGGCGGGTCTGATCCGGCGAAACGACAGCTGGAAGCAGGACAAGGTGCCCCTGGCGGGGGACATCCCCTTGCTGGGAGGGCTCTTCCGCAATCACCGGCAAGAAAGCGAGAGCACCGAACTGGTGGTGATCCTCACCCCGCGGCTTATGTGAGGGCCGTGGTCCCGCGGCCTTGTGCCCTTGCCATGAATCCCGTCGGGACGTGGCGTGGCAACCAAACGGGTGTTAAAACGTCCCTCCCAATCACTGGGTCCATGGGTTGCCGGCTTCCAATCGGCCGTCACCCAACGCATGCAGTCAATACAGGGCTTTACGATCGTTTTGGGCACACGCGATCCATCGGATCGGCCTTAAAGAAGGTGTGGCGGGGGGCGCCCTTCCAGTCGGTGGCTCCTTTTCGGACGGACTTCCGGTTCGGCGAATCACCCAAAGCCAATGTCGCGGGAACCCCGACCTGGAAAAGCCGTATCATGCCCATCCCATTGAGCAGCACAGGGGGTGGGGGATGCCGGGAGGTGCGCATGCTTCAACCTGTTCAACCGGCAAAATGGGAAAAAAGGACGGTTTCTATTAAAGTGCTGGGAAAGGAATTCCGATAGCACGTTAGAAGATAGGTGGTGTGTCCTGCGCACCATGGTATCGCGGTAAAGTTAAGACTTTAATTCCAGTAAGGAGGCAATGACATGAACCGATTGAAGTGGGGAGCCGGGGACCAGAGAGGCTTCACCCTGGTGGAGATCGCCATCGTGTTGGTGATCATCGGACTTCTCATCGGCGGCGTTTTGAAGGGCCAGCAGATGATCGAGTCCGCCAAGGTCAAGAGGGTGGTGAAGCAGATGGATGAGTTGAGGGCGGCCTTCAACACGTACTACGACATGTACGGCTATTTTCCGGGAGACGACCCCAAGGCAAGCAGCCGGGGGGCGGGTGCAGACGGCAACGGCAACGGACTTATCTCCGGAGCTGAAGTTGCCAATGCCTTCGACAACTTACAGTGGGCGAACCTGATCAGTGGAGATTATTCGACGCAGAATTATCCCACCCACGTCCTGGGGGGCAGCATGTATATTGGGTACGCCACCGCCCAGGGAAAAACGACTCACTGGATTTACCTGACATACATGAAACGCGATGTGGCGGGGATGATCGACACCAAATACGACGACGGTGCTTACGATACAGGCTCCATACGAGCCAGTGCTGATTATTCTGGCAATGGCTTAATTACCCTCTACGTCGAATTCTAGGAGTCGTCTTCCGCCCTTTGGAACTCAGGGATCCGCAAGGATGAGCGCCGTGACCATGGTTTCGATGGATGCGCTTTGCAGCGATCGCCGGGGCATGACCTTGGTGGAACTGGCCCTGGTGCTGGTCCTTGTGGGCATCCTCACCGGGGCCGCCATACCGGTGGCACGGGTCTATTTCCAGAGCGGGATCCGCACCAAGATCAACAACCGGCTGGAGGAAGCCAAAAAGGCCCTTGAAGGCTACTGGGAAGTCAACGGCTATCTGCCCTGCCCCGATACAGACGGCGACGGCAAAGAAAACCGTGAGAGCGGAGGGGGGGCACGGCTCGTGGGAACGCTTCCCCATGCGGATCTGGGCCTGCCGCCCGGCGACGGGGCGGGCCGGTCCCTTACCTACGCGGTTCTTCGAGAATTGACGGAGCATAACTCCGTAACAGATTCTGAGCGCAGCAGGCGATGCGATGATTATTTGCTGGCATCGGGCTCGGCAAGCCTGCAGGTGAGGGACAGCGGAGTGCTCGTCTCGGTTCCTTTCGTGCTCGTTTCCGGCGGCCCCGAAAACAAGGACGGCGGCGGGGGATACCTGGACGGGGAAAACGCCGACGGAAACGACGGGTTGTATGAACACAAACCAGCGGATACCGCCTTCGACGATCTGCTGGTCTATTCCAGTCCTTATTCCCTTGCCCGCTCCGGGTGTGGAAAATTGATGGTGCTGAACAAGTCGGGAGGTACCCATACCGAGGACCTGTGGGTGGAGCAGAGTTTCGACGGGGGGACCACCTGGCTCAGCGGGTCACACGTGGTCGTGGATGACGGCTCCAGCGGGACCCTATGGGTGGAAGCCCACTCCAGGATCCGTGTCGTGGAGGAGGCAACCTCTGCGACCTTGGATGAATTCTTCTTTTTGACAAACCCGGTGACCCTGGTCTACGACGGCGCTTAAAAGCCTATCTGAGAACGCCCGGGTTGCTGCCTTCTTGTGCAGACGGGAGGTTGGGGCAACCAGGCGGGCCCGTGCTGCCGGTCTGGCCAGGCCGTCGCAGGGAAGGGTTCCGAACCCGGCCCGCCCAGGGTGTCTGAGAATCCAAAAGCACCAGGGAGCCGGTGACATTTCAACCGGTCGGAAAGCCACAAAAAGGCGAAAGGCCATTTTCGGACAAGCTCCCTTAAACGGCCGGCTTTTCCTTTCAGTATCCGCACGAATACGGCGTTGTGCTGTTTTCGCAAGATGATGGACGTGCCCCTTGGGCGGAGCCACCCTTGGGGGCACGGTGCCGACTCCATGGAGTCTCACGCTGGTTCGTGGCGGGAAAACGCCCTTCTTTAGGCGCTTTTTCCCTCCCCGGGCGGACAGGGCTCTTGAAGGAGCCGGCGTCTCCCGCCCCAGGGTAACCCCCTATCCAAACCGGGCAACAGGGTCCGCCTGCCGCAGTCCCTTCCTTTTTCGGTGGGGCCGTGGCTGGGCAAGAAAGACCAGGGGAGGTCTGCTGCTTTAGAATCCCTGGATCCTTGAAAAGACATCGTAGAGTGGCAGGAGAATGGCCAAAAGGACGGCTCCGAAGGTGCCGCCCAGCAGGATGAGGCTTGCCGGTTCGAAAAGCGCCGTCAAGGCTTTCACGTCCCGCCTCACGTCCTTGTCGTAGTATTGCCCCAGTCTTTCGAGGGCTTCTGAAAGATTTCCGGTGAGCTCGCCCGTTCGAAAGGCCGCCAGGACCAGATCCGGATAGATATTTTTGGCCGAAAGGGCCTCATGCAACGTGCGGCCGGCCACAACCTCCCGGTGGGCGCGCCCCAGGTCTTTTTCGAGGAAACGATTGCCCAGAGCGCCCCCGCACAGGGTTTCGAAGATGGTTTCCACGGACATTCCCGCTTCCAGCATCAACGAAAAATGGGTGCACAACCGGCACATGGCCAGTTTCAAAATCAGGGGTCCCAGGACCGGAATCCGCAAGGATAGGCGGCTTACGATCAGTTTTCCCGTCTCGGTACGCACCCACACCGCCAGGCCGACCGCTGCAGCCGTCAAAAGACCGAGAATCAAAGGCCACCACGACCCGAGAAAGGCGCTGGCGTTCAGAATGAATCGGGTGGCGGCCGGCAGCGGGATGTCCATGTCCTGAAGAAACGCGGAGACCTGGGGAAGAACGTAGCCGATCCAAACGATGGCCACCACGAAAACCACCCCCAAAACAACGAGAGGATAGACGAGGGCGCGGCGCACCTGGGCCTTTTGTTCCGCCTGCCATTCCAAGAAATCCGCCAGTTGGCGAAGGGTCCTGGGCAGGGTTCCCGAAAGTTCGCCCATGCGCACAATGCTCCGCTGAAAGCTGTCGAAGATCGCGCCATGGTGTTCCATGGCCTGGGCCAAGGTGTTGCCTTCCTCCACCTGCAGGCGCAGGCTCCGGAGGACCCGCTGGAGTGTGGGATGGCGGAGGTTCCGGCTGTTTTCTTCCAGGATTGTCGCCAGGGGAAGCCCCACTCCCAGGGAATCGGAGAGACGGTCGTAGAAGTGGGCCAGTTCGGATAGGGAAACCCGGCGGGCCAAAAAAGCGGGCATCTCCCTGTGGCGGGCGGGTACGACACGGACCACCGCCAGGGCCATGCGCTCCAGGCGGGCTTCCGCTTCCCACTCGTCTTCGGCGAAGATCGTTCCTTTTGTGGTGCGGCCATGATCGTCGACTGCCAGATACTTGAAATGCGGCATGGTTAAACGGCTACCCTCATGACTTCGTCCAAACTGGTCCATCCGGCCGCGGCCTTCTGGAGAGCGTCCACCAGTAGAGGGCGCATGCCCTTGGCCACGGCGGCCTCCAGGATCCTGGAACGGGGGGCTTGCGTAACGATCAATTCCTCGATTTCGGGGTCGTTTTCCATGACTTCAAAGATTCCGATCCGTCCCTTGAAGCCTGTATGCCGGCAGGCCTCGCACCCGGCGCCCCGCCAAAAGGTGCCTTGGGCTTCCGTTGGATGGGCGTCCAGCAGGGCTCGCTGCCTCTCCGTGGGCTCCATAGGAACGCGGCAATGTTCGCAAATGCGGCGCACCAGCCGCTGGGCCACGATCAGCCGAAGCCCCGACGCCAGAATGGTCGGGCTGACCCCCAGGTCCAGCAGGCGATGGATGGCGCTGGGTGCGTCATTGGTGTGAAGGGTGGAAAGCACCAGGTGGCCGGTGATGGCCCCCCGCAGAGCCAACGCAGCCGTTTCCTGGTCGCGGATTTCCCCCACCATGATGATGTCCGGATCCTGGCGCAGAGCGCTTCGGAGGGCCGAGGCGAAAGTGAATCCCGCCTTGGGATTGACGGCGCACTGCCGCACGGTGGGGAGCACATATTCGATGGGATCCTCGATGGTGATCACGTTGTTGGTGGGGGTTTTGACCTGGAGGAGCGCCGTGTAGAGGGTGGTGGTCTTGCCGGAACCTGTGGGGCCCGTGACGAGAATGAGGCCGTAGGATCTTCGAATCGCCTCGGAAAAAAGGGCTTGTTCCCTTTCGGGAAAACCCAAACGCTCCATGTCCCCCACCGCCTCTGCGCGCTGCAGGAGCCTGAGCACCACCGCTTCCCCGTGCTGGGTGGGCAGGGTGGATACGCGGATGGGAACATCCTGGATGTCCCCGTGAAAGATGGTCCGCCCGTCGTGGGGAATGTTGGGATTGGCGATGGAGATTTCGCTCAGCACCTTGATGCGGGTCACCACGGCGCTGTGAAGGGCCTTGGGCATGAGGTATTCCTGGAGAAGGCTTCCGTCCACGCGGTAATGTACCCGAAGGACCCGATCGTCGGGATCGATGTGAATGTCACTGGCCCCCGTGACCAATCCCTTGGTGATGATGAGGTGCACCAGCCTCACGCCCAGGGATTCGCTGCCTTGGCCGGGTGTGTGCTGGGTGGCCCGGCGAATCAGCTCCTTCACTTCCTTATCCAGGTTGGCCGCCGTCTCGTAGTAGAAATTGATGGCCTTTTCGATCCAGTCGGGGGCTGCCAGCACGGGTTGCACGGTGCATCCTGTGCTATCTTGCACCAGATCGCGGGCCAGCACGTCGTAAGGGTTGGCCATGGCGGCCAGGACCGTATCGCCTTTCTTCTCCAGGGGAAGCACCTGGTGCTTGCGGACAAGGTCCGCCGGAAGGGCCGCCAGGAGTTCTATGTCCACGGTGGTTCGCTGCGGATCCAAGAGCTTGGCACCTGACTGGGCCGCCAGGGCCATGTTGAGCTGCTGGTGGCTCAGCCATCCCAGCCGAACCAGCACATCGCCCAACATCTCTCCCGTGCTCTGAGCTTCCTGAAGAGCCGCCTCCACTTGATCAGGGGCCACAAACCCCAATTCGACGATGATCTCACCAAGCTTCTTTTTCAAAGACATTCCTCCTTGGCCCAGGCCGGCACGGACTTAAGAACGTTCCAGGGCTGAGATCTGCGCCAGTCGATCTTGAACCCGCCTTTTGTCTCCATCGGCCATGTCAAAGTCGTCGAGCATCCGCTGGTAGATGGCTTTGGCTTCCTGGAATCGTCCCGCCCGATCCAATGCAATGGCCATATTCCACAGGGGCGGCAGTTGGTGGGGGCGCAGTCGATGTGCCGCTTGGTAGGCCTTCAAAGCCTCCTCCAAGCGCCCCAGAGCCCTCAGGGCAACGCCCTGATGAAGACGAACGACATAGGCATCCGCTCCCAAGTCAGAGGCCACCTGCAGATTCTTCAGACCCTGATCCAACTGACCCAGTCGAACCTGGGCGATGGCCAGATTGAGCCGAATGGTAGGATCCTGGGGAAATCGCTTTCCCAATTCTTCCAAAATGGGAAGAGCCCGATTCCATCGGCCTTTCATGGCGTGGGCCAACGCCAAGCCCAGCGCGGCCTGTTTCGAGCGCGGTTCCGTTTGCAAGACCTGCTGGTACAGGGAAGCGGCCTGGTCGGGGTGTCCTTCCCGCAAAAGCCGCTCCGCTGCGCTCAAAAAGGGAGCCCGACGCACCCCGCCTGCGGGGACTGCAGCAGTCGGCCTCCGATCCCTCACCGCATTTCCGCCCACCCCTGGTGCTGTCTTTGTCTTCGGGGGCTGAGAAGCAAGATTTTCGGCCACGAGAGCCTCGGGGGCCACGGGCTTGGTGCTCGGGGTCGGTTCTTGGGGGGGCGGCTGACTTTGATCCCGTGCCATGTCCCGATGAGATGGAAGGATGGATGGAGCGGTGGGCAAGGAAGGTGTTGCAGGGGCATCCTCTTTCTTCGGTCCCGTATCGCGTGGGGCTTTCTCCACCGCCGGCAAGGCCGCTGTTTGATCCGAAGCGTCGGCTTTGGCTGATTGAACGGTCGGGGAAAAGGCAGGTCGGGTAAGGTCCCCGGACGGTCTTTGCCAATGGGTTTGGAAAAGAGCCAAGAGTGCCAGGGCCGCACAGATGGACCCGGCAATGAAGATGATGCGGGCGATTCCGCTTCGTCGGGTCCGCTTTGCCGTGGAGGCAAAAATCTCCGCTGTCGGCGGTTCTTTCCGGGTCTCCCGTTGTCTCTTTTCCAAGGCCTTGTGGAGAAGGCTCATGGACGTCTCCCCATGAAATGAGAAAAGAGGTGGACTTACCAGACGATGGTCACACCAAGGAGTCCCAATACGGCGACGGTCAACACCAGCCAGGCCAAGTCCACTTTTCCTTTTCTTTCTTGAAGCGGGAACTCGGTCATTTTCAATTCGGCTGCGGCACGCCGGACGTGTTCCGCTTCCACCGTGCGGGTTTCGGCCACATAGGCCGCCATGAGGGCATAGTCCGCCAAAAGATTGACTAATCGGGGGATGCCCCCGCTTTGACGGGTCAGCTCCTTCACAGCCGAACGGCTCACGGAGAGCTGTCCGCGGTTGCCTGCCTGCTGAAGGCGCCAGTTGAGGTAGTCTCCCACTTCGTCCCCATTGAGCGGGTGCAGTTCACAACGAATGGCAACCCGCTGGTGGACTTGACGCATCTTCGCCTGGGCGAGCTTTTCCTTCAATTCGGGCTGGCCGAATAGGATCACCTGCACCAGCTTTTCCTTGTCCGTTTCCAGATTGGACAACAGGCGCAGGTCCTCCAGGGTTTCGTCGGGGAGGGCCTGGGCGTCGTCGATCAGAACCGCCGTCCGTCGGTTCCCACTGGACAAAATGAAGTCCCGGAGGGAGTCCAGCAGCACCTTTTTGGAAGGGGAATCCTGGGAGGAGAGGCCCAGATCATCGAGAATGGCCGTCAGAAGTTCGACGGAAGACAGACTCGGATTGACCACATAGGCCGTGTGGGCTTCGTCTTCCAACTCTTTGAGAAGATAGCGGCAAAGCGTGCTCTTGCCCGTTCCCACTTCTCCCAGGACCCACATGAATCCCACACCGTTTCGGATGCCATAGCGCAGCCGTTCCAAGGCGCTCCGATGCGTGGGCGTAAGGTACAAGAAGGCAGGATCGGGCGTCAGGGAGAAGGGGGGCTCCGTCAGGTCGAAATAACCCGCATAGACGGGACTGGGCCTGTGGTCACGTGCGGTCGCTTTCACTGTCTCCAAAGCCCCTCTCATGGTCGCCGTCCCCTCCCGATTGCGGTTAAACCATCGCCACACCCAACTTTTCCTCGGGGGAAAGTTGAGCACAATTCGTGCCAAAGATAGCGATCGTGGAAAGGTGAAGTGGAACCGGTTTTCGCCGAGAGGGAGACTCCCAAGAGATCAACGGGACCCCCCTGGGGGGGCTTGTTGCATCGGGTGCGGTGGTGTTACCGGTTGGACCGTGGCACGACCGGGGCGGATTCCCCCGCAGGCGTGTGGGCCCACAGCCAGGGGCTTACCCGAGAACGTCCAGGTTGATCCCTTCTTTCGCAGACGAGACTTGGGACTTCCGGACGGGCCCGTGCGGTCGGCCGGGACAAGGCTTGATAGGGGCGGGGTCCAAACCCGCCCCTATCAAGGCTTTCTGAGATCTCCAAAAACACCACAGGACCCGCTGGAATTTCAACTGGTCAGAGGGCCCCAAACGGCCCAGAGGCCCTTGTGAGGCAGGTTCCTAGGCGGGGATATTGCCGTGCTTTTTGGGCGGCAATGACTGGCGTTTGGAACGCAGCATGGCGTAGGCCTCAATGAGCCGGGGACGAGTTTCACTGGGCACAATGACCCCGTCGATGTAGCCGCGGGAGGCCGCAATGTACGGATTGTAGAGCAGATTGCGGTATTCTTCGATCTTTTCCTTCCGCTTGGCCCCGGGATCCTCCGCCGACTGGATCTCTTTTCGGAAGATGATGTTGGCGGCTCCTTCGGCTCCCATGACGGCGATTTCCGCCGTGGGCCAGGCCAGGGCAATGTCGGCCCCCAGGTCCTTGGAACACATGGCCAGGTACGATCCGCCGTAGTCCTTGCGAACAATCAGAGTGATCTTGGGCACGGTGGCTTCCGAGTAGCACCAGAGCAACTTGGCGCCGTGGCGGATGATGCCTCCCCATTCCTGCTGCTTTCCCGGAAGATAACCCGGCACATCGGCGAGGGTGAGCAGCGGGATGTTGAAGGCGTCGCAAAAGCGGATGAACCGGGTGGCTTTGTCGGAGGAATCCACATCCAGGCATCCAGCCAGCACCTTGGGCTGGTTGGCGATGATCCCCACGCTGTGACCGCCGAGGCGGGCCAGGCCCACCACGATGTTCTGGGCGTAGTTTTCGTGGATTTCGAAAAAGTCCCCGTTGTCCACGATCGCCCGAATCACGTCCTTCATGTCGTAAGGGCCCATGGGATTGTCGGGCAGGATGGAGTCCAGGGCGGGATCCATGCGGTGGGGGTCGTCGCCCGTTTCCACCACCGGGGGATCTTCCATGTTGTTGTCCGGAAGAAAGCTCAGGAGCCTCTTGATCTCGTCGATGGCGTGCTGGTCGCTTTCGCAGGCAAAGTGGGCCACCCCGCTTTTGGTACTGTGGGCCACGGCGCCACCCAAGTCCTCTTGGGTCACCTCTTCGCCCAAGACCGATTTGATCACGTCGGGGCCTGTGATGAACATGTAACTGGTTTTTTTCACCATGAAGACGAAGTCGGTCATGGCGGGCGAATAGACCGCACCGCCGGCGCACGGGCCCATGATGGCCGAGATCTGTGGGATGACCCCCGAGGCGATGGCGTTGCGGTAGAAGATCTGGCCGTAGCCGGACAGGGCGTCCACACCTTCCTGAATGCGGGCGCCTCCGGAATCGTTGAAGCCCACCAAGGGTTTCCCCGTCTTGAGGGCCAGATCCATCACCTTGCAGATCTTCTTGGAGTGCATTTCTCCCAGGGTTCCGGCGCGGGCGGTGAAATCCTGGGAGAAGGCGAAGACCTGTCTTCCGTTGACCAATCCGTAGCCGGTGATGACACCGTCGGCCGGGATGTCCATCTTGTCCAAGCCGAACAGGGTCCCCCGGTGTTTGACGAAGATATCCAATTCCCGAAAGGTTCCGGGATCGAAGAAATATTCGATACGCTCGCGAGCCGTCATCTTTCCGCGATCGTGCTGCTTGGCCACGGCCTTCTCGCCGCCCATCTGCTTGATCTTCGCTTCCCGTTCTCGCAGCTCCTTGATCTTGTCCGCCACCGTCTGCATGATCGATTCTCCTATTGATTGGTGTCCGTTGGAGGGGTTCCGGGCCACAGCTTCCAGGGAATCTCCGCGCAATTCTATAGGGTCGCCGGGTGATGTCAAGCGCTTTGCCTTTGAGTTCGGAGGGATATGCGGTGGAGGGCGCCTGCGGTGTGCTTCAGGTGTTTTCGGGCAGTACGTATCGACAGCCCCGCCCTTTACCGACGCGCACCACGACTCCCAGGTCCAGCATCTCTGTCAGTTCCCTCAAGGCCTGGCGCTCCGAGATCTCGTTCAGTTTGGAATAGTCCCGGTTGGTGATAAAACCTTGGACGCGGATCACGTCCAGGGCCCGCAACTGCCGGTCCCGATGGGCACTGGGCGGCAGGAGGTCTTCCAGAAGGGCGCCCCGCCGTTCCCCCTGATTCGAAGGCCGTTGGACTGCCGGGCGTTCTTCCTCTTGTGCTTCCCCGGGGCCGAGACGGACTTCCGGCGGAAGATCCTGGACCCCGATGGCATCGCCCGAACACAAAATCACGGCCCGCTCCACCACGTTTTCCAGTTCCCGCACGTTTCCCGGCCAGGAATAGTCCAGCAGAACCCGGAGGGCATCGGACGACACGGACAGGTTTTCCCGGCCCATCTCCCGGGCGTACTTGGTGAGAAAATGCTTGATGAGCAAGGGAATGTCTTCCTTGCGCTCCCTCAGAGGCGGGAGCAGGATATGGACCACGTTCAGACGGAAATAGAGGTCGGAGCGGAACCGGCCTGCCGCCACTTCTTCTTTAAGGTTGCGGTTGGAGGCGGCCACAACGCGCACATCCACCTGGAGGGTTTCGGACCCACCCACCCGCTCGAAGGCCATCTCCTGGAGAGCTCTAAGGAGTTTGACCTGAAGCGGTGGGGACATTTCACTGATTTCATCCAGAAAGAGGGTACCTCCGTGGGCCATCTCGAAGCGCCCCTTGCGAAGACTCACCGCCCCGCTGAAAGCGCCCCTTTCATGTCCGAACAGCTCGCTTTCCAATAGATTCTCCGGCAAAGCACCACAGTTGACTGAAATGAACGCCGCGTCCTTGCGGGGGCTGTTGTAGTGGATGGCCCTTGCGATCAACTCCTTTCCCGTCCCCGACTCCCCCGTGACCAGAACCGTGGCTTTTGTGGGGGCCACCTTTTCGATCAACTCATAGATGCTCTGCATGGAAGCGCTCTTTCCAATGATATTGTGGAAGTGGTAGCGTTCCTGGAGCTTGGCGCTCAATTCCCGATTTTCCCTGATCAGACGGTAGTGCTCGCAGGCCTTGCCGATGATGATCTTGAGCTCTTCGTTTTCAAAGGGTTTCATGATGTAGTCGAAGGCACCCTTCTTCATGGCCTCCACGGCCTTTTCCACTGTCCCGTAGGCCGTCATCATCACCACGGGAATGTCGGGATTGAGCGCGCGGATTCGCTCCAGCACTTCCATCCCGTCCATGCCGGGCATCTTCATGTCGGTGACCACCACATCCAGATCGTTGCTTCGGAAAAGATCCAGGCCGGCGGTCCCGTCCTGGGCCGTCAAAACGGAGTGCCCTTCTTCCTGGAGAAGGTCTTCCAGGATGAAGAGATAATTCTTTTCGTCATCGATGATGAGCACGTTTCCCATGACGATCTCTTTTACTCCCTTTCTTCCGCCTTGGGTTGATGCAGCGGCAGCCGAACCACCGCCACCGTGCCGCCCCGGCTCCCGGGCTCCAGGGCCACCGAGCCGTGGTGGCTCTGGATAATGGTCTGGACGATGGGAAGCCCCAGCCCCGTGCCCCTTTCGCGGGTGGTGAAGAAGGGATTGAAGATCTTGTGGCGGATCTCCTCGGGAATACCGGCCCCTGAGTCTTCGATGCGGACTTCCAGCCAGGGACCGCTGCGTCCGTCCAGCATGACCAGGGAGGTGCTCACGCGCAGTGTGCCGCCTCCGTTCATGGCCTGGATGGCGTTGGAAAAGAGGTTCAGAAAGGCCCGGTAGAGCAGATTGGGATCCGATTCCAGGGTGTAGTCCCCCGTTCTATAATCGCGTTCCACCTCAATCCCCCGCCGCTGACATTCGGCCTGCAACACTTCCAGGTTTCGATCCAGGAGATCCTCCACGCGGCATTCACTGGGCTGCAGGGTTTTGGGCCGGGCGAAATCCATGAATTCCGTGACGATGTTGTTCAGCCGGGTGGCCTCCTCCACGATGATGGAGGAAAGTTTCTGCTGGCGTTCATCGGCCGCCCTTTTTTCCATCAGTTCGGCCGTGCTGCGGATGATGCCCAGAGGATTCTTGATTTCATGGGAGATGCCGGCGATCATCTCACCCAGGGCCGCCAGTCGTTCCGCCTGATGGAGTTCTTCTTCCAATCTGCGGCGTTCGCGGGCCCGAGCCTCCAGGATCCGTTCGGCCCGGTGCACGATGGTGAGGAGCGCGGCAAAGATCACGCCCACACAGATCATGATGCTGGAGAAGATGATGAGCTGAAATCGGCGGATATTTTCGTAATCCGCCGTCACATCCTGGGTGATCTCGAAGACTCCCAACACCTTGCCCCGTTTCCAGCTCAGGGGCCTTTCCGCCCACATGGGAAAATAGGTTTTGAGCTTTGTGGGTCCCTCGTGCCAGGAGATTCCCAGGATGGACCGATCCCTTCCTTCCATGACCGAAAAGGACTCTCCGCGAAACGCTCGCTCGAAGCGTTCCCCCAACTTCCCCTTGGATCCGATCTGTTCCTGCTCCGTGCTGTAGGTAAGGATCTGCTGGGGATCGTAGATATCCACCCGTTCGATGGCAAACCCATGGATGGTGTTGCGCACCACCTTGTCCAGCAGCTCGTACTGATTCTTACGCCTCAGGCGGATTTTTCCTTCCGCGATGAGGGTGGGGATGGTGAACCAATAAAAGACCTGATGGTTCAGGTTTTCTGCCACCAGAAAGGCGTACTGTTCGCTCTTGGCCAGCAGGATCTTCTTGGCCCGATTGGACAAAAAGCTGGAAAGCAAGGCAGTTGAAACCACGATGACCAACAGGCTGGAGACGGCCACGTGTTTGACCAGACGAAAAGGTTTCGCCCGATCCAGGCGGCGTTTGGCATGCTCTGCCGCCGGTTCCTGGGCCTGGACGTGCATAAGGATGCTGTTTTTCAAACCGTCCTGTCTCAAGAGGATTCCTCGTCATGCCCCGGACGGGCACGCTCTTGTTTCTGCACGGCCTGTCGGCGCTTTTCCAGGTAATCCCGCCACTTGCCTTCCCAGCCTCGTGTGCGCGGCTCATAGAAGACCGTGTGGACCAGCGGGGGTGGAAGGTAAGTCTGCACCACCCAGCCTTCCGGGTAATCGTGAGGATACTTGTAATGGCGTCCGTACCCAAGCTCTTTCAACAGTTGTGTGGGCGCGTTGCGCAGGTGTAGGGGAACGGGCTCCGTCCCCGTGGACTCGGCGACCTTTCGGGCCTTCTTGAGGGCCGTATAGACGCTGTTGCTCTTGGGGGCCAAGGCCACGTAAACGGCCGCCTGGGCGAGCAACAGTTCCCCTTCCGGGCTTCCCAGCACCTGGTAGCCCTGCATGGCGTTGACGGCCTGGACGAGCGCGAAGGGATCGGCAAGTCCCACGTCTTCCGAGGCGGCCACGAGGAGGCGGCGAGCCACGTAAAGCGGATCTTCTCCGGCCGCCAGGATGCGCGCCATCCAGTAAAGGGCCGCGTCCGGATCGCTGCCACGCAGGCTCTTGTGAAACGCTGAGATGAGATTGTAGTGTTCCTCACCGCTCTTATCGTAATGGGCCGGTGGCCGTTCCAGCACGTCCGCCACGGTGGGGGCCGCCACTCGGCGGACTCCATCGGATGCGGGAGGGGTGGTGAGTACGGCCATCTCCAGAAGGTTCAAAAGTACCCGGGCATCCCCGCCGCAAGCCTCCAGGAGGATCTTTTGGGCTTCGGGGGAGAGTTCTGCGCGCAACAGGCCCAGGCCCCGCTCTTGGTCGCAAAGGGCCTGTTCAAGAATGCTTTCCAAGTGGGACGGGTCCAGGGCCTTGAGGGTGAGGACGCGGCACCGGCTCAAAAGCGGGCGGATGACTTCGAAGGACGGATTCTCTGTGGTGGCTCCCAGCAAATAGAAGGTTCCTTTTTCCACGTGGGGCAGCAAAACGTCCTGTTGGGCCTTGTTCAGCCGGTGGATTTCATCCATGAAAAGCCACGTCTTCTTTCGGGTGCGCATCCACATGCGCCGGGCCTCTTCCGCCGCCTCCCGAATCTCCTTGGTACCCGTCATGACGGCGGAAAGGGAGATGAGGTGCGCGTCCGTCTTCTGGGCAATCAGGTGGGCCAGGGTGGTTTTTCCGCATCCCGGCGGGCCCCAAAGGATCAAGGACTGGAAGTGCCCCTTGCCCAGCAGCCGATGCAGGATCTTGCCTTTACCCAGAAGATGTTCTTGGCCCACAAACCGCTCCAGGGTCGTGGGGCGCATGCGCTCGGCCAACGGGGGAAGACCCGTGGTGCTGGGGCTATGCATATCGGGTGTGCGCCTTTCCGGACTCATCTCCACGTTCCCTTTTGAGCCCGCCAGGGGACCAAAGGATCTTGGGGCCTGCGGCAGCAGAAACGCTGGTGGATCTCACGGGCGGCCTTCTCCCCGCTGAGAAGCGCGCCGTGAACCGTTCCATAATGTTCGGGATGCAAGGCTTCTCCGGCGAAAAAGAGGCGTCCCGCAACGGGGCGGGCCAGCTCCAGCCGATCTTCCGGCGCCGAGAGGCCGTTTTCGTACGAATAGCTCCCCTGGGCCCAGGGATCCGAAAGCCAACGGGTGGATCGCCAGGCCACCGGGTGGGGCAGGCGGGTGCCGAACATGACCTGAAGAACCGCGTGCGCCTTTTTGAAGGCCGCCTCTTCCCCACCGGCCGCATCCAGGCGGGCGGCCGCCAGGCCCGAGATATACCCCACCAAGACGGGCGCGTCCACCACGGAAGCCATGTGGGTCCACAGGGCGAAGGCCACGGGCTTCGGTTTCGCGCCCGGAAGCCATCCGAGCCTCTCCATCTTTCGGGGACAAGGAGGCGCGTGCAATCGGATCGCCACCTTGTTGAGAACGGCGTCGGCGCCGTAGCCGATCCGAGCCAAGGCCCGGCGTTTGCAACCGGGCAACTCAGGTGAAAAACATACCTTACCGGAACGGAGGACTCCCAGGGGAAAGGTTACCACGGCCACGTCGGCCCGGAAGTTCCCTGCAGCCGTTTCCACGATGACGACGCCGTCCTGAAAAACCACCTTGCGAACCGCGCAGTTGAGGTGAATGGGCAGACCGGCTGCCATCTCCTGGATCAAGGGGCCATAGCCGGGCGTTGGCACGGCGTTTCCGGTCCATGGGGTCACAAGGACCAGTTCCGAGATCGAAACCTTGTGGGCGGGAGCGCCGTTGATGGCTTCCTGCAAGGTCTTCAGCCAGAGCAGCAGGCTCCGGTCCAACTCCGGCAGGGTATCATCCCGGATCAGGGGATCGAAAAGATCCATGAGTCGTGGCCGCGGGTTTCCACGAGGTCCTTCAAGGGAGGCTCTCCATCGAAGGTGCCCATAGCGCAGAGCGCATCGGGCAAGGCCCTTCATGCCCTTGATCCCCAGACGGAACCCAGAGGCCGCCTTGCCGCGGTGGAAAAAGTGCACACCGCCGCGGGGGAACCGGCGAATGGGGATGTGGGAATGTTGGCACCACGCAACCAGGGGGTTGCCGCGCAGTCCATGAATCCAGGAGGCTCCCAAATCCACGGGAACTCCCAGATCCTGAACGGTCCAGATCCTGCCTCCGATTCGGTTCCGAGCCTCCAGTACCTGCACAGGAAAACCCGTGTCGTGGAGGATCCTGGCGGCGACCAGGCCGGCCATGCCCGCACCGAGAACGATCACGCGGGGCAGACTCCGGCCGCCGTTCGTTCCAGCGTGATGAAATCCCCAGGAGTCTCGGCTTGGATGAGGTCCGGAAACAAAACCTTCGGAGGCGCCTTTTCTTGACACCATCGAGTTCCTTCCCCGCCGTTCCAGATGATCCTTATCCCTTCGCCGCTTCATGAGCCCATGGATCGGCCCAATCATGATATCATGTTGTGTGGGTGGCGGAGAAAGCCCGTCCAACCGGCTCCAGACGCTGAGGTGCGCCCTGCCGGTGCCTCCATGGGGCTCGGAGGTTTTCAGGCCGCCCCCTGCGGGCGCAAGGGATGTTCACGCTCAGGCCGGTGGGACGCGGTGGTATGGCCGTCCCAAACCGCCGGTGCGGCCGGAAAGGAACCAACCTGTTTCCTTTCGTCCAGCTTCTTATCGGATGTTTGGGGGCTGTGACGCAGCCCCGCAGGGCTGTGCTGCGGCAAAGAACCCATGTGCGGCGTTTTCCAACAAGCCCGAAGGGACGGATTGCATCCATGTTGAAAGAGCCAATCGTTCAGGTGGCCGGGATTATCGATGCGCAGGAAGCGCAGGCGCTTTGTGCCGTGGGAATCCGATGGCTGGGATTCCCCCTGCGCCTCGATGTGCATCCGGAGGATCTGTCGGAAGAGGAGGCTCGCCGTGTCATTGCCGCCCTGCCGCCGGAAAGCATGCCGGTTCTCATCACCTACGAACCAGACCCGCGCTCTTTGAAGGAGTTGGCTCTCTTTCTGGGAGTCCGGGCGGTTCAGGTCCACGGCGATCTGGACGTGGATTCCTTGCGGGCTTTCCGCTCGGCGTGCCCGGATCTATTTCTCATCAAGAGCCTGGTGGTGGGCCGGGGCCCCTGGCAGGAACTGCTGAAAACCATGGACCTCATGGCGCCCTTGGTGGATGCTTTCATCACGGACACCTACGACCCCGAAACCGGGGCCTGCGGTGCCACTGGAAAGGTGCACGACTGGTCGTGGAGCGCCCGGATCGTGGCGCGTTCGCCCAAGCCGGTCATCCTGGCGGGGGGACTCCATGGGGAAAACGTGGCGGAAGCTATCCGGGTCGTGCGGCCTGCGGGAGTCGATGCCCATACGGGATTGGAGGGGCCGGACGGGCGAAAGGACATGGAAAAAGTGAAGCGGTTCCATCGGAAGGCCCTGGAAGCTTTTGCCGCTTGGATGTGAACGAAACCATGACCCATGACGGAAGTGGGTCCGGCAGCGCGGCTCGCTTGCCAGGAAGATGGGGGGGCGGGCGCGATGGTGCGTTTTCAGGCCGGCTTGCGTTGCAGCGTCTTGCGGTTGTGCACCGCCTGATGGCGAAGGAGTTGGTCGAGGACGTGTGGACTCAAAAGACCGGCGTCCACGAAAAAATGGCCGATGGGACGCTGCAGGCGCCTTTGCTGGTAGAGCAGCACGCGAAGCTGAAAGGGCGTGATCAATCCGTGGCGGACCAGCACCTGCCCGATTCGATCCCCCGGTGCTTTCCCCCTCAGATAGGCCTCCAGTTCTTCCTGGGAAATCCAGCGCCACCGGGATGCGATCTCACCCAGGCGGGGGCGTTGCCGACGCTGCCACACCAACGCCTCGATGAGCTGATGCCAGGTGATGACCCGTCGAAAGTAGAGAAATTCGCCGAATCGCAGAGGGCGCTGCGGCATGCGAAAAGAAGTGAAGCCGGGACCCGCGGTGGCTCGCCGCGTTCGCTGCCGGGGGGCGGTGGGGGGGGAAGGGGATCTTCGGGGCCGGCGCCTGGGGGTCGGATGAGCGCAGCGGCGGGACTGGACCAACACACGGGAAATGGCGCCCGGGCCATGCTGAGCCAGAAGCCGGTCCAGCAGATCGTAGGCTTCCTTGACCCGCAGGAACGCATCGTGGGCGGAGGGATCCGCTGTGCCAGAAATTTGACGGATCCTGTCGGGGTGGGTGGCCAGGGCCCGATGACGGAAGGCCTTTTTGACGGCGGCGGCGTCGATGCGGCTCAAAAAACCCAAGTCCCCACGCACGTGGGGACCGAAAAGTTCGCTGCACGCTCTGAGGATCTCTTCCCGTGAAGAAATGAGTGTCCTCAAATTGCCCGTCCTCCGACCAGGCCCCTGGAGGCACCGGGTGCTCCCCAGGAGCTCGTCCGTCCACAGGTTTTCGCGGGAAACCGCCCAGCGCTTTTCGGCTACGAAAAGGCGCAAGTGGCTTATCCCTCGGGAGGGGATGCGGGGCCTTCCCTTGGATAGAACGGATCGGGGAAACCCCCGGAGCCCAGTTTGAAGCAATTTTCGCGCCAAAACCAGGTTGTTCCCCCGATTCGGCACTATTCGCCCAGATAGGCCTTGCGGACGCGCTCGTCCTGGAGCAGTTCCTTGCCGGTCCCCTCCAGGGTAATGCGCCCCGTTTCCAGCACGTAGGCGTAATGGGCCACGTGCAGGGCGGCCATGGCGTTTTGTTCCACCAGCAGGACCGTGGTTCCCTGCCGGTTGATGGTGGTGATGGTCTCAAAGACTTCCTCCACCACCAGGGGAGCCAGTCCCAAGGACGGCTCGTCCAATAAGACCAGTTTGGGGTGGCTCATGAGGGCGCGGCCCAAGGCCAGCATCTGCTGCTCACCGCCGCTCAGGGTGCCCGCCAGTTGCTTGCTGCGCTCTTCCAGCCGGGGAAAGAGCGAAAAGACCCATTCCAAGTCGGTCTGGAACTCCTGGGGCGGGCGATTGTAGGCGCCAAGTTCCAGGTTTTCCAAAACCGTGAGATTGCCGAAGACCTTGCGACCTTCCGGGGCAACCCCAATGCCCTGCTGAATCACCTGGTGGGTGCGCAGCGCGGTCAGCTCCGTCCCCTGAAAGACGATGCTGCCTTCCTTGGGTCGGACCAGGCCGGCGATGGATCGCAGCGTGGTGGACTTGCCGGCGCCGTTGGCTCCGATCAGGGTGACGATCTGGCCTTCCTTGACCCGCAGGTCGATGCCTTTCAGCGCATGAATACCGCCGTAGTAGACATGCAGGTTCTTGACTTCAAGCATGTTTGGGTTCTCCTAGATACGCCTTGATCACATCGGGGTTGCTCTGGATTTCCTCCGGGGTGCCTTCCGCGATGCTGATACCGTAATCCAGTACCTTGATCCGCTCGCACAGCCCCATGACAAATTTCATGTCGTGTTCGATGAGGAAGATCGTCAAGGCATGTTTTTGCCGAATCTCGAGAACCAGATCGGCCAGTTCCATGGTCTCCTGAGGGTTCATGCCGGCGGCGGGCTCGTCCAAGAGCAAAAGCTTGGGATAGGTGGCCAAGGCCCGGGCGATTTCCAGGCGTCTTTGTTGCCCGTAGGCCAGGTTGCCGGCCTTCTCGTCCGCCAGGTGGCCCAGGTTGAGCTCCTGCAGGAAACGGTAGGACTCTTGCCGAATACGTCGTTCCTCCTTGCCGTGGGAGGGCAGGCCGAGCATGGCCTTCCAGAAACGGGAGCGGACTTTGTGGTGGAAGGAGACCATCACGTTTTCCAAAACGGTCATGTCCGAAAAGAGGCGGATGTTTTGAAACGTGCGGGCGATGCCTCGCGCAGTGATCTGGTGGACGGACAGGCCGGTGATGTCTTCCCCCTGCCAGAGCACGCGTCCAGACGTGGGGGTCAGAAAGCCGGTGATCATGTTGAAGACCGTGGTTTTGCCGGCTCCGTTGGGGCCGATCAGGCCCACCAATTCCCCCGGCTCGATGGATAGGGAAAAGTCCTTCACGGCGGTGAGGCCGCCGAATTGCATGACCAGGGATTCCAATCGGAAGAAGTCGTTCATGAAAACACCCTTTACTTGGCATTCAATCCCAGTTTGGTGAAGAGCCAATTCCAGGAGAATTCATTGCGTCCCATGATGCCGCGCCGGGCAAAGATGATCACCACCATGAGGATCACACTGAAGAGCACCATGCGCATCCCGGGAATCCCGGGGATGGTGAAGGCGCCAAAATTCATGGGGCTTTCCACCACGCGGAGTGCCTCACCCCCCCAGGCGAAAAGCGCCGCACCGATGACCGCCCCGGTGGTGCTTCCCAGGCCGCCCACCACGATGATGATCAGCAGATTGAAGGTGAGAAAGAAGGTGAAAAGCGTGGGGGAAATGGTGGTGATGAGATGGGCCATGAGGCCCCCCGCCACGCCGCAGAAAAAGGCGCTCACCAGGAAGGCCAACATGAGGTGGCGGAAGGGGTCCACGCCCATGGCCTTGGCGGCGATTTCGTCTTCCCGAATGGCTTTCATGGCCCGCCCGTAGCTGCTGTTGACCAGCTTGGTGATCACGATGATGGTGAAGACCGCGATGCCCCAGGACCACCAAAGGTTGGTGTAGGGCTGCAGGCCTTTCAGTCCCAAGGGGCCGTTGGTCACCCCCTGGAGGGCGTTGCAGAGCACCCGGATCACCTCTCCGAAGCCCAGGGTCACGATGGCCAGGTAGTCGCCGCGGACCCGAAAGACCGGAAAGCTGATGATGAAGGCAAAGATGGTGGCCATGACGCCGCCGGCGATGAGGGAGACGAAAAACGGGGCCTGCAAAACGCTGAAAGGCCAGATGAGTGGCTCAATGATGAAGCTCATCTGCTTTTCCATGGGCGACATGGTGAGCAGGGCCGAGGTGTAGGCACCGATGGTGATGAAAGCGTTGGGCCCCAGGTGCAGGAGGCCGCACATGCCGTTGACCAGATTGTAGCTCACGGCCAGAGTGATGAAGACCGCCATGTTGTTCAGGATGCGGATCTGGTATTCGGTACCGTACTGGTCAAAAAGATAGAGCACGACGGCCAGGAGGCAGAGGGCCGCCAGGTTGCAGTACAGGTTTCGTTTGGAAGTGTCCATATCCTTTCCCTTCCAGGTCATCAGGTCTTGTCGGTGATGGGTTCGCCCATGATGCCCGTGGGCCGGAACAGCAAAACCAGAATCAAAAGGACGAAGGCGAAGGCGTCTCGATATTGGGCCAACTCGGGGAAGAAGGCGACCAGCAGGATTTCGCCCAGCCCCAGGACAAAGCCGCCCACCACGGCGCCGATGATGTCGCCGATGCCGCCCAGAACGGCGGCGATGAACGCCTTCAGGCCCGGAATAACGCCCATGAAGGGATTGACCTGCGGATACTTCAAAGCCCACATGATCCCGCCGGCTGCGGCCAGCGATGAACCCATGAGAAAAGTCAGGGCGATGATGCGGTCCACGTTGATCCCCATGAGGCGGGTGGTTTCAATGTCTTTGGAGGCGGCGCGCATGGCTTTGCCCACCTTGGTGCGGTAGACGATGTAGAGGAGGGCCATGAGGAAGACCAGGGTCATGATGGGGATGTAGATGGTGAGAACCTGGACGCGCACGCCCAGGATCTCGATGACCTTGGCGAAGATCTCCGGCCGGGGGAAGCCCTTGGGAATGCCGCCGATGATCACCAGTGCCAGGTTTTCCAATAGAAACGAGGCGCCGATGGCGGAGATGAGCAGGGAGATGCGCGGTGCATCCCGAAGTGGTTTGTAGGCGACCTTGTCCATCAAGATGCCGATGCAGCCCGTCAGGGCGATGGCCAAGGGAAAACTCAGGTACCACGGCAAGGAGAACATGGTCACGGCGTAGATGGCGGTATAAGACGCCACCATGAGCAGGTCGCCGTGGGCGAAGTTGATGAGTCTTAAAATACCGTAGACCATGGTGTAGCCGATGGCCACGAGAGCGTAAAGGCTCCCGAGGGAAATGCCGTTACTGAGTTGTTGAAAGAAGATGGTTGCGCTCACGGGGCCTTCCTTCCTGCGATACGAGATGTCCCGGTAAAGGAGCTCCCGGGGAGTCGTGAAAGACACCTACCCAGTTGGAAGCGGGAGTTGCAAAAAAGAGCAGGGCGACCCGAGGTCGGCCCTGCTCAAGGGGCTACCGATGTGATCCATGGACAGCGGGTTGCGGGTTTTTCTTCTGAACCGGTCGACCCACGATGTCCATGTCCCCGCCTTGCTCTACGTTCCTACGGGTTGATGGTGGTCACGTAGACGAACTTTCCACCCTCCACCTTGTTGATCACCATGCTCTTGATGGGGTTGCCGTTGTCCTGCATGGTGATGATCCCGGAGACACCGGGGAAATTCTTGAGGCCCACCAAGGCGTCGCGAATCTTGGTGCCGTCCGTAGCACCGGCCTTCTCGATGGCTTTCGCCAGCAGGAAGTAGGCGTCGGCGGCCAGGGCGCCGAAGGCGTCCGCTTCCTTGCCCTTCTTTTCTTCGAAGCGCTTGATGTATTCCTTGGCCAGCTCGGTGCTGGCGGCTTCCTTGTGGAAATGGCCGGTGAAGTACATCTCTTCCACCGCCTTGCCGCCGATCTCGATCAAGGCGTCGGCCTGGGCGCCGTCCCCGGTCAGGATGGGCACGTTGATGCCCAGGTCACGGGCCTGCTTGGCCATGAGGGCGTCTTCCGTGTAGTAGTTGGGGGCATAGATGATGTCGGGCTTGGCGGCCTGTACGGCGGAAAGCTGGGCCGAGAAATCCTGGTCACCCGTCTGGATGTACGTGGTGGAAACCACCTTGCCGCCCAGCTTCACGAATTCCTTGACGAAGAAGTTGCCCAGACCCACACAGTAGTCCTGGGCGATGTCGATGATGACGGCCGCGGTCTTGGCCTTCAGCTGATTGACGGCGAACCGGGCGGCCACTTGACCCTGGAAGGGATCGATGAAGCAGGCACGGAAGGCGTACTTCTTGCCCTGGGTCACCAGCGGGTTGGTGGCCGTGGGACTCACGGAGGGAATCTTGGCTGCTTCGGAGATGGGATTGCCGGCCATGGTGTTGCCGCTGATGGCCTCGCCGATGATGCCCACCACCTTTTCCTTTTCCACCAGGCGGCTCACGGCGTTGGCCGCTTCGATCTTGTCACTCTTGGTATCCACCAAGACCAGGTCGATCTTCTTGCCCAGCACCTCGGGCATCATCTCATGGGCGATCTGGATGCCGTCCCATTCCATCTGGCCGTAGGCGGCCACAGCGCCCGTCATGGGTAGATAGACCCCGATCTTGATGGTGTCCTGGGCCGCGGCGGGTCCCGCCACCGTGGCCAAGGCGAAACCCACAAGAGCCAGAATTGCCAAGAAACTGCGTCGCTGCATGATTCCCTCCTCCTTGCTCCCTGTTTGGTTCAAACTTCAGCCAACCGATACCAACATCCCAAGATCATTACTTGAAACAAACTGTCTTGCTCTCTACTGTAGCGCTTGGTTTCTGTCAACCAAAAAGGCTTTGATCACCCGTTGCCCCAATCCCTCCAGACCCAAGCCATGGCGGAATCGGGCTTGACCGGAAAGGACGGATTTTGGTAGAAGCAAACTCGATTCCATGCCCACCCTTGTTGCACGTGCTACGGAAAGCGATAAACAAGGAAGTGGTCGTTCCCGATCCGTTGCTTTTCCAGCTCACGCATCTTTTGCGAAGATTCTCAACTCCCGTGGTAAGCCCCGTCCCCGTTGGCCTTCTTTTGGCGTGATCCGTGCCGGAGGTGGGTTTTTTCCGCTCCAGGGTGCCGGGAAAGGCACCCCACTCCGTTTCCAACCTTTTTCCCCGTAGCGTGCCCGTTCGGCAGGTCGGGCAGGTGATGTCCATTCCACAACCCAGAGGAGGAGATGTATGGACCAGGAGAAATCCTACCAACAGAGGATGGCGGATCTTTTCGACGTGGGGAATCTATTCGGAAAACCCCAGCCCTTGGAAGGTGTGCGGGTCTTGGAGGTCTGCTACGTGCTGCTGGGGCCTGCGTGCTGTGATTACCTGGCGGAATTCGGTGCCGAGGTGATCAAGTTCGAAGGCCAGAAGGGCGATCAGATGCGGTTTGTGACTCCTTATGCCTTTTTCTGGAACAACATGTCTCCCGGCCTGGAGATCGAAAACCACAACAAGTATTGGGTGGGCATGCACCTGGGCCATCCCAAGGCCAAAGAGCTCTTCCTGGAACTGGTGAAAAAATCCGATGTGGTGGTGGACAACCTCACTCCCGGCCGCATGGCCGAATGGGGTCTGAGCTACAGGGAGCTGAAGGAGGTCAATCCGGGCATCATCCAACTGCATGTGTCGGGTTACGGCAGTTGGGGGCCTTGGACGGGGCGTACCAGCTACGATGCGGTGGCGCAAAGCATGGGCGCGCTTTCGCCCATCACGGGTTTCGAAGACCGGGGGCCCATCAAATCGGGCGTGTGGATCGCCGACTGGATCACGGGGCTCATGTGTGCCGTGGCCATCTTGGGAGCGCTCAACTACCGGGAACGAACGGGGGAAGGGCAATTCATCGACTACATGCAGGTGGAAAACGTCATCCGCTTTTTGGACTGGACCTGGCTCTACACGTACATGACCGGCCAGGATCGGCCGCGGTCCGGCAACCGGGATCTGGCCATCTGTCCTTCCGACCTGTTCGACTGCTGCGACGGATGGGTGGCGGTTTCCGCCTTCGATGATGCGGAGTTCAAGGGCCTGTGCCAGGCCATGGAAAAGCCGGAACTCCACGAGCGCTTTGCCGATCCGCTGGAGCGACTCAAGGACGAAAACGCCCGGGAGCTTCTGAAGATCATCGGTGAATGGACAAAGACCAAGAAGGTGGAAGAGGTGGAAGAGTTGGGAAGCCGCTACGGATTTGCCGCCTCCCGGGTGCTCACCGCCGAAGACGCCTACCATCTGCCCCATTACCGCCAGCGCGGAGCCGTTCAAGAGTACGACGACGCTCTCTATGGACCCATGGTCCAGCATTGTTACCCTCCCCGCATGAGCGAAACGCCCAGCCGGCTGGAATGGAGCTGCCGACCTCTCGGGTTCGACAACGCCTATGTGCTCACCAAACTCTTGGGCCTGCCCCATGAGGAAGTGGAGCGGCTCCAAGCCGACGGGGTGGTCTTTCAGTGGAATCCCGACGTGCCGTCCCATTGCCCGCCGCCTGACTGGGACGGCAAGAGCGGACGGAAGCTGGCTTAGGCACGCCAATGGCCATCTATTGCAGCGGGAGGAATGAAGGATGACGGAAAAGAAGCTGGGACATTCCGCTTACGACGATATGTTCGACGACGACGCCCTGGCCCAAATGCTCAAGGAAGACGAAACCATCGTGGGCCTGGCCATCAACGAGGATTACGCCAAGTGGGCTTACGGGGAAACAAACCCGAAGGATACCTACAAAAAGCCCGAAGCCCTGGATGACATGCTGGTGCTGGACGTGAGCTATGCCAACTTCGGAGCCCTTTTTGCCTCCTCCATCCTGGCGGAACTGGGCGCCGAGGTGATCCGCATCGAGCCCCCGGCCGGGGACCTGGCTCGGAAGATGACGCCCTACGGCATCATGATCCAGGATACCGGGCTGGCCTACATGACGGAGGCACGCAACAAGTTCCACATCACGCTCAACCTGGAGTCATCGGAGGGCCAAGACTATTTCCGCCGGCTGGCCCGGAAAGCGGATGTGGTGATCGAGGCCTTCAAGCCCGGCTACATGGACAGCCTGGGCCTCGGCTATGAACAGCTCAAGGAACTCAACCCCGGTCTCATCTACTGTGCCGTTCACAGTTACGGCCAGTTTGGAGAGGCATCCGAAAAGCACGGAAACCAGCCGGATTACGATCTGCTGGGGCAGGCCAGGGGAGTGATCATGTCCATCACCGGCGAGCCGGACCTGGATCCCGAGGTGCCGCCGGAATACAAGCGACCTGTCAAACAGGGAAACTGGATGGCTTGGTACACGGGCGGCGCCTGGGCTGCGTTCGGCATCCAGGCGGCCATGTTCCACAAGCGGAGAACCGGCCAGGGGCAGTTGGTGGATAGCGCTCCGCCCGAAGGGCTGCTGGCCATCTCCAACTATGTCATGCAGTACTTCCACATGACGGGCAACCTGATGCCTCGGGCGGGAAACTATGATTACGCCGTCTTTCCCTACACGTATGTGAAGTGCAAGGACGGCTACACCTTCATGTCCGGATTTACGGATCCCAATTGGGCCGCCTTGTGCGAGATCATGGATCGGCCGGATCTGCAGCGACAATTCCCCACCATCAAAGAGCGCCTGACTCCGGAAAACCAGCCCACGATCCAGCACGAAATCGAAAAGTTCACGGAGAACTACACTTCGGACGAAATCCTGCAAATGCTCACCGAATATAGTCGCCGGCCGGACAAGAAGGGGACCGTGGTGACGGGTCGGCTGGAAAACCCCACCGACGTGCTCACCCGCGATCACTGGCGGGTGCGGGAAACCTTCATCAAGCGCAAAGACCCGCATTACGGGGAGGTGCTCATTCCCAATTCTTCTCTCAAGGCCATGTCCCGTACCCCGGGTCGTGTGAAGTGGATCTGTCGACCGGTGGGCGGCGACAATGAATTCATTTTCCAGAAATATCTGGGCGTTGGAAAGACCGCGCTGGCGCAGCTCAAAGACAAGGGCGTGGTGTAAGAAACAAGCCGGCCTCGGTGTCTGTACCGAGGCCGGTTTTCTCATGCTTGGTAGGGAAGAAGGGGATTCCTCTCTGGCCGGATCTCAACTCAGGCGGCCCAGTGCCTTTTCCAGCCGGTCAAAGCCTTCTTCCAGTTCTTCCATGGAAAGGGCAAAAGACAGGCGGATGCACCGGTCTTCACCGAACGCCGCCCCGGGAACCACGGCCAGATGGGCCTCTTCCATGAGATAATCCGACAAATCGAGGGACCCTTGGATGGAGCGCTCTCCCGCCTTCTTGCCGTAATAGGCACTCACGTTGGGAAAGACATAAAAGGCGCCGTTGGGATCCGGGCAGGTCACGCCGGGCAGACGCCCCAGGCGTTCCATCACGTACTCCCGCCGGCGGGCAAAAGCCTGACGCATCGTCTGCACGTCCTCTTGGGATCCCCTGAGCGCCGCCACGGCGGCCCACTGGGCCACGGAGCAGGGGTTGCTGGTGGACTGGCTCTGGATCTTACCCGCCGCCTTGATCACATCGGCGTCTCCCAGCAGGTACCCGATGCGCCAACCCGTCATGGCGTAGGTCTTGCTCACCCCGTTCACGATGAAGGTGCGATCCTTGAGGCGCGGCTCCACCATGGCCATATTGGCCCACTGGGCACCCTTGTAGAGCAGGCGGTAATAGATGTCGTCCGAGACGATCACCACCTGCTCGTGATCCAGGAGCACCTGGGCCAGGCCCCGGAGTTCTTCCGGCGTGTAGTGCACGCCGGTGGGGTTGCTGGGGCTGTTCAGGATGAGCATGCGCGTGCGCTCCGTGATGGCTTCCCTCAAAGCCTGCGGTTCCAATTTGAAGGAGGTGCTCATGGGGCAATCCACGATCACCGGTTCCGCTCCCGCCAGGCGCACCATGTCCGGATAGGAGACCCAATAGGGAGCGGGGATGATCACCTGGTCGCCGGGATCCAACACGGCTTGGAACAGGTTGTAGAGGCTGTGTTTGCCGCCGCAGGAGACCAGAACCTCTTCCGGGGAGTAGTCGAGCCCGTAGTCCGCCCGGACCACGTCGATGATCGCTTCTTTGAGCTCAGGAATGCCCTGAACGGCCGTGTAGCGGGTCTGGCCGCGCTGCACGGCCTGAATCGCCGCCTGGCCGATGTGGTGGGGCGTGTCGAAGTCGGGTTCTCCCACGCCGAAGCTGATCACCTTTTTTCCCTGGGCGCGCAATGCCTTGGCCTTGGCGTTGATCGACAAGGTGGCCGATGGCTGCACTTGGCTGACACGCTGCGAAAGTTTCATCTTGTCTCCCTCATTTGGCCTTGGGTGTTGTGCGGATTGGCTTCTGTTCCCCCGTAGTGGACACGAACCAGGTAGAGTCCTCGTGCGGGAGCGGTCATGCCGGCCCGGGAGCGGTCCCGACTGGCCAGGACGCGGGTGAGATCCTGGGGATTCCGCTTGCCTTTTCCCGCCTCCACCAAGGTTCCCACCAGGTTCCGAACCATATGCCGCAAAAATCCGGTGGCTTCAAACCGGAAAACGATGTGTTCCGGATCGGGAAGCCGGATCTGTGCGTCCAGGAGGGTGCGGACGGTGCTGTTGACCGACGAGCGGCTGGCCATGAAGGCCCTGAAATCGTGCTCTCCCAAAAGAACCGGTAGGCAGGCCCGCATGGATTCCACATCCAGCCTTCGGGGGATGTGCCAGGAGTAGTTGCGTTCCAGGGCCGACGGGATCGGACGATTGAGAATCCGGTACTCGTAGACCTTGCTCGTGGCCGAGTAGCAGGCATGAAAGGAGTCCGGCATCTCCTGGGCATCCAGCACCACGATGTCCGAAGGCAACAAACTGTTCAGACCGTTCAGGAAGTCCTCCGGTTCCAGCCGGGTTCTGGCGTAGAAGTTGACCACTTGACCCAGCGCGTGCACCCCCGCATCCGTTCTTCCGGAAGCGCGCACCGAGACCGGCCGGTTCAACATGATTTCCAGACGCGATTCCAGCACTTCCTGGACGGTCAGTGCGCCTTTCTGGCGCTGCCAGCCGTGGTAGTTGGATCCGTCGTATTCCAGAATGAGCTTGAAATTGCGCTTGGTGTGGGGGTCCAAAGCAGTGTCGCTCCTCAAACCGGCTCCCGGGCGATTCCCTGGCTAAGGCATCCAGGGAGCGGCCTCCAGGCCGCACGCTTCGTCGAGTCCCATCATGAGGTTCATGTTGCACACGGCCTGCCCCGAAGCGCCGCGGGTCAGGTTGTCGATGACGGAAACGACCACGATCCGGTCCGTGCGCGGATCCACTTTCCAGGCCAGGTCGCAGTAGTTGGTGCCCCGGACCTGCAGGGTGGACGGAAAACGGCCCGGGGGGCACAGCCGTAGGAATCGTTCGGTCCCGTACAGGTCCCGGTAGGCGGCGTCCACCTCTTCCCCGGTGACCCCGGGCCGCAGCTGGGCATAGACGGTGCTCAGGATCCCACGGGTCATGGGAACCAGATGCGGGGTGAAGCTGATGTGAAGCTGTTCTCCGGCCAGAGCGCTCAATTCCTGCTCGATTTCCGGGGTGTGGCGGTGTTCCGCCACCTTGTAGGCCTTGAAGCCGTCATGCACTTCACAAAAATGGGTGGCAAGGGACAGGCCGCGGCCGGCCCCGCTGACGCCTGACTTGGAGTCGGCAATGATGGTGCGCGGATCCACCAGGCGCCGCTTCACAAGAGGCGCGGCGGCGAGAAGGATGCTCGTGGGATAGCAGCCCGGATTGCCCACCAGGCGCGCACGGGCGATGGCATCCCGGTAGAGCTCGGGCAGACCGTAGACCGTTTCGGAAAGCAGATCCGGAGCGGTGTGCTCCTGGTACCAGGCCTCATAAACGCGAGGGTCCCGAAAGCGGAAGTCCGCGCTGAGATCCACCACCTTGACGCCCCGGGAAAGCAGATCGGGGACGATGCCCATGGCCGCCTGATGGGGCAGCGCGGTGAAGACCAGATCGGCTTCGGCGGTCAGGACTTCCGCCGTGGTGTTCTGAAAGATCAAAGGACAATGACCGCGCAGCGCCGGATAGACATCCGCCACCGCCTGGCCGGTGTGGGCCCTGGATGTGACCGTGGTGACCGTCACCTGGGGATGGCGGCTGAGGATGCGAAGGAGCTCGAAGCCTGTGTAACCCGAGGCGCCCGCAATGGCCACTCGCACCATGGTTGTCCCCCTTTGGCTGTAGGGTGATAGGTTGGGATCGATCCCTCAGACAAGCATCCGGCCCGTGCGCGACCGGAAAGGTTGCAGTCCGTCATGGGTGATGGGTGATGGGGAAAGACGAGTGACCTTCCTAGCACGCACGTCCCACGCCCATCTTTACAGTAAAGAGCAGGGGCCGGCGCCGTCGGCGCGGGCCCCTGCTCAGGTCTTTCAGTCCAAACAGAGAATTAAAACAGAAGGGTCGGACAACCAGCCTAGCGCTTGGAGTATTGGAATCGGGCGCGGGCGCCGCGCTGGCCGTACTTCTTGCGCTCCTTGACACGGGAATCGCGCGTGATGAACCCGGCGCGCTTCAAGACCTCCCGAAATTCGGGATTCAGCTCGATCAAGGCCTTGGAAATGCCGTGCTTGATGGCACCCGCCTGGCCGGAGATCCCTCCCCCGTGGACGTTTACGAAGATGTCCACCTTGCCGTGCGTGCCGGTCAGCATGAGGGGCTGGTGAACCACCATCTTGCTGGTTTCCCGATCCATGTATTCGTCAAGGGGCTTCTTGTTGACGATGACGCGCCCCGCGCCGGGCTGAATCCAGACCCGAGCCACGGCCGACTTGCGCTTACCGGTTGCATAGAAACGTTGTTCCGCCATGTTCTCACTCCTTCGAACTCGCGTCTTCTAAAGAACCACCTTTTCGGGCTGCTGAGCCTCGTGGGGATGTTCGGTGCCTTTGTAAACCTTGAGCTTCTTCAGCAGTTTGCGCCCGAGGCGGTTCTTGGGAAGCATGCCCTTGACGGCGTATTCAATGAGGCGTTCCGGATGGTCCTGATTGAGTTTTTTGGCCGTGGTGGCCTTCAGACCGCCCACGTAGCCCGAATGGCGGTAGTAGACCTTCTGATCCCACTTGCGCCCGGTCAGCCGAACCTTGTCGGCATTGATGACCACGACGAAGTCACCCGTGTCCACGTGGGGCGTGAAAGTGGGCAGGTGCTTGCCGCGGAGGCGCATGGCGATCTTACTGGCCAAGCGGCCCAGCACCTGGCCCTCAGCATCCACTACGATCCATTTTCTCCCATCGGCATCAAACTTGGCACTGATCGTCTTCATAATAGAATATCTCCATTCCGGTCCGTCAGGTCTCAAACTCGAAGCACAGTCCTATAGGAGATCCCCCCGGTGTTGTCAAGGAAAACTTCCTCAGCGGTGAAGGGGAACGGAGGGATATTTTTTCGAAATTTATCTTGACCTGTGTGATGCCCGTCTCCTATAAAACGGGTAACGGATCAAAATCAAGCGAGGAAAACGGCATGCGTCGATTTTTTACCGGCTTTTACTTTTATTACGGTGGGTATTACGCCCCTCCCGGGGTTGCTCCGCCACCGTGCTGAGCCGGTCGTTTTGCCAGCACCAAGGCCGTGGGCCAACCCCGAGAGCCCACGGCCTTTTCTTTTCGGGGACCCGAAGGCCGTGGGCGGGAGCTCACGGCCTTTTTTATTGAGGCACGGGCAGGGCAGCGGGATCTTGCCCGAACGGAACACAACCCGGGTTCCCGTTTGCGAAGGAGGAGTGGGGATGATTGTCGTCATGAAACCGGATCACACGCAGGAAGAGCTTCGGGACCTTTTGGCGCGCATCGAAAAGATGGGGCTGCGCACCCATGTGTCCAAGGGAGAGCGGCGCACCATCATCGGGGTGATCGGAGACCGGGCGCTCATCCAGGAGGTGCCGTTTACGAGCTTTTCCGGGGTGGAAGCCGCCCATCCCATTCTGCAGCCCTACAAGCTGGTGAGTCGGGAATTCAAGGAGGAGGACACGGTTGTTCGCATCGGCGATCACGTGGAATTGGGTGGAAAGGCAATCCCCATCATCGCCGGCCCCTGTGCCGTGGAAGGCCGCGAGGTGCTGGATGAGATCGCCGATGCGCTCCATGGCCTGGGAGTGCCCATGCTGCGCGGCGGGGCCTTCAAGCCCCGGACCTCGCCCTACAGCTTCCAGGGCCTGGGCGAACTGGCCCTCAAGTACATGAGTGATGTGCGGGAGCGCACCGGCATGCCCATCGTGACGGAAGTCATGGACCCACGGGATCTGCTTCTGGTCCACAAGTATGCGGATGTGTTGCAGATCGGTACCCGGAACATGCAAAATTTCCGGCTTCTTACGGAAGTGGGGCAGGTGGACAAACCCGTCATCCTCAAGCGGGGCATGTCGGCGACCATCAAGGAATTTCTCATGTCCGCCGAATACATTGTCAGCCACGGCAACGAGAAGGTGATCCTGTGCGAACGCGGCATTCGGACCTTTGAGTCGGAGACCCGCAACACCCTGGACCTGAGTGCCGTGCCCCTGCTCAAAAAGCTCACCCACCTTCCCGTGATCGTGGATCCCAGTCACGCCCTGGGGCGGACCGATCTGATCCCCGCCATGTCCTGTGCGGCGGTGGCGGCCGGCGCCGATGGGCTCATGTTGGAAGTGCACGTGCGGCCCCAGGAGGCCCTGAGCGATGGGGCCCAGTCCCTGACGCCACAAGCCATGGCGGATCTGCTGCAAAAGCTGGAGCCCGTGGCCAGGGCGGTGGGGCGCTCCATTTTGCGAACCGACGGCGACTCCACCCGAAACCGGTCCAAGGCCGTGGGCGAAGAGGCCTGAAGGTGGGTTGACGGATGGTAAAGGCAACAGAAAACGGATTGAAGAGCGACGGAGGGAACATGCAGGATACCTGCTCCGACTTTAGCGGTTGGCTGGACCCGCCCACGGTCGGCATCATCGGCGGCCTGGGCGCCATGGGAAGGGTCTTTTACCGTTTTTTTGCTTCCCGCGGCATGCCCGTGCTCATCTCGGACCAGAACACTTCCTTGAGCAACCAGGACCTCATCGACCGGAGCGATGTGGTCCTGGTCAGTGTGCCGCTGCACCGGGCCGTGGAGATTCTTGAGGAGCTTTGTCCCTGCTTCCGTCCCAGGCAGCTCGTGCTGGATATCTGCTCTCTCAAAGTGGAGCCCATGAGGGCCCTGGATCGATCGGCGGCGTGGTTCGTGGGGCTGCATCCCATGTACGGCCCCTATGTGTCCGATTTCCACGGCCAGACCATGATCGCCTGCCGGGGACGGGTGCCGGACGCCGTGTGGGATTGGCTCTGGAGCCTTTTTGAAGGAGCGGGTCTCAAGATCCATGAGTGCACACCGGAAGAGCACGACCGCATGATGACCGTCATCCAGCTCATTCCCCACATGGCCACCGTGGTCTTGGGTCACTGCCTGCGCACCCTGGATGTTCCCGTGCAGGAGAGCCTGCGCTACACCAGTCCCATCTATCGGCTGGAGTTGGATCTGATTGGGCGGCTTTTTGCTCAGGATCCCCAGCTTTACGCCGCCATAAGCATGAAGAATCCCTTCCGAAAGGAGGCTCTGGAGGCCTTTCAAAGCGCCTTCGAGCGGAGCCTTGCTCTGGTTCGGCAAGGCAACTGGCATGAATTCATTGAAGATTTCCGCCGAACCAGTGATTACCTGGGCGGTTTCTGCGCCCAGGCCTTGCAAGAGACCAATCGGCTTCTCACCTGGCATCAGAACAACAACAGCCCGGAACGAAGCGGCAAGGCGCCGTCTCCAACGGCGAAGAAAGAAGGAAGCCCAGCACCGGAAATCCTTCCGGGAGTGAGCGTGGGGAGGGGCTTGGGCCGGTCCCTGAGCGGCAGGCTTCGGGAACGGTTTCCTAAGCGCCGTCCGGTGATCTTCGTGGATCGGCGCGTGGCGGATCGGTGGCGGGAACACATCCAGCCCAAGAAGGCGGAGATCCCATGGATCGAGTGGGACGCCACGGAGGCCAACAAGCGCCTGGCTCAGGTGGAAAAACTGGCGCGAAAGGCACTGGCCGTAGGAGCCGATCGAAGGAGCGTCTTCGTGGCCGTGGGCGGTGGGGTGACCGGGGATGTGATCGGGTTTTTGGCGTCCGTCTTCATGCGGGGTGTTCCCGTGGTCCAGGTACCCACCACTTTGCTGGCCCAAGTGGACAGCTGCCTGGGCGGCAAGACCGGGGTGGATCTGGACGAGGGGAAGAACCTGGTGGGAACCTTCCATCATCCCACGGAAGTGCTGGTGGATCCCGATTTCTTGGCGACGCTGCCGGAGTGTCAGTGGCAGAACGGCCTGGCGGAGGTCATCAAATATGGCTTTCTCGAGGGGGGACGGCTGATGGAGATCCTGTCGGCCATGGGTCCCGGTCCGACTGTGGACTACCCGCTCCCCGCCCGAGAGACCGAAGACATCATTAAGGAAAGCCTGCGGATCAAGCACCGATACGTGGCCGCGGACGAAAAGGACCATGGGTTGCGCCAGTTTCTGAACCTGGGCCACACCACGGGCCATGCCCTGGAAGCGCTCAGTGGCTACAGCCTGGCCCACGGACATGCGGTGGGCCTGGGAATTCGGGTGGCCCTGCGGATCGGCGTGCTTCTCGGAGCAACGGATCCGGCGCTGGAAAAGACAGCCGAGGATCTTCTGAAGGCCTTCGGGCTGCCCCGGACCACCCCTTTGGCGGCCGATGTCCACCAGGTCCTCACGGCCATGCGCCACGACAAGAAAAAGGGGGCCGGGGGCCTGGTCTGGGTGATCCCAAGGCGGATCGGCCAGGTGGAGCGATTCCGCTCCGTTTCGGATGCCGTGGTTTTGGAAGCCCTGGAGGCGATCTGCCCTGAGTGACGAGGAAGGGGAGCGGACCGGCCTTTTGGTTCGAAAGGATGTGTCTTGCGGGGCGTGTCGGGGCCCGCTGGTTCCTGGTGCGAAGTCTTCTTCGCCCCCGGGTCGCGCATCGGCTCTCTTTTCAGGTGGTTTGGGTGGCCTGAAGAAAGGTGGTCAAGGAGGCGGTATCTTCCACGTTGTGGACCACGGCCTTCCGGTCGATCCGGCGCATCAGCCCGCGCAGCACCTTCTTGGGCCCCACTTCCACGAAATGGTCGTACCCATTGGCCAGGAACCATTCCATGGACTGCTTCCACAAAACGGAACCACAGATCTGGTTCACCAGCTTGTCGGGGGCCTCGGCCGCGCTTGCCAGAGGCCGGGCGTCCACATTGTTCACCACGGGTAGGCGGGGTTCCGAGAAGCGAGCCCTTCGTACGTGCGGCTCGAAGCGATTCCGGGCCGATTCCATGCACCGGCTGTGCCAGGGGCCGCTCACATTCAGTTTGATGCACCTCTTGGCGCCCGCTTCACTGCTGGCTTTGACCGCCCGATCCACCGCCTCCACCGGGCCCGTGATGATGATCTGATCGGCGCAGTTGATATTGGCCACCTCCACATCGCACAGGCGGCACACGTCTTCCACTTTTTCCGCGTCCAGGTCCATGACGGCCGCCATGGCGCCGGGTTGTTCCAGGGAGGCCTCGTGCATGTACCGGCCCCGGTGAAGGACCAGGGTGAGCGTGTCTTCCAGGTTGAGCACGCCTGCGGCGAAGAGGGCGCTGTATTCACCCAGACTGTGGCCCGCGGCGGCGGATGGATGGATCTCGTGGAGACCCAGCACCGTCAGGCAGGCGATGTTGACCAGGGTGATGGCGGGCTGCACATTCTGTGTCTGGACGAGCACCTCTTCGGGACCTTCAAAGCAGAGCTTCTTCATGTCCATGTGAAGAAGATCGCTTGCCTTTTCAAAGAGTTCCCGCACTTCGGCATACTGGTCGTAGAAATCCTTGCCCATGCCCACGTACTGGGAACCCTGTCCGGGAAAGAGAAAAACCCATTTCTTCATGGTATCGTCGTCCTCTCTCGATAAGGTTGTCCGCATCAAGTTTGGGCCGCTTTTATAGGGGCTCCCCTCCTTTGTCAAGGAGACGTACAAGTCCTCACGGCGAGCTTTTCCAGTGTTGTCGGATGAGGCCTGGGTTGCGGGGGGGGCGCCAGGTATCGGCCGAAGTGGTGACCATGGGGGGGCATGGAGAAGGTTACGGCAAGGTCCGGGTGGTCCCCGGTAGAAGGTGCTCGGGTCCCACCGGGCGGATCCTTGCTCATGGCGATAACGGCAGGGAAAACTCCGCTCTGCCTACGGGTTCCCTGTGTTTCTTCTGCCCATGCCCGATGGGGCAAGCGCAGCAATGGTCACTGTTCGGTATGCCGCTTACGGCTGTCTCGGCTTCGGAAGGCAAACTCAGTGGCACGAACACCGAGAGCATGGCGTGGCTTCTTTTTCAACGAAGATCTTGATCCCGCGGAGATTCACACCGGCGTCTTTGCCGGATTCACAGGCATCGCAGGATCTTCGTTCTTGAGAACATACTCTTGCAGAAAGGCCCAATTTGCACCCTTAAAAGACGCAATTCAATCTTCGCCGAGGATCGGAAGACAAAGCGCAAGTAGTCGCTACAGGCTCTGCTTGATCAGAGATTTTACAGCAAATTTTGGACTTGACCCGGTGCATTCTCACTGGTAGAAAATTCTGTTGGAGTCTTAGAGGAAGAAAAATGTTTATGTATATTTTTCCATTGGAGCATTCCGAATGAAAATAGCAATAGTATCCGATGGCCGAAGTTTGGACGCACAGGTCGGTGACAAATTGGCACTTTCATCTTATGTGCTTGTGGTTGACTTGGATACCATGAAACTTGAGGTGGTTCCTTTATTATCCAGCGGTGGCGGAGCAGCCGCAGCCATTAAAGTGATTTCAATAGCTCTCCAGAAGGGTGCGATGGCTGTACTTGGTGGGTACATTTCACCAAGGGTTTCCAGCCCTCTCATGGAACATGGCATAGAGGTCGTTACTGGAGTCACCGGACAAGTATGCGATGCAGTGGATTCCTATAAGAAAGGGAAATTTAGTAAATCTTTTTCTGGAGAAAAAGCGGGTATAAGAACGGGAAAAGATGAACAAAATTTCGTTCAGGTATTAAAAAAGACTGCAAAACAGTTTTCGTCAATTTTTCCCATGCTGGCAGGAGTCGTTTTTCTGATCGGACTCTTCCATGCATTTGTTCACAAAAGGCTTCTTTTTTCCATTTTCTCTGGCAAGCCTCTTCACGATACCGTACTGGGGGCTTTTGGAGGGAGCGTATTTGCCGGAAATCCCATAAATAGTTATGTTATTGGAGATACACTCCTCAAAATGGGTGTAAGCCCATATGCGGTTTCTGCCCTGATTGTTACCTGGGTAACAGTTGGTCTGGTGCAACTCCCTGCGGAAATAGGATCTCTTGGCCCCAGGTTTGCCCTGGTGAGAAATGGGACTGCGTTCCTGGCTTCAATAATCATCGCCTTTCTAACCGTTTATCTTGTCAGGATTTTGTCATGAGAAAACGATCAGATTCCCGTGGAGGGAAAAAGGCAACAGGATGGGAAAGGAAGCTTCGTTTGTGGGGCTTTCTGCTTGTTGTGTTTGTCGCTTACGGTGTCTTGTTTTTTGTTTTCCCTCATCGTACATTTGTGGCCTTCAAGGCGAGTATTAACATTTTCCTTCAAATTATTTTACCCCTGGTAATAGCATTTGCAATTATGTTTACTATTAATTTTTTTGTAGGCCCAGTGCAAATGGCTCGATATTTGGGCAAGAATGCCGGAATCAAGGGGCTTTTCCTATCTTCTATAGCAGGAATTCTCTCTATGGGGCCTATCTATGCCTGGTACCCGCTACTTAAGAGCCTTGGTGAAAGAGGGGCATCGGATTTCTATCTCGCGAACTTCCTTTCGTGCCGTACCGTGAAACCTTTCTTGTTGCCTGTGATGATATATTATTTTGGATGGGTTTTTACTATCATATTAAATGTCTTAATCCTCGCGGGAGCGCCCTTTACTGCTTTTGTTACGAATATAGCATCTCAAGATAAAAAGAAGCGAGAACCAATATAAACCAGCATGGCTGGACCAGATTATGCGCAGCCATCCACAACGATGAAAATATGGATTATGCCTTTTCCGAAAAGGGGGTGTATTTTCACGGTGAACCAGCATGGCTGGAACAAATGCTCAATAGCCACCCTCGTCCATGAAAGTACGGATTGTACCTTTTATGATTCTCAAGAGTGTATTTTTACGGTAAAGAGATACTGGAAATGTCAATGTGTATTGCATAGTGAAAGAACATTGATAACAGGCGTATGAGTATGAGTGGAAGTAGTAAGATTTGCGCTTTGATAGGGAATTATGAAGGAGGTAAAGAGAATGCCAAGAAGAGATGGAACAGGACCAAGAAGTCAAGGTGGAGGTCAAGGCCGAAAAGGAGGTTTCGCAGCAGGTCCGGGTGGTTTTTGTGTATGTCCCAATTGTGGTGAAAAGGTGCCCCATCAATGGGGGAATCCCTGTTATGAACAGAAGTGTCCGAAGTGCGGAACGACCATGACTCGGGAGTAGAAAGGTTTTTGGTGTTTTTTCTCCCGTTTTCGCCATCCCCGTGAAAGTGATAACCGATCTCCGCCAGGCGGGAATCCAGGGAAGTCAACTAGTTCTGAATCCCGTCTGTGCTGAAGTTAGGCTTTTAGAGACTATTTATGAGATCATCAGAAATCGGGCTTTTAAGAAAGTTAAGCCCATGACCGAAATAATCTGATCTGTTTAATTGGATTCTGGATAATGAAAACATACCTTGATTGTTTTCCCTGTTTCTTAGAGCAAGCCCTCCGGGCAGGGAGAATAGCGACTGATGATGAAAAGAAAATAAAAAAGGTCTTGGATGAAGTGGGGATGATGCTTAAGGAGATCCCCCTTGAAAGCACTCCACCAGAAAGTGGAAGGTTAATCTATCATAAAGTTGCTGAAATCACGGGGAACTTAGATCCTTATAAAGAGATTAAAAGACAAAGTACCCAAAATGCCCTGTCGTTGTATCCTTTTTTGAAAGAACAGGTTGAAAAATCTGAGGACAGACTTCTGGCAGCAATCAGAATTGCCATTGCCGGAAACGTAATAGACTTTGGCGCAAATTGGGACTTTGATGTAGAAGAAGAGACAAAGGAAGCTCTTAACAGGGATTTTGCCATATGTGATTATGACAGATTCAAATGCAGGTTGAATAAGGCTCATGAGGTCTTATATATCGGGGATAATGCCGGGGAATGTGTCTTTGATAGAATCCTGATAGAAGAAATGAAAAAACAGGTAATATTCGTGGTGAGGGGAGTATCAATTATAAATGATGCCACATATGAGGACGCTGTAGAGGCAGGTATTGATCAGGTTGCATCAATAGTATCTTCCGGTACGGACGCACCTGGAACCATTCTTAAAATATGCAGTGAGGAATTTAGAGAAATTTATCATAAATCTAACTTTATAATAAGCAAAGGTCAGGGAAACTATGAAGCACTTTCCAATGAGAGACGTCCTATATTTTTCTTATTGAAGAGCAAGTGTAGGGTTATTGCTGATGATATTGGTGTTGCCAAAGGTGATATCATATTAAAAGCAATAGAGAACGATACCAGTTCGAATAATTTTCCATTATAGCGAGCAGTAGCTCCGGCCATGAGTAGACAAGAGTGTGATTGCCAGGGTGTTGATAATATGGACGAAAGATTTTTATTCAATGGTGGTTTTTTTGAACAAGCAAAGACACTCAGCAAAACTCAGCTCGTTTTCAGAAAACCGACGTATTTACCGTGAAAATACAACCCCAAATGCCCATAAATATTCAACCTGCATTTTCATCCCCGAGGGTGGCTACGGAGCATTTGGTCCAGCCATGCTGGTTTATGCATCTGAATCGCAAGCTGTCAAAGCCGTGCTTCTATTAATAGCTAGAAATAGAAGGGTCAAGCGTCCATGCAGTCAAAAAAATCATTTGCTTTAGTGGATTATAATATATGTAATCCAGCCAAGTGTAGCCCCGATGAAGGTATTTGCGCAGCAGTGAAGGCGTGTATCCACAAGGTTATCAAGCAAATAGACGGGCCTTTTGAACAACCTATTGTATTCCAGGATATGTGCCAGGGATGTTGGGACTGTGTTGAAGCTTGCCAGCTGGATGCTATTGAGATGAAGCATATTAACTAGAAACTTGGATCTAAAATAAAAGCGTTTCCACAGAAAAAGGAGGGAAAAGACAATGTAGAAAGTTGAGGTGGATATCGAAAAATGCATAGGTTGTGAAGAATGTGTGGAGGTATGTCCTGTTGAAGTATATGAGATTCAGGATGAAAAATCCGTACCTGTAAACGAGGAAGACTGCCTGGGATGTGAGAGTTGTATAGAAGTATGTGAACAAGAAGCAATTACTTTCACAGCAATCTAAACTGCCACTACCCCCGGGCTTATAAGAGGAACAGCTAAGGCACCTCCAGCTTCCACCTTTCGAGTCCGGGGGTGCCTTTCCCCAAGGCCCTTTTGTGCGCAAGTAGACCAGATGGTGTGGTCTGCCTATTAATGAGGCCACAAGAAACAGCGCGTCTAGAGTAAACCAGCATGGCTGGAGCAAACGCCCCGCAGCCACCCTCGTGAATGAAAATAAGGGTTGTGCTTTTTCTTATTCCCGCGGTTGTATTTTCACGGTAAACAGTTTCAAGAAGGCTTCTATCCTTAATCCGTGAACTTGCACCTATGCATAAGACTATCTTGTGGCGGATATCCCATTGAATTTACATCTCATTTATGCTATAAGACCTCCTGTCACATTTTCACCCGGCAGGTGCACTCATGAAGAAAATTGAGATCGTACAATCTTCGATGGCTTTCTACAGCGGGCAGGCTGGCTTGGCCCTTGTGGGGAATCTGATCAACGGGTACACGAGCCTGTGCGAGCAGTTGGAAAAGCAAGTTCCAGGGCGTCCAATGATCTCGCACGCAGATGTGGTCAAGACCTACTTGGGGCTTCTGTGTCTGGGTAAGAGTGACTTTGAAGCCGCTGCGGGCGTTTCCGGCGATGACTGGTTCAAAGAGGCTCTGGACATTCAGAAGGTTCCTTCGCAAGAAACCATGCGGCAACGTTTGGACAAGCACGCGAACGTTTTCGAACGTCTTGCCGGCGCAAGTAGCGCAGAACTGCTTGAGAAGACCCAGGTTCCCGTGACAGCTCTTTCCACGGGGCACGTACCTTTGGACCTGGATGTTTTCTGCCTGGGCAATTCCGACACAAAGAAAGAAGGAGTTTCGCGGACGTACCAGGACTACGACGGATATGCACCGATCGGGGCCTACCTTGGCCAGGAGGGATGGTGTGTGGGCCTGGAGCTTCGCCCTGGTTCTCAACATTCTCAGAGCGGATTTATTGACTTTTTGCGCAAGATGTTGCGGCATGCCCGCAAGGTTTGTCATCTTTCGGCCGATAATGGTCCAGTGGATGTCAGCCAAACTGGTCCACGGATTTTCGGCCAAGGTGGTCCGGTCGTTGTCGGCCGAAGTGGTCCAGAGAGGTGCTGGTGCGGTTCCTCCAAATAGTGCATAGTTTCCTCTCACCTACATGTGAGAGGAGCAGCCTATGGGCAAGCGGAGGAAAACGAACGTGGATATCCGGGAACTGTTGCACCGAATTCAGAAACGAGAAAGCGACCGTGCGATTGCACGGCAACTGAAGATGAACCGAAAGACGGTGGCCCACTATCGGAGGTGGGCGGAAAAACAAGGACTTTTGGGAAAGGAGTTGCCCTCGGTGGGAGAGCTGAGCGAGTTGCTTGAGGAAACGTTCGCAAACTCCAAGCTCCTCAGAGTTGTTCCTCCGTCGAGCCTTTTCGACAAGTGGTGGAACGCCTACGCGGGCAAAAGCTGGAGGTTGCCGCCATTTATCAGCGGCTAAGGGAACGGGGATACCGGGGGAGCCTTTCCTCGGTTTATCGGTTTGTTCGCTCCCTGGAGCCCCATGAGCCGGATTCGAGGCACTGATGCCCCCCAGGGGTTCGCCTGCAAAGATAGAACGGCCAGGGGTTGGTCGCCGTGGACGGCTCGGTGAGTCACATCGCGGGTGTCCCGCCCTTGTGGCCTTCCATTCGCACACGTTGCGGTCTGCTAGGCATTCCCTGAGGATGCACTTTGCCTCTCGCACTGGAGGGCGTTCCCCGGCGGGGCATGGTAGGGGATCACAACACGGAAACCAAACCAGAAAGGAGGCGGGGCCTCCGGGGTCCAAAGTTCTCACCCCGGTTGCCCCGCTGACCGATGGGGGCCTTTTCGCCTCCCTGTCAGTGTCAAGTGAGACGCGGATCTATCCAACAAGGGCCCGCGTGAAAGGCCGGGAGGGATCCTACACCGACCGCTCCTGTGCCGTTTCTCCCCCCATGATCTTTTCAATGGCGGCGGCACACGCCTTGTATTCCGGAATCTTGGCCACCGGATCCGCCGCCGGGTTGGTCAGGATGTTGGCGGCAGCTTCCTGGAAGTGGAAAGGCATGAAAAGCATGCCCGGACGAACACGATTGGTGACACGGGCTTCCAATGCCACGGCACCCCGTCGGGTGGAGACGCGGACCTGATCACCATCTTCAATGGACAGGGTTTGAGCGTCTTTCGGGTGGATTTCCACATAGGCGGTGTGCTGTTCCCGGTCCAGGTGGGTGGAGGCGCGGGTCATGGTGCCCGTGTGGTAGTGAGCGAACATGCGGCCCGTGCTCAGGATGAAAGGATAGGCGTCGTCGGGACATTCCGCCGGTTCCTTATGCGCCACTGGATGAAAAATGCCACGGCCCCTGGCGAAGGATCCCACGTGGAGAATGGGAGTTCCGGGATCGTCTTCTGTACGACACGGCCACTGGAGTCCGTCGATGCCCAGGCGGGCATAGGTCATGCCGGCATAGGAAGGCGTCACTCGGCGGATCTCTTCAAAGATATCTTCGGGTTTCTCAAAGTTTTGGGGCGCTCCCAGCGCGTCGGCAAGCCGGCACAGGATGCGCCAGTCTTCCAGGGCTTCTCCGGGAGGATCCACCGCCTTTCGCACTCGAAGGCACCGTCGTTCCGTATTGGTGAAAGTGCCGTCCTTTTCGGCCACGGCGGAGGCGGCGAAGACCACGTCCGCTTTTTGGGCCGTGGGGGTCGCGAAGATGTCCTGGACGATCAGAAGGTCCAGCTTTTCCAGAGCGCTGTCCAGATGGCGCAGATGCGGCTCGCTTCCGCGGGGGTTTTCCCCGATCACGTACAAGGCGCGGATCCGGCCTTCCTGCATGCCTTGGATCATTTCCGGGATGGTCTTTCCCATCTGCCCCGGTGGTCTCGTTCCCCAGACCTCTTCGAAGCGGCTTCGCACCTGTTCATCGCCCACGGGCTGGTAGCCTGGCAGCACGTTGGGCAACCCACCCATGTCGCAGGCTCCTTGCACGTTGTTTTGCCCCCGCAGGGGATTGACGCCGCCGCCTGGGATTCCCACGTTGCCACAGAGCATGGCCAAGTTGGCGCACGCCTTGACATTGTCCACGCCGGTGGTGTGTTGGGTGATGCCCATGGCGTAATAGATGGCCGCCGGAGAGCGCGTCGCATAGATTTCGGCCATGCGGACCAGATCCTCCACGGCCACTCCCGTGATTTGGGCCACCCGTTCCGGCGGGTAGTTTTGCAAGACCCTTTCAAAGCTCGAAAAGCCTTCCGTCCGCTGGCGGATGTAGTCTTGGTCGTGCCAGTTATTTCGCACGATCAGGTGCATTAGGCCGCACAAGAGCGCCACGTCCGTTCCGGGCCTGTGGCGGACGGCGACCGTGGCGAAACGCGCCAGCTGAATGTGGCGCGGATCCGCCACAATCAAGGCGGCTCCGCGTTCCACCGCCCTCAAGATCCGCTTGGCGATCATGGGATGGGTTTCCGTGGTGTTGGATCCGATGACGAAAAGGCATTCGGACCGATCCATGTCCGCCAGGGAGTTGGTCATGGCTCCACTGCCGAATGAGGCGACAAGACCTGCCACCGTGGGCGAGTGTCAGAGGCGAGCGCAGTGATCCACGTTGTTGGTGCCGATCACGGTGCGGGCCAGCTTCTGGGCCAGATAGTTTTCTTCATTGGTGATTTTAGCTGATGTGAGCACGCCTACGCTGTCCGGGCCGTGCTCTTCCACGACGGTCCGAAGCCGCGAGGCGGCCTCCTGAATCGCCTCATCCCAGGAGACGGGCTGAAGCTGCCCGTTTCGCCGAATCATGGGGTTTCGGAGCCGCTTGGGGCTGGTGATGTGTTCATGGAGGTTCCAGCCCTTGATGCACAGGCTTCCTTCATTGACCGGGTGTGTCTTGATGGGATAGGTCCCCACAAGGGTCCCGTCGATCACGGAAAAGAGAACCCCGCAGCCGGTCCCGCAATACGAGCATACGGAGGGTACAAGCCGACAATCCATGGTTTTTCTCCTAATCGTCCAAAGATGAGAGCTCCAGCGGTGAAAATTCTCCCAGCACGTTGAACGGGGACTGGTCCTTCGTCTGACCGACTCGATAGCCGAAACGATCGGTCACAATCCCATTCACCTTGCGATAAAGCAGCCGCAGCGGAATCCCCACGGGACAGGCTTCTTCGCACAGTCCGCAATCCACGCATCGTCCGGCCATGTGGACGGCTCGAATCAGGTGGAAGAGCGGCACTTCCGGGGGAACCACCCCCTTGTCCATCAAATCCTCGTGTTCCAGCCCGCAGTCCTTGCAAAAGCAGACGGGGCATATGTCTCGGCATCCGTAGCATTTGATGCACTTTTGAAATTCATAGAGCCAGCGCCGAAGGCGCTCTTCGGCCGGCAAGACGCGGCAGTCGTCCGGATCGCCTGTCGAGGGCATGCCATTGCTTTTCCGAACAGGCCCTGTTTCGGGTTCTTGGAGATAGCTGCAGAACGCCTTGTCTTTGGCGTCCGAAGGACAGCACGACATGGTCAGAACGCGGATTCGGTCCATGTCGATCTGATTCCAGGCAGCGAGCACCCGGACAGATCGCTGGGTGCAGTCGCGGGCCATGAGGCCGATGCGCACGGCCGGATCTTTTTGCAGCATCTGATGAGCGATCTTTTCCAGGGGGTAGCGGGCGAGGCTCTCCGTCAACTGTTCCACTTCTTCCAGCCGTTCCTTGGAGAAACAGTGGGGGATGGGATGGCCATCCACCAGACGATAGCCCAAAAATAGATCGATGCGGCCCGATTCAAGCCACGTTCGCACAATGTCCTTCATCGTCTGCTCCGTTCCAGATCGCCTTGGGGGTCTTCAATAAAGCCGGGATGGGATTGGGCCCTAACGCGCGGATCTTTTCCGTGAAGCGCCTTATGACGTCCACGAACTTTTGGGCTTCCGCCGAAGAAATCCATTCCAGGTGCAGGCGTCCCTCCAGACCGAACCAGTTGAGCAGGTCCTCCATGAAGGCCACTCTCTTGATGGTCATGTAGTTTCCCTTGATGTAATGACAATCTCCGATGTGGCAGCCCCCAATGAAGACGCCGTCCGCTCCGCTCTGAAAAGCCCGAAGGATATGATGCGGTGAGATGGTGGCCGAGCACATCACCCGAATGGGGCGGATGTTTTGAGGATATGGGAGCCGGCTGACGCCTGCCAGGTCCGCGGCTCCATAGGTACACCAGTTGCACATGAAGGCGACGATCTTGGGTTCGAATGGCTTGGTGTCCACGTGCATCCTCCTGTATCGTCAGGCTAAGGCGGTCTTAATGACCGCGTAGAGTTGCTGGTTTGTGAATCCTTTGAGCGCAATCGCCTCAGATGGGCAGACCGCCGCACACGCGCCGCACCCTTTGCACAGCGCGGGGTTGATCCGGGCCGCACGCATTTCTTCGTCGAACCCGATGGCACCAAAGGGGCACACGTTCACACAGCCCATGCATCCCGAACAGCGCGATGCATCCACCACTGAAACCACTCCGCCGACCCGGATGGCGCGGGAGGCCAGGACGGTCATGGCCCGGGATGCGGCGGCCTTGGCCTGAGCGATGCTTTCTTCCAGCGGTTTGGGATAGTGGGCCAGACCACAGACGAACACCCCTTCCGTGGCGAAGTCCACGGGACGAAGTTTCTGGTGAGCCTCCAGGAACCAGCCGTCGCTGTCCATGGGCACCTTGAATAGCTGGGCCAGGGCGTTATTGTGGTGGGAAACGATGGCGCTCGCCAGGCACACCACGTCGGCTTCCAACGCCAAGTCTCGCTCCAGGATTGGTTCGCGGAAGGTAACGGCGACCCGTTCTGGGCCGGGGGTTACCCGGGGGGGAGATCCGGGGCTGTAGCGTATGAAGACAATCCCCTGCGCCCGAGCTTCCCGATAGAGCGCTTCACGTTCCCCGTAGGTGCGGATGTCGCGATAGAGCACGTAGATGTCCGCGTCGGGATTCCGCTTCCGGCACTCCAGTGCGCTCACCATGGTGTGGGTACAGCACACCTTGGAACAATAGGCACGGGTGCTGTCCCGGGAACCCACGCACTGAATGAAAACGATCGTTCGGGCCGTGGCGACCACCTGATCGTTGCTCTTCAAATGCTCGTCCAGTTCCAGGTGCGTCATGACCGCCCGGTGGGCACCGTAGCCGTAGATGTCCGGCTTCCATTCCTTGGCTCCGGTGGCGATGATCGTGACCCCATGGTCGACCTCGTGGCGTGTCTCACCGCACGCCAGGCACGTGTGGAAGTTGCCCACAAAGCCTTCCACGGATTGGATCTCCGTTTCCAGGTGGACCGTGACCAGCGGATGGTTTGTCACCTGCCCGACAAGCTCGTTGAGGGCATCGGCCACATCGTCTCCGGCAGCCGTCTTGTGGAGTCGGTTGGCCTGTCCGCCCAGTTGCTTCGATTTCTCCACGAGGACCACGGGGTACCCGTGACGAGCCAAGGAAAGGGCGGCCGTCATACCGGCCACGCCGCCACCCACCACCAGCGCTTTCTTGCTCACCGGCAGGGAGGTCTGTTCCAAGGGTTCCAGCAGCAGGGCCTTAGCCACGGCCATGCGCACCATGTCCTTGGCCTTGCGCGTTGCCCCGTCCGGATCGTCGCCATGCACCCAGGCGTCCAGGTTGCGGATGTTGGCCATCTCCAGCAGGTACGGGTTCAACCCGGCTGCGCTCAGGGTCTCCTGAAAGAGCGGCTCATGGGTTCGAGGGCTGCATGCGGCAATGACAACACGATTGAGTTTTTCCCGGCCGATGATCTCGGCCATCTTTTCCTGAGTATCCTGCGAGCAGGAAAAGAGGTTCTCCTGGGCATAGACCACACCGGGAAGCTCCTTGGCATAGGCCACCACCTCGGGGACGCGAACCACACCACCGATGTTGATACCGCAGTTGCAGATGAAAACCCCGATTCGTGGTTTTTCACCGGTGACATCCCTCGGAGCGGGCAATTCCACGGTGCGGGTACGACTGTAGCGCGCGTCGCAAAGGGCTTCGGTGGCGGCACAGGCGGCCGCGCTCGCCTCCATGACCGATTGAGGGATGTCCTTAGGACCGGACAGTGCCCCGCAGACATATACACCCGGTCGCGATGTGCTGACCGGAGCAAAGATTCGCGTTTGGGCAAAACGGCCCGGTGAAAGGGAAATCCCGAGACGTTCGGCCAGTCGCACCGTTTCTTCGGAGGATTCCAGCCCGGTTGACAGCACCACCAGGTCGTAGTCCTCTTCCCGCATCCGGCCGTCGCCGTCCACATACCGCAGGCGCAGGTCGTCCGATCCGGCCACCGGTTCCACGGAATGGATGCGCGACCGAACGAAGCGAACCCCGCTGGCCTTGGCCTTTTCGTAGTAGCGTTCGAAGTCCTTCCCGTAGGTCCGCATGTCCATGAAGAAGATGGTCGTTTCCAACGGATACGGGCTGTGTTCCCGAGCAATCACGGCTTCCTTCACTGCGTACATACAACAAACTGCCGAGCAATAGCCGTTGTCGCAATGGTGCATGTCGCGCGATCCGACGCACTGGAGCCAGGCAATGCGGCGCGGTTCCTTATGGTCGGAGGGACGCACCAGATGACCCTGAAACGGACCTGTGGCCGAAAGGATCCGTTCGAACTCCAGGGCCGTGATCACATTGGGGTGATCCGCATAGGCGTAGGTGTCGTAGCGCGACGGATCCACAGACCGGAAACCCGGCGCCAGAATGACGCTGCCCACCTCCAGGCGGACCTCTTGGGGCCGCTCATCGTGACGGACGGCTTCAGCTCGACACGCCTCGACGCACGCCAAACATTCGCAGCATCCCATGCAGTTGAGACACTTTTTTGCTTCGCTTCTCGCCTGCATTTCGGACAAGCCCAGGTTCACCTCCCGGAAATTGGTGATCCGTTCGGATGGATCCCGTCGGGGCATCGTCGCCCGAGGCCTCGGCGTTTCGTTTTCCGGGATGGGCATGAAATGCCGGCGAAGGGGTTCCAGGCTTTCCCGATCGGCTCGAAGGTCTTCGCCGTCCACGTAGCGCCGGATCGATTCGGCGGCTTCCCTTCCGGCGGCCACAGCGCCGATGGCCACCCATGGGCCGCTGCAGACCTCTCCGCCGGCGAATACGCCCGGGCGCGGCGTCTCAAAGGTCACGGGGTCCACCTGAAGGGTGGCGAAACGCTCAGTGGGAAGGCTTTCCGCTTCAGACAGACCGGCCGTATCCGGCGTGCGGCCCAAGGCGGCGATAATGAGCGGGGCTTCGATGAAAATGTCGCTTCCCGCCTCGGGAACGGGACGTCGGCGTCCGCTTGTGTCCGCTTCCTTGAGCGTCGTGCGCACACATCTCAGACCCCGTGCCTGTCCCGATTCTTCCACGACCTCCACGGGAGAAACCCTTGTCAGCACACGAACGCCTTCTTCCACGGCTTCCCGGTAGTTTTCCGGTCGAGCCGGGAGTTGATCCAGGTCACGCGAGTAGATGACGATCACCTCCTCGGCTCCTAACCGCCGAGCGGACCGGGCGGCGTAGAAGGCCGTGTCGTCGCCTCCCACCACCGCGACCTTGGTCGGCACCTCGTCCAGAGTGCCTTGCTGGACCCTCCTGAGGAAGTCGACTCCCTGCATCACCCCGTTGGCGTCTTCGCCGGGAATCTGCAGCGGTATGCCCTTGGGCGCTCCCGTGGCGACGAAAACGGCCGCATACCCCTGGGCCAAAAGGCCGTCGATGGTGACGTCACGGCCCAGAGCTGTTCTGCAACGCATCTCCACGCCCAGTCTTTTCAAGAAACCGACTTCCCTATCCAGGACGTCCTTGGGCAGGACGTAGTCGGGAATGACATACCGCAGCATGCCGCCCACTTCCTCTTCGGCTTCGAAAATGGTGACGGAAAATCCATGCCGGGCAAGAAAGTAGGCCGCCGAGAGCCCCGCAGGCCCTCCTCCCACCACCGCCACCTTCTGGTTCCTCTTGGGACCGGTGGTGACGTGCAGATCGGAAAGGTCCACCGTGTCGGCGATGAAACGTTTGAGGTCGCAGATGGCGATGGGCTCATCCACATCTTTTCGCCGACATGCGCTTTCGCAGGGATGGGGGCATATCCGGGAAATGACTCCGGGAAAGGGCAGGGTGCGGTAGATGACCTCCAAGGCTTCCTTGTAGCGGCCTATGGCGGTCAGGGCCACGTAGGCGTGGGCGTTCACCATGCCGGGACAGGCGCTGGTGCACGGCGATCGATCCAGTTTTTCAATGGCGTAGGCGCCCGGTATGGCTTGGGCGTAGTGTTTGTGGATGGCCTTGTGGGTGCCCAGGCCCTGTTCGAAACGATCCGGCAGGGATACGGGACAGACCTGAGCGCAGTCCCCGCAGCCGGTGCACCGTTCCACATCCACATAACGGGGCTGTGTGCGCACGGTGGCGGTAAAGGCGCCTTCTTCGCCTTCCAGGTGAAGTAGTTCGGATGACGTGTGGAGCTCAATGTTGACGTGCCGGCCGACCTCGACCAGTTTGGGTGAGAGAATTCACATGGAGCAGTCGTTGGTCGGGAAGGTCTTGTCCAGCTGGGCCATAGCTCCACCGATGGCCGGTTCCTTTTCCACCAGATGAACCAAATAGCCGGAGTTGGCCAGGTCGAGAGACGCCTGAATCCCGGCGATACCCCCCCCGACAACCAAGACCGTTCCCTCGGTCTTGGCGGTGCCGTGCATCTTTTCAGTTTTCATCGGGTAGTCCTCGCTTACCAGATTTCTGCGCCGAGACGAGTCATGAGCCAGTTGTAATGATGGGTGTCCAAGAAGCCGAGTTGCTCCTGAAGCCAGTGCAGGTCCCCCGTGACAAGAGCGTATCTTTCCGCTGCATTCAACTCGTAGCCGTCTAGAGCACGGGACTGCCCGTAGAGCAGCGCGGCGTTGAAGTCCGGATCTTGGACCGCCCTTTCCAGAACGCGCAGGATCGCATCCCGATGAACCAGCGTCTCCTCCTGTGCATCCATACCCGGGGTGCTTTGCCGAACGGCTTGGGTGGCTTGTGCCGCGGGAAGGTCCCTTCGCCCGAGGACCGCTTGTACTGCGCCCAGGAGCTGTTCGGGGTCGAACGGCTTTTCGATGTAGTCGGCCGCGCCGAGCCTCATGGCTTCCACCGCGGACTGAACGGAACCGTAACCGGTGATCATCAGCACCGGTACATGGGGCTTGGAGGATTTGATGTCCCGCAGCACGTCCATGCCATCGATTTCCGGCATCATGATATCGGTCAGGATCACGTCGTAGTTGTCCCGGAGCGCCTTTTCCAGGCCTTCCCGGCTGTTCAGGGAGACGTCCACTTTGAAATTCCCCTCAGCCAAAATCGCTGATACGGAATCACAGACGACCTTTTCATCATCAATCACAAGAGCGCTTACAATTGACATGGTGAACCTCCTTCAAATAAGCCCACTTCAATGGGCGGCTGCGTTCAGGTCCGTAAAAAGGCGCTTTGAAGATCTTTCCAGGAAACACCGGTGCAGTGGCCAACCACGTCGTTCACGGCGCCGCCGTCCGGGTAGGTTGGCGCGCCGGGATTCAACAGCTGCAGAAGCATTTCATGTTCTTGTTGGATCCAACCCAGAACCCCGTCGCCGTCCTTGAGTGTCTTGGCGTCTTTTCTCACGTTGTCCGGCTCTACCACCATGAGCCAACCATCGCCGTAGGGATCCCTTCTCGCGGCAAAAGGCTTCTCGGCGGCTCGGGTATTGAGCGCTCGGACCGTTCCAGTGATCGGGGCCAAAACGTCCGCCTGGTCGCTTCCCCGCCGAAACTGGAAGCCCGCATGCGAAGCGCGGAGACTTTCGCCGGTCAACGGCAGGTTGAAACAATCCGGCGTTCCAAAAACGCGGTAGGCGAAATCGTCCAGGCCGACCCGCACCCGGCCTCCATCTTCCACGCGAACCCACGTGTGGCCCACGTGGTAGAAACGATCCAAGGCCACGGCGTAGCCTTCCACCCCCTCCACACTCCCGGTGGGCGCCGGCACCGCCACTTCTAAGGCATCTTCAAGCATCTGATCGTAGGGACAGCGAAAGCACTCGTAGTTGTAAGGGCACAACCTCCATGTGCTGCGCCCGCTCAAGGTGTGTCGGCATCGACGCTGCCCCCACGTTTTCTCTTGCATCCGCTGAGGCCACAGGATCCTTTCCGTCCGAGTCTCTCCCGCAGGATCCCTGTTGGTATTGGAGGACGACTGGGCTTTTCGAGCCATGGCCTTGTCGAAGGCGCACGAATGGCAATCGTAGTGGTTGTTGCAATACTTTCGAGCCACCAGGCCGGCATCCATCCAAATGCACGGTCTTTTTTCTGCTGTTGTCTGTCTGGCCGTCCCCATCGTAGCTTCCTCCCTGTGGGTGTCTTCGGCGTTGTGGTTTGTTGCGTCGCCCCTTGGGCAGAGCAATGAACGTGCCGAACAGGAAATGAATGCGTATCCAATGGAAATAGAAGGCATTATCGGTTTAGTGGTGGACCCTTCGTGAGATGCTGCGAAGGAGCCCGTGTGTGGTAAAAGGCAACGGATGGGGCCGGGTGGCGGCGCAACAGCCCCGAGAATCGGCGTGTGCCCAAGAAGTGGTAAAAAGCCACAGGGTGTGAAAAAATCCTTCCTTTCGACGACGGACGGGAATTGGGAGGATCGGGTCTGGGCAGTGGGAAGATCGTTCCCGGCCCGACGGACGGTACCGAGGAACGGGGGGGACGGAAAGACGCTTGTGATTCGGCAGGTGGTTTCGTAGCATAGGCGGGGTATTTCTGGATAAGGAGGAGGAAGGGATGGGTCAATGCGCCCGATGTGGAAAAGAGACAACGGAACGCTACTGCGAACGGTGCCGCTCCGAGATGTTGTTTGATGACGGCTCGGGGGGACTTCCCGATTGCTTCGATTGGGCCGCCGGAAGACGGGAGACTCTCGAGGCGTCGTCCGACGATGAGGACTCGCCCTGACGGGGGAGGGCGTCAATCGGGGGAGGACAGGTGTTTTGCGAGGCTTTCTTGGAGCAGCTGTGCGCAAGCGGGGCAGAAGGAGGGACGTCTTGTATCGATTTCTTCCAGGGTGAGGCACAGCCGCATGGCGCACAGGGGATCCAGGCAGTGGTGCAGCCCGAAACAGTGCCCCATTTCGTGGACGGCCTCCTTGGTCAGGCGATCCACCACGAGGCGGCGTCGTTCCCGGTGGAGGCCTTCCGGCGGTAGCAATGGGTGACAGGAAATCACGGCACAACGTCCTCCCAGCTGGGCTTCTCCGAAGACGTGGGAAAAGATGGGGCTGAAAAGTCTCATCGCCGTAACGGCCAGAACCTTCACGGGGCCCGAGGGAGCCTTATCTTCCAGCAGGGTGAGGATGCGGCGGGAATTGTACTGGGTTCGGGCGGAATCAAACCCTTCCGGGGGCAGGGGCCACGGGCTCATCTGCCGGGTTTCCATGCGGAAGGTGTGCACAAGGGTTCGAGCCACGGCCTCCAGGTGTTTCGGGTCCACATGGCCCAAGGGGATCAGGGCCATCCAGGGATGGGACGATGGCCTTTTCATGAGAGGGTCTTGGTCTTTCGAAAGCCGTATCGTTTCATCTTTTTGTGCAGCGTGGTCCGATCGATTTCCAGGGCCCGGGCGGTCTTGGACACGTTCCAGTCGAACCGGTCCAGCATCTTCAGGATGTGACGTTTTTCCACTTCTTTGAGGCTGGTGGGTTCGGACTCTTCGTGCTGGCTCAAATCCTCCGCCGAGATTGCGGCCTCCATCTGAAAGGGCAAATGCCCCGGCTGGATGGCCGGTCCGCTGTGGATGACCACGGCTCTTTCGATGACGTTTTCCAATTCCCGGATGTTGCCGGGCCAGTCGTAGCGGATCAGCCGCTCCATGGCCTGCGGGCTGATGCGGTCGAAGATCTTGTTACATTCCAGGCTGTATTTGCGCATGAAATGGGCGGCCAGCAAGGGGATATCCTCTTTTCTTTCCCGCAGGGGAGGTACATGGAGGGTGACCACGTTGAGCCGATAATAGAGGTCGCTTCGAAAGAGGCCCATCTCCACGGCTTTGGGAAGGTTGCGATTGGTGGCCGAAATGACCCTCACATCGACGTCAATGCGCTCCGTACCTCCCAGTCGAGTCAACTCCCTTTCCTGGAGCACTCGGAGGAGTTTTACCTGGGTTCTACGGTTGATTTCGCCCACCTCGTCCAGAAAGAGGGTTCCACCGTCGGCCAGTTCGAAGCGGCCCTTTTTCATCTTGTTCGCACCGGTGAAGGCTCCCTTTTCGTAGCCGAACAGTTCGCTTTCAAGGAGGCTTTCGGGCAAGGCCGCACAGCTGACGGGCACAAACGGATTATGACGCCGCAGACTTCTGGCGTGAATGGCCCGAGCCACCAGTTCCTTGCCTGTTCCCGTCTCGCCCGTGATCAGCACGGTGGCGTTTGTTTCGGCCACGCGGCGGATCATTTCGAAGATCCGTTGCATGGTGGCGCTCTTGCCTATTAGGTTTTCCAGGGTGAACCGATCCGGGAAGCGTTCCGGGATTTTCGGTTCCCCCGATAGAGATCGGCGTTGCTGAACAACGGTGCGAAGCATCCGGGTGAGCTGTTCCACGTCGAGGGGCTTGACCACATAGTCGTAGGCCCCTTCCTTCATGGCCGATACGGAACTTTCGATGGAGGCAAATCCCGTCATGATGATGACGACGGTCTGGGGGGCGATCTTCTTGATCTGGCGCAGCACCTCAATCCCGTCACCGTCGGGGATGCGCAGGTCCAAGAGCACGATGTCCCAGCTTTGGTCCTGGAAGGCTTGGATGGCTGAGGATGCGTCCGCCGCCGTGTCGACGACGTAGTTTTCCTCTTTGAGCCAGTTGCTCAGGGACAAGCGAACCAGCTCGTCGTCATCCACCACGAGAATACGCGCATTTGCGGCCATGTTTCCTCCATGATCCTCGTACGGGTGTGGTCTTAACGAGTTCCGGAAGGGCCGGCCTTCACTTCTGGCAGTAGGATAGCCATTCGAGTGCCGCCGGCCTCGCAGCGCTCTATGCGAAGATGGCCTCCGTGCTGCTCGATGATGGTGCGGGCGAAAAAGAGTCCCAGCCCCAGCCCTTTTCCATTTTCCGGCTGCTTGGTGCTGAAGAAAGGTTCAAACACGGCATCGGCGTGTTCGGGGGGAATGCCGGGACCGGTGTCGGTTACCGCCACGCCTATCCATCGGCCTTCTTGGGCTTGCAGGGGTTCAATGGTGAGGGTTCCGCCGTGGGGCATGGCGTCCAGGGCGTTTTCGATCACGTAGTTGAGGGCATCGCGGATCCGATCTGGGCAGGCGTAGACGAGACAAGGCTCATTGTGTTCCCGAATGAGGATGCGGATGTTTTCGGCCCTTCTGGTTTCCACCAGGTTTCGCGCCGCCTCGATTGCTGTCTGCAAGGGGTCCAGGATCCGGATCCGCACGGGGCCTCGGTGGGAAAATCGAAGGAAGGCTTTAGCCAACTGGGCGCTTCGATCAGCGGCCCTTTCCAGGTGGGCCGTGTCCTGTCGAATGTCTTCGATGCGGTGGGCCGGAAACGGGTCCTGGCACACCAGGCGAGAGAGAATCTTGGAAAAAGTTACCACGCCGGTGAGAGCGTTGTTGATTTCATGGGCTATTTTTCTCACCGACGCGTGGGCATTGCCCAGACGGCATGCCAAGTCGTAGGCTTTCTGGTCCACAGGGGCGTTGAATTCGCTCGTCATCGTCATCTCTTCCTGCATGAGGTGTGTTTTTCCGCAATAGACGACACATGCTAACACTTAATGGTTTTTCGGAAAACCGGGTTTCTGGTATGACAGCGCTCGGTAGCCGAGAAGCGTAACGGGCGGGAGGGAGTGCAGGGTGCCAGAAAGCCCCCAGGCCATCCGATCCATGGGACTGTGCGCTTCTTTCAGTGGGGAACTGGAGAGTCTAGACGTGATTCTTGCCTGGAGAGGCCGATGAATATGGATATTACCAAGAGGCTTCCTTTCTACAATACGACACGAACCAAACTGATCGCCAGCTTTCTGGGGTTTTCCTTTCTCATCGGCGGTGTTCCTTTTCTGGTTGGCGGGCGGCTTCTCTACAACACTTTCTTGCAGGAAGCCAAAACCCGTATCATCCAGGACCTGAATGCAGCTAGGCAGATCTACGATGACTGGTCGGAACACGTGGCGGTGGCCCTCACCGTGGCCGCCCATGGAGACGATTTTCGCAAAGCCTTGACCTCCGGAGACGCGGCCGCGCTCCATTCCATCGTACGCCATGTGGCGGATGCCGGAAGGCTTGACCTGGTCGGGGTCGTGGGCGGCGACGGGCGCACCCTGGCCGTTTCGGTGGATGATGTGGGGGGGACGCTGGCTGGGCTTGAGCCCATTGCGGCTGCGCAGATGTCCATGCGTTCGCATCGTGTGGTCAAGGGAACCATGGTTCTTCCCCGGTCCTATCTGGCCCGCCTGGATCCGGATCTGGTGGATCGGGCCCGCATCCCGGTGCGAAATCCAGATGGGTCTCCCAAGGGGGATCAGCGCGTAGAAGACGCCATGACCCTTTCGGCCGCGGTTCCAGTGATGGAGGGAAATCGATTGGTCGGGGTGCTTTTCGGCCTTAAGATCCTCAACAAGAGTCCGGACATTGTGGACACGGTGCGCGACACCCTGTTTCGAGACGAGACCTACCAAGGCAAAAAGGCAGGGACGGCCACCATCTTCTACAAAGACATCCGCATCGCCACAAACGTGATGGACCAAAACGGTGCGCGGGCCATCGGCACGCGCGTTTCCCCGGAGGTGGCGGAGCAGGTGCTGGGAAAAGGGCTGCGATGGCGCAATCCCGCTTTCGTGGTCAACGACTGGTACATCACGTGCTACGAACCTATCGTGGATCTTTTGGGGAATCGAGTGGGGATGCTCTATGTGGGTGTCTTGGAAAAGCCCTACGCCGACGTTCGTAATCGGGCCCTTCTCCTTTTTGCTGTCTTGAGTGGGGTGGGAATGATCGCGGCCATTGGTCTGGGGTATTTTCTGGAATGGAAGATCATGCTGCCCATCTACCGGCTGAGCCATGCGGCCGTGGAAGTTTCCAAAGGAAATCTGAATCCCAAGTTGGGCTTCATGGCGGGGGGAGAAATCGGTATCCTTCAGAAGACGTTTATGGATATGCTTCAGGCCATTCGAGAGAGAGAATGGCGGCAGAGGGAGGAGACGGAAACGAAGCTCCTGATGGCCCAAAGGCTGGCCAGCGTGGGGCGACTTGCTGCGGGGGTGGCGCATGAGGTGAACAACCCCCTCACGGGAGTGCTCACCTTCGCGCACATGTTGCTCCGCCGGGAGGATCTGGGCGAGGATGTGCGGGAGCAGCTCAAGGTGATCGTGGACGCCACCGAAAGGGTGCGTCGGATTGTCAGGGGCTTGTTGGATTTTTCCCGGCAGACGCGGCTGAAGACCCAGCCCACGGACATCAATGCAATGGTTCGCCAGACCCTGCCACTTGTGGCGAATCAGGCCCTGATCAAGGGGATTGCCCTGGAATTCCGGGAAGGGGCGAACCTGCCCAAGGTGAGCGTGGATGCAGAGCAGTTAAAGAGCGTTCTGCTGAACCTGGTCATCAATGCCTTGGATGCCACGGATCCGGGAGGGTCCATTACGGTTAAGAGTCGGCTGGCGCTCTCGGCCACCAAGGAAGGGGACAGTCGCCGGGGTGTGGAAATCGCCGTCGAGGATACCGGCTGTGGCGTACCGCCGGAAGATTTAGAAAAGGTGTTCGAGCCTTTTTTCACCACGAAGGAAGTGGGCAAAGGGACAGGTTTGGGCTTGGCTGTGGCCTATGGAATCGTGGCCCGGCATGGGGGCATGATGCGGGTACGCAGTGAGCTCGGCCAAGGAACGGAGTTCACCATTTGGTTGCCATTGGGTGATGATGACAATGACTGGAAAGATTCTCGTGGTTGATGATGATCCTTTCGTACTCGGAAGTTGCCGGGTAGTCTTCGATGCGGAAGGAATGGAAGCGGTGCTGGCGGCCAGCGCTCAGGATGCCTTTTCGTTGATCGAGAAAGAGCGCTATGATCTGGCGCTGGTGGACGTGAAGATGCCCGGGATGGACGGCATGGAGTTTTTACGGCGGGTGCGGCGAAGGCCGGAGCCTTTTCCCGTGATCCTGATGACTGGCTACGCCACGCAAGACACGCTGGACGCCGCCGCCAAAGAAGGGGCCGCCTTGGTATTGCCCAAACCCTTCACCCCTGACGAGCTCCTGAACGCCGTGCAGGGGGTACTGCCCCCTGCCGGGCAGGCGACTTCGCACGGTCCTCCAAAGGGTGGGGACCTGACGGACTAAGCGAGCGGCCCGTGCGATCTGGAATGGCACGGGATGCCCGGTAGCATTCCTGCCTGCGCTAGCGGACTCAGGCACCTTGTGCTCGCCTCTCCTGATCCACACCAGGCACATGACGGGCGGCCCGTCCGTTGAGGCCCACTCCGCCAATGCGGCCCAGTTCCAAAGAGAGCGGTCCCGGCGGCTTGTCCGAAAAGGTGCTTCTGCAAACGAGACATCTCTTCGTACGCTTTCTGTAGGGGCGATCCGGCGGGTCAGACCCCTTTCGAGCTGCAAAGCCTGTTCACTCTCATGCTGGCAGGACGCGTCGTCATGGCCGTCCCAAACCGCTCGGTCCGCATGAAAACGAACCAAGTTGTCCGTATCCGACAGCTTCCTTGCGCGATCGTCTCTGACGGCCTGACGGTGATGCACGTATCGCCGCCGATCCTCTGACTTCTGATCCCAATTCCATGATTCTTTTCTTGCCGAAGCCGACGAGAGGCAGTCGCTCCTTCCAGTCTTTGCTTCCCAGGAGCTTCAGATCCTTGTGGCGCTTCCTCATCCTTTCCCCGAGACCCAGCAGTTCCAAGCGATCGACCAGGGAAGCTCCGCTCCAGGGTGTCAGCCCGGTCTTTGCCAGATGACTGCAAACAATGTCCTTTCTTTTCCGTTCTCATATAAAACTTCACGCTGGCTGGAAGTTGTGGCAAGTTTTGGAAAACTGAATGGGCGGTCGGACGAGAAGCCCTCAAGGGGATCGCCTTGGAATCGGAGTTCGGTAAGACGGAGGGGACGGATGGATCTCTTTTTCGATGCAGCGAGTGTGGCCGTTATCGGGGTTTCCAGTTCACCGACAAATCTGGGCAGAGCCATTGTCTATAGCTTGATGCAGTTTCAGTACCAGGGGCTGATCCATCTGGTGGGGCCCAAGGGAGGGGTCTTTCTGGGCCACAAGATTTATCCGAGTATCCTGGATGTGCCCGATCCCGTGGATCTGGCGGCCGTTTTGGTGCCGGCACGGGCGGTGCCGGAGGTGATCCGCCAATGTGGGCAGAAGGGTGTCAAGCGGGTGGTGGTGGAATCGGCGGGATTCCGTGAGCTGGGGGACGACCGTCGGGGATTGGAGCAGGAGATTCAGGCCGCCTTGTCCCAATACGGGATGCGCATGATCGGCCCCAACTGCATCGGCGTGATCAACCGGCACACGGGGTTGGCCGTCCCCTTCATGCCCATGCGCCCGGAAACGGATCCCGGTTCGGTGGGGATCGTCTCCCAAAGCGGTGGGGTGGGGGCCATGGCGATCAACAACTGTGCCGCCGAAAACCTGGGGTTTTCCAAGTTTGCCAGCATCGGCAATAAACTGGATGTGGACGAGAACGATGTCCTGGACTACCTGGTACAAGACGATCAGACCCGCGTTGTCTTTGCCTACCTGGAAGGCATCGCCGATGGGCGCCGACTCATGGAGATTGCCGCGTCATCCGCCAAACCGATTGTGGTGCACAAGTCCAACCGGGGCGGTTCGGGATCCATCATCGCCAGGTCCCATTCGGCCTCGCTTGCCGCCGACGATGCGGTGGTGGATGCCGCATTGCGTCAAAGCGGCATTTTGCGGGTTTGGGACCAAACCGAAGCCCTTCGCGCCATCAAGGGATTTTCACTGCCTCCCATGAAGGGTGCGCGCTTGGCGGTCATCTCCCGGTCCGGAGGACATGCGGTGATGGCGGCGGATGCGGCCGATGAACTGGGCTTTGTGCTTCCTCCCTTTCCCAAGGAGCTGGTCGAGGCGGCGGAGCGCCATGCCCGTGCGGGGGTGATCCAGTTCCACAACCCCATGGATCTGGGCGATGTGTTCGATCTGGAGCTTTACAAGGCCCTGGTGGCGGAAAGCATTCAACGGGAAGACGTGGACGGCGTTCTTTTCATCCTCAACTATCAGGGGATCTTTGACGCCGATCCCTGCCGAAAGCTCATCCCGGAACTGGGGCGGATCATGCACAAAGCCGGCAAGCCCATCGCCGTGTGCGTCTTCACCATGCACGAAGAGCTGGCCTTGAACAAGAGGGCGGCGGGCTTCCCCATTTTTGAGGACCCCCGGGATGCGCTACAGGCCTTGGCCTGGAATCGGGACCACAAAAGAGGCCCCGTGGAAGTGTTTGCTGCCGAGCCGCCGGAAGGGGTCCGCCGAAAAGAGGCCGAACGCCTTCTGAAGACAGCCGAAGCCGGCCCGGCCGCGCCGGATCTTCTGGCGCAATTGCTGGAATGCTACGGCATCCCCGTGGTGCCCTGGGCCGTGGCGTCGGGGGAGGACGAGGCGGTGGAAGCGGCCCGCCGGTTGGGATTTCCGGTGGCGCTCAAGACGGCCAATCCGCAGGTGGTGCATAAGAGCGACCAGGGTGCGGTGATCTTGAGTCTGAGCACGGAAGAGGAGGTGGGCCGGGCCTATGGGCGATTGAAAGAGTTGGGCCCCCGTGTTCTGGTCCAGAAAATGGCCCAGCCGGGCCTGGAATGGCTGGTGGGAGGCCGCCGGGACGATGCCTTCGGCCCTGTGGTGGTCACCGGCTTGGGGGGCATCTACGTGGAGGTCTTCCGGGAGACGGCCCTGCGGGTGGGGCCCGTGACGGCGGAGCAGGCGCGGGCCATGCTGAAAGAATGCCGGGGATCGGCCCTGCTGCGAGGCGCCAGGGGACGAGCGGTACTGGATGAAGAATCACTGGCGGATTGCGTGGCCAGGCTTTCCTGGATGCTCCACGACCTGCCGGCCATCACCGAACTGGATCTCAATCCCGTTTGCGTGTATGAGAAGGGGGTAACGGCGCTGGACTGGAGAGCAACCATCGGAGAAAAGGCTTAGAGGAGTCTCCTCTTTGCGCTTGTGGAGCACATACCATGACGACCTGGCCCCCGACGCCGTGGCTCGGACGATCTACCTGACGACGAACCGCCTGATCCAAACGTCCGGGCGACCAACACTGTTGATGGGAGAAGACCATGGAATTTGCTTATAGTGCGGCTTCCTTCAGACTTCGGAGCCTTCGGGAAGCGGTGAATGCCATCGCCGAGGGCGGTTTCCGTGCCGTGGAACTGTTGGCGGACCGCCCCCACTTGTTTCCTCAAGACTTTCAGGCGTCTCGGATCGATGAACTGTCCCAGTGCCTGGAAGATCGCAAGATGAAGGTGGTGAATCTCAACGCCTGTTCCGTGAGTGCCCTGGGTGACGGCGTGCGTCCTGCCTGGATTGAAGAAGACTGGAAGCAAAGGGAGTTGCGGATCCGCTACACTCTGGACAGCCTCCGGCTGGCGGCGGCCCTGGGGATACCCAGCGTGACCACCAACGGCGGCGGCCCGATTCCCGAGTCCATGAACGAGAAGGAAGCCTGGCGGCTGTTTGTGGCCAACATGCATCGCGTGCTTCCCTTGGCCGTCAAACTGAAAGTTCGGCTATTGGTTCAATGTGAGCCGGAAAGCCTGATCCGGTCCAGTACGCAGCTCAAGAAGCTCATGGAAGAACTGAGCGACTTGGATGCCCTGGGGGTGGATTTCGATCCGGTGCACGCCTGGTGCGAGGGAGAAGATCCCTGTGAGGCGTTCGAGAGGCTTCGGGAACACGTGGTTCATATCCATCTGTCCGATGGGGGCGAGGACCGCAAGCACCGACACCTTCCGTTGGGAGAAGGAGCCATGGATGTTGTCCGGTTCTTGCGGTGTGTCCAAGAGACGGGCTACAGCGGAGCCGTCACGGTTCACGTTTCTTCGGCGGAGCGGGAGGCCGCGGAGGTGGTGGAAGCGGCCGTCTCGTACCTCAGGCAGTGGGGGTTTTGGCGTGACTAGCCGTACCTGCCGGAACCCCTGAAACGGTGCTTTTTCAGGGAAAAGGAGTGGAGCATGAAGATCTGGGCGAAGCGGCTGGTGCTCTTGTGTGTGGGATTGTTGGTCTTCGGACTGCCCCAGGCCTGGGCGGGATCGACCATCAAGCTGGGCGTGGTGACCAAGCCGGGATCGGCTCAAAACGTCTGCGCAGAAAAGTTCAAGGAGCTCCTGGAGGCGCGCTCTGATTACCAGGTCAAGATCTACCACAGCGCCTCCCTGGGAACCGAAACCCAGATTCTTCAGCAAATCCAAATGAACACGGTCCAGATGGGCGTGATCACGGCCGGCCCCTTCGACGTGTTTGTTCCGGAAGTGCGCGTGATCAACTACCCGTTTCTTTTCGCCAATGCCCAGGAGGTGGACCAGATTCTGGACGGTCCGGCCGGCCGGAAGCTGCTCAAGGCCCTGGAAAAGGCCCGGTTCAAGGGACTTGCCTTTTCTGAAAACGGCTTCCGCCATCTGACCAACAATGTGCGACCGGTCCACACGGTGGACGATGTGAAGGGGATCAAGATTCGCGTGATGGAATCGGCGCTCCACAAGGAACTCTGGCGGCTGCTGGGCGCCAACCCCACTCCCATGGGCTGGCCCATCTACACGGAGCTGCAACAAGGTACCATCGACGCCCAGGAAAACCCGCTCTGGGTCATCTGGACCTACAAGCTCTACGAGGTCCAAAAATACCTCTCCCTCACAGGGCACGTCTATTCGGCCCACATCGACGTGGCCAACCTGGATTGGTTCAACGGACTTCCGCCCAAGGATCGGGAGCTGATCCAGCGGTGCATGCAGGAAGCCGCCGTTTATCAGCGAAAATGGAATCGGGACAACGAGGCGGATTTCTTAAGCAAGCTCAAGGCCGCCGGCATGGTCGTGGATGAACATCCGGATCTGGCCACTTTCCGAGCCAAGGTGGCGGACATCCGGAATCTGGACATCTACAGCGGAAAGGACATCCAGGCCATGCTGCAGACCTTCATGGAGGCGGTGAGTCACATCCGGGGTCAGTAGGCGCTTGAGGTCCCTCTCTTTTGCCCCTTCCGACGCTTGGGGGGTCCAAGGCGTTGGGCAAAGCCAAGGAACCCCCTTCCGTTGCGTCTTCCGATGGGAAGGAGCATGGGTTCGGAACGTGACGGCGCAAGAGGGCCGGCGGCACGAGGGGATGGGGACGGGCGCCGTGCCGTGCCATCTCCACACAGGTTCAAGGCGGATCTTGGCATGTGCCGCGGGGTCCCTCGATTCCCTGTGGCTGCCGCCGAGGGCTTCCGATCTCTTTCACCACAACGGGTGTGACCGATGCAATGGGTGTTTTGGTTGAGTGAGCGCCTCAACGGCCTCGTGGAAGGCTCCCTTTTTGTCTTCGGGTTTTCCATGGCCATCATCACCGGCGTTCAGGTCTTCTGCCGATATGTGCTGAACCACTCTCTGTTCTGGTCGGAGGAGGTGGGACGCATGCTGCTGGTGTGGATCACCTTCCTGGGCGCCACGGCGGCCTACAAACGAAAGGCCCACGTGGGGATCGATCTGGTGGTCCGCCGGCTTCCGCCTCCAGCGGAAAAGGCGGCGGAACTGGTGGTGCTGGCCCTTTCTCTCATCTTCTTTTTCGTGCTGGTCTTCTATGGCATCCAATTCATGGGTTTCATCGCGGGTCAGAAGACGGCGGCTTTGGGTATTCCCATGGGGCTTGCCTATGCGGTCATTCCCCTGAGCGGCTTGATCTTCAGTGTCCACGCCTTGAGTCAGTTGCTCCAAGCCGTGAGAAAGTGAGTCACCTGGGATCATGATGGCAGTCCTTCTTTTTGGCATCATGGCGTTGCTCTTTGCGTTGAACACGCCCATCGCACTGGCCATCGGCCTGGGGTCTCTGGCCGCCCTGATGGTCCACGGGGGCTTCCCGCTCATGATGGTCATCCAGCGCCTCTATGCGGGGGTGGACTCCTTTCCGCTCATGGCCGTCCCTCTCTTCATGATCGCCGGAGCCCTGATGGAGGTGGGAGGGATCTCGCGGCGTGTGGTCTCCTTGGCGGAAGCCCTGGTGGGCTGGCTCCCAGGAGGGCTGGCGGCGGTTTCCGTGGTCTCCGCCATGTTTTTCGCCGGCATCAGCGGCTCGGCCGCCGCCGACACGGCGGCGGTGGGAACCATTCTCATCCCGTCCATGATCCGGCGTGGCTACGACAAGGGCTTTGCCGGCGCGGTGCAGGCGGCGGGCGGATCCATCGGGGTGATCATCCCGCCCAGCATCCCCATGATCATCTTCGGCTTTCTCACCGGGGCAAGCATTGGTAAGCTGTTTGCGGCGGGGATTTTGCCGGGGTTTCTCATGGGAGCGAGCCTGATCGCAGTGTCCACCATCGTCTCCATCCGCCGGCGTTACGGTACGATGGAAGGCTTTTCCGCATCCCGGTTGTTGCGCCGTTTATGGGACGCCAAATGGGCCTTGGGGGCTCCCGTGATCATTTTGGGCGGCATTTTGGGCGGTGTCTTCACGGCCACGGAATCGGCCGCCGTGGCCACCCTTTATGCTCTGTTTGTGGGCCTTTTCATCCATCGCCAGTTGCGCTGGCGGGATCTGCCCTCGCTTTTCATTCGATCCACCCTCACCTCCAGCCTCATCTTGTTCATCATCGCCGCCGCCTCCATCTTCAGTTGGTTCATGGCCATCGAAGACATCCCCGCTCAGTTGGCGAAGACGCTCCTTTCCGTCACCACCAATCCCGTGGCCCTGTTGATTCTCCTGAACCTGGTGCTGCTGGTGGCGGGGACCTTTGTGGAAACCACCGCGTCCTTGATCCTTCTGGTGCCGGTGCTGATGCCCCTGCTGCCCAGCCTGGGCATTGATTTGATCCAGCTGGGGGCCATCGTGGTGGTGAACCTGGCCATCGGCATGTTGACGCCCCCGTTGGGGATCTGCCTGATCGTGTCCTGCACCATTGCCGACTGCCGCCTGGAATCGTTGGTGCAAAAAATCGTGCCCTTCCTTGTGATTCTCTTGGTGGACCTTGTCCTCATCACCTTCTGGTCTCCCTTGACCTTATGGATTCCCCGGCTCCTGTTCGACTGACGCCTGCCGGGAAAAGGACCATGACAGGATCGGGCCTTTGTGATAAATTTTCCGTAACCACATGTTTCCGTAACCACATGCACATCATTTGCAACTTCCCACAAGCCGGCAAACCCCTGACGATGGGGGGGGAATGGAATTTCTGGAACGGCTCAGGTTGAAAACGTCCATCAGCGTGGTCTCCCTGTCTCTCATCTTTTTCGTGGTGGCGGCCGCCTGGCTGGGTATTCGCACGGCCATCCTTCCCGCGCTGGATACGGCCGTAAAGGAAGATCTCATGGATCTGGGCCGCCTCTTGGATCGCTGGGCGGCGGAAAAGCGTTGGTGGGGGGCGAGGTCGGGCCGGGAACTGGAAAACCGCCTGGGCTTCTACCCGGGTTACCGATATGTGACCGTTGAAACCCAGGCCGGGCGTCCCTTCTTCAGGGCCGGCGATGTTCCTGCACGGGACGCAATCAAGTGGCGTTTGCAAGATCGAAGAGGCCCGGTCGTGCTTCGGCGCTGCACGGATTGTGGGCGGGACCTTTTTGAAGTGGTGGTGACTCCAGATTCCCCAGAAAGCTCGGCCCACGGAATGATTCTCCGGGTGGGGGTTGAAGCCGGGCTCATGTGGCCCATGAGACAGAAGCTTTTTTTGACCCTCGCTTCCGTCACGGCCCTGATCCTGGTGGTGGGTTTTTTCGTCAGCCGATGGTTCACCGATCGGATCACCCGGCCGGTTCGGGAGCTTCTGGCCATGACGGATCTTATGGCGCGCGGAAGGCTTCAGGAAGTGATCGAGCGCGGGGAGCCCATGCCCGCCTGCAAAAAGAGACTGGAGCCCTCCACGTGGGCTCGGACGCTGCCCACCGACGCGGGAACGTGCCCCCATCTGGTGGACGATGCGGGCGCCGTGGTCGGGGGACGGTGGCCGTGGGAGGGATTTTCACTGTTTCCAATCAGGAGGCAAAACGATGCGGAGTCCGGTCTCAGCGAAGTGTGCCGGGAATGCCCCGTTCTGGAGAAGGCGGGAGCCAATGAACTGACGCGCCTGATCCTCAGCTTCCGGTTCATGGCTGCAGAACTTCGCGCTTATCAGGAAAGGCTCCGCCGGCGTTATGAATTCGAGGAAAGGCTCCTGGAAGCGTGCCCGGACGGAATCATGGCAAGCGATCACCAGGGCACGATCATCCTCTACAACAAAGGGGCGGAGCGGCTCTTGGGCTATACGGCGACGGAAGCCGTCTACGGCCTCAATGCCGGGGACATCTACCCGGAAGACGGAGCCCGGCGCGTCAAGGCCGCCCTGTTGAGCGACGAATACGGCGGACCGGGCGTTCTGGTGGATTACACCACGGAGGTGCTCACCAAGGAAGGTCGGCGCGTCCCCATTCGACTTTCCGCCACCCGCTTGGAAGAGGATGGCGGCAGGTTCAGCATCGTGGGCTATTTCCATGACCTGAGCGAGATCAAGGCGCACATGAACGCGCTGGTCGCCGCCAACCGGGAACTGAACTCGGCCAACCGGGAGCTGGAACGGCTGAACCGGTACTACCTGGAAATGATCAGCTTTGTCACCCATGAACTCAAATCGCCCATCGCCAATGGATACATGAGCGCCAATGCCCTTCGCCAGGAGATCTTCGGCCCTCTGGTGCCGGAACAGAAGGCCATGGTGGACGCCATCTGTGCCAACCTGGAACAGTCCATGGAGATGATCCGGCACTACCTGGACCTGTCGCGCATCGAAAAGGACGAGTTTCCCGTCCATCCTAAGTCCGTGCGGCTGGATGAGGAGATCGTGCAGCCGGTGCTCCAGGGGCTGGAACCAGCCATTCGGCAAAAGGGCATGGAGGTGGAAAAGAACATGCCGACGGATCTTTCCTGGGCCTTGGACCCCGAGCTTTTTCGGGGGGTTCTCACCAACCTGTTGAGCAATGCCGTCAAATATGGTGAAAATCAAGGGAAGGTACGCGTTTCGGCCTTTGAGACGGCCCACGGCCGGCTTCGGCTGGAAGTGTGGAACAGCGGCCCGGGGCTGAGTGCCGAGGATCAAAGCAAGCTCTTTCGAAGGTTCCAGCGGCTGCCCTCCGCACGCCGGTCCGCCACGCGCGGCACGGGCCTGGGGCTGTTCATCGCAAAAACCATCGTGGAACGCCACGGAGGCAGGATTTGGGTTGAAAGCTCCAAAGGAGAGGGAGTGAATTTCATCGTGGAGGTGCCTTCCGGGGTCAATCAAGGCCCGGATGCGCCACGGCACGGGGAGGGAGTGGAATGAGTGGAAAGCGCATTCTGATCATCGACGACGATCCCAGTTTCCTGGAGATTACCGGGGCTATTTTGAAGCGGTTCGGCTATGAGGTGTTGACCGCCGGCAACACCCAGGACGGCTTGAAGCTCCTTGAAGAAAGCCGACCGGATCTGCTGGTGCTGGACATCATGATGGCCACGGTGGACGAAGGGCTCCAATTCGCCGTGCAGCTGCGCCAGAAGGAGACGTTTCACAAGCTGCCCATCATCATCGTTTCGGCACAGCCCGAAACGGAAAAGGGCTACGCCCGGAGCGTGGAAGACGATCTGGACTGGATCGCGGCGGACATCTTCATGGAAAAACCGGTGGACCCCCAGGCCCTGCGCCATAACATCGACTTGCTCCTGAAACGACAAGAATAACGAACAGTCCTTGTTCCGGTTCGCCTGAACTTCCTGTTCACCGCGCCCGTTGTTGATCCGGCCCCATTCCCCCGCCTTTTCGATTCTCCTTTCAAACGCCCGCACCGGCGGTAGGTGCCGCCCGACGAGTCAGGACGACAAGCGCCGCAACGGGTCCATGCCGTCGCGGTTCATCACTGTCTCCAAACGGTTTTCAGGCCTGGTCGTGACGACCAAGGATGGCAAGGATCTAGGGTCATGGGTGATGGAACATGAGACATGGACGATCGGGGACGCGCCCGTTGCGCCCTCGGGCTCCCATTGCCCGCCACTCATTAAGGAATACACGGATCACGGATTACGGTGTGCGACTTTCATAACCTCGGTGCGGAGGACGGCTATGTCGAAGACGGTGACGGTCACAATCGATGGGCGGACGATACAGGCTCCCCAAGGGAGCACCATCCTGGAGGTGGCACGACGTGAAGGGATCCATGTGCCCACCCTGTGCTACACCCATCTGCTGCCCCCCTGGAAAACTGCAGGCTGTGCGTGGTGGCGGTGGAAGGCGAAAAGCAATACAAGGCCGCGTGCAGCACGCCCGTTTCAGATGGCATGGTGATCCGCACGACGGGCCCGGAGCTGCTCCAAACCCGCAAGCTGCTCCTGGAACTCCTGCTCGACACCCATTACGGCGATTGCGTGGCTCCCTGTTCGCTCACCTGCCCGGCCAACGTGGATATTCAGGGCTATCTGGCCCTGATTCGACACGGCGAGTACCTGGAAGCGGTCAAACTCATCAAGGAAAAGATCCCCATGCCGGCCAGCATCGGCCGGGTGTGTCCTCATCCGTGCGAAGGCGCCTGTAGGCGTCACCTGGTGGATGAACCCGTCAACATCAACCACTGCAAGCGGTTTGTGGCCGATTTCGAGATGAAGACGGGCCGGCGGGTGCTGCCGGAAGTGCCGGAAAGCACGGGACATCATGTGGCCATCGTGGGAGGAGGCCCTGCGGGGCTGAGCGCCGCCTACTACCTGCGCTCCATGGGGCACGGTGTGACCATCTTCGAGGCCCGTGACAAGCTGGGCGGGATGCTCCGCTACGGGATCCCCGAGTATCGACTCCCCAAGAAGATCCTGGACTGGGAGATCCAGGGGATCCTGAGCCTGGGAGTGAGTGTGCGCACGGGTGTCACGTGGGGGCGGGACTTCACGTTGGATGATCTGAAAAAGGAAGGCTACGGGGCCATCTTCTTGGCCATCGGAGCCTGGGCCAGCCGCAAACTGGGCATCGTGGGAGAAGATTTGCAAGGAGTGGAAAGCGGTGTGGAGTTTCTGGAAAACATCGCGGCTGGAAAGTCCGTCCGGGTGGGGAAGAGGGTGGCGGTGATCGGCGGCGGCAACGTGGCCATCGATGCCGCTCGATCCGCCCTGCGTTTGGGAGCCGAAAAGGTCACCATCCTCTACCGAAGGTCCCGCAAGGAAATGCCGGCAAGTCATGAGGAAATCGAGGAGGCCGAAGCCGAGGGAGTGGAGATTCATCTTTTGGCGGCTCCCACCCGGATCCTGGGTGATGGCAAGCAAGTGGCCCATCTGGAGTTCATTCGCATGGAGTTGGGAGAGCCGGACGCCAGCGGGCGGCGCCGACCCGTTCCCATCGAAGGGTCGGAAACCCTCATGGACGTGGATCAGGTGATCAGCGCCATCGGTCAATATCCCATGGTCCTGAGCCAAGAACAGGATCCCGGCATGGAGGGCATTCCCATCACCCGATGGAGCACCATCGGCGGCGATCCTCGCAGCATGCACACGGGCCGGGAGATGATCTTCGTGGGAGGGGATCTGTTCCGGGGTCCCATGACAGTGGTGGCGGCCCTGGCCGACGGTCGCAAGGCGGCCTATTCCCTCAACCGCTTCTTCCAGGTGGGGGAAGTGCAGCCGGAACCGCTCCATTTCAACATCAGCAAGGGCGACCTGGAGTCCATCGACAAGGCGCCTTTCGAGATCTACAAGGTGCTACCCCGGGAACGAATGCCGGAAATGGAGCCGGCCAAGCGCCTAGGCGGTTTTGCGGAAGTGGAACTGGGCTTCGATGAAGCCCAGGCCCAACGGGAGGCGCAGCGGTGCCTGGCGTGCGGCTGCAGCGCCGCCTTCGACTGTCGCCTTCGGGAACTCATGAACGAGTTCCAGGTGGATTGGAGGGAGCAGCCCTCCAAGAAGATCCATTTCCAGCGGGTAGCGGCCATCGATACCCATCCAACCATCGCTTTGGACCCCAACAAGTGCATCCGGTGCGAACGGTGCGCCGTGGCCTGTCGCATTTTCCAGTGCAGCGACGCCATCGATTTCAAGGACTGGCCCCGTTTCACCGACAAGTGCGTCTCCTGCGGTCTGTGCGTGGATTTGTGCCCCACCGGGGCCTTGATGGAAAAACGTCAGGGAAGGGCGGTGGAGCGCCTCCATTGGCAGTCCGTACCCAGCCACTGTGTCCAGTGCGGATGCGGGTGCGAAGTGGACCTGAAGGTCAAGGGGGGGCGGCTGGTGTGGATCGCGGACGGCCGGGATGTGCCTCCCAACCATGCCTCCACCTGTTCCCGGGGACGTTTTCGGGCCTACGACGACCAGTGGAAGGAACGGAGGGTGTTGCGACCCCTGGTTCGGGAAAACGGAACGCTCAAAGAGGCGAGTTGGGGAAAGGCGGTGGACCGCGTTGTGCAAGGACTTCGGGCCATCGCGGAAAAGTACGGGCCGGAAAGTGTGGGCGCATTGGCCTCCTTTAGTGGAAGTTGCGAGGGGCTTTATCTCCTGCAGAAATGGATGCGCCTGGGCCTGAAGACCCCCCACATCGACTTTCCCGAAAGAGGGGCGGTGGAAGCTCTGGTGCGGGCCGTCCACCTGGCAGGGGAAGGCTTCGCTCTGTTGGCTCCCCTGGCTTCGCTGGCACGGGCTCCGAGGATTCTTAGCATCGGCGAAGCGTTTCAAACGGCCCCGGTTCTCGGCACCTTCGTGCGTCGGGCCGTTGGAAACCGCGGCGCCTCGCTCATTTGCTTGGGGCCCCCAAACGCCTCGGGGCCGCAAGGCGCAACGGACCCGCTGGAGGTGGAACCCAGTCAGTGGCCCGCTTTTCTCTCGGTACTGGCCGCCCGGCTGATGGAGAAAAAAGGCGTCCCGCCCGATTCGGATCGCCTTGGAAAGCTAGAGCAAGAGGTGATGCGAACGGCGGATGCCTGGTCGGTTCCCACGTCCCTAAAAGACAGGCTGGAGGCCTTGTGCGAAAGACTGGCGGCGGAGCCGGGGTGGGCCATGGTGGTGGACGCCGCGGCCTTGAACCGCCTGCCCGAAAGGGGCCGCATCGCCGCCTTCCAGTCCTTGGCGGCCCTGGCAGTGGGTACGCAAGGGGAAGGGCAGAGCGAGGGAGCGGGGATCTATCCTGCCTTGGCAGGGGCCAATTCCCTGGGGGCTCTCCTGGTGGGGGCGGCCCCGGCCATGCTTCCCGGATGGATATCGCTGGACGATGCGGCGGCTGTGGCAAAGGTGGCCGGAGTGTGGGAGGCCGGGGATCTTCCCGCAAGACCTTCCGTGGGAACGATGGAGGCACTGGCCCAGGGCCGGCTCAAGGGCCTTTTCGTGCAGGAAAGTCGGCATCTGGCCGCTTCGGGAAGCCCGGCCATGGAGGCGCTCCAAGGGGTGGAATTTCTGGTGGCTCAGGAAAACGTGGCGGGTCCCGCCCTGGAATGGGCCGATGTGGTGCTCCCCCTGGCGGCTTTCGGCGAGCAGCGAGGGAGCATCGTGAACCAAGAAGGGCGGTTTCTGGAACTGGCGGCCGCGTTGGAGGCCGGAGGCGAGAGCCTGCCCGATTGGGAGGCGTTGGCGCGGATCATGGCCGCCGACGGCACCCCGTTTCCACAGAGCTTGGAGGCCGTCTATGCCGAATGGAAAGAGCTGCTGCCCGGCTGCGGCTCTCGGGATTGGCTCTCCCTGGTCCGGGAAAAGGCCCGATTGAATGATGTGTGCTGATATGGAGACGACCCGCCGCAGGGGGTGGATCGTCTTCCAGGTTATGGATTGGGGTGTGGCGGGAGCGGCATCTAGAGCCTGCCCGTACGCCGTTTCCGGATCACGGTCCCTTTAGGGTGTGTCCAGGCGGCCCAGGGGACGGGTGAAGGTGTAGGCGAAGGGCTCGGCGATGAGCCGACGGCTCACGTCCTTGTCGGAATGGGACATGGCGGCGAAGGGGATGGCCAGAACGCTTCCCGCAAATCCCACCGCGCACGCCGCAATCCCCAGGGGGCGCATGATCAGAAGATCCGCCAGGATCCACTCCCCTTGGGGCGTCTGGTCCTCCTGGGACCACGTGGCTGCGCCGTCACCGGCCCAGGCCGTTGCTGCGGGAATGGAGCCAAGGATCAAAGCGACGAGGATCAGCACCGACACGAAACGTCTCATGGTTCGCCTCCCCTTCGATGGTTCCACCCAGGACCGGGAGCCTGGAGCGGCTCCCGGCACCGATTCCCACTACATGACGTCCTTGTCACTTTCTTCCACCGCCCGGTCGATTTCCGCCTTGAGCTGCGGCGGAAGGCCGGGGATGTCCACGCTCAGAAAGCCTCGCACGATGGTGGCCACCGCGTCGTCTTCACTGAGACCCCGGGACATGAGGTAAGCGATCTCTTCCTGAGCGATCTTGCCCACGGCGGCTTCATGGCTCATCTCCACCCCGTCCACATGGCCTTCCAGTTCCGGGATGGCGTGGATGATGCCTCCGTTCAGGATGAGCCCCTTGCATTCCAGATGGGCCTTGATTTCCGGTACTTCCCCGATCAGGTGGCCGCGGGCCACGATCTTACCGCCGTTGGAAATGGTGCGGGCCACAATCTCCGCACGAGACCCGGGCTTCTTGAGATAAATCCGGCCGCCCAGGTCGTGTTCCGACCCCGGGCTTCCCACGATGATGCTGTAGTAACGGGCCACGGCGTTTTCCCCCACCAGATGGGTGGTGGGGTACATCTGCAGGCTCCGAACGGGCTTCATGCAAATGTAGTTGTTGAGAAAGAGCCCCCCTTCTTCCACCTGGGCCACCGACCGGGGGCGAATGTCCATGTCCTCGGCCCAGTTGTGGATCATGGTGAAGCTCAGCTTGGCGTTCTTCTTGACGAAGAACTCGGAAACCCCCAGGTGGGCTCCCCGCTTCATGTGCGGCGAGGTGGAGCAGCCCGTGATGACGTGCAGTTCCGAGCCCTCCTCGGCGATGATGATGTTGTGCACGTTTTGCTGGAGGTTGTTCTTGTCCATGTAGAGGCAGGCCTGGACGGGATAGACGGTCTTGGCGCCCGGGAGCGCTCGGATGACGTAACCGTCGTGTAGATCTAGCTCCGCCGCCGCCGTGTACTTGTCCGCATCCACGGCCACCAGCTTCCAGTAGTAGTCCCAGATCCAGTCGTACTGTTCCAGGGCCTTCTTGATGGGGATGACCTCAATGCCGTTCTGTTTCACGTCACAGTGAACGACGGCGGTGTCCTTTTGAATGTAGGTGCCGACGCGTTCCTGCTCGGTGATGTCGATTCCGGCCATGACCAACCGCTCCTTTTCCAGGGACGGTAAGGAAAGGAGCTCGTCGTGATCGATGTAGCGATGTTCCACGGGAGCCTTGTCGTACTGGCTCAGATCCAGGTCGGGCCCGATGGCGGCCGGCTTATCCTTGGCCTTGAGGGCTTTCTCTTTCAGTTGTTCGCGATTGCGCATCGTACGCACTCCTCGTATCCCATTTCGCTGATGCACCGCAGGATGTCCCGGGGGTTGTCGGCGCAGCTCAGAACGCCATTGTAGAGCACCTGACCCTTGTCCGCCGTGAGGTATTCCAGGATGTGCCCTGTGTGGGTGATGATGAGCCCCATCTTGGTACGTTCACGCTTTAGCTGAAGCATGGACTTGAGGTCGGTGGGGGAGCATTCCTTTTGGAGCAGCTTGGCGATGGTGTTGCCCACCAGGGCGATGTTTTCCAAGTCCACGCCGGATTCCGGCTCGTCGAAGAGCATGAGATCCGGGTTCTGAGCCAGGAGCTGCAAGAGTTCGGAGCGCTTGATCTCTCCTCCGGAAAAGCCGGAGTTCACGTCACGATCCAGGAAATCCACAAAGTCCACCTGCCGGGCCAGGGCCTCGGGGTCCACATCGTCCCCGTTGCCCGCACAGATCTTGACCATCTGGCGGGTCTTCAGACCGTGGATGGTGGGCGGCCTCTGATAGGCCATGCCGATGCCCAGCTGGGCGCGTTCATTGATCGGCATGTGAGTGATGTCCACGCCTTTGAAGGTGATCTTGCCTGCCGTGACCTTATATTGGGGGTATCCCATGATGGTCATGAGCAGGGAGGTCTTACCGGATCCATTGGGGCCGAAAAGGATGTGCGTCTCGCCCGGTTTGATTTCCAGGTCGATGTGCTTGAGAATCTGCTTTCCGGCCAACTCCACTTGGAGGTCCTCAATCACGAGCATACGGTTACTCCTCTGCATTGGCCTTGGTTGCGGCAATCACGCCTTATCGTCGCACACCGTAAACATTCGGCGCGGTCGGTGCAAGACCAAAGTGCTTACCCGACGGCCTTGACTTGGACGAAGAGGCTGACTAAGACTACACATCCTTTGGGCCTTGGCCCGACCCAGTCCCATGCCACCCAAGAAGGAAACCATGGATCAACGCATCGTCGATTTGGAAACCAAGCGTCTGGAAAAGCTCCCACCCCGGGAGGTGGGCCCCTATTTGATGACCCTTCCGGCCAAAAAGCGGATGGAAACCATCCTCGCCCGTGCCGATGCCCAGGCGGTGGTGGCTGCCCTGCCGGAACAGGACTTTTACCTGACCCTGAAGGAGATCGGGCCCGAGGACGCTCTGCCCCTGTTGGAACTGGCCCGGGTGGACCAGATCAATCACGTTTTTGACCTGGAGATGTGGCGCAAGGATCGGATCGTCCCCGGCCCCGCCATCCAATGGTTGGATCGTCTCTATCGAGCCAGTGGGCGGAAGCTGCTGGCCTGGCTTTATCATGCGGACTTTGAGTTCCTGGTCAGCCTTTTCAAGAAATGGCTTCGTGTGGTGCAGGTTCCGGAGGATAAGGATCTCACGGAGGCCCTGGATGGGCTTCCCAAGAACACCCTGGACGATCAATACTTTTGGGAAGCCCGCTACCCGCAACACGAGGACCTGCTTCGCAACATCCTGAACTTCTTGTTCGAAACCCACCACGGGTTTTATAAGGAGCTCATGGACCACCTCATCTGGGCCCTGGATGCGGAGGTGGAGGAGGAAGCCTACCGTTTTCACAGGGGTCGACTGGAAGATCGGGCCATTCCGGACTATTACGATGCGCTGGAGATCTACAAGGCCCTGGATCCCGGCGACCTCACCCACGACAAGCTGCTCCTGGAACGAGACGGCGAAGACGCGGTGAATCCCCCGGCGTTCGCCCTGGTGGCCGTGCCGGAAGGGGCGCTTCTTTGGCGGGCCCTGGCAGGTGTGGAGCACCCCCGCGTGGTGGAAACTCTCCAACTGGAGATGGCCTCCTTGGCCAACAAGGTGGTGGTGGCCGACGCCGTGTCTCCGGAGGACGTGGAAGACCTTCACGAGGCGGCTGGCAAGGCCGCGGCCATGGTCAATCTGGGCCTGGAACTCATCACGGCGGGGGATGTGACCCTGGCCCGATCGGCCTTGGAGCAGATCTATCTGGAGCATCTTTTTCGGCTGGGACACGGCAAAGTGGCGGAGGTGCAGCGGAGCCTTCGGCGCATTGTCAAGGGTGGATGGCTGTCCCGCTGGCCTTCGGGGCTCACCATCCTGGATTGGCCGTGGTCGGAACGCGTGGAAGGACTCCTGGAAAAGACCGCCAAGGTCACCCGTTTGCAGGGGAAGGAGCGCCCGCGGCTGGTTCCATCTTTTATTCAGGATCGCGGAGATCTCCGGGACGCCGCGCATTGGGTCCGGGTGGTGGCCGCCTTGGCTCCGGTTTTCGAATCGCTCCAAGCCGATACATCCCAACTTGCCGAAAGCCTCTGGGCCGAGGCCCAGGTGCGCATTCTGGAAGAGGTGACCCTGGGAAGTCTTCTGTTTACCGCAGCGGCTTGGAACCTTCTGGGGCAATCCCGGCGGGTGGAGCCGCTGCCGGTGGAGCGGTGGCCGGAAATCTTTTCCGCGGCCGATCCGGAATCCGTCGCCGAAAGCCTGCAAGGGTTTGTGGATACCTGCGTCGAGGGGGACAAACGGCGGCGTCTGGTCTGGGAGTATGTCCAGGACCTGGTGGATCGCTACGATGAAGAAACCCGGGCCTTTCGGGGATCCGATCCCCCCGATCTCCGCCTCATGCCGTTCTTCCTCTTCAGGCCTCCCCGGTAGATCCCAGGGGGGTGCTTCCACGAGTCAGCCGGCACCGCCGTTGGCGCCACAAGGCAAAACCCACTTTTCCGCCGTTGCTCCCGGATCTCATCCGGTTGCAGTCTATCGATGGGCGCCGGGGCGCAGGTGCTTCAATCTTTCGCATATTCCCCGGAAGAGGCTCAGTCCGTGGCCAGAACACAGGAGAGCTTCCGGGAAGGATGGCTCACGGTGTGCCCGGGAGATTTTCCGAGAACGCCCAGGTTGCTCCTATCTTGTACGGACGGAAGGTTGGGACGATCAGGCGGGCTCGTGCCGCCGCCCTAACTTGGCGGGAGTAGGCGTGGGTTCGGAACTTGCCCCTAAAAAACTCCAAAACCATCGAATAACACCGTGGAATGGCATTTGTCAAAAAGGCCCGAAAGGCCGAGCGGCCATTGTCAGGCAGCTTCCCAGGAGCCCTTGGGGCGTTTGTTTTTCCACTTGAACCGCTACGATCTGGCCCGCCGCCACGGGGCTATCCGCCGGCAAGACCACGTGGAGATAGTTTTCCGACGTGCCGGACCACAGGCCTTCCTGCGTACGGGTTTCCACAAGCACCTCCAGCCGGCGGCCCACAAAGCGCTGCTCAAAGGCCCGCTTCTTTTTCCTCGCCAGATCGCGCAGTGCCTTCGCCCGCTCCTTCAGTTCCGGTCCCACCACTCGGCCGGGCAGTTCCGCCGCCGGGGTTCCGGGCCTGGGTGAAAAGGGAAAGACGTGCAGGTAGGTGAGGGGAAGATTTTGGATGAGTTCGTAGGTGTTTTGAAACTGCCTGGGCGTTTCTCCCGGAAAGCCCACGATCACATCGGCTCCCAGGGCGGCCGAAGGAAAACGCTGGTGGAGACCCTGGATCGTCTCGGCGTATTGTTGAGGTGTGTAGGGTCGTCCCATGGCCGCCAGGATCTCCTGGTCACCGCTTTGCAAGGGAATGTGGAAATGGGGGCAAATCCAGGGAAGCGTTTCCAGGACCTGGAAAAGTTCGGGGGTCACTTCCCTGGATTCCAGGGAACTCAAGCGAACCCGCTGCGGCCGCTGGCTCCGGTCCAATGCGCGGAGCAGTTCGTGGAAGTCGGACGGGGGCTCCAGATCCCGGCCCCATTGGCCCAGATGGATGCCGGTGAGGACCACTTCCCGGTAGCCGGCGCGTTGGAACCGCTCCATCTGTTCCGCCACGAACGTTGCGGGATAACTGCGGCTTCGGCCCCGGCTGTAGGGCACCACACAATAGGTGCAAAAGGCGTTGCATCCGTCCTGCACCTTGAGGAAGGCGCGGCTGCGCTCGCCCAGCATGCGGGAAATCGGCATGGGTTCCAGACATCCGTAGGATCGGGAATCGCTCACAGCTATCACGGGATTTTGCACATCCGCCGGTTTCTCCAGCCAATTCCACAGGCGGAACTTTTCCTGGCTTCCGATGATATGGGTGGCCAGCTGGTCCCGGGCGAGCCTTTCCCAGTCCACCTGGGCATCGCAGCCCAGCACGGCGATCAGCGCCCGGGGGTTGAGGCGTCGGGCACGGCGCAGCAATTGCCGGGTTTGATAGGCGGCTTTGGAAGTGACGGCGCAGCTGTGCACCACATAAAGGTCCGCTTCTTCCTGGAAAGAGACCACCTGGTGGGCCCGGTCCAAAAAGCCTTGCAGGAAGGCGGAACTTTCGTACTGATTCACCTTGCAACCCAGGGTTTCCAGAGCAATCTTCATGGTCGTCTACTAATCCTCTCGATCCCCAATCGTTCCGCCTCCCAGCAGAAGATCGTCGTCGTAGAAGACCGCCGCCTGCCCCGGGGTGACGGCCCTTTGGGGTGTGTCGAAACGGACGCGCACTTCTGTCGCCGAAAGCGGGACCAGGCGGGCGGGAGCCGGCGCGTGCTGGTTCCGGACGCGCACCAGGGCCTTTCGGGGGGACGCGATGGGGGCGATGGACACCCAGTTGACCCGGCGCACCAGGGCCTCTTGGCACAGGAGTTCGTCGGCGCGGCCCACCCAAACGGCGTTGCGGGCCGGATCCAGCCGGGTCACGTACCAGGGGGCGGTGGAAGGAAGATTCAATCCTCGCCGCTGCCCCACGGTATAGCAAAAAAGGCCCTTGTGCCGGCCCAAAACCTCTCCGTTGGGACCCAGGATAGGGCCCCCCGCGGGCGGCGCTTGGTCGCCCAGCCGGTCAAGCAGAAACTGCCGGTAGTCGCCGGAAGGGATGAAGCAGATCTCCTGGCTCTCCTCGGCAAGGATATCCGCAAAGCCTTCCCGAACGGTCCAAGCGTGGGTGGCCGCCTTGGTTTCATCGGCCAGGGGAAAGAGGGCGTGTTCCAGCTGTTGCTGAGTCAACCCGTAGAGGAAATAGGATTGGTCCTTGGTGGAATCCGAAGAGCGTCTCAGGCCGAAACGCCCGCCACATTGGAGCGGATCGAGCTTGCGCACATAATGGCCGGTGGCCAAACACTCGGCTCCCAACCGGCGGGCCGTTTCCAGGAGCTTGCCGAACTTGATGGACGGATTGCAAAGGACGCAGGGATTGGGCGTGCGACCCCGACCATAAGCCTCCACAAAGGGCCGGATCACCCTTCGCTCGAAGTCGTCGCTCAGGTCCACCACTCGAAGCGGAATGCCCAGGCGCCGGGCCAGCTCGACCACCACCGCGGGAGCTTCGGCCGGGCGTGGAGCGCCTTCCATGTTGGGTTCCGTGGGCGGCAGAAGGCGCATGTGCAGGGCGAAGACGCGGTGGCCGGCCTTCTTGAGCATCCAGGCGGCGCGGAGGCTGTCGGCTCCACCGCTGAGGGCGACGGCAATGATCATAGGGCTTTTGGTTCTTTTCCTCGCGGCTTTCAGGCTCCGGGCGGGACGTGCCGGCCAAGGACCCTTCCCTTGGTGATCGCAGGGCTTTGGGCCTTGGGAAAGGGCCATCGGAGCCCCAAAACGTGGCAGATGGTCCCCCATGGGCCCATGGGATGTGCGGCGACTCTTTCGCAACCCTAAAGGGCCGCCCTGGCAAAAGGGGGCTCAGCCCAGCCTTTTCGGGCAGCGACCTAGGCCAACTCTTCCTCCAACTCCACCGCCTTGTCGAACATGACGATCATGGCCCGTGCCGGACACGTCTTCACGCACAGCTCGCAGGCGCTGCAGCGTTCCGATTCGAAGACAACCTCCATCTCCGGGCGCTCGATGTGCAGCGCCCCTGTGGGACAGACCGCCGTGCAGGCCCCGCACTGATAGCATTTTTCATCGTCGCGGCGGATCCCCTGGCCGATGGACTCTACTTTGACTCCGATGTCCTTGAGATACTTCAGGCCCCTTTCATAGTCCTTTCGGTTTCCGCGCAGTTCCATTACCATGAGGCCTTCTTTGCGCGGGAAGATGTGGGCCTTCAAGATGTTGAAGGACAAGTTGTAGTTGCGCACCAGGTTGGTGACGATGGGCTTGTCCACCACCTCCTTGGGGAACCGTAAAACGAGCATACGTGCAAGCATGGCTTCATCCTCTTGCGGCCCTGGGACATCCCAGGGCGGCTGGTATGAAATTGTCCGTGTCGGTTCTGCTTAACGGACGGGCAGGGCCCTGTCAAGTTGGGACGAAGGAGAGCGGTGATGGTTGATCCTTTCGGCAAGAGGCTGGCGGCGGTTCGCGACAAGATGCAACAGATGGAGCTGGACGGTTTCTTGGTATCGGTTCCGGAAAACCGGTACTACCTGAGCGGGTTCGAAGCGGGGGACATGCAGCTCACGGAGAGTTCGGGTTTTCTCGTGATCGGCCTGGATCGGCAGGCGCTTCTCACCGATTTCCGCTACCAGGAGGAGGCGTCCCATCAGGCTCCCGGCTACGAGCTGCTGATCTATAAGGAAGGCTGGGAACAGGTGCTTTCGGAGGTCTTTGGCGATTTTGGCATCCATCGACTGGGGGTGGAGGGCCATCACCTGACGCACAAACGTTTCCTGGAAGTTCGGCAGACCCTTCAGAAGCTCCGAGGGGAACGGGGGGACGTGGTGGTCTTGGACGGGCTGGTGGAAGAGCTGCGCATGGTCAAGGATTCCACCGAATTGGATCGGCTCCGAGCGGCCGTGTCTCTTACCGAAGAGGTCTTCGATCGCGTGTGGCAAAGCCTCAGGCCCGGAGTCTCCGAGAAGCAGGTGGCCTGGGAGATCGAGGCGGGGATACGCGAAGCCGGGGCCGAAGCCGTCTCCTTTCCTCCCATCGTGGGCAGCGGGCCCAACGGAGCTCTTCCGCACGCGGTTCCCACCGATCGAAAGGTGGAAGCGGACGATGCCGTGGTGCTGGACGTGGGGGCGCGCCTGCGCCTCTACTGTTCCGACATGACCCGCACCTGGATCGGGCCCCGCGCGCCGCAAAAGATCCGGGAAATCTACAGAATCGTGCGAGAAGCCCAGCTGGCTGCCATGGAAGCGATCCGACCCAGGATCGATTCCCACCAGGTGGACCAGATCGCCCGGAACATCATCCAAAGGGCCGGTTATGGCGAAGCCTTCGGCCATGGCTTGGGCCACGGTGTGGGCCTGGCCGTGCACGAAAAGCCCGGCTATGGAAAGAAAAATTCCGTCGTCCTGCAGGAAAACATGGTGCTCACTGTGGAACCGGGAATCTATCTGCCGGGCCTGGGCGGTGTGCGCCTGGAAAACATGGTCCGGGTGACCGGTTCGGGGTGCGAATCCTTGAGCCGAAACGCTTGGTTCCTGAAGGAATGATCAGGGTGTTCCCTTTCCGTTCGTCCAGAGCTCTCTAGAAAAAATGCGGAATGCGACCCACCCATGGGGAAGCTGCCTGTGCAAAGGACCACCACCGTCTGCAATTTATTATCACAGATTGTGGAAAACCATTGCACAGTTCCGCCGGCCACCGGCGATCGGTCCTTGGCCGGGATCGGCGGTGTTGCTGGAAGGCCAAGGTCTCCTTCCTTTTTGGCGCGAAAATTGCCCATTACACACGCACAAACCCGATTGTCATCAAGGAAAGGAAGGTCCATGGCGCGTGGATGGGTGATGTGGATGGTGTTTGTCTGGTTGGCGGCCGCGGCGTATCCGGCGGGAGCCGTTCCCAGTTTGCAGATCTACATTCGGGGAGCCACCTACGATGCCGCAACAGAGACATGGGTGATCCAATCCCTGGAATACGATCTCTGGGTGGTGGGCGCTAACCAAGATATCCATGATGTGAAAGCGGCCTTTGCCGCTCCAACGGATGAGGACGGATCCATCCAGGTAACCTGGCTCAAGGGTGAAACCCAATGGAGCGGTTATCTGGACGACGGGTCTTCAGTATCTCGAGGTCCCGACGACAGCGACCGGCTCACTGAAGGGGCCAATGGAGGAGATCATACCGCCGATGCCTATTTTTTCAAAGATGATGGCCAACCGGCCATGGGAGACGGGGGCTTGGTTCCTCCGCACGGGGTTTTCCCCACCTCCTACTATGAATATTACATCGGCGATTTTGGCACCGGGGAAGAGGTTCTAAACTACATACCGGGCGACGAAGAGGGTGGCAAGGCTTCGGGTGAGATCAAAAAATTTCATGTCCTGGTGACGGGCTACAGTTGGGTGGACATTGTGGCCTACGATCACGTGGTGAAATCCAAGAATAAGATCCATTCCTTCTTCACCCCGTTTTCTCACGACGGTGGATCCGGTGGAGTCCCGGTTCCCGAACCCGTGAGTCTGGTCTTGATGGGCTTGGGTCTGAGCGTCGGGGCGGCCGTCGTGCGAAGGCGGCGGTGACGGGCCAAGAAGCGAGAGGAAAGAAGAAACCCGCGCATGGGCGCGGGTTTTTTTATGCCTTGAAGTAGTCCCGGTACCAGTCCACGAAGCGCTGGATCCCTTCCCGGATGGGCGTGACGGGCTTGAAGCCGAAGTCGCGTGTGAGATCTTCCACGTCCGCATAGGTGGCCGGAACGTCGCCGGGCTGGATGGGTAAGAGCTCCTTTCTCGCCTCCTTTCCCAGGCACTCCTCCAGGGTTCGGATGAATTCCATGAGTTCCACCGGCTGGTTGTTTCCGATGTTGTACACCCGGTAGGGCGCGTAGCTGGTGCCGGGGTCGGGGGCGTCTCCGGACCAGGCCGGGTCGGGTTCGGGGGGCTTTTGCATCACTCGATAGACGCCTTCGATGATGTCGTCGATGTAGGTGAAGTCCCGTTGCATCTTACCGTAGTTGAAGACCTGGATGGGCTCGTCGTTCAGGATGGCCCGGGTAAAGAGGAAGAGGGCCATGTCGGGCCTTCCCCAGGGGCCGTACACGGTGAAGAAGCGAAGCCCGGTACAGGGCAGGCCGTAGAGGTGCGCGTAGGTGTGTGCCATGAGTTCATTGGCCTTCTTGGTGGCCGCATAGAGGGAGACGGGGTGGTCCACATTGTGGTGGACGGAAAAGGGCATGCGCGTATTGGCGCCGTAGACGGAACTGGACGAGGCGAAAACCAGGTGTTTCACTCCGTGGTGGCGGCATCCTTCCAGGATATGCATGAAGCCGGTGAGGTTGCTGTCCACGTAGGCATAAGGGTTCACCAGGGAGTAGCGCACACCCGCCTGGGCCGCCAGATGCACCACCGCCGAAAAGTCGTACCGGTCGAAGAGCGATTCCATGGCCGGGCGGTCTTCCAGGTCGATGCGATGGAAGGTAAAGCCGTCCAGATCTTCCAAGAGCTTCAGTCGGTCCCACTTGATCCGCACGTCGTAGTAGTCGTTCACGTTGTCCAGCCCCACCACGGCATAGCCTTCTGTGAGAAGACGCCTGGACAGGTGAAAACCGATGAATCCGGCTGCGCCGGTCACAAGGAGGGGCTGGGAGGTATCCAGTACCATGGTGTCAGTCCTTTCTGGGTGGGAGTGAGTCCAATCAGCGAACGTCACGATGTGGGCGCCGGTGCCCAAACGGCCCGGTTTTAGCGCCTCCCGGGCGATAATGGGGTTTGAATCGCGGGGGCGTCAAGGCGAAAAAGGCATGGGACATGCGGCCGTGCTGCGGGGCTCGGGCGCCTCGGGCGCGGTTTGCAGGCTTTCCCGGCGGTTTTCATCCGTTTTGTGCGGGAGTCTGCTGGAGTCGAACCGTTAGAACGGAGCAGGGGGCCTTACGAACCACCCGGTCTGCGGTGCTGCCGAAGAGCACGTGGGCCAGGCCCGTGAGGCCGTGGGAACCGGTTACCAGCAGATCCACGTTGTTCTTTTGGGCGAAAGCCACGATCTCCGAAGCCGGGTAGCCGGAAAGAAGGTGGATCTCGTAGGGTTGCTTTTCTTCGAGCTGGGCCACGTAGCGTTCCATGATGGCGGAACGGGCCGCCTCGGTGGCCTTTTCCACAAAGTGGGCGTCCGTTTCCAACGGCACGTACATTTCCCGAATGGGAGCCGTCGAATAGGTGACCATCACGTGCACCAGGTGGAGCACGGCGCCATAGCGCCATGCCAGGTCCTTGGCCGCCACAAAGGCCTGGTCGGCGTTTTCACTGAAGTCCGTGCAGTAGGCGATGTGTCGGTAAAGGGAAGATCCCATGGCTGTCTCCTATCAGTAGGCTGTCCAAAAACACTGGGCATGAACACATTGGTGGCTACGAAGGGAATGGAAACTTCCCGGCATCTTGAGCCGGAGAGCCCTTTTCGGCCCGGCTTCTGGGAGCCTGTCCAGAAAACGCCCAGGTTGCTCCCTTGTTGTACGGGTTGAAGCGTGGGGCTACCAGCCGGAGCCGTGCTGCTGGCCTGGCCATGCCGCCGTGGGGCGGGTTCCGAGCCCGCCCCTACCAGGCTGTCTGAGCATTCAAAAAACACTACGGGGCCGGTGTAATTTCAACTGGTCTGAAAGCCCCAAAAGGCCGAAAGGCCATTGTGGGACAAGCTTCTAGACCTCTTCGCTGTCCACCACCCACACAGTCCTCCCTTTGGCACGACCCGTCACGGATTTGGACACGCTGCCCAAAAAGAGCTCCTTGACGCGCGACAGGCCCCGGCGGCCCATGGCGATGGTCGAACATTGAAGGGTCTCGGCCCGACTGACGATGACGGAGGCCACCTCCTGGGACTCCACGGCGAAGTGTTCCTCGATTTGTTCGTCCGCGAATCCTCCGCTCACCAAGAGGTCCCGGGCCTTGTGGAACATCTCGCGCATGTGCTTCTCTGCCTCGGGCTGCCAGAAGTAGCCGCTCAGATGGGGGCGTTCTTCCTGCAGATCCTCCATACGGCGCGTCTCTTCCTTGCTCAGCAGGTTCTGGGAAATGGCTGGGAGGACGTGGAAGAGAAGAATCCGTACGTGGCCGGCTCCCCGGAGGACCCGGTTGATGTAATGAATCGTCTTGAGGGATCCGGGGCGATCGTCCAGGGCCACAAGGATCCTTTCCATCGCGGGACTCCTTCTTCTCAGATCTCTTTGAAAACCTTTGCCAGAGAATCTCCGGCCACGTGGATTTTCCACTCGTTCAGGTATCCAAACGGGGTTTCCATCACCTGGAACCCAGTTCGAGAGAGGCGCCCAATGACCTGGGCCACCATCTGCTGAGTCGTTTGTGGATCGGCCTTGGTGGCGGCCAGGTGATTGAAGGAATGGAGCACGACGGCTTGCGTGTCGAATTTTCGAGCCAGCCACTTGATGTTTTTGACCCATTTGACCACGACCTTGTCTTGGCGATCCTCGTCGTGAGCTTCCGCATGGTAGAAGACCACCACCGCATCACGACACTGGGCTTCTTCTTCCCGATCCGGAACGTGGTCCAGGCTCTTCTGATGGGTTCGGTACCAAAAGTGGGGTGCATAGAACAGGAGCAGTTTCATGGGCCGTCCTTTTGTGCGAGAAGGGTGGGGCAAGAGCCGGACCATCACTGGTCATATACACCCGAAGACCCGGCGGAGGCAACAAGGAGGGGAGGATTGGTTCCCTTGTCCAAGACCCGGCTTTTCTTGACATCCACCGAGGGCACCGATAGGATTTCCGCGTCATAGGGTCTTTGGGAAGGCCGTTGAACCACGAGGTGCGCGGATCCCGCAGGAAGGCAAGAGCGAGGCCCGGCGCTTGGCTTGAAACGCAGAGGGGGTGTTGTGCGAATCCGCGTCTTTACCATCCGAGTTCTTCTCGGTGTTTTTTTTGCCTTGTTCCTGGCTAGGTTTTTCTTCCCCCAGGCGCCTCCCGCCATGATCGGGATTTTGGCGATTCTCCTGATCTTTTCCGCCTATGTACTGGAAGCCCTAAAAAAGAAAGGGGAGTAGGCACTTTCCAGGTGCGGCGGTTCACAACCAGTGGGATGGAGGTTTCCAGTCGGTTGCCGTGAGACAAGAACGCCATCGGTTCCTGTGGGCGGCCTCGGCCGCGTTCCGGTTCGCCAGTGAGCCGGCCTTTGCACAAAAAAGCCCTTGCATGGGGGAACTTACAGCCCGGTTGGATGGCGCCCAGACGGGCTGTGTCGATCGTTTGAGAGCCATCAGGAGGTGTAGACGGGGGAGTCTCCGACCGTTACGCACCGCTGGCGTAATTGACGGGTGACGACGATTTCATGCGTTCGTTGTTGTTCAAGGGAGAGGAGTGGTTATGGATTGGGAACGACCGCCACACAGAGGGCAGGGGCCCGGAAATGTGCCGGATTTGGAACAGGTGTTGACTCGGCTGAAGGACCGCTTTCAATTCCCCTGGCTCAAAGGCAGTCCCTTCTGGCCGCTGGCTTTGATCGTCCTGGTCGCCGTTGCGGCCTTCAATTCCTACTACACCGTGGAACCCCAGGAGACTGCCGTGGTGCAGCGCTTCGGTCGGTTTGTGCGAACCGAAGGGCCGGGTCTCCACTTCAAGATCCCACTGGGGGTGGAAAGGGTCACCAAGGTGCTCACGGGGCGGGTGCTCCAGCGTGAATACGGGTACCGGACCGTGGCGCCCGGTGTGCGGTCGCGGTTTTCGGAAAAAGGCTTCGAAGAAGAATCCCGCATGCTGAGCGGCGACCTGAACGTGGTGGATATCCAGTGGACCGTTCAGTACAAGGTCCGGGATCCCGCCAAATATCTGTTCCGCTTGAAAGATGTGGAAGAGACTCTGGACGATATTTCGGAATCGGTGGTGCGCCGCATCGTGGGCAACCGCTATGCCGACGAGGTGCTCACGGTGGGCCGGGCGTCCATCGCTGGGATGGCCCGCCAAGAGATCCAGCAGATCATGGACACCTACCACACGGGCCTCCAGATCATCACGGTGAAGCTGCAGAACGCCAATCCGCCCGAGCCGGTGAAGGCGGCCTTCAACGAGGTGAACGAAGCCCGTCAGGAAAAGGAGCGCATGATCAACGAGGCGGAACAGGTCTATAACCAGCGCATTCCAAAGGCTCGGGGGCAGGCGCGCCAGACCATCACCCAGGCGGAAGGCTATGCCACCGAAAGAGTGAATCGCGCCCGGGGTGAGGTGGCCCGGTTCCAAGACATCCTGGCCGAATATCGGAAGGCCCCGGATGTGACCCGTCGGCGCATGTATCTGGAGGCCATGGCGGAATTCGCCCAAAAGGCGGGCCGCCTGCTCATCTTGGATACGGAAAAATCGGGCGTGCTGCCGCTACTCAACCTGAACGACCTGGTGCCTGGAGCGGGGAATGCTTCGGCCACGCCTTTCGCCGGCGGGGAGGTGAAGAAATGATGCCCAAAGGTGTTCGACTGATCGTGGTGGCGCTCTTTGTCATTGGAGCCGTCGCCTCCAGTTCGCTCTTCGTGGTCACGGAAACGGAGCAGGTGGTCATTACCCAACTGGGAAGGCCCGTGGGCGAGCCCATCACCCAGGCGGGGCTCCACTTCAAACTGCCTCTCATCCAGAAGGCCAACTTCTTTGAAAAGCGGGTGCTCAAGTGGGATGGGAGTCCCAACCAAATCCCCACTCGGGACAAAAAGTACATATGGGTGGACACCACGGCCCGCTGGCACATCAAGGATCCGCTGCTCTTCCTGCAGAGCGTGGGCACCGTCTCCACGGCCATGAGCCGGTTGGACGGCATCATCGATTCGGTGGTCCGCGACCACGTGTCCAACAACAATCTGGTGGAACTGGTGCGCAGTGAGGGCTGGGAGCAGGCCCGTGACAAGCTCATGGAAGCCGGCCTGGGGGATTACCAATTGTTGCTGAGCACCGCCACTGAAAGCGATAAGGACATGTCCCCCGTGCTCAAAAAGGGCCGGGAGAAGATCACCCGAGAGATGTTGGCCGATGCGGCCCGGCTGGTACCCGAATTCGGTATCGAGCTTTTGGACATCCGGATCAAGCGGATCAACTATGTTCAGTCGGTGCAGCGGAAGGTCTTTGACCGCATGATTTCCGAGCGCAAGCGGATCGCAGCACAGTACCGCTCGGAAGGCGAAGGCGAGAAGGCCGCCATTCTGGGCAAGATGGACCGGGAACTGGCAAGGATTCAGTCGGAAGCCTATCGCAAGGCCCAAGAGATCCGGGGTAAGGCCGACGCCGAAGCCACGCGCATCTATGCGGAGGTCTTCGGGCAGGATCCGGAATTCTACCAGTTTTACAAGACCCTGGACTTCTATCGAAAATACGACAATCCGAACAGCCTCTTTCTGATGGGAAGCGATGCCGACCTGTTTCGCTACCTGAAGAGGATGGAAGGAGCCGATCGCTGATCGTGAGGCGCCGGCCGAGGGCCTTTGGAGGCAGGAGATCCACGGATGATCCACTTGGAAGAAAATCCCCAAAACGTGACAGAGGCGGAACTGGTTGTCGCCTTCCCCACCTTCGATGAGGCGGCTTCCATCGGGCGGGCCGTGGAGATCGTGGGGCAGGGCTTGCAGGAGGCCTTTCCAGACCGACAGGCGGTGATCATCAACTGCGACAATCATTCCCTGGATGGAACCCGGGACGCCTTTTTACAGGCGGCCACCCCTGTTCCCCGGATCTATCTGTCCACCGAGCCTTCCCAGCGAGGCAAAGGGGCCAACCTGCGCATGCTGTTTCAAAAGGTTCTCGACCTGAAGGCTGAGGTCGTGGTGGTGCTTGAAGCGGACATCTCCAATCTGAGCCCCTCCTGGGTACGCCTATTCGCTGAACCGATCCAGAAAGGCGCCGCCTATGTGACCCCTTTTTACATGCGCCATAAATACGAAAACACCCTTACCTCCTGCCTGGTCTATCCCATGTCTCGATGCCTCTATGGACGGCGGGTGCGCCAGCTGGACGCTGGCGACTGTGCCTTTCGCGGGGATCTGGCCGCCACCTTCCTGGATGCGCCGGCCTGGGGCGACGCGGTGGAGGCCACCGGGATCGATGTGTGGATGGGCACGGTGGCCCTGGTCTCGAGGGTCCCCGTGTGGCAGACCTTTATAGGCATGCCGAAAGAACACCGCATGAAGGACCCTTTCGCTCAACTGAGCGTCCGGTTCCGGCAGGCGGTGACCACCCTGTTTGATCTTATGGGGGCTTACGAAGACTTTTGGCGTCGGGTCAAGTGGAGCAAGCCCACAGCGCTCTTCAACCTGGACGGGCAAGAGGTGGAAAGCCCCCCCATCGTGGAGGTGAACACGAGCCGGCTGCACCAGAGGTTCCACGAGGGCTTCCAGGAATTCGAAGGCCTGTGGCGGGAGGTGTTCGATCCCATGGTCTTCAACAAGCTCGATGAGATTCGTTCCATGAGCTTCGAACAGTTCACCTTTCCCACCCACACCTGGGCGACGCTGCTCTTCGATGCGGCTGCAGCCTATCGGAGGATGGGCGAGGATGGCGAAGCCAGGTCGGCCTTGGTGGATTCACTTCTGCCCCTGTATCTGGGAAAAGTCGTCTCGTATGTGAAACGCACCGAGCGAATGTCCATCCAGCAGGCGGAAGAGCATGTGGAGGGCATGTGCGCCGTTTTCGAGGAAAGCAAGCCTTACTTGCTGGAAAAGTGGCCTCACTGATGCTGGAGCCGGCAAAGGAGGAGGATCATGGCGAAAATACTGGTCGTTGACGATGAAGAACACATCCGCTTGCTCTATTCCGAGGAACTGCGGGAAGCCGGCTATGAGGTGATCACTGCAGACAGTGGGTACAAGCTGCTGGAGCGAATAGAAGAGGAAAAGCCGGATCTGGTGATCCTGGACATCAAGATGGTGGACTACGACGGGCTGGATCTCCTTCAGGACATACGTGGGCGCTTTTACGATCTTCCGGTGATTCTGGCCACGGCCTATGACACTTTCAAAGAAGACGCCAAGTCCATCGCTGCGGACTACTATGTGGTGAAAAGCTTTGACCTGACGGAGCTGAAAAAAAAGATCGCCATGGCCCTGGAAACCCACCTGCCGGAATGATCGCCCATCCGTGTTCCAGGGACTTGGTACTCTGTTGCTTTGAGAGCGCGCCCGGGAGGGGATGGAGGGCAAGGTGGTCCCTGCAAAACCGGAGGCCAAGATCCCAACACCTTATCGACGCAGGCTTCCGCGGAAGCCGCGCCTGAGACGGGCGGGAACGGCCGTTGACCCACGGGGTGGGTTGTGCCTTTTCGCCCCCGCTCCGCCGGATTCATGACGCACCGCTTGTCACCTCTGGTTTTCGATGTCCCTACTGCGGTGCTTTGAACCACAAGGTGCCTCCGAGAAGGGCAAAGACAACGTTGGCCGCCCACACCCCTACCACCGGATGGATGAGCTCTGCGTGGGCCATGGACACCCCCACCTGCAAGACCACCAGATAAAGAAAGGTGAGCAGGAGTCCGAGGGCGATGCCCAGGGCTACGCCTCCGCGGTGGCCCAGGTGCAGGCTGATGCTCAGCCCCAGTATGGCCAGGACCAAGGAGGTGCAGGCGATGGCCAGGCGCGAATGGAGCTCGGTCACGTAGGTCGTGGCGTTGTAGCCTTCCTCTTCGATCCGGCGCGCGAACCGATACAGATCCAACCAGTTCAGCTCCTCCGGGAGCGCCTTGGCCGCCTGGAAGTCCTGCGGGCGTTCTTTAAGATGGAGTTCCAAAACGTCAAAGCTTTGTTGAGACGCTCGCCGGTCCTTGAATTCGGTGAGCGCCCCCTGGCGGGCCTGCCAGCCCCGGCCCGTCCAGGATATGGTCCGGGCGTCCAGCCTCCGCTCCAAACGAAAGTCTTCACTCAAAAAGTAGAGAGTGGCGCCCTGGAAGACGGCCCGCTTGGGGTCGTAGACCCGCGCTTGCCACAGGACGCCATCCCCGCGATACCACACGTTTTGATGGGTCCAGCCCATGCGGGAGGCCGTCTTGGCGATCCGTTCCTGCCAGATCCGGACGGCCTGCCGGTTCAGGGGGCGCCCTGCGGTTTCACCCAGGCCGAAGGTGGCGGCGCTGAGAACCAGGGCCGTCACCACCACCGGACCCGCATAGACCCAGGCGTTCAAGCCGGCGGCCCGCAAGGCGATGATTTCACGGTTTCGCTGCAAGAGCCCCAGTCCAATCAGGGCAGCCAGAAGCGTGGCGATGGGGATCCCCTGGGAGACAATGAGGGGGGTCTTGCAGGCGAAGTAGAGGAGAGCGTCCTGCCATGAAGCGTTCTTTTCGATGATGTCATCGAACTTTTCGAAAAAGTCGATGACCAGGTAGATGCCCACGAAGCCGAAAAGGGCGACGCTGAAGACGGCAAGAAAGTGGCGCACGATGTAACGGGTGATGATCTTCATGACGGAGCAATCCTACTTTCCCGCACTGTGATCCGGGCTTTCGCTCTTTTTTTTCGGAAGCGAGCAGGTTTTCAACCACCGGGCGCACACCGGCTGCAACTTGTTCCACCAGGAAACGACAGCGAAGGGGGTTTCATCCTGGGCTTTCTTCCACAGGTAGAAAGCCAAGGAGGCGGAGGCCAGATTGGGAAGCCAAATGCCCAGGGCGGGCCAAAGAATCCCTTCTTCCCCCAGAGCTTTGCCCGCGGATAAGACCACATAGTAGGCCAGGAAGATGGCGATGCCCAAAGTGATCCCGCTCATACGATGGCCGCTTTGGAAGAGAGCCCCCAGGGGGGCGGCGACAAATCCCAGAAAAAGGCAGGCGAAGGGCAGGGCCAGCCGCTTGTGGTATTCCAGCGTGTAGGGGGTGCCGCGGGACGATTGCATGGCACGGCGGAGCTGGGCCATGGTCATTGCGCCCTTATCCTGCTTCCCGGCGCTCCCCGGGTTCAGCAATTCGTCCAGGCTCAGCACCAGGTCATAAGACCCGAATCGGATGGTCTGACTGGCCTTCAAATCGTTGCCCACTCGGCTGATGGTGCCGTTTTCGATGCGAAAGACGAGGGCGTTGTGGGCCTTGGCGTCCAGAAGCCGGGCGCTTTGCGCCACGATGGTCGCCCGTGTTTGAGGATTGCGCGTGTCATGGATGAAGACGCCCTGAATCTCCCGGGTCTTGGGGTCTACCCGGTCGAAGAAAAAGACCATGTCGGGCACTATATCGATGAATCGACCTTCCTTGAGCAGCGCCGGCACGACCGCATGGCTCAGGGTGCGCAAGGTCTCTTTCAGTTGCCGGGTGGAGGTTGGCACCAGGGACAACGACGTGTAAAAAGACAGGGCGGTGGTCAAAAGGACCACGGTGGCCACCGCAGGCCACAGCTGGCGGAACGCCACGCCGGCGCTTCGAATGGCCACCAGCTCGTTGTCCGCCGTGAGCCGAAGGAATCCCAGAAGGATGCCGATGAGCGTAGCCATGGGCAGGGCGTACAGGGCCATCTTGGGCAGAGCCAGCCCGATGACCCGGACCAGGTCCAGCCATGTGACCGATCCGGAGAAGAGGTAGGTGGTCAATTGCATCATGCGGCCCGCCAGCAGGATGAGCAGCAGCCCGGAAAAGCAGATGAACGCCGGGACCAGCTGCTCCAGGATGAGATAGCGGTACAAGATGCGACCCATGGCGGACAATCCTTCCTTTCTGGTTGAAACGATGACTGAGGACCCCGGGTGAGGACTTCGGGGCTTCAGCGGAACCTCTTCCATTACCCAATGGACGAAGGGAGGGTCAATGCTGAAAAGTGAAAATCCACTCCGCAGCGGCTTCCAGACCCTGCGGGACTGGCTGGAGGAGCGGGAGTTCCTTTTTCTGGCCGAACAGGCTCAGAAGAGCCGGGAAAGCCGCGGCCGCCGCCGCCAAGATCCCGAATGTCCCCTGCGAACCGCCTTCCAGAGGGACCGGGACCGGATTGTCCACAGCAAGGCCTTCCGTCGGCTCAAGCACAAGACGCAGGTCTTTCTGTCCCCCACGGGAGATCATTACCGCACGCGGCTGACCCACACCCTGGAGGTGTCTCAGATCGCCCGGACCATCGGCCGGGCCCTGGCCTTGAACGAAGATCTCATCGAAGCCATCGCCTTGGGCCATGACCTGGGCCACACCCCCTTCGGCCACGGGGGGGAACGAGTGCTCAACCAGATCCATCCCGGGGGATTTCGCCACCACGAACAGAGCCTGCGCGTGGTGGATCGGCTGGAAAAGGACGGGCGGGGCCTCAACCTGACCTTCGAGGTGCGCGACGGCATCCTCAAGCATTCCAAGGGCAAAAACCATCCCGTCCTGGTGGATGCCGGCAAGGGTCCGGTGACCCTGGAGGGGCAGATCGTGCGGGTGGCGGACATCGTGGCCTACCTGAATCACGATTTGGACGACGCCATCCGGGCCGGGGTGCTGCGTTTGGAGGACATACCGGAATCCATTCGGTGCGGGCTGGGTGCGACCCATGCCCAGAGAATCCACGCCATGGTGGAAGACACCATCCAGGCGAGCCTGGCGTGCGGGCTCCGTGAAATCCGCATGGGGCCGGCCATGCGGGATTTGGTGGACAGCCTGCGGGCCTTTCTCTTCGAAAAGGTCTATGAAACGGAACCCATCCGAAGAGAATTCGAACGGGCCCGGAAGATCATCGAGGACCTCTACGCCGCGCTGCTTCGGGATACGGATCTGTTCCACCGGGAAATCGGAGATCGGGACTGCCAGGAATCCCGGGAACGTCAGGTCTGCGATCATATTGCGGGGATGACGGACCGTTACGCCCTGGAGCTCTACAAGAACCTCTTTCTTCCCCGTCCGTGGATGAAGCTATGATGCGCATCGGCTTTCACCTGTCCATCTCCGGGGGGCTCCCGGCGGCGGTGGATGCCGCCGAACGCCTGGGATGCCGGGCGGTTCAGATCTTTGTGCGAAACCCCCGTCAATGGAAAAACCGTCATCTGGACGACGGGGAGATCCAGGCTTTTCGCAGGCGTCGCCGCCAAGCCGCCCTGTGGCCGGTGGTGGTGCATCTGTCCTATCTTCCCAATTTGGCCGGGCACGACGAGAGGATCCGGGAAAAGTCGCTGCGGGCCCTGAAGGAAGAATGGCGGCTGGCGCGGCATATCGGTGCGGACTATCTGGTGGTCCATTGCGGCCATCACCACGGGCTGGGCCTGGATAAAGGCCACGAGCGGGTGGCGGAAGCCCTGGCGTGGGTACTCACCGAAAATGAAGGCAACCACGGCCCGACCCGGATTCTCTTGGAGAATGCGGCGGGGCAGGGAACGGAAGTGGGATCTTCGTTGGGGGAACTTCGCCGCATCCGAGATCTGCTGGGCCCTTTGTCCGTGCATGTCGGCTATTGCGTGGACACGGCCCATGCCGCTGCCGCCGGCTACCGGTTTCGAACCCGGGAGGAACTGGAGCGCTTCGTGGCGGAGCTGGACGCCATTTTGGGGCTCCACCGAGTGGCGCTGTGGCATCTCAACGACTCCAAAGTGCCGGTGGGAAAACGCGTGGACCGTCACTGGCACGTGGGATGCGGCGCCATCGGCCGAGAGGCCTTCCGCCGCTTCGTGCACCATCCCAGGCTGAAATCCATCCCCGCCATCATGGAAACGCCCAAAAAGGGCGATCAAGACGATCTGGAGAACCTGGCACGCGTCCTGAGTCTGTGAGACATGCGAACCGTGATGCGTGAAGTCCAATCGGCAAATCGCAAACGGTGAGTTGTGAACTGCAAAGCAGGATCAGACAACCGACCTTCGAGAACTAAAGACGGAAAACTCCGACGCCTGTGCTGACGGTGGCGCGCCGGGGCTCCGGGTGGGGAGCGGGCGCAGAGGGAAGGTCGGGGTTATCCGCTTGACACAAAAATTTTTCACGTGCTAACGCTACCTTGCGCATCTTCCCTTCCCCATGGATCCTCACTCCGCGTCGGTGGAAACATCTGGTGGAGCCCCGAAGGGGCGGGGCCTGCAGGGGGAGGCGTTGGCACCGTGCGGTAACCGCATACTTGAGCCGGGAGGACAGCCCATGAGCGACAAGAAGAAGCCGGACGAAAAGGATATCCCTCAAACGGAGGAAAACCAGGAAGAGGCAGGGCGAGACCTTTTCGAGGGCTTTGACAAGCTGGACGAGTTGGATGACGAGGAGATCATCGAGCTGGACGAGGTGGTGGAGGAGGGCGATGCGCCCTTGGAGCCGCTACCCGACTTGGATGACGGCCTCCCGGATCTCGAGGACATGGACCTGGACGAAAGCCTGGATAAGTCGCTCTTCGAAGAGGATTTGGAAACGGTGGAATTGGCGCCTGGGGAAGAGGAAGCCGCCCCTGCCGCCGCTCCGGAAGGAGCTCCGGACGAAGCACCGGCGGACGAGGTGGATCTGGACGCTCTGTTCGATTCTGTAGGCGAGACCTCGCAGGAACCGGAACCGGCGCCGGAGGCCCCCCCGGCACGGGACTTGGAAGCGGAACCCGCCGCCGAAGAGGGGACTGAAGCGGTCCCGGCGGAAGAGGAACTGGGCCGGTTGAATTCTGAGGATCTGGGCCAGTTGGAATCTTTGGTAAAGGAAGCGGAGCCTCCGGCGGATCAGCCGGATGCGGAAAGGATATCCCAGGAGACCTCCGCGGAAGAGACGGAGGCGCTTGAGGAGGCCCTCTCGGAAGGTGAAGTCCCGGAAGCGCTCAGCGAGGACGAAGAGGCCTTTTTCCAGGAACTGGAAAAGGCCGCGGAGCTGGACTTCAAGGGAGATGAAAAGGCTCTTCCCCAAGAACCTCGGCCGGAATCGGAGGAGCCTTCGGAGCCCGTTTCGGATGGTGTCCCGGAGGCAATGGAGCTTCCTTCGACGGAGGAACCCGGCCTGGAAGTGGATACCGATCTGGATCTGGGGGAGGCGGCCTCCGTGGCCGCTGCCGCACGGACGGCCGATGCGTTGGCCCCAGTGGAATCTCCGACCGAGAACCGGCACGCTGAGGCGCCTGCCCGGGAGCCTTCGGCGGAATCCACCGAACAAGAGGACAACGCGGCCATTTTGCGCCCGATCCTGGAAATCATGGAACGACGGCTCCAGCGGCGGCTGGAGGAACATCTGGATGCGCAGTTGGAAAAGCAGCTTGAGAAAACGGTCCAGGAAATGTTACGAGAGCAACTTCCCCGCATCGTCCGGCAGGTGTTGCGGGATGAAATCGAACGGCTCACCAAGAACCTCACTCTGTGATGGTACAGCGGAATGAATCGGTTGGGAGGAAGAGCGTCCATGGACAAAGGCCAGTTGCCGAAAGCCTACGAGTTCCACGATGTGGAGGCCCGTATCTACTCTTTCTGGGAAGAAACCGGGTGTTTTCGGGCCGATGAGCAGTCGAAAAAGCCCGCTTTCAGCATCGTCATCCCGCCGCCCAATGTGACGGGGCAGTTGCACATGGGCCATGCGCTGAACAACACCCTGCAGGACATCCTGTGCCGCTATAAACGTCTCAAGGGCTTTGAAGTGCTCTGGGTGCCGGGGACGGACCATGCCGGAATCGCCACCCAGAACGTGGTGGAGCGGCAACTGGCGCAACAGGGCCTGAGCCGTTACGACCTGGGGCGCGAAAAATTTGTGGAAAAGGTCTGGGAGTGGAAGGCGCAGTACGGCGGATACATCATCAAGCAGCTCAAGCGCCTGGGGGCCTCCTGCGACTGGTCCCGGGAACGCTTCACCATGGACGAAGGGCTTTCGCGGGCGGTGCGGATCGTTTTCGTCAAGCTCTATGAAGAGGGTCTCATCTACCGCGGCACGCGCATGATCAACTGGTGCCCCCGCTGCCGCACGGCCCTGGCCAACATCGAAGTGGAGGGCGAAGAGATTCCGGGCCGGCTCTACCACATCCGCTACCCTCTGGCGGACGGAAGCGGGGAACTGGTGGTGGCCACCACCCGACCGGAAACCATGTTGGGCGACACGGCCGTGGCGGTCCATCCGGAAGATCCGCGCTATCGGGATGCGGTGGGCAAAAAGGTGATCCTTCCCCTCATGAACCGACCCATTCCGGTGATCGCGGACGCTTACGTGGATCGGGAATTCGGCACAGGCGCCTTGAAGGTCACTCCCGGCCATGACTTCAACGACTTCGACCTGGGGGTCAAGCACAACCTGGAACTCATCCAGGTGATCGGAGAGGACGGGGTCATGACCCAGGAGGCCGGTGCCTACGCCGGGATGGACCGCTACGAATGCCGCAAGCGGGTGGTGGCGGACCTGGAAGCGGCCGGTTTTCTGGTCAAGATCGAAGACCACGTGCACCGCGTGGGCCACTGCTACCGGTGCAAGAACGTGGTGGAACCCATGCAGTCTCTGCAGTGGTTCGTGAGCACCCGTCCCTTGGCCGAACGGGCCATGGAGGCCGTTCGGGACGGGCGCACCCGGATCGTTCCGGAAAAGTGGGAAAAGGACTATTTCCAGTGGCTCGAAAACATCGAGGACTGGTGCGTGAGTCGCCAGATCTGGTGGGGACACCGCATCCCCGCCTGGTACTGTGCCGACTGCGGGGAAGTGACCGTGGCCGTGGAGGATCCGGACCGTTGCGGCGCCTGCGGCTCCCCGAACCTTAGCCAGGAAGAGGACGTGCTGGACACCTGGTTCAGTTCGGCCCTGTGGCCCTTTTCCACCATGGGATGGCCGGAAAAGACACCGGAACTGGACAAGTTCTACCCCACCTCCGTTCTGGTCACCGGCTTCGACATCCTCTTCTTCTGGGTGGCCCGCATGATGATGATGGGGCTTCACTTCATGAAGGACGTGCCGTTCCGCGACGTGTATGTGCACGCCCTGGTTCGAGACGCTCAGGGTCAGAAGATGAGCAAGTCCAAGGGGAACGTGATCGACCCCATCATCATGATGGACAAGTACGGTACGGACGCCTTGCGATTCACGCTCACCGCCTTTGCGGTCCAGGGCCGGGATGTGAAGCTTTCTGAAGAACGGATCGAAGGCTATCGCCACTTCGTCAACAAGATCTGGAACGCCACGCGCCTGGTCCTGATGAACGTGGAAGGTGCTTCGCTCCTGGATGAGATTCCCCAAAAGCCCGATCGCCTGGCCCATCGGTGGATCCTCAGTCGCTTCCAGAAGGTGGTGCAAGAGGTGGAGGAAGCGCTGGAAAACTACCATTTCAACCAATACGCCCAGAGCCTCTACCAGTTCTTCTGGCATGAGTACTGCGACTGGTATCTCGAGATGATCAAGCCGGATCTCTACGGCGATGATCCAAAGGCCAGGCTCCTGGCCCAGACCATCTCCGTGTACCTGCTCCGCAATGTTCTGCTCATGCTCCATCCCGTCATGCCCTTTGTGACCGAGGAGCTGTGGCAGAAGCTTCCGGGAACCCAAGGAAGCATCATGCAGGCGGCGTTCCCGGCGGTGGAAATGGGGCGGATCGATGCCCAAGCCGAAGGAGAAATGGGGCTGCTCACGGGCGTGATCGGCTCCATCCGAAACATACGGGGCGAGATGAATATCTCTCCCGCCGCCCGGGTGGAGGTGGTTTGCCTGTGTGCCTCCGAAAAGGACAAGGCTTTGCTGGAAGCCAACGATCGCACCGTGGTGGACCTGGCCCGCCTGAAGGGCCTGAAGGTGGCCCTGCACGGGGAGACGGCCAAGCCCCGGCTGGCGGCCGGAGCAGTTGTTTCCGGCGTGGAGGTCTACGTCCTTTTGGAAGACGTGCTGGATTTCGAAGGCGAAGCGGCCCGCCTCCAAAAAGAGATCGGCAAGCTGGAAAAAGAGCTTGCTGGAACCAGCCGAAAGCTTTCCAACGAGGATTTCCTGAGCCGGGCTCCCGGCCACGTGGTGGAAAAGGAACGGGAGAAGGCACAGAGGCTGGGAGAAAAGCTGGAAAAGATCCGCCACCACTGGCAGCGGGTTGAAGAGCTGCGACGCAACGCGGCCCAATCGGCCGGTTAGGGTACCCTGCGGTGCACCTTCATGGCGACGAAAGGTCTTCTGCCGTGTTCCTGACTGTGGATGAGAGACTGCGGCTGGCCCTCCAGGAAGATGTGGGGTCCGGCGACGTGACCACCTCGGCCACGGTTCCGGAAGACCGCGTGGGGCAAGCGCGCGCGGTGCTTCGGGAGCCCTGTGTCCTTTCCGGACTGGAGGTCTTTGAACGCGTCTTCAACCTGGTGGATCGGGCCCTGGAAATCCAAAGCCCCTACAGGGACGGGAATCAGGCGGATGCGCAAGCGGTGGTGGCTGTGGTCCGGGGAAGGCTTGCTTCCATCCTCACGGGGGAACGGACCGCCCTCAACCTGCTTCAGCGCCTTTGCGGCATCGCCACCCTGACCCATCGGCTGGTCCAGGCGGTGGCCGGCACTCCGTGCCGCATCCTGGATACGAGAAAGACCACGCCCTTGTGGCGCGATCTGGAAAAAAAGGCCGTGCACCACGGTGGCGGCAAGAACCATCGTTTCGGCCTCTTCGACGGCATCCTCATCAAGGACAATCACGTGGCGGCCGCGGGCGGGGTGCGGGCCGCCATCCAACGGGCGCGACAGGCCGCTCCCCACACCCTCCGCGTGGAGGTGGAAGTGGACAGCCTGGAGCAGCTCCAAGAAGCCTTGGATGCCCGCGCCGATGTGATCATGCTCGACAACTTCTCTGTGGATCAGGTGCGCCGTGGCGTGGAATTGGCCGCCGGAAGGGCCCTTCTGGAGGTTTCCGGCGGCGTGACGCTGGAGACCGTGCGGGCCTACGCGGAAACGGGCGTGGATTTTATCAGTGTGGGCGCTCTCACCCATTCCGCTCCGGCCATCGACATCAGCCTGGAAGTCTCCGCCTGACACCAGGAGCCTGTCTCACGATGGCCTCTCGGCCTTTTGGGGCATTCTCACCAGTTGAAATTCCACCGGCCCCGGGGTGCTTTTTTTAAGTTCTCGGACCGCCTTGTACGGGCGGGTTCCAAACCCGCCCCGACTGCTGAAACGCCAGGCCGGCAGCACGGGCCTGCCTGGTCGTCCCAACCTTCCGTCCGCACAAGAAGGGAGCGACCGGGCCGCTCCCGGACATACTCCGAGACACCAGCACGATCCGATCCGCTGAACGCGCCCGGGATCAGAAGAGTCGGAACACCGATCATCCAATTTCAACGTCCGCAGGAACGGACGGTCACGGCGACGCTTTCGGCTTCACAAAGGAGCTGAGGCACGTCCAGGGTGAGGAGCCGTCCGTCCTGAACCACCCGCCGTCCGTCCACCCATACGTGGTTCACATCGGAGGATCGGGCTGCGTAGACAATGTGGGAGACGGGGTCGTAGAGCGGTGTAAGGTGCGGCCGGTCAATGCGAAGGGCGATCAGGTCCGCCCTTTTCCCAGGTTCCAGACTTCCCACCGCATGGGACAGACCCAGGGCCCGGGCGCCGTCCAGCGTGGCCATCCGGAGAACCTGGCGGGCCGGACAGACCGTGGGATCGTTGGCCGTGGCCTTGTGGAGCTTGGCCGTGAGGGCCATCTCCGAAAAGAGGTCCAGATCGTTGTTGCTGGCGCAGCCATCGGTACCGAGTCCCACCGGAACGCCCACCTGGATCAAGGCCGGCACGGGAGCCACTCCGGAAGCGAGCTTGAGGTTGCTTTCCACGTTGTGGGAGAGGCAAGCTCCCCTTTCCGCCAGGAGCGCGATTTCGTCTGGGTCCAGCCAGACGCCGTGGGCGCACAGGGTCATGGGGTCCAACAGGCCCAGGTGGTCCAGATGGAAGACAGGCCGCCTGCCGTAGCGTGTTTCGATCTCTTCCACCTCCCATTGGGTTTCGGAGACATGGATCTGGAACAGGAGGCCTTGGCGCCGACAAAGGTCCTTGACCCACTGCAAAGTCTCCGGGCCGCAGGTGTAAGGGGCGTGGCAGAAGAGGGACGGGCGGAGCCGGGGCGGCCAGCTTCGGGCGGCGTCCAGAAAGGCTTCCACCCGCTGGCGTGCCCGGGATGGGTCCTTGAGATCGGGCGAGGGAAAGTCGAGCACGCCCTGCCCCAGCACGGCCCGGATGCCGGCCCGAGCGGCGGCCCGGGCGGCTGCTTCCTCGAAGAAATAGCCGTCGCAGAAGGTGGTCGTCCCGCCGAGGATCATCTCCGCGCAGGCCAGCACCGTTCCCAGTTCCACGAACGCATCGTCCGCATGGCGGGCTTCCGCGGGAAAGATCACCTCCTGGAGCCACGTCTTAAGGGGTAGATCGTCTCCGATTCCGCGAAAGAGGGTCATGGCCGCATGGACGTGTGTGTTGATGAGTCCGGGCATCACCAGGTGGCCGGACATGGGGAGCGTCTCGCGGGCCCGGTAGCGCGCTTCCAGATCGCGCTGGGATCCCGCGGCCACGACGGTTCCGCCGTCCACGGCCACGGCCCCCTGTTTCACAACGGTCATGCCCGGATCGCAGATAAGAAGCCAATCGATCTCGGTGAGAAGAAGGTCAACGGTCGTGAGATCCTTTGTCCTCATGGGTCATCGAACCTTTTCGGCGATGGTGCGCACGTGCGCGCAGATCCTTTCCACATCCAGGGTGAGCAGCTGCCGGTCTTCCATGACCACTCGGCCGGCGATCACCGAATGGCGCACATCGGAGGCCTGGGCGGCATAAACCAGATGGCTTACGGGATCATAGACGGGAGTGAGATGCGGCTTGCGGAAGTCCACCACGATGAGGTCCGCCGGCGCGCCCGCCTGGATTCGGCCCAGGCCGTCCCCGAAGCCCAAGGCTCGGGCGCCGCAGGCAGTGGCCATGTTTAGCACGGTTCGGGCGTCCAACACGGTGGGATCCTGAGCCGCCGCCTTGTGGATCTTGGCGCACACGTCCATCTCGGCCAGAAGGTCCAGGTTGTTGTTGCTGGCGCAGCCGTCGGTGCCGAGTGCCACGTTCACGCCCCGCTCCAGGAGGGCCGGAACGGGGGCGATACCGGAAGTGAGCTTCAGGTTGCTTTCCGGGTTGTGGACCACATGCACGCCGTGACGCGCCAGAAGGTCCATGTCGTCTTCATCCACCGCCACGCAGTGATCCGCGATCACCCGATCGCTCAACACCCCCAGCTCCGCCAGGTGTGCCACGGGCCTCTTTCCGTAGCGCCGGAGGATCTCCTCCACTTCGGCCTGGTTTTCGCTCAGGTGGATCACCATGGGGACGCCGTGGCTTTCGGCCATGTGGAAGCAGGCGCGGATGAGATCCGGCGAACAGGTGTAGGGAGCATGGGGCTCCACGGCGATTCGCACCAGGGGATGGTCCTTCCATTCCGCGATGAGATCTTGGGTGAAGCGAAGTCCGTTTTCCAGCGGGCCGTAGTGGGGGGAAGGAAAGTCGTAGAGGACTTCGCCCACCAGCGCCCGCATGCCCGCTTCGTCGGCCGCCTGAGCCACTTTGTGCTCAAAGAGGTACATGTCGCAAAAGCAGGTGGTGCCGGAAAGGATCATCTCCGCGCAGGCGAGAAGCGTGCCCCAATAGACCCAGTCCTCCGTGAGTTTCTTTTCTGCCGGAAAGATGTGGTGCTGCAGCCAGTCCATGAGGGGCAGGTCGTCGGCCAAGCCCCGAAAGAGGGTCATGGCGGCGTGGGTGTGGGCGTTGACCAGTCCGGGAAGGACCACGCATCCTTCGGCGTCCAAAACCTTGTGCGGGCGGGTGCGGGCCAAGAGATCGGCCGTGTCTCCCACATCCAGGATGACACCGTCGGACACGGCCACGGCGCCTTGCCGGATCCGGCGGTCCTGGGAATCCAAGGTGAGGACCTTTCCGTTGACGATCAGAAGATCGCAGGGAATCGGTTGCGCGTGTTTCATGGGCATGTATCCGTAATCAGCGATCCGTTGAGGTGTTCGAGGGATGGGGAAGGGGTTGAGAGAAATCCTCCCCACTTGCCGCCTGTGCCCTCGGCCCGTCACAGGCCGGGGAGAATCCGTTCCAGAAGACGCATGAGCTTGGGACCGGCGGCGGAAGCCGTCGCGATCACCTTTTCCAGGGGTACCGGTTCATAGCAGTCCGGGCGGTTGACGTTGGAGATGACCGAGATGCCCAGAACATCCAGGCCGGCGTGCACTGCGGCGATCACTTCCATGACCGTGGACATGCCCACGGCATCCGCACCCAGAGCCCGCAGCATGCGGGTCTCCGCCGCCGTTTCCATGCTGGGGCCCAGCACGCCCACGTAGACCCCTTCGCGCAGGAGCACGCCCTGGGCCAGGGCTTCGCGCCGGGCCAGGGCCTGAAGGCGTCGGCTGTAGGGCTCGGTCATGTCCGGGAAGCGTGGGCCGATCTCATCGAAGTTGGGGCCCACCAGAGGATTTCTGCCGGTGAAGTTGATGTGATCGGTAATGAGCATGAGGTCCCCGGGTTCGAAAAGGGGATTGAGACCACCGGCCGCATTGGAGATCACCAGGGTTTGGACGCCCAGGCGCGCCAGCAGCCGCACTGGAAAGGAGATTTCCAAAGGGCTGTAGCCTTCGTAAAGGTGGAATCGACCTTGGAGGGCGAGGATGTCCCGGCCGGCCCAGCGACCCCACAGGTAGCGGCCTTCATGGCTGGCCACTGTGGACACGGGGTGATGGGGGATGGCGTGGTAAGGAAGTTCCCCGGCCATTTCCATGGCTTCGGCCACGCCGCCCAGACCGGTTCCCAGCACGATGGCCAGGGAGGGCCGAAAGGGCAGGGCGTGGGAGACAGCACGGTGAGCCTCTTCCAGGTGAGTCCGAAATGTGTTCGCATCCATGGGGGAACACCTCTTCTTGGTGATGCGTGGTGAGTGGTATTACCCTCGTGACCGAGCAAAGTATTCTGGGGGCCCCGGTTCTGACAGAGCCGGCTTGTCCCGCCGGGATCCGGATGGTACGGTGATCTCGCTTTCCAGGCTGCATCACGGCCCGCGCATTGCCTGAGGAGATTCCATGACTCTACCTCCGCCTCCGGACAATCAACCCGCGCATGAAAACCTGGTGGCCTTGGTGCGCCGGGTTCTGCGCGAGGAGCCCGATCCGCCCATTTCCCAACCGATTGCTGCCATTCGTGCCGTCAAATGAACGGCGTTCCAAGGAGCCTGTCCGCCAACGGCCTTTTAGCCTTTTTGTGGATTTTAATTGGTTGAAACTCCACTATTCCCTGGGGTCTTTTTGAGCCTTGTCGGGGCGGGTTCGGAACCTGCCCCTACTCAAAGAACAGTCCGACCGCACGGGCCCGCAGGGAGCAATCTGAGCGTTCTCGGGCAATCTGCAGGGAACCGTTCGGCATGGCGCGGGTCGATGGCGTGGAGGAAGAACTGAAGGCCCTGCGCCAGATCGAGGGGGCCGGTTCGAGACCATGGTCAGAAGGATCGTTATCCTTCAATGGATCACGGGAATCGGGTTTTCCTTTCTGGCCGTCCTCATGGGACCGCTCGAATTCTAGCCTTCCTTCGCGCCTCCACATTCCGCCCAGGAAAAGCAGAAAGCTCCGATCATCTCGTGCCGATTCCCACACGGCTCGGCGGCTCAATCATCCAAAAAGACAACGGGCAAGAATTGACATAGAAGCTCCTTTTTGTAAAGATCCGCTGGCCTTTCAAGGCCGTTGAAGCAGCTCGGACCGGGCAGGGAGAGGTCGGTCGTTTCCTCGGGTATTTTCTTCTTGATCGCGAGGTGTTCTGTGGCGGATATCATCCTGATCATCGGCTTTCTGGCGGGGGCCTACATGGCTTGGAACATCGGTGCCAACGATGTGGCCAACGGCATGGCCTCCGCTGTGGGGGCCAAGGCCATCACCTTGCGCCAGGCGGTCTTTATCGGCGGCATCCTGGATTTTGTTGGCGCGGCCTTTATCGGCTCCCACGTCACCACCACTATTCGAAAGAACATCCTGGACGCGTCGGCCATCACCAGCGATCCCAACATCATGATGCTGGGGCTGTTGGCGGCACTGCTGGCAGCGGCCTTCTGGGTCTTCTTTTCCACCTGGAGCCAGTTTCCCGTTTCCACCACCCACTCCATCGTGGGGGCTCTTCTGGGCTTTGGCATCGTGGCCGGGGGCTTGAACGCCGTGCACTGGGGCAAGGTGGTGGCCATCGTCATCAGTTGGATACTGTCGCCCATCTTTGCCGGCTTTCTGGCCTGTGTGATCTTCATTTTTATTCGCAAGATGATTTTCAAACGGCGCAACGCTTTTGTGCGGGCGCTCGTTTGGTCGCCCCTTTTCGGTGGCGTAACGGTCTTTATCGTGGTCATGTCTTTCCTGCTCAAAACCCCGCTGGGCAAGGCCTTGGATCTGGGGCTTTCCCGATCCATGCTGCTGGCCGCCGCCCTGGGCACGGGGTTGGGCTTTGCGGCCAAGAAATGGTTGGGGCGCACCATCCGCAAAATCGACGAGGAGGGAGTGGAAGAGATCTTCAGGCGCTTTCAAGTCTTCACCTCCTGCTACGTGGCCTTGGCCCATGGAGCCAACGATGTGGCCAATGCCATCGGGCCCTTGGCCGGTATCTATGCCATTTACACCATGCATACCGTCTCACCCAAGGCGCCCGTACCCTGGTTCCTTCTGGTGGCGGGCGGTCTATTCATTGCCATCGGCGTTTTCACGTGGGGCTATCGCGTCATCGAGACGGTGGGATCCAAGATCACCACCCTCACCAATACCCGCGGGTTCGCGGTGGACTTTGGAACGGCCACTTCCGTATTGGTGGCTTCCAAGATGGGCCTTCCCGTTTCCACCACCCACGCAGCGGTGGGCGCTGTGATCGGTGTGGGGCTGGCGGGTGGTCTTTCCGCCGTTGATTTCAAGGTGGTGGGCAAGATCGTGGTCTACTGGGTGATCACTCTTCCTTTGGCCGCGATCCCGACTATGCTAATATTCAAGTTGCTTACATTTGTCTTTCTATAGGCACAAGGAGATGGATGATGCGGTCTGCGCTTCTCGGTATTTTTAGAAAGTCCCCCTTCGAAGGGCTGCTGCGCCATGCGGAGCTCATTCGGGAGGCCGGCCCCTTGTTCAAGATGGCCGTCCTGGCCTACCTGGACGAAAGTTTCGAGGATTTCGAAAAGTACCACAACAAGGTCATCGTGGTGGAAAGCGAGGGGGACACGGTCAAGCGGAACATCCGCGGCCACCTGCCCAAGGGGATCCTCATGCCCGTGGACAAATTTCAGCTTCTCTGGTACCTGCGCGAACAGGACAAGATCCTGGATTCCACCCAGGACGCCCTGCACTGGCTGTCCTACCGAAACACGCAGATTCCCGATGAATATGTGGACGATCTGCTGCTCATGGTGGAAAAGATCACCAACGTGCTCAAATCCATCCATCCCCTGGTGCTGGCGGCGGAGAGCTATTTTCAGAGCTTTTCCGAAAATCACCGGGCCATGGTGAAGAGCGCCATCAAGCAGATTCGTGAATACGAATTCGAGTCGGACCAGGTGGAACGAAAACTCCTGTCGGACTTCTTCAATTATCCCTTCGACAATCCCACGACTGCCTTCCACCTGGTGCGCCTGGTGGAATACATGGGCGACATCTCCAATCACGCCCAGAACGCAGGGGACATGATGCGGGCCATGATCGCCCGATAGGAGAGGGGCCCGAAGCCATCCCATGAGCCGTCACGACCGTGCAGACCGACCGACCCGGCGGGGGAAGCCTTCCCGAGGCTTCCCCCGCCGTCGTCCGAAGCTCCGCCCCGAGGAGATCCCGCCGCTTCGGTATCCGGACGAACTGCCCATCAGCCAGAAAAAAGACGAGATCGTCCAGGCCATCCGAGAGAACCCCGTGGTGGTGGTGACCGGCGATACGGGCTCGGGCAAGAGCACCCAACTGCCCAAGATGTGCCTGGAAGCGGGCTGCGGTCGGCGCGGTCTCATCGGATCCACCCAACCGCGGCGGGTTGCCGCCGTGACCCTTTCCCGTCGGGTGGCCGAAGAAATGAACGTTCCGCTGGGCGGTTTCGTGGGCTACAAGATCCGCTTCCAGGAAAGAGTGTCCGCCGCCACCCGGATCAAGTTCATGACCGACGGGATCCTGCTGGCCGAAGCCCAGTCGGACAAGTTTTTCAAGGCTTACGACACTCTCATTATTGACGAAGCCCACGAGCGGAGCCTGAACATCGACTTCCTGCTGGGGCTCCTTCGCCGCGTGCTTGCCCGCCGCCGGGACCTCAAGGTGGTGATCACCTCGGCCACCATCGATCCCGAAAGCTTTTCCCGGGCCTTCCATGGGGCGCCCATCATCCACGTGTCCGGAAGGACCTATCCGGTGCGGGTCGTCTACCGGCCGGCGTCGGAAGATACGGACGGCGAAAGCACCTACGTGGATGAAGCAGTGAAGACGGTCTGCGAGATGCGCCGGGAAGGTGCCCGCGGCGACGTGCTGGTCTTCATGCCCACGGAAAGTGACATTCGGGAAACCGTGGCGCGCCTGGAGGAGCAGAGGTTTCCCCACACGGTGGTGCTTCCGCTTTTCGGACGGCTCGCCGGATCGGACCAGGAGCGGGTCTTTCGCCCCCTTTCCCAGGACAAGATCGTGGTGGCCACCAACGTGGCGGAAACGTCCGTGACCATCCCGGGCATTCGGTACGTGGTGGACACGGGCCTGGCACGTCTGGCCATGTACAATCCGCGGAGCCGCACCCAGGGGCTTCCCATCGTGCCCATTTCCCGGGCCAGTGCGGACCAGCGTAAAGGCCGCTGCGGCCGGGTGGGCCCCGGTGTGTGCCTGCGCCTCTATTCGGAAGAAGACTACCTGAACCGTGCGGAATTCACGCCTCCGGAAATCCAGCGGTCCAACCTGGCGGAGGTGATCCTCAAGATGCTGGCCGGACGGCTGGGAGACATCCGCACCTTTCCCTTCCTGGATCCCCCAGCGCCTTCCGCCGTAAAAGACGGCTACGCCGTTTTGCAGGAGCTGGGGGCCGTGGACGCCCGAAGGCATCTCACCGCCTTGGGCCGCCAGATGGCCCGCTTTCCTCTGGATCCGCGCCTTTCCCGCATGCTCATCCAGGCCCAAAAGGAAGGGGCGGTGGAGGAGATGATCGTTTTGTGCGCGGCCCTGAGCATCCAGGATCCGCGGGAACGGCCCCTGGAACAGGAAGCCCAGGCGGACCAGGCCCATGCCCGCTTTAAGGACCGAAGAAGCGACTTTCTCACCCTCCTCAACATCTGGAAGGCCTATCATCAGAAGTGGAAGGAGGCGGGATCCCAAAACCAGCTTCGAAAGTTCTGCCGGGAACATTTCTTGTCCTACCGGCGCATGCGCGAATGGGTGAACGTGGCGGAGGAAATCCGAGGCATCCTGGAAGAAGCGGTCGATCTTCACGCGCCGGCAAAGGACCGGGCTCCGGCTTCCTACGAGGCGATCCACCGGTGCGTGGTGAGCGGTTATCTGAGCCACGTGGCCATGAAAAAGGAAAAGAACATCTATCAGGGAACCAAAGGCCGCCGGCTCATGATCTTCCCCGGCTCCGCCCTGTTCAACAAGGGGGGTGAATGGATCGTGGCGGCGGAAATCGTGCAGACCAGCCGCCTGTTCGCCCGCACCACGGCCGTGATCGACCCCGCCTGGCTGGAGGATCTGGGCCGGCATCTGGTGAAGCGCCGGGCCTTTGAACCCCACTGGGAAAAGCGACGCGGGCAGGTGGTGGCCTATGAGCGGGTGACCTTGTTCGGCCTTCCCATCGTGGATCGGCGCAAGGTGGACTACGCACGATACGATCCGGAAGACGCCCGGCGCCTCTTCATCCGGTCCGCCCTGGTGGAAGGAGAGACCGTCAAGCCCTACGCATTTTTGGAACACAACCGGAAGCTCCGCCAGGAGCTGGAGCGTATGGAAGAAAAGCTCCGCCGACGGGAACTGGTGGTGGACGACGAAGCGGTTTTCGCCTTCTACGACCGGCGTCTGCCCCAGGTGGCGGACATCCGGACTTTCGAAAGGTGGCTGAAGGACCAGGGAAGCGACGCGCCGCTTCGCATGACGGAAGAAGACCTGCTGCAGGCAGCGCCCAACTGGGAGGCGCTGGAACACTTTCCCGATTCCTTTGCCGCCGGCGATGTGCGGCTGCCGTTGAGCTATGCCTTCTGCCCGGGGGAGGAGGAAGACGGGGTGACGGCCACGGTGCCCATCCACGTCTTGCCTCGGCTGGATCCGGAACCCTTTCAATGGCTGGTTCCCGGGCTCCTTGCTGATAAGATCCTCCATCTGCTCCGATCCCTTCCCAAGCACTACCGGCGCCGGATCGTTCCCATCCCGGAAACGGCCCAGCGGGTGATGCAGGAACTGATCTACGGGGAAGGTGACTTCTACGTGGCGCTCAGCGCCGCTCTGGAACGGGCCGCTGGGGTGCAGGTGCCCGTGGCGGAATGGGACCGCCGGGGCCTGCCGGAGCATCTGAAGATGCGGTTTCGTGTGGTGGATGCTCAGGAAAAGGTGATCCAGACCGGCCGGGATCTGCTGGAACTGCAGGCCACGGCCGTGGGGTCCCATCAGGACGCGGTGTGGCGAAAGGCCCGCAGGCAGTGGGAGCGTGAAGGACTCACCGCCTGGGATTTTGGAAGCCTTCCGCAGCGGATCGAGCTGGGCCGGGACGCCTTCGGCGTCATGCGCTGCGCCTACCCTGGCCTTGCCGCCGAAGGAAACACCGTGGCCGTGCGCCTCTATGCCGACCCCCAGGAAGCCATGCTGGCCACCCGGGACGGCCTGCTGGTCCTATACCAGTGGACCTTCGCCCCCGTGCTCAAAACTCTCCGCAAGGAATGGATCTTCCCCGTTCCGGCAAGAACCCGGCCGGGAATGACGCCGCTGCCGCTGGCCACCTGCACCTTCCTGGGCGATTTGAAGGAAGCCGAACGGCGCCTGCATCTCTATATCTTGAGAGAACTCTTCGACCTGCACGATCCCCAGCTGCCGGACGAAGACAAGTACCGGCGAACCGTGCGCGAACTTCCAGCACGCATTGGGCCGCGGTCCCGCGAATTGTGGCAAGAGGTGCTGGAGGTCGTCCGGGAGCGCTACCAGGTGACATCGGTGCTCCAAAAGTATCGGGAGCGAAGCCGGGGCAACCCGCCGGCGCTGGCCCGGCTGGACGCCGTGGCCCGTGAGGTGCAACAGCTGGTGCCTCCGGACTTTCTCGTTTGCTACCGCCGGGAGCAGATGGGTCGGCTTCCCCGGTACCTCAAGGGGCTCGGGATCCGCGCGGAACGGGCCTACGTGGCTCCGGAAAAGGACGTCCAGAAGTGGCGGGGGGTGGAGCCTTACCAGGCGCGCTACGAGGAGGCGCTGGCGGCCGTGGGGCCCGATACCTCTCGGGAGGTGCTCTGCTTTCTTGACGAATTCCGGTGGATGTTGGAAGAATACAAGTTGAGTCTTTTTGCGCCGGAGATCAAAACCCGATTTCCCATCTCCGCCAAGAGGTTGAAAGCCAAATGGGCCGAGCTGCCCACATTGAAAGTTTAAGTGCGCCGTCCGATCCGGGCCCCCAGGCCTGGTGGGAGGACTTGCTGGATCATCCGGAAGAGCTGCAAGTCCACATCCAGGAGCGGCTCGCTTCCATTCTGGAAGAAAGACCGCCGGGCGCTGCCGTCTGCAGCGATGCCCATGCGTCTTCCAGCGTGCTGCTCCTTTTGGGATGCGGTCTGTCGGAAACCGGGTGTCGGCAGGAAGGGTGCATCATCCTCAACCGCCGCTCGCGGCTGGTGCGGCAGGCGGGCGACCTGTGCTGCCCGGGAGGCGCGGTGGAAAAGGGCCTGGACTCGGTGCTGGGGCGCCTGTTCACGCTCCGGCCCTTCGCTTTGGGCCAATGGCCATACTGGAAAAGCCTGAAAAAGCGCTGCCCCGGGAAGGCTCATCTCACCGCCGTGCATCTGGCCACCTGCCTACGGGAAAGCTGGGAGGAGATGCGCCTGAATCCCTTCAAGGTGCGCTTTCTGGGACCCCTGCCACCCGAGCGACTGCGGCTCTTTACCAAGGTGATCCATCCACTGGTGGGCTGGATCGAAGGAACGCATCGCTTCGTTCCCAACAGGGAAGTGGAGCGTATTGTGTCGATCCCGCTCAGGAAATTGCTGGATCCCGAAAACTACTACCGCTACCGCCTCTACGTGGATCCGGACGTGGCGGGCCACGTCGATCCCACTCCCCGGGACTTCAGCTGCTTTCTCCACCAGGACGGCGCCAAGGTGGAAGTGCTCTGGGGAGCCACCTTCCGCATCGTGACCCTCTTTCTGGAAAGGGTCTTCGACTTTTCTCCGCCCGATGTGTCCCAGCGACCCTTCGTGCCGGGTCTTCTCAACCACACCTATCTGAACGGCACACGCACCCGGTAGGCCCCGACGCGGTCTTCACCGGTCCAGCTCCGCAGCTCGATCTCCAGGAAAGAGACCTGGTGAAAACTGACCCCCGCGGGCCCTTGTGACCCTGATCATGACAGGAACCGTTGCCGCCGTGGTCTTTCCCGGATTAACGATCGGAGCTTTTGGCTTTCCGAAGGACCGCTGTGAACAAAGGATGGAGTAGATAATCCTTTTTAGAGGAGTCCCTCTAGAGAGCGTTCTATGTGGTGAGTCGCTGGGCCGATTGATCTCGGCCGGAGTCCGCGGCTCAACTCGATCCCGGATGGGAGAATCATCCGTGGTGCCGTTCTACCGAGGTTTCGCTCCAAACGCCAATCCGGGGTGTCCTGGGACGACAGTCTGCCGTGGATGCTGCACATCAATCGACGGGTACCAGCTGCCACCCCGCGGGAGTAATGGCCACTCTTGCCTTAAGATGAAAGGGGCCTGAATATTTAACGGGAATAGGGTAGCGGATCCGGACGATACCGTCGGTAAACGTTCCATCCATTCTGCTACCGTAATTGTTTCGAGCAAAACGCGGTGACCGGCCCTTCAGTGAGGCTGGCGGCTGGGCCATCCATCCCCACGCCCAGCCGTCCAATTGGATGATCTTATTTGCAAATTGCCCTGGGTTTCTTTCGATCTTTTCCAGTAAAGAGGAGTGAGGTTCCCCATGGTCCGGTTCTGGTGCGGCCATGGAAGCGGCATTGGCATAGACGTAAAGGTGATCGAAGTCGGAAACGATCAGCGTATTTCCCGCCATGGCGGCATCGACCACCGTGGATCCCTTCGGGCAAATGTCCTGCTGTGCCCGCAAAGTGTCGGAGGCGATGATGCGTAGGCAGAGCCGCTGTCTTCGCAGATAATTTTGCTTGTAGGTTACCATCCCTTTTCCGGGAACAAACGCCACGATAAAACGATCGTCAGGAGTAAGAAAGAAAAGGCCGGCTCTGCTCCGGCTTTCACCTGTGCTCATGGTCGATCTGGCACGTTCGGTATCGAAACGGGTCAAAATGCGCCCTTCAAGATAAAAGACGTAGCGGTCATTGCGGGTGAAGCGTGCTTGCCCAAGGGACAGCAGCGTTCTCCCAAGCCGGGGCTTGATCGTGCCCAAACGCTTTTTGGCCTTGAAATCCCATAGCTCGCCGATTCCAGTGAATACCCATGGATGCCGGTGGGCAAAAGCCAGGACGTGGCTGTTGGTTGTGAGCTTGAGGAGCGTCTGGCCTGTTAGGATATCGCACAGATCAAACATCCCCTGGGTGTAGAAGGCGACAATCGGTTCGGTGGGAGCTGGTATAAAGTTTGGATAACGCACTTTCTTGCCAAAAATCAGCCCCGATCCTGATGCCGTCAGCCGGAAGTGGTGCTTGGTCACCTGCCGATTCTTCAGGTGGATAAATCTCACCTCTCGTTTGCTCAAGTCATTCATATCCGCGTAGCAATCAAATGCCAGCATGTTGGCCCCTGGCACGAACGCCACCCGCTCGGCCAGATTGGCGAAGATCCAGGAGTAGGTTCGGGTTTTTGATCTCAGATCGATGAGCGAAATTTCCCCAAGTGGATGCAAACGGCCGTTTTCATCCTCAAAGCTCATATCGGTCAAGACGGCAGCCATCCAGCCGCTTGGCGAGATATCTATGGACACTACCGGAGCGTTCATCCCCAGAGGTACCTTGGCGACCCCGCCCCAAGGATCGACCATGATCACCCCGGTTTCGCCCACGCTGCCTACCGGATCCCGCGTGGCCTCAGCGTGGGCCTTGGCATAGGACAAAGACCCTTTCATAAGAAAGGGTACAGCCTCTTTAATGAGCGAAGACGGGGTCAAGGACCTGACCCATGGTGGCGCTTCTTTTCTTACATCTTGACCACTCTGTTCTCCAGCGTCGCGCATTGCCTTTTCAAAATTGCCCCAGTTCCCGTACCCATTCCTCACGGCTTCATCTATGATCGCATGGATCCGTCTCTTTTCCTCATCGATCTCTTGGGCAGTGGGGGTGATCTTGCTCATATACCCAAAGAGAGCGCATTCCTTGGACGTGGCCGCCGGCGTGAAATAAAAAGCTCCAGGCTCTTTATGGGAGGCAAAAAGCTCAAAAACGTTCGCCCGGCAAAGCGAAGGAATTAGCAGGAGGCCTGCAGTTACGAAAAAAAGGGTCTTTTTCATTGGATGTTTACCTCTTTGCCGGACCTCGCAACGGACTTGCCGGAAATACAATGGGCTGAGCCTCGGCTGCCATCTTCCTTGAGATTTTGGCTCTTGCACCGGAGAATCCAAAGTCCATAAGCGGGGCGGCGCCCGTGGTACCATCCGAATGTTTGACTTTTATCCAGCCAAACGGAACATCCGGGCTACAGTACAGCTTGGCCCCGTTTTCTTGCGATCTTATGACCGTTGCCTTCACTTTCTTACCCGACGCCAGGACGAAGGTGGTCTCTCGTATCTCCGGGACTTCATCACAGTTCGGGGGACTGAGGATCGTGCCCTCTTCAAGGATCGTACTCCAACGATTTCCACTCATTCTCATGTAGGTCTCCAAAATGCGCTTGGAGATGTAAGATGCCCGGTGTCCCATCAGGATATAGGCTTCCATGGGCTCCAGGGTCCAAAAACGAAGAGTTTCCCCTTGATATGGAATGTCTTTGGGTGTGAGTTGGTACCAGATCTGTCCTGTGGGGCCGCCGGTGAACTCAATCACATGAAGCTTCATGCCCGTTCTCGGTGAAACCTGCTGCCCCAAGTAAACAGCCTTGATATTGGACGCGTATTGTGCCCATGCGCCGGGAGGAAGTTGTCTGAAACTCTTGGCCACTATCTGGTTCTGGAGAGCCCACAACCTGCGAGCTACTTCCAAGCAATGGTCGGCTGAGTACGCGGGAGTCAGGAAAAAAAGGATGATGAACAGGACAACGCCTTTTTTCATGGTCAACCCCCTGCCATGGACCAGTTCTGATGGCGGCCCAGCTCGTGGGGCGTCTTGGCCACACGGATTCCATGGGACAAAGAAGAGCTTTCTGTCCTCAATGGACTTCAACCGCTGGTTACTTCAGAAGTTTTATCTCGACTCGTCGGTTCTTGGCCCGGCCGGCCTCCGTCTTGTTATCCGCGATGGGCTCCGCCTCCCCCTTTCCTTCGATTTGGAATTTGTCCGCATCGATTTTTTCGCAGTACATCAGGAAGTCGGCTACCGATTGTGCTCGCTGCAAGGAGAGTCTCAGATTGTAGGCTTCGCTTCCGGTATCGTCAGTGTAGCCCGTAACGAGAATGATCCGGAAGGGGTTTTCCCGAATGACGTCTGCCACGACACTCAGTGCCTCCTTCGCCTCCGGCTTGAGAGTGAATTTGTTGAGATCAAAAAGGACCCGTTCGGGTACCGTCAGCTTCATGCCCTTTTCAGTTTTTTCGACGCCGATGCCAATTTTTTCAGGCGTGGGTTTTGACTCCTTATGCGTATATTGGGCCGCTTTCCAGTTGCTCAGCAACATTCCGTAAGCATTAGTATCTTCTACAAACATGAACTCAAACCCACTGATATGCTCATTGGGTGTCAATTTGTCGAAGGGCACAGAAACAGTCCTCTTTCCATCGACATAAATTCGAAATTGGCCTCTTCTTACCTGAATAGCGATATGGGTTTTCTTCTTGTGAGCCGCTTTGATTCGGGTTACCTCGCCGATGCCTTCCAGTTTGACTGCACAAGTATTGTAAAATCCCTGGATTTCCACGTCATATGGCACCTTGGCCTTGTCCCAGGCTGGGCCGCGACTCTCCAGAAGGCGCAGGATGAACTTGGGCCCGATGGCACCGCCAATATCTTGGTATTCAAGCAAATCAAAATCGATGGAGAAATTGTCACGGCCCAAATCCACCTTTTTGTATAAGCGCATGTCATTGTCGGTACTGGGCGCCACCCAAATCTGATCTTCGTACTTGACGCACTCTACCGCGCCTGTGATCTTTTCAAATCCGGAGGGTATCTCTCCTACAGGACATTGGCTGAAGTCATCCTGAGCAAGGATCTGATCGCCGGGCTCAAAGGTAGCGTATTTTGTTTTTCCGGTCACAAGGTCTCCGGCAAATGCCATGTTGTAAACAAAAAGAAGCGTGTAGATGAGAGTCAGAAGCGCCTTCATGTTCTTCCTCCATCTCCGTAAAGGATTCCCTACTGATGTTGCGATCCCATTTCCCTCAGTTGCGGCTCCGAGAGGCATACATTACAGTTATAATTAAGAGACGTTCAACGAGTCAACTGTATAGGTATGGAAGGATGAGTAGATCTGGATGCTTTTGGGGGTAGGCGACGGTTTTTGCGTTGGGCCCGGTGCGGCTGGCCATAATCCTGCGAGAGCCTACTACCCCAGAACTACTCGCCGTCGAGGGCGGCGGCGCGGAGCTGACGGCAAAAGAGGTTTGCCAGGGCCCAGATGGTGTCCAGGGATTCCAGTTGGCGGGAGATGGAGGGGTCGAAGCGCAGGCCGAGGGACGCCTGGAACTCGTCGTCTCCCGCCCAAAAGACCGCTTGGATGGGAATGCGGGGAAGCACCCAGAATCGGTAGGCCGCATCGCCCGCATCCACGGGCGTCCCGCCCATGATCTCGGCCGCCTCGCAGAAGCGGTCCAGGTCGTGGTCCAGGCTTCGCAGGACCCAGGGCAGGGGAAAGGCGTGGGGGCCCGCGAAGAATTGCAGGCCTCCCGGGATCTCTTTTTCGCTGATCCATCGGCCTTCCAGGGGCTCCGGCCGGGCTTCCAGAAGATAGTGCAGAACAACCAGGCCGGTCTGAAAGTCCAATTTGCTGGAAGGAAGCTCTTCCAGCACGGACAGGGTTTCGTCCTGGGGGCGGCAGGCATAGGCGCCGTTCAAAAAGGGGATCCGGTAGGCGTTCCGGTCCTCCATCCACTGGACCTGGGCGCGACGGCACACCTCCTTCGGGTCCTCCTTTTTCAGACGCTCCCACAGGAGTGGGTCCAGCTTCTCCAGGCTCTGGTAGGGGCCTCGGGATTGGAAGGTCTCCAGCAGGGGGGCGATCACGGCTCGGGCGCGCGTGATCTCTTGGGCCGGGACCAGGATTTGCCCCCAGCCACGCTGCGGCACGAAAAGACCGTCGTAGGCGGTCTCTTCGAAGGAGCGCAGCAGGACCGGAATGCCTTCCTTTTCCAGCGCGTCACTGAGAAGATCCGCTTCGAAACGGTTGGCCAAAGTGTGGCAGAGCATCCAGCGCTTCGGGTTTTCTGTGGCCATGGAGCAACCTCCGTAATCCCTCATCGGCGGGCCGTGGTGTGGGCGTCGGGGCGCTTGCCGTTTGGGGTGAGCGTTTCATGCTTCGGCGGGAAAGCCCTGTGCCGCCAGTTCTTCCATAAAGGCGAGGGTCTCCGGGGCTTCCCGGGGGACTTCCGGACAGGCGCCGAAAGGGACCTGGCGGCGGAAGACCCGGGCCGCGAAGGCCATGCAGGTGAGGTCCCCGCAGGCGCCGCAGTTGGTTTTGGGTAGCCGGCGGTAGATGTCCATGACGGTGAGCGATACCTGCCGGCGCTCCACCGGTTGGATGGCGTCCTTTCGCCGTTTCACATCCCGGATCCGTGCCATGTACCTTTCGCACCAGCTTTCAGCGTCTTCCAGACCCGTCACGTCGGTGATGGTGATTCGATCGCCGTAGATGGCCACGATGTGGCCCTCGTCCATGAGGTTGATGACCCCGGTTCCGTGCGCGTAAGAACAAGCGGGAAGAACCGCCGCCAGATAAGGAAGCAGCTCGTCGATGGATTGGTGCAGGCCCATGACCACGTTGTAATGGTCCGACTGGGGCATGCACTCGATGTTGACCAGCTGAAAGGTGTAGTCTTCCCGCTCATGGATCCCACCCAGGCATGTTTCACTCATACTCGTCCGTCCTTTCTTTGCTTGGCAAGGGTGTTGTAAGCCCACTGGATCTCCTTAAATTTCTTGTGGGCCAATTGCTGGAATTCCTCGCCCAGGTGACTCACCTTGTCCGGGTGATACCGGTTGGCCATGGAATGGTAGGCCTTTCTAATGGTGTCCCAATCCGCATCCGGGGTCACTCCCAGGATGTCATGGGGGTCCGGGGGCCCGGAAGACGATGGCCGCGAAGTGCCCGTTCCTTGCGATCGGGAATCTCCAGCCGATCCGCTCTGCCCACTGGAAGCGCCTGCGCCCGATCGGGATCGGGTGGTGCGTTCCCACGGAGCGCCCTTTCTGAAAAAGAGGTAGTAAACGGCTGCCAGCAGGAGGAGATCGTCGGTCCAGCCGGGTCCGATGAAGGTATCGGGGAACAGATCCGTCGGCACGATGAGGTACAAGAGCCAGGCGATCAGGGGCCAATAGCGTCCCAACATGGTGGTCTCCGCGAACCGTAAACCGTGATCTGCGAACCGGAACCCGCGCGCCGACAAAAGGGTTCACGTCGGCGGCCATTCATTGTAGCCTAGGAGCCCTTGGAAGAAAATGCCCGCAACGGAAGACGAGGGAAGCCCATGGTGAAGCTGGACCGGATCCAACGACCGGAACTGATCCTGGACGAAGCCAAGGTGCGCCGAAACATCGAGGCCATGGCCCAAAAGGCTGAAAAATGCGGGGTGCGGTTCCGCCCCCATTTCAAGACGCACCAATCCCGGGAGATCGGGCGCTGGTTTCGGGAGGTGGGGGTGACGGCCATCACCGTATCGTCTCTCACCATGGCCCGCTACTTTGCCGACGACGGATGGGACGACGTCACGGTGGCCTTCCCCGTGAACCTGCGGGAAATGGCCGCCATCGACGACCTGGCGAGCCGCATCCGGCTCCATCTCCTGGCGGTCCACCCGGAAACGGTGGAGGCGCTCGAGCGGGATCTTCGCCACCCCGTGGGCCTCTTCATCAAGGTGGATTGTGGCTATCATCGAACGGGGGTACTGCCGGAAGATACGGCCACCTGGGAACGGTTCGTGGAAGTGCTGCAAGGAAGCCGGCAAGTGGCCTTTCGGGGGATCCTGACCCATGCGGGCCACAGCTACAAGGCCCGTGGGGCGGATGAGATCGTGGCCGTGCACCGACAGGCCCTCAAGGCCATGGCCCGGGCCAAAGAGGTGCTGGCCTCTCTCTATCCGGACCTGCAGGTTTCCGTGGGCGACACACCTTCCTGTTCGGTGGCGGAAGACTTTCCCGGCGTGGATGAGATCCGCCCCGGGGCCTTCGTCTTCTACGACCTCATGCAGCACCGTATAGGCGCCTGCGCCATGGAAGACGTGGCCATGGTGGCCGCCTGCCCGGTGGTGGCCCGTCATCCGCAGCGCCGGGAGCTGGTCCTGTACGGAGGCGCCGTGCATCTATCCAAGGATGGAGTGGAAGGGCCCGACGGCGCTCCCGTCTACGGCTGGGTGTCGGCCTGGGGAGAAGACGGCTGGGAGCTGCCCACGGGCTGCTGTCGGGTGATCGCCCTTTCCCAGGAACACGGCATCGTTCGAGTGTGTCCGGAACATTGGGATCGTTTCCGGGTGGGGGACCTGGCGGCCGTCACGCCCGTCCATTGCTGCCTCACGGCCAACCTGCTGGGCGCCTATCGCACCCTGGACGGGCGGGTGATCACCAGGCTATAGACGCACCCGATCCCACCCGTCCGGGGTCCCCCATCCCAGCATCAGGCCACGGTGCCGGCGGCGCTCATGGCAACGCCCGCCTTTCGAAGCAGGAGCTCCCAGTCCTCGTTGACCATCTCCTGGATCTGCTCCAGGTCGTCGTCGGTCAGGTGCTTGAAGCGGCCCTGCAGCTTGAAGTATTCCCGCACCAGGTAGCCTTTGGGCATGTAGTTGATGGTGTAGCGCACTCCGTTTTCCACCTCGTAGAGCGGGAAGATGTTGGTCTGCACCGCCATACGGGCAATCTTGATGGACATCTCGGAAGGAATGCGCCAGCCCGTGGGACAGGACGCGTAGATGTGCAGGAACCGGGATCCCTTGATGCTCTTGGCCTTTTGGACCTTGCGAACCAGATCCTCGGGAAAGGCGATGCTGGCCGTGGCCGCATAGGGGATGCGGTGGGCCACCAGCGCTTCCACAATGTTCTTCTTTCGGAGCCGCTTCCATTCCTGGCCGGGCGTGGTGGTGGTCCAGGCGCCGTAGGGTGTGGAGGAACTGCGCTGGACGCCCGTATTCATGTAGGCTTCGTTGTCGTAGCACACATAGATGAAGTCTTCGTTCCGCTCCACGGCACCGCTCAGGGCCTGAAAGCCGATGTCGAAGGTGCCTCCGTCCCCGGCCCAGGTCACCACAGTGGTTTCGGTGTCGCCCTTGGTGTCCAGAGCGGCTCGGAGACCGCTGGCCACGGCGCCGCCCGTCTCAAAGGCCGTATGCAACACGGGCACCTTCAGGGTGGACTGGGGGTAAGGGCCGGCGATGATGGACCAACAGCAGGCGGGGATCACCATCATGGTCTTTTCCCCCAGCGCCTTCAAAAGAAAGCGCATGGCAATGGCCGCGCCGCAGCCCGGGCAGCCCACGTGCCCGGAACACATGTAGTCTCGATCCAAAACGTTCAGTTCCATGGCTTCACCTCGTTGCGGCCGCCTCAGGCGGCGGGAGCCGGTTGATGGAGCCCGATCCAGATGCTTTCCGCCTCCGGATGGGCGCTGGTCTTGGTCCTCCAGTAAATGTCTTCAATGACATCGGTGGTCACGTCCCGACCGCCCAGCCCCGCCACGTACCCGAAGACCAGGGGGCGTCGCGCCAGGTTGCACAGGGCCGACCGAATCTCCTGGGCGAAGATGCCGCCGGCTCCGAAGGAAAAATTGCGATCGATCACGGCCAGCTTCTTGGCATGGGCCGTGTGGATTCGCAGGGCTTCGAAGGGGAAGGGCCGAAAGGCCTTCATCTTGACAAGCCCCACCTTTTCTCCCTTTTCCCGCAGCTGGCGGAGCACCAGGCGGCTGGTGCTGGTTATGGTGCCCGATGTCACCAAGATAATATCGGCATCGTCACAGTGCACGGCCTCCACGGCCCCGTAGCGCCGGCCGAAGAGCCTTTCGTAGTCGTCCTCGATGGCGTCCAGCACGTCCAAGGCCGATTCCATGGCGTCCTGCATGCTGCGGCGCATCTCCATGTAGGCGTTGGGCGGCGCCAGCTGGTTGAAGGCCGCCGGGTTTTCCGTATCCAGGCAGAAGGCGGGCTGGAATGGGGGCAGGAAACGGTCCGCCTCCTCCGGCTCCGGAATGTCCACGGGCTCATAGGTGTGGGACAGGAAAAAGGCGTCCAGCACCACCATGACCGGCAGATGGACCGTTTCCGCCAGGCGGAAGGCCTGGAGAGTGGTGTCCAGGGCTTCCTGAGCGTCTTCGCAGTAGAGCTGGATCCAGCCCGTGTCCCGCTGCGCCAGGCTGTCGGTCTGTTCCGTCCAAATGTTCCATCCGGGTGCCAGCGCGCGGTTGACTTCCGCCATGACGATGGGCAGTCGGGCTCCGGCCGCCCAGTGGAGCAGTTCGTGCATGAGCGCCAGTCCCTGGGATGAGGTGGCCGTAAAGGTACGCACCCCTGCCGAGGCGGCCCCGATGAGGGCGGCCATGGCCGAATGTTCGCTTTCCACCCTCAAAAATCGGGCGTTCAGGGTGCCGTCGGAACAGTATTCGGAAAGCAATTCCACGATATGTGTCTGGGGCGTGATCGGATAGGCCGAAATCACGTCCACGCGAGCCAGCCGCACCGCTTCCGATACGGCATGACTTCCTTCCACCACCTTTTTCATCTTCGTCCTCCTGTGGATCCCGTCGCCTCTTCAACGGCCGTCTTGGCGATCCATCCTCATTCCAAGGCCATGGCGTTGCGGGGGCATTCCACCACGCACACACCGCATCCCTTGCAGTAATCGTAGTCGATGCGGCGCCCTTGGGGATTGTCGTCCCGGCACACGGCCAGGTCGGGGCAGAAGAGCCGGCAATTGTCGCACTGGTTGCAGACGCCGCAGTTGAAGCAGCGTTCCGCCTCCCGGATGGCCAGGGCAGCGGAGATCTTGAGATCGATTTCGGAAAAGTCTCGGACCCGCTCTTCCTTGAGAAGGCGCGGCTGGGCCAGGCGCGGCGCGTAGAGAAAATAGTCCGTGTTGATCTCCTGAAACACCACCACGTGGGGGTTGCGCCGGCACCGGTCCCCTCCCAGGTACATCTCCATGGAAAGGGACGGTCCCGGTCCCACCCGGCATTGGGAGATCCGGGATTCCACGGCGTCCCAGCCCTGCTGGCAGTAGGTGTCCAGGGCCATGGCGGCTTCCTTGCCGGAAGCCACGGCGTGCGTGACGGACTTTTCCAAGGCCGCCAGATCCCCGCCGTAGACCACCAGCGGCCCGCCATGAAGCTCAACCAGGGCGGTGTTGGCCAGCCGAAGCGTCCGTGCATCCCCTTCGGGGGGCTGCATCCAGGATTCTTCCGGTGCGTTTCCGATGGCCTTGAAGACCTTGGAGACCACCAATTCCTGGGTTTGACCCGCCGCGGGCCGGACCTGGGCGCGCGGCCCCTCTTGGGAGGCCACTGCCATCCTTTGAAGCACCAGGCGGTAGCCGTCCGGGTGGGGCGTGATCTCCAGGGGCGTCCACAGCTCCATGAGTTCCACCCCTTCCTCCAGGGCCATGGCGATTTCGTGTTCGAAAGCGGGCATATCCTGGCGCCGTCGTCGGTAGACGATCACAGGCTTCGCTCCAAGCCGCAAGGCACATCGGGATACGTCCACGGCCGTGTTGCCGCCTCCGAGGACGGCCACCCGGCCCGAAAGGTCCGGGAGATTGCCCGCGCGAACCTGTTCCAGGAACGGCAACCCTTCCGCCACTCCGTCCAGATCTTCCCCCGGGATGCCTAGATCCACGTTGCGATGGTGGCCGCAGCCGATGAAAACCGCCTGGTAGCGGTCGCGCGCTTGGCGCAGGAAATCGGCGGACACCCGGTGGTTGCAGTGGATCTCCACGCCCAAGGAACGGATCCGATCGATTTCCCATTCCAGGACGTGGACCGGGAGCCGATAGGGCGGGATACCCCAGCGCAGGACCCCTCCCGGCTCGCCCATGGATTCGAAGACGTCGCACGTGTAGCCCAGCCGTGCCAGGAAGTAGGCGGCTGCCAGACCGCTGGGGCCGGAGCCCACCACGGCGATGCGCGGGCCCTGAACGGGACGGCGTGCGATGTCCGCCTGCAGGTCGTATCGCATGGCGGTGTCGGCCACAAAGCGTTCCAGGGTGTGGATGGCGATGGGATCGTCGAATTCCCCTCGATTGCAAGCCCGTTCGCACGGATGAAAGCAGACTCGGCCGCACACGGCCGGAAAGGGATTCTCCTGAAGGATGGTTTCCCAGGCCTCCTTAAAGAGCCCTTGGGCCACCAGCATTTCCACCCGGGCAATGTCTTCTCCGGCGGGGCAGGCGGCGCTGCACGGCGCCGTCTTTTCGTCGTAGCGAGGCTTCAAGAATCGCCAGGACCCCGTCTTGTTGGATTCGGTGGTCGTGGAAGACCGTGGTATGAGCGGTGGGGAAACGGTTTGGGAGATCGCTTGCTGTGTCATGGATAACCTCGTTTGCCGTGATCCGTAACTGGTCAGGTGCGGGGCCCGATGCGTTGGGGAAATCCCCCAATCCCTTCGGAAAGAGAGCGAAGGCGGCGGTGGCTCTGGCCTCCTGCACTTCCTCGCTCCCGGCTCCTCACACCTGGATGGCAACACCTCACGCGCTGGCCGCCTCGGCCACGGGGCCCAGCAGCACCACGCTTTCGTAGGCCTCGCGGGCGGCCGCCATGTTGGCGTCCGGTTTGGTTGGGACCTCCTCCCGGATCGCTTCCGTGACGGTCTCCAAGGGTGGTTCGCCCAAAACGCGGGCGAAGGCGCCCATCATGGCCGTGTTCACAATGGGATGGGTGCGGGTGCCCAGCCGATGTGCGATGGCGATTCGGGTGGCGTCCACGTGGGCCAGCTTGTAAGTGGCGAAAGCCCGCAGGTCGGTGGGAGGTTCCGGTGCGTTGATGAGGATCCAGCCTCCAGGCTTGAGCCCCCGTGTGATGTCCACTCCTTCCAGCAGCGTGGGGTCCAGCACCACCACATGGTCCGGGGTGTAAACGTTGGTGCGCATGAGGATCTTGGTCTTGTCCAGACGTAGATAGGCTTCCACCGGAGCGCCGCGCCGTTCCACCCCAAACAGCGGAAAGCTTTGGACATAATATCCCGCCTGGAAAAAGGCCTTGGCCATGAGGATGGAGGCCACCACGGTCCCCTGGCCGCCTCGTCCGTGAAATCTCACCTCGATCATGATCTGTGTCCTCTCCTTGTGGAACCCCTACTTAGGGCCTGCTCCAGACCACTACCACCGCCTTGGCCGGTGCGTCCCCGATGCACCGGAAGCTATGGCTGATATCCGAATCGAAATAAATGCTGTCGCCGGGTTCCAGGACCTCCACTCGATCCACCGTGCGAAACTCCAGGCGCCCTTCCATGAGGTACAAGAACTCCTCGCCTTCGTGGCTCACGAAGACCATCTCCGCGGTGTCCATGACAGGAAACTCTACCAGAAAAGGCTCCATGTGCTTTTCCGGCTTCTTGTTTTCCAGTGTCTCGTAGATGTAGGTCACTTCGCCTTCCCGGTGATGAGGACGTCGCTCCAGCCGGGTGCGCTCGCTCTTTCGCGTGATGGAAATCTTCTGGCCGGTGAGCTCGTCCTGGAAAAAGTAGGCCAATCCCACGTTAAAGGCCTTGGCCAGCTTGAGTAGGGTGGCCACCGGGGGCACCACCATCTCGGCCTCGATCTGATCCAACAGCTCCTTTTCAAGGCCTGTCTTGGCCGCCAGGTCCTGGACCGTGTATCGAAATTTCTGGCGAAGATCGCGGACCTTGGCGCCCAGGTTCAGCGCTTGAACTTCTCGGCTCACATCGTCGGTGTGCTGCATGGGCTAACCTCCTTCGCGATGGGTGGCATCAGGCCGCCTTGGGGCAAGGCGAACCGGGTTGAAACGAACGGTGCGGGGAAAGCTCCGTCCAGGGGGTTCCTGTGGAGGCTCTGCGGTCGTTCGGCATGCGGCACGGGCTGAGAGGGGAGGAGAGCGACACGGAATCGCGTGAACGGTCACGGTGAGCTGTCCGTGCCCGGACATCTTAGCGCGCCGGCGGTTTGGTTAAAACAAAAAATGTTTTGCTGTGTCAATGACTCCGGCCGCCTTCCGATGCTAACACCGGAAGAACGGTATGAAAAGGCATGGGAGGACGGGTTTGCGGGAGCGCTCCGAAAGGAACGCAAGGGCGGGGCCGGATCCCGGCCCTTAACCTTTCAGATTCCGTATGGTTCACGCATAGATGCCAGGATGCCGAGCTTTTCCAGCGGTTTCGCTGGGCCCGGAAACGTAACGGCCGTCACCCATTGGCTGCAGTTGGTTCGGGTCTTGGATCGTGCTAAAACGCAATGCAGTTTGAGTCCCATGGGTTGTTGGTCAAATCGGCTGCTGGTTTTCCAAAATGGTGGGGCGGGAAGCGGGTGGCCGAGAATCCTGAAGCGATGGAGCAGACGATGGATGAGTATCTTGCGCCGACGGGCATACTGGACTGGGAGCATCCGCGGGTGCTTGATTTTGCACGGGAAGCGGTGGGCGGTGCCGTGGATCCCGTGGAAAAGGCCGTACGGCTCTACCGCGCCGTGCGGGATCGGATCTGGTACGATCCCTATTCGCCCTTTTATCTACCCGAACACTACCGGGCCAGTGAAGTGATCCGACGGGGCCGGAGCTTTTGTATTCCCAAGGCGGCCCTTCTTTGTGCGCTGGCCAGGTCTCAGGGCATTCCCGCCCGCATCGGTTTCGCCACCGTGAAAAACCATCTGGCCACCCGCCAGCTGCTGGACTACCTGGGATCCAATGTCTTCGTCTATCACGGCTATACGGCTCTTTTCCTGGAGGGCCGCTGGGTCAAGGCCACTCCCGCTTTCAATAGGGAGCTGTGCCTACGGCACGGCACGGATCCTCTGGAATTCGATGGTCGAAGTGATTCCCTGCTGCATCCCTACAACAAGGACCGGGAAAAGTTCATGGAATACCTGGCCTATCACGGAGAGTACGCCGATGTGCCCGTGCAGGCCATTGTGGAGGCGTGGCGGGAGGCCTACGGATCGCAGAGGATTCAGGGCTGGATCCAGGAGCTGGAAAGGGGCGGGGAATCTTCCGGTCGGCTCTTCGAAAAAGAAGACGTGGTCTCCTGAAGTCCCTACCCGGTGGATTGCCCGCTTTTTTTACCGTTGCCCTGTTGCAGGTCCTTCAGAGTGCGAAAGAGCCGCCTGCCCGGCAAGTGCCCAAAAGGAAGGACCGTACGTTTTCTCCCAGAACGCCGTGGTTACAGCCGTCTTCCAGAGCGGTGAAGCAGCCGATCTGGAGTCCAGATCACCTTGCGAAACGACATCCGGGCGGGCCCCGAAAGAGGTGTTTCGCTACGTAAGGCGTCTCGCCGCTTTCATTGTCCATGTGTCCTTCAAGGGATTGGGCGGGGATTCGGGCTGTGGGATCGTGCCGTCATGGGTTGGAGCTGTGCCGTGGGGCCGGCTCCAGAAGCCTTTGCGACAATGGCCTTTCCGCCTTTCGGGAGATTTCCAATTGCTTGAAATTCCACTGTGCCCAGGGGCTCTTTGGGAGCCTTGTAGGGCTGGGTTTGCAACCTGCCCCTATCTCCCGCAAGACAAGGTACGTGGCGCGGGCGCGTCGGGTGCCCAACTCCCAGAAGGGGTGGATGTTTTTTCGGGCAAACACGACCCGCAGGAAACGCCTTGTCAAATGGCCGGGTCCCCCCTGGGCTACGGTGAAGAGCCCAGGGGTGAGAAAAAAAGGGGGGGCGGGCGAAACATGACTTGGTCCGACGGGCAAAAGACACTATAAGCACAGGGCTCGGCGTACAAGCGATGCAACGAACCGAAGGAGACGAAGATGGAAAAATCAGAAAAATTGGCGGGCCTGACGCTGTTGGACCCCTGGGACTGGCCGGAGGATACCCCGGAGCTCCTCGTGGATGCGCTGACTGACAAGAGCGCAGATCGCGAGAGCCGGCTCATGGCCTGCGAAATGGCCGGGGACCTGGTGGTCATGAGTGACGACATGGCGGAGAGGCTTCTGGGTGTGGCGACGGACGAGACGGACGACGAGGAGGTTCGCGGCATGGCCGCCGTGGCGCTGGGAGCCGCCTTGGAGTATGTGGACGTGGAAGGCTTCGAGGAGCCGGAAGCGTCTCCGATCAGCGAGGCCCTGTTCGACAAGATCCAGGAGACGCTGCACCGGCTTTACCTGGATCCCAAGCTGCCCAAGCTGGTGCGGCGCCGCGTGTTGGAAGCCTCGGTGCGTGCTCCCCAGGACTGGCACGAGGAGGAGGTGGCGTCCGCCTACGCCTCCAAGGATCCGGACTGGCGCCTGACGGCGGTTTTTTGCATGCGGTGGGTGAGCGGATTCCACAAGCAGATCCTGGAGGCCCTGAGATCCGACGATGACAACCTTCGCTATGAAGCACTGAACGCCGCCGGCATGTGGGGTCTGTCCGAGGCGGCTCCGGTCATCGAAATGATCCTTCACCGCTGGAAGGACAAAGATCTGTCCGTGGTGGCGGCCGCCGTGGATGCCGCGCCGTTCGTGATGCGGGACGAGGCGGCCGATCTGCTGCAACCCATCCGTGACGAGTGTGGGGAGGCAGATTAGATGAGAAAATTAGGAAAGTGGTCTGGACATCGAAATGTGAAGCGATCTCG
>NZ_FWXF01000043.1 GCF_900176285.1 Desulfacinum hydrothermale DSM 13146 | reverse complement strand
CCAGCCGGTCTCCCGCCCCCAGGGCGAAGACCATCTCGGTGAGACTGGGCGCCAGGCTCACCACCCGTTGGGGGTGATCCGGCACCACCACGCGCCGCCCCACCCGGTCCACCACCTCCCCGGCCGCCACCGGTCGCACGGCGAGGCAAAAGAAGGCCAGCACCACCCACCATCGTTTGAGGGTGACGCTTCGGTAAAGCGGGCACGCGGATGCGTCTCTTCGCCCATGCGTCATAGGGTTTCAGGTCTTCCCGTCCAGGCGCTTGTCCCAGATCACATTTAGCCGAAAAGGCTCCCGCCCTAGGGCCGCCATCCGTTCCTCAACCATTTCCAGGCTTTTCTCCAGGCCGCTAAAGCCTGAAGGACAGGCCCGCCATGAAACTGGCCCCCGGCGCCGTGTACCCAAAGACCTCTTCGTAGTCTTCGTCCAGGATGTTGGATCCCTTGACGAAGAGTTCCATATCCTTGAGTGGGGCCGGCACCGGCACTTTATAGGACATGGTGGCGTCCAGCACAAAGTAGTCTTTGAGTTCCACCCGCTTGGGCGCGGTCCAATCCCGATAGTCCGCGTCGTCGCGTTTTCCCACGTACCGCCCTTTGACAAAGGTTCGCAGTCTTCGCCATTGCCAATCGATCCAGCCCGAGGCGCTGTGCCGGGGGCGCCGGATGAGTTCCTTTCCTTCCTCGAAAGCGATGTTCGCCAGCCCACCATCGTCCGTCACTTCGGTATCCAAGAAGGTGTAGGAACTTCCCAGCACCAGGTTCTCCATCGGCTTCACGGTCAGGCTCAGTTCCACCCCGCGGCTTTCCGCTTCCTGCACGTTGAAATAGTTGGGTGTGCGGACCGCAGGTGCCGGATATGGCGTGGGAACATAGGCAATGAGATCCTTGTAGCGGCTTTGAAAGTAGGTGACGCTCATGGTGAGCCGATCGCTCCAGAGGCGCTGGTCCACTCCCACTTCCCAAGAGACGGCCTTTTCGGGATCCAGATCCTTGTTTCCAAGGGTCCAGGCATCATCGGCGAAGTTTTCATAAAACGTGGGTTCCTTGATCCCCTTGCCCACGGCAGCCCGTAGTTTGGTTCCCGTTTCGTGGATATCCACGGCAATGGATCCCCGCGGACTCACTTCTGTCCCGAAGGCACTGTTGTCTTCCACCCGGGCGCCGCCCACCAGGTGAACCCGCTTGAAAAGGGACAGCTGCTCCTGGGCGTAGAAGGCGTCGTTGGTGCGATCCGCACCCAGGGTGGTCGTGGTGAAGTCTGTACTTTCCTGTTCATAGGTCTCCCGTTCGTGCTCGTAGCCCAAGGTCACGGTGGAGGAAGCCCAATCCACGGGCGAAGCCTTCAGGTTGGCATGATAGTCGAAATTCGTTCGCGACTCATCGTATTCGCCTCGCCACGAAGAATAGTCCGTCTCGGGATTGTAGGGATCTTCGATTTTTCGGTCGTTTCGGTGATAACCCACGCTCAGCACATTTTCCCACCAGGACGTGGTCTGAACCCGTGTGGACAGGCCCACCACGGTGTCCATTTCCCGTTCATACTGGTCGGGATCCAGAGGGCTGTATTTGTCACCCACGCTTTCCGTGGGATATTCGTAGCGGCTGTCGTTCAGTCGGCCAGTCAGGGTCACTTCCCAGTTGTCCTTGGGATAGAGATCGAAACGGGCGCTCAGGCTATTGTTCCAGTAGTCGTTGTTGATATCCAGAGCGCCCTGGTCATCGATGCGGCCATAGGCCACGGAAAAGCCCATCCGCTCGTTGCCGCCGGATACCCGAAGATGCTGCTCGCCCAGGTAGCTTCCGTTTTCACTGCGGGCGCCATGGGCCGTGGAAAGCTCCACCGAAGGCGGCCCGTAGCCCGATTTGGTGAAGATCTGGATCACGCCGCCGATGGCGTCGGATCCATAGAGGGCACTTTGAGGACCGCGGATGATTTCAATCCGCTCGATGTTGTCCAAGCTGAGCGTTTCCCAGTAGAAGTCCCCTCCGCCCAGATTCACCTGAACGCCGTCGATCATGACCATGGTGTAATTGTTTTCACCCCCCCGCGGAAAAACGACGCTTTGAGCCCCCTGGGAACCGTAGCGGACCAGGGTGATCCCGGCCACGTCGCGCAGAAGTTCGGGCACGTCCGCGGCCCGTCGCGCCTGGATCTCCTCTTCCGTGATGACCGTGTGGGAAACCCCCACGGCTCGTTCCGGCGTCGCCGTTCGGGTGGCCGTCACCACCACGTCTTGCAAGGTGACGGCTTGCGTCCCTTCCTCCGCCCCAGCGTGGACACAGGTCAGCGCTGCCATCAGGGCCACCAAGAGACTGATTCCCACACATTTTCCCATGCGCATGCTCTTTCCTCCTTCGGTTCGACTTCTCCTTTTGAAATGGATCGCTGTCCGGGCCCGCCGCCAGAGCCATCTCAACAAAAAAATCCCGGGCTCCACACGGAACCCGGGATCTCCCCTTTTCATCCCCCATCCGTTTCGGTGCCACTGCCCAAGCCTCGGGGCCCTCGGCGGCACCGGACGTCACAGGCAGGTTTTCTGACTCTCGGCTCGTCCTACCGGCTGCGCCTTCCCACCGCGACAGGCGCGGCAGTGGCATCCCAGCAGCTTTCGTCCCCGATCACAGCGGCGGGCCCGTTCCCGATTTGCACGGGATTCCCTCTTAGGCACCCAAGTGCACCTGCGACGCCATCCCCCTACCAGCAGGCGTCGGCCGTGTCAAGAGACGGCCAACAAGCAACCCCGCAGGACCGGGAATCCCCCCAGAGAAGGTCCGTTTGATCCGCGGGGGACACCAGCAAAAGACCTTTCGCTCCCACAGGGCAGAGCGCGGCAGCCACCATGCAGGAAGGCCCCGGAGGTCCCGTCACGGACGCCCAAACAGGAATTCGCTACCAGATGAAATCCCCGGATCGATTTGCAACAAAGCGGCGACAACCGAAATCCACGTTGCCACCGAGCCGGCGCTCCTGAACCAGCCCCCCCCTTGCAGAAGACGCTCAGGCGGCCGGCGGCTCCCCTTCGTAGGCTTCCACGGCGCGCCGAAGCCCTTCCGGAACGGGGACCGGCCGGCGGGTCTCGGTATCCACCGCCACGGCCACGATCCGACCGGAAGCAATCAATGCGTCCGTTTCCGCCTTGTGGATGGAAAACTGGAAGGTGAAGCTCGTCTTTCCGATCCGGGTCAGGCGCGTGTGAACGTTCAAGACCTCGTCGAACCGCGCACTTCCCTTATAGGTGCATTGGGCGTCCACGTAGAAGAAATCGACTCCTTCCCGCAGCAGCTCGTCGTAGCCGTAGCCGATGGCCTTGAGATAATCCGTAAGCCCCTGGTCGAAGTAGATAAGGTAGTTGGAAAAGAAGACGTGTCCCTGGGCGTCCGTATCCGCATACCGGACCCGAACCGGCGTAAAAAACTTATACTTTTCACCCATCTCTGACTCCTCCCCACGTTGGCACCCTCTTGCACAAAGTATCCCGCACCGTTTTTCATGGCTTACAATGGACATGGAAGCGGGGCAACCCTCTCTTGCCAAGTCCGGCCCACAATCCGATCGGAACTTCTCTCCCCTGGAACCGCCCTGATGATTGGACTCCGCCGGGATGGTACCTGGGCGCAGCCGGGAGCGAGCCCCCCCTTGAAGAGGCCGGACAAAAGGTCTATGAACTGATCAGATTTGTGGGTCTTTTCGTCTCCTCCCATCTCCAGCCCGAAAGGAGACCGGCCATGAAACGGCGCACAGCTCCGGAACGGAAACCGTATCCCTTCGCCATCGTCTTTTTTCTTCTTTTCCTGGTGGCCGGAACACTCAGGGGGACGGGAGGAACGGACGCTCTCCAGGCCGCTGCTGCCCCGGAGGCACCCTCGACGGTTGCGGCCGGCGAAGCGGAACAGGCTTTGGCGGATCCCGCCTCGGTCCTTCCCGGCGTGACACCGAAGGAAGTGGAACGCGCCGCGGCGGATTGCCATACCTTTGCCGACGCCTCCGGGGAGACCCTGGTGGAACGGGAAGTGTGCGGAACGATGGTTCGCTTCCATTTTTCATGGCCCGAAGGCCCGGACGAGCTGACCCGATTGACGGAAATCCTGAAGCAGCAGGGAAACGAAATCCTCTACACAGCCGAAGACGCCGTCACCGCCCGCCGTCAAGTCTCCGGCGGCTTGATCCTGTGGACGGCGCTCAACCCCAGGGGGGAAGACTCCCGCGCCCTCCTGATCCTTCAGGCCATACTCGACCCCGACCGGGAACGGGTCTTTTCCATGGACCGGGAAGACCACAAAGAGGTGATCTTCTACACCCAACACCCAGGGGATCGACTGATGCGCCTGGATATCACCGCTCCCGATGCGGACCTTTCCCTGGAAGGAGAGTATGGTCAAAAGACCGGAGAGCTATCGCGGCGCGTCTCCCTGGACCGGGACTGCTACCACGTCCATGGACCGCTCCACGAAATCGGCCAAGTCCCGCAATACGCCGGGCTC
>NZ_FWXF01000020.1 GCF_900176285.1 Desulfacinum hydrothermale DSM 13146 | reverse complement strand
ATCGCCCATATCGACAAGAAGCGCGAGGCGCTGGGGATCATGGGACCGCGCGAACGCAAGCTCTTCGACATGGCCGACCGTCGCGCCCTGGACTAGGCCTGTCGCTGTGGGCGACTTCCCCTTTCGGGTGGAAGGTCGCCCGGACCAATTCCGGTTGGAAGCCGGAAGCAACGGTTTTCGCAATGAGCCAACGTCCTTAAGAAAAGGAGATTGAATATGTCCAGGTTAGTCGCGTTTGCTGCGATTCAAGGTGCCTACAACATCGTGTCCAAGGCTGAGGGTAAGTTCCGCGAGGCCATGGATAAGTACGGACCGAATCAGCCGTTGGAATTTCCCAACACGGCCTATTATCTGCCCATCATCTATTCGGTTCTGGGGATCAAAGTGGAAAAGCTGGCCGACGCCGAGCCGGTTCTGGAACGCTGCAAGAAGTTGTTGCCTGCCCACATCAAGGGCCGCATCCACACCCCCTACCTGGGCGGCACGCTGGATGCCGGTATGGCGGCCATTCTGGCGGAAGAAATCGTGGAGGCCATCCGCTACGTGGAAGATCCGGACTTCTATCTGCCCACCGAGGACCCGGATATAGAAAACGGTCGCATCTGGCTGGGGGCTGCGGACGATACGATCATGCGCAAACGCGGTATCGAGTTCGTGGACGGCAGCGCCCCGGGTTTTGCCGCCATCGTGGGGGCCGCTCCCGATCCGGAAACGGCCAAGATGATCGCAGAAGAGTACCAGCGCAAGAACCTGTATGTCTTCATGGCTGCCAACCAATCCGGCACCACCTTTACGCACCAGCTCCTGGAAGCCGGGGTGCAAATCGGTTGGTCCACCCGTCTGGTGCCCTTCGGTCCGGACATCTCGGCGGCCGTCTTCGCCCTGGGTTTTGCCAACCGCGCGGCCATGGCCTTCGGCGGTGTGCAGCCCGGTGACTACCGCAAGGTGCTTCTCTACAACAAGGACCGCATCTTCGCCTTTGTGAACGCCTTGGGTGAGGTGAACGCCGAATGGGCCGCCAACGCGGCCGGCGCCATCAACTGGGGTTTTCCCACCATCGCCGATACGGACATTCCGGAGATTCTGCCCACCGGTATTTGTACCTACGAACACGTGGTCTCCAGTGTTCCGCACGACCAGATCTGCGCCAAGTCCATCGAGGTGCGCGGCCTGAAGGTGACCATCACGGAAGTGCCCGTTCCGGTTTCCTACGGCCCGGCCTTCGAAGGCGAGCGGGTTCGCAAGGACGATGTGTATCTGGAATGCGGCGGCGGCAAGACCCCGTGCTTTGAGTTGGTGCGCATCGCCGAGATGGACGACGTGGAAGACGGCAAGGTGGAGGTGATGGGTCCGGACATCAAGGACGTGCAGCCCGGCGACCGACTGCCGTTGGGTGTGGTCGTGGAAGTGGCCGGCCGCAAGATGCAAGAAGACTACGAACCCATCCTGGAGCGCCAGATCCACCACCTGGTCAACTACGCCCAGGGCGTCATGCACATCGGCCAGCGCGACATCGCCTGGTACCGCATTGGCAAGTCGGCGGTGGAAAAGGGCTTCACCCTGGAGCACATCGGAAAGATCCTCCATGCCAAGCTCCATCAGGACTTTGGAGCCATCTTCGACAAGTGCCAGGTGAAGATTTATACCGAAGAGGACAAGGTCAAGGAGCTCCTGGGCGTGGCCCAGCAGATGTACAAGACGCGCGATGAGCGCATCGAAGGCATGACCGACGAAACCACGGAGATCTACTACTCCTGTACGCTGTGCCAGTCCTTCGCCCCCACCCACGTATGTGTGGTGAGCCCTGAACGGACGGGTCTGTGCGGCGCCTACAACTGGCTGGACTGCAAGGCGTCCTATGAAATCAACCCCACGGGGCCCAACCAGCCCGTCGCCAAGGGAGAGACCTTGGATGAGCGCTACGGCAACTGGAAGGGCGTGAACGAGTTCGTGGAACAGGCATCCCGCGGTGCGGTGAGCTCCTACAATTTCTACAGCGTGGTCTACGATCCCATGACCACCTGTGGATGCTGCGAGTGCATCGCCGCGGTGCTCCCCATGTGCAACGGCGTCATGACCGTGAACCGCGAGTACATGGGCATGACTCCGTGCGGCATGAAGTTCACGACCCTGGCGGGTACCATCGGCGGCGGGAACGTGACGCCGGGCTTTGTGGGCCACAGCAAGTACAACATCACCCAGCGCAAGTTCATCGTCGGGGACGGGGGCCTGAAGCGCCTGGTGTGGATGCCCAAGATGCTCAAGGAAGAAATCCGCGAGCGTCTGATCAAGCGCGGTGAAGAGATCGGCATCCCCAACCTGATCGACATGATCGCAACGGAAGAACAGGGTGTCACCGAAGACGAAATCCTGCCCTTCCTCCAGGAAGTGGGCCATCCGGCGTTGGAGATGGAGTCGATTCTCGGGTAATGATGGGCCGGGGCGTCGGCCCCGGCCTTCCACGGGTTGAACGATAGAGACGATGAGGAGACGAGCTGATGGGCTTGACAGGAATTGAGATCTTTAAGCTTCTACCCAAAACCAACTGCGGTGACTGCGGCGTTCCCACCTGCTTGGCCTTTGCCATGAACCTGGCGGCGGGCAAGGCGGAGCTGGACGCATGCCCCCACGTGTCGGAAGAGGCCAAGGAAAAATTGGCCGCGGACTCCGCCCCTCCGGTGCGGCCCCTCACGGTGGGTGCCGGCGAGTATGCGGTGAAGGTGGGGGGTGAGACGGTTCTGTTTCGCCACGAGAAGACCTTTGTGAACCAGCCGGGTCTCGCCACCCTGGTGACCACCGACGAAGACGAGGCCTCGGTGGACGGAAAGCTGGAGCGCTTCAAGGCGTGCCAGTTCGAGCGGGTGGGGCTGAACCTGCGCCCGGAGATGTTCGCAGTGAAGGACTCCTCGGGCGATGGCGCCAAGCTGACGGCCCTAGCCAAGAAGGTTTCCGATGCCACCGGCGCCGCCTTGATCCTCATGTCCGACAGCGTGGAGGCGCTGAAGGCCGCCGCCACGGAACTCAAGGATCAAAAGCCCATGATCTATGCCGCCACGGCGGACAATGCCGACGCCCTGGGCGAGCTGGCCAAGGAGACGGGTTGTCCGTTGGCCGTCAAGGGCGACGGAACCTTGGACAGCGTGATCGAGCTCACTCAGAAGCTTACCGCCATGGGCCTCAAGGATCTCATCATCGACACGGGCACGCGCGACCTGAAGAAGGCCTTCGAGGAACACATCCATATGCGCCGGGCGGCCATCAAGGACCGGTTCCGTCCGCTGGGCTTCCCCACCATCGTGCTGGCCAACGAAATGGCCGACGATCTGCTGAACGAAGGCGTGGTGGCCGCCACCTTCATCGCCAAGTATGCCGCGTTCATCGTCATGAGCGATGTGAAGCCGGAAGTTCATTTCCCGCTGCTTCTGGATCGGCTCAATATCTACACCGACCCGCAGCGGCCCATGACCGCCGAGCAGGGGATCTACCCCATCAACAATCCCGATGAAAACTCACCGGTGCTGGTCACCTGCAACTTCTCGCTCACCTACTTCATCGTGGGCGGCGAAATCGAATCCAGCCGTCAGCCGGCCTGGCTTTTGGTTCAGGACACGGAAGGCCTTTCGGTCATGACCGCCTGGGCCGCGGGTAAATTCAACGGGGAATCGGTGGGCACCTTCGTGAGCAAATGCGGCATCATGGACAAGGTGAAGCATAAATCCATCGTGATCCCCGGTTATGCGGCGGCCATCAGTGGTGAGCTGGAAGAAGAGCTGCCCGGTTGGAACGTGGTGGTGGGACCGCGAGAAGCGAGCCATATCTCCAAGTTTATCAAAGAGTTCAAGCCGGAATAAGCTTCCTGTGCGGTTGGTATCCCGGACGCCGGGCGTGGCTTTTCAAGCCGAGCTCGGCGTTCAAACCACTGCGGAAGGCAGGCAACAACCTCTAGGTGGAGGAGGCGACAAACCATGAAGCTCATTGGCGAAAACCTGAATATTATGAGTAAAAAGTACGGCAAGGCCTTGAAAGAGCGGGACGCCAAGACGTTGCAAGAGCTGGCCGTACAGGAAGCCGAAGCGGGGATGGACTACATCGACCTGAACATCGGCCCCGCCGGAAAGACGGGTGAAGAGCTCATGTCCTGGCTGGTGCCCGTGATCCACGAAGTGGTGGATGTGCCCCTGGCCCTGGATACCTCCAACGTCAAGGCCATCGAAGCCGGCCTGAAGGCCCACAAGAAGGGCCGGGCCATGATCAACTCCATCATGGTCCGCCCCGAACGCATGGATGCGCTGCTGCCTTTGGCCAAGGAATACGATGCCGAGTTTATCGGCCTGCTGTGGGGCCCTGAGGGGATGCCTCGCGATGAGAACGAGCGCGGCGCCCTGTGTGCCGAGTTGCTCTTCCGGTCTAGCGAGCTGGGCATTCCGCCCGAGAGGATCTACATCGACCCGATCCAGACGCCGGTCAACGTGCAGCAAAACCAGATCATGAGCGCCCTCAATTTCATGAAGATGTTCCCGGACATGGCCCCGGGCTGCAGCAGCACCATCGGCCTTTCCAACGTGTCCAACGGAGCTCCCGAGCACCTGCGGCCGATCCTCAACCAAGTCATGCTCATCCTCTGGAAGCGCTGGGGGATGCAGTCGGCCATCGTGGACACCTTCGACTATGATCTCCATAAGATCGCGCGCGGCGAGCGCCCCGAACTGGAAGCCCTGGTGGCCAAGGTGGAAGACGGCGAAGAGATCGATATGGCCTCTCTCGGCAAGGAAGAGCAGGACTTCGTGAAGACGGCGCGCGTCATCCTGGGTCACACGCTCTATTCCGACTCCTGGCTTGAGGTGTAGCTCGCCTTTCAACACCTCGCTTGTCGGTATCCGCAGCTGAACAAGAACCCCATCTTTCGCGAGGTGGGGTTTTTGCGTCTTATGAAGCCGATTTGGCAGACACAAAGAATGCTTGATCTTTCAGGAATATGACACCGCGTGATGACTTCTAAGGGGGATCGCGCGGTTACTGCATGTGGGAGGGAGATGCCGGATCATGGGAAAGAAATTCGTCTATTTCTTCGGTGAAGGTCAGGCGGACGGCAGTGCGCAAATGAAGGACCTGCTGGGCGGCAAGGGAGCCAATCTGGCGGAGATGACCCGCCTGGGAATCCCGGTGCCGCCCGGCTTTACCATTTCCACCGAAGTCTGTACCCACTATTACCAGAGCCGAGGCCAGTATCCCGAAGGGCTGCAAGAGCAGGTGCAGGAGGCCCTGGCGCGGCTGGAAAAGATCATGGGGCGTCGTTTGGGGGACCCGGAAAGGCCCCTGTTGGTTTCCGTCCGGTCGGGTGCGGCCATCAGCATGCCGGGCATGATGGATACGGTCCTCAACCTGGGTTTGAACGACACGACCGTGGAAGGCCTGGCCAAGGAAACGGGGGATCCCCGGTTCGCCTACGACTGTTATCGACGTTTTCTTTCCATGTACGGGGACGTGGTCCTGGGGCTCAAGCCGGAATCGGAAGACGATCTGGACCCCTTTGAGGAAATCATCGACGCATTGAAAACATCCCGAGGTGTGGCCTTTGACAATCAGCTCAGCGCCGAGGATTTGAAGGAACTGGTTCAACGCTACAAGGACTTCATTCGAGAAAAGATCGGCCGGGACTTCCCGCAGGATCCCACGGATCAGCTCTGGGGGGCCATTGGTGCGGTCTTCGGATCTTGGGACAATCCCCGCGCCATCGCCTACCGCGAATTGAACGGCATTCCGGACGAAATGGGAACGGCGGTGAATGTCCAGTCCATGGTCTTCGGCAACATGGGAGACGATTGCGCCACGGGTGTGGCCTTCACCCGAAATCCCGCCACGGGCGAAAACGTGCTCTACGGCGAATACCTGGTGAACGCCCAGGGAGAAGACGTGGTGGCGGGTATCCGCACGCCGCAGCCCATCAACAAGGCCCAGGCGACGGATCCGGACATGGTGTCCCTGGAAGAGGCCATGCCTGAAGCCTATGCGGAGCTGGAGCGGATTCGAAAGATCCTGGACCGCCATTATCGCGACATGCAGGACATTGAATTCACCATCCAGCGCGGCAAGCTCTGGATGCTCCAGACCCGCAGCGGAAAGCGCACCGGCTTCGCCGCCTTCAAGATCGCCGTGGACATGGTCCGGGAAGGCATCCTCAGCGAAGAGGAGGCCCTCATGCGGGTGGAGCCCAACCAGCTCAATCAGCTGCTTCGGCCCATCTTCGACATGGAGGCGAAGCAGAAGGCGATGGCCTCCGGGGCTCTGTTGTCCAAGGGCCTCAACGCAGGGCCGGGTGCCGCCTCCGGACGGGTGGTCTTCAATGCCGTGGATGCGGAGCAATGGGCCGCCCGGGATGAGCAGGTGATTCTGGTGCGCCTGGAAACGTCTCCGGACGACATTCGCGGCATGCATGCCGCCCAGGGGATCCTCACCTCCCGAGGCGGCATGACGTCCCACGCGGCCTTGGTAGCCCGCCAGATGGGCAAAGTCTGTGTGGTGGGCTGTGGAGATATGGAAATCGACTACAAAAAACGGCAGATGAGCGCCAACGGCCGCGTGATCCGGGAAGGCGACTGGATCTCGCTGGACGGGTCCACTGGCGAGGTTTTTCAAGGGCGTATCCCCACCAAGCCGTCCGAGGTCCTGCAGGTGATGGAAGGGGCCCTCAAGGCGGAAGAATCCCCCATCTATCAGGATTACCAGTCCTTGATGGAGTGGGCGGACAAGGCCCGGCGCCTGGGCGTTCGCACCAATGCGGACCAGCCGGACCAAGCCGGGATGGCCTTGGCCTTCGGCGCAGAGGGGATCGGCCTGTGCCGTACCGAGCACATGTTCTTCGAAGGTGAACGGATCAATGTGGTCCGCCAGATGATCCTGGCTCGCACCAAGGAGGGGCGGGAAAGGGCCCTGGCCCAGCTCCTTCCCATGCAAAAAGAGGACTTCAAGGGTATCTTCCGTGTCATGAACGGGTTGCCGGTCACCATTCGCACGCTCGATCCCCCCCTCCATGAGTTCCTGCCCACGGAAGATGCGGATATCCGCACGGTGGCGGACCAGATGGGGGTGGCGGAAGAGGACGTGCGGGCCAAGCTCCAGGCCCTGCACGAGGCCAATCCCATGCTGGGGCACCGCGGTTGCCGACTGGGCGTGGTGTACCCGGAAATCACGGCCATGCAGGCCCGGGCGATCCTTGAGGCCGCGTGCGAAGTGAAAAAGGAGGGAACGGAGGTTCGCCCCGAGATCATGATCCCCTTGGTGGGCCATGTGGCGGAGTTGGAGGATCAGAAGCGGGTGGTGGACCAGGTGGCCCGGGAGGTCATGGAGGCGCACGGCGTGGAGGTGCCCTACCTGGTGGGGACCATGATCGAGGTGCCCCGAGGCGCTCTCACGGCCGATAAGGTGGCTCGGGAGGCGGCCTTCTTCTCCTTCGGCACCAACGACCTCACCCAGACGGTGTTCGGCATCAGCCGGGATGACGCGGCCAAGTTTCTCCACCACTACCTGGAAAAGAAGATATGGCAATTCGATCCCTTTGAAAAGATCGACCAGGAAGGAGTGGGCCAGCTCATGCGCATGGGCGTGGAGAAGGGACGTGCCACCCGCGCCGATCTCAAGGTGGGCATCTGCGGCGAGCATGGTGGGGAGCCCACCTCGGTGGAGTTCTGCCACCGGATCGGGTTGGATTATGTGAGCTGTTCCCCCTACCGGGTGCCCATCGCCCGGCTTGCCGCCGCCCGTGCGGCCATACGCGAAAAGAACTGATGGGCCGCAGAAGGACCGCGAACCAAGGGCTCGGGAGAGGCATGATCCGGATCGCCGATTTGGGATAAGGTGGTCGAAGGGGGGTGGCTCGCTGGGCCGCTCCCCTTCTGGCAGCCGCCCCCATGACCTCCCCCCCTTCCAACCCAGGCAGGAGGTGATATGGAGCGCCCTGTCCGATTGAGACGATCCCTGTTATCCGTTCCCGCCAACCGGGAAAGAATGGTGCAAAAGGCCCTGGGGCTTCCGGCGGATGTGGTCATGCTGGACCTGGAAGACTCCGTGCCGGTGGAGGAGAAAGCCGCGGCCAGGCAAGCCGTGGTGGAAGCCCTTCGCTTGGGGGACTGGGGCGGTAAGGTCCGGGCGTACCGCATCAATGATATGGGCACCCCCTTCGCCTATCGGGATGTGATCGATGTGGTGGAGGCGGCGGGGGACTTGGTGGACGTGATCGTGGTGCCCAAGGTGAACGATCCCGCCGAAATCAAGGCGCTGGATTACCTCTTGACCCAGATCGAATGGGCCATGGGTGTGCACAAGCGGATCGGGTTGGAGGCCTCCATCGAGACGGCCCAGGGAATGGCCCGGGTCCATACCATCGCCGGCAGCTCTCCTCGATTGGAAGCCCTGGTGTTCGGCGTGGCCGACTATGGGGCGTCGTTGGGCATGCCCAGTGGGGGGGTAAGCGGCCACGGGGATGGCGAAGGGGACTATCCGGGACACCGCTGGCACTATCCTTTGAGCCGGATGGTCATGGCTGCCAAGGCGGCGGGGCTTGCCGCCATGGATGCCCCTTACGGGGATTTCAAAGACGAGGCGGGCCTGGGTCGTTCCTGCGCCTTGAGCCGGGCCCTGGGCTACGACGGAAAATGGGCGATCCATCCCGCCCAGCTGGAGACGATCAATGCCGCCTTCAGCCCGGAAGAAGAGGAGGTGCAGCGGGCTCTTCGCATCGTGGAAGCCTACGAATCGGCGCGGGCCAAGGGAGAGGGAACCCTGGCCCTTGACGGAAAAATGGTGGATGCCGCCTCCGTGCGCCTGGCTCAGGTGACGGTGGCCGCTTGGCGCCGGATCCGGGAGCAGCAAAAGGAGACTACCGACTCGGAATAAGCCGCCCGAAAGTAGGCGTCGGCGGCGAGCGGGGGGCCTGGCGCCATGCCCCCCCATAAGGAGTCCTCGGGAGGTGGGCCGGAAAAGGGAACGGCTCCGGAACGAACCGGCCGGTTTGCCCCGGCATTTCAAAAACTCCGGGGGGTGCGCGTGTGTCGGCGTTTCCCTTTAGGGATGCGCCGGCTCCCGAACCGCTTGTCCGTCCAGTCGCGACCCACTTTTCGGACGGGTTCTTTGGACCTTCGTAGAAGAAGCAGTGTCCTTAACAATGGGATTTCATGAAGAAGCCGGTAACGCCCCAAGTGCATCGTCTTGTTCGTTTTGAGTGTGGCCTGAAAAGAGCTGAAGGGCGTAAAGAAGCGCCCATGTGCTGACGGTTTTCGATCTGTCGCGATGGTTCATTCCCCCATGAAAGCGTGCCATGCAACCGGCTGGAAAAAGGCAGGGACCTGACAAGGAGTCGATGGATGACATCAGCCAGTTGGAACACGGGGGGTGAATCCTTTCCCGCGGGAGGAGCACTCCGCGCGGACCCCGACGCATCGTTGAGGGAAAAGATCCTTCGCCAGCATAACGAGCTGCAGATTCTTTTCGATATTTCCTCGGCCGTCCACAGTTCTCCCCACCTGGAAGACGTGCTCCATCAATCGCTCATGGCCATTTTGCGCACGCTGCGGTTCAAGATGGGGGCCATCTACCTGCTGCGCTCCGATGAACAGGGGGTGCGGGTGATGAGCCTGGCCGCCCAGCAGGGCTTTTCTTCGGCTCTGGTTTCCAGCATCCGATCCTTTCCGGTCAAAGAATCGTGGCTGAGCGATTCCGGAAGAAAGGCGCCCGTGGTCTGGCTGCCCTTGGACCGTCTTTTCTTTCCGGAGCTTCGTGCCAGGATGGCCGATGAGGGGATTCAGGAGATTGTCCGCATCGCGCTCTTTACGCAAAACGGGATCTTGGGGCTGCTTTACGTGGCCAATCACGGAGAACTTCAGATTCGACCCGACAGGAAGGAGTTTTTGACCACGATCGGACAGCAGATCGGGGTGGCCATCGAAAACGCCCAACTCTTTGAATCCGTCCAACGGGCCAAGACGGAACTGGAGATCAGCTTTGACGCCATCCAGCACAGCATCTTTCTGGTGGATGCCTCCGGGCGTATTCTCCGGGTGAACAAGACCACGGAAACGGTCTACGGCGAAAAGAACCTTCTGGGCTCGTCCTATTGGCAGGTGCTCTATTCCACAGCGGAGCCCCCCAGCGGTTGTCCAATCCGAGAGTGCATGTGGTCCAAACGGCCCGTGCAAAAGGAAGGGCCCCATCCCAGGTGGGGGGGGTTCTACCGGTTCTACGCCTTTCCCGTTCTCAACCTGGCGTCCCGACTGGAACGGATCGTCTACTACGAAAAGGACGAAACGGAGGCCCGACGCCTGGAGCAGCGCCTCCAGCAAACGGAGCGCTTGAAGTCTCTGGGGACGCTGGCGGCCGGTATCGCCCACGAGATCCGAAACCCGCTGGCCACCATCAACTTCAACGCCCAGATGCTCCAGCGGGAACTGAATCTGGACGCGAGTCAAGGCCAGATGCTGGGGGATCTGCTCCAGGAAGTGCGCAAAATCGACACCATTGTTCGGGAGGTGTTGAGTTTTGCCCGGCCCCGGGAACCCCAATTCCTCTCCGGAAACCTGAACGACATCGTGCGCCACTGCCACAACCTTTCCAAGGTGCACATGCGCAAGGCCAAGGTGGACTTCCACATGGAGCTTCAGGAGGACCTTCCGGACCTGGTCATGGATTCGGATCAGATCAGCCAGGTGGTCATGAACCTGGTGATCAACGCCGTGGAAGCCATGCCCCAGGGCGGGACCTTGACGGTCCGGACCCTGTTTGCCCGCGACCTGCCGGCCGTGGTGCTCAGTGTGGAAGACACGGGAGAGGGCATCCTGCCCGAGGACGAAGGGCGCATCTTCGATCCCTTCTTTACCAGGAAGGCGGACGGCACGGGCCTGGGCCTGAGTATATGCCGCCGCATCCTGGAACGCCACGGCGCGCACATGGAAGTGGAGAGCACCAGGGGCCAAGGAAGCACCTTCCGGGTGGTCTTCGCCCTGGACAAGGGAAGCTGGGAGGAGGTGCCGGGAGGTACGCGACTGAATTGAATGGGGCGCCGGCAACCGTTTTGGGCTACCTGCGATGATCGGAGGCCGAAGGCCGGAGTCAGCGATGCAAGCCTGCTGTTTCAGCCAGGACGGATTCCAAGGTTTTCCCAGGTGAGCCGGATGGAGTTGTTGGGTGCGCCCATGCTTGGATGACGAAGACGACACCCCAACGGAATGTGGAAACTGAATGCGAGCGAAGCAAAAGATCCTCATCATCGATGACGAGGCGGGGTTTCGAGGTGCTATCCGGCGCTACCTGGAAAAGGACTACAGCGTGGAGGAGGCGGAAACCGGCGCCCAGGGACTGGAAAAGGCGGTGGCCACGGAACCCGACCTGGTCCTGCTGGATATCGGGCTTCCGGACGAGAGCGGACTGGATCTATTGGAGCGCTTGAAGGGGCTGCGCCCGTCGCCCACGGTTGTCATGGTCACCGCCTATGAACAGGTCCGGGATGTGGTGGAGGCCATGCGAAAAGGGGCCTTCGACTACCTGGTCAAACCCGTGGACCTGGAAGAGTTTGAACTGACCGTCCGCCATGCCCTGGAGAATGCCAGCTTGAGAAACGAGGTGGACCGGCTTCGCAAGGAGGTCGAACGGCTCCAGGGAGTGAACCGGCTGGTGGGAAGCCACCCCGCCTTCCTGGAGGCGCAGAGGCTGGCGGTCAAGAGCGCCCAGAGCGCCGACGCCGGCGTGCTGCTCCAGGGCGAAAGCGGTGTGGGCAAGGAGCTTTTTGCCCGGCTCATCCACAGCTCCAGCCCCCGCTCGGGTTATCCCTTCGTAGCCCTCAATTGCGCCGTCTTCAGTCCGGACATCATCGAAAGCGAACTGTTCGGTTATGAGCGGGGGGCGTTCACGGGGGCGCGTGCCGAAGGCAAACAAGGGCTGCTGGAGGCGGCGGACGGGGGCACCCTCTTTCTGGACGAAGTGATCGATCTCCCGGCGGAAGTGCAGGCCAAGCTCCTGCGGGTCTTGGAGGAACAAGAGTACTATTCCCTGGGCTCCACGAAAAAGAAAGAGGTGGACATCCGCGTGGTGTCGGCGTGCAACCGGGATCTGTGGGAGGCCTGTGAATCGGGGGAATTTCGAAAAGATCTCTTCTTCCGCCTGGCAACCATAAGGATTTTCCTGCCTCCCCTGCGGGAAAGGCGTGAAGACATCATCCCCTTGGCCCGCTTTTTCCTGGAACAGCTCAACGACAAGTACATGAAGCGCTTTCGGGACATCAGCCCGGATGCCCAGAAGCTGCTTCGGACCTATTCCTGGCCGGGCAATGTCCGGGAGCTTCGCAACGCCATGGAACGGGTGGTCCTCATGGAAGATGAGGAGCTGGTGCTGCAGCGGCACCTGCACTTTCTACTTCGCGGGCAAGCGGACCTTCCAGGGGACGGACCGGAACTGCCCTTCTTCTCGGAACTTCCCGAGGAGGGGCTGTCGCTGGAGGAGGCGGAGAGGATGCTGATCCAAAAGGCCTACGAAAAGTGCGGGAGGAACAAAGCGAAAACTGCCCGCTACCTGCGCATCCCCCGGCACGTGCTGGTCTATCGAATGAAAAAGTACGGCTTGGAGGGATGAAGGGCCCCGCGGGATCACATGAAGATTATTCTTCATTTGGCGTCCGGAAGCCGAAGAATATTCTTCAGGTCTTCTTTGGCTTTGCCAGCGGCGCTTGGGGGCGAGACATGGCCGCTGGGTGGCTCGGGTGGGAGGGAAAGTGAAGACTATTGTTCGCACGGAGGCGTTGGGGGCGTGGCGGCGGGAAGGTGGCGGGGCCGATCCATCCTAGAAAACAAAGGGGGTTGCACGAGTTGTTGTAAAAAAAATTCCAAATGGCATGCGCATTGCTCCTATTCATGTACGAACGGAGGCGGTATGAAGCGGAATCTGTCGGTGATGCGTCGCGTTCTCTTGGTGGAAGCGGAAGCCCCGTTCCGGCGTTCTTTGGAAAAGTGTTTGAGCAAGGCCGGGTATCGCACGTTGGCATGTGCAAGTGGCAGTGACGCGTTGCGGTTGGCATCGGAAAATCCCATTGATTTGGCCATTGTGGAATATCACTTGCCTGACGGGAATGGGGCGGAGCTGGCGCGGAAGCTGAAATCATCTCATGTGGTTGCTCGAGTGGTGTTGATCTCCTTCTACGATCTGGATTTCATCTCCTGTGATGTGTTGGATGCGGTGGATGGTTTTCTGAAAAAGCCCTTCGATCTGATCGATTTCGAACGGATGCTCTCGCGGGTGTGGGAAGATCGAGTTCTGGTTGCGGTGCCCCGTTCCAAGTTGGGCGGTGCGGATATTCCGGCCTCTACTCTCAAGGAGGGGACTCTCTAGCGCATGTGGCGGTTGTGTGGATGATCTCCAGTGGATGTGGATGTTCCAGCGATTGGTGACAGTTCCTGTTCTTCGGATGACTGTTGGAGCGGAGAATCGATTCCGGCGGATGCGATCCTTCCCGTGGTAGCGAATGTGCGACCTTCTCTTTCCTGATCCGAGAAATGAGAGTCCTTTTCCAATAAAAGGCCACAGGGCATGCCCTGTGGCCTTTTGCCGTTTATGGGAAAGGCTGTGGCGGTTGGAGGGGTCGCGTAAGCCCTTTTTTTCACTTGATCTGGCGGGGCGAACGCCTAAAATGAGCTCTGAAGCCCACAGGGCGCCAAAACGCATGGACACCAGGGTTCAACCTGAAAGATGGAGGGAAACGGTGCTCGACGAAAAGGCTCAGGTGATCAGTAAGCTCCAGGAAAAGGGCGTGGATGTGGAAGAGGCGGCCAAGGCCATCGAGTTCGACCCGCAAATCCTCAAGCTCTATTTGAGCGAAGACGATTACCCCATTCCGGGCCGCATCCTGAAAAAGCTGGAAGAGGCGGTCCTCAACTGAGCGGCGGGCGCCGGGGAGCTTGTCCGAAAAAGGGGCGTGCCCTTTTCCCGTGGCGGAGCCCCTGGGCGTCGCGCAAGAATTTCGGGCCGGCTCCTGACGCGGCCCGCTTGAAACGATTCGATCCTGCCCCGGCTGTTCTGGCCGGCGGCGTGGGATCTTCCCTGCTGCAGGCGGCTGAGGTGGCTTTGCCTGTGGATGTGCTCGGCTGCGGCTCATGCGACCCGTTCCATGGCGCCTCTCTGGCTGGGGGGCGCTTCCCATTCCTATCCGAATCTTCCTTCCGAGATGATCTCCTTTCTGGTGACCCAAGGCTTTGGCCCTTTCCTTCTGCGCGTTGGGCGGGGATGCAGGTCCAAGTCCGCCTCAAGGGGCGGTGGGGGATCGATTGTGCATTCTAGTGACGGAACCGGCATCACAGCTTGTGCTTGTGAATTTAATCTCTTGTTGACCCTCAGAATATCCAGTGATATAGAAGGATTGGCGTGGAGTTGATGCCCCGAGGGTGAACGGTGCGGGTTTGCGTGAAAAGATGCACACTGTGCCGTGCACACTTGGTTGAAACAACGGGTGCCATGTCCCGGGAGCCTGTGCACAAGGGATGGGGTGCGTCGTTTCCACAAGAGCTGAGGGCGCGGCAGGCCGTCCTTGCTGGGATGGGAAACGGCGGTCGAAAGTCCTTGGGCCCCTTCGGGTTGGCCTGCACGGGGCATGGCGGCGGGAGTCTTTGGGCGCCCATGGGATCATGGGGTTGGTCGTTGGTCATGGTGCAGGAGGAGGTGTTTTGATGGAGCGACAAGAATGTTTGGAGGAAAGGTTGGCGCAAAAGGGTGTGACGCGGCGTGACTTCATGAAATTCTGCACCTTGGTGTCGGCGACGATGGGATTGGCTCCCTCGTTTGTCCCCAAGGTGGCGGAAGCTCTCACCAACCCGCAACGCCCGCCGGTGGTCTGGCTTCATTTTGCGGAGTGCACGGGGTGTACGGAGGCGGTCCTTCGGAACACCTATCCCTGGATCGATGAGCTCCTTTTGGAAACCATCTCAGTCGACTATCACGAAACCATCATGGCGGCCGCGGGCCATTCCGTGGAAGAAGTGCTCCAGGAGACGGTGAAAAAATACGAAGGCAAGTTCATCTGTGTGGTGGAAGGGGCCATCCCCACGGCCGAAAACGGTATCTACGGCATGATTGGTGGTAAGACCATGCTGGATATTGCCAAGGAAGTTTGTCCCAAGGCCCTGGCCACCATCTGCATCGGCACCTGTTCCAGCTTCGGCGGCGTGCAGGCGGCGGCACCCAACCCCACGGGCGCCAAGGGCGTGGCGGATGCCCTGGGCGATCAGTTGAAGACCCCGGTGGTGAACGTGCCCGGCTGCCCTCCCAATCCCATCAATTTCGTCGGAACGGTTGTCAATTATCTCCTCTTCGGAAAGCTTCCCGAGCTGGACGACAAGAACCGGCCGCTTTTCGCCTATGGAAAGACGGTTCACGACCAGTGTCCGCGGCGGTCCCACTTCGAAAACGGGGAGTTCGTGGAAGAGTGGGGCTCTGAGGAAGCCAAGATGGGCTACTGCCTCTATCAGATGGGCTGCAAGGGTCCGGAGACCTTCAACAACTGCCCCAAGGTCAAGTTCAACGAAGGCACCAGCTGGCCGGTGCAGGCGGGGCATCCGTGTATCGGTTGCAGCGAGCCGGATTTCTGGGATTCCATGTCCCCGTTCTATGAATCGCTCTAGACCCCTGGGACGGATGAGGCGGGGCCGAAGCCCTGCTTGGGAACCGACGATCAGAAGAGGAGAGGAAAAAGATGGCACAACGAATTGTGGTTGACCCGATCACCCGTATCGAGGGTCATTTGCGTATAGAAGTGGAAGTGGCCAACGGCAAGGTGACCAACGCCTGGAGCAGCGCCATGCTGTTCCGCGGCCTGGAGATCATCCTCAAGGGCCGGGATCCCCGGGATGCCTGGTTGTTGACTCAGCGCGCCTGCGGCGTATGTACCTACGTGCACGGGCTGGCGTCCATCCGCTGCGTGGACGACGCGGTGGGAGTGACGGTGCCGGACAATGCCCGCTTGATCCGCAACCTGCTCATGGGGGCCCAGTTCCTCCATGACCACATCGTGCACTTCTATCACCTGCACGCCTTGGACTGGGTGGATGTGGTGAGCGCCCTCAAGGCGGATCCGGTCAAGGCCTCCAAGATCGCCAACGACGTATCCCCGGCCGGAAACAGCGGCCCCAGCGACTTCAAGGCCGTCCAGGCGCGCCTGCAAAAGTTCGTGGACAGCGGCCAACTGGGTCTTTTCGCCAACGGCTACTGGGGCCATCCTGCCTACAAGCTGCCGCCGGAAGTGAACCTCATCGCGGCGGCCCACTACCTGGAGGCCCTGCGACAACAGGCCCGAACGGCCCGCATGCACGCAGTCTTCGGCGCTAAGAACCCGCACCTGCAGAGCTTGGTGGTGGGCGGCGTGAGCTGCGCGGCGGATCTCAATCCCGATCGCATCTCCGAGTTCCTCTATCTGTGGAAGGAGACCCTAGACTTCGTCAACAACGTCTATCTGCCGGACGTGTTGGCGGTGGCCGGGTTTTACAAGGATTGGGCCGGCATCGGCGGCACCACCAACTTCCTGGCCTACGGGGAATTTCCGCAGAGCGCCAAGGAACCGGAAAGCCTGTTCTTGCCGCGCGGGGCCATCTTCAAGCGCAACCTCAAGAAGGTGGACGGCGTGGATCCGGCCAAGATCTCCGAACACGTCAAGCACAGCTGGTTTGAAGGGGATAAGGATCTCAATCCGGCCAAGGGCGAGACCAAGCCCAAGTTTTCCAAGCTGGATACGGCCAAGGAATACAGCTGGATGAAGGCACCGCGCTACAACGGAGAGCCCATGGAGGTGGGACCGCTGGCCCGCGTGTTGGTGGCCTACGGCAAGGGGCACGAACCCACCAAGAAGGTTGTGGACGGCGTGCTCAAGCACTTGGGCGTTCCCGCCGACGCCCTCTTTTCCACCCTGGGACGGACGGCGGCTCGGGCCATCGAGACCCAGATCATCGCCCAAGCCATGGAAGGCTGGATCATGCAGTTGGTGGAAAACATCAAGAAGGGCGACGCCAAGACCTTCGAGCCTTACGAGATGCCGGATCAGGCCGAGGGCATGGGCCTGAACGACGTGCCTCGCGGGGCCCTGGGCCATTGGATCCAGATCAAGGACAAGAAGATCGCCAACTACCAGCTGGTGGTTCCCTCCACCTGGAACCTGGGACCGCGCTGTGCGGCCAACAAGCTGGGACCGGTGGAAGAGGCTCTCATCGGAACTCCCGTGGCCGATCCCAAGCGGCCCGTGGAAATCCTCCGCACGGTCCATTCCTTCGATCCCTGCATCGCCTGCGGCGTGCATGTGATTGACCCCAACACCAACGAGGTGTACAAGTTCAAGGTGGTCTAGGCTAGCCGGACGAACTGAATCTGAAAAGGGCTCCCCGGGAAGATCCCCGGGGGGTGGCTCTGGGAGGGGGATTCGGCCAAGGGCCCGGATCCCCCTTGCCATTGCACCAGATGGTATCAAACCTCCTGGGAGGCTTCGGCCTCCGGGCGGGTGGACCAACGGATGATCTTATGGAAGCCAATCGCATACTGGTACTGGGCGTGGGCAATATCCTGCTCAAGGACGAAGGGGTGGGCGTGCGCCTTGTGGAACGCTTGGAATCATCCTATAGGTTTTCGGAAAACGTGGAACTGATGGACGGGGGCACCCTGGGCCTGCGTCTTTTGGATCCCGTGAGCCAATCGGATCACGTGATTGTCATCGATGCGGTCCAAAAGGGTGGGAGCCCCGGCACCGTTTACCGACTGCCTGCGGAAGCTCTCAACAAACGGGTGACTTTCAAAAATTCCATTCACCAGCTGGATCTGCTGGAGACGTTGGCCTATGCGGAGGTCTTGGGGCATCGTCCTTCGGCGGTGGTCATCGGGGTGGAACCCCAGGATATTTCACCGTGGGGAATTGAACTCACCCAGGTGGTGGCCGCGGTCGTGCCCCGGCTGGAAGAGATGGTGTTGGAAGAAATCCGAAAGGCCGGGGGAAACTGGGAGCGGAAGACGCAGGCGTCCCCGGAGGGAATCGAGGTTCAGTGAACCATGTGTTTAGCCATACCCGCAGAGATCGTTGAGATTCAAGATGAAATGGCCACGGTTCGGGTGGGCGACGCGGTGCGGCGCGCCTCGCTCTCCCTCTTGCCCGAACCCGCTCAAGTGGGCGACTACGTGATCGTTCATGCCGGTTTTGCGCTCCACAAGGTGGATCCCGAGGCGGCCCAGGAGTCCTTGCGCCTCCTGCAGGAGCTGGCCGCCCATGCCGATCCCCTCCCGCCGGAAGGGGACGGGGTCTGACGGCGGGGGGACTCCAGGTCCGAAGCCCTCCGTCCACCCGGCCTTGGCCGCGGCCCAAGGCCGCCGGGAAACGCTCGGCAAAGGAAGGGTTGTGCCCCCTGCCCACGGCTTCCCGGCGCGCCCTGTCTGTGTCAAAAGTCCGCATGCCCGGGCGTCCTGGGGAAGGGGATGACTTCCCGGATGTTTCCCAGGCCCGTGGTGAACTGCACCAGTCTTTCCAGGCCCAAGCCGAAGCCGGAATGGGGTGCGGATCCGAACCGGCGAAGATCCACGTACCATTGGTATTCTTCCGCCGGGACTGCCTTGATCTCCATCTGTTTCAAGAGCACATCCAACCGCTCTTCCCTTTGGGATCCACCGATGATTTCCCCCACGCGGGGGACCAGCACATCCACGGCCGCCACCGTCTTTTCATCATCGTTGACCCGCATGTAGAAAGGCTTGATGGCGCGTGGGAAGTCGATGATCGCCACAGGCTTTCGGAACTTCTTCTCCGTCAGGTACCGTTCGTGTTCCGATTGCAGGTCGGTGCCCCATTCCACCGGATAATCGAAGGATTCCCCGGATTTTTTCAGGATCTCCACGGCCTCCGTATAGGTGATGACCTGGAAGGTCTCGCGCACCAGGGTTTCCAAGGTCTCCATGAGGGTGGGTTCCACAAAGCGGGCGAACAGGTTCAGATCCTCCTGACAGTCGTCCAGAACGGCCGAGATGACATATTTGATAAAAGATTGGGCCAGTTCCAGGTTGTCCTGAAGGTCGTAGAAGGCCATTTCGGGCTCGATCATCCAGAATTCGGCCAGATGACGGCTGGTGTTCGAATTTTCCGCTCGGAACGTGGGTCCGAAGGTATAGACCTTGCCCAGGGCCAAGGCGTAGATCTCCGCCTGCAGCTGTCCGCTCACCGTGAGATAAGCGGGCTTTTCAAAGAAGTCCTGGCTGTAAACGTTCCCGTCCGGGTTGCCGGGTGCCGGGGGGGCGGCGGGATCCAGAGTGGTCACCCGGAAGACTTCGCCGGCACCTTCGCAGTCGCTGGAGGTGATGATGGGCGTGTGGACGTAGAAAAAGCCTTCCTTTTGGAAGAATTGGTGGACGGCGAAGCTCAACCGGTTGCGGATGCGGGCCACGGCCCCCAAGGTGTTGGTCCGAGGGCGAAGGTGCCCGATGGTGCGCAGGAATTCAAAGCTGTGCCGTTTCTTTTGGAGAGGGTAGACGGCCGGATCGGCCCAGCCGAAAAGATCGATCCGCTCAGCGTGGACTTCGATGCTTTGCCCCTTACCGGGGGAGGCCTGGACCACCCCCTGCACCTGGACGGCGCAGCCCGTGGCCAATCGCTCCACCACCGACTCCAGTTCCGGTCGGCTTCGATCGGCGATCACCTGGAGGTTGCGCAGGCACGAGCCGTCGTTGACCTCGATAAAGCTGATGCCGGCCTTGGAATCCCTTCGGGTCCGGACCCATCCCTGGATGGTCACTTCCTTTTCCAAGTGGGCTGTTTCGTTCTTAAAGATCTGGTCGATGCGGATGGCTTTTTCCATGGACCTCTTCTTTCCTTTCTTCTATGGCAGGTTCGAAGGGCGTCTTTGTCATTCACAAATGACGCCGTTGTTGGTATCGGTGCTGCACGCCCATGGGGAGCGCCGCAGGGCTCGGTCCAATCCGGACAGGGAGCTCGCCGTCTCTTTCGCCCACACTTCCGGCCGGCGGAAGTGGACCGCGGTCGCCCCAGAGAAAGAAGAGCGTGTTTGAAAAGATAGAATGAAATTTGACGGGAGGGCAAGGACAGAGTTGATGGACGGCTGGGAGCGACGATTCTGGCGACAGCGCCTCTTCCCCTCCCTGGATGGGGCGGCGGCGCAGGGCTGTCCCCGCCTGTGGCTTCATGCCGCTTCCGTGGGGGAAGTGACGGGGGCGTTGGCCGTGATCCGACGGCTTCGCCAGGCCAGGCCCCAGGCGGCCCTTTACCTCACCGTGGGTACACCGCAAGGCTGTCTGTTCGCCCGACGTCACGTGCCGCCTGGCGTGCGGGTCCTTCCAGCCCCCCTGGATCTTCCCTGGTCGGTCCGCGCCTTCTTGACCTCCGTTGCACCGGATCTTTTCGTGGTCTTTGAAAGCGAATTCTGGCCGGTGCTCCACGGGGCCCTCCGAAGGAACGGGGTGCCCGTGGTGCTCCTGAACGGGCGTCTTTCCCAAAAGTCCCTGGATAGCTACCGGCGTTTCCCTGCCATCTTTCGCCCCATCTTTCGATCGCTCAGTCGAGCGGCCGTCAAATCCGAGGAAGACGCACGGCGTCTGATCGCTCTGGGCGTTTCGCCGGACAAGGTGCGGGTGTTGGGAAGTTCCAAGGTGGATACCCTGGTGGATCGGGCGGATCCCCAACGGGCCATGTGGTGGCGAGAGCGGCTTCAGGTGCCGACCGGCGTGCCGGTGATGGTGGCGGGAAGCCTTCGGGGCCGGGAAGGTACGGATCTCCTCCAGGTCTTTGCCACCCTCAAGGCATCCACCCCCAATCTTCTGGGTATCTTCGCGCCGCGCCATCTGGACCGGGTTCCGGTCTTGTGGGAGTGGCTTGGCCGTCAAGGCATTGCCTACGAAAACCTCTCTTCTTTCCTGGAGTCCGGAAAGCGAGCCCGATCGGCGGATGTGATCGTGGTGGACCGAATCGGTCATCTTTTCAATCTCTATGCCTTGGGGGACCTGGTCTTTTGCGGCGGAAGCCTGGTGCCCGTGGGGGGACACAACATCCTGGAGCCGGTGGCTTGGGGCAAGGCGGTTTTTTACGGACCCCACCTGGACAGCGTGCTGGAAGAGCATGAAATCCTGAGCCGATCTGGCGTGGGGATCTGCGTGTCGAGTCGGGAGGATCTGCGTGAGCGCTGGATGAAGCTGCTGGAGGAACCGGAGCGCCTGGGGGCGCACCGGCGGCGGGCCTTGGCCGCGCTCCAGGAGATGGCCGGCGTGGCCGATCGCCAGGTGGCCGTGCTGCTCCATCTGCTTGAAAGACGCCATGCAGGGCCCGTCTCGGAGGGTTAAGGGCTGAAGGCCAAGGAGACGCTTGCAATCTCGCTCATTCGTGGTAAGGGGCCCATGGCTCGTCACGGCTTTCGTGCTTGGTTGTCACGACGCATCGCGCTGACCGTGGGTATGGACGAGGCTTGGAGGACAAGGGATGCGCCCACTGGTGGAGCTACTGGAGTCCTATAAAGAAGGAAGGGCCTCTTTGGAGGAGGTTCTGTCCTTTCTCAAACACTTTCCTTCGGAGGATCTGGACTTTGCCCGGGTGGACCACCACCGGACTCTGCGAAGGGGGTATCCGGAGGTGGTCTACGGTGAGGGAAAGAGCGCGGAGCAGATCCTGACGATCCTTCGGGCCATGGGGCGCCACGGCGGGCCGCTTCTGGCCACACGGGTGAGTCCGGAAAAGGCCGAGCGAGTCCAGAAGGATTTGCCCGGTCTGCGCTACGATGCCACGGCCCGGATGCTCTACCGAAAAGAGCCCCGGGAGCCACAACCCGCGGGTCCAATCAGATCGGTCCAGGTGCTTTGCGCCGGCTCCAGTGACCTTCCCGTGGCCGAGGAAGCGGCCATCACGGCGGAGGTTCTGGGCCGGCACGTGGAGCGCTTTTACGATGTGGGGGTGGCGGGCCTGCATCGCCTGCTCAGCCTACGCCGACAACTGGACCGAGCGACGGCCTACGTGGTGGTGGCGGGCATGGAGGGAGCGCTTCCCAGCGTGGTGGCGGGCCTGGTGGCCCGGCCCGTGATCGCCGTGCCGACCAGTGTGGGCTACGGCGCTTCCTTTGGGGGGATCGCCGCCCTGCTGGGCATGCTTAACAGTTGTGCTCCGGGGGTGGCCGTGGTAAATATCGACAACGGTTTCGGCGCCGGCTATCTTGCCAGTATGATTGCGGATATGGCGGATGAGGCGCCGCAGGACAAAACCCGGCCCCACGGGCCGGGGCACGGGGGATGCCATGGCAAGGGAATACAGGCCTAATGTGAGAGAGATGTCCGTGATCTCGCGGCTGGATCATGCCAAGGAGGCGCAGCGCGTCCGGGCCCTCCAGTTGGTCAGAGATCACATGGATGCTCTGAGTGATCGCATCGCCACCAAGCTCATTGAAAGCAAGCTGGTGGAAACCACCAGCAAGTCGGAGCTGGAAGGGCAGATTCACTGGTGTTTGGAGAATCTACTGAACGCGGAGGAGTTCGATGTTCAATATCAGGTGGCCAACGTGCGGAACTTGATTCCTCGGCCCCACTTCGTGAGCCTCTATGTGACGGCCTACATCATCGAAAAGCTGATTGATCATCGCTGCATCGTGGATGTGTACGGTACGGACGAAGAGATCTACCGCTGTGTGAATGCCCAGGTCATCCGCTTCGTCCCGCTCAAGTAGGCGGGCCTTCCCATGTTGAACCGGCGCCGGGCGGGGGCTTCCACGAAGGGGTCCTTACGGAGCTTGCCGGCGACCGCGTCCATTGGCCGGTGTGAGCGTATGTTCGGCCTCCCCGCGTCAGCGGGGATCCAGTGCATTCCGAGAGCTACAGGCTTCGGCTTTTGCGGGAGCGCCGTGAGCGTCTGTTGGAAGACGGCGAACGGATGTGTTTGCGGGCGTTCTTTCCCAGGATCCTGCCCCCAAAAGGGTTCCGGGCTCCCAGGCACCCTGCCGGTGCAAAGCCTGTTCACGCGCAGGGTGGCCGGACGCGTTGCGGTGGCAGGCGCAAACCGCTCGTCGGCACCCAAAGACCATCCTGACCGTCCTCAGGCAGCCTCCGGGTCATCTCTTCTGACCAGCTTTCCCAGTCGTCCGATTTCAAAGAGAAATCGGGACGGCCCTCCCGTGGCCAGCGAATAGAAGGACGCCTGTCCTTGAACCTTGGGTGCCACCAGATAGAGGTGGCATTTGGCTCGCGTGGCCGCCACGTAGAAGAGCCGCCGCTCTTCCTCGATGGCGTCCTCGTCATGAAGGGAATAGGACGACGGCAGGTGTCCGTCCACCAGGTGGATGATGAAGACCGTGTGCCATTCCAGGCCCTTGGCGGAATGGATCGTGGAAAGCACCACATGATCCTTTCGATGGCGCGGGCCGTTTTCCCTGGCCAGGGCTTGTTCGGGGGATTCCAGAGTGAGGTCGGCAAGCAGGGTTTCCAGGTTCTCATAGCGTTCGGCCAGAAGCTGGAGGGAGCGAAGGTCCGGGATGCGCTTGGGCGCATCGTCGTATTTGGCTTCCAGCAGGGGTTGGTAGGCGGTGAGCACCGCCTCGATCTTCTGGGAAACCGGTTCCCCGCCGGTGGTCAGCTGGGTCATGGTATCGTGGAGGATTCGGAGGGACTGGCCGTACTTGCGCTTTCCAAGAGACTTGGAAACCAGGGACTCCAAGCCCTTTTCCTTGACGTTTTCCGCCAATCGCTTGGCGGTGACGGGGCCCACGCCCTCCAAAAGCTGCAAGATCCGGTGCCAGGAGATGGTATCGGCGGGATTGACCGTGGCCTTGAGAAAGGCCAGAACGTCTTTGATGTGGGCCGCTTCGATAAACTTCATTCCCCCGTACTTGACGAAGGCGATGCCGTGTTTGCCCAAGAGGACCTCCAGGTCGTTGGAATGCCATCCGGCTCGGAAAAGGACGGCGATTTGGTGGGGCGGCACTCCCTCCTGAAGGTGGGTCTGGATTCTTTGGAGCACGTAAAGGGCCTGGGCCAGCTCGCTGGGCGGACGGGTGTAAATGGGCTTGGCACCGCCTTCGGCCTTAGTGAACAGCCGTTTGCTGTACTTTTCCCGTGCGTTCTCGATGATTGCGTTGGTAAAGGAAAGGATCGGCTGGGTGCTTCGGTAGTTTTCTTCCAGAGTGATGACAGTAGAGCCGGGAAAACGTTTGGGGAAGTCCATGATGTTTCGAAAATCGGCGCCGCGAAAGGAGTAGATGCTCTGACAGTCGTCTCCCACAGCCATGATGTTGCCATGTTCTGAAGCGAGAAAAGCACCGATTTCGGCTTGAACCGCATTGGTGTCCTGAAACTCGTCGATCAGCACATGCGCGTAGGTCCAGGACAGCCGCTGGCGCACTGGGGGATGGTCCCGCAACAAATCCCGGCACTTGGTCAACAGGTCATCGTAATCCATGATGGCCCGCTCCTCTTTGTAGCGGGCGTAAGTCCGGGCGATCTCCTCAATCTCGGGCTCCAATGCTTCGTACTGGGGGTACTCTTGGGCCAGCACCTGGCCCACGGACATCTGGCAATTGGCCGCTCGGGAGATGATGTTCATGAGGGCCCGTTTTTTGGGAAAGCGCGCCTTGTCCTTGTGAAAGCCCAGATCGGTGCGGATCAGGTTGAGGATATCCTCCGCATCGCTTCGGTCGGCGATGGTGAAGGACGCCGGATAACCCACGTGGGAGCCGTAGCGGCGCAAAATGAGGTTGGCGAAGGAGTGGAAGGTGCCGCCGGCGACCATGGCACAGCGCGCATCCAGGATCTGGGAGGCCCTTTCCATCATCTCCTGGGCCGCCTTGCGGGTGAAGGTGAGCAGCAGGATGGAGCGAGGGTCCACGCCCTGTTCCACCAGGTAGGCGACCCGGTAGACCAGGGTGCGGGTCTTGCCCGTTCCGGCTCCTGCGATGACCAGCAGCGGTCCCCCCGGGTGGGTGACGGCTTGGTATTGGGCTGGGTTCAAGGCGGACGCGTAAGGGATTGCCGGCGTCTTGTTTTGCCCTTGGGGCATGGGGCGCGGCCCTCGGACCATCGATTGTCCTCCTTTGGCCGGGTGATGATGACGAAAAACCAATATAGCGCACCCTGACGGATTCCGACAGCATGGAAGGAGGGTGTGGGGCTTTCCCCTTGGGGATTCGGTGGTCCTACGGGTTCACGGAGGAAAAAGACGATGAAAAGGCCGGATCTTTTTGCACGAATCCTGGAAGCGCAAAAGCGCCTGCGCGGCCAGGCCCATGTGACCCCCATCATGGGTTCCCGCACGCTGAACGAAAGCCTGGGGGCGCGTTTCCATTTCAAATGCGAAAACCTGCAGCGGGTGGGGGCCTTCAAGTTCAGGGGGGCTTACAACGCGTTGAGCCGCCTTTCGCCGGAGGAGAAACGCCGGGGCGTGGTGACCATTTCCAGTGGCAATCACGCCCAGGCCGTGGCGTTGGTGGGCCGGGAGCTGGGAATGGACACGGTGGTGATCATGCCGGTCGATGCGCCGGAGATCAAGCGCAAAGCGGTGGAAGGCTATGGAGCCCGCATCGCCAGCTACGACCCGGCCACCACGTCCCGTGACGAGGCCCTGCGACGGGTGGCCGGTGCCGATGAACGGGTCTTTATCCCACCCTTTGACCATTGGGACGTGATCGCCGGTCAGGGCACGGCGGGGCTGGAGCTGGCCCAGGCGGTTTCCAACCTGGACATGCTGCTGGTGCCGTGCGGCGGCGGGGGGTTGCTCAGCGGATGCGCCGCTGCCGTCAAAGGCCTCTTTCCAGAATGCGGCGTGGTGGGCGTGGAGCCGGAATCGGCGGATGATGCCACCCGCTCTTTCCGAACGGGCGTTTTGCAGGAAGTCCACAACCCGCCCACCCTGGCAGACGGTGTGCGCACGCCCCGCTTGGGGGAGATCACCTTCCCCCTCATCCTCCGCCATGTGGACCATATGACCACGGTATCGGAAGAAGCGATTCGGGAGGCGGTGCGGTTTCTGTTCTATCGCATGAAGCTGGTGGTGGAACCGTCCGGAGCTTTGGGCTTGGCGGCGGTCTTGAGCGGGGCGGTCCGGCCCGAGGGGGATGTGGGGATCTTGCTGAGCGGCGGCAACGTGGACGGGCCCACCATGGCGGCGATCCTTTCGGAACCGCTCGGGCCGTGATCTTCCGTTCGGGTTGGTCCTGAGGTATGACCGGGGGCTAGGCCCCGTGGGGTACGTATTGAAGGTGCACCAGAAAATCCAAGGCCAGGGTCCAGAGGCACGCCACGGCGGGAGTGACGACCCAGGCGAAGAGGATGCCCCCCAGCGTGCGGACCCGGATGGTTTGGGCTCCTTTCAGGATCCCGATGCCCAGGACCGCTCCCACCACCGCCTGGCTGGTGGAGACCGGAACACCCAGCAGGGTGTAGAGGTGGACCGTGATGGCTTCGGAAGAGACCACCACCAGGGCCGAAAAGGGGTCCAGGCGCACCAGCTTGCGTCCCACGGTCATCATGACCGGCCGGCTGAAGGTGACAATGCCCAGCGCGATACTCACGCTCCCGATGAGCAGTGCCTGCTCCACGGACAGCTGGCCCGCCGCCACGTAGACGGCGGTCACGTTGGCCACGTTATTGGCGCCCAGGGCATAGGCCCCGTAACAGCCCATGATGATGAGGGCTGCGCGAAGCAGCCCGTCCACCTGAAAGATGTTGAGGGGCATGCGGTTCAAAATCGCCGCAAGCACCTTGTAAAGGATCAGGGCAATCAGAAGGCCCCCGATCGGGGTCCCCACCCAGCAAGCCACCACTTTGCCCAGCCCCTTGAAGAAAAGGTGGTGATTCACGATGCCAAGGCCGATGAAGGCCCCCACCACCGCCTGGGACGTGGAAACGGGAAGGCCCGCCAGGGTCATGAGGGTTACGGTGAGCGCGGCCGCCACGGAAACCACCACGGCATGGGTCATGTCCACCTGAGTCAGGGACTGGAGGGTGGCGATACCCCGTTGGCCTTCCAGCCACGCGCCGGCCACCACGAAGATGGATGCCAGCACGGCGGCGGTTGCAAAGCGCACCATGCGTGACGACACGGCGGTGCCGAAGACATTGGCCGCATCGTTGGCCCCCAGAGACCAGCCCAGAAAGATACCGCCCAGCAAAGAAAGCACTACACCCGCCTCTTCATGTCGATGATGTGGATGCGCCGCGAAACCTTGTCGGCCATGTCGGCCACCTGGCCCATCAGGCCGATGAGCTCCTTGGTCTGCAGCTTGACGAAGGGGTCCAGCTCCTGGTTGGCGAAGATTTGCGAGATGAGGCGTCGTTCCAGGTGGTCGCCCTGACTTTCCTTCTTGTCGATCTGGTCTCCCAGGGTCTTCAGGTCGTCATCCCTTTGGAAGAGCGCCCGGACCTGCCGAGCCACCAGGTCACAGGAATCCAGGCACAGGTTGATGAGATCCATGAAGTCGGGGCGGATGCATTCCGGGACGCACAGTTGCTGGGTCTGGATGGTATAAAGGATGTGTTCCAGCTGGTTGGGTATGGCGTCCAAGGCATCCAGAAGCTGCAGCATGTCCCCGCGGGATTCGGGGATCAGGGCTTTGGAATAGATCAGGTCCTTGATCTCATCGCGGATGTCGTCGGCGTTGGATTCAAACTTGTGGGTCCGATCGATGTGAAAATCGAAATCCTTGCACTGGGGGTTCGCCAGGCACGTTTGCACGGCCTCGTAAAAACTCGATTGGGTCTTTTGGAGCGTCTCCAAGTACTTGAAGATCAGCTCCACCACCGCCTGCTCCCGTTTGAAGAGAAACTTCAACATGCCCTGTTCCTTGGCGCCCTCGAGCCCATGCGGTTCGGATTGCGTGGGGAAAGAGGTTCCGGGACGGGAACCGTCCATCCCCGCAAAATTCCTCACTATGAATTGGCATCGGCAGAATCTACCTTTTTGTTGAGATTTTTTCCAGGAAGATCAAGGTATCGCAGTGAAGGCAGAGCGCCAACATGGCCAGGCGTTCCCGCTTGGACAGGGCATCATCGCCCAGGCTTGTGCCGAAGTAGCCGTTCACCACACAGGTTTCCACACGGGAGAGCCAGCCCAGAAGCCGTTCGGGTGAGCCCGCCTGGAGATAGAGGGAGACGTCGTTGACGAAGAGATGTGAGGGGTTCAAGGACAGGGCCTGGGCAAAGAGGGGCTCGATTCGTTGCGCATTGTCCCGGGCCAAGGCCTGTCTTTCTGCATCGCTTCCGCCGGTGAGGCGGGGGGCGGACAGTTCCGCGCACAAGATATGAACGTGGCGTGCCAAGGGCGCCTGAAGTCTTCCTCCGATCCCCCCCTTGCCGGCCCGCCGGGCCACGTGGGAAGGAATCTGGGGGGCCAGATCCACCACCACCAAGGGCCCCGGCTCGGTGCGGGCCGCCTCTTGCAGGAGGCGCTGGGTCAGGGTGGTCTTGCCGCTGTTGACCTCGCCGATGATGAGCGTGAATCGGCCTGAAATCCGGTCCACGGCCGCCACTGGACTCATACCGCCCCCCTTTGGTCCCACCAGAGCAGCAGAGCGCAAAGAAGGAGGGCGGTGAGGGCGGCTCCCGCGTCTTGGAGCCGGAACCGGCCGAGGCGGCTCGCGGTCCGCCCTTTCCTTCGGGAGAAGCCTCGGGATTCCATGGCCAGCGCCAGATGATCGGCCAGGATGAAGGCCTGAAACAACAGGGGGACCACCAGCGCGGTGAAATGGCCGATATTGCGGGGGCGGAGCCGCAGATCGAGGCCCCTGGCCGTTTGTGCGGCCCGGATGTTCTTGATCTTCTGGGTCATGAGCGGAACGTAACGCAGAGCCGTGGTCAACATGAACACAAAGACGTGGGGCACTCTCATGGCCTCCAGGGCCTGCGCCAGCTCTTCCGCCGTGAGCACCTGGAAAAAGACGAAGGAGGCCGCAAAGAGGTTGTGCAAGCGAACGGACAGATCCACGGCCGTTGGGGCATCGAAGGCCAGGATGGAGACAAGAAAGACCAAGGCGATCATGGGCAAGGTCAGGCGAAGGGAGGCGCTCCACGAACGCACCAGGCGAAGGACCACCAGGAGCGACCAGAGCGCGGCGGCTTCCATCAAGAGGACGGGCCGGGTCTGGGTGGTCAGCACGGTGACCGTGAAGACAAGCCCCAATAAGAGTCGGGTTCGGGGATCCAGGCCTTTCATTGGGGAAACCTCGGGGTATGCAAGTCGGTCACCGGAAGGGAAGTGTCCCGGGTGATTCGACCCTTTTCCAGGTGCAGCCAGCGGGTGCAGGTGGCTTGGGCGAACGCCAGGTCATGGGTCACGACCAGGGTGGCGGTGCCGCGTTCGGACAGTTGGCCCATCAGCCGGGCCAAGTGCCGGCGGAACCGACCGTCTTGTCCCGCCGTGGGTTCATCCCAGATGAGGACGCCCGGGCCCATGGCGGCGATGGAGGCCAGGGCCACGCGTTTTTTTTCGCCCTCGCTCAGCCGATAGGGAGACCGCTGCCACAGCGGGGTGATCTCAAAGAGGTCACAGACTGCTTCCACCCAGGCCTGCGGGGGGCCCAGGCCTTTGGCGCCGAGCAGGCGAACACCGGCCAGCACTTCATCTTCCACCCGGGGTTTGAAAAACTGGTCGTTGGGATTTTGAAAGGAGATCCCAATCTGTGAAGCGATGCGGTGGGCCGGCCGGCCGTGAACGGGTTGTCCCCGGTAGAGCACCTGCCCGTGGGTGGGCGTGACAAGTCCGCCCAGGATCTGGACCAGCGTGGTCTTGCCCGCGCCGTTGGGTCCCAGGATGGCCACCCTTTCTCCCCGGCGCAGCTCAAAGGAAACATGTTCCAGCACCGCCTTTTGGGAGAATCGGAAGCCAACATCTTGGGTTTCCAACACGATTTCTCCTGCATCCGGGGGGACCGGGGAGGGCATGGGCGAATAATCGGGTACGATGCCCGCCGCCTTCAGATGGGGCAGGCACGTATCCGGGGCCCCGTCGTAGCGGATGGACCCGCCGTCCAGTACAACCACCCGGGAGACGTCTCTTAGATAGGCATCGGTCAAGTGCTCCGCCACGATAAGGGTCGTGCCGGTTTTATGGATGCTCCGGAGGATCTTTCGGATCCGGTTCCTGTTGGGTGGGTCCAGGTGGGCGAAGGGTTCGTCCAGAATAAGCACCCGGGGTCCAAGACACAGCACGGACGCGATGGCCACCAGCTGTTTTTCGCCTCCCGAAAGCTCATGGGGGGATCGGTCCAGCAGGTGTTGCAAAGGCAGCCGGCGGCATATCTCCCCAATCCGGGATTCCATTTCCCGCCGACCGACTCCCAGGTTTTCCAGGCCGAAGGCCAGTTCGGCTCTCACCGTACCGGAAAAGAGATGGGCGTCGGTGTTTTGAAGAACCAGTCCCACTTGGGGTAGAAGGCAGCCCGGTGCGGCCACGGCCACATCGATGCCACACACCGTCGCCTTTCCTTCCAACCGGCCATCGAAGAAGTGGGGGATGAGCCCGTTGAGGAGGTAAGCCAGCGTGGATTTGCCGGACCCGCTGGCCCCGAACAGGGCCACATACTCGCCGGGAAAGACGTGCAGGTGAATATCTTTCAAGATCCACGGGGGAGGCGCGGGGCTATAGCTGTAGGAGACGCCCTCCAACGCGATCACGGCTGCCAGATGCCTCCCTTGCGAAGGATGTGCAGGGCGGCGAGGCCCAGGATCGTGCCGCCCAGGGTGCTCACGGAAAAGGCGATCATCAGGGTGGCCAGGGGCATGGTCTTGCCCATGAAAACGGGCGCCACCAGCCAAACGCTGGCGAGGGATCCGAGAAGGCCGGTGCCCACCACTTCCCCCAGCCCCGCGGCATAGATGTTCCGCGTCGCCTTGTAGGCCAGCCCGGCCAGAAGGGCTCCGATCATGCCGCCGGGAAAGGCCAGCAGGGTGCCCAGCCCCAGGAGGTTTCGGATGACGGCGGCAAGGGCCGCCACCGCCACGGCATAGCCGGGGCCGAGCATCACGGCGCTCAACACATTGATCATGTGCTGGGCGGGAAAGCACTTGGAGATGCCCACCGGGATGAAGATGGGCGATAGGGCCACCGCAATGGCCACAAAGATGACGGCACGTGCCACATTCCGTGTTTGCATGGAAGTTTCCTTTCATCCTGGGGTTTTGGCAAAGAAAGAACCGCATTTCCAGCAGGAAAGCGGCCCGCCAAAGCCCGGTCCACACGGTCCATGGCCCCGTGCAGCCCCATCGGTCTCCTTTGTCGGCGCCACTTCCCTACGCTGGTATTACCCAGATCAGGTGATAAGGGTTGTCCCGCACTGACGGGACTCTCAGTCAACCACCCCTAGTGACCCTTGGGCTCATATCATGACGGTCGGTGGGAATCAATCATGGTGTCGAGCCTGTCCACAGGGGGAAGGGCGCATTGAGCAGTTGACAGACGGGAGGGGCAAATGTATTTTCCTTCCAATGTTTTTGAGGGCTTAGAATGGTATGGAGGGCCGAGAACGGGTTTCTTGGGGTGCAAAGGGGGAGGAGCGGGACCATGAAGATTGTGAAGGCCATCGGTGTATGTGCTCTGGTATTGGCACTGGTTGCGCCGGCTGCGGCTCAGGACAAGATGATCACCATCGGCATCAGCCAGATCGTGGAGCATCCGGCGCTGGATGCGGCCCGCCAAGGCTTTATCGATGCTTTGGCCAAGCACGGCTATGTGGAAGGTAAGAACGTGACCTACGATATTCAGATCGCCCAAGGCAACATGGCCACCGCCAACAGCATCGGCAAGGCCCTGGTGGGCAAGAAGGTGGACCTGATCCACAGCATCGCCACCCCCACCTCCCAGGCGTGCGTGAACGCGACGAAGGACATCCCCATCATCATCTCCTCCGTGACCGATCCGGTGGGGGCCGGGCTGGTGGAAAGCCTGGAGCGGCCCGGGGGCAACGTGACCGGCACCACCGACCGCAGCCCGGTGGACCGGCAGGTGGATCTGATCTTGGAGATCGTGCCGGGGCTCAAGAAACTGGGCTTCATCTACAATTCCGGCGAAGACAATTCCATCTCGTCGCTCAATCAGCTGAAGGAAGAGTGTGCCAAGCGGGGCATCCAGGTGGTGGAAGCCACGGTGAGCAATTCCAGCGGGGTCTTCATGGCCGCCAAGAGCCTGGTGGGGCGCGTGGATGCCATCCACATCCCCACGGACAACACGGTGGTCTCCGCCTTCGAATCGGTGGTGAAGGTGTGTGAGGACAACCGGATTCCCCTCTTTGCCGCCGACATCGACTCCGTTCCCCGTGGAGCCATCGCCGCCCTGGCCATCGATTATTACCGTCTGGGATGGCAGAGCGGAGAGATGGCCGTGCGGGTGTTGCAGGGGGCGGATCCGGCCACCATGCCCGTGGAGACGCTGAAGGATATGAAGCTCTACGTCAATACGCAGGCCGCCCAAAGGATGGGAGTGACGATCCCGGAAGCGGTCGTCAAGAGGGCCGACAAAGTGCTCTAACCCGCTGGTGATACCGGACACGAAGGGGAAAGGGACGCGCACCGGAAGACCTTTTCCCCTTCTTTTTGTGGCGGAAAGAAAGGAAGACAGTCGAATAAACCATGTCATTGTATGCCTTTATCGGAGCGTGGGAACAGGGTCTGGTCTATGGGCTCATGGTGCTGGGGGTCTATCTGACCTTTCGGGTTCTCGACTTTCCGGATCTGACCGTGGACGGGTCCCTGCCGCTGGGAGCGGCGGTCTCGGGTGCCATGATCGTGCACGGTGTGGATCCCTTCCTCAGCTTGGGAGCGGCCGTGCTGGCCGGGGCCCTGGCGGGGGCGGTGACGGCCGTTCTGTCCACCAAGCTGCGCATCATGAGCTTGCTGGCCAGCATCATCACCATGACGGCCCTCTATTCCATCAACATCCGTATCATGGGGCGACCCAACCTGACCCTGCTCAACAAACCCACCATTTTCCAATCCCTGAACTTTTTTGGAATGCCCCAGTACCTGCTGGTTCCGTGCGTCTTCCTGGTCATTGTGGTGATCTGTAAGATCCTGCTGGATCTTTTCCTCCACACCCAGATGGGGCTGGCCCTTCAGGCCACCGGGGACAATCCGCAGATGATCCGCTCCCAGGGAGTCAACACGGACACCATGATCATACTGGGCGTTTCCTTGTCCAACGCACTGGTGGCGCTGGCCGGGGGGTTGGTGGCCCAAAGCCAGGGGTTCGCCGACGTGGGCATGGGGATCGGAACCATCGTGGCCGGCCTGGCGTCGGTCATTTTGGGTGAAAGTCTCGTGGGCAGCCATTCCGTGGTGCGCCATACGTTCGCCGTGCTGGTCGGCTCCGTGGTCTACCGGCTGGCCATCGTGGTGGCTCTGTCCTATCAGGTGGGGGTGTTGCGCCTGACCCCCAGCGATCTCAATCTGATCACGGCGGTCCTGGTAGTCATTTGTTTGACGGTGCCGCTGTTGCGGGAAAAGATGCGCTTCAAAAGGGCGTGAGACGAAAAGGGCTGAAACGTGCTGGAGATCAGCAATCTCACCAAGACATTCAACCGGGGAAGCATCAACGAAGTCACGGCCATCCGTTCCCTCAGCTGCTTCGTGAACAAGGGGGATTTTGTGACCGTGATCGGCAGCAACGGCGCCGGCAAATCCACTTTGCTCAATCTGGTGGCGGGCTCTTATCTGCCGGACGAAGGCGTCATTCGCTTGGGGGGCCGCGACGTGACCACCTGGCCCGAGCACAAGCGGGCCGCCTATATCGGGCGTGTTTTCCAAAACCCCTTGTCCGGCACCTGTGCGTCCATGAGTATCGAGGAAAATTTCGCCATGGCGTCCCGTCGCGGCCGGGGGGTGCGTCTCAAGTGGGGGGTGACGCGCCGGGACAGGGCGTTTTTCAAGGACAAGCTCCGGCTTCTGGGGCTCGGGCTGGAACACCGCCTCAAAGACAAGGTGGGACTTCTGTCCGGGGGGCAACGCCAATCCCTGACGCTGCTCATGGCCACCCTGCGCCGTCCCCGGCTCCTACTCTTGGACGAACACACCGCCGCCTTGGATCCGCGAACGGCGCAACAGGTGCTGCAGTTGACCGCTGAGATCATCCGGGAAATGGAGCTGACGGCCGTCATGGTCACCCACAACATGCGCCACGCCTTGGAACTGGGCAACCGCTTGATTATGATGCACCAAGGACGCATCATCATGGACGTGGCTGGAGAGAAGAAAAGCGCGCTTTCGGTACAGGATTTGCTCCACGAATTTTCCAATTTGCGCGGCGACGAGATCGCCGACGATAAGTTGTTGCTCATCTGACAGATGGTTGTTGGACGAGGCGGAGGAGCTTTCCCATGGGCAAGAACATAGGGTTTGTATCCACCCGATTCGCCGGCACGGACGGGGTTTCCTTGGAAGCCGCCAAATGGGCTCAGCTCCTGTGGGATCATCAGCATGTGTCCTATTGGTTTGCGGGCGAATTGGACCGGCACCCGGACATCAGTATGCTCGTTCCGGAAGCCTTTTTCGATCACGAGGAAAACCAGTGGATCAACAAGCGGGTCTTCGGCGTCCAGACCCGAACCCCCTACATCACCGGGCGGATCCATGCCCTTCGCGACTACCTGAAGATCAAGCTCTACGAATTCATCGAGCGCTTTCGAATCGAGATCCTGATCATCGAAAACGCCATCACCATCCCCATGCACGTGCCACTGGGGCTGGCCATCACCGAGTTGGCCGCCGAGTCGGGTATCCCCGTGGTGGCCCACCACCACGATTTCTATTGGGAGCGGACCCGATTTTCCATCAATGCCGTCCAGGACTACCTGCAGATGGCCTTTCCGCCCAAACTGCCCAACATTCAGCACGTGGTGATCAATTCCCTGGCCCAGGAGGCCTTGGCGCTGCGGACAGGGATTTCTTCCATCGTCATTCCCAATGTCTTGGATTTCGAGACGGATCCCGAAATCGACTGGGAATTTACCAAGGACTTCCGTGCTGAGATCGGCGTGAGTGACGAGGACATTCTGATCCTGCAGCCCACCCGCGTGGTGCAACGCAAGGGCATCGAACACGCCATCGAGTTGGTCCACGAGCTGGGGGACCCCAAATACAAGCTGATCATTTCTCATGCTGCGGGCGACGAAGGTTTCGAGTACCTGCAGTGGCTTCAGGACTACGCCGCCGACCACCAGGTGGATATGCGCCTCATTTCCCACTACGTGAGCGACAAACGGGGTTATGGAACGGATGGCCAAAAGTGCTATTCCCTGTGGGATGTCTATCCCCACTGCGATTTCGTTACGTACCCGAGCACTTACGAAGGGTTTGGCAACGCCTTTCTGGAAGCCATCTACTTTCGCAAGCCTCTTCTGGTTAATCGCTACGATGTGTTTGTGCGGGATATCGAGCCCCAGGGCTTCGATGTGGTGGTGATGGACGGCTACGTTTCGGACCGAGTGGTGGAAGAGGTCAGGGAAGTGCTGGAGTCTCCGGAGCGCCGGGAGCGGATGGTCAACCACAACTACGAGGTGGCCAAACGGCACTATTCGTACTCGGTGCTTCGCAAGCGCTTGGCATTTTTGATTTCCAATTTCTTCGGTATCGAGATCTAGACGGCGGACCGGGAACGCCCAGGTTGCTGCCTGCGGCCCGTGCGGTCGTCCTGGCCAGGCCGCCGTCGGGACGGGTTTCGAACCCGCCCCGACAAGGCTGTCTGAGAGCTCAACAAAGACCACAGGGCACACTGGAATTTCAAGCAGTTGGAGAGCCCCAAAAGGCCGAAAGGCCGTTTTCGGATAATCTCCAGCCAGGCCGTTGGTGTGCCGTCTTGCGGGGATGGAAGCGCTCTTGGCCAGGTCCTTTTCGTGGGTGCCGGATCCTCGGCGATCTGGACCGCGCCAAGGCGCTCTTTGACGAATCGAGGAGACCGGTTTTTTGCAGGAAGGTTTGGCTGCGCCTGGTCGGAGGCCTGACCGGGGAGGCAAAGAGCCTTTCCTTTCATCGTTTGCTTGGGATCCTTGCGGCAAGGGGCAACGAAGGATAGTGGGCGCGGAAGCCTCCGCCGGATCGCTTTTCTCTTCTTTTGTCTTTTGGCCTGATTCGGCTGATGGCGTGAGTTGTGTCCGTTTGAACACAAGGATGGAGGACCCATGATTTCCGTTATCATGGCAGGTGGTTCCGGTACGCGGTTTTGGCCTCTCAGTCGATCGTCCTATCCCAAACAGTTTCTCAAGATCGTGGGGGATCAACCCCTGCTTCGCGCCACCTACGAAAGGATACGACCCCTTTCCACCGACGAAGAGATCCTTGTGGTGGTGGGCCGGGAGCACGAAGAGGAAACCCGACGGATCCTGGCGGACACGCGGGTGCGGATCCTGGTGGAACCCTTCGGGCGGAACACGGCGCCCTGTGTGGGGCTGGCCGCACGGTACGCCGCCCATCTGGGTGCCACGGGGCCCCTGGCCATCCTTCCCGCCGATCACTACGTGGCCGATCCCGAGGCCTTCCAGCATGCCATTCGAAAGGCCGCCACGGTGGTGCAAGAGGGGGGGATCGCCACATTGGGTATCGTGCCCACCCGACCGGAAACCGGATATGGGTACATCGAGCGGCAGACCGAAGGGGCATTGGACGGAGCCTATCGGGTCCGGCGATTCGTGGAGAAACCTCCCCTGGAGACAGCGGCCAAGTATTTTCAAAGCGGCCGGCATTACTGGAACGCCGGGATCTTTGTGGCCACGGCCACCACCCTGCTCAAGGAATTTGCAGCTCACATGCCGGAATTTGCCGCCGGGTTGGACGTTCTGGCGCGAACCTTCGATACGGAAGGGTTCTCCCAGGCGCTGGAAGACCTGTACGGGGCCACGGAGAACATCTCCTTCGACTATGCCGTCATGGAAAAGACCCGCGAGGCGGTCTACGTGGTCCCCACCCATTGCGGATGGAGCGACGTGGGGTCGTGGTACAGCCTCTACGATGTGCGGCGCTCCGGAGCGGATTCGGACGGCAATGTGCTGGAAGGGGACGTGAGGGCCTACGATTGTCGGGATTCCTTCGTGGTGGGGCACGGGGGCCGTTTCCTGGCGGTTCTGGGGCTCCAGCGGGTGCTGGTGGTGGACACCAAGGACGCCGTGCTGGTGGCCGACCTGGAACGGAGCCAGGAGGTGCGCCGCGTGGTGCAGGACCTTAAGGACAAGAGGCGCCAGGAGCTTCTTTAGGTCCTGCGGAAAAAACGTGAGGAACCGTCGCCGGCGCCGAAGCGGGAGCCCGAAATCTGGGCAAAGGCCGCCCTTCCCGCCCATAGGCTGGTTCGGGGTCGGCCCCTGTGGGGATGGCGGGTGGATGTCGGTTCCCTCGAGCGCGGAAGGAACTCATGGCCTACCGGTATTGCCCCCACTGCGGGGAGAGACTGGGCGAAAACGCGTCGGGAAGGCCCTGGTGTTCCCGATGCCGGAAGGTCTTCTACCGCAATCCCACGGTCGGGGTGGCCGTCATCGTGTTGGAAGCCCAGCGGCTCCTTTTGGTGTGCCGCCGGGGCTCCTACGACGGCCAATGGTGCATCCCGTGCGGGCACGTGGAATGGGGAGAAGACATCCGCCGGGCGGCCCGACGGGAGCTTTGGGAGGAGACGGGTCTGGAGGTGGATGTGGGTCCTGTCTTTGCCGTCCATTCCAATTTTCACGACCCGAGACACCTCACGGTGGGGATATGGTTTTGGGGAACGCGCCGGGGGGGCCATCTGGCAGCGGGCTCCGACGCCCGGGAAGCCGCCTTTTTCCCCTTGGAGTCTCTACCGGAGCCGCTGGCCTTCCCCACGGATCGGCGGGTTTGCCAAAAGCTTCATCGTTGGCTCCAGGATGGACGCTTGAAAGCCTGGCTTCGCCTCATGGAAAGTGACGGACAGTCAGCCATGGACGGCCGGTGAGAGAAGGCGACGGTTCGCCCATCGCCGTTTTGGAAGAATCGAGGAGGTACTTTGATGAAAACCTGGCTGGTAACCGGCGGGGCGGGTTTCATCGGCTCCAACTTCGTGCACATGGTCCGACAGAAGGGGTTGGCCCGTGTGGTCAACCTGGACAAGCTCACCTACGCCGGCCATCTGGAATCCCTGGAAGGGCTGGAAGGAGACCGGGACCACATCTTCGTCAAAGGGGACATCGGGAACCAGGAGCTGGTGCTCTACCTGCTTGCCACCCACAAGGTTTCGGCGGTGATCAATTTCGCCGCCGAGTCTCACGTGGATCGATCCATCGACGGCCCGGGCGATTTTATTCACACCAACGTGGTGGGAACGTTTCGCCTGTTGGAGGCGGCACGCCACTACTGGACAGTGTTGGCGGACGAGGAAAAGGATCGGTTCCGGTTTCTGCACGTGTCCACGGACGAGGTGTACGGGTCGCTGGGGCCCGAAGGATTCTTTACGGAAGAGACGCCCTACGCCCCCAATTCCCCCTACTCGGCGTCCAAGGCCGCTTCCGATCACCTGGTGCGCGCTTACCGGGAAACCTACGGCCTTCCCACGCTCACCACCAACTGTTCCAACAATTACGGGCCGTACCAATATCCGGAAAAGCTGATTCCCCTCATCGTTCTGAACGCCTTGGAAGGAAAGCCGCTGCCCGTTTACGGCGACGGCCTCAACGTCCGCGACTGGCTCTACGTGCTGGACCATTGTGAGGCCATCGTACGGGTGCTGGAGGCGGGCCGGCCCGGAGAGACCTACAACATCGGCGGCCACAACGAGAAGACCAACCTGGAAGTGGTTCGAACCCTATGCCGGTGCTTGGAAGAAGAGGTGCCGGCGGCGTCCAATCCCGCCATGGCCGGCAAAGGCGCCTACGAAGATCTCATCACCCATGTGCCGGATCGGCCCGGGCACGACCGAAGGTACGCCATCGATGCCTCCAAGATCGAGCGGGAGTTGGGATGGTGCCCCCGGGAAACGTTTGTGAGCGGCATTCGAAAAACGGTTCGATGGTACCTGGACCATGAAGAGTGGTGCCGGCGCGTGACCGAAGGGATTTACGATCGGGGGCGTTTGGGTACGAGTGGCCGCTCTTAAGGGTGTGTCCGAGAAGGCCCAGAGTGTTTCCTGTTTGTGCGGACAGAGGGCTGGGGCGACCAGACGGCCCGTGCCGGTGACGATGATTGAAGTTTGGGGCAAAGGAGAGGGAAACGAATGGATGGGGATTTCCGAACTTCCCAGATGAAAGCCTTGGTCTTATCGGGCGGATCGGGTACGCGGCTTCGACCGCTCACCTACACCGGGGCCAAGCAACTGGTGCCCGTGGCCAACAAGCCCATTCTCTTCTACGTGTTGGAAAACATCGCGGCGGCGGGGGTGCGCCAGGTGGGGATCGTGATCGCCCCGGAAACGGGCCAGGAAGTCATGGAGGCCGTTGGGAACGGATCCCGCTGGAACCTGGAGGTGGAATACATCCTCCAGGAACGGCCCCTGGGCCTGGCCCACGCCGTGCTCACCGCCAAGGGATACCTGGGGGAGGCCCCCTTTCTCATGTATTTGGGCGACAACCTGATCGGCTGCCGGGTGACGGACCAGGTGCAGGCATTCCGAGAGGACGTGTCCCTGTCGGCGTCCATCTTTCTCAAAGCGGTGGCCAACCCCCGGGCCTTTGGGGTGGCCGTGGTGGACGGCGATGGACGGGTGGTGGATCTGGTGGAAAAGCCCCAAACGCCTCCCTCGGATCTGGCCCTGGTGGGCATTTACCTCTTCCGCCCCGAGATCTTTGAGGCCATCGACAACATCAAGCCCTCTGCCCGGGGGGAACTGGAGATCACCGACGCCATCTCCTGGCTCATCCGAAACGGCCGCAAGGTCCAAAGTCACACCATTGACACCTGGTGGCTGGATACGGGGAAAAAGGACGACCTGCTCCTGGCCAACGATACGGTCATGGACGACTGGCTGCACCGCCGGGTGGATGGAACCGTGGACGCCGAAAGCCGAGTGACCGGGCGCGTGCACATGGAAGAAGGGGCCGAGCTGATCCGATCCGAGGTGCGGGGCCCGGTGATCATCGGCCGGGGGGCCCGGTTGGTGGAGGCCACCGTGGGGCCCTTTACGGCCATCGGCCCCGGGGTGGTCATAGAACGCTCCAGCGTGGATCATTCCGTGATCATGGAAGGATGTCATATACGTGACATTCCCCGATTGGAAAACTCGGTGTTGGGCCGGCGCGTTCGGGTCTTCCCCGCCGCCACCCACCACGATTCCATCAGCCTCATGGTGGGCGACGATTGCGTCATTGAAGTAAAGAGGTAGGAACGTCTTGACAGACGGAGGAAAAGAGGGTAGCTTGGCATTGATCTTGGTATGTATGCTTGGTGAATCCTGGTTAGTGGGTGGAGATCGGTTCTTCATGGACGACCCGAGTAGTAGTCGAAAGATCGAACGACAATCGAGCCTGATTCGTCTCGGGGAGAAGATGGGTTCGGCCCTTCGAAAGACCCATCTCTGACGCCGGACCTCCTGTGCGGCACGACGACCCCGAGCGTGGCTCGGGGTTTTTTAATGCCATGGAAAGGGGGTGATTCCATTGAAGACGGTGCTGATCAAGGGCCGCAATCGACAGGATGCCCGAAAGAAGATGTTGAGCTACTATTTTAGCCATCGGGATCAGTTCGAGTGCACCATGAAGGACTTTGTGAAAAGGTGCAGCGTGGATCCCAGCGGCAGGGTGATTCTTTACAAGGAGTGATTCCATGGATCCCTGCGACTCATGGCCAGAAAACGGCCTGATCGGGTGAAGGGGTTGGAGCGCTGAAGGCTGCAACCCCTTTTTCTATGGCCCATCGTCTTCTTTTCACCCAAGGCCTCTTTTCGCCGTCCCTTCCAGCCCCCACCTCCCCTTCTTGGGATCCCTTGAAGCTCGTTCATTTCCCTTCTTTCCTTTCTCGGATCGCGGTCCGAGCCCGCCGCAGAATAGGAATTGACCCCGGCCGTCTCCTTTGCTAAATGTATCACAAATTTGAGCGATTCCGGGTCCCCATGGGGACTGGAAGGTGCCAGGTTCCGGCTGGAAGGCCATAGATCGGGAGGAGGCGTCCATGTGGGGTATCGATTTTCTGTGCGTAGCACTCAAAAGAAGCGTTTCCAGCATGTTGCCGTGGGACATCCCCTGGTATGACCCCAGTCACGCCGTCTTTTTTACCGCCCTCTATGGGGCGCTCACGGTGATCGGTCTGGGTGTGCTGATCGCGGTGGTGATGACCCTAAAAGATCTCAAAAAGGGTGATTCGGGGCATCACTGACCGGTGGGGTGCGATGGCGGTCTTTCCCGGCAGGGACCGGCTCACGGACGGGACGCACCCCGCAACGATGATTGGCAAGGCGGCCTTTGGGGGCCGCCTTTTTTGTTGATTCCCTTTGCGCCCACAGACCATAATGGCTTCCACGGGCAGGGATACTGCCCACCTCATCCATTCGGGAATGTGTCGCACCTGCATGCTTTCATTGCACGAAGCCTGTTTCTGAAACTGTTGGGGAAAGGAGGAAGCGACGTGGATCCCACAACCTTCCGCGAATACGATATCCGGGGTCTGGTGGACAAGCAGATTCAGGATGAAGATGTGGTCCTGCTGGGCAAGGCCTTCGGCACCTACATGGCGGATCAAGGCAAGGGCCGCATCGTGGTGGGGCGGGACTGCCGCCTGAGCTCCACCAAGTACCGGGATCTGTTGATGGAGGGGCTGTTGTCCACCGGCATGGACGTGGTGGATGTGGGGGTGTGTCCCACACCCGTGTTCTATTTCGCCATCCGGCACCTGGACCGGGAAGGCGGCATGATGATCACGGCCAGCCACAATCCCCCGGAATATAACGGCTTCAAGGTCTGCAACGGCTACGATACCATCTCCGGGGCCGAGATTCAGCGACTGAAGGCGGTCATGGATGCGGGGCGGTTTGTCGAGGGTCCCGGTTCAGTCACCTCCTACGACATCATCTCTCCCTACATGGACTTTGTTGCGGGAAACATCCGCCTGGGCCGCCCCCTTCGGGTGGGGGTGGACGCGGGCAATGCCGTGGGGGGGCCGGTGGCCGTTCCGCTTCTGGAACGTTTGGGCTGCTCGGTCTATCCCCTCTATTGCGACATGGACGGCACCTTTCCCAATCACGAACCGGATCCCACCGTCATGGAGAACCTGGAGGATTTGATTGAGTGGGTGCGCCGCGAAAAGCTGGACGTGGGCGTGGCCTATGACGGGGACTGCGACCGCCTGGGGGTGGTGGATCATGAGGGTCGAGTGGTTTACGGTGACAAGCTCATGATCATCTTCGCCCGCGAGATTCTCTCCAGAAAGCCCGGGGCCGTGTTCATCTCGGAAGTGAAATGCTCCAAGACGCTCTACGACGATATTGAAAAGCACGGCGGTAAAGCCATCATGTGGCGGACCGGCCATTCGCTCATCAAGGCCAAGATGAAGGAGGTGGGGGCGGAACTGGCCGGAGAGATGAGCGGGCACATGTTCTTCAAGGACCGCTACTTCGGGTTCGACGACGGCATCTACGCTTCCTGCCGGCTTTTGGAGATCCTGGCCAATTCCGGCAAGACCATCCCGGAACTGTTGGAGGGGGTGCCCGAGACGGTGACCACGCCAGAAATTCGAGTGGAATGCCCGGAGGATCAGAAATTCGCCGTGGTGGAAAAGGCCGTGGCCTATTTCAAGCGGCAAGGCTACCAGGTCATCGACGTGGATGGCGCCCGGGTTGTCTTTGAGGACGGTTGGGGGCTGGTGCGGGCTTCCAACACCCAGCCGGTCCTGGTGCTTCGCTACGAGGCGCAAACGCCGGATCGGCTCAAGGAGATCCAGGATCTCATCGAGGGGACCATCGAAAAGATCAAGGCCGGTGCTGTGTGAGTGGCGGGTAGTGGGGGGCGCTTGTCTTCCCTCGTGTTCATGGCGCGCCGCCACGGCCGCTGGGGGTGTGAGAAGGTGGGTGAGCGCGGGGCGAAAGCCCCGCGCCTTTTTCCGGCCGAGATGGACGGTCCCTTTCCCAGGCAAACGGGGAGCCGGCGGATCACGCCTTCACGATCTTTTCCCGGCCTTCCTGCACGCCCTTCGTGGCGTTTCTCGTATCGATCACCAATGGGGCATGCTGGACGATCCAGGCGTAATCATAGGCGCTGTGGTCGGTGAGGATGACCACGGCGTCCATGGCCGCAAGGGCCTCTTCGCTGAGCTCCGTGGACTCCAGCTGGAAGGCGTGCTTGCGGCCCGGTTTCAGCTTGGGGATGTGGGGGTCGTTGTAGTGGAGGGTGGCTCCCCGTTGTTCCAGTAGCTCCATGATGGCATAGGACGGCGATTCCCGGTCGTCGTCGATGTCTTTTTTGTAGGCGACGCCCAGAACCAGGATCTTGGCCCCTTTCAGGCACTTGCCGTGCTCGTTGAGTGCCTCCATGATCCTTTCCAGCACATAATAGGGCATGGAGACGTTCACTTCACCGGCCAACTGGATGAAGCGGGTGGGAAAATCGTATTCCCGCGCTTTCCAGGACAAGTAGAACGGATCGATGGGGATGCAGTGTCCGCCCAGGCCCGGGCCGGGATAGAAGGGGGTGAAGCCGAAGGGCTTGGTGGAGGCCGCTTCGATCACCTCCCAGATGTCGATCCCCATGCGCAGGGCCAGGACCTTCAGTTCGTTGACCAAGGCGATGTTGACGCTGCGATAGATGTTTTCCAGGAGCTTGGTCAGCTCCGCCACGCGGGTGCTGGACACGGGCACCACGCGGGTGACGGCGTGGGCGTAGAGGGCCTGGGCGCATTCCAGGCACTGGGCCGTGACGCCCCCCACCACCTTGGGGATATTGCCTGTGTGGTAGTTGGGGTTTCCCGGGTCTTCCCGTTCCGGCGAAAAGGCGAGGAAAAAGTCCTGGCCCACGTGAAGCCCCGTCTTTTCCAGCTCCGGCAGCACCAGCTCTTCCGTGGTCCCGGGGTAGGTGGTGCTTTCCAAGACCACCAGTTGCCCGGGTCTCAGGTGGCTTGCTATGGTCTTCGTGGTGCTTTCGATGAATCTCAGATCCGGTTCCATCTTGTCGGTCAGCGGGGTGGGGACGCAGATGATGATGCAGTCGGCTTCCTTCAGCCTTTCGAAGCTCACGGTCACATCCAGCTGACCTGCCTCCAGAAAACGTTGAACGGGTTCAATGGGGATGTGGCGGATGTAGCTCCTGCCGTGCAGGAGGGCGTTGATCTTGGTGCTGTCCACGTCGAAGCCGATGAGGGCAAAGCCCGCTTCTCCAAAGCGGATGAGCAAGGGGAGTCCCACGTAGCCCAGCCCAATGATACCCACGGTGGCCTTCTGATTCTGGATCTTCCGGAGCAGGTCGTTCATCTCATGTATCCTCCACGATCAAGGGGTCATCATATCCGGTCAATGTTGGTAAAGGATTTGACAATTGGGCGCATTTTGCCAGCAGAGGGATGAAAGAGCAATGTCAAAGAAAACGTCAGCCGAGGCGGTGTGCGTGGTGACCGGTGCGGCCGGTTTTGTGGGCAGCCATCTGTGTGAGCGGCTTCTGGGTCTTGGATGCCGCGTCATGGGCGTGGACAACTTCTTTTCAGGCCGTTGGGAAAACCTGACGCCCTTTCGGGACCATCCGCGCTTTTCCTTTCTGGAACGGTCTGTGACGGAGCCGGGGCTGCTCCGAGAGATCGCGGCGGAGCACGGCCCCCTCGCCTGCGTCTTTCATCTGGCGGCCATTGTGAGCGTGCCCTATTCCGTGGACCATCCGGAAGAGACGTGGGCGGTCAACTACCAGAGCACCATCGGGCTGCTCCAGGAGGCCGGCCGGTTGGGGTGTGCCCGATTCGTCTTTGCCGGCTCCGCCGCGGAGTATGGAGACGACGCCAGGCTTCCTCTCCGGGAATCATACGCCGGGGACCAGACGTCCTGGCTCAGCCCCTACGGAGAGGCCAAGTACCGTTCGTCCCGGGCCGTGGCCGCCTGCGGCGACGGACCCCGGGGGGTGGCGCTCCGATGCTTCAATATCTTCGGACCGCGCCAGGATCCCTCCAGCCCTTATAGTGGCGTGATTTCGCGTTTCGCCGAGATGGCCGTTCGGGGAGAAGCCCTGACCATCTTTGGAGACGGTCACCAGAGCCGGGATTTCGTCTATGTTTCGGACGTGGTGGATGCCTACTGCCGAGCGGCGGGATTGGTGGCGTCGGCGCCGGAGGTCCCGGCCGGCATCTACAACGTGGGGTCCGGCACCCGCACGACCATCCTGGAATTGGCACGGATGATTCTGAGCTTGACAGAACGCGGGGAATCGATCAGGTTTTATGCAGAGCGCCCAGGCGACATCCGCCACAGTGTGGCTTGTATTGATGCCATCCAGGCGGTTATGGCCTGGCGACCCCGCGTTTCTTTGGAAGAAGGTCTCAGGGAAACACTCCGTTGGATGCAAAGCCAAGGGGCGTGAGGGCCCGCTTGGGTCGATGCCGTGGCGAGAGGAGGAAGCCGTGAAGAAGAAGCTATCTGTTGTCTTGGTGCTTGTGGCTATCTCGGCGCTGGTGGTTACGTGCCGGGAGTCCCAAAAGGGAGATCGGTTGCCTTCCAGCCGGGCGCTGCAACCGTACCAGGCCAAGGATTTTTCCTATCTTCTGGGAATGGAGGGCTTCAGCGAAGCGCTGCTCAAAACCCACTTCGCCCTCTACCAAGGCTACGTGACCAACACCAACAAGCTCTTGGAAAAGCTCCGCTCCTACGCCAAGTCCGGTCGCACCGATACGCCGGAGTATGCGGAGCTGAAACGTCGGCTCGGTTTTGAATTCAACGGCATGAAGCTGCACGAATACTACTTCGGAAACCTGGGCGGCGCCGGGGTCCTTCCCGAAGACAACGCCCTCTACGAGGCCATCAAAGAAAACTTCGGCTCCTTCGAAAACTGGAAAGAGGACTTCCTGTCCACGGGCAAGATGCGCGGGATCGGCTGGGTGATCCTGTACCAGGATCCGAGTACCGGCCGCTTGGTCAACACCTGGATCAACGAACACGAAACGGGCCACCTGACCGGGTGTGTCCCGCTGGTGGTTCTGGACGTGTTTGAGCATGCGTATCTGCTCGACTACGGCTTGGACCGGGCCGCTTACATGGATGCCTTCTTCAAGAACCTGGATTGGAAGGTGGTGCTGGAGCGCTTCGGTGTGGAAGTGCCCGAAGGGGCCATCCCGGAAAAGCCCCAAGGGGTGAGCGCCGAGGCACCGTCCGGACAGGAAGAGCACCAGGCCGTTTCCGCTGCCGAGGAAGGCCGCCATGAAAAGGCGCCCGCCGGCAAGGGGGCCGGGGAAGGCCATGAGCCCGAGGCGGCACAGGCCCACCACGGCTGACGCGGTTCATCACAACCCATTCTTTCGGCAAGGTTTAACACGTCCCGTCCGGAGGGCACTCTCGTAGGTGGCCGGGCGGGCTTTTTCATCGTGTCTAGTGGAAAGGTGTCCTATGGAAAATATGGTGGAATCTTTGAAGCGACAGCGGGAACAGATCCTCCAGGGAGCCGATGAACAGATGCTTCGTCGGCACATGAGCCTTCTTGAGATCGCAATCATGTCCCTCCACAATCGCCTGGTCAACCGACTGGACGCCGATTCGGAAAAGTTCCGCTCCAGCGGGGCCATTGCGGCCTTGGGGGCCTTGGCCCGCGGTTTTCTGGGCCCCCAGGACACGGTGTCGCTCCTGTGGCTTCGAACGGAGGCCTTCCCCTGGGAGGAGGACTGGCAGGAGGACATCCTGGAGCCGCTTCGGGAAGCCGGGTGGGATGTGCAACTGCGCGTGGCGTCCCTGCCTCAGGTGCTGGAAGAGGCCGGAGAGAGCCCGGAGCTGTTTTTCCAGTTGCTGGAAGCCCGGTATTTGTCAGGAAACAGAGAGCTTCTCGTGGAATTGGACGATGCGCTGGACGAGCTGGTGACCCGCCGCCAGGAGCAGCTCTTTTCCAATCTTTATGAAGGCCTGCGCCGCCGCCAAGCCCGTCTGTCCCAACCGGACAACTGGCTGGAGCCCGACCTGCTGGAAAGCCCCGGCGGCCTGCACGATATCGACACCATTCGTTTTGCATCCAGGGTTTTGTTGGGTGTGCGCTGTGTGGAAGATGCCATCTTTCAGGGGTACCTCACACGATGGGAGGCCGATCGGCTGGAGATGGCCGAAAAGAACCTGCACAAATGGCTGGGGCTTGTGCGTGCCCAGAAGGGAGGCCGGGCGAGCGTACTCGATTTCCACGTGCAGGAGGTGTTGGCCGAAAAACTGGGCTATTCCGGCCGGGCGGGCTTTCTGCCTGTGGAAACCTTTATGCAGGAAGTGCACCGGACCTTCCACGACGTCTTTCGTGTGTCTTCGGAATTCTGTGAACGGCTCCAGGAAACCGGTAAATTGGCCGAAATGCCCCTGGAAGGCCCTTCCTTTTCGCTGGAAGACGGGATTTCGGTGGTGCACGGCAGGATCCAGGTGGATCCCTCCCATTATGAACCCACAGCGTCCAATATCCTGCACCTGTTTGTCCTGGCCGCCGAAAAGCGGCTGGGCTTTTCCAGCTCCACCCGCCGCTGGATTCTGCATCACAAGAATGCGGTGGATTCGGCCTCGGAGGACCATGGCGTGCGGGACGCCTTCCTGGACCTGCTCCGCAAAGACGGGCCGGCCTTGGCCGCCCTCCGTCGCTTTTCCGACTACGGCCTGCTTCAGGCCCTCATTCCCGAAACGGCGCTGGTCCATGGGTTGGTGCAGCACGACGCCTTCCACGTTTATCCAGTCCATGAGCACCACCTGCGCACGGTGCGGGAGATCAAGCGCATCCTCCGCGGCGACTACCAGGACGAAGAGCCGGAGATCACGGGCCTTGCCCGGGGCCTTGCCGACAAGACCTGGTTGTACCTGGCTGCCTTGTTGCACGACATCGGCAAGCACGCCGGCAGGGATCACGCTCGGGCAGGAGCCGATATGTTTCCCGTGATGGCCCGAAGACTGAAACTGGACAAAGCCGGCTCCGAGAGGGTGGCCTTTCTCATTCGACACCATCTGCTCTTGATGGACACCGCTTCCATGCGGGATCTGGGAGACATGGAGATGCTCCTCCAATGCGCCCGGACCGTTGGAGAGCCCGACCGCCTCCAGGAGCTTTTGGTGCTCACCCTGGCCGACATGATGGCCACCGGCCCCAAGGCCCAACAGAAGTGGCGGGAGACCCCGGTTTGGGATCTCTATGAGCGGCTGCTCTATCTGCTGGAAAAGGGCGAGCCCAGCGAGGAGGTGCTGGCGGACCGCGTGGAGCGGATCAAGGACGTGGTGTTGGCCCGGGTGGCGGAGGTGGTGGACCGGGCCCGGTTGGAAGAGCATTTTTCTCAGCTGCCGCCCCGGTATTTGCTTTCCATCGACGCGGAAGAGATGGCGGCTCACCTGCGCCTGGAAATGCAACTGGGCGAGGCACCGGACGCCTTTGTCTGGGACGTGCGCCAGGAAAACGGCACCGTGGCCATCACCGTGGTGAGCCGGGAGGTGCCGGGACTGCTGGCCCGTGCCGCGGGGATTTTGACCTTGCATCACCTGGACATCCGGGACGCTCGGGTCTTCACCAAGAAAAACGGGGTGGTGCTCCTGCTTTTCCGCTGTCTGCAGGAGGAAGCCGCCGACTCGGTGGACTGGAGCCGGGTCCAAGAGGACATGGGGCGGCTCCTGGAAGGGAAACTGGCCCTGGATTATCGGATTTCCGCCCATGCGGCCGCCGTGACCGAAAGCCGCCGCCAGGCCGTGCCCAAATCCGACAGCCAGGTGGACGTGGACAATGATTCGGCGCGGGAATACACCATCTTGGAAGTCTATACCGCGGACCGGCCGGGACTGCTCTACACCATCACCCGGACGCTCCTGGAGCTTCATCTGCGCATCTACGTGGCCAAGATCACCACCAAGGTGGATCAGGTGGCGGATATCTTCTATGTGAAGAATCATCGGGGCGAAAAGGTGACCGATCCGGATCAGATCCAAGAACTGCGACGGGCCCTTCTCTTTTGGTTGGATGGTCCGGGCCGTTGAGCCACCACCTTGCCGGTCTGGAAAAATGCCTTATAGGTAAAGTGTTGACGCGGGGGGGCGTGTGGCTGGAATCCCGAAGGGTCGCCCGGAAGGGGCCGAGGAGTGCCCTTGTATATACGTTATGTTCGATACGCCGGCAGAGCCCACTACGAGCTGAGAAGGTCCTATTGGGATGGCTCCTGTTACAGGATGCGCCGCCTCATGGACCTTGGCGATGACCCCCAAGACTATATCGTCTACGTGGGGGGAAACGGCTTCTATTTTCGGCCCGATCTGGAAGAGGCGTTGGAAGATCAGGGGGTTGGCTGGGAAACGGAGGACTTGGAGCGCGCCTTCCTGCCCTACCTGGACCCCCATATCCGTCGGATCATCGAAAACTTCACCCACGCTCCGCGAGGGCAATCGTCTTCCCCGGATCCCCTGGGCGAGGCGCAAGCCCATCTGCATCCCTTCGACAAGCGACGCCTGCATTTTTTGCGGTGCGGTCGGATGGACATGGGGAACCTGGAAGGGCGGCCCTGGAAGTTCCTCAACGTTCTGCTGGAGAAAAGCCGGGACGAAATGGAGCATGTCATCGAAGGCATGGAAGTGGACCTTCGGCCCCACGAGAGGCGGAACTACCTCTTCACGGCCCTGGAGCTACAAAGATATTTCCCTCACCATCTGCTCAAGAACAATCCCGCCGCCCTGGATCCCGAGAGGGTGGACAGCTACTTTTTGCAAGAGATCTGCCGGCTCAACGAAAGCCGGCACTTCTTCGCCGGCGTGGAAGATCACGACCCCGCGCGATTGCACCCCTACCTGGTCAAGTATGTGATCATGTACTTTGATCACTCCTTTTCCGCCGACACCTTCCTGGACGAGATGCTCCGGGATTTCATCTGGAACCGGCAGTTTCGCTTTCCCCAAGGTCCCCCCCGGGCATCCATGCCGGAAAAGGAGGCCTGTGCCTGCCTGGGGATCGGCGAGGACGAGTACCGGTCCATGAGCCCGGAAGAGCTGGCCCGCTGCTATAAACGCTGTGCCAAACGACACCACCCGGACGCGGGAGGCGACCACGAGACCTTCATTCGCATGGCGGAGGCCTACGAGGTACTGGCCCGGCGAAAGGGTCCGTAGGGGCGTGTCCGACAGTGGCCTTTCAGCCTTTTGAGAGGGTTTCTAACTGGTTGAAATTCCACTGTGCCCTCTGTCTCTTTTTGAGCCTTTTGGGGGCGGGTTGGGAACCCGCCCCCATGGGTATGGCGCGGCGGTCGGTGGAAACAAAGCGCCCCGCCGCCTCGCCCCTTTGGAGCGGAAAGCCTGTTCTCTCTCAGGCCGGTGGGACGCTTCAGGGGCTGTGGGGTGGAAGCAGTGCGGCGGCCTCGGACGTGGATTCCTTGTGGCCGTCGGTTTGGAAGAAGTCCATGACCTGGGTGAGCTGGTCCGTCACGGACGCAAAGCTCTGAATGACCTGGTCCAGCTCGTGGGCGGCCCGACTGATCTGTTCCACTCCCAAGGATTGCTCCTGACTGGAAGAGGCCACGTCCTGGATGAGCTGGCTTACCTTCCGGGCCTGAACGGCCACCTCCCGGTAAGCCTCGTCGGTTTCCTGAACCAGGGAACGGCCTTCGTGCGTTTTGTCTTGGGCCGTTCGGATCAATTCGGCAGTGGATTTGGCCGCTTCCGAAGCGCGCCGGGCCAGGCTGCGCACCTCGTCGGCCACCACGGCAAAGCCCTGTCCGGCCTCACCCGCCCGAGCCGCTTCCACCGCGGCATTGAGGGCCAGCAGATTGGTTTGGAAGGCGATCTCGTCGATATCCTTGACGATCTTGGCCATGGTTTCGGTGGTGCTCACGATCTGATCCAGGGACGTGATGCACGCTTTCATGACCTTGTTGGCCTCGTTCAATTTGGAGTCGTTGTCGCGCATCATGGTGTCGGCCTCGGCGCACTTTTCCGCGCCCTGACGGATCATGGAGGTGATCTCCTCCAGGGAGGCGGACGTCTCCTCGATGGAGGCCGCCTGCTGGCTGGTGCCTTCACTCACTCGAAAGGCGGTTTCACGGGCCTGCTGGATGGTGTCTCGAAAACTCTTGGACAACTGATTGACGGAATCGGCCAGGACGCCCAGTTCGTCCTGGCTCTTGTGATCCAGCTCCACGGTCAGATCGCCTTCCGCCAGTTGCCCGATGCCCTCCACAATGCGCTTGAGGGGGCGAGTGACGAAACGGGAGAGGATGAACACCAGTATTGCGGACAGTACGAAGGCTCCCAGGATGGTCCCCGCGGCACTCAGGGTGCGTAGCTTGGCCAGGTAGGCGAAAAGGGGCGAAGCGTCCCGCCGAATCAATACGCCTCCCAAAACCTTGCGCGATGACCCGTGGCAGTGATGGCACGACGGTTCATTGCGGATGGGAGTGACCACAGCGATCTTCGGCCCGGACGGTGTCTCTTCCAAGGCCGTCGTCTGCTTCGTGCCCTTTCCGGACAGTCCCTCTTCAATCCGGCTCACCACACCGGAGCTGATGCCCAGGGATCGCAGGTCACTGCGAAGTTGGTTCTGCTGGGTGGCGTAGGTCACCTTGCCTGCGAAATCGTAGATGTAGACATCCAGATCCTGGAGCTTTTGCCCCAGTTCCGCCATCTGCTGTTCCAGGGCTTCCTCGTCCCCGATGGCCATGGGATGCTTGATGGAGGCGTACACCGAATCGCTCAGTATCCGCGCGCTTTCCAGACCTTCCTGCAACAGCTTCTGCCGTTGCATCCACCAACCCGAGCCCGCCATGGCGACGATGACCACCAGCACGGTGGACGCCACGATCATCAAGACCTTGCCCTGAAGTCCCAGAAAAAATCGCCAAACGCGTTGCATTCCATCCCCCTTGTCTGTGTTCCTTAGTGGGCTCCACTGTGGATCAACGGCTGGAAGTTGAAAGCCCGGACCCGCTCTTCATTGTGGCAGCGCTGGCAGTCCTGGACCGTGATTTTCCCGCGAATGTCTTGAGGATCTTCCGTTTCCGCATGGACAGAACCCGGGCCGTGGCAGGATTCGCAGCCAAGGTTTTTCATGTCCGGAGTGCTCACGGGATCCGTAAAGCCCCCGGGTTGCCCGTATCCGGTGGTGTGGCACGCGTAGCAATCTTGGAGTTCCTGGGGGCTGAGGCCGTCTTGCAGCTTTTCCACCCCTTGGAAGGAGTGGGGCTTTTTGGAGTATTGCATGAATCGCTCGTGAATCTCCTCGTGGCATTGGGCGCACGTCTGGTCGCCCACATAGTGCGGCTGGTCCTGTGCCTGTGGCAGGCCGACCCACAGCAAGGTGGCGGCGGCCGCCATGACGATCGTCTTCTTCACTTGGCATCCCTCCCTGTCTGAACACAACAACCTCTTGCGGGTTCCAGACCCGCCAGATCCACATCCAAAGGTCCTATCGGTCGGGAGGGACTTGGGCTTTAGGAAAATTTGCACATCTGGACCAAAGGGGGGCTGGGCATGAAAAAAGCCCCGCTCCGGGGATGGTGCCGTCCCGGCGGGACTTTCCATGGGGGGAAGGCGATGGTTGAAGGCCTTCAGCGCAGTTCGCACTGCAGCAGGTCTTGCACCACCGAGTAGGGGTCCGTTTCCTTGGCCGTCACTTTGTGCACCAGCTCCTCCAGGCTTTGACCCCGCTGTTCCAGACGGCGCAGGAGCTCGCCCAGGGCTTCTTCCCGCAGGGTGTCCAAAAGCTGCATCCTGGCGCGTTTGGCCTCCACCGCGTCCCATTGTCCCTGGTCGTTGGCGGTGAGGTAACGGCGATGTTTTTCGATGGCCTCCATGAGTTCCGGGATGCCGCGGCCCTTGAGGGCTTCCGTCTCGATGATGGGCGGCTCCCAGCCCTCGTCGTCGCGGCGCCGCAGGCCCAATTCGATGAGGTTCCGGAGCTCCCGGATGGTCTTTCGCGATCCCTCCCGGTCCGCCTTGTTCACCACGAAGATGTTTCCGATCTCCATGATGCCGGCCTTGATGGCCTGGATTTCGTCGCCCATGCCGGGAATGGTCACGAGCACGGTGGTGTGGGCGCAATTGGCCACGTCCACCTCATCCTGGCCCACGCCCACGGTTTCCACCAGAATCACGTCCTTTCCCATGGCGTCCAGGACGGTGATCATGTCGTTGGTGGACTTGGTCAGTCCCCCGAAGTGGCCCCGGGTGGCCAGGCTGCGGATGAAGACGCCGCTGTCCGTGAAATGGCGCTGCATGCGGATCCGATCCCCCAGGATGGCCCCGCCGGTGAAGGGGCTGGTGGGATCGATGGCCAGGATGCCCACGGTGAGGTCCTGTTTGCGGTACTCCAAGGCCAATTGATCCACCAGGGTGCTTTTCCCCACCCCCGGAGATCCCGTGAACCCGATGACGTAGGCCTTGCCCGTGTGGGGGTAGAGTCGCTTGAGGGCCTCGCGGGCCGATGGGAGATGATCGTCGATATCCCGAAGAAGGCGGGCGGTGGCCCGCACATCTCCTGCCAAGATTTGTTCCACAAGACTCATGATCCATGCCTCTTGCCTAGGCCACCAGGGCCTTGCGCGGCTTGATGTGGGTACGCACCCAGTTCACGATCTCTTCCAGTTTGGCGCCCGGCTCGAAGATCTCCTTGATGCCCACGGCCTTCAGCTTGGGAATGTCTTCCAAGGGGAAGATGCCGCCTCCGATGACCGCGATGTCTTCGGCGTTGTTTTCCTTGAGAAGCTCCATGACCCGCGGAAACGAATAGCGATGGGCTCCGGACAGGATACTCAAACCGATGAGGTCCACGTCTTCCTGGATGGCGGTGTTGACGATCTGTTCGGGTGTTTGATGGCAGCCCGTATAGATCACCTCGAAGCCCGCGTCCCGGAAGGCCCGGGCGATCACGCGGGCCCCGCGGTCATGTCCATCCAAGCCCGGCTTGGCGATCAATATGCGAAGTTTCCTCTCCTCGCTCATGGAAACCGTCCTCCTATCAATGGTGTCACTTGACAGATCGGGCAACCTTGTCCCAAGCTTCCTTGCCCTGCAGCCCGGCCCCGAGGCCCCGACAAGCTTTCGGGGAGCTAAAAGGTGCCGGGATCCGTGTAGATGCCGAAGACCTCGCGGTAGAGGTCGCAGCATTCCTGTTCCGTGGCTCCCGCTCGAACGGCGTCGATCAGGGCCGGCATCACGTTGTTTTCCCAGCACGGGGGGCCCTCACAGCGCCGCCTCAGTTCGTCCATGGCCTTCTGAAGCTTGACCTTGTCCCGCTTTTCCTTGAACTGGCGCGTGCGCTCGATCTGGAAGTTCTCCAGTTCATCGTCGATGCGCAGCACGAATTCCAGCTCGGGCCGGTCGCTGGGGAACTTGTTGACACCGATGATGATCTTTTCGCCCCGTTCCACCTGCTGCTGGAACTGATAGGCCGCGTCGGCGATCTCCATCTGCGGATAGTCCTTTTCGATGGCCGCCACCATGCCCCCCAGCTCATCCAACTTGCGGATGTAGGCCATGGCCTCCTCTTCCATCTTGTCGGTCAGGGCCTCCACGAAATAGGACCCGGCCAGGGGATCGATCACATTGGCCACGCCCGTCTCGTCGGCCAGAATCTGCTGGGTGCGCAGCGCGATGCGCACCGCCTCCTCGCTGGGGATCATGTAGACCTCGTCCAGGGAGTTGGTGTGCAGGGACTGGGTGCCGCCCAACACGGCGGCGAGAGCCTCGGTGGTGGTTCGGATGATGTTGTTGTAGGGCTCCTGGGCCGTCAGGGAGCAGCCCGCCGTTTGGGTGTGGAACCGGCACATCATGGATCGGGGCTTTTGGGCCTTGAACCGCTCTTTCATGATCCGGGCCCAGAGGCGCCGCGCCGCGCGCATCTTGGCGATCTCTTCGAAGAAGTCGATGTGGGAATTCCAGAAGAAGGAGAGGCGGCCGGCGAAGTCGTCCACCTTGAGGCCCCGTTTGATGCATTCTTCCACGTAGGTGATACCGTCGTAGATGGTGAAGGCCAGCTCCTGGACCGCCGTGGCGCCCGCTTCCCGGATGTGGTAGCCGCTGATGCTGATGGTGTTCCAGCGGGGCACCTCGTAGGTGCCGAATTCCACCGTGTCCACCACCAGCCGCAGGCTCGGCTCGGGGGGAAGCATGAGGGTCTTCTGGGCGATGAATTCCTTCAAACAGTCGTTTTGGATGGTGCCGCCCAGCTTTTTGCGGTCATAGCCCTCGTTTTCCGCGTTGGCGATGTACATGGCCCAGATGACGGAAGCCGGCGGGTTGATGGTCATGGAGGTGGTCACCTCTTCCAGGTTGATCCCGGCGAAGAGGCGCTGCATGTCCTCGATGGTGTCGATGGCCACCCCGCATTTTCCGCATTCTCCGCGGGCCACGGGGGCCTCCGTGTCATAGCCCATGAGGGTGGGAAAGTCGAAGGCCGTGCTCAGGCCCGTCTCACCGTGTTCGATCAGATAGTGGAAGCGCTTGTTGGTGTCTTCGGCCGTTCCCAGGCCGGCGAACATGCGCATGGTCCACAGGCGGGCCCGGTACATGGTGGGCTGGACGCCCCGGGTGAAAGGATACTGGCCGGGAAAGCCCAGGTCCTGGAAATAATCCTTGCCCTTGATGTCCAAGGGCGTATAGAGGGATTTGACCTCCATGTCCGAAACCGTGGAAAATCGCTCCAGCCGCTCGGGAAGCCTTTGAAGCGCCTTTTGGTATTCGCCCAGCCAGTCCTGGTATTCCCTTTCCATCCGTTCCAGCTGTGATTCTGAAAACATGCCTTTGCCCATACGCTTTTCCCTCCTCACGTGGTCCAGACCCGATCCAGGCCCCATGGGGCCGTGGAAAAGAAGAAGGGCGCCTGGGGGCGCCCTATCGTATATCCCAATAAAATCAAAAGAAAATAACGCACCTTCCCGCGACGCTGCCGAGCGGTCGTCTGGGGCTGGCGGGCCGAACGGGATTGTGGATCGATGTCCTCGCATCCCCGGGTTGTGCTGGTCGTTCCGCGTGTAGTGGGCATCCCATGAGCCAGACCGTGAGACCGTGGGTGAACGGGAGCGTGCGTTGAGCCAAGGTGACCGATTCGATCCGTTGCGTGAACAGGGTCCCTCTTGAGCGCTTCCACGGTAAGGGCAACGGGAGAATGGGAGCGGGATCGTGAGCTACCGAGGGTGCTTTCAAGTTAAAGGAGCCGGTCGCCGGTTGTCAAACAAATTTTTTTTCACTTGACCAATCCTCTTTCGTTGTGTAATTCAGGAGTCGCCTGATGGGGATTCTTTGACGGATCGCCAGGTTGCAGCTTCTGGTTCGTTTCCTGCTCCCGCTCCTTATGTGCTTTGTTTATCAACTTCTTAAGTGACCTGTTCGCGTTCTCTCTAGAGTGGATGACTCCTGTTCCCGTGTGCCTCTTTCAAACTGTGCGGATCCCAGAGCGTGCCTTTCCCAAAGGGCCCATTCCCTGTGTTGGCTAACCCCGGGATTCCGGCGTCCGCGGCAAGGGCGCCCTGGAACCCAGCAAATGTCCGAGAATGGCAGCCCGCCACAGCCTTTGGGCCGTGTCTCTCCCGCCGGCCTTCCAAGGGGTTTCGGTGCGGTGTGGGAGCCAGTCTCGGACAAGCTCCCGAACGGCGGAGGCGTCTTCAACTCCGGTGATGCCTGCCGCACATCACGTGAAAGTGGATTTGTTTTTCGTCGCAAGATGATCGGCAAGGCGACCGTGATAATCCTGTTCCTGCTGCGGAGAAGCTGACTCGGATGAATCAAGATCCAGGGTGGTGGCCCACATCGATTCCGTCCTTTCATCCATCCATGAACAACCGCCCAGTGTGCTTTGAGATGACCGGGAGCGATTCCTGGGGCGCCGCGGACGTGTCCCGGCTGCGCCGGGGGCGCTGGGAGTCCACCCGCACCATGGAAAGGAGGTGAAAGCAGAGCTTGGTAAAGGGTACAGGCGTTTGAAGACCGGCAACCTTTTCAAGGCGAAGAAGGAGAGGGCTATGGCAGAGCAGTTGAAACCTCGTTGGGGTCAACCCATGACCGGCATTATTTCATTTATTGTCTTTTTTGCTGTCGCCTGGCTTACCTGGTATATCTTCAGCGACCCGCGGGGTCCGGTGGGAGCCTTTCCTTATCCGTTCGTTCTCTATCTGGCCATGATGATTCTGGTGGGGCTGTGGCAGCACATGTTCTTGGGGGATTGGCCTTTTCAGGATCTGCCCCAGCCGGCCCGGGGTATTGTGGAAACCATTGTGAACCTGATCCTCGTCTGGTTCGTCATTCACGTGGTCTTCTATCGCATCCTGGGCCTGGGCTTCAATTTCCTCAGCCAGTCCAATCTCAATGAACTGGCCGCCGCAGGAAAAGCCGTCTTGCCCAACGGCAAGGCGCTGAGCCTGGAGGTGATGCAAAAGAAGCATTTCGCCGAGAGCGCCGTGGTCTGTTTCGTGCTCATCGGGTTTTTCAGCTATCCCTTTGTGACCATCCTTTTTGGCAAATGGCCCATCCGACCGAGCGATCTCAAGCAACCCGAAGCCGGTCTGGCGGAAATCGCTTGGTGCTCCCTGCTCACCCTCTTCTTCTACACCATCCTCATCGTTCCTTTCTGGGGCCTGGTCTACGGCAAGCTCTTGGGTTCTTCGTTCGCTCTCAATTTTCCCTGGTGGGGCAAGATCGCCGGTACCCCTCACGTGCATTGGGTTTTCGGCTGGTGGGAATGGATGATCATTGTGCTTTTCATGACTCCCAACGTGTGGCGCATGAAGCCGTGGTCGGCCATCACACTGCCCCAGCCCTGGAAGGGCATTGTCTCTTTCGTGTGCACGGTGATCCTGGGCTACATTCTCGCCCTGATCTGCATAAAGATCGCTCCGGCCTGGCTGCCCCATGAGACCCTCCATGAACTGAAGGAGGCCAAACCCAATGACGCGGAATTGATCCGTTTCTTGTGGTACCATGCGGCGGAAATCGCCGGCTTTGCGTTGATTCCCTTCCTCATCTGGCACCACTACTTCGATGACATGGCACCACAAGCGGACAAGGATTCCTGGGGGGCCTTCTGGTTCCGCACGGTGGGCGTCCTGGTTTTGTGCGCCCTCAACTATATCTTCTTCTACTATATCAACTTCGGACATTGGGGCCTGGGGAACCACCACATGGTGGAATTGGCCCACCGATTCCCCCACGGCGAGTCCCTGGTGTGGAACTTCTGGTGGATCATTCCGCTGCTGTGGAACGAATGGTTCTTCCACAAGTGGCCCTTCTACGTGCATAAACACTAGAAACGGACGTACGCCGACCCGCCCTTGGCTTGGACGGTGCGGGGGAGCCGTCGCCGGGCGCCTCCCGCTGAGAACCGCCAGGGTGGGCCGGTGAGGCTCCGGAGGCACTTCAATCAATCAGGGAGGAAGACCTAGATGGCACGAGAAGAGTATTTCAAGTGGGCCGAAAGTCTCTTGGATCCGTCCAAGACCTTCGAAAAACCGGAGGCCTTGGCGGATATTAAGGTCGTGGAACTCTGTACGCTGATCTTGGGCCCGTCCCTGCCCGCCTATCTGTCGGAGCTGGGGGCCACCGTCTTCAAGGTGGAGCTTCCCGGAATGGGCGACACCATGCGCTCGCTCACCCCCTTTGCCAAGTTTTTCAACGGGGCGGCCATGGGCTGGCTCAAGGAAGCGCGCAACAAGTATCATCTGGCCATCGACGTGCGCGTGGAAGAGGGCGCCGAGCTCTTTCGGGAGCTGGTGAAACGGGCCGATGTGGTGGTGGAGAATCTCCGGGCGGGCACCATGGACCGCTGGGGTATCGGCTATCGTCAGCTGCGCAAGATCAATCCGGGGCTCATCTACATCGCCCTCAACGGCTTCGGCCAGTGGGGACCCTATCTGGAGCGGCCCTCCTACGACGCCATCGCCCAGTCGGAATCGGGCATGGCCTGGATCAGCGGTTTTCCGGATCAACTGCCCATGAAGGCGGGCATCTGGCTGGCCGACTACTACGGAGGTCTGGTGGGAGCCGTGGGGGTCCTGGCCGCTCTCGCCTATCGGGACAAGACGGGCAAGGGGCAGTTCATCGAGTATTCCCAGGCGGAAAACCTCATGAGAGCCATGGACTGGACGTGGCTCTACCAGCATTTCACCGGTAAGATGCGCGAACGCTACGGCAACCGCGATGTGAGCATCTGTCCGGCGGACATCGTTCCCGACAAAGACGGGACCATGGTGGCCATCGGGGCCGCCACCGACCGGCAGTTCCAGAGCCTCTGCCAGGCCATGGGCAAACCCGAACTGGCCCAGGATCCTCGGTTTGCCACCCATCTGGAGCGGCTCAAAGAAGAGAACGCCGTGGAGCTCCTGTCCATCATCCGCTCGTGGGTGGCGGAAAAGTCCTATGCGGAAATCGATGCGCTGGCCGGAAAATACGGCTTCGGGGCCCACAAGGTGTCCGACGGAAAGGATCACGTTGAAGATGAGCACCTGCGGGCCCGCAACTTCACCTACCGGGTGGACGATCCCATCTACGGCGAGTTCTACGAGGAGGGGATTGCGCCCAAGCTTTCCGAAACGCCGGGGCGGATCAAATGGGCCGGAAAGCCCGTGGGTTTTGACAACGAGTACGTGCTCAAGCGCTTCCTGGGACTCAAGACCAAGAAGATCAAATATCTCAAGGAAAAGAACGTGATCGGCAAGTGGGTGGACGTACCCCCGGGCCGCAAGCCCCCGGAAGGCTGGGATGGCAAGAGCGGTGTTCTTTTGGCCTAGGTCGGATTGGAAGGCAAACCCCTTTGGTAGGGAGGACGATAGATGCACAAGGAAAAGGAAAAATCCTGGAACGAATGGATCCAGGAACTGGACGATCCCAAGAAGAACCGGAAAAAACCCGAGGCCCTGGACCATATCACGGTCTTGGATGTGAGTTATGCCAACATGGCGGGCTGTTTCGCCACATCCACCCTGGCCGAATTCGGCGCCACGGTCATTCGCATCGAGCCGCCCGGAGGAGATCCCGCCCGGACGTACACCCCTTGGGGGTACATGCACATGGACACGGGCCTGGGCTACCTCAACGAAGGCCGCAACAAGTTCCACGTGACCCTGGACCTGGAATCGGAAGAAGGCCGGGAGATGTTTTTGAAGCTGGCCAAACGGGCGGACGTGGTGGTGGAAACCTTTCTGTCCGGCACCATGGACGAGTGGGGCATCGGCTACCGGCAACTGAAGGAGCTGAATCCGGGCCTCATCTATTGCGCACTTTACACCTACGGTCAGTTCGGCCCCAAGGCCGCCTGTGGCAAGGCGGACGTGGACGTGGTGGACCAGGCCTACTCGGGGGTGGTGTCGGTGGGTGGCGAACCCGTGGACGATCCGGCCAATCCCAAGCCGTCTGAGGTCCCCACCAAGCAGGGCAACTGGATGGGCTGGTACGCGGGCGGGGCCTGGGCGGCCGCGGCCGTGCTGGCGGCGCTCCATTACAGGAACCATTCGGGCAAGGGCCAGTTCATCGACGTGTCCCCGGCGGAAGCCTATGGGCGGTGCATCAACTACGGCATCACCTACTACTACGGCTTCAAGGAGACCATCCCGCGGGTGGGCAACTACGATGTGGGGGTCTTTCCCTACACGTACTTCAAGTGTAAGGACGGGTTCGCCTTCCTGTCTGGATTCGCCGATCCCAACTGGAAGGCCTTGTGCACCATCATCAACCGCCCGGACCTGCAGCAGCAGTTCCCCACCATCTTCGAGCGCCTCAATGTGGACAACATGAAGGTGATGTACAAGGAAATCGAAAAGTGGACCATGGAACACACCTATGACGAGATTTTCGATGCGGTCATGGACTACAACAAGAACATCGGCGAAGGCGTGGTGGTCCCCGGCCGCATCTCGTCGCCCATGGACACCATGAAGGCGGAAAACTGGTGGGTGCGCCAAGCCCTGGAAACCATCGACGATCCCCATTACGGCGAGGTGACCATCGCCAACCATGCCCACAAGATGACCGAATCCCCGCCGCGGGTCAAATGGGTGTGCCGCCCGGTGGGGGCCGACAACTACTACGTCTATGCCAAGATGTTGGGGCTGGGTCCCAAACGTCTGGAGGAGTTGAAGGAAAAGGGAGTCATCTAGGCGCCTGTTGGAAGGCCGGGAAGGAGCGGCCGCTCGGGCACCGTGGCATGTTCCCGGCTTGAGGGGGCGGACAGGGCCGGTTCCGGATCGGCGCCCGCCCCGTCCTTTTGTGCCGGTCTGGCCTTTAAGCGGTAGGGGCGGGTTCCGAACCCGCCCCCACAAGGTGCCCAAAAACCCACAGGGAACAGCGGCATTTCAACTGGTCAGAAAGCCCCGAAGCCCGAGAGACCCTTGTCGGACAGGCTCCTGGGCTGTAAGCGCGAAGGGATCGGCTTCCTCAGGGGGGCGGCGCCGATAGGGCCGAAGGCCACTCGCTCGGGTGGCCTTCGGCTTTTGAGGACTTCTTGGCGCTTTTGGAAGGAGACGCTGCGGTGTGCGCCCGATCTTTGACGGTGCGGCGGAGGGGTTCATCTTGGGAGCCGGGATGGAAAGGGGCCAAAGCCTGGGACGGCCAAAAAGGCTTTGTGATCCGGGTCCATTGTGCTAGTTTTGCCGTACTTTCAGGGAGGTGGGCCGTGCGAGAGAAACTGGAGCCGGTGGAGGTGATGTGCCCCAAGTGCAAGGAGACGCGCATCATCTATCTGCCCAAGGAAGAGATCCCCGCTTGTCCCCGGTGCGGTGTTCCCATGGTCATTCGGGAACTCTTGGATGAGGGGAAATCCTATTGAATCGGGCCGTTTCTCTGTGGCGGATCCCGGAAGCGGTTGGCCCGGGAGGGTTCTATCTTGGCGTCTTTCCAGATCCCATCGTCCGGCTTCCGATTCGAAAAGGGACGCAGGGATCTTCGCGGAGAGGTTGTCTGGAGTGTTGTACCCAATGAAAGGAGGAGGTCGGCTATGAGAAGAGTGGTGCAGTGTGTGGCGGTGGTGTGCGCCCTGGTGTTGATGGCGGCCATGAGCGTGTCGGCGGCGGACATCGAACTGGCCAAGAAGTCCACCCTGGAACAGATCCTCAAGCGCGGGGAACTCCGTGTGGGCTTCGAGGCGGGTTACATGCCCTTTGAGATGACCGACAAGAAGGGCAATTTCGTGGGCTTCGACATCGACATGGCCAAAGAGATGGCCAAGGCCATGGGGGTGAAATTCGTTCCGGTCAACACCGCCTGGGACGGCATCATCCCGTCGCTCATCACGGGCAAGTTCGACATCATCATGAGCGGCATGACGATCACCCAGGAACGGAACCTGAAAGTGAACTTCGCCGATCCTTACATCATCGTGGGCCAGACCATTCTCCTCAACAAGAAGCATGAAGGGAAGGTACACTCCTACAAGGATTTGAACGATCCCAAATACATCGTCACCTCCAAGCTGGGCACCACCGGGGAACAGGCCGTCAAGCGCATGATTCCCAAGTGCCACTACAAGTCCTTCGAGACGGAAACGGAAGCGGCCCTGGAGGTGGTGAACGGCAAGGCGGACGCCTTCGTCTACGATCTGCCCTTCTGCGTGGTCTTCATGGCCCAGCAGGGCGCCGGCAGGCTGGTCTTCCTGGACAAGCCCTTCACCTATGAGCCCCTGGCCTGGGCCATCAACAAGGGGGATCCGGACTTCTTGAACTGGCTCAACAACTTCTTGCGCCAGGTGAAGAACGACGGCCGCTACGATCGGATCTACCACAAGTGGATCAAAGGAACGGAATGGATCAAGGAAGTGGCCCAATAAGGGGCCGGTTCCAGGCACCAACGGGGAGGCGCCCAAGAGATCGGGCCGTCTCCCCGTTGTCACGTCAAGCCCTTAGTTGCAGGAAAACATCGAGAATCCCATGGCACAAGCAACGAAACAACTGAGCCGCAGGTCCTACTTTTTCTGGGCCACCGTCTTTTTTCTGGGCATCTTTTCCTTAATGGCTCTCCTTTACTTCGCCACCCGCAAGGTGGACTACGTGTGGCGATGGTATCGGGTGCCCCAATACTTCTACTACAAGGACAAGGTGGAGGTCCGCTCCCAGATCGAAGGGCAAGTGGAAAAGATCGTCGCGGGCCAAAAAGCCAACGTCGTGGTGGTGACGGGGCCGGACGGGTCGGAAGAATACCAGATTCCGGGCAAAGACATCCGAGTTGGCGAAGGCGACTATATCTATCCCGGAGATATTTTGGGTGTCCACCAGAAGTGGAAGGTGGGGATCCTGCTCCAGGGGCTGTGGCTGACTCTCAAGGTGAGCCTCATCTCCATCATCTTCGGCATCCTCATCGGTCTTATCGTGGGCTTGGCCCGCATATCCGCCAACCCTGCCCTCAAATGGTCCGCCATCACCTATATCGAGCTGATCCGCGGGTCGCCGCTGCTGGTGCAGATCTTTATCTGGTACTTCGTGTTGGGGACGGTGATCAACACGCTTCTGGCCAAAAACGGCATGGCCCAGCTTCCGCCCCTCTGGTTCGGTGTGGCCTCTCTGGCCGTCTTTGCCGGGGCGTATGTGGCGGAAATCGTTCGAGCGGGCATCCAATCCATACACCGGGGGCAGATGGAAGCGGCGCGTTCTCTGGGCATGACCTATCCCCAGGCCATGCGCCATGTGATCCTGCCCCAGGCCTTCCGGCGCATCCTGCCGCCCCTGGCCGGCCAGTTCATCAGCCTCATCAAGGATTCGTCGCTTCTGGGTATCATTGCCATTCGAGAGCTCACCAAGGCGACCCGGGAGGTGGTGACCACGAGTCTCCAGCCCTTTGAACTCTGGTTCGTGTGCGCCCTGCTCTACCTGGTGCTCACCTTTGGGCTCTCCATGTTTGTCCAGTACCTAGAGAGGAGGACGGTGGTCTCGTGATCAAGGTGGAAAACGTATCCAAGACATTCTATGCCCCCCACGAGGTCCACGCCCTGCAAAACGTCTCGTGCCAGGTGGACAAGGGAGAGGTGGTGGTGATCATCGGGCCTTCGGGCTCGGGCAAAAGCACCCTGCTCCGGTGCCTGAACCGGCTGGAACACGCCGATTCGGGGCACATCTATATCGATGGGATCGACATCCTGGACCGCAAGACCAACATCAACACGGTGCGGGCGGAGGTGGGCATGGTCTTCCAGTCCTTCAACCTCTTCCCGCACAAGACGGTGTTCGAGAACGTGACCCTGGCCCAGCAGGTGGTGCGCAAGCGCGGCAGGGCGGAGGCCGAAAAGAAGGCCATGACGCTCCTGGAAAAGGTGGGCATTCCCGACAAGGCCGGGGTGTACCCGGACCAGCTTTCCGGCGGCCAGCAGCAGCGGGTGGCCATCGCCCGGGCCTTGGCCATGGACCCCAAGGTGATGCTCTTCGACGAGCCCACTTCGGCCCTGGACCCGGAGATGATCGGGGAGGTCCTGGATGTGATGAAGGCCCTGGCCAAGGAAGGCATGACCATGGTGGTGGTTACCCACGAGATGGGCTTCGCCCGCGAAGTGGCGGATCGGGTCATCTTCATGGACGATGGCACCATCGTGGAAGTGGGGACGCCCGAGCATTTCTTTAAGAATCCCACCCACAAGCGGACCCAGCTCTTTCTCAACCAGATCCTTTAGATGGGGCCGTTGGGCGTTCCGAAGGCCCGTTCATGAACACGGGCAAGTGGTTCGGGCCTGGATTGCGCTGGGCTTTTCGGGGTTCTTCGCCGATTCCCGTGGTTGGAGAAAGTTTCTTGGCGCGGGGGACGAGCCCCGCGCGCACGATGCACGGGCAGTCTCCGGCCGTCGTCCGGCGATGGACCGGGGGGCGAAGAGCTCCGCCCGGGGCTGTTGGCTGAAGGACCTTGCTCTTGATTCCTGCCACAATTGGCGCCAGGTGCCGCCGGCAAGCCGCCTTCCTGCCGAAGCGCTTCCTGGGGGAGGGGCGGCACCCGGCGGTCCGGATCCTTGGAAAGGCTCCCCCCGGTGCAAAGCCCTCAGATTTGGCTCGCGTCCGATCGCATTCCTTTTTGGGAGGATCCCCATGGAGAGGCACCTTCTGGTCACCGTCAGTGAGGAAATCGCCTGTCTGCATGGCGTGCGGTTTGTGGCAGACTTTCTGGAGAACTTGGAAACGCTCCGGGTGACGCTTCTTTTCGTGGCCCGGACCCACACGCCCGATCCCTGGGGCGGGCGGGAATACCTGCTTCGCGGCCCCCACATTTCCAACGAGGTCCGCTGGCGGGGGGAGCGGGCTCTGGGGGAAGCCAAAGAGATGCTGATCCAAAGGGGAATGGCGTCGGATCGTATCCACACGCTGCTCATCCCCAAGACCACCCATGTGGCCAAGGAAATGGCCCGGGAGGCCGTTCGAGGAAACTACGACGCCCTGGTGTTGGGCCGCCGGGGTTATGCCGCCCTGTCTGAATGGGTCTCCTCAAGCGTGAGCTCCAACATGTTGGACGAACCGCTCGCCAGCCCCGTGTGGATATGCCGAAAGGAGGCTCAGGGGCCCCGCAACGTGCTCCTGTGTGTGGACGGATCCCCGGCAAGTCTGCGCATGGCGGACCACGTGGGATTCATGCTCCAAGACGAAACGCACCGGATCTGCCTGTTTCACGTGATGAGCGGCGAAGGGGGGCGGGATGCGGCCCGGATCCTGGACGAAGCACAAGGGGTGTTGACGGCCAACGGGGTGGATCCCCAGCGCATCGACCGCAGGCTGGAGGTGGGAGGCAAGGTGTCCGATCTCATCTTGGAAGAGGCCGCCCGAGGGCACTATCCCGTGATCGCTACCGGCCACCAGGATGAATCCAGGGGGCTCTTTTCAAGTATCTTCACCGGACCGGTGTGCACCTGCGTCCTGAAGAAGCTGGAACATGGATCCCTTTGGGTCTCCAAATGATCTCCATGGGTTCTTCCCATCACCTCAGGCCGAATCGCTCCCGGAGGCGTGCGCTCAATTCCCCAATGGCCGAAAAGGCCTTTTCCACGGTGGCCGTCCCATCGGGATTGACCAGGCAGCAGGTGGCGGGGGAAAGCAGGCTTCTCGACACCAGGTAGTCCGTATCGATCCCGTTTTTGGCCAGCCGCCCCCACAGTTCCAGGAGTCGTGCTTCCAGGGAGTCCACCGTCTCGCCCTCGAAGGGTTCCAAATTGGTGGGGACCATGCCCCAGACAAGGATGCCGCCCCGGTCCAGGAAGCGGCGGATAGCCCCCGTGTAGGAGGCGAACACCTCGCCGTTGGAATACATGTCCAGGGAGAGCACGTCCAGGTCCAAATTCAAGAGGAAGTCCCAGTCGGGATTGCCGCACAGATGGATGCCCCGGGGTCGGTCGATGAGCGAGAAGAAGTATTCCATGTCTTCTCGAGCCGTCACGTGGTTGTAGCCGCTCATGGCACTGAAGATGAACTGCAGGCCCGGCTCGTCCACGAACATGAAGGCGTTGGGGTTGAGCTTCAGGAGTCTTTCCATCTGCACGTTCACCCGTTTGGCCATGAACTCCATCATGAAAGGCCGGACCGTGTCGTTGAAAAGAATGGGCCGTTCCTCTTCGTCCAAGACGTTGAAGCCGAAACTGACGGGCCCTTCCAGCTGGCCCCGGATGGCGGGCCGATTGCTCAGGTCCAGGCTGAGGAACCGCTGATAGACCGCCGAGTAGGTGGGGCTGATATCGAAAAGGGCGGGGTCGTCGAATCTCGCCAGAGTGTCGGGCAGTTCCTGAATGAACTTTTCCGTGGAGAAACGAAGCGTCCGGTTTTCCATGTCCAGCAGGATCCCGGGAAAGTGTTCCGAGGCCTGCACGTACATATCTTCGTAGTAGTTGAGAAGGGGGAGCTGGGGCCAGAAAGGAATGTCCAAAGACAGGGCCATCTCCAAGGCCCGGTCCACGTCCCTGTGGGGCATGACGGCCATGGCCGTGGTCAGAAGATCTCCGGGAATGGGCATGGGCCTCCTTCCGGCGTCTTTCCTTAAAATCCGTGATGCGGGAGCGGTGGGGAGCAACGGGACATGGGCGGCCCATGCCGTGTACGACGCCCCCCGCAGGAGCGCCCTGGGTTGCGCCCCCGGGTCCCCCTCCGATGGAGTCCTCGGACAAGCTCGTAGGGGCGGGTTCGGAACCCGCCCCTATTCCGCTCCAAGACCAGGCCGGCGACATAAGCCCGTCCGGCAATCCCAGGCCTTCCCTTTACACAAGAAGGGAGTCACCCGGGCGGTTCCAGACGGCCTCTAGGCCGCCAGGATGGCCTTCAGGTCCTCATCGGGCGTGCTGATGGGCTTGACGTCGAAGTTTTCAACCAGCACCTTGAGCACGTTGGGCGAAATGAAGGCCGGAAGCGAGGGTCCCAGGCGGATGTCCTTGATCCCCAGATGGAAGAGACTCAACAGAATGGCAACGGCCTTTTGTTCATACCAGGAAAGCACCAGGGATAAGGGCAACTGGTTTACGTCCACGTCGAAGGCCTTGGCCAGTGCCAGGGCGATCTGGACGGCCGAATAGGCGTCGTTGCACTGGCCCACGTCCATGAGACGCGGCAGGCCTCCGATGGTGCCCAGGTCCTTGTCGAAGAAGCGGAACTTGCCGCAGGCCAGGGTGAGCACCACGCAGTCCTGAGGCACCTTTTCCACAAACTCGGTGTAGTAGTTGCGGCCCGGCTTGGCTCCGTCGCAACCCGCCACCAGGAAGAAGTGGCGGATGGCGCCGCTTTTGACCGCTTCGATAACCTTGTCCGCCACGCCCAGAACGGTGTTTCGGGCAAAGCCCACCATGACCGATCCCTTGTCCTCGTCTTCTGTGAAGCCGGGCAGCTCCAGGGCCCTCTGGATCACGGGCGTGAAATCCCGGTCGGCGATGTGGGGCACGCCGGGCCAGCCCACCACGCCGCTGGTGAAGATGTTGTCCTTGTAGGCGTCCTGGGGCTTCTGGATGCAGTTGGTGGTCATGAGGATGGCGCCGGGGAACTGGGAAAATTCCTTGGCCTGGTTCTGCCACGCGGTGCCGTAATGGCCGTAGAGGTGTTCATACTTTTTGAGTTCAGGGTATCCATGGCAGGGGAGCATCTCGCCGTGGGTGTAAACGTCGATGCCCTTGCCTTCCGTCTGCTTGAGCAGCTCTTCCAGGTCTTTCAGATCGTGGCCGGAGACCAGGATGGCCTTTCCCTTGCGATGGCCCAACGGGACCTTGGTGGGCACAGGATGGCCGTAGGTGCCCGTGTTGGCCTCGTCCAGAAGCTCCATGGCGCGGATGTTCACTTCGCCCACCTTGAGGGTGCGAGCGACCCAGTCGTTCAGGGACAGGTCCGTTCGGACCGTGTCCGCCAGGATTTCATGGACGGCCCCGTAGACCGATTCGTCTTCCCGGCCCAGGATCTGGGCGTGATCTATGTAGGCCGCCACGCCGCGCAGCCCGAAGATGACCGTGTGCTTGAGTGAGCGGATGTCCGCATCCGGTTCGGGATCCTTGTCGAAGTTCACCTGCTCACCCTGGGCCACCATCTCCGCCTGGGACGCCGCGGGCTGGAAGGCGGCCGGACCGTCGCCGAAATCCACCGAACCCCCGGCGGCCTTCACATCGGCCTTCAGGGCTTCCCGGAGTTTCACCGTCTTATTGATGAAACGCACGATGTCTTCCGGGTCGAAGTTGACGTTGGTGAGCGTGGAGAAAAGGGCCTCGCAGGTGAAGACATCCACCTCCCGGTCTTGAACGCCCACTCGGCGGCCTTCTGTGGCCACCTGACTCAGGCCCTTGAGCAGATGGGTGAGAAGATCCTGGAGCGCCGCCACATCGGATTGCTTGCCGCAAACGCCGATCTTGGTGCAGGCTTGCCCTTTGGCCGTCTGTTCGCACTGGTAACAAAACATGGTTATCTCCTATAAGTTGTGTGGGTCGCCCGGACGTATGGACCAGGCGGTTTGTGGTTGGTTAAGTTGTCCGGGCCACGGCGTCGGGGACCAGGTCGTCATGGTTCGTGCGCTACGAGCGCGACAAGGAGACTGACCCCTCGGCGCCCGGCCCGGAGCTTTGATTGCAACCTGCGGCACGACCGCGCAATTCAGGAGGCGAAGCGGGGCCGGCGCGTTGGAGGATCTCCCTCGCCGGTGGTAACAGTTTGCACATGGAGGTATGCGATGAACAGAGACAAACTGTACGTGGGTCTGGACGTGTCGAACGCGAAGATCCACGCCTCCTTTGTCGACCGTGAGGGGCGCACAGTGCGCCAACCTTCGACCTACTTGAACGATCAGCAGGGCTGGACAGAGCTGCGGGCTGCCATCGTGTCGGCCAGTGCGCTGGTCGGCCCGAAGGCGCGGGTGGTCTGCGGTATGGAGTCCACCTCGAATATGCACAAGCGCTTGGAGCAGGCGCTGCGTGGCGAGAAGCGGCGGCAGGTCGAGGTGCACGTGCTGAACCCGCGGGCGGTCAAACACTTCGGTAAGGCACTGCTCAAGGACGCCAAGACCGACCGTCTGGACAGTCATCTCATTGCGCTGTTCCTGCTGCGGATGCAGCCCAGGGCGCAGGCCGTCCAGCCCGAGCTGTTCGAGGAGCTCAAGGAGGCCACGCGGACGCGGCGTCGTCTTGTCGAAGAGCGCACCGACCACAAGAACCGGCTCCACAAGCTGCTGCGCTACCACCTGCCGGGCTACCGGAAGGTGCTGGGCATCCAGACGTTTTCCAAGCGCCTGCTGGTCGTGCTTGCCGAGTTTGGCTCGCCGCACCTGTTGATCGAACGGAGCGTCGAGGATCTGGCCGCGATGCGCTACGGCCCCAGGCACCGCGTGGGCACGGCCTTCGCTGAAAAGCTCCGCACCCTGGCGGCAGAAGCACCCTGTGCTGAGCTTCCCAAGGTCACGCGTATGCTCGTGGAGATGACGGCGCGGCGGATTCTCGACCTGGATGCCCTGCTCGTGGAGATGGATGGTGCCATTTCCGAACTGCTCGAGCGGGTCTTTCCCGACCAGGTGCTGACGTCCATCCCGGGGATCGGCGCGGTGTCGGCGGCGGCGATTCTCGCCGAGGTGGGCGACATCGCACGCTTTGAGACGAAGAGCGACTTCGTGGGCTACTGC
>NZ_FWXF01000018.1 GCF_900176285.1 Desulfacinum hydrothermale DSM 13146 | reverse complement strand
GATCCACATCCGAAATACTTCTGAGCCGGAGCCGATCCATGTGGAAATTTACAATGCCCTCGGACTTCCCCGCAGCCCCTTGAAAAGGGTCCTGAGCATCGATTGAAAATTTGTAGTGAAGAATGAAAAACCACATTCTAAGAATAACAGCAACTTACGCAAAAAAGTGACAAACTTGGGCGAGGTCATGGACGACCCCCGATCCGCATGAACTGTAAGTTGGCCGTGAACAATACCCTGCTTTTTGCAGGTCTCCTCAATGAGCCTCTTTGCCAGGGCCGCACTTTCCCGGTGGGCAACCATCCATCCGACCACATAGCGGCTGAAAATGTTCATGATCACGTACAGGTAAAAATAGGTCCACTTGACGGGGCCCAATAACTTTGTAATGTCCACGACCAAACCTCGTTGGCGCGGGTCGCGAGCAGCTTGGGCTTCTCGTAAGCGGGGCGCTGCACCTGCCGGCGACGCTCCTTGACGCTTCCTTATTCGTCTCTGAGAATGCGATACATCGTCCGCACCGAGCAATGATACGTCCCCTCATCAAGCAGGCACGCAAAGATCTGGCGAGGGGCAGCATCCTGAAATCTTTCGCAATGGAGCAGGTCTATCACCGTTTGCCTCTCCTGATCCGAAAGAGCCAACGGCGGAGCCGGACGATTTGCCTGGGCTCTGGTGGGTTTCAGTCTACGATAGAACGTTGCCCGACTTATGCCCAAGGCATCACAAGCCGGGGCGGTTCCCACCTCGGTTCGCAGTTGCACCGCCGCTCTTATGAGTTGCTCCCGCCGGTTCCGTGCTTGGGATGGTAAATCCCCACAACGCTGGAGATTTTTCTTTTGGACCCGGATGATCTTCTGCGCCTTCTTGATCTGGTCTCGGAGGCGCTGATTTTCCCGCTCCAATTGGGCCACGCGTTTTGCCAGATGGCGGTCCGGGTTCGGTTTTCGCCCCCGTTTCCGGGGAGACAATGCTTTGAGCTGTCCCTCCTCCCGTTGTCTGCGCCACGTGGTCAAATTGGATGCATAAAGACCTTCCCGGCGAAGAAGGGCGCCGATCTGCCCGGGCAAGGTGCAGGTATCGGCTTCCTCCAGGATGCGCAGCTTATAAGCAGCCGTGAATTTGCGGCGGCGTTTCTTTCCCATGATCTCCGGATCCGGTGCGTTGAGATTCACCCCCATGGGGGCAACTCCAGACGCCCTACGGGCCCCTTCCGTTACCCCCATTCCTACCCCTATTTGCCGATTCTGAACTAATGTCATCTGAACCTCTCTCCTACCCGCCCAACTCAAATTTAACAAGGGGTAGGTGCCTCACCTTCATTGGCACAGAGGGCTGCGTCCGCGATCGATCCATAGGCAGCACGTACCTCGGCTGGCGTTGCATAATCATGACGCTGAAGGAGCCAGTGCTTATTGAACCGTTCTTTAAATTCCAACAAGGCTTGCCGCAACTCTTCAACCGTGTTGTACGTGTGGGCCCACAACAACTGCTCTTTGAGAGTTCGGATAAAACGTTCTGCCACCCCATTACCTTCCGGGGCTTTAACAAAACTGGGACTCGACTCGATGCCCAGGAAGGCGATCTCTTCCTGGAAATGGCGGCTCATGTACTGGGAACCATGGTCATGCCTGAGAATCAGCCCTTCGGCAATGCCTTCGGCCAAGGGCCCAAAGTGTTCGCGAACGCCCTGATAGACAGGCTCGAGTGCTTCAAAACGGGTGGCTCGCCGGGCAGCGTGGATACCTACCACATCACCTACAAAGTGATCCACGGCCACAAATACCGTGGCCGTACCTTCCTGGCGAGTGAACACTTGTGTGGCATCCGTGCCCCAAATCCGGTTAGGGGCCTCGGGAATGATGCTTCCGTCATGAACCCTCGGTCCCCTCACACGCTGGGCTCGGTGGGGAGACTGAAGCCCATGGAGACGCATCAACCGACGTACCCGTTCCTTCGAGATCGGAATGCCCTTATGCCTCAGCCTCGCCCACACCTTGCGGTAACCTTCTCCACGGATACCGAAAGCTTCGGCCTGGGCCAGCACTGCACGGATTTCCAAGACAACGGCCTCGTCGGACACCACCGGCTTGCGCCCCCTGCGTTTGGGCTCCGCAGGGCGTTGGACAGCTTGCAGGCGTGCATAGTGCGTCGAACGTGGAATCCCCCACATCCGACACACCCGGGCCTTACCATAAAGACGCCGCACAGAGATCGAGCAGGCCCGGCTCATCGCCTCGACCTCTGCCGTGCAAAAGGGAGCTTACCCTCCTGCCGGGCTACTCGCATCTCAAGCAGCTCCTTGTCCATCATCAAGTCGCCCACGAGGCGTTTGGCACGCTTAAGTTCTCGTTCCAGTACGGCTACCTTGGGATCGTTCGTACGTCGCTTCAAAGCAGCCATCCCCCCTTCAAGAAACTCCTCTCGCCAACGTGCTAATACCTAGGCAGGTTGCGCCGTCTCTCGGCTCAACGAATCCAAACTCTCCCCTTTTAGCAACCGCAGCACCACCTCTTGCTTACGCTTGGCGGACCAACGTTTCGGTAAGTTCTTCTCACTCATGGACACCTCCCGCCGTTTTGGATCGTAACCTATCATGTGTCCATTCTATTGGAAGGGCAACCGAGAACCGACATCAGTAAGCTGCGGGCATGCATTGTGGAGCCCGTCAGAATCTCCATTCTGAGGTGGTTCCATCAAGTAGATGGACTCGATCGTCACTTTCTAAACGACGAGGAATCGCCCTAGCGCCACTTTATAAAGTGGACCAGTTTGGCCGACAATCGGTGGCCCCTTTACGGGCGACAATTGACAGGTGTGTAGCGAGTTGAAATCCCACGGTGCTCCGTGGTGTTTTTTGAGCTTTGTTGGGGCGGGTTTGAGACCCGCCCCAACTGCTGCAGGGCCAGGCCGGCAGCGCGGGCCCGCCTGGGAGCATCAGGCTTTCGTCCGGCCCGGAAGGAAGCCTCCTGGGCGTCTCTTAGACAGTCCCCTGGGATCCGTCGTTGGGGGGCGGGCACACGGAGGCTTCCAGGCCTCCTGTGATTTCCAGGAGCCGATCCACGGTGATGGGAACGGCGGACCGATCGTTTCCCGCCGCGGCATAGACCCGGGGGAAACGGCGCATGGACGAATCGATCACCACCGTCACACGATCGGGCAGCAGGAAGGGGCAAACGCCTCCCGGGGCGTAGCCGGTATGACGGATCACTTCGTCTTCCTTGGGCAGCCGGACCTTGCCCGTGAGTCCCACCGCCTTTTTCAACAGGGATCCTTTGACCTTCCGATCTCCGCAGGTGACCACCACCACGGGCCGATCCCCCACCAAGAAAAGGATGCTCTTGGCGATCTCCCCCACCGAACAGCCCACGGCCCGGGCGGCCAGCTCGGAGGTGGGCGTCCACTGATCGAATTCCCAGACCTGGACTCCCTTTTGGGCAAGATAGGCTTTCACCTCTTGGATGGTGGGCATGCAGGGTCCTCCACGGGGCGCTCATCTCAGCTGTTTTTTGGGTCTGTTGCTTGCGACCTTTGCCTGAGCCCTTCTGCAATCTCGTCCAGGATCTTTTGTGCGGCGGCTTCTGGGTCGGCGGCGTCCCGGATGGGACGGCCCACCACGATGTGATCGGCTCCGGATGCAAAGGCCTGGCGGGGCGTGACGGTGCGTTTCTGGTCGTCCACGTTGGCCATGGGCCGGATACCCGGTGCTACCAGGATGGAACCGGAACCCAGTTCGCGGCGAAGTCGGGGCACTTCCAGCCCGGAAGAGATGAGGCCGTCGCAGCCCAAGGCCATGGCCCTCCGGGCCCGGGACAACACCAGATCTTCCACCGAACACTGGAAGCCCAAGTCCTTCAGGTCCCCTTCGTCCAGGCTGGTGAGCGCCGTCACGGCCAGGATCTTCACCGATCCCTTGGCTCGAACGGCGGCTTCCAGGATCCGATCGTTGCCGTGCACGGTGGTGAAGGTCACTCCATGGCGGGCCACCTGGGCCACGGCCCGTTGCACCGTGGCCGGCACATCGAAGAACTTGAGATCCAAAAAGACCTTGGCATCCCGGGCTTGAATCCATTCCACCATGGGAAAGCCGCCCGCCAGGAAGAGTTCAAAGCCCACCTTGAAGAACCGCACCTGGTCCTTCAATCTCTCCACCCAGCCTTTGGCGTCTTCCGGGGAGGGCAGATCCAGCGCGAAGATGAGGCGTTCGGAAAGGGGTATGGTCTCCATTCAAATCTCCATGCCAAAGAAGTTCAACAGTAGGAAGCTCAAACGCTTTCGAAGAACCTGGTAGGAAAAGTGGCGCCGGGCGACCTGGTAGTTGTGTTCCACCATCCGGGATCTTCGTTCGGGGGATTGCAGAACGTCCCGGATTTTCTCCACCAATCGCCGGTTTACGTAGCCGTCCATGATGAGCAGGTCGAAGCCCAGAGGCTCGATATCGCGAATGAAGGTGGAGTAGCGGTTCACCACCAGGGGCTTGCGAAAGTAGAGGGCCTCCAGGAAGGCGTTGCCGAAGCCTTCGTACAGGCTGGGATAGGTGATCAGGTCCGCATGGGGATAGAGGTCGAAGAGGCTGAAATGGTCGTTGGGGGGTGCCACCTCGGCCCATGGATCCACCACGTGGGTTCCCAAATAGCGCACGTCCACGCCGTGCTCCCGTGCTTGGAGCTTCAGCCATTGGGCGTAGTCCTTGTCTTCGGTTCCCGCTTCATGGGTGATGACCAGCTTGTAGCGCGGATCCTTCAGCGCCTTGACCACCTCCATGGCGTGTTCGATCCCCTTGCGGCGGATGACCCGGGAGGGCTGCAGGACGATCTTGTCTTCTGGATCCAGTCCGATCTTTTCGCGCAGCATCCGTCCTTTTTCCGGGTTGGGGGAGGGCGGATGGGCGAAATCCAACACGTTGGGGATGATGAAAGCCGAGATCCCCATTCGGTGGGCCAGTGCTTCTTGGGCCGCCGAGTTGATCACCACGTGCTGGATGGTGGGCAGGTGGGGCGGGAAGGCCATGGAAAGAAGATCACCCACCGCGTTCAAGGTGTATCGGGACTGTTCCCAGTAGAATTCATGGTGGTGGGCGATGGTGGGCATCTGATTTTCGGAGATCACCTCGGCCAGGGCCAGTCCCAGTGGGATGTGGGCCGGACTGGCCAGGCTGTTTTCCACCACCAGCAGGTCGATCTGGAACCGCTCCAGAAAGTCCAGGAGCTTTCCTTTGAGCAGGGCTCGGCTGGCATGGATCATATCGGTGACGGCGGTGGATCTTTTGTCCGTGCCGAAGGCTCTCTGGTTGATCCACACGTTGTTGGGGTGGTTGAAGTGGGCTTCCGGAACCACCATGCTGCGCGCCGGATCTTTTTGCACCTCGCCACCCCACCAGAACCGTTCGTGCCCGCTTTCCTTCAGGACGTTCGCCCATTTGCTGGCTTCCAGGGTCACTCCGTCGGATCCTGCGAACCGGCTGGACACGAAACCTATGTTGGCCCCCATGACCGCCCCTTTCCACTTTCTCGTCGGCTGTCCCCGCTACCCGACATGATTTGCGAAAATTGTGCCCATAGTCTATAAGAATTGCAAGGTCAAAGCCCCTACATACCCAAGGGATTCCGGGGCATGGTCTGTCACGCCGGGCCGGCAGGCTGTCGGGCGTTTCGCCAAACGGTGGAAATGGGGGTGCTGAACCATGCCGATCCCCAAGACCCTGGTGGTCTTTCACTACCATTTGCTCCGCGGGGGAGTGCGTTCCGCCCTGGAACGGAGCCTGACCTGTTTGGCCCAGGCGGGCTGGGCCTCCGGCCGCCGCCTGAAGATCCTGGTGGGCCGCGATGCGGGCGTGCGCAGCTTTCGCCAATGCCTGGAAGGCCGGTGGGATTCCGTGCAGGTGCATCGGGTGTCCGCCCTGGACTACCGAGATGAGCCCTGGCCGGATGAAGCCGCCTTCCGCGGGCACGTGAAGCACCTGGCGGCTCGTATTCTGGATTTGGCCGAGGGCGAGACCCTTTACTGGGTGCACAATCCCACACTGGGAAAGAATGCGGCGGTCACGGCGGCGTGGAAGGCGGCCGCCCAGGAGGCTCAACAGGCAAGCCTTCCCTGCCGCTTTCTCTATCACATCCATGACTTTCCCGAATGCGGCCGGATCCAGAACCTGGAACGCCTGCGGCGGTGCTGGATCACCGGGGGCGTGGTGGATCCCTATCCGGAGCCGTCGGCTGTGGCCTACGCGGTTCTGAACGGAGCCGACCGGGCGCGGATGGAACGGGCCGGGGTGCCCGCCGGTTCCCTCTTTTTTCTGCCCAACCTCTTGGAGCTTCCGGCACCGCTGGAGCCTTCGCGGGAAGCGCGGGAAAGGATCGCCGCCGCCTTGGCGGCCTATGCGGACCGGCAAGGCTACACCTTCCAGGAGGATCGGCCCTGGTGGCTCCTTCCCATCCGCATGATCCGAAGAAAGAACGTGCTGGAAGCCGTCCTGCTCGCCGCCGCCGCCGATCCCCCCGCGCAGGTGCTGATCACTCTGGATGCCAATTCGGCCCAGGAAAGCCCTTACGCCGAGGCGGTGAAAGACTGGGTGCGCTCGCGCCGGTACCCGGTGGTCATCGGCTTCGGCCTGGAACTGGTGGGTTCCGCCTTTTCCATGGCGGAACTCATGGGAGCCTGTCATGCGGTGCTCACCACGTCCCTCTTGGAAGGCTTCGGCTTCGGCTTCTTGGAAGGCCCCTTGCTGGGCCGCTCCCTGCTGGGCCGGAACCTGCCGGATGTGACCTGCGATTTCCAGCAGGCGGGTTTTCCCTCCGGCGCGCTCTACGAAGCCCTGCCCGTTCCCGTTGAGGCAGCCGAGAGGCAACGGCTGCTGGCGGCCGGCCGCGCCTTCGCCGGCCGCTATGGGGGCCTGTTTCCAGGGCTTGCGGAGGAATCGGAAGCGCGGTTCGTATCGGCCCTGGAGGACCTGTACCGACGGGAAGCGGTGGATTTCGGCCTGTTGGACCTGAAAGGACAAATACGGGTCTTGGATCGATGGAAAGAAGGGGCCTTGGGAAAATCTGTGGGGCAAGACCTGACCCAAAGACTCCAGCCGTGCCGGCTGGACGAACGGGCCCGATCGGCGCTCCATGAATTGCTGGGCCCGGAGGCGCATGCCCGGCGTCTGATTGGGGCTTTCGAGGCTCTCTTCCAGGATCGTCCGCCCCTTTCTTCTTCCGGCGGGAGAGCGGCGGCAGGGGCTTCTTTGACCATCGGCCTGGCCGATCTGTTCCTGGATCCCCGATACCAGCGCCCTTTACTGGGAGGATGGCAATGAACAAGGAAGAATGGTCGGCCTGGATCCGCGCGGCCATGCCGGAATCGGCGGCCCCCACCTTGCCGGAAGGGGCGGTTCCCGGCCTTCGGCCGCGGCCGGCCGTGGTTTTGTTCGACGTCTACGGAACCCTGCTGGCTCCCACCCTGGGCGATTTGGAAGCGCAGGTTCGTGACCGTGCCTCGCGGGATAGCTTCGTGGCGACCGCCCGCCACTTCGGCTTTTCCCAGGAAGTGGGGCTTCGGTGGGCCGAGGACTTCTACCGGATCATCGAGCGGGAACACGCCGCGTGCCGCGCCGTGGGGATTTCCCGGGCGGAGGTGGTGATCGAGCGCGTGTGGGCTGAGCTGCTTGGACACAGCCCCGGCGGCGGAGACGGCCTGGATCCCAAGGATGTGGCCCTCTACCGGGAACTGCAGGCCAATCCGGTGACGGCCTACGCAGGAGCCGCCGACGCCCTTGCCTGGTTGCGCCGCTCCGGCGTGGTGTTGGGCCTGGTGTCCAACGCCCAGTTCTATACCGTGCCGATCTTGGAAGCCTGCTTGGGGGCGTCCTTGGAGGATCTTTTCGATCCCCAATGGATCTTCTTTTCCTTCGAACTGGGCTTCGCCAAGCCGGATCCCCACTTCTTTCGACTGGTCAAGACGCGGGCCCTGCGCAGCGGCCTCACGGCCGAGCAGGTGCTGGTGGTGGGAAACGATCCGGAAAACGATGTGGAGGCCGCCCGCACCCATGGACTGCAAGCCGTGCTCTTCGAACCCGGCGCCGTGAAACCATTGGGAGAAGACGTGATTCGGATAGCCAATTTCCAGACCTTGTGGCAGGCCGTGGCCGGATAGGGCCATGGGCCGGTGAAAGGGGAGAGAGGACGATGTCCAATTTTGCGCAAAAGCACACAAAAATCGCCACCTTCTACCTCCTCACCCAGGGCAACCCCCGGCTGCAGGAGGAGCTTTTGCACCATTCGCGCTGGAAGAAGGCGGTGCTCGTCATCCCTTTGCTGGTGACCGAATTCACCGATCCGCAAAACCGGCCTGTTTTCGAAAACATCCTGAAGGAGCTGAAGAAGGCCACCTACATCTCCCACATCATCTTCGGCCTGGACGCCGCCACGGACGACGACGCCCGCCTGCTGTGGGACTTGGTGAAACGCTATGAGCTCCAAAACTGCCTCATTCAGCACAACGACGGGGAGGGCTTCGCCTCCATCTATGACCAGCTTTCCCAGGCGGGCTTCGGCCTGGATGTGCGGGGCAAGGGCCGCAACATGTTCCTTTCCTTCGGCATCGCCCTGGCCCTGGGAGCCCAGACCGTGGCCCTGGTGGATGCGGACATCCGCACCTTCGCCTGCGAGCAGCTGGACCGGCTCATCTATCCGGTGCAGGTCCTCAATTATCAATTCTCCAAGGCCTTCTATGCCCGCCTCAAGAACGGACAGCTCTACGGGCGCGTGAAGCGCCTCCTGTTGGACCCGCTCTTGATCGCGCTCAAGCGAAAATTCACCGAGACCAAGGAAGAAAAGGTCCTCCGACTGGTGGACTTTCTCCTCAACTTCAACTACCAGCTCTCGGGCGAAGTGGTCTTCGACATGAGTCTCCTCAAACGCATGCACTTCGCCATGAACTGGGGCGTGGAGATCTTCACGCTCATCGAAGTCTACCGGAAGGCCAACAACATCGCCCAGGTGGAAATCTCCCACGAACCTTTCGACCACAAGCACCAGCCCGTCTCCCCCCGGAACCGGTCCAAGGGGCTGTACAAGATGGGGATCGATATCGTCACCACCCTTCTCAGCGCCCTGGTCATCGACGAAGGCCTGGAGATTTCCGATCATTTCATCCGGGACCTCACCCTGACCTATCTCAATGTGGCCGATACCCTCATCAAAATGTACGGGGACAACGCGGCGTTTGCCGGGATGGACTACGAGCCCAACCAGGAGGAGGAGATGGTCCACGAGGTCTTCAAGAACGCCATCCTCTATGCGGGCGATCTCCTGCTGGCTCCCTATCGCCTGGCGGACCGGTTCGCCGCCTTCGTGGGAAGCCACGAGGCCTTCCAGCCCTACGTGGCCGATGGGCTTCTGCAGACCATCCACCAGTGCGCCCAGCAGGCCCAGAGCCAGCTTTTCGAAACGCCCCAGACCGTCTCGTGGGACCGGGTGATCCGCAAGGTCCCCAATATCATCTACGACATCATCAATGTGGTGGAGGCGGAGAAGAAGAAGTACGGCGCTTGATGAGATCCAGGATGGCCCGGCGGTTGTGGAAGAAGTCCAGGGCCATCCTCTCCACCACCCGGTCCACCTGATCCCGGTAGAAGACTTCCGCCTGTTCCGGGGGCACGCCCAGAGACGTTTGCATCGTGCGCACCTGGCCGTAGGTGACCGCTCCCAGTTGGGCGATCTTCTCGCGGCAGAACTCCAGAAAGGCCGCCGTGTACAGGTAGTTGAGGCACCCCTTGACGGTGTCCACATCCCGGGTGACCAGGAGATGGGCCAGGCTTTCGTAAAGGATTCCGATCCATCGTTTCCGGCTGAGGTTCAAAAAGACCACCGGTGCGTCGTCGGCCGTGTCGGCCTGCTGGAGGCGTTGGAAGTCCGCCAGAAGAGCGGCGAAGGTTTCCGGAAACAGCACGGCCCGCATGGCATCCTGGTAGTCGGCGAATTTGGAAAGCAGGGTTTCGCGCTTCACATCCACGCGGAAAACATCCGTGGTGCCGGGATCGATGAAGGCGATCCCCGTCTTTTCCGGTCCCCACGTCTCGGGCCGAGCCAGGGGCTGATCCGAGTCCAGCAGGCGCGAGACCCTTCCGTCCCGTTCTTCGTAGTGGAGCAGGCGCCCCAAGGCCGATCCGATCACTTCGCCGGGCATGACCGACAGCTTGGCCTCGTCGGTGATGTCGTGGAGCTTGGCGCCCAGGTAGACCTCGTAGATGTCGGTGCGCGGGTCGGCGATGTTGTCGAAGGTGGTGGCGATGTCCGTGCCGTAACGGCGCCGGGCGTCATCCCAATCCGCGTCCCGTTCGTGCTGGACCGCCCCGGCGGACAGCACGATGTCTCCCGAGATGCCCCCGGGAACGTACCGGCCCATGAGGGTGGTGAGCGGTCCCACGATGAACCGGGTGAGTGAGGCATCCACGAAATGACGGGCGTAGCGGGCGGTGATGAAAAAATGTCGCCCCGGATGCCGGGCCCCATGGTCCGCCTCCACGCGGGAAAAGACTCGAAACCAGGGCAGAAAATCGTTTCGGAGATCCCCGTCCAGAAGGATCAATTTGCCGGCGGACGGGCATTGGGCCATCTCGTCGAAGATGAGCTTGAGGGCGCTTCCCTTGCCCGGCGTGTGATCTCCCTGGTAGCCGTCGTAAGGGGTGGCCACGACCAGCAGGCGGCTGCGGGCTTCCGGGGCCAGCTCGGCGAGGACGGCGGCGGCGCCGGTCAGAGCCGCATCCAGGGTGGACGTGTCGGGATTGTGGACGGTCCAGGTGCCGTCGGAGACCACGAAGGCCACCTTCCGGTTTTCATAGACCTGGAGGGCGGCTCGGATCCCCCTCTGGAGTTCCCCTCCGATGTTGTCGGCGTTTCGGAAGGTGGGGTGCCCCACCACCACGTCCGGGGCGAAGCGGGCCAGGAGCGTTCCCAGCTCCCCTTCCATCGGCGATCCGGTGCCTCGAAAGAGTCCCTGGTCCATCGGTTCCATGGGCATGGCGTCTCCTTTGCGGGGTTCGAAGGTCTTGGAGGCTCTCTGACAATGGCTTCTTGGCCTTTCTGACGAATGCAATTCAACTGTGCCATGTGATGTTTCTTGAGCCTTGTAGGGACGGGTTCAGAACCCGCGGCGGCCCGTCCAGGCCGACCGCACGGGCCCACAGGGAGCAATCTGGGCGTTCTGGGACACCTGGGGCCGTCAGGCGACCTTGATGTCCAAAAGGGGCGTTCCGTCCAGGGCATCCAGGCCCCGAACCCGGATCCGGGTGCCGTCCACGTGGAGCACTTGAACGGTCTCCACGGCGATGGGGTTGGGCCGGTGGGGGCTTCGGGTGACGAAGACCCCGCGAAGCGGCCGGTTCGTATCGCCCCGGGGGTGCACCTGCAGACGGTTTCGATCCGCCCGGTCCAGCCAGTAGAGAATCAGGACATTGCGACCCGGCTCCAACCCCAGCAGCCCGTCCCGGTAAGCCCCTTCCAGCTCCAGCCACCCTTCCACGGCGGCTTCGCTTCCCTGCTTGGGCGCTTGGGCAGGATCCTTGAGGGGGCTTCGGATGATCCCAATGGGTTCCAACTGAATCCCACGCTTTTCCATATCTTCCTCCCGCATTGTGAGTGGCTCAAGGCCTCAACGGCCGGCATGGACGAAGGATGGGCAAGGGAGCCGCTCTTTGCCGCTTGTCACTTCCCGCCGCTCCCTTGCGCCTCACGACCGGCGCCTTCCGCCTCAGGGCGGCTTTTCACGCGGCTGAGGGGCGGTGCCGTTTCCGAAAGCCGGTGGCGCAAGAGCGTGTAGCGTTGCTGGGTCTTGTCGTTTCGGACGGCGATGGCCAGGGCCTTTTTGGATCCCACCAGGATGACCAGCCGCTTGCCGCGGGTGACGGCCGTATAGAGCAGGTTCCGCTGAAGCATCATGTAATGCTGGGTGAGAAGAGGGACCACCACGGCCGGATACTCGCTTCCCTGGGACTTGTGGACGCTGATGGCGTAGGCGTGCACCAGTTCGTCCAGCTCCGAGAAGTCGTAGCTGACCTGGCGTCCGTCCACACGCACGCGCACTTCCTGGCTTTCTTCGTCCACGGCGGCGATGCGGCCCAGATCCCCGTTGAAGACCTCCTTGTCGTAGTTGTTGCGGATCTGCATGACCTTGTCCCCCACGCGGAAGGTGCGCCCGCCCCGTTCCAGGGCCCGGCCCTTGGGATTGAGCGCTTCCTGCAGGGCCTGGTTGAGGCGCTGGGCGCCCACGGCGCCCCGGTGCATGGGACTGAGCACCTGGATGTCATCGATGGCGTGGAGACGGAATCGGGAGGGAATCCTTTCGGAGCACAGGCGGACCACGATCTGGACCACCGCTTCCGGGTCGTCCTTTTCGATGAAGTAGAAGTCGGACAGCCGGTCGGGGTCCCGGTTGAGGTAGGGGAATTCCCCGCTGCGGATGCGGTGGGCGTTGACCACGATCAGGCTCTTTCGGGCCTGGCGGAAGATTTCCGTGAGACGCACCACGGGAAAGGCCCCGCACTGGATGAGATCTTCCAGCACGCTTCCCGCTCCCACCGACGGCAGCTGGTCCACGTCGCCCACCAGTACCAGCGTGGCCTTGGGGGGGACGGCCTTGAGCAGGTGGTGGGTGAGGAGGGTGTCGAGCATGGAGGCTTCGTCCACGATGATGCAGTCGGCGTTGAGCGGTTTTTGTTCGTTTCGTTGAAAGCCTCCCGCCTGGGGGCTGAATTCCAGGAGCCGATGGATGGTGGCGGCTCCATGTCCCGTGGCTTCCGCCAGGCGTTTGGCGGCCCGCCCCGTGGGGGCCGCCAGGCAGAGTCGCGCTCCCAGGCTCCGATAAGCGGCACAGATGGCCTGGATCAGCGTGGTCTTGCCCGTTCCGGGACCGCCCGTGATCACCACCACCTTGCGGGTGAGCGCCTGGAAGACCGCCCCTTCCTGCTGGGGGGCCAACTGGACGGGAAGGGAACCCTGAACCCGCTCCAGGGCGTCACGGGCCGTTTCCGCCTTGATGCGCTTGGGGATCGCCGCCAGGTATTTCAGTCGCTGGGCGATCTGGGTTTCTGCGCTGTGGTAGCCCCGAAGATAGACCGCCTGGGATTCCCGGAAGCTCTCGGCCGCTTCTCCCGTCAGCGGCTGAAGGACGACCCGGCCGTCGGCGGCCAGCCGGTCCATGGCCTCTTCCAGGGTTTCAGACGAACATTCCAAAAGTTCTCGTCCCTGGGCCAGGAGCAGGCTCCGTGGCAGGCAGACGTGGCCGTCTTCCGTGGCGCGGAAGAGTACGTAGTGGAGACCGGCCTCGGCCCGAAGGGGGGAGTCTTTCTGGAACCCCAGGTTTTGAGCGATCTTGTCCGCTGTGACGAAGCCGATGCCGTGCACGTCCATGGCCAGCCGATAGGGGTTTTCCTGGAGCACCTTGAGGGATTCCCGACCGTAGTGTTTGAAGATCCGTGTGGCGTAGGCCGCGCTCACCCCATGGCCCCGAAGGAAGATCATGACCTCCCGGATTTCCTTCTGATCTTCCCAGGCCTTGAGGATCTGCTTGAGTCGCTTGGGGCCGATCCCTTCCACTTCCAGCAACCGCTCAGGTTCCCGGTCGATCACGTCAAGGGTGGCCTTTCCAAAGGCCTTGACGACCCGCTTGGCCATGACCGGGCCGATCCCCTTGATGAGGCCCGAACCCAGGTATTTGCGGATGCCCTCCACGGTATCGGGTGAGAGGGTTTCGTAGTGTTCCGCCCGGAACTGCTCGCCGTACTTGGGGTGCATTCCCCAGGATCCTCGAAGTTTCAGGATCTCGCCCGGGGTCGCCGAGGCGAAGGAGCCCACCACCGTCACCAGGTCCCGGCGGCCCTTCACCTTGAGTTTCAAAACGCTGTAGCCGTCCTCTTCGCTGACGAACGTCACCCGTTCGATCTGGCCCTGAATCGTCTCACTCATCCGGCGCGGCTCCCTCGCGACTTTTTGACAAAGCCCGGCAGGTTGCTAGAATATCACTGAAACGTGTCCCATTCCAGGTGAGGAGGGCGCTCATGTCTCTCTACATCAAGACGGAGGACTACCGCAAATACGGAATCCATAAGGGATCGGACTTGGAACGGGTGCGAGCCGTGGTGCAGCGAGAGCTCGATATCGCTCCCTTGTTCGTGTGTTTCGTCAACCGCCGGGAATTCATCCGGGTGGACTTCCTGAAGCCGCGCCGCCGGCGCCGCCGGCCCCGGGCCGGAAACCGGGGCGGCCGTGTGTCGCGCCGCAAGACGGGCACCTGATGGGCCATGCCCCCGTGGCCGCTTGTTGCCGGAACTCCATCCTTGGGGACATGGCTTCAAAATTGTGCTTGACACGGGCCCGGAATTCCGTTTAGCGTTTTTGCGATCCCAAACGTTGGAGAACCCTTTCGAGGAAAGGCGACAGCTAAGGATGAAAAGAAACGCAGGCTTCAACGGCGTATGTTTTTGGTGGTGCTGGTGGTGGTGCGACCCTGACGGGTGTGCCGACGGGATCGTATCGGGCTAGACCACCAGCCTGATGGAGATGCCAAGACCGTGGGCCACCCGGCCCACGGTCTTTTTTTTACAGAGCGAAGGCCGTGGGAAATTTCCCCCGGCCTTTTTTTATGGGGTGATGAGAGGAGCAGAGAAGATGTTGATCGTCATGCACAAGGGAGCCGGTGAGGAGGACGTGGCCAGGGTGGTTCAGGCCATTGAGGCGCGGGGGCTCGGGGCTCGGCCCATTCCAGGCGGAGAGCGGGTGGCCATCGGCATCCTGCACAATCGGGGGCCGGTGGATCCCAATTGGGTTCTGGGGCTTCCGGGTGTGAAGGAGGCTATCCCGGTGACGCGTCCTTACAAGCTGGTGAGCCGGGAGTTCCATCCCGAGGACACACGGATTCGGGTGGGTGATGTGAGCATCGGCAACGGAACTCTGGTGGTCATTGCCGGGCCGTGTGCCATCGAAAGCGAGGATCAGGCGCTGACCATCGCGCACCATGTGAAAAGGGCCGGGGCCCATCTGTTTCGCGGAGGCGCTTTCAAACCCCGCACCTCCCCCTATTCCTTCCAGGGGTTGGGGGAGAAGGCGCTGCGGATCCTGGAAAAGGTCCGGAAGGAAACGGGGATGCCCGTGGTGACGGAAGCCCTGGACCACACCCTCTACGACCTGGTGGAGGAGGCGGCCGATATCGTCCAGATCGGCGCTCGCAACATGCAGAACTTCAGTCTGCTGCGACGCGCGGGCCAGTCCCGAAAGCCCGTGCTGCTCAAACGCGGCATGTCCGCCACCCTGGATGAATGGCTCATGGCCGCCGAGTACATCCTGGAAGGGGGCAACCCCAACGTGATCTTCTGCGAACGGGGCATCCGCACCTTCGCCCACCACAGCCGCAACACCCTGGATCTGTCCGCCGTGCCGGTGGTGCGCAAGGAAAGCCATTTGCCCATCATCGTGGATCCCAGCCATGCCTGTGGGCGCCGCAACCAGGTCATCCCGCTCAGCCGGGCGGCCGTGGCCGTGGGGGCCAACGGCCTCATGGTGGAAGTCCACCACAAGCCGGACGAGGCCTTGAGCGACGGGGCCCAATCCCTCTATCCGGACCAGTTCCGGCAATTGTGCCGCGAAATCGAGCCCCTGGTCCAGCTCTACACGGGGGTGCCGCAGGGTCCCTTCGCCAGCGAACGGAGCTCATCGCGCCTGTAACGCCCAGACCCGCTCCCGGGCCCTTGACCGGCAACGTGGTGAGCGCTTTGTGAGGAATGAACCGTCATGCGATTGCGTTATTTCCCAGATAAAGAAGAGTTCTCATCCCTGATGAGCCAGGGGAACCTGGTCCCCGTCTGCTGTGAAATCCTGGCCGATACGGAAACGCCCGTCTCGGCGCTGGCCAAGATCCGGCGCACCGGCCGGCCCGCCTTCCTGCTGGAAAGCGTGGAGGGGGGCGAACGGTGGGGGCGTTACAGTTTTCTGGGCGCCTCCGCGTCCCGGCACCTGCGGATCACCCGCGATCGAGTGGAGATCGAGGAAGGGAAGGACCGGCGAACGATCCCCCACGACGGGGATCCCTTCCCCGTGGTCCGAGACTTCATGGCCCGTTACCGTCCCGTTTCCATCCCCCAACTGCCCCGCTTTTGGGGCGGCCTGGTGGGGGTGTTCGACTACGAGGCGGTCTCCTTTTTCGAGCGGATTCCCCACAGCGCACCCCCTGACAAGCCGCTCATCCAGCTGATCGAAACCGATGAACTGCTCATCTTCGACAACGTCCGTCACACCCTGACGCTGGTGGTGCCGGTTTACAGCCCGGACGGGGCCGCCGCGGCTCCGGCCCTCTACGACCAGGCGCGGGATCGGCTGGAGTCCCTGATCGAACGGCTGGAGACTCCCGCCCCCGTCGGAGCCCCGCCCGCGGACTTCGCCTCGGTTCCCCGATCCCTGGAAACGGTGGTTCCCCCAGCGGATTTCATGCAGAAGGTGGAGCGGGTGAAGGCGTACATCACGGCGGGGGACGTGATCCAGACGGTCCTTTCCCAGCCCTTCGTCATGGAGCCGGCGCCGGACCCCTGGTTCCTCTACCGGGCCCAGCGCTACGTGAACCCGTCGCCCTACATGTTCTTTGTGGAATTGGACGAGCGCATCCTGGTGGGATCTTCCCCGGAAACCATGGTGCGACTCGAAAACGGGGTGGCCACCCTGCGGCCCATCGCCGGGACGCGGCCCCGGGGCGCAACGGAACAGGACGACCGGCACCTGGCCGATGAGCTGCTCCAGGACCCCAAGGAACGGGCCGAACACATGATGCTGGTGGATCTGGGCCGAAACGACCTGGGCCGGGTGGCGGAGGTGGGCACCGTGCAGGTGACGGACCTCATGGTGGTGGAACGCTATAGCCACGTGATGCACCTGGTGTCCAACATCACCTGCGACCTGGTGCGTCAGGCCGACGCCTGGGACCTGCTGCGGGCCACCTTTCCCGCGGGAACCCTCACCGGAGCCCCCAAGATCCGGGCCATGGAGATCATCGCCGAACTGGAAGAGGCCCCGCGCGGCGCCTACGGGGGCGCCGTGGGCTATGTCTCCTTTACGGGCAACATGGACCTGGCCATCACCATCCGAACGGCCTGCCTGGAAAGGGGACGGATGACGGTGCAGGCGGGAGCCGGTATCGTGGCCGATTCCGTGCCGGAAAGGGAACATGAGGAAACCGTGAACAAGGCCAAGGCCATCCAAAGGGCCGTGGAGCTGCTCCACGGGGCCGCCCGCCGAAACGGAGGGACCCTATGATTGCCGTGATCGATAACTACGATTCCTTTACCTACAACCTGGTCCAATACTTGAGGATGCTGGGAGCGGAAGTCCGCGTGGTGCGTAACGACGCGGTGTCCGTGGGGGAGGTGTTGGCCTGGAAGCCCCGCGGAATCGTCATTTCCCCCGGGCCGGGCCGGCCGGAAAAGGCGGGCATCTCGGTGGATCTGGTTCGAGCGGCCGCGCCGGCGGTTCCCATCCTGGGGGTGTGCCTGGGGCATCAGGCCATCGCCGTGGCCTTCGGCGGCCGGGTCGGACCCGCCCGATCGCTGATGCACGGAAAGACTTCCCGGGTCAGCCCCGATGGCCGGGGGATCTACCGGGGCCTCCAAAAGCCCTTCCAGGCCATGCGCTACCACTCCCTGGCCGTGGACCCAGCCCACCTGCCGCCTTGCCTGGAGGTGAGCGCCCAGGCCGAGGACGGGGAGATCATGGGGATTCGCCACAAGGAGTATCCCTGCGAAGGGATCCAGTTCCATCCCGAATCCATCATGACCCCCGTGGGAAAACGGCTGCTGCGAAATTTTGTGAACGGCGGATGATGGACACCAGGCGCCTCACGTCCAGAGCCGCACGATGACTTTCATGCCCAACGATAGACAGCCTTTGGGAGGAGAGATCGCCATGTTTCAGGAGAGCCTTCAAAAGATCACATCCGGAACGGATCTCAGCGAAGAGCAGATGAGCTCGGTCATGGACGCCCTCATGTCCGGCGAGCTCACGGAAGCCCAAATCGGGGCCCTCATGGCCGCCCTGGCCACCAAGGGGGAAACCTTTGGTGAACTGGCCGGGGCCGCCCGCACCATGCGCCGCAAGGCCCACCGCCTTCAGGTGTCGTCACCCACGGTGGTGGACACCTGCGGAACGGGCGGCGACGGAGCCCAGACCTTCAACATCTCCACCACGGCGGCCTTCGTGGTGGCCGGCTGCGGGGTCACGGTGGCCAAGCACGGCAATCGGTCCGTTTCCAGCCGATGCGGCAGCGCCGACGTGCTGGAAGCCTTGGGGGTGCGCCTGGATGTGGACCCGGAGATCGTGGAAGAGGGTATCGGACGGATCGGCATCGGATTTCTCTTTGCGCCCCTCTACCACGGGGCCATGAAGTACGCGGCCAAGCCCCGAAAGGAGGTGGGCATCCGCTCCATCTTCAACATGCTGGGCCCGCTCACCAACCCGGCCGGCGCCAACTGCCAGGTGCTGGGCGTCTACGCGCCCCAGCTCACGGAAATGTTCGCCCAGGCGTTGAAACTTCTGGGAGCGCGACGAGCCTTCGTGGTCCACGGCCACGACGGGCTGGACGAGATCACCGTGTGCGCCCCCACCCGAGTGACGGAACTGAACGACGGCCTCGTCCGCACCTATGAATTGGACCCCGAAATGATCCTGGGACGCACGGCCGATCCCGACGCCCTTCAGGGCGGGTCGGCGGAGGACAACGCGGAAATCCTTCGCAACATCCTGGCGGGGGAGAAGGGACCGCGCCGGGACGTGGTGGTCCTCAATGCCGCGGCGGCCCTTGTGGCGGCCGGAGCAGCGGACCATCTCCACCAGGGGGTGACAAAGGCGCAGGAGGCCATCGATACCGGCGCCGCCCAGGCCAAGCTGGAGGCCCTGGTCCGATTCACTCAGGAAAACGCGCCGTGAGGATCCGCAATGGGTCGCGCTTTGGGAAAGAACCGCCCGAGAACCCATAACCGGGAATCAAAAAGGGAAAACCAATAACCGAAAAAACCGGATGCCCCATGGGAATTCTTTCCAAGATACTGGAAGTAAAGCGTCGGGAGGTACAAGAGGCCCGGCGCCGGGAGCCCCTTTCCCGGCTGCAGCGCCGGGCACAGGAGGCGCCGCCGGCGCGCCCTTTCGTGGAGCGCCTGTCCGCTCCGGGCCCTGCAGGTGCCAACGTGATCGCCGAGATCAAGCGGGCGTCGCCGTCCAAGGGCACGATCCGCTCCCACCTGGATCCGCCCTCCCATGCCTGGGCCTACCAGCGCGCCGGTGCGGCGGCCCTTTCCGTCTTGACGGACCGGTCGTTCTTCCAGGGCTCGGAGCAGGACCTTCAATCCGCCCGGACGGCCGTGAGCCTGCCCGTGCTTCGCAAGGATTTTGTCATCGATGAATACCAGATCTATGAAGCCCGGGCCATGGGAGCCGATGCCGTCCTTCTGATCGTTCGTGCGGTCTCCCCGTCCTTCCTGCGCGACGCCTTGTCGCTTTGCCGGGAACTGGGCCTGGGGGCGTTGGTGGAAGTGCATGACGAGCGGGAGCTGGAAACGGCCCTGGCTTGCGACGCTCCGCTCGTGGGCGTCAACAACCGGGATCTGGCCACCTTCCGGACGGATATCCAAACGTCCATCCGATTGAAGACCCTGCTCCCGGCCCATACGCCCCTGGTGGCCGAAAGCGGTATCGGCAGCCGCCAAGACGTGGAAACGCTTTTGGAGGCGGGAATTTTCAACTTCCTGGTGGGCACAAGCCTGGTGCGGGCGCCCGATCCCGAAAGGGCCCTGCAGAGCCTGCTGGGGACCGCCCCCACGCGCCAAGGGATCTAAAACAATGGCGACCGGGTCCATGAGGAATGAAGGGAGGGGCCGGTTTTCATTTCTCGGGTCTCGGTCGGCGGACGACAGAAGGCGGGACGAAGGATGGAGATCAAGATTTGCGGCATCACGAGACGGGAGGACGCCCGGTTCGCCGCGTCGTTGGGCGTGGACGCGGTGGGATTCGTCTTCTATGCCAAGAGTCCCCGGTATGTGGACGGGGAGGCGGCCCGGGAGCTGGCGGCGCAGCTTCCGGAATCGGTGGCGAAGGTGGGGGTCTTCGTGGATGAACCCGCGGAACGGGTCGCGGAGATTGCTCGCTTGGTGGGCCTCACCCACGTGCAGCTCCACGGCGGGGAATCTCCGGAAGAGGTGGACATCCTGAAATCGGAAGGCCTTGGAGTCATCAAGGCCCTTTTCGTCAATCGGGCCCCCGGCCTGGACGATCAAAGGCGCTACCACCCCGCGGCGTTCCTGGTGGAATGTGCGGGGAGAAGCCGGCCCGGCGGGAACGCCCTTGCCTGGGACTGGGCGTCCGTGAAAGGCCGCGTACAACACCGGCCCTTCATCCTGGCGGGAGGGCTGGATCCGGCCAATGTGGAGTCGGCCGTGCGGGCGGCCCGCCCCCAGGCGGTGGACGTGAGTTCCGGGGTGGAAGCGCGCCCCGGGGTGAAGGATGCGCGGAAGATGGAAGAATTCGTGAACGCGGTGCGGCGGATGGAACCGTCCGCGGCGCAAGGGAGGATCTTTTCATGACGATGCAGACGGCTGGTCAGAACCTGCCCGATGTGCGGGGCCATTTCGGACCGTACGGAGGCCGTTACGTGGCCGAAACCCTCATGCCGGCGCTGTTGGAGCTGGAGGAGGCCTACCTGGAGGTCCGGACCGCGGAATCTTTCCAGAAGGAATTCCGCGATCTCCTGGAAGAGTACGCCGGGCGTCCCACCCCGCTCTTTCACGCCCGCCGCCTGAGCGAGGCCTGCGGCGGGGCCCGGATCTATCTCAAGCGGGAAGACCTGACCCATACGGGGGCACACAAGATCAACAACACCCTGGGACAGGTCCTGTTGGCCCGGTACATGGGCAAGCGCAAGGTGATCGCCGAGACGGGCGCCGGTCAGCACGGCGTGGCCACGGCCACCGCCGCGGCCCTTTTCGGCATGGAATGCAAGGTCTTCATGGGCACGGAAGACGTGCGCCGGCAGGCTCCCAACGTGCGCCGCATGGAACTGCTGGGGGCCCAAGTGGTTCCCGTGGCCTCCGGCACGGGGACCCTCAAGGACGCCATGAACGAAGCCATGCGCTACTGGGTGGGGGCCGTGCGGGATACCTTCTACGTCATCGGATCGGTGGCCGGGCCCCATCCCTATCCCCAGATGGTCCGCGATTTCCAGAGGGTGATCGGCGACGAGGCGCGCCGGCAGATCCTGGAACGGGAAGGGCGCCTTCCGGACGCACTGGTGGCCTGCGTGGGGGGAGGCAGCAACGCCATGGGCCTCTTCTTTCCCTTTCTGGACGATCCGGTGGACCTGATCGGAGTGGAAGCCGCCGGTGAAGGGGTTCCGACGGGCAAGCACGCGGCCACCCTGGGGGCCGGTTCGGTGGGGGTTCTCCACGGATCCAAGTCCTACGTGCTCCAAGACGAAAACGGCCAGATACGCGAAGCCCATTCCATCTCGGCGGGACTGGATTACCCGGGTGTGGGCCCGGAACATGCCTGGCTCAAGGAATCGGGCCGGGCGGCCTATGTGTCCGTCACCGACCGGGAGGCCCTGGAGGCCTTCCGGCGCCTGTCGCTGCTGGAAGGCATCATTCCGGCTCTGGAAAGCGCCCATGCCGTGGCCCATGCCATGGTGGAAGCGGCGCGGCGCGATGGGCACCAGATTCTCATCGTCAATCTTTCCGGGCGCGGCGACAAGGACCTGGGGATCGTCTTTCGGGAGTGAAGGGACAAGAGGCACGGGACAAGGTGAAAAGGACGGATTCATGAGTCGATTGGGGCAAGTGTTCAAAGAGTTGAGACAGAGGGGCGAAGGCGCGCTGGTGGGGTTTGTGACGGCCGGGGATCCGAACCCGGAGACCTCCTTGGCGCTCATCCGGTCCATGTGTGAGGCGGGCCTGGACGTACTGGAACTGGGGGTGCCCTTTTCGGATCCCACGGCGGACGGCCCGGTGATCCAGCGCTCGTCGGCTCGAGCGCTGGGCCAAGGCATGACCCTGGAAAAGGTTTTCGGCCTGTGCCGGGAAATTCGGCGCTTCAGCCGGGTGCCCGTGGTGATCTTCAGCTACTACAATCCCATCCTGGCGGTGGGCCCCGACGCTTTTTACGAAAAGGCCGTGGACGCGGGAGCCGACGGGGTCCTGGTGGTGGATCTTCCTCCGGAAGAATCCCCCGAGATGCTGGACGCCTGGAAGGGCAGAGATCTGGATCTCATCCGCCTGGTGGCGCCCACCACACCCACCCCGCGCATGGAAGCGATCACCCGGGAGGCGTCCGGGTTCGTCTATCTCGTTTCCATGACGGGGGTTACGGGAAGCGCCGGGCTGGATCTTTCGGAGGTGGAGGCCACGGCCGTGCGCCTGAAACAGGTCACGTCGCTGCCCGTTTGCGTTGGATTCGGGATTTCCAAGCCCGAGCACGTGGAAGCGGTCTGTGGAGTGGCCGACGGGGCCGTGGTGGGAAGCGCCTTTGAGCGGCTGATCGAGGAAAACCTGGAAACGAAAACCCTGCCGGACCTGATCGGTTCCTACACCCAACAGCTCAAGGCCGCCACGCGAAAGACGCTTCTGGGTGCCCAAGGGAATCCAGCGGGCCATGCGGCCGGGGTGACGTCGGGATGAGACGCCCCTGGACTGATCCGGCGCATCCTGCGGAGGGCCGTTAGCGCCTTTGGTTTTGGGGCTGGGTTGTGAGGGGTGCGGCCGGGCCCTGCGCAGGCCGGCCGGCGCATCACGAATCCGGAACTGGAAAGGGATAGGGCGGGGTCCGTGACGGTCAGAAAAGGACGGATCCCGCCAGGGCCCGGTACAAGAGGTGGTCCAGGATCTGAAACAGAGAGCGGCTCAGGCCTTCGTGGCTCATGTTTCGGCCGAAGAGCTCCTTTCTCAGGCCGTCCACCGTGGGGTTCACCGACTGAAGCTTGGAAAGCGACCGGTTCTGGCCCGCCGCCCTTTCTTCCAAGAGGAGACGCTTGGCCTTTCGGCAGAAGATGTGCGTCCTTTCCGCCAGTTTCCGGCTCGGGCCGTCCCAGGCGGGGTCGGGATCGCCTTTTCCGCGCAATTTTTCCATCTCTTCCAGAAGGAATCGCAGGCACACGGCGAGCGACCCGTATTCCAAGCCGCGAAGCCCTCGCTGCCACTGCAGGAGCCAAGGCCGACGCCAACGCCAGAGCAGATTCCGTTCCCCGAAGGCGATGAGCGATTGGGCGTCCTGGTGGGCCCTTTGAACGGATTCCAGGGCGCTTTCACCCGGCGGTCCCCAGGATGCCCCATCCATCGGGGGCTCCCCGGGGCCGGGCGGGCAAGCGCCGCTGCGGGCCGTTGCGACCCATTCCAGCATGTTCAAAAGAAGCCGGTTTCCCCAAGCACATCCGGGTGTTTCCAGGTGGGGATAGGACAGGATGATCCGTCCGCGGCCCAGGGGGGCTGTCACAATGGCGGGTTCTCCCAGCAACCGTTTCGGGTTGAGCGCGATGCCGTAGTCTGCTTCCCAGGCATCCCAGTCGCCTTCGTGGGCCTGTACGTCCGCATACCTCAGGTCGGCCACCTGGAAGTCCTCGGCCGGCCCGTGGTAGGCGGCCAGGATCTCCACCGACGCCGGGTCGGAGACGGCGAATTGGGAGGGCCACCAGATGGAGACGGGAATCTGCGGGGGAAGATCCCGCCAGCAGGGGTGCTCGGAACGGCCCTGGACCCAGACCCCTCCGCTGACGTTGGGAAGGCGTTCTGCCAGGGGCTTTCGGCCGACCGAAGTGAGCCCCAGGGACGACGGGCTGGAAAGGGCCAGACCGGCGCCGCCGCAAATTCCCAAGTACGCACCCCCCCCTTCCACGAACCGCCGGACGGCCTCCCGGCCTTCCCGGTCCAGGGCCTGGGCCTTGTGGGTCGCCCATCCGCCGGGAACCACCAGGACGGAAAAACGCTCCAGGATTCCCCGGCGGATCTGGGACGCCGTCACGAGCCGAAAGGGAACGTCCAGGCACCGAAAGGTGTCCACGAAAAGAAGGCCCCAGACCAGGGACTGGTCCCAGAAAAGGGCCACCGGTGTTCTGCGGGTATCGATCATCGGGGGTGGTTCTCGGTTTTCGGTTCTCGGGCGGTCATTCACCACTTAAATCGACGATGCCCGATTTCTTGATGGCCGCCACGCCGCCCTGCAGGTTCAGCGCGTTGGTGATTCCGGCCTTTCGCAGCTGCAGGAGGGCCTCGTAGGAACGCACGCCGCTGTTGCAGATCAGTACCAGCTGCTTGTCCCGGGGAACCTGGTCCAGGCGCTCTTCCAAGGTTTCCTGGGGGATGTTGATCCACCGGTCGCCGAAGCGGGCCACGAAGGGAGCGGCGTTCTGGGGCCCGCGCACGTCCAGGCACAGGATGCGGTCGTCCTGACCGTGGAAGAAAAGGTCTTCGAACACTTCCGGATCCAGGGGGCGGTTGAGGCCGTCCAAAGTGTTTTCCGCCGTATTCCCCAGCGCGTTGACGATGTCCATGGCCGATGCAAAGGGAGGCGAGTAGGCCACTTCCAGATTGGACAGGTCCTCCACGGTGCCCCGAGCGGCCATGATGGCCGCCACGGCGTTGACCCGCCCCACCAGGGCGTCCCCGTTGTGGCTCACGCCTTGGATACCCAGCACGCGCCGGGTCCGCCGGTCCACCACGGCGGCCAGGTACATGAGGTCCTGGGTGGGATAGAAATGGGCCCGATCCGCCTGGACCAGCAGCACGAAGAGCGGATCGAAGCCTTCCTCCCGGGCGGCCTTTCGGGTGAGGCCCGCCGTGGCCACGGCCAAATCGAAGATCTTGACGGCGAAGGTGCCCACCGATCCGGGAAAACGGGCGGAGCCGCCGCAGATGTTGGTGCCGATGACCCGCCCCTGGCGGTTGGCCAGGGATCCCTGGGGGAAGTGGAAGTGCCGGCCCGTGATCTGGTGCATCACCTCGATGCAGTCGCCTCCGGCGTAAATAAAGGGATCCGACGTTTGGAGCCGCTGATTGACCAGGATCCCGCCCCGGGGCGATACGGCCAGGCCGGCGTTTCGGGCCAACTCTCCGCTGGGGCGCACCCCCACGGCGGTGATCACCAGGTCCGCTTCCAGTTCGCGGTGGTCCGTGCGCACCACCAGGGGCCCGTCGCCCTCGGCGGGGGCCGCCACTTCCCGGACCGTCTCGCCCAGGTGAACCGCCACGTCGTGTTCTTCCAAGTGCTTGCGCACCATGCGCGCCAGGGACGTATCCAGCACGCCGGGAAGTACCTGGGGAGCGATCTCCACCAGGGCGGTCTCCACCCCCCACAGGTCGCTCAAGGCCTCGGCCATCTCGCAGCCAATGGCCCCGGCACCCACGATCACCGCCTTGTCCACTTCCCCCTGGGCGATCTTTTCCTTGACCGCCACGGCCTCATGAAGGTTGCTCACGCTCGTCACCCGGGGATGATCCAGGCCGGGGATGGGCGGCCGGTTGGCCACACTGCCCGTGGCCAGCACCAGGTAATCGTAGGGGAGGTCGTCTTCCTGGCCGGTGTTCAGGTCCCGGATGCGGACCGTCTTGGCCTTGCGGTCGATGGATTCGGCCCGAGTGCGGGTGAGAACCTTCACCCCCTTGGCCTTTTCGAAGAACTGGGGATTGCGGAGCATGTGGAAGCTGGTGCTCATGAGCTCACTCACATCGCTCACATCCCCCGAGATGTAGTAGGGAATGCCGCAGCCTCCGTAGGAGATGTATTCGTCCTGGTCCACCATGGTCACGTGAAAATCGGGGCGAAGACGCTTGATGCGGCAGGCCGTCTTGGGCCCCAGCGCCACCGCTCCGATGATCACAACCCGAGTCGTCGCCATAGCTGCCTCCCGTGTTCGGACGCCGCCCTACTGATTGCCGAAGCCCCGGATGGCTCCGCAATCGGGGCAGGTCCAGGTGATGCCGTTGCAGGTCATGCCCCACAAATTCTCTTCCATGCAGTCGGAACAGATCATGAACCCACAGGGGCAGGTCCAGCAAAAGGGCTGTTCCGTTCCGCACGTGGAGCAGACGTAGCGTTCGGGGTGCCGGCGCCGGCGCGGCCCCTTGCGCCCCTGTCCCGCCTGGGACGCCGCCTTATCGGCATCGAATCGTTCATCCTTGTCCATGGGTATCGAAAAACCTCGCGCATCTCCGTGACGCTGTGCCTTCCGCCACGGCAAGCTGAGGGGGCGGGTCTCCTCCGCCCCCCTGTTCCCAGGTTCCGAAAGCCGCCTTGCATGCCTTGTCGTGGCGGATTCGCTCCATGGGTCGTCTTCCGCCCGTCTCCTTTTGAATCCACCCGCGCAGGCACTCTTAGGAGCTTGTCTGACAATGGTCCCTTGGCCTTTCTGACAAATGCAATTCAACCGGGCCATGTGATGTTGCTTGAGCTTTGTCGGGGCGGGTTCGGAACCCGCCCCCATGGCGGCCTGGCCAGGCCGACCGCACGGGCCCACAGGGAGCTCTGGGCATTTTCGGACAGGCACTCTAGGGGTTTTTCTCGTTCCGGGCAACCCCCATGGCCGTTCCCACTCCGGTGTCCGTCCGTGCCCGTTTCCCGTTACCCGGGGATCGACTTCATGGCACCGACGCGCAGGTCGTGCAGGGGGATGAGGATGTCGGCCATCTGGCGAATCTTCTGGATGCTGTCGTAGGCCGCCAGGGCATCCGTGTGGACGCCCGGTGTGATGGCGGGGCCCGTGGCGGGGAAGTTCTTGTGGTTGCAACAAAAGCCCGTGATGATGGCTCGGCCCGCCGAGGTGTTCACCGCCACCGATTGTCCCCCCGGCGTATGGCCGGGCGTGAAGATGAGGTCGATCCCGTCTCGGAACGCCACGTCCCCGCGAACCGTCTCCACCTTCAGACCGTCCAGCAGGTCCGGGTAGTACCGGTGGTCCAGGGGATGGGGATTCCGGAAAAAGGCGTATTCCTCTTCCTGCACGACGATGGTGGCGTTGGGACACTTGGCATCGTTTTCACAATGATCGTTGTGCAGATGGGTGTGGAGGATCACGTCCACATCTTCGGGACGCAGCCCCACCGAGGCCAGGGCGTCCTCGAATTCCAGAATGTCCAGGTTGTAGGTTTCCCCCACATGATCGGGCACCATGAACTCCTCCAAGCCCGTATCCACCAGGATCGTTTCATCCCCTTCCTGGATCACGAAGACGTAGATGGGAATCCAGATCCGTTTGCCGTAGTCCTTGAGATAGGTCATGATGCCCTGGTCCGTTTCGTTGGCTCCCACTACCAGCGGTCGAATGGTGTACTCGCGCATGTGGCACCTCTCTCGGCTTGATCTCCTTGGGCTCTCTCATATCAACCTGGAAACTACCTGTCACAGGTCATGGAAAAAGGCAAGTGGTCTTCCAGGCAAGGGGGACCGTGAAGCAAAAGAACGGCATGTGGTGAGTGGTGAGTGGTGAGTCGGGAGTGGAGAGGGGTGGCTATTCCCGACCCGAAAACCGATGTCCGCGAGCTGAGAACGGAAAAGAGAGAATTGGACACTTGAAATCGCTGAATCCGGCGCCGTCTCTGTCAGGTCTCGTACGGCCTTTCGGCTTTTTGGTGGATTTCCAACGGGTTGAAATTCCACCGTACCTTGGGGTGCTTTTGGGGTTCTCAGGCAGTCTCGCAGGGGCGGGGTCGGAACCCGCCCCTGGTGCCGTTTCCACCGGATGGCCGGGGATCGCAACGGGAGGTCTTTCGATTGCGGAAAGCATCACCGGGTTTTCAGCCGGGGTCCCTGGGGCGACGCCGACCGAGTGCCTTCCAATCGAATGATTTCCACGGACGGCGGGGGCGGAGGGAGGACGCTGGGGGTGGAAACGACGCGGGTCTGGGCGTTCCGTTCCAAAAGTGCGGGGGATCGGAAGGGCTTTTCTTCCCGGGGCGGAGGCGCCGGGACATCTTTTGCGGCAGGCCCTTCCGTCCAAGCCGGCTCTTCCAGGGGCACCAGGGATTCGGGAATGGGCAGGGGCTTCAAAATGCGCTGGCGCGTTGAAGGATCGGTCCTTTTGGAAGGTGCCGGCGGGGGAGGGGCCTCAGCGGCGGAAGGGGGCTTCGAAGGGGCCGGCCGCGCTTGGGCGGGGTCCTGGGCTTCCATCCCGGAAAAGAGGGCGGGCAGTCGGTCCCTGGCCCAGCCCAGGATCCTCTCCTGGCCGCCCGTGTACCAAAGATAGGCCGCCCCCGCCACCAGGGCGCAGGCCAGCACCGCCGTCACCCATTTCCAGGAGCGTCTCTTGTGGACGCGCCCCTCCAGGTCGTCCACCACTTCCCGGATGATCCCCGGGGTGATGGTCTTCCGGCCGTAGCCGAAGCCCGTGATGAGGGCGTTGTCGCAGATGATGTTGATGCGGCGGGGAATCCCGGCCGCCTCCTTCACGATCCGTTTGAGGGCCGAGTCGGTGAAGATCGTTTTCTTGTGCACCTGGACCAGGGAGAGCCGATGCCGGATATAGTCCAGGCTTTCCTGGCGGGTCAGGGGCTTCAGCTTGGTTCGGATGACGATGCGCTGCTTGAGCTGGCGCAGCTGGTGGAGGTTGAGGGTCCGTTCCAGTTCCGGCTGGCCGATGAGGATGATCTGGATCAGCTTGTCCTTGGTGCTTTCCAGGTTGGAGAGCATGCGAAGGTTTTCCAGCGTTTCTACCGGCATGTTCTGGGCTTCGTCGATGATGAGCACCACATTCCAGCCTTCCTGGTATTGGCGGATGAGCTCCAGGTGCAGGTGGTGCACCAGCTCGTGGGTGTCCCCGTCCGGGGGCTCCATGCCCAGTTCCCGGTAGATGGTCTTGAGCAGTCCATCGAAGGAGACGTTGGCGTTGAAGACCAGTACCGTCTTGATCTTTTCCGGGTCGTAGCGTTCCAGGTAGGTGCGGACGATGGTGGTTTTTCCCAGGCCCACTTCTCCGGTGATGGTGATGAATCCTTTGCGCTGTTCCACCCCATAGACGATGGCGGCCAGGGCCTCCTTGTGACTGGGGCTCAGGTAGAGGAAATCGGGATCCGGTGTGATGTGGAAGGGCTCAGCCCGGAGGCCGAAAAAATCAAGGTACATGCGACGAATCCTTCATCTTGGGTCGCAACACGCCAATCCTAAGGCGTAAGCTGGGGGGGCGCCCGCGGCGGCTGGGCGCTCACCTTCCCCCTCGCCTGCCTCCCTTCCCGCAAGGGAAAAAGGAAACAGGGGGTGTGGGTTGCGAGAATCGGTCAATTGAGCTTTTGATAACAGAAGTCTGGCATTCCCGCAATGTTAGGGGCGGCAAATGTGCTTGCTGATCCGTTGCGGGGTGGCTAGAATTTCGGCAAAAAACCAGGAGGTCCCGTTGACATTGCTCAAGCCTCGAAGGCCCACCCGCCGCCTCCACATCGGATCCGTTCCCATCGGAGACGGCGCTCCCATCGTTGTGCAATCCATGACCAATACGGACACCCGGGATGCCGGGGCCACCATCGCCCAGATCCAGCGCCTGGAGCGGGCGGGGTGCGAGCTGGTGCGCGTGGCCGTTCCCGACCGGGAAGCCGTGGAGCGCCTGGCCCAGATCAAGGCTTCCGTGTCGGTGCCCTTGGTGGCGGACATCCATTTCGATTATCGGCTGGCCCTGGGGGCGTTGCGGGCCGGAGTGGACGGCCTGCGGCTCAACCCCGGCAACATCGGAGGGGCAGACAAGGTCCGCCGGGTGGCCCAGGAGGCCAAGGCGCGGGAGGTTCCCATCCGGATCGGGGTCAACAGCGGATCGCTGGAAAAGGATCTGCTGGCCCGTTACGGAGGGCCCACGGCGGAGGCCATGGTGGAAAGCGCGCTGCGCCACATGGCGCTGCTCCAGGACCAGGGCTTTGAGCTCATCAAGGTGTCGTTGAAATCTTCCGATGTGCTCACCACCCTTTCCGCCTACCGTCTCCTGGCGGAAAGGACCGACGTGCCGCTGCACCTGGGGGTGACCGAAGCGGGAACGCCCGTGCAGGGGGCCATCAAGTCGGCACTGGGCATCGGTCTGCTTCTGGCCGAAGGAATCGGCGACACCATCCGGGTGTCGGTCACGGGGGAACCCGAGGAGGAGATGCCCATCGCCTACGGCATCCTGCGGGCCCTGGGCCTTCGCCGGCGTGGCGTGGAGATCATCAGTTGTCCCACCTGCGGCCGCACGGAATGGGACCTGATTCCCCTGACCCAGCAGGTGGAAAGGCTGGTGCGCGGCGTGGCCACGCCATTGAAGGTGGCCATCATGGGGTGCGTGGTGAACGGCCCCGGAGAAGCCCGGGAGGCGGACGTGGGAATCGCTGGGGGCCGTGGGACCGGCATTCTCTTCAAGAAGGGATGCCGGGTCCGAAAACTGCCCCAGGAAGGGCTGTTGGAGGTGCTGTTGGCGGAGATCGAGGCCATGACGGGGGAGTGCCTGCCTCGGGCATGAGGCCGGGAAGGGAAGGTGCTGTGGAATACTTCCAGATCGAGGATCAGGTCTTGGGCTATTTTCCCGAAGCGGACGTGGAGCTTCTTCGCAGGGCTTACGCCTTTTGTGCCAAGACGCATGAGGGCGCGGCCCGCCTGGCCCGGGAACCCTACCTGGAGCACCATCTGGAGGTGGCCGGGCTCATGGCGCGGCTCCACATGGACGATCAGACCATCGCCTCGGCTTTCTTGCACGACTGCCTGGATGACCACAGGGCGGACGAGGAGACCCTGCGGGAGCTCTTTGGACAGAAGGTGGCCCACATCGTCTCCGGGGTCCAGAAGATCTCCCGGTTCCGGCTGGAAGAGGGCAAGGAAAAGCAGGCGGAAGTGCTACGCAAGATGATCCTGGCCATGACCCGGGACGTGCGCGTGATCCTCATCCGCCTGGGCGACATCCTCCACGACGTGCGGGTGCTGGAGCGCTTTTCGGAAGCGAAGCGGAAGACCATCGCGCGGGAGGCCCTGGAGATCTTCGCGCCCCTGGCCAGTCGTCTGGGCATCGACTGGATGAAGGTGGAACTGGAGGACCAGAGCTTTCGGGAGCTGTATCCGGAGGAGTTTGCGCGCCTCCAGAGCCAGATGGCCAGGACCCAGGAGGAGCGCCGCGGCTACATCGAGGAGGTGCGCGGCATCCTGGCTGAAAAGCTCCGAGAAAACGGGCTCTCGGGAAGAATCCTGGGGCGCTCCAAGCACCTCTACAGCATCTACAAAAAGATGGTCAGCCAGAACCTGGAGCTGGACCGCATCTACGATCTCATCGCTTTCCGGATCATCGTGGATACAGTTCCCGCCTGCTACGAGACCCTGGCCGTGGTGCACGCCACCTGGGAACCCGTTCCCGGTCGTTACAAGGACTACATCGCCAAGCCCAAGCCCAACATGTACCAGTCGCTGCATACCACGGTGGTGGGCCCCCACGGGGAACGCATGGAGGTGCAGATCCGAACGGAGGAGATGGACCGGGTGGCCAATGAAGGCATCGCCGCCCATTGGCTCTACAAGGAAGGCCGGGTGCTGGAAGGCGTGGACAGCCAGGAGACGGAGCGGTTTTCGTGGCTGCGTCAGCTGCTGGAGCCGGAACGGGGCTGGCGGGATCCCAAGAGCTTCTTCGAGGGCCTGGAACTGGATCTCTATCCCGACGAGGTGTACGTCTTCTCGCCCCAGGGGGACATCAAGGTGTTGCCCCGGGGATCCACACCCATCGACTTCGCCTACGCCATCCATTCCGAAGTGGGCCACCGGTGCGTGGGCGCCCGGGTGAACGGCAAGATCGTTCCACTGCGCACCGAGCTGCAAAACGGCGACAGTGTGGAGATCATCACCGCCGCCAAGCACAAGCCCAGCAAGGACTGGCTCAACTTCGTCAAGACGAGCAAGGCCCGGAGCCGCATCCGCCATTGGATCAAGGCCGAGGAACGGGATCGGTCCATCGCCATGGGCCGGGAGATGTGCGAGCGGGAATTCAAGAAACGGGGCCTGAACTTCAACCATTACATCAATTCGCCGGAACTGGCCGAGGTGGCCCGCCAATTCTCCCTGCAGTCCGTGGAAGACCTGCTGGCCAGCGTGGGCTACAAGAAGGTCTCTCCCGTGCAGCTCATCGGCCGCCTGCCCCTGCCGGAAGCAGAAGAACCGGCCGAAGAAGAGCGCCTGCCGGAACGCCGGAAGCCGTCCAAGCCGGACGAGGGCATTCGGGTCCAGGGCGTGGACGATGTGCTCTTTCGCATGGCCAAGTGCTGCAATCCGCTGCCCGGGGAGCCCATCGTGGGCTATGTCACCCGCGGCCGGGGCGTGACCATCCATCGCCGATCGTGCAAGAACGCGGGCCAGGAAGGCGACGACCGGCGCATCGACGTGCAGTGGGACACCGGGGAGGCCCAAACCTATCCGGTGGACATCAAGGTGGTTTACGACGGCGACCGGGCCACCTTCGGGCTTCTCAGCAACGTGCTGGGCCAGATGGATGCGCCGGTGAACGACGTCCAGATCAGTCGAACCGCCAACGGGCTGGCCCAATGCCGGCTCAGCATCGAAGTGCGCGACAGCGAACACCTGAACCGGGTCATCACCGCCTTGAAGAACGAAAGCAGCGTCTTCCAGGTGATCCGAAGCCGTGACGGCTGAAAAAGGGCCGGGATATCAGGCGTCATGACCGGGGCGCCAAAGGGGATCGGGGGGGTATGGCCTTACGCTGATGCCCCCTGCCATGGGCATGAGCTCCAAAGCCAGAGGCGCCCGTTGCGGTCGGTCCTGGACAATGGGTGGTGCCGCCCCAGTCCAGAGAAACCGAAAACAGAAGCCCAAGAGCCCAAGAAAAAGCCCCTTTGGATCCGGAGGTTCCGGTCCGAAAGGGGCTGGAAAAATCTCTGGTCTCGCCCAAGCGGTGCGAACTCAGGCCGGCTTCACCACCAGGCCGGAGCGGATGCAGCGCGTGCAGACACGGACACGACGCACCGTGCCGTCCTGGCTCACATGGCGGACCCGCTGCAGGTTGGGATACCAGGTGCGCTTGGTCTTGTTGTTGGCATGGCTCACGTTATGGCCCACATGAGGCGTCTTTCCACAGAATTCGCATTTTCGGCTCATGGTTGTGTTCCTTTCCGCGGTCTTTTCGCTAACCAACTGAATAATCTATATTTTCTCGCATCGCGCGATTCACTCCCGACGAATTGCTTTGCTTAGCATACCCTGCGGCCCATCGCAAGGGCTTTTTGCCCAGGGGCGATCCACGTCGGTTCGGGGTTTTTCTGTTCTCGGTTTACCATCGATCCCCTTGGACCCACCGGCCGTTCCTCACCGCAGGCGTGGGACCCCGTTGGAAACCAACGGTCTTCGCCGTTTGGATGCCTGAAGGCCGAACCCCTTCCGTCACCGTGTTCCGCCCTGGGTTTGCGGGCGATTCCACGATTCACGACTCACGACTCACGACTCACGACTCACGACGGCCAGGGCCGCCAGCATACCGCTCACGGACGCCTGCAGAAGTCCGCGGGTAATGCCGGCGCCATCGCCCACGGCAAAGAGGTTGGTCACTTGGGTTTCCAGCTCCGGCGATACCTGGATGCGGTTGGAATAGAATTTCACTTCCACGCCGTAGAGGAGCGTGTGGCGCGAGGCGGTTCCCGGAGCAATCTTGTCCAGGGCCTGGAGCATCTCCACGATGCCCAGCAGGTGCCGGTAAGGAAAAACATAGCTCAGATCGCCGGGGACGGCCCGGCGCAGAGTGGGCCGGGTGAGGCAGCGGGCGATGCGTTTGGGGGTGCTGCGGCGGCCGGCCATGAGGTCGCCCAGGCGCTGGACGATGACGCCCTTACCCAGCAGGTTGGCGAGCCGGGCGATGTAGCGGCCGTAGGCGATGGGATCGTCGAAGGGCTCGGTGAAGGCGCTGCTCACCAGCAGGGCGAAGTTGGTGTTAGAGGTCTTCTTTTCCGCATAGCTGTGCCCGTTGACGGTGAGCATGTCGCCATTGCTTTCCTGGACCACCTCGCCGTACGGGTTCATGCAGAAGGTGCGCACCTTGTCGTCGAAGGTCTTGGAGTAGTAGATGAGTTTGGATTCGTAGCTGATGTCCGTGATGTCCTTGAAGACCACGGCGGGAAGTTCCACCCGAACGCCGATGTCCACAGGGCTTGCCTGGCTGGCGAGTCCCAGGGCCTGGGCCTGTTCCTTCATCCACGGGGCTCCCGATCGCCCCGGGGCGGCAATGACGTACTGGGTGCGCACCACCTGGCCCGTGGAAAGTTCCACGGCCCGCACGGCGCCCTCTTCGGCGAAGATTTTCACCGCACGGCACTGGGTGCGGATTTCCACCTCCTTTTCCAGGAATCGCTTCAATCGGTCCAGCACGATGAGGCAATTGTCCGTGCCGATATGGCGGATCTTCATGGGGATGAGCTCCAGGTCCGCCAGGCGTGCGCGATCGGAAAGGGCTTCCATCTGCGGGGTCATCTCCCCGTAGAGGCGGTCCGGAGCACCGAAGCGCACGTAGAGGCGATCCGCTTCCAGGAGCAGATCCTGAAGGGCGGCGGTACCCACAAAGTCGCCCAGAAAACCGCCCACTTCCGGCGACAGGGTGAGCTTGCCGTCGCTGAAAGCGCCCGCCCCTCCCCAGCCGCAGAGCACATCCTGGGCCCTCTTTTTCCGGTCGTCCAGATCCTTTCCCTGTTCCACCAGAAGCACCGGGCCCACGCCCGCTTCGGCCAGGGTGAGGGCCGCAAAGATGCCCGCCGGCCCTGCGCCCACAATCACCACCTTGTAGTCCATGGCTTGCCGTCTCCAGATCCGTTGGGGCCGTGGGGAGTGATAAGGGTGGCTTTCACTTCCCACTGGCCATCATTTTCATCCTTCTTTGTTCCTGCGTCCTGCCATGCCCGTGTATCCCAAAACGGGCACCTTGACAAATCCTTTGGGGCTGGTAGCTCTAGGGGTCCGGCTGACGATGGTCTCTTGGCCTTTTTGGCCTTTCTGACAAATGCAATTCAACGGTGCTATGAGATGTTTTTTGCGCTTTGTGGGGGCGGGTTCGGAACCCGCCCAAGGCCGGCCTGGCCAGGCCGAGGGTCCACAGGGAGCAATCCGGGCGTTCCCAGACAATCTCCTGGGGCGAAGGTGCTTGAGAATGCGGCAAAACACGAAGGTTCGCAGGAGGAAGGCGCAATGAAACGATGGTTGGTCTGGTGTGTGGCTCTGATGCTGGCGGCAGGATCCCTGACGGCCTGCAATACGGTGAAAGGCATTGGAAAGGACCTGAAATCGCTTGGAAGGGCGATCGAACGAGCTTCCGGTCCATGAGGCCCCAGGAAACACCGGGAGAAGGCTCCGTGCGGGGCTGCCTGGACCGGAAGGACTGGCGCGGCGTCCCCGCGACAGCGCAGGGCCAAGGCATCCAATTCACAGTGTATATCTGGGAAATGGGGAGCGATTGCACCCTGAACGGCGGTCCAAATCATCCTTGCCCCTGGATCTCGGACGTGGGTAAGGATAATCTAAGGCAGTGAACAGGAAGGGGGCGGGAATGGACCGCGGGGAGCGAGACAGACGAAGACAGCGGCGGTTTCCTCTGAAGGAAGGCGTCTTTGCTGCCATACGACCCGATTTCTTGCGGGTGGGGCGGGTCGTGGACGCCGGAAGGGGGGGCGTCGGCTTGGCCTACGCATCGGACCTGGGGCCTCTCGAGGCAAACACGGTGACAGTGGACCTTTTCACCGATGATACCGACCGGATGATCCCAAAGGTGCGCTGCCGGGTGGTCTACGACAGGGGGGAATCGCCGTTGAGCCAAAGGAATATCCGGTGTCGGCGCATTGGCTTGCAATTCCTGGATCTACCGGACCACCAGCTGCGCTTTGTCCACGAATTCCTGGAATCTCACCGGGCCTGATCGGTGCGGGTGGGGGCCATGCCGCCTCTGGGAGCCTGATCCGCCAACGGCCTTTCCGTTTTTTTTGGTTTCTGACAGGTTGAAATTTTACTGTGCCCAGGGGCTCTTTAAGAGTCGGACAGCCTCGTGGGGGCGGGTTCGGAACCCATCGCTGCGCGCGCAAGGCCAAGCTGGCAGCACGGGCCCGCAGGGAGCGACCTGGGCGTTCTCGGACAGGCGCTTAGGCGTGCCTGGATGGATCCGCGGAAGGGGGGCTCCCGGGTGAGTGGACGGCCAGGTGGGCTCTCAGGTCCGCTTTCGGGTCGGTAATGCCCAGCTTTTTCCGGATGTTTCGCCGGTGGGTCTTCACGGTGCTCAGGGACACGTTCATCTGCCGGGCGATCTCTTCCGTGGTCAGGCCGCTTCGAATGAAGGATGCGACCCGCAATTCCGTTTGCGTAAGGGATCCCACGATCCGCCCGTCCATGGTCTCGCCGGATGCCAGCTCCTGGATCATCTCATTCAAGGCGTTTTCCAGCTGCTCCATCTTGGGCCGCAAACGGGCGTCCAGGGCCATGCGTTCCACGATGGGCAGGACGATGCTGCGAAGCTGCAGAGCGAGGCGCCGTTGGGTCTCTTCCCGTTCCACGGAAAGGTTGCGCGCCAGGACGGCCATGGCCTTGTTGGTGTTGAGCAGCTGCTCGTTGAGCTGTTTCAGGCGGCGGTTCTGCTCCAGGAGTTGCTTTTCGCTTTCGCGCAGTTGGCCCAGGAGCTGGATCACCTCCTGCTCCCTGCGCCGGGCGTCCAGGGCCTTGGTGATCGCGTGCTTCAGGTCCTCGGCCTGGAAGGGCTTTTCCAGGTAGTCAAAGGCGCCCAGCTTCAGGGCCTGGATGGCGCTTTGCTTGTCGCCGGCTCCCGTCACCATGATCACCTTGGCGTCGGGAAACCGATCCTTGATCTTGGGTAGGGCGGTCAGGCCATTGTCGTTGGGAAAGTAGATGTCCAAAAGGATCACCTGGCACGCGGAGGGCGGAGCCCCCCAGGCCAGGAACTGCGCCGGGGTGTCGAAGCTTTCGGCTTCCATGCCCCACGAGGCCAGAAGCTCCGTCAGGGTGGCCCGGAGCATGCCTTCGTCGTCGATGACCACCACGCTGGGCGTTCTTCCTTCGGCAAGCGCCAGGGGCCGTGTGTCAGTTGATTTCATGTCTCGATCGATTCTCGGTGTTTACGGGGTCCGCTCCGGCTCCCAAGCGGGCATGGCGCGGATCTCCGTGGCGGGCCGGCTGATATGCAGGGAGAACCAACACCGCCTTGCCATTGTGTTTGGTACTCACACGGAAGAAACGGGCGGGTTGGCCGTCACGGGTCTTCAGGTACGAGCAGGTCTGGATCCCGTCCTGCACAAGAGGGCAGTCCGGTGGGGGCTCGTTTCGGCAGCCGATGGCTTCGTTGCAGGGGCGGTCGACCACGGCTGCACGGTCCGCCTTCACATAGGTCAGGAGCGCCGGGTTGGCGTAGTGAATGCGCCGGTCGGACGCCACAACGGCCACGCCCAAGGGCAGATGTTCCAAGGCTTCCTGAACGATGCGTTGGCGCTCCAAGGTGCGCAGCCGCAGGGCCCGGCGGATGAAGTATTCGGCCAGGGCGCGGTTGAAGCGAACCATCTCGTCCCTGTGGAATCGCTTGGTGCCCGCGGCCAGGCACCAGGCCAGTTCCAGGTACATCATGACGCCGTCGGGGTCCAGGAGGGGAAAGAGCCATCGGGTCATGTGTTTTTCTTCGATGACCCGGGGCAGTATATGGCGCGCTTCCCGGATGAGGTAGTCTTCGTACGACTTGGGTTGGGTTTTGTCTTCTTTCAGTAGTTTTTGGTGCACGTCCCGCCCGTAGAGGCTCATATCCGGTTTTCTCAGCACAATCTCTTCCGGCTGGAACAAAAGGGCCACATGGGTCGTAACCCTCTTTGTCAGTCCGGTGTAATCCTCCAGATCCGGTTCCTCCAAAGCCAGTCGAAAAAGGGTTTCGCGCCATGCCGTGCCGCCCATTCCCCGTCCTCCTCGTACTTATTGCCCTTTTCTGTTGTGGGTTTCGCCAGTCTTCGGATTGAAAACAAACGAAAAGAATATAAATGCCAGCCGGTCCGTGTTCAAGTTCCAATTGCCTTCCAGTGCTCGCCCCCTTGCCGCCGCCTGGTTGGACTCACCGGCTTGGCCTCCCGGGACGCGATCCGCCCAACAGGCAATGGCGCAGGCTGTAGTGGCGGCCATGGATGCCCAGTTTCTTACGGATGTTTTTTCGGTGTGTCTGCACGGTGCCCATGGACACGCCCAGGCGTCTGGCGATATCCCTTCCATTCAGGCCCAGGCGGATGAGTACCGCCACGCGAAGTTCCACGGGACTGAGGACGTGGATGGCGCGTCCTTCCACGCTTTCGGAGGCTTCCAGGCCGCGGAGGACGCAACGCATCAGCTGTTCCAGCTCCACGGCGGCTTCCGACGCGTCGGGATCCTGTTGCATATCTCGCAGCAGAGGGATCAGCCGATTTCCCGCCACGCGCCGCACGTGTTCCAAGGCTTCCCGCCGCTCCTCCAGTCTGCGTTGGGCCAGGATCTGCAGCGCCCTTTGCCCTTCCAAGAGCCTGTCGTGCAGGGATTCCAGCTTCCGGTGGCCTCGTTCCAGGCTTTCTTTCTTCGTGCTCAGAACGTCTTGTTTCAGCCGGCGGGTCAGCCCGTCCGGTTCCTGGCACAGGACCTCCAGAAGATGCCGATGAATCTGGTCCGGCCTGTAGGGCCGTTCCAGGTAGCCCTGGGCCCAACGGGGCAGATTGGGCGATCCCGACGGCTCCCTGGAAAGCCCCACCAGGACGTGCCGGTACGGGTGCAGGGATCGCTGGATCCAATGGCGGATCGCCTGCGAATCCAAAAAATCTTCCGCCACCACCACCAAGTGAAAAGACGTGGGATTCTCACGAGGCGGCACGGGTTCCGGGGTGTGATAGAACTCCGCCGGGAGAGCTGCCGCCAGCAAGTCCTCATGGGCCTTCGGGTCTGGATCGATGAACAGAACGCGCGGTGGTGCGAAGTCTTGGGATTCGGCAAGGGTCATGGTCGGTTGTCATTCCTGTCTGCAGTGCTCCGTATTTTAGTACGTATCGTCGAAACGGTGTTCCAACGTCAAGGTGGATGTGCGGCGGTAGGGGAATACCGCTGCACATACCCGATATGGAGAAAAAGGCCACTATATGCAATGAGATGGTGGCTCCTTTTCCGTCCTCGTATTACGGCCGTTGCATAGCCAGGAATCCCACCAGGCTCGGGCCGGGATCCCAGGTCAAGGTGATCGAGGCGGCATCGGCCGGGCTGGCAGCCCCGCTGCCGTATCGCCTTGTGGCAACTTAGGCCGGTGGCTTTGCGGCCCACGCTTTCGCGTGGTGTGCCTTTTTCAGGCGATAGCCATCTGGGAAGCGCTCGCGAGGAGGCTTCCGCTCACAAACGTCCCAACTTCCCAATCGGCATTTCGGGCAAAATCTTTAATCCTTTTTTTCGACCAAAGCGGCCATCCCCAGTGTTTTCTGAAAAGCTCGCGAACCATCCGGCTTCGCCCCGCGGCCCGCCTTTTATCGGGCGGGCCGATCCCGAAGGGCGGATCCTTCAAAAAAGTGCGGTTCTGGTTCCGCCAAGGCGAAAAAACACTGGATCTTTGGGCGGGAAGAAGGCAAGCAAGATGCATGCAACATATTATAAAAACAGGATATTCCATATTAACGGATAGAAAGGGCTACCGTTTGTCCTCCACAAAAACGGCCTGTATATACCTCCCGGGAATGCCTAGGTTCAATTTGAAGAGAAAGTTCAAGAACCGAAATCATGCCCATCTGAACAGAGGTCTCAATATGAATCGAATCTTTTTTTCTCTACTCCTTGTGGCGGCCCTGGTTGTCCTTGTCGGACATTCCCAGGTCCAGGCCAGCACGGACGAGGTGGTGATCCAGCTGGATTATCTCAATCCCGGCGACACTTCCCCTGGGGGACAAGGGCCTTGGCTCACAGCAACTTTTAAGAGCGGCACGAATGATAGTGGTCAGAGCGGCGTTTTGCTGAAGCTTTTGAACAACCTTGAGTCTGGCGAGTTTGTGGGCGGCCAAAATGGTAATGGCAATGGTAATGGCAACAGTCCCAACGGGTGGTTTTTCAACTTCAATGGGGACGTTGATAAACTGCATTGGGATACAGGAACAGAAAATGTGCCCGAGGTGAACATGGGTAATTTTAAGTTCCCTCCCGAGAACAAATTTGGAACGTTTGACCTGAAACTCACTTGGCCGAACAAACCTAGTAAACGCTTTGGAGCTGGAGACACCGCGCAAATCTTCTTTTACCTCGACGATGGATCCTTGTCTCCCACGGATTTTCTGGTTGCCAATGAACAGGGTGTCTACTCAGCGGCCCATATACAGGGGATAGCTGATGGAGGATCTGCCAAAGTGGCCGCCGTCCCCATCCCGCCGACGGCCTTGTTGCTGGGATCGGGCGTGCTGGGCCTGCTGGGGCTTCGTGGTCGGGGTGGGCGCCCAAGGAAGTGATCCGGGCGCCCAAGCGGCCGGGGCGGGAAGGGTGGAGCGATGCAGGCTGTCGGAGGCAAACTGCGGATGATCGAAGGGATCCTCATCTTGGCGATGGCGCTGGGGATTGGAGCGACCGCGGTGCCGCAGGATGCCTCCGCGACGGCAACCGAGGCGGCCGACGCTGAATGGCCGGCCCATGTGTCCGCCCAATCCACACCCCAGCTAACCCTTCCCACAGACCCGGTCACCATGTTCCTCCGGTATCCCGGTCCGCGCAGCCGCTTTCAGATGATCTTTTCGGATATCCCGGAAGGCATGGCGGTTCAAAACGATATGGGGTACGACGGTTGGTGCGTGGACCGGCAATTGGACATTCCCAAGAACACCACCACCCGGGTGCGCCTCTATTCCAGCGTCGATCCGCTGCTTCCGGGGCATCTGGCTCGGCTCTCCTGGAATGAAATCAACTACCTTGTAAACCACAAGGCGGGAACCCCCAAGGAGGTGCAGGCCGCCATCTGGCACCTGGTGGACGGCCGTACCCGCGGACTCACGCCCGCCGCCCGAAAGATGGTGGAAGCGGCCCGGCGAAACGGCGCTGCCTACATTCCGGGCCCGGGGGAAATCCTGGCCGTCATCTGCGAACCGTTTGAAGACGTCCAGACCACCTTCATCGAATACACCCAGCCGGTGGTTTTGGGAGCCGAAGGGGAGGCCCCGGCGGAGCCCACCGCTCCCGAGGAGCCTCCTTCTTCCCAGGCGGCTGTTGTGCCCACGGTGCGCCAAGTGGTGCCTCCCACCTTCACCATCGTGGATCCCGGGGACCCGGGCGGCCGCGAGCGGGTCGTGATCATCGAGGAAAGAGGGGGAGGGACGGACGGTGGTGAGCCGGAACCTCCCGCTCCGGTGCCGCTGCCCTCGGGGGTCGTCCTGCTGGCTCCCGGTCTGGCGGTGGTGGCCCTGGCCCGACGAAAGAGACCGTGATCCGTGAGGGGCGACCGGGCGGGGGGCCGGGATGATCGGTGGCAAGCCGCCGCAACGGGCGCCTATCGGCTGGCCAGTTCCAGCACCCAGTAGTGTTTGTGGGGGCTTTGGGGTGAGGCCACGTAGCCGATGCCCATCTCCCGGTACTTGGGGTTTAAGAGGACCTTCCGGTGGGACGGGCTCTGAAGCCAGGCCTCCACCACCTGCTTGGGCCCGGGGATGCCCGCGGCCACGTTTTCCCCGTAGCGCCGGGCCGGGTAGCCGGCGCGCCGGATCCGGTGCCACGGCGTGGTGCCTCCGGTACCGGTGTGGCTCACGAAATGGTGACGGGCCATGTCCAGACAGTGGCCTTCGGCGGCTCGGCTGAGGGTCTTGGAGTAGGTAAGGGGCTTCAACCCGTAGTACGAGCGCACCCGATTGACCAGCCGGGCCAGTTCGGATTCCGACGGATCCTGGATTCCGAAGACACGATCGGGTCGATCCGGCCGCGTGGGGAACTTGGCATCGGGCCGAATGGAGGCGAACACCCTGGGTTTATCCGAGGCGATCGCTGGGGGTGGTGGTGACGAGATGGCGCCCAAGAGGCCGAGGACGGTGACGACGGTGAGGATCCAAGGACTTGGTGTGAAGCGACGGAATGGAGCCATGGCGTATTCCTCCCTGCCTGGCAGCTCTGCGACCCTATTCCGAGGGGGCTCGGAACGTAGGCCAGTGGCTTTGCGTCCCGCTCTTTCGAGCGGTTTGCCCTTTACAGACGTGGAGAGACGGATCGTGCCGTCACTTTACCTATCGGCACAAAGGTCCGATGCCTTGAGGAAAATCTGCGGGAAGGATCGGGGGGGCTTATGGGAGCGTCTTATGGGTATGAAATGCTGGGGGGAGAGCTCATGGCCACATCTCCCTTAAAGTTATCAAAGAGCAGTAAAGTCAATGAATTGCGTATATCCTACTTATATGGTCGAGAACCACCGGGAACCCCCAATTTGGGTTTGCATGGGACGCTCTGGTCTGGGTAGGGTAGGGCTTAAAGGGAGCGATTTATACTTCCTCTTTCTTACTTCCCTGGATGGAAAAGGGTTTGCGGATGAGGGTGCTCCAATCCATCGGGCCGCCCTCTTCTCAAGTCCCTCTCGCAGGGAAAGGGAGGGCATCGGTGATTCCAATTGGCACCATGGAGGTGAGGATCCGAAAGATTGGCGAAGGACGAGCACAGGAAGGTGTGAAGGCGTGCAGCCCGCCATGGGCCCGGACCAGCTTTCCGGGGCGGAGCTGAGCCAGCCGGACCGCCCGGGGAAATAGATGGCATTGTTGTGGTGATGTGTGAGGGAGGAGCGATGATGAGATCGGTAGTGTTAGCGTGTATATTGTGTTTGGTGGCAGTGACCGTTGCCCATGCGTCCATAGACACGCAATGGGTGGCAACGAATGAGGATGTGAATCAGTTCGAAATTGACGGGGATCCAAATACTAATTATGATCTATATATATACGATGGTGTGAATACGGATAACCACCTCTTGATCAATAGTGACTATGATCGTATAATGGTAGAAGGGAATAAGGTGTATAGTTATTATGATACATCTAAAAAGCTTGACATTGGTAGTGATGGAATGTTTGGGTGGTTCTTTGATGATGCGAGTGATCCGGGTATAAATCCACTCAATTACAAATATTTGGGTCGTGGTTCGAATGCCTACAATTTATATATCGGCGATGAGGTTCGGCTGGTTGTTGACGCCGCTCCCGTTCCTTTGCCCGGATCGGCGGTGCTGTTGGGTTCCAGCCTGTTGGGGCTGGTGGGTATTGGCGCTCGGCGTAAGCTCATGGCAAGGTGAGAAAAGAAAGAGAGGCGGGCCCTGCGCTCGCTGTGGGGCAAAAAAATCCCCGGTGGATGGGCTACCGGGGATTTTTTTTGCGCGATGCGCGGGCGCCGGGTTGAGGAAGTGGTCCGGAAAGAGTTGGAGGGGGGTGTTGGGGATGGACTGCAGGACCGGGATGGGCGGCGATAGGGGTGCGCTCTTTACACGGAAGCGGGGGAGTGGGTGGAGCTTCCGGACTTCCCACTCCCCACTCCCCCCTCAACAACTCACGACTCCCCAGCCCCCCGCCGGGCCAAGGCCCGGGCGATCGGCTGCAGACGGGGCGGAAGGCCCGCCTCCAGGGCCTTCTGGGCGTATTGGGAGGCGGCGTCCGGATCGCCCCGGTCCCGGGCGATCTGGGCGGCGTGCAGCTGGTGTTCGCCGTTTTCGGGGTTGAGGCGGAGCACCTGCTGGATGGTCTTCCACGCCTCATCCAGGCGGCCCTGTTTGTGGGCGATGACGGCCAGGGTGTCCAGGTAGGCTGGATACCGGGGCCGGGCCTGGAGGGCCTTTTGGACCAGGGCGCGGGCGCGTTGGAGCCGGTCCGGTGTGGGATCGTCTTGGCTGATGAGATAGGCCAGGTTGTTGAGCAGTTCCGGGCGTTCGCCCCATCGCGTGAGGGCCTTTTCATAGACGGTGATGGCGTCCTTGGTGCGGCCCTGGTATTCGTAGAGGCCGGCCAGGTGCACGGCGAGCTCGGCCGTGGGGGTTTTCTGGTAGGCGGTTTCCGCCTCGCGGAGGGCTTCTTCCGGGCGCCCCTGGGACAGATAGAGACGGGCCAGGGCCCGGTGGGGTGCGGTCCAGCGGGGTGCCAAGTCCGCGGCGGTTTGGAAGGATGCCTGCGCGTCCTTGAGCTTCTTTTGGGCGAGCTGCAGTTGTCCCAGATCCAGGTAGCCCACGGGCGAGTCGGGACGAAGCTCGATGAGGCGCCGAAAATCGGCTTCGGCTCCCGCTTCTTTGCCCGTCCGGGCCCTGAGTTGTCCTCGCACGCGCAGCCAGGACGGGTCGTCCGGACGGCGTTCCAGGACCTTTTCCGCCAGGGCCAGGGCTTGCGCGTCCTTGCCTTCTTGGATGAGGGATTCCACCAGGGCCGCGCGCACGGCGACGGCGTCCGGACGGCGCTCCAGGGCCTGTTTCAGGGTGTCTTGAGCCAGGGCCCGTTTGCCGTTGGCTTGCTGGATGCGGGCCAGAAGGAGCTGGGCTTCGGGGTTGTCGGCCAGGGCCGCGGCGGCCTGGTTGGCGTGGAGTTCGGCCGTTTCAAAGTCCTTTTTGCGGGCCAGGAGCCGGGCCAGGAGCAGGTGGGCGGAGGCCGAGCCCTGGTTGTCCTGGAGAATGGCTCGGCATAGTTTTTCAGCTTCCTGGAAGCGGCCCTGGCGGCTCAAGAGCTCCGCCTTGGCCAGCTGGAGCTTTTCGCGGTCGGCGTCCGATCCCATCCGGGGAAGGTGGCGGTCCAGGACGGCCAGAGCGGCGTCGGGATCCTTGCCTTCTTCCAGGACGCGGGCCAGGGCCAGGGCGGTTTGGGGATCGTCGGGGGTGCGCCGGGCCAGCTTTTCCAGGATCTTTTGGGCCTTGGATCGATCCGCTCGGCGCAGGGCGAAGGCCGCCCGTTCCCGAAGGTATTTGGATTGGTCGGGAAGGGCGTCGAAGGCGGCGGCGGCCTCCTGGGCGTAGCCCAGCTGTTCCAGGGTCCGGGCCTGGAGGAGCCGTGCGTCGGCGGATCCCTGGAGGGCCTGAACCATGAGATCCACCTGCGTAAGGGCCTCTTCCTTGCGGCCCCGGCGGGCGGCGTGGCGGGCGCCCAACAGGTAGGATCCCGGGTCCTTAAGATCGAGCTGTCTCCAGCGTTCGAGGGCGCTTTGAAAGGCGTCTTCGCGCTCCAGGCGGTCATAGGCCAGGGCCAGGAGGGCCGTGGCCTCGCGGCTCTCGGCCACTCCGGGCGCCTTTTCCAGCACCGCCGCCGCTTCTTGCGCGCGCTTGAGGGCCAGGAGCGCCCGGGCCCGAACGGCGGCCGCTTGGGGCTGGAGCGCCTGGGGATCTGAGATCCGGTCCAGTTCCTTTAGGGCCTGATCGGGTCTTCGGCCCAGGGTCAAAAGACGAGCCGCCCCGAGGCGGGCGTCGTCCCTTTGGGGATCCAGTTCCAGGACCCGCCGATAGGTGCCCAGGGCCCGCTGGAAATCGCCCATGGCTTCGTAGGCTCGGGCCAGGCCCATGTGAGCCGGCAGGTTGCGGGGGTCCAGTTGCAGGGCGTTCTTGTACTGGATGGCGGCCCGGGCCGGATCGTTCTTTTCCATGTAGGCATGGCCGCTTTGGATGAACTGGGCGATCTTTTCTTCCCGACTGGCACAGCCGGCCAGGACCAGGAGCACCAGGACGGAGACGGCCGCCCAGGTGCGAAACGGGGCCGATGGGCGGTGCGCCTGCCGGCTATGGTCGACCGAAGGGAAAGATCCGGCGTCGGCGGGGCGGTGGATCGGATACATCTTTTTCCGCATCCTTTTCCTTTTCTTTCTGGACCTCTTTTTTCAGGTCCATGACCATGTACTTGAGTCTCAGGATCTTGGATTCCAGGCGGCGGTTTTCTTCCCTTTCCCGGGTGAGCATTTCCTGGAGGAGGCGAACCGACTCACCGGCACCTTGGGATTCCAGGGCCATGAGCCGCCGTTCTACCGATTCCAGCCGCAGGGCCAGTTCCGCCAGGGCCCGCCCGTCCAACGGGGCGTCCAGTGTGGTGGCGGGGCGGGCCTCCGGATCGGAGGGGGCGGGGTCGGCCTCCGGCGGATCGGATCCGCGATCCCACAGGAAGGGCTGGTCGGCCAGCACCTGATCGACGGTTTCCAAGCTCACCTGGTCCCGGCCTTCTCCGTAGGCGTAGGTGAGGCACGCATCGCACAGGGAATTGATGAGACGCGGCACGCCGCCGCTCACCGCCGCCACGCGTTCCAGTACCGAGTCCGGAAAGAGCGCTTCCGGATCCGAGCGACCTGCCACGGACAGCCGGTGGTGCACGTAGCGGCTCACCTCGTCGGCCGAAAGGGGGGGCAGGTGGTAGTGGACCGAGATGCGCTGGGCCAGCTGGGCCATGGACGGATGGGTGAGGCGCCGGCGCATCTCGGGCTGGCCCACCAGGATGATCTGGATGAGGAACTCCGCGTCCGCTTCCAGGTTGGAAAGCATGCGCAGTTCCTCCAGGGTCTCCAGGGGCAGATTCTGGGCTTCGTCCACCACGATGAGGCACCGGCGTCCCTGGGCGTAGCGGTCCAGGAAGTGGTGGTAGAGCGCCTGGAACAGATCGCTCTTCTTGTCCGAGGCCGGCTCCAGGCCGAATTCACGGCAGAGCATGTCCAGAAAGGCCGTGCCGTCCAGGTGGGTATTGAAGATGAGGGCCACGTCCAGGTCCTGGGGCACCTTGGCGAAGAGGTGCTTGAGGAGCGTGGTCTTGCCGGATCCGATCGCGCCCGTGAGGGCCATGAAGCCCGCCTGGTGCACCAGGGCGTATTCCAGGTGGGCCAGGGCCAGGTCGTGGACCCGGCTGAGGTAGAGGAAGTGCGGGTCGGGCGTCAGGCTGAAGGGGCGGGTGCTCAGTTTGAAGTGGTTCAGATACATTACGCATACCCGTACCGGCCCAGATGGCCCGGCGGCAGGTCGTTCATGACGATGCCCAGGAGCTTGTCGCGGGGAACCAGATCCAACGATTGGGCCACGGCCTCCTTGCGGGTACGGCCGGCGCGGGCCACCAGGAGCAGGCCGTCCACGTATTCGCTCACGATGATCGGATCGGGACAGGCGTTCACGGCGGGGGTGTCAAAGACGATGGCGCGGTCGTCGTAGCGCCGTTTCAGTTCCCGGATGAGCGCTTCCATGCGCGGCGATCCCATGATTTCGGCCGAATGGGCCATGGGCTGGAGCGTGGGCAGCAGGGTGAGCTTTTCGATCCCGGGCGACACAAAGATCTCTTCCAGCGGGGCACTGCCGGCAAAATAGGCTTCCAGGCCCGCCGTGAGACCGACCAGGCCGAAGATCCGGTGCAGGGTGGGCCGGCGGAAATCCAGATCCACCAGGAGGGTGGTCTGACGTGTGTCCCGGGCCATGGCCACGGCCAGGTTGGCCGCCACCAGGCTCTTTCCTTCCCCCACGCCGAAGCCGCTCACCTGCAGGGTGTTCCAGCCGCGAAGGCGCGTCTGCTGGAGGACCCGGGTGCGCAGCAGCTTGAAGGCGTCGCTGTGGTGCCCGTCGTCGGTGACGGCCAGCACCCGGTTGGCCAGGAGCCGGGCCGGGGGGACGTGGATCACGCGGGTGCGCGTGTAAATCGGCGCGGGGCTGGGTTGGGCGCCGGATTCCGGGGGGGAGAGCGGGGGCGCCGCCGAAGGGGCTGGAGCGGGGCTTTCCCCCCTTCCGGTCCGTTCCGACTTGGCGCGTTCCAATGCCTTTTTCAGTGTGCTCATGGCTTACCTCGATGTCGTACGGGTCGTGTGGCGGATCGGTGAACTTGGATCATCCGATCAGATGAAGAACTTGCCTTCCAACAGCCGCAACAGCTTGGCGTAAAAGATGTGCCAATCCATGACCCAAAGGTGGAAGGCCCAAAGCGCTGCAACCAGGCCTCCCAGGCAGGCGGCGGCGGTCGCCAGGCGCCGGCGCCGGCGCCGACGCCGGTCTTCTTCCGTTTCCAGGGTGGGGATGAGACTCAGCACGGGCATACCGGCTGCCTGTTCCAGATCTTCCCGGTCGTAAAGGCGCGGGTCGCTGAATTCCCGAAGGGCCGTCAGTCCCATGGCCAGGCCCAGGCCCAGCACGATGCCCACGAGCACGATGGCCAGCCGGTTGGGCCGGGCGGGCTTTCCGGGCAGGTAGGCTGGCTCGATCACCTCGAAGGTTTCCCCCAGCCGGTCCTCTTCCATGCTCTGAGACACCTTGGCGGCCAGGAACTTTTCCTGCAACTCCTGGTAGTGGGCTTTGGCCAGCTGGAGGTCCGTTTCCAGCGAGTTGTACGTCTTGGCCACTTCCGGCATGGCCCGAAGCTTCTCGTATAGATTCTGCACCTGCGCTTCCAGCCGCTTCCTTTCCTGCTTGAAGGACCGGATGGATACCTCCGTCTTGGCCAATTCCGCTTTCAGGTTCACGTAGGCCGGATTGGACGGGGCCTGGGTGGAGCGGGGACTGTCCCCTTGCGCGGCCGCCCCTTCCACGTAGCCCAGATCGGCGCGCAGCCGTTCCAGTTCGTTTCGCACCTTGCGCACCTTGGGATGATCCGCCGTGTACTTGGAGGAGAGGGCCGCCAGTTGGCCTTCCAGTTCCCGGATGCGCCGGCGGATCTCCACCAGAGCCTGGGATCCCCCCGCGGATTTTTCCAGCAGGGCGATCTCCCGGTTCTTGGCCTGCACCAGGGGGTGTTTTTCCGAATAGCGGGCCACCAGCTGGGCCCGTTCCATGCGGGCGAGCTGCAAGCGCTGCTGGGGCGACAGCACCTGTCCCGAGGCCGTTTCGGCGTATGGGTCCAGGGACGCCAGCTGGGTGCGCAGCGACGCCCTCTGTTCTTCCAGGTTGCGCAGCTGCATGTTGATGTTGACGATGTCCGCGTTGAGCTTTTCCAGCTTCTGCATGTTGAGCTGGGTGAATTCGGGAAGCTGCTCCAGGTGGGCCTTGCGGTAGGCCGCCAACTGGTCTTCCAGCCCGGTGATTCGCTTCTTGACCTGTTCCATCTGCTCCTGCAGAAAGGCGGTGGTGCCCCGGGCCACCTTTTCGCGGGATTCCAGGTTCTTTTCCAGGTAATAGGAAGCGATTTCGTTGGTCACGGCCTGGGCCTTTTGGGGGGATTCGTCTTCGTAGGCGAGCCGAAAGGCGATCATGAGGGTCACGGGCCGGTTGGATCGGCCGGTGTTCACCTCGGCGTTGACCGGCTCGATGGCGATCCGCTTCTTGATCTTTTCCACCAGGGTGTCCGTGGAAAGCGTGTGGCGTTTGGCCCCCAGCAGGTCGTGCTTTTCGGCCAGCTGTAGGATCCGCGTACGGCTCATCACCTCCTGGGTGATGGCCTGCACGCGCTCTTCGGCGTAGGACGACACCGTGGACGGCACCAGGTCTTCCGGGATGCGCTTGTCCTTGATGAGGATGGTGGCCGTGGACCGGTAGATGTTGGGAAGGGCCAGGGCCAAGACGACCGCCAGGAGCAAGGTGATCACAAACGGGGCCACGAGCCAACCCCGGCGGCGCTTGAGGATCCGTTGCAGTCGTTGCAGGTCGTTCAGGGATTGCTGTTGGTGCATGGGTCGAACTCCGATAGGGTTCTCAGTTATCGGTTATCCGTTTCCGGTTCTTGGTGGTCCGGGCCGGCCCGGGCTACCCGTAAGACACGCCGTCCGCCGTGTCCGCCCACATGGATTCGGACCAAGGTGGGAAGCCCGTAACAGGAGATTGCACAGAAAACCTAGTCATTGCTCAACATTATTGATGATCCGCTTTGCAAGGTATTCATCCATCTTTCTGTGGCGAGGCACCGGCTGTGAAATCTTGGTTCTCGGATTTTGTACCAGTCGTGGCGGGCACCATGGCGAATGAGAACGCAATCCATGGCCTCGAGTCGGTGGATCCAATCTCTTTTCTTCATGCAACTTCGAGTTCTCCTATGCGGCGCACGTGTGGAATGGCCCCGCTCGAAAGGTCTCTGTATAAATCCTTGAGATTTTCTTGCAATTCCTCAAGAGTCTCCCCCTGAGTCCAATAGTCCGGATATTCGGCCCGATAGCCCAACCACATCCGGTCGCCTTGCCAGTAGACGTATTTGGTTTTCATAGCGACCTCCAATTTCGTTCGTTTGGCCTGGTCCTGCGATCTTTACGCTTGGCCGATCTTATTATCGACCCTGCATTTCCACAAAGCAGCTTTTGCCGATCTACACGGAAGGCTTCGCCATGGTGGACAAAGATGCCTGCGATCCCGCACATCTGCCTGAGCTCTACCGCAAGAAGGTTGCGCAAGAAGCGCTTCTCGCGCCCGGGATCGCCCGGGTCTTGGCTGAACGGATTCGAGCTTTCCCTCTTAGCATCCGGAGGATCACCTCCTGCCTACGCTCAGCGGACCAACGGTAAGATCTTTTGACCCATGAATACCTGTCGCGCTTGTACATCGTGAACCCATCATGTGTCCATTGGATTGGAAAGACAAGCCCCCGAAGGTAGCCGGAACGATCGAAACCAGGTATCAATGGATCTCGAAATCAGCTTCCAGCGCTCCAGTGTCCACACGCCCCCTTTGTATTAACGGATTCAGGCTATTGGCTTTCCGGTCCTGATGTCATGAGTTGGTCCAGAGGGGGGGAGGCTTGCCGGCCTTTTCCCACCCTCACTTTTCCAGCGCCCGTTCCCACACGTAGCGCAGGCCGGCCCAGATCCGGTAGCGGTCCTTGTCCTCGTCGGAGCCCCGGTATTTCACGAAGGAGTGCTCGTAGACCGCGCCGCCCTGCAGGCTGAAGCGGGGGGTCAGCCGGTGGCTGAGGCCCGGAGCGATCCGGACGTAGTGGGTCTTTTGGTCCGCTCCCGCGCCGGCTTCTTCCTGGTTGTAGTCGTAGCCCGCCGCAAGGGAGGCGGTGGTGCGTTCGGAAAGCAGCCAGGAGACCGATCCTCGCACAAAGGTCCTTTCATTGCTCGCCGCCGTGACGCTGTTGTACTGTTCCCGCCCGGCGGACAGATCCACGGACACGGTTTCGGTGAGCTTGGCGGCCCAGGAGGCGTTGAAGATGAAACCGGTATCCGAGTAGCGTTCTTCGTCGGTCACGGTGACGAACCGGACCTGGTTGGTGGCGGGGTCGATCACGATTTGGACGGAATCCCGTTCCAAGGTGGTGCGGGTCGTTCGGTATCCGGCGCTCAGCAGGATATGGGACGACTCGCTCAGGTCCCGGCGCCAGAAGAGGCTGTTGGTGAAGGTGAAGATGGTGGAGGTGTCTTCATAGTCGGATCCGCTCACCCCGAAGGAGACGCCCACCCGGTCGCGTGGGGTCACCAGGTAGTAGGGACTCAGGGAGGCCATCCAGGTGGTGCGGTCGGGGTAGATGCGGCTGTCGTAGTCCGTGCGGCGAAGCCCCAAGCCGCCTTCCACCCCCACCCGGTCCGTCATCAGGTAGGCGAAGCTGAAATCGGGGCCGTAGCGGTACCGGCTTTCGCGGCGGGCTACCAGGCCCGATTCCCTCAGCTCCGCATCCAGCGTCTCGTCCTTGGCGAACGTGAGCCCCAACCGGGTGGACAGCCGGTCCGTCCACTGGCGGACCACCGCCGCCGTGGAATCGGCTTCCACGGTGTTGAGATCCGGGTTGTCGGCATAGATCTGGCCGTCCAGGGAAGTGTCCCAGGTCCACTGGGTGCGTTCCGATCCGTAGAGGGCGGAAAAGCCCGGCCGGACGTGGAAGACCAGGTCGTCCAGCTCATCGTCGGCCGTGTAGAGCACGTTGCTGTTGTATTCCACCCGCCCTTCGATCCACGGGGTTACGTACCAGTCTTCGCCTCGAGCCGGGGAGGCCGTGATCACCAGGGCCGCCAAGAGGATGGCAAAAGCCAGTCTTTTTCGGGTCATGGCAGAGTCCGTTGGTTGGGGGTGACGGGGGGGTCTCTCTTTTCGGCCATCGGTTGTTGGGGCGCCGAAGGCCCCGTAGCTGAGCGGCGACAACCCGGAACCATTCACGGCACCACCACCACGTCCTGGCGCTCCAGAACGATGTTTTGTCCCAGGTGCTTGCCCTCCTTGATGTCCTTCAGGTTGAAGCGGATCTTGGTGGTGTTTTTGCCGGTGCCGCGGATGATGAGAATGCGGTCCTCCTTGGCAAAGGGCGTGGTCCCTCCGGCCAGGGCCAGGGCCTCCAGGACGCTCAGGGGCTTGGACACATTGAACATGCCCGGCTTGTTGACCCGGCCGATCACGTAAAACTGCAGGCTTCCCAACTGGGTCACGATGGCCGTGGCGTTGGCCGACGGGATGAAGGGCCGCACCTGGCGTTCCACCATCTCCTTGACCTGCGCGGTGGTCTTTCCGGCCACCTCCATGTCGCCCACCAGGGGGAAGGAGACCTTGCCGTCGGGCCTCACCACCAGTTCCCGGACCAGGTCCGGTTCGCCGTAGACGGAGATTTCCAGGGTGTCACCCGGGGCGATGAGGTAATCGCCGGCAGGCGCCGACTCCTGGGCTCCAGCCGGAGTGCATGCGGCCCACAGGGCCACGGCCGTGAGAAGCATCCACAGTCCCACCATCCTACGCCTTGTCATGTGCCCACCTCCTGTGTCGTGAAGTCGTGACATCGTAAACCGTGAGGTCGTCCAGGGTCCGTCGTGACGCGCCGCCCGCTTATGCCGATGCCTGGTCGCACCATCCATACCCCAAAAGCGAGAGACAAAAACCTTATCACAAAATCCACGGCCAGAACGCCAGCACGGCCGTCAGGGCCAGGGATCCCACCACCGGGGCGGCCACCATGTCTTCCTGGCGTGCCGGGTTGTTCCAGATCGTTTCCAGGCAGAGGAAGTAGATCAGCAAGTTCCAGCCGATGGTGTGGACCCGGTAGGTGTTCAGGAAGCTTGGAGGGAGAAAGAAGAGCAGGAGCACCACGCCGGCCATGAGATAGTCCAGGGTGATCCGGCGCGCGCTCCCGTCGGCCAAAACCCTGTGGGCCAGGGTGAAGAGGGTCATGACCTGGAAGAGGCGGTGGTAGAGACCCACGTATTCGGTGCCCCACAGGGGGACCTGAAAGGCGAATTCCAGGGAGATCACGTAATAGAGGGCGCAGAAGTAGGCGCCCAGCTTGACGAAGATTTCCAGTGCGGAAGGGCGAAGGATCCGAACCAGCAGGGCCAAGGCGGCAAAGACAGCCGCCGTGACCCCGATCTGGTGGGGAATGGGGCGCACCCACAGCGGACAGGCCACCAGGAAGGCGCCCAGGCAGACTCCCATGCCCAGGCGGACCAGGCGCCCCAGGGCGTGCCGGGCCCGGGTGACGGGCCCCGCGGCGGAGGATGCCATGGGCAGCAGGATCCGCCGGTTGACCTGGCGCAGCAGGGCATCGAAGGGGAGCCTTTGAAAGCCGAAAAAGACCAGGGGAAAGGACAGGGCCGCCAGCAAGTAGAGGCCGGCGCCTACGTAGGCGGGAAGCGGCTGCACCAGGAGGCCGACGGCGATGAAGCTCAGCTGCAATCCGTAGATGGCGATCACGGCTTGGTGGTGCTGGAGGCCCTTTTGGAGCAGCATGTGGTGCACGTGGTTTCTGTCCGCGTGGAAGGGCGAGCGGCCTTCCAGGATCCGGCGGATCATGACCGTCAGGGTGTCCAGGGCCGGAACGCCCAAAAAGAAGAGGATCACGGCCGGGTTGGACGGCGATTGGCCCCGGTGGAAGGTGAGCAGGGTGGCGCCCAGCAAGAATCCCAGGATCTGGCTTCCCGCGTCCCCCATGAAGACCACCGCCGGGTGGGAATTGTAGCGCAGAAAGCCGATAACGGCCCCGGCGGTGCACATGGCCAGCGGCAGCGGGGTCAGGTGGCCCCGGGCGATGCCCGTGATGACCACGGAAGCCAGCACCAGGAGAGACAGGCCGGAAGCCAGCCCGTCCAGGCCGTCGGAGAGGTTCACCGAATTGATGACCGCCAGCAGGAAGAAGGCGGTGAGGGGAAGGTCCAGGGCCTTGCAGCCCACCGTGCATCCCGGAAGGATTTCTCCCAGGTTTCCCAGACTCAGGCCGGAAAGGGCCAGAAACAGGGCCACGGCCGCCGCCTGACCGCCAAGCTTGATGCGGTAGTCCAGTTCCAGGCGGTCGTCGGCGACGCCGAAGATGAGCAGCACGGCCATGCCCGCCAGCACACCCCGGACCAGGGCGCCTTGGGGCGCGAGAAAGGCCAAGGTGAGGCCGATGCCCAGGGCCATGGCGATCCCGCCCGTTCTGGGAACGGGCTTGCGGTGAATGTGGCGTCCGCCGGGCCGGTCCAGGAGCCCCCAGCGGGGGGCCAGGTGCATGAAGACGGGCACGAGGCCGGCGGTGAGCAGTGCGGCGGCCACCAGTTGGTAAAGGTAGGTCATGGACGGGGGACCTCGCCGGGATGGGTTGTTTTCTTACCCAGATACCGGTCCAGGACGGGCAGGGCTCGGGTCAGGAAGTCCTGGAGTCGTCGTTCCGCCGCCGCCTGGGTTTCCGAGGGGCCCACGGGGGTGAGCACCCGCACCAGGGCGCCGTCCGTGCGCCTTTGGGTGAGGGCGTTGAGGAAGTTGTAGAGCTTGATCTGGTAGGCGTTGACGGCCACGCGCCCCGCCAGGTCGAACCAGAAGTAGCCCACCAGGGTTTCGCCGAATTTGCGAAGAACCATGCGCTGGGCGGGCAGGATTCGAAGCGGGCTGTTGCGAAAGCGCAGGGTCACCCGGGCGGTGTCATCCACGGCCCAGCCCGATCCCGGCAGGCAGGTTTCCGGGGAGTGAATGGATTCGCCTTTGGCTTGGGAGGCGTAGTAGGCCACATAGAAGTCCACCGCCGGTTCGCCCGCGCGGCGCCGGTAGGTGAACGCGGCGTAGTCGCTCAGGTCCAGTGCCTCCAGGGTCTTGGCGTCCAGAAAGGACCGGGTGCCCTGCCAGGGGCCCAGGCGTTGTGGAAAAGAAACGAGGCTCCGTCCCAGGGGGATCGGGCGTCGAAAGTCCACGCTGTGGGAAATAACGAGGCTGGAGGCGAGCAAAACGAGGGCCGTGACCGGCGGGGCCCAGGCCCAGGCGGCGTCGCCGGCCGTGGGCGAAGTGGAAGACGCGCCCTTGGATCCCGCCTTTTCCGCTGCAGGGCGTTTCCCTATCCGGTTCAAAAGGGCCATCTCGGCCAGGAGGATGCCCAGGGCGCTCATGAAGACGAGCCAGCCGGAGAAGTCGTGGAAGAAGCCTTCCGCCGCGCGGGCTCCCAGCCATGGATAGAGGACGCCCGTGGCGGCGATGCGAAGGGCGTTCAGGACCACGGCCAGGGGGAGCGTGGTGAGCGCCAGAACCGTCCTTTTCCAGAAGGGGCCCCTGAGAAAGGAGGCCAGCAGGATGCCCAGGATGAGCAGCGGCAGGACGTATCGAAGGCCGCTGCAGGCTTCCACCACCTGCAGCTGGGTAAAGCCCAGGTCGATCACGTTTCCTTCGCGCAAGGCCGGCACCCCGATTCCTTGCAGCATGCGCACCCCCAGGGCCGAGGAGACCAGCTGAAGCTGGAAGGTGAGCTTGTTGTTGAGGAAGCTGGGAAGGGGAAACATGGTGGGGATGAGCGCCACCGGAAAGGCGAGGGCCCGGAGGCGGGCCCCCCCCAGGTGGATCCAGACAAGCCCCACCAGAGTGAAGAAAAAGCCCGTGTAAAGGGTGAAGTACTCCCCGGCCAGTTCCCCCAGCCAGTAGAGGCCCAAACCGACCGCCAGCGGGCCCAGCCCCCACGCCGAGACGGCGGCAGGCTGGGCCGCGAAGGCCTTTCGCCGCTCCCAGACCAGGTAGGCGATCACCACCGGCATGAGGGCGCAGTGGGTGTAGTCCGCCCCGCCCCAGCGCCCCACCATGTAAATCAGGGCTTGGCGAAAGAGGAGAAGCGTCGCACAGAGTGCCACCGCCAAAAAAAGGAAAGGGCGTCGTTGGTGCGTCATGGTTTCCGGGTTTTTTGGTGTTCAGTTGGCGGTTTTCGGTTCAAATGTTTCAGATCAAGGGCGTTTCATGGCCGTAAACGGGAGCGCTCTTCGGCTTCCGACCAACCTACCCGGCCCCGCAAATAACGGATACCCGATGCCCGAAAACCGAAAACTGTCCCGCCCCAAGGTCCCGGGCTAACGGATGAGTTGATGCCCGACCTTCTCGAGCGCTTTCCAGATCCGTTCCGCCGCTTTTCCGTCCCACAGGGGCGGCACGGAAAAGGCTTTTCTTTCCCGGTCCCTTTGTCGGGTGTAGGCGTCCAGGATGCTTTGCCGGGTGACGCCCCCCAGGACGTTGCTTCCGATCTGGATCGTCACCGGGCGTTCCGTGTTTTCGCGAAGGGTCACGCACGGCACCCCGAGCGCCGTGGTCTCTTCCTGCAGGCCGCCGCTGTCGGTGAGCACCACCCGGGCGTCCTTCCACAGGTAGAGGGCTTCGCGAAAGCCCAGGGGAGGCAGGAGGTGCACGCGGTGGGAGAAGCGGATGTGGTACCGTTCCAGCATCTTTTGGGTCCGCGGATGCACCGGAAAGAGGATGGGCCGGTCCTGGGCGATTTCGTTCAGCGTGGCGGCCAGTTCCCGCAGCCGGTTGGGATCGTCCACATTGGCGGGCCGGTGCAGGGTGAGGAAGTTGTAGGTGCCCAGTTGGGCCTTGAGAGGCGCTGTCTTAAGGCTCCGGGCGCCGCCGTTTTGGAGCTGTTTCAGCTGGTGGAAGAGGTTGTCGATCATGACATGCCCCACAAAGAAGATCCGTTCCTGGGGTTTTCCTTCCCGCCTGAGGTTTTCCACCGCGCTTTGTTCGGTGCAAAAGAAGTAATCGGTGATGGAGTCGGTCACCAGGCGGTTGATCTCTTCGGGCATGGTGAGATCGAAGCTCCTCAAGCCCGCTTCCACGTGGGCCACGGCGATCCCCAGTTTCTTGGCCGTGATGCTGCACGCCAGGGTGGAATTGACATCGCCCACCACCAGCACCAGGTCCGGCCGGTCCCGTTGGCAGACCTGCTCGAAGGCGGTCATGATCCGGGCCGTCTGCTCGGCGTGGCTGCCGGAGCCGGCCTGGAGGAAATGGTCGGGCCGGGGGATTTCCAGGTCCCGAAAGAAGGCCTCGGACATCTGGTAATCGTAGTGCTGGCCCGTGTGGACCAGGCGGCATCGCGCCTGGGGGTATGCTCGCGCCGCCCGAAGGATGGGAGCAGCCTTCATGAAATTGGGCCGCGCCCCGGCGATGACGCAAACGTTCATGACTTTACCTCGTTGGCCACAAGCACACGAAGTCACACAGAAGATCCGGGTCTTTGTGCCTTTGTGCCTTGCTGGCTCCTTTGAATGGTCTTGGCCAGGGTTTCCAAGTAGCACCGGGCCTGTACGTCACGGTTGTATTGGCGCTTCACGCTCCGCCTTCCGCGCCGGCCCATCTGTTGCCCCGTTTCCGGTTCCGCCGCCAGGCGCAGGAGGCAGCCGGTGAGCTCCTCGGCACTTTCCGGCTCGATCGCCACCCCGCATCCGGCCGATTCCACGATGCGACGGCTTTCGCCTTCCACCCCCAGGACAACGGGCCGTTCCATGGCCATGGCCTCGAAGATCTTGGACGGAATGACCGAGCGGAAAAGATCCTTCTTTTTGAGCAGCACCAGGCATACATCCGATGCCGCCAGAAACTGCGGCATGGTTTCCTTGGGTTGCTGGCCGAGCATGATCACATTGTCCAGCCCTTCCTCTTCCTTTCGTGCCAGGAGGCGCTCTCTTTCCGCACCGTCCCCGACGAGGAGGAAGACCATGTCCTTTCTTTGCCTGATGAGGCGAGCGGCGTCCAGAATGACGTCCAGGCCGTGCGCCATACCGTGGGTGCCGATATAGGAAGCCACGAACTTACCGTGCAGTTTCAGGCTGGAGCGCACACCGTTTTCTTTCTCCATGGGTTGATAACGCGCCAGATCGGCGCCATTGGTGATGACGGTGATCCGATCCGGCCTGGCTCCCCGCTCTTTTAGGTGCGTTGTGAAAGAATGGGTCACCGAGACGATGTGATCCGCCTTGCGGTAGAGGAAAGATTCCACGGCTTCCAAAAGCCCGATGATGCGCCGATGGGTCAGGGCCCCCACGGCGATGATGGATTCCGGCCACAGGTCGCGGATTTCCAGGACCCAGGGGAGCCGCTTCAGGCGGGCCACGAAAAAGCCCGCCATGCCGCAGAAGAATTGGGGAGAGGTGGAGACGACCACGTCCACGTCCCGTACCAGAGGGCAGAAGAGAACGGCCGAAAAGAGGTAGGACAGGTAGTTGGCCGTGCGTCTCCAAAAGCCCTTGTTGGGACCGAGATAGGTTCCTACGCGCAGGATGCGCACGCCGTCGCGTTCCTCCCACTGCCAGGGTCGGTTCCGGTAGCCGGGATAGGGCACGCCGTTGGGGTGGTTGGGCACGCAGGTGAGCACCGTGACCCGATGGCCGGCCGCCACCCAGCGGCGGGCGTGTTCGTAGGTGCGCGATGCGGGCGCGTTCACTTCGGGCGGAAAGTAGTGGGATAGAAAGAGAATGTGCATGTGTCTGAACCCCCAAGGCACAAAGGCACCAAGGAAAAAAGTAAAAGTATTCTTAGTGTCTTGGTGTCTTTGTGGTTTGTTTACAAAACCATCCGGATGATCCCGTTTTTGATCAGCGCCACATGGAAGTTGATGAGCAAGCCGAGCCTGTGCCCTGTGAGTTTCAGGTAGCTCAGCAGTTGTGCCTTGTGGACGGGAAGGATCTTTTCCACCGCCTTCAGCTCCACCACCACACGGTCCTGCACCAGCATGTCCAACCGGAAGCCGGCGTCGATGTGGATATGGTCGTAAATCACGGGAACCGGGACCTGTCTTTCCACGTTCAGGCCTCTCTTTTCCAGTTCATGGGCCAGGCAGATCTCGTAGACGCTCTCCAGGAGTCCCGGGCCGAGGGCCGAATGGACCTTGAAAGCCGCATCCACAACCTCTCGGGCGATGTCATTTGTGGCTGAGGGTATCTTTTCCATGGGATTGGGAACCACTAAGACACAAAGTCACCAAGGGAAATAAGCAAGAGCATTCTTAGTGTCTTGGTGTCTTTGTGGTTCATCCCTTCCTTACGATGGGCTGTGGAATCACGAAGGTATTGGGAACCACTAAGACACAAAGTCACCAAGGAAAAAAATCAAAAGCATTCTTAGTGTCTTGGTGTCTTTGTGGTTCATCTTTTCCTTATGATCCACCCGCCGTCGTAGGGCAACCGCCCCTTCCAGCGAGTCACCACCACAGGGCATTCCAGCCTCAGCCCGAATTCGGGGCAATACCACCCTTGTTCCACGTGGACGGGAGCAGGACACAAAGACACCAAGACGGCGATCCTTCTGCCGGCTTCCTTCACGACAATCGCCGGCCCGTCCCTGTGGACCTCCAAGTCCGGGTGGATGTGCAACCGGGATTCCACGTGGTGCTGACCGCGTCCTTCCACGCGGTCCTCAATCCGTATTTCGCCCCGGTGCCACACGACGCGGCGGTGATGGATGGGAGCGCCTTGCAGGTGGCGGTATCCGTCGTGGGCCCCTTCGAAGACCAGTGCGCCGTCTTCGCCGGACCAGGCCCGTGCGTAGAGGGGTTTGGCCCGGCGGCCGCAACGATGGGCGCCCCAGACCTGGGATTGATTTTCTCCGTCGATGGTGACGGTGTTGTGCCCGGCGTTGCCGCGGTTGTACCGGCGCATGGGCCCGTCTCGGTATGCGTAGGTTCCCGAATCCACGATGAGGCGTCTTCCGCCCAGGGACAGCTCGAAACTCAACGTGTCGCAGTGGCTGTGGCCGGGCTGGTAATCCGGTCCCACCCGGCCGCAGTCCACCAAAAGCCGCTCCCCGGGCTGGGGGGCCATGACGAAGTAGCCCGATTGGCCAAAGGCCGCCACGGGCGTTTGCACGGGCGGGAATGCCCGACCCGTAAGGCGCCGCGCGTAGGTTTCCAGGTCCGCCGGGTCGGGTTCCACTCCGTGGGCTGCGTCATTGAAGAGCGCCACCCCCCCGTCGGGATGGGTCATGGCGGAAAGAAAGCGTCCCATGGCGGCAACGGTAGTGGTGAGGCGCTCCCGGCGGGCAGCGCCCTGCCTGGCGGAAACCATCGGGGCGGCTTGCAAGGCGTTGAGCAGATCCAGGCAGTCGCCCAGGATCATGGCGTGATACATGGGGCTCCGTTCGAAATGGCCACCGTCGTCGAGGATCTGTTCGGAAAGCTGCTCATCCAGTCCTTCCATGCCCTTTTCCAGCCATCGCTGGGCGTCGCGGGTGTGAAAAAAAAGGCCCGCGAACACCAGGGCCTTGAAGTTACGAAACAAGTGATTGGCGCGCAGGTGCTTTTCCAGGCTGCGTTCCAGCCAGAGGCATTGGCGATAGAGCGATGGAAGGACCGTTCCGTCGTCACGGCCGAGAGAGGTTGTTTCGGAAAGAGCCTTGATCCAGTTGACTATCCTCAGGGACAGCGGGTAGGGATCCCAGGCGTCGGGGGTTCCCGGCGGGTTGCAGGCGATCCAGTGCTCCATGAGGCGCCGGGCTTCCGCGACGCTCTGGCGGGCGACAGGCGCCAGGAAGTCGAAATAGTGCAAATTGTAAACCCACAGCCGGTCCACGTCTTCCGGGCGCCACCGGACGGGGTGTCCCAGGACCCGTGTCCGGTTCAAAAAGGTGAATCGGCCTTGGCACAGACCGGACCATTGGACGTGGGGGTTGGGAGGAAACGGCACGACCCGGGGCAGTGGATTCCAGGCGGGTCGGTTGGGAACCTTTGGGACGCAGGGCCCTACGATTCCCGGATAGCGGGCCCTCAGAAGAAACCAGGTCTTGTAGAGGATCTGTTCCGGGCGATAGTGTGCCAGGGTGCGGACCGTTCGGCCCAGATGATGAATCGTGGGACGCATGGCAGTCTCAGGCCCTGGAACCGCTTCGCACGTGACGGTCGGCCGCCAGGCACACCCGCATGACTTCTTCGATTTCGTGGAAGGCGATGGGACTGGGCCCGCCTGAGCGAACCGCTTGGATGAAGGCGGCCGCTTCGGCTTGATGGCCCTTGTCCTGGCGCCACAGGTTCATCTTCTTGAACCCGGGCCAGCCGAACCCGCGAAGTTTACGGAAGTTATCCAGCTGCAGCACCCGGCCCTGGGCGAAGACTTCCAGCCGTTCCTTGGGAAACCGGCGATGGCCGTTGGAAAGGTAGTGGATCGTTCCGATGGAACCGTCCTGGAAGGCCAGTTGCAGGCTCAAGGTGTCGTGTGTCGGGCTTTTGAGGGCCGAGACCCAATGTTCGCGGATGGGGCATCCCGCCAGGAAACGGACCAGGTCCACAAAGTGACACACTTCACCGAGGATCCGCCCGCCTCCGATCTCCGGATCCTGGATCCAGTGATCAGGGGGGATGGCGCCCGCGTTGACGGTCATGACGAAGGCCTTGGGTCCCTTCGTCCCTTGAAGGAGCGTCCTCATCTTTTGGATATGGGGCGCAAAGCGCCGGTTGAAGCCCACCATCAGGAGCGGCTTGGGATCCGGCCTCGATTGCAGCTCTTCCCCGATGGCGTCCAGCTCCTTTTCCGTAAGGCAAAGAGGCTTTTCCACGAAGACGTGTTTTCCGGCCTTCAGGGCCTTGAGCACCAGGGGGCCGTGGGTGTTGTGGCGGGTGGTGATGAAGACGGTGGTGATTTCCGGATCGCCGAAAAGGACCTCATTTTCGGTGGTGCTTTGCTGAAAGCCCAGTTTTTTCCCCAGGTGGGTACCGGAGACGCCGGAAGCCGAGGAGATGGCCTTGAGCCGCGCTCCAGCGGCCGCCACGGCCGGCGCCAGGATGCGCGATGCAAACGCCCCGGCTCCGATAAAGCCCACCACCGCCTCTTCAGCAGCGGAGGGGCGCTCCTGTCCGCTTTCTTTTAGAAACACCGTGCGTGAAAGCCGGGACGCCTCCGGGCCCGGACCGCGTTCTGTCCGGACCCTGGTGGCGGTTTTCTCCACCTGGGCACCCGCTTCCCGGGGGGCCGCAGCCGAGGAATATTCCAGCAGGACTCCCAGGTAAGGCTCGCGGTTTTCGGCCAAGAGATCGTAGGCCCGCGTGGCTTCATGGAAGGGAAACCGGTGCGTGATGAGCGGCTCCACGTCCAGTTTTCCCGCCGCCATGAGGTCCAGGACCGCCTCGAAGTTTCGCTGTTCCGTCCAGCGCACGTAGCCCACCGGGTAGTCGTGGCCCTTTTCTTCGTAGTGGGGATCATAACGGCCCGGCCCGTAAGAACAAGACACGCGGAAGCTCAGTTCCTTTTCGTAGAAGTCCGACCGGTTGAGTTCCAGGCCGGTGACCCCGGTCAGGACGATCCGACCGCGCTTTCGGCACATGTGAGCCGCCTGGGCGATGGGTTCACTGCTCCGCGTCGCGGCCGTCACGAGCACGCCGTCCACCCCTCGCTGTCGGCTGAAACGAAGGGCCTCCGCCACGGGATCGCTTCCGGGGGCGAGGTGGAAGGCGGCGGCCCCGAAGCCTTCGGCCAAACGGCATCGGGCCGGGTCCACGTCCAGGCCCAGAACGCGGCAGCCGTGGGCCTGGAGGATCTGGACCGCCAGTTGCCCGATGAGCCCCAGGCCGGTGACCACGAAGCATTCCCCCAGGGTGGGTTCCAGGAGCCGGATTCCTTGCAAAGCGATGGCCCCCAGCACGGTGAAGACGGCGGCCTCGTCCGACACACCGTCGGGTATCCGGGCACAAAGGTTCTTGGGAACGGAAACCACCTCCGCATGGGGTCCGTTGGACACCACCCGGTCGCCCACCTGGAAACCCTCGACTCAGGGGCCCACTTCCACCACGCGGCCCACGTTGCAGTAGCCCAGGGGCAGAGGCTGATCGAGCTTGCTCCGAACCGCCTCTACGGTGGGCAGCAGCCCGTCGGTTCGGATCTTATCCAGCACCTGCCGGACCTTTTCCGGCTGCTGGCGGGCCTTGGCGATCCAGCCGGCCCGCCCGAAATCCACCAGCATCCGTTCGGTTCCGGCCGAGATGAGAGAAACGCGGGTCCTGAGGAGGAGCTTACCCGCCCCCACGGCCGGAACCGATACGTCCGCTAGCAATGTTTCTCCTGTCTTTAAATGTTGTAGGACTTGCTTCATGCTTGGTTTCACTAACGCTGGGGCATATAGTAATGGCAGCCTCCGAAAAGTGGCCCTCATGTTGTCCCAGTTTAATTTGAAGTCCGTTGGACGTTTGCCTGAACTTCTATAAGTGTGACTCTTGTGTCGTATTTAATTAAAGCCAATTTCAGATCTTACGAAGGCTGGTATTTAATGTTTACTATAGATTTATGTTGCTGAGCGTGAGATCTCAAGAAACATTATACGGTTTTGGTTGACAGCTTCCGAGTTCATTACGTAGTTGGCAGCCTGCTTTTTTATTCGCCGTTTGCGCATAAGCCGTTGATCGGGAGGCAATTGGGCTTCCTGCTCAATTGCCCTGACAAATCTCTCCGGCTCATCAAGAGAGAGGTCCCAACCTAGCCCTTGAGTTTCAAGGTTGCGCCAGGGAGTTTGGTCGCTGATCAGGACGGGTAACCCAGCCATCATTGCTTCCAATATGGCGTGTCCATAGTTCTCTCCTGCCGTGGGAAGAAAAAATAGGTCGTATTCCGAAAGTGTCGTTAGGACCCGGTCATTCGTTATGGCGCCATGATATCTAACCGATACATGCTCAGGCATCATTGCTGTTATTTTTTGACATTGTTCCCAGTAAGTTTGATCTCTTATAGGACCGTAAATGTCAAACTTCACGGGTACCGACACTCGTGGCAACACTTTCATCGCAAAATCAAGGTTTTTCATGGGGGTAATCCTGGAAAGGAAAACCACCCGGAGGTAGTTCTGTTGCGTTCGACTTCTAGCATGATCTTTTTGAAAACAGCAGATGGAGGGTAAATTCGGGGCTATGTGGATCTTTCGCGCGGATACGGCCCGCCCCATGCTGCATCGGATGTCCTCGGCTTCGTATCTGCTGGAAGCTTGCCAGAAAAGATGCCGGTACAAACCAAGCTTTTTGGCGATCGACAGGTAGGGCTTTTTCTTCCATCTTTTCAGAGCCAATGCTCCTTGAGAAAATTCCCCTCGCGGCGCAATGAGTGTGGGGCGGTTCGGAATCAACCCCAGCCTTCTTGCCAATAGCGGCTGCAGTGTGAAGACAGGATCGAAGAAACTGTTGAGGTACAATATATCGTGTGGAGTTTCGCGCATAAGTTGTGCCAGGAATCTAAGAGTCCGTCTTTGTGGCGGGACGTAACAGACATTGGCTTTTCCTACCGAATTCCAGGCGTTGACCGAGATGTTGGGATACGGATAGGAATCTGTCGCATCGCGATCGGAGGTGACGATAAGAAAGTCGAATTCGGAACCAAGGTGATCCACCATGTTGGCGATGGTTCGTACCGGGCCACCGGATTTGTACCCAGGGAGATAATGTCGGACCAAGGTAAGAATTTTTATTCTTTGTCCGATTTGTCCACAATCGGTAACCTTTCGCTGATGTGTTCTATTATCTATTTTCACGGTCGATGGGCTTTCGCTATATGGTGTGTCAAGGCTATCTCAGTCTCGAAAGGAGGTATCATTGGGCGCATCCGATTTTATCAGCCCTGTCCCCCACGGGCGGACAGGCCGATCTATGCTTCTTTTCTCTTGTACGAAACGAATGATGTCCATAAGATATTGGGCAGCCCTCTGCGGGGAAATGCACTCTTCGGCCCAGCGGCGAATTCTTAACCGTTTCTGCCGCCCGACGGGGCCTCGTTTCATGCGATCCATCAAGGCCCGCAATAAGTCGTCTGAACTTTCGGAACGAAAGACCTGGCCGAGCCACGGTGCGGCGATCAAATCACTGCTTCCGCAGGCATCGCTCACGACGACCGGAGTCCCGGCGAGAAGCGCTTCATTCACCACGGCCCCCCATCCGTCGTAGCGGCCCGGAAGCACCAGACAATCGGCCTGGGACATCAAGTGGCGTACTCCGTGATTGGGAAGGGTCCCCAACCAGTGTATGTGTTTCAAAATTTTCAGGCGATTGGCCTCTGCTCGGAGTCCTTCGCCTTTCGGTCCCTCCCCGACGATATTCAGCCTCCATGGCTGGCCGGTGAGTTGTGAAAGGGCCTTCAAAAGAATATCTACACCCTTGCACTCTATAAGCCGTCCGACAAAAAGGAGATTGAAGGTTGTCCCTTCCGTCTCAGTACCACCCAGTTGGCTGCTGTATTGTTCCGAGTCGCCCACAGGGTCAACGAAGTAACCGAAGTGATATATTTTAGAAGAGGGAAATCCGCACGATCGGTAAAAGCGGACGCCCAATTCACCGGTGGCGAGCAAAAAATCGAGCCTTCGTCCCCACCTCAAGGCGTGGGCGCGGTAGCGAACCCGACGCAAGACGCCTTGGAGGCCACCTGTTCGCCCGGCTTCTGCAAAGACCCCAGTACAGCGGCCATATCGCAGTGCCTGCCGAAAGGATTGATACGTTTTCGGGTACGCGTGAAAGCCGGAAAAGATGTGAACACTGTCGCTTGCCGAACGCTTTAGCAGCTCTCGGCGCATCTCAGGGCTCGGAGACACTATGAGTTTGGCGGGAGAAAAGTCCGGCACCTTCCATCCTTGCGCCAAACGAGATGGAGATACATCTTCTTCTGCAACGACGAAGATATCGCCTGGCCACAGCCTCGCCACGTGTCGAATCAGCGGAGCCTGGTGTATGGATGGGGTGTTTTGCCAGAAAAATAACTGGAGCATGAAGTTATGCAGAAAGATATGTGGCTTCGGTTACAAATTGAATTAGAATCTGGTTTCTGGGCGAAAGGCGATAAAGTTGGTTCAAGTAGTAAATCTGAATGTATCTAAACAAGGCCAAATCTCTTTTATTGTAGTTGATATTTGATTTTGATCGTATTCTAGAAAGGCTTAAGATTTTCCTGTCCTCTGTAAAGCCCCCGAATTGATGGACACCTTTTTTAAGAAGGGCCGTTTCTAATGGCCCCTACGGCTCGGGTACAAGGATCCCATTGCTCGAAAGCCCGACGGTCCTCTTATGACTGCGCATCGCATAGGGCAAGAGAGCACCTCTTGCTTACGCTTAGCGGACCAACGTTTCGGTAAGCTATTCCCACTCATGGACACCTCCCGCAGCTTTGGATCGTAACCTATCATGTGTCCACTTTATTGGAAGGGCAACCCACCTCTTAGGGGGGTTGTTTATCACGAAAAAGACTTAGAATGCATCGGGCATTAGCCTCCCAGCTAAACGCGAAGCTTCTAAGACGAGCTGCCCTTCCTAAACAACCTGCATAATCTGGGTCCGACAGGAGTTTGAGTATTGCCTGCTTAAGTGAATTTACATCCCCCGGCTCGACTAGTAAGCCCTCTTTGCCGTGTCGAACTATTTCCTGCGCTCCCCAGCCAAGACAGCCTATCACTGGCCGTCCCCGGGCCATAGCCTCTAGATAGACAATTCCAAAAGCCTCGCCCCAACTCGGGAGACTAAACACATCGCACTGCTGCATTTGTGACATTGTATCCGAATATGGTAAACGTCCAAGAAAGACGACGCGGTCTTGAATCTTGAGATGTGTGGCGAGCTCTTGCAGTCGCGGTTTTTCAGGACCGTCACCAACTATACGATACTCCCAATCAATCTGGGGATGTTCTTGAAGGATTTCGGCCAAAGCGCGCAAGTTTAAATCAATTCCTTTGATAGGTATTAAGTTGCTAACACTGAGGACGACACGTCTTTTAGTAAGAGGCCGCTGCGGACTGAGGCCCCCATCGTCCGTAGGGATATCTGTGCCATTATGAATGATTTTTATTTTTTCGGGTGGAACCGAGAGCTGTCTTGCGTATTGTTGCAATGCCCGACCAACAAGCAAAACCCAATCAAAAGTGGACCATGCAACTCGGAGGCGTTTTTGCCATGTAGACTTATGACATATGAGCTGATAAAGAGGATCGATACCATGGACGACAATCGCAGAGGGGGCTCGGATGAGATCCGTCCAGATTGGGTTCGTTAAACCGTGGCACAGGATACCATGATAATGGTTTCTCTTTGCGAGCTGGCGGACCGTCCTCCGAACGAAATAGCCACAACTCTTCCAGTTGAAAGCCAATGCAGAGCAGTGAAGACGAGAGGGTGGAAGACTCAGGAATGGGACCTCTATGAATCGTGTGGATGGGCTAAGTCCGAGTAAGCGAGGATCAATGGATTTGCTGCTCCTTTTAAATGCCGGAGCTGGGCGGATAACAGTAAGCTCCCAACCTTGTCTCTCCAAAGCCTTGGCTTGCTGCACAACAAAAATTCCTGTTATTGTATTTGATTTCGTGGGCCAAAAACGCGAGACGACTAATAGTTTCAATACAGCGTGCATGTCAAAATCAGTCCAGCCATTCTGAAGGTACACGGCCCAAAAGGTCTCGAACAATCCGTATCTCAGGTTCAAAATATGCGTCAAGCTCTCTCCTGAGTGGTGGTGGAAGCATCTGTTTACTTTTTGCTGCTGTGTTAAGCCGATAAAATGGTGCCAAGAGCCCGGTGGACTTTTTGATGCCTAAATTTGATTTCAGATGTCCTAGGGCATTCAGGACCTTCTTAAGCCTGAATGATCGGATGTGTCTGCGGGTGTTCGCTGCTGAGAAGCCTGCTGGATAAACGCGTGAGAGTCCAAGAAACTGAAGAACCCGGTCATACTCACCGCGAGGATCTCGCCTGAGGTTCTCAAGAAAAACAACTAGAACGCGATCTTGTGAAACATGTTCGAACAGGCGTTTTAATTGCGACCCGATGCGGCAACGGTCACCATATTGATAAAGATCAGGTGCGGGGCAAAAAGCTGGGAGAGAGTACCCCTGTGCGCGCTTTGTCTGTAACCGCCAAGCTGCTTCGAATGATGGCTGGTCCTCTGCTCCACCACATTCTTGCGCATAAAGTGAAACAGCCATTTCCTGGGGTTTTCTCAGCATGACAATAAAACGCGCGCCCGGAGAATACTTAAGTATCGAAGGCACAGCGACTCCTGACCAAAGATATGAGGTTGATGCCTCGCCCACTGCCAGGTGTTGTGAGTTTGCTTCGAAAAAAAGACCTTCATAGGCCTTAAGATCAGTGTAGAAGTTAAATCCAACGTCGGTATTGAAGAAATGAGGTTCCTTGGGAATAGACAAGAACACTTGTGGGTGAGTTCTTAGCCAATTGTATAGTGACGTCGTCCCACATTTCGGCGCACCGATAATGAAAAAATTGGGCTTTTTCATGACTTTCTACTCCATCGGCAGCTCAAGGTGATGGATTCATTGCCTTGGCGAGGATCGAAGAAAGGGCAAATAACCTATGAAGTGATTGTATTTAATTTTTACAAATAATAAGCAGCAGCTATTCCAAAATATGAGTGAGATGCTGCAGGCTAAGGCAGCTCCTACAACGCCGTAATGGGGAACCACTAGCACGTTGGTGAATACATTTGTTAAGCCAGCAACCAGCATGATGTTTCTAAGTGCCTTTTCATGGCCGATCATGTTCATGAAATAACCCGTAGACCCTGAGGCAGCATTGACGAATTGGCCGAAAAGTAGGAGCAGCATAGGAGTGTAAGAAGCTGTGAATTGCCGACCGTAAAGCAAGGAAAGTAGGGGGTTGCCTATTGCCACCAACGTAAGCAATATTGGAATGGTGCTCCAAAAGATAAGTTTTGCAGATACATGTGCTGCGCGAAAAAGATCGTCAATACGACCGGCATAGTAAAGTTCGGAAAACTTAGGTGCCGCTATCACATTAACTGCCTGCAATAGAAATGTCGTAAGAGTTGACATCTTGACGGCAACATCATAATACCCCACTTCCGCAACAGGCCTGAACATTCCCAAGACGATGACACTTGCCTGGCCTATGAGCAACCCCATTGCTGAAGTCATCAGCATGGGCAAAGACAGGGAGGCAATGACCCTCACCGGTATATCGTGAATTTTATCATGAATTCCTATTTTGCGCCGAAATGTCGTTTCCACAATAAGGGTGCCAGCAACAGCCGTTATTACAAGTGAGGAAAACAATGCGCAAACTGGATTGATAGGTCTAAACCAAAACGAAGTCAATAGAAGCAATACTAGAAGTCTGCATAAAGGGGAGAGAAGTTGCATGAATGCGAATGTGCGGACAAGCTTGAGACTTCGGACAGATTGTGTGTTCAAATTCCCTAGGGACATGAACACCACAAAAACGGAGGCAGCAGCGAAAAAAGACATAAATTGAGGTTTAGAATAGATTCGTCCTGCAATGAAGGGGGAGGCGACAAAAAGGATCACACCGGCAATCAGTCCGGTGCCGGCTATGAGAAAAAGGACCTTCCTGTAGATTCTGTGGGCAGAGCCTGGCGAGTATTTTGCCATGTGTTCCGGGATTAACCTCAGGATGGATGTGCTGGTCCCCATGAGGGTAAAGGTTGTGGCCAGCCCTAGGAAGGCATTGATGGTGGCTACAATTCCCATGATTTCAGCACCATAAAATCTGGCGGTGATGATGCTGGTCGTCATGGCGAGAGCCGTAGCCAGGACGCGGGCGCTCATGGCCCATACAGACCCAGTAAGGATCTCCGAAAAGCTTGTTTCCGCAGCGAGCCCTGGGAGTCTGCGAAGGAGGGCGGCTTTCATCTGCTGAAGACGGGATTGCGATTGTTTTGCTTGCTCGATGGGTATTGGATTCAGAAGGTGCTCCAGTGGGGTTCTCGGCCTGCCATTCGCGCCGCTGCCCGGCACCAGCCCATGAGGAGCCAGTAGAAGAGACCGTTGCCGCCCAGGGAAAAGAAGATCGCTTCGCCGAAGTTGACCGCGAGGCATCCCATGAACATGGCCACCCATGGGGCGCATCCCGGCGAAAGGAGGGGCTTCGTGAGAAAGATAAGGAAGACGAGAAGGGCCACGGTGCCGATGACACCGATTTCTTCCAAAACCGCCGTGGGAGTCACGCCTTTTTCCACCGAGGCGGAAATGGGGATGCCGGCAAAGGTCTTGACACCGCTCGGGAAAAAGCCTTCCGCATAGACTCCGAAACCGTTTCCCGTCCAGGGGCTCTTGAGAAAATTTTTCCACTGCCGGCCGATGATGCGGCCGCGTGACTGGTGGAAGGCTTCTTTGACCGAACGTGCGTCCTCGCCCTTGTAAAGGTAAGCTTTTACGCCCTCCTGCACGGAAGGGATCGCGGCCACGGCCGCGACGACGCAAATTCCCATGGCCAAAGCCGCGGCGAGTCCCCTCTTGAGGACTGTTCGTCGCCGCAAGTTCTTGGAACAAAAAAGAAGAACCAGCGTGGCGCAAGATCCCAACAAGATGGCTGCCATCCCGGTGCGAGCCCGGGATGCAATGACCATCGCCAGCATGCCGGCCAGGAAGAGTGTTTCCACATTTCGGGAGCGCTCCGAAGGTTGAAAAAGCCAATCAAAGGCAAACCACAGGATGAAAGGAGGCCAGAAGATCCCGAATGCCTGGGGGTGGTTCAAAATCCCCTGGAAGCTCTTCCCGTTCCGATGGAAGGCGATATCCGCGAACGGAAGCGTCGGAAGGGATGCAACGAAGAGCGCAGCCGCCAGGCTGAAAAACCAGCGACCCAATCCTTCCGTGTCCTTTTGGTCCATGCCTTGGTAACCGATCAGAAGGCACGCCACCACGCCACAAAAGGAGGTGGCCTTGAGGATCGAAATGAGAGGCTGACTGCTCCAGAAAGAAAGGGTGAGCACCACCAAATAAAAGTAAGCAACCGGAACGGCGGCCAGGAGGTTCGCGGGCTTTAGGCGGATCAGAAAGCTCAGGCACGCCGCATAGGTCATACCCCAAAAGAGAATCCCCGAGAGGGGGGGAAAGTCACAAAGGGCGGGGTTGAGGTACTTAATCAGCACCATGAGGGAAAGGGCCTGGACAGCCTGCTTGGAGCCCAGTAAGGCATAGCCCGCAAGCCCCACGATCACCGCCGTCAAGGCGAAAGGGTGTGCCGCCGCCAGGCCCAGTAGCCCGCAGGCGATGCCCATGGATGCAAGAGAGAACCGGGCGTTGGACGGGGCCCAACGGGCGGCCTGGGAAGATGAGTGGAGCTCGGCTGGCACGGAGTTCATCTGGATTTTACCTACCGGACGCAACTTTCAAGGGCGGAGAAGTTCGACCCGTGCCTCATTATGGTGCACTCTGCTGGAGTTGCAGGTTTTGTGGAGGTGCGGGCGGGAACTGGTCCACATCGAGCTTCTGTACGTCGTTTTCTTTTTCGCGGACCCAGAAAAAGTCCCCTTTGGGTGATGCGGAAAGGGTCACGGCTTTGTAGTCGGGCAGGGTTACCTGTACCTTTTCACGGGCCTTCACGGGTGAGAAGGCATATACCAGCCACTGGCGGTTGGGTTTTTCTCCGATCACAAGGGCCAGGGAAAAGACGGGAATTTCCGTGTCCAGGGACCATGGCCACTTGGGATCCAGGTTGGTATCCAGCAAAAACCAGCGGTTCTTGGACTTGTACTCGTCGGGTATGTTGGCCTGATAGGGGTGCGCGTGGGCCGCGTTGGCCACGAGCTCTCCCTGCCGCCAGAAGCGACGCAATACGGAGTGCTTATGAACTCGATCCACGGCCTCCAGCAGCGATAGGAAGTAGGGTTCGGTATCCTGGGCCACCTTCTGCGTCCAGCCGCGGAATTCCCTCACCACGCGGGGTCGAAGGAGCCACATGCCGAACTGGGCGTACCCCCCGTAGCGCTCCGGTGAAAAGGTCTGGCCCAACGACTCATAGTACTTTCGTTTGTCCGTGTCTTTATCGGGCTCGTACCCATCCCAGATGGAGAGTTCAAACCAGAGTTGCGGATTCATGGCCCGCGCCTCTTCCAGCATGAAGACGAAATTCATGGCACGCACCTGGGGGCTCCACACGGTGAAATCGGTGGACGGGTCCCAATCGTATAGATAGTAAGAGGGAGAAGCTCCCTCCCAGGCCAGGGGCCAAGGTTCGAAACGGCCCGGGATGTAGAGGGAATAGTCGATCCATCCACCCCAGCGGCCGAAGGCGTCGCAGCCGAAAGCATTGTAGCCTTCGAAAAGGGTTTTCGTCTTTTTCCAAGATTCGGGGAGGTTGTCCCGCATTCCCTGAATCAGGGCCCGGTAGCGCTCGATCCAGCCGTCGCCCACCACCTTGCGCTTGAATTCATCGCTCTTGCCCTTTCCATAGGCGTCCAGGTAGCGCTTGGAACTTTCCGCTTCGTTCCAGCGGAGCTTTGCGTGTTCGTTGTTGGACAAAAAAAGAACCATCGGGGGATCCGGATACCACTGGGCGATCTGGGAAAGGAGCGGGTCGGAAACGCGGATCTTTCCCACTTCGGTCCAAGGTTCCACCGGGCCAAAGGGAGAGACCTTCTGGAGAATCTCTCCCTGCGGGGTGACCACGTTGGGGTTCTTTTCGGGGGGCAGCTTGAAAAAACGGTCATCATCGGTCAGCAATCTTTCCCACTGGGTGCTTACCAACGTGAAGGGCAATTTCAAGGATGCGGCTTTCTTGATGGCGGCCTCGAAATATTCCTTCGTTGCTTTATCATGGCCCGGTAGCTGAAAGGTGGGAAGCAGGTAGTGTCCGGCTTCGACGAGCCCCAACTGGTAGTCCGGAGTAAAGGTGTCCGGAAGCAGCCCCGAGTTCCAAGTGGCGGCCAGGGGCAGTGGTCGACCAACGGGCGCATCTTCGGCAAGCGTGGCTTCGTAACGTATCTCCTCCGCTACCGGCTTGAGGATGTCTTCCCCTGCCGCACTGGGTGCCCAGGTGAGGTGGGCGATCCATAGGAACGCTATGAGGGCAGCGCATGTTCTAATGGCGTGAAACCTTTCTCTGTCTTCGTTCAGCGGGGCATTCCATCGTCTTTGTGCCATCTCGATTCCTTCCTTTCCGCTGTGCAGTCAACAGATTCAGAGGAAAATCCCGATTCCGTCTGAACCAAGACAGGGGGAAAAGGTCACAGCTTCGCCAACTCGGTTACAGGGACCGAGGCATGCCTTAGATCCGGCAACTTCTTGGTATGTAATCGGCGGGAACCGAAGATGACTTGAAGCGTAAAGATGCAATAGGCTTCTTTTTTCCTAAAGTCCGAAATGGGGGTTAGTCATAGGGGTGAAAGGAATATCCAACCATATAAAAAACCATAAGGTTGCCATGACTTAGTGTCTCATACCCCGTGGGGGTACACGCTCTGAAAAGAGAAGGGTGGGGGCAGCGCAGCGCCGCCGCGGCACCTGGATCTGGAGTTCAAGAAAAGGCGTCACCGATGGTGGTCTTAACGAGGGCCAGCGGCCTGGGCTTTCAGCCGTAGGGGCGGGTTCTAAACCCGCCCCTACGGGGCTGTCTGAGAGATCATAGGGCACTGTGGGACACGGTGGAATTTCAGCTGGTCAGAGGGCCCAGAAAGGCCGAGATGCCATTTTCGGCCGGCCTTCTGGGTGGTTTCCCACTCAGCGGGGGCCTGCGGGAAGGAAGGATTCGTCGCCCAGCATGGTGAAGGGCGATTTGCCGTCGGCCACACCCGTCTTGTATTGGAAGATGTTTTCCACCAGGTGGTTCACGCGCTTGTAGAGGGCGCGCAGCGGGATGCCGGCCGGGCAGATCTCTTCGCACAGGCCGCAGTCGATGCAGCGGCCCGCCATGTGCACGGCCCGCACCAGGTGAAAGGATGTGTCCGGCGGAAGCTTTTGGGCCGGGATGAGTTCCTTGTGTTCCAGGCTGCATTCGGTGCAAAAACAGACCGGGCAGACGTCCCGGCAGCCGTGGCAGCGGATGCAGCGGTTGAAATGGGAAAGCCACCACTGGAGGCGATCGTTTTCCGGCATGGCCTCCAGCTCCTCCAGCCTGCGGCTCTTGGAGACAGGGGCCGGCGCCTCCCCGTAGTCCAACTGATCCGGGTAGGGCTTGGGACATTCACAGTAGAGCGCCAGATCCTCCGTGCAGGCGTGGCCCAGCACTACCACCTTGTCCCGAGCAAGCTGGTTCCATTTGAAGAGCTCGTTCAGGGAGCGCTCTTCGCAGCCGCGCACCAGCACGCCGTAGGTCTTTTCCGGGTTCTGACGGGCCTGGGCCAGGAGGATCTTGGTCACGGGATAACGCGCCTTGAAGGGCGCCCAAGGTTCCAGCTCGTCCACGTTTTCCCGGGTAAAAAGGGCCGGGTAGGGCACCCCGTGGATCGTTTTGTAGGCCAGGAAAGCGTCCACCCGGCCGTCTTCCAGCAATTGTCGCACCTTGGTCTTCATGGGGTCTATCCTGTCTGATGGTATGGGTTTCGCCGATCGTGGGCCAGTGCGCTCCTGCAGGCCGCCGTCAAATACCCATGGCCAGGCGGGGGCTGGCCTCGAAGGGTGGGGCCGGGCCGAGCGAGCGCACCTTTTCCGTAAAGTCGCGCGCCACCTCGGCGAACTTCACGCCTTCGGCCGACGAGATCCATTCGAGCCGGAACCGCTCCGGGTTGTAGCCGGCGAACCGGATGAGCTCTTGCACGAAGGTCATGCGCTTGAGCGTCATGTAGTTGCCCTTGATGTAGTGGCAGTCGCCGATATGGCAGCCGGCCACCAGGACGCCGTCCGCCCCGCGCTGAAACGCGTGGATCACATGGTGGGGCGAGACGGTCCCCGAACACATGACGCGCATCACCCGGATGTTGGGTGGGTACTGCAGTCGGCTCACGCCCGCCAGATCCGCACCGGCGTAGCTGCACCAGTTGCACAAAAAGGCCAGGATCTTGGGTTCGAATGGGGATTGCATGGGTGCTCCTGGGGTTATCGGTTATCGTTTTTCGGTTATGGGTCGTCGCCTGGTGGTCGCGGCCATGGCCGCGACGCACCAGGAGCGATTTACGATTTCATCGCATCAGGCCGAAAGGGCTTCATCGATCTGGGTGTAGAGCTGCAGGTGCGAAAAGCCCAGCAACGTGATGGCCTCCGAAGGACAGGTGGCCGCGCAGGTGCCGCAGCCCTTGCAAAGGGCCTGGTTCACCTCGCATTTGCCTTCCTGTTCCAGGAAGTCGATGGCCCCGAAGGGACAGCACTGCACGCAGCCCTGACAGCCGCAGCAAAGATCCTTGTTCACCACAGCGACCACGCCGCCGGCGGTGATGGAATCCTTGGTAAGCACCGTGGCCGCCCGGGAGGCCGCCGCCTTGGCCTGGGCGATGCACTCTTCCGTGGGCTTGGGATAGTGGGCCAGACCCGCCAGGAAGACGCCGTCGGTGGCGAAATCCACCGGCCGCAGCTTGGCGTGCGCCTCCATGAAGAAGCCTTCGGCATTGATTGGTACCTTGAACATCTTGGCCAGCTCGTCCGCTTCCGCTTCCCGCATGACGATGGCGCTGGCGAGGGTCAGGATATCGGGCTGGAGCACCACGGGCCGTTGCAGCACGTGGTCTTTCACCGTCACCTGGAGGGTGCCGTCGGAGGCCACCTCGACCACGGGCTTGTTTTCCAGGTCGAAGCGGATGAAGACCACGCCCCGGGCTCGGGCTTCCTTGTAGAGGTTTTCCCGCAGTCCGAAGGTGCGGATGTCCCGATAGAGGATGTAGACGTCCATGTCGGGATTGAGCTTTTTAAGGCGCAGGGCGTTTTCGATGGAATGGCTGCAGCATACGCGGCTGCAGTAGGGACGATCCGGTTCCCGGGATCCCACGCACTGGATGAAGACGGCGGACTGGGCCGAGACGATGCGCTCGTCGCGCTCCCCGATGGCCTGATCCAGATCCAGATTGAGAAAGATCCGGTCACTCTGGCCATAGCCGTATTCGGTGGGCTTGAGGGAATGGGCCCCCACGGCGATAACGGCCACGCCGTGATCCACTTCCTTCCGCTCACCGCCCACGTCCAGGGTCGTGTGGAAGTTGCCCACAAAACCCTGCACGTCCGTGATCCTGGCATGGGTAAGCACCGAGATCTCCGGGTGGCCTTCCACACGCTTGATGAGTTCATCCAGGAAGGGCGCCACCGGCTGGCCGTCCCAGGTGGAATAGAGCTTGCGCCCGTGGCCGCCCAGCACGTCCTTTCGCTCCACCAGGGTCACCGGGTAGCCCTGGTCTGCCAAGGTGAGGGCCGCTGTCATGCCGGCGATGCCGCCTCCCACCACCAGGGCGGACTTGGTCACGCCCAACTTCATCTCGCCCAGGGGCTGCTGGAGGGCCACCTTGGCCACGGCCATGCGCACCAGGTCCTTGGCCTTTTCCGTGGCCGCTTCCGGTTCGTTCATGTGCACCCAGGATCCCTGGTTGCGGATGTTGGCCATCTCGAAAAGATACTTGTTGAGGCCCGCTTCCTTGATCGTTTCCCGGAAGAGCGCCTCATGGGTGCGGGGCGAACAGGCCGCCACCACGACCCGGTTCAGATTGTGCTCCTGGATGACCTGCTTCATCTTGTCCTGGGTGTCTTGGGAGCAGGTGAAGAGATTGCGCTCCACATGGGCCACCCCGGGCAGGGTCTGGGCGTAGTCGGCCACCGCCTCCACGTCCACCACGCCGGCGATGTTGACCCCGCAGTGGCACACAAAGACGCCCACCCGCGGCTCCTCGGCCGCCACGTCCCTTTCCACGGGTTCCGGTGGCTTGCGGGTGAGGGAGTCTCGGGCCGGGGCCAGCAGCACCGCCGATTCGGCCGCCGCCGCGGACGCTTCCATGACCGACAGGGGGATGTCCTTGGGGCTCTGGAAGACCCCGCACACATAGATTCCCGTTCTGGACGTCTGTACGGGCTGGAAAGGCGAGGTGGCGGCAAAGCGGCCGTCGCCGATTTCCACGCCCAGTTTCTGGGCCAGTTTCAGGGTGTCTTCGGAAACCTGGAGGCCTACGGACAGGACCACCAGGTTGAAGATCTCCTCCGTGATCTGACCGTCTTCGGTCACATACTGGATGGCCAGATCGTCTGTGCCGGCAATGGGCTCGATGCTGTGCACCCGCGAGCGGATGAACCGCACGCCCTTTTCCGTCTTGGCCCGTTCGTAGTACTTGTCGAAATCTTTGCCCGGCGTGCGCATGTCCATGAAGAAGATGGCCGTGTCCAGGTCGCTTCCCGCATGCTCCTTGGCGATCACCGCCTCCTTGACGGCGTACATGCAGCACACCCCGGAACAATACCCGTTGTCACAGTGGTGGATGTCTCGGGATCCCACGCACTGGAGCCATGCGATCTTCTTGGGTTCCTTGTCGTCGGACGGACGCACCAGATGGCCCATGGTGGGTCCGGACGCCGAAAGGATCCGCTCGAACTCCATGGACGTGATCACGTTGGGGTGCTGGGCGTAGTTGTAGGTGTCGTAGATGCTGGGATCGAAGGCCTCAAAGCCGGGAGCCAGCACGATCGCCCCCACTTCCAGTTCCCGCTCCCGGGGGGTGTCCTCGTGGATCACCGCATCGGCCAGACACGCGTCCACGCACCGGTAGCATTCGGAACAGATCCCGCAGTTGAGGCATCTTTCGGCTTCCCGGCGCACCTGCTCTTCCGTAAAGCCCAGTTGCACCTCGTTGAAGTTGCCCCGGCGCTCTTCGGGCGAAAGCCGCGGCATGCGCTCCCTGGGAATCCGGTCGTAGCCCTCCGTGGGCACATCTTGGACCGGCTCCCACTTTCTTTCCCGTCCTTCCCGGAGATCCTGCCCCTGCAGGAACCGTTGGATGGAAACGGCCGCTTCCTTTCCCGCCGCGATGGCCTCGATCACCGTGCGCGGGCCCGTCACCGCATCGCCGCCCGCGAAGATGTCCGGATCATCCGATTGGAGCGTCACCGGATCCACCTTCAGGGTCCGCCAGTCGCTCAGGGTGCACGCGCATTCCGGCGTCAGACACGCCCAGTCCGATTCCTGCCCGATGGCCGGAATCACCGCGTCCACTTCCATCACGAAGTTGGACCCTTCCACGGGAACCGGACGGCGCCGCCCGCTGGCGTCGGGCTCTCCCAGCTCCATGCGGACGCACTCCACGGCCTTCACCTTGCCGTTTTCCCCAATGATCCGAATCGGGTTCACCAGCGTGTGGATCTC
>NZ_FWXF01000015.1 GCF_900176285.1 Desulfacinum hydrothermale DSM 13146 | reverse complement strand
GGCGTGGAGATGTTCCGCAAGACGCTGGACCGCGGTGAGGCGGGCGACAACGTGGGTTTGTTGCTTCGCGGGATCAAGCGCGATGAGGTGGAGCGCGGCCAGGTGGTGGCCAAGCCTGGGAGCATCACGCCGCACACGAAGTTCAAGGCGGAAGTTTACGTGCTGAAGAAGGAAGAAGGTGGCCGTCATACGCCGTTTTTCCCCGGGTACCGTCCTCAGTTCTATTTTCGGACCACGGACGTGACGGGTGTAGTGACGCTTCCTGAGGGCGTGGAGATGGTGATGCCGGGCGACAACGTGAACATGGAAGTGCAGCTGATCGCCCCGGTGGCCTTGGAAAAGGAGCTTCGCTTCGCGGTCCGCGAAGGCGGACGCACCGTGGGGGCCGGCGTCGTCACCGACATCATCGAGTAGGGCAGCACCAATAACGGAAAGGGTCCCCGGCCGACGCCTTCGGCGGGGACCCAACTTATGGGAACAACAGCTATGATGATGAATCAGCGAATCAGAATCCGCTTGAAAGCTTACGACCACAAGCTTCTTGATCAGGCGGCCGCGGAGATCGTGAACACGGCGAAGAAGACGGGTGCCCACGTGGCAGGGCCCATCCCGCTGCCCACCAAGATTCATCGCTACACGGTGTTGCGGTCTGTCCACATCGACAAGAAGTCGCGGGAACAGTTTGAGGTCCGGGTTCACAAGAGGCTGGTCGACATCCTGGAGCCGACGCAGCAGACGGTGGACTCCCTGATGAAGCTGGATCTTTCGGCCGGCGTGGACGTGGAAATCAAGCTGTAAAAGCCTCTTCGAGCGGAAAGGCTACTGAGAGAGAGCAGACAAAATGGTTAAGGCATTGATTGGACGCAAACTCGGTATGACGCAAGTCTTCGCCGATGACGGCAGCGTGGTGCCGGTGACGGTGATCCAGGCGGGTCCCTGTGTGGTCACCCAGGTGAAGGTGCCGGAGCGCGACGGTTACAGTGCCCTCCAGCTGGGCTTTGGCACCAAGAGTGAGAAGAAGGTCAACCGTCCCATGAAAGGCCACCTGGACAAGGTGGGCAAAGGCTATTTCCAGGCCTTGCGCGAAGTGCGCGTGGACAATGTGGACGAGTTCGAAATGGGGCAGGTGATCGGCACAGATGTCTTTGAAATCGGCGACCGGGTGGATGTGACCGGCATCAGCAAGGGAAAGGGCTTCGCAGGAACCATCAAACGGTGGGGCTTCCACCGGGGGCCGGAAACCCACGGCTGCAAGAACATTCGCGAGCCCGGTTCCACAGGATGTGCCACGTACCCCGGCAGGGTGATCAAAGGCAAGAAGATGGCTGGCCAGAAGGGAAATAAGCGCGTGACCACCCTCAACCTGAAGATCGTAGACGTGCGGCCCGAGGAAAACCTGCTGTTGATCAAAGGTGCTGTGCCGGGAGCCAAGAACGGTTTGGTGTTCATTCGCAAGACGAATCGTGTCAAGTAAGGCTCCAAGCCGGAAAAACCTGGGAGGACTAGAGGTAACGTCATGCCTACGATTGATATTTTCGACATGAACCGTCAGGTTGTGGGGCAGATGGAGCTCCGGGACGACGTGTTTGCCGTTCCGGTCAAGGCCCACGTGCTCCATGAGGTGGTGCTCTATCAGCTGGCCAAGCGCCGGGCGGGAACGGCCAAGACCAAGGGCCGAAGCGAAGTCGCCGGTGGGGGTCGAAAGCCCTGGCGCCAGAAGGGTACGGGACGTGCCCGCGTGGGAACCATTCGTTCGCCCCTGTGGAAGGGGGGCGGCACGGTGCACGGGCCGCAGCCCCGTTCCTACGAGATGAAGGTGCCCAAGAAGGTCCGGAAATTGGCCCTGAAGATGGCCCTGAGCCAGAAGCTTCAGGATCAGGAGCTGACCGTTGTGGAAGAGCTGAGCCTGCCGGAGATCAAGACCAAGGAATTCGCGGCGTGGGTCCAGCGCTTTGAGCTCAGCAAACCCCTGGTGGTGATTGCGCGCCGGGATGAGGTGGTGGAAAAATCGGCCCGCAACATTCCCAACGTGAAGGTGTTGCGCTCGGAAGGGCTGAACGTGTACGACATTCTCAACCACCGGAACGTCGTCCTGACCAAAGAAACGATTGGCAAAATAGAGGAGTCCTTGGGGTCATGACGGACAAAGCTTATCACATTCTCAAGCGCCCCCTGATCACCGAAAAGAGCACCCTGGAAAAAGAGCTGATGAACAAGCTCCATTTCGAAGTGGACCGCCGGGCCAACAAGATCGAGATCAAGGAGGCGGTCGAGCGAATCTTCAACGTGGACGTGCTCGAGGTTCGCACCATTCGGGTGAAGGGAAAGACGAAGCGTGTGGGTCGCTGGGTGACCAGGACGCCGGATTGGAAGAAGGCGATTGTGACCATCAAGCCCGGCCAGCGCGTGGAATTCTTTGAGGGCGTCTAGGTCTGGAAAGAGAGGGACGGATCCGGGGTCCTGCCGGGCCGTCCGTGAGCCAGTTGTTGACGAGGGATACCTATGGGCATCAGAAAGGTCAAACCGAGAAGCGCCGGTACCCGCTTCATCACCTATCCGATCTTCGAGGAGATCACCAAGAAGGAACCGGAAAAGAGTCTGCTCGAGCCCGTGAAGAAGTCGGGAGGCCGCAACGCCAACGGCCGCGTGACGGTCCGACATCGGGGCGGAGGACACAAGAGGCGGTATCGGATCATTGATTTCAAGCGCAATAAGGACGGGGTGCCGGCCAAGGTGGCGGCGATCGAATACGACCCGAACCGTTCCGCTCGCATTGCCCTGCTGCACTACGTGGACGGGGAAAAGCGCTACATCCTGGCCCCCGTGGGCCTCAAGGTGGGCGATCAGTTGCTGTCCGGGTCCAATGCGGAAATCCGCGTGGGAAACTGCCTGCCCTTGGAGAACATGCCGCTGGGTACGATCGTGCATAACATCGAGATGATCCCGGGAAAGGGCGGACAGATGGTGCGATCCGCCGGCACGGGCGCGCAGGTGATGGCCAAGGAGGGGCGCTACTGCACGTTGCGGATGCCTTCCGGCGAAATGCGCATGGTCCCGATCAAGTGCCGGGCCACCGTGGGACAGGTGGGTAATATCGACCACGAAAACGTCAGTTATGGCAAGGCGGGGCGTACCCGTTGGTTGGGACGCCGTCCCAAGGTCCGCGGCGTGGCCATGAACCCGGTGGATCACCCCATGGGCGGCGGCGAAGGCCGGAGCTCCGGCGGTCGCCATCCGTGTACCCCTTGGGGCAAGCCCACCAAGGGTTACAGAACCCGCAAGGCCAAGAACAGCGATCGACTCATCATCCGTCGCCGCAAGTAGCGTGAAGGTAAGGAGGGTAAGGTGCCTCGCTCTTTGAAGAAGGGACCCTTTGTCGATGATCACCTGATGCGCAAGGTCCTGAAGGCCAGGGAGACCGGTGATCGCAAAGTGATCAAAACCTGGTCTCGGCGTTCGACCATTCTTCCGGACTTTGTGGGCCTGACCATCGCCGTGCACAACGGGAAGAAATTCATCCCCGTCTTCGTGACGGAGAACATGGTCGGTCACAAGCTGGGGGAATTTTCGCCCACAAGGACCTTTTACGGTCATGCAGGTGACAAGAAGTCGAAGGTGAAAGGGAAGAAGTGATGGAAGTTAGGGCTGTGTCCAAGTATTTGCGGATTTCCCCACGGAAAGCGCGCTTGGTGGCCGAGCTCATCCGAAGCAAGAACGTGGGTGATGCCTTGACAATACTGAAGTTTACCCCGAAAAAAGGGGCCCGCTACATCAGTAAGACCCTGCGGTCTGCCGTGGCGAATGCGGAGAACACCAACGCCATGGACATGGACAGCCTGTATGTCAAGGCCATCTACGTGAACGAGGGTCCTCGGCTGAAGCGCTGGAGGCCGCGTGCCATGGGTCGGGCCACGCAGATTCTCAAGCGCACGAGCCACATCACGGTGGTGCTAGGGGAAAGATAGGAAGGAATCATTGAAGGCCGAAGGGCCTGCTCCCCCGGGGGCGTCGGTGCGGAACTGCCGGGCGCCGGGTGCGGGAGTCGAAGGATTCAACGAGCGCGGAGGTGAAGTTTGGGACAGAAGGTACACCCCATAGGATTCCGTCTGGGCGTCATCAAGACGTGGGATTCCAAATGGTTTGCCACGAAGGACTACGCCAAGCTGGCATATGAGGACCGCAAGATCCGCGAGTTCATCAAAAAGCGGCTCTACCATGCCGGCATTGCAAAAATCGAGATCGAACGCGCCGCCAACCGAGCCAAAATCAGGATTCATACGGCCCGCCCGGGAATTGTCATCGGAAAGAAGGGTGTCGAGATCGAAGCCTTGCGCCGGGATTTGGAAAAGAAGTTCCAGCGGGAGATGCTCATCGATATTCAGGAAGTGCGCCGTCCGGAGCTGGATGCCACGCTGGTGGCGGAAAACATCGCTCTGCAGCTGGAACGGCGGGTGGCATTTCGAAGGGCCATGAAGCGGGCGGTGACCTCGGCCCTCAAGTTCGGCGCCAAGGGCGTGCGCGTGGCCTGCGCCGGTCGACTGGGCGGGGCCGAAATGGCGCGTCGTGAATGGTATCGTGAAGGGCGCGTGCCTTTGCATACCTTGCGTGCGGATATCGATTACGCGGTGGGCGTGGCCAAGACCACTTACGGTGTGATCGGCGTCAAGGTATGGATCTTCAAAGGGGAAGTGTTGCCGTAGTCCCGATGGGGAGCCATCTGAGCCCATTCGCCCCCTTCGAGGGGGAACGACTTTCGCCGCGCTTGGAATGACAGAGGAGTTGGAAAATGCTAGCCCCAAAACGAGTGAGATACCGCAAGCAGCAGAAAGGCCGCATGAGAGGGACGGCGTATCGCGGCAATCAGCTGAATTTCGGTGACTACGGCATCAAGGCCCTGGAATCCGGGCGGATCACGTCCCGTCAGATCGAGGCGGCCCGTGTGGCCATCACACGGCATGTAAAACGCGGCGGGAAATTGTGGATTCGAATCTTTCCGGACAAGCCCATCACGAAGAAGCCTGCGGAAACTCGGATGGGTAAAGGTAAGGGATCGCCCGAGATGTGGGTGGCCATCGTGAAGCCGGGTCGGATTCTTTATGAACTGAAGGGCGTGCCCGAGGAAGTGGCCCGTGAAGCGTGCCGACTGGCATCCCACAAGCTTCCGGTGGCAACGCGTTTTGTGTCGAGGCAGGATGTCCTATGAAAGCAGCGAGCCTTCGAGAATTGAGCGTGGAAGAGCTTCAGCAGAAGCTGGTGGAGCTGCGCGAGTCGCACTTTAACCTGAAATTTCAGCACGCCACCGGGCAGTTGGAAAACACAGCGCAGCTCAAGCAACACAAGCGCAACATTGCGCGCGTGTTGACCGTATTGCGAGAAAAGCAAAGCGTCAGCGAGGCTTAAGAGGCATGTCAATGGAAGAGCGTAAGACCAACAGGAAGACCCGCGTCGGCACGGTCGTCAGCGACAAAATGAACAAGACGGTGGTGGTGAGTGTCGAGCGCCTGGTGAAACACCCTTTGTACGGAAAGTACATTCGACGTCGCAACAAGTTCAAGGCGCATGACGAAACCAACGACTGTCGCGTGGGCGATCGCGTCGTCATCCAGGAGAGCCGCCCGCTGAGCAAGACCAAGCACTGGGTCGTGGTCAAGATTCTGGAACGGGCTGCTGTGTGAGGTCCCGAGACGGCGGAGGCCGTGCGGTGGCCCAGCTGTGTCGAGCGATTGAAGGGAGTTCAAGATGATCCAGGCAGAAACGCAACTGACTGCCGCCGACAACTCCGGAGCGAAGCGGCTGTATTGCATCAAGGTGCTTGGCGGATCCAGGAAAAGGTATGCCACGGTCGGTGATATCATCGTGGTGTCTGTGAAGGAAGCCATCCCCAATTCCAAGGTGAAAAAGGGCGATGTGCTCAAAGCCGTGGTGGTGCGCACCAAGAAGGAAGTTCGCCGGCCGGACGGAACCTACATCAAATTCGATGACAATTCGGCCGTGCTGATCAATGCGGCCAGGGAGCCCATCGGGACCCGTATCTTTGGTCCTGTGGCTCGAGAACTGCGGGCCAAGCAGTTCATGAAAATCATCTCGCTCGCTCCGGAAGTTCTCTAGCGGGGTAACGGAGAAAGTCGAAAATGGCTTTGGCAAAAAAGTACCGCATCAAAAAGAATGACAAGGTGATGGTGATCGCCGGCAAGGAGAAGGGCAAGTCCGGGAAGGTCATGAAGATCTTGCCCAAGACCGACAGGGCCATTGTGGAAAAGCTCAACATGGTCAAGCGCCACATGCGTCCGGGAGCCTACAGCCGGCAGGGTGGAATCGTGGAGAAGGAAGCCCCTATTCACATTTCCAATCTCATGTTGATCTGTTCCAAATGCACGGATCCGACCCGAGTGGGCTATAAGACCCTGGAAGACGGCCGCAAGGTGCGCGTTTGCAAGAAATGCGGCGAAGTCATCGACGGGTGACGTCCACGACGTCGGGCGGAGTGGAGGCACGAATGGCTCGTTTACGTGAGTTGTATGCGAAGGAAATCGCACCGCAATTGGCGGGAAAATTCCAGTACAAGAGCCCCATGCAGATTCCGAGGCTGAGCAAGATCGTGCTCAACATGGGGCTGGGCGAGGCGATTCAAAACGTCAAGGTGTTGGAAACGGCGTCCGAGGAGCTGGCCCTGATCAGTGGGCAGAAGCCGGTGATCACCCGTGCCCGGTTGAGCATCGCCGCGTTCAAGCTGCGCAAGGGCATGCCCATTGGCTGCATGGTCACGCTGCGCAAAGATCGGATGTACGAGTTTTTTGACAAGCTCGTGAACATCGCCTTGCCCCGAGTCCGCGACTTTCGCGGCGTATCGCCCAAGTCCTTCGACGGACGGGGCAACTACACACTGGGTGTCAAAGAGCAAATCATCTTCCCCGAAATCGACTACGACAAGATCGACAAGATCAAGGGGATGAACATCACGATCGTGACGACAGCCAAGACAGATGAGGAAGCGCGGGAGCTTCTGACTCTTCTGGGCATGCCGTTCAGGAAGTAAGAGGTCAGAGGAGGCAGCCTTGGCTAAGAAATCGATGATGGCAAAAGCGCAGCGCCCGCCCAAGTTCAAGGTTCGGGCCTACAACCGTTGCCCGTTGTGCGGACGTCCTCGTGCGTTTCTGCGAAAGTTCGGGATGTGCCGTATCTGCTTCCGCAATATGGCGCTGAACGGCGAACTCCCTGGCGTGACCAAGGCCAGTTGGTAACCGGCTGGGAGCAGAAGGAGAATACCTCATGGTGATGACCGATCCGATTGCCGATTTTCTGACAAGGATCAAAAACGCGCACAGGGCGCGCTTCGATAAGGTGGACATCCCGGCATCACGCATCAAGACGGAGTTGGCCCGGATCCTGAAAGAAGAGGGCTACATCAAGCACTACAAGGTGATCAAGGACAACAAGCAGGGCATCTTGAGGATCCACCTCAAATATGGTTCCGACCGGGAAGCCGCCATTGTGGACATGAAGCGCGTGAGCAAACCGAGCCGGCGCATCTACGTGGGAGCCGACGAGATTCCCCGCGTTCTCAATGGTCTGGGCATTTCCATCCTGTCCACGTCCAAGGGAGTGATGACCGACAAGCAGGCGCGGCGCCAGGGCGTCGGGGGGGAAGTCCTGTGCCAGGTTTGGTAAGCCCTTGGGCCGCAGGCTCCTGCTGTAGGTGTGCGTTTCAGGCAGTCTAGACAAGGAGATCCAAGATGTCTCGTGTGGGCAAGAATCCCGTCCCCGTTCCCCAAGGGGTGGATGTGAAGGTGGACGGCGCGAAGATTACGGTCAAGGGTCCGAAAGGGGTTTTGACCCGTGAGTTGCCGAGCCAGATCCAGGTGACCGTGGAAGGTGATCAGATCGTTTGCCGCAGGGCGGACGAAAGCCGACAGGCCCGGTCTCTGCACGGTTTGGTACGGGCCCTGGTGAGCAACATGGTGGTGGGAGTCAGCCAAGGTTTTACGAAGGTCTTGGAAATCCACGGTGTGGGCTACCGCGCCGAGGTGAATAAAAACGTGCTCAATCTGACCCTGGGCTATTCCCACCCGATCAACTACGAGCTTCCGGAAGGCATCCAAGCCACGGTGGACAAGCAAAACGTGATCCGCCTGGAAGGGACCGACCGGGAAGTGCTGGGGCAGACGGCGGCCAATATCCGGGCCCTGCGGCCGGTGGAGCCTTACAAGGGCAAGGGTGTCCGGTACGCCGATGAGCAGGTCCGACGCAAGGCTGGCAAGGCCGGCAAGAAATAGGGGATAAGACGATGGGATCGAAGACGCATCCGAGAGTTCTCGCTCGACTGAAGCGGAAAAAGAGGATTCGAGCCAGGGTGACAGGGACTGCGGATCGCCCGCGGCTGACGGTCTACCGGAGTGCCAAGCATATCTACGCCCAGCTCATCGATGACACCGCCGGGGTGACCTTGGCGGCCGCGTCCACCCTGTCTCCGGAGTTCAAGAACCTGGAGGAGGAGGTCAAGGGCAAGGAGGGCGCCGCGCAGATGGTGGGGCAGTTGGTTGCCCAAAAGGCCTTGGAAAAGGGGATCAAGAAGGCTGTTTTCGACCGCAATGGGTTCATCTACCACGGTCGAGTGCGTGCCCTTGCCGATGGCGCCCGGGCCGCCGGTCTCGAGTTCTGACTAGAGCCCGAAAGGGAAGAGGAGGCATATCTTGGCAGCTCTGGAGTCCAACGAAGTTCAATTGATCGACAAGATTGTTCATATCAACCGCGTGGCCAAGGTGGTCAAGGGCGGACGCCGATTCTCCTTCAGCGCTATCGTGGTGGTGGGAGACGGCAACGGCCGGGTGGGCTTTGCCCTGGGTAAGGCCAACGAGGTCCCGGAGGCGATTCGCAAGGGGCTGGAGGCGGCCAAGCGTGAGATGTTCCAAGTGCCGCTCATCGACGGGACGCTCCCCCACGAAGTGCTGGGCCGTTTCGGTGCATCCCGTGTGGTTCTCAAGCCCGCCTCGCCCGGTACGGGAGTGATTGCCGGTGGGGCCGTGCGCGCCATCATGGAGGCCTTGGGTGTCTCGGACGTGCTCACCAAGGTCTTGGGATCGCGCAATCCGCACAACGTTGTGAAGGCGACGCTGACGGGCCTCAAAGCCCTGAGAAGCCCGGAAAAGATCGCCAAGATTCGCGGCATCGATGCGAACGAGCTGCGAGCCTAGCTTGGCAGGAGGAAGATCCATGGCGAAGCCCATTAAGGTGAAACTTGTCCGCAGCCCGATCGGGCGCCCTGAAAAACATCGAAAGATCCTCAAGGCGCTGGGGCTGACGAAGCTGCATAAGGAAGTGACCTTGTACGCCACCCCGCAAATCGTGGGTGCCGTCAAGAAGGTCAACCACTTGGTGGAAGTGAGCGAGGCGTAGGCTCGGCTGACTGGGGAAGGTGGTAAGAGCGATGCGATTGAATGAACTGAAGCCCGCAACGGGCGCCAAAAAGAATAAGAAGCGGGTCGGCCGCGGCTCGGGCTCCGGCCTGGGGAAGACGGCCGGTCGGGGTACCAAGGGACAGAAGTCGCGTTCCGGTGGTGGCGTCCCGCCCTGGTTCGAGGGCGGTCAGATGCCGTTGCAGCGGCGCGTGCCCAAGAGAGGATTCACCAACATCTTCCGGACCGAGTACGAAGTGGTCAATGTGCAGGACCTGGACCGCTTTGAGGCGGGATCCGCGGTGGGTCCCGACGAACTGAAGGCCGCAGGCCTCGTGCGCAAGAAGGCCAAGCGGATCAAGCTCCTTGGCGACGGAGATATCTCCAAGGGCCTGACCCTGCGCGTGCACAAGGCCAGTGCCTCGGCCATTGCCAAGGTGGAGGCGGCCGGCGGCAAGGTGGAGTTGATCTAAAGGAAGGGGAAGCAGAGCGTGCTGTCAGGTTTTCAAAACATAGGTCGAATCCCCGAGCTGAAAAAGCGGATCGGAAACACGCTGCTCCTGTTGGCCGTGTATCGCATCGGGGTGCATGTGCCCACGCCGGGGATCAACCGGGAGGCCCTTGCGGCCTTTTTCTCCGCCGCCCAGGGCACCCTCCTGGGGCTCTTCAACATGTTTTCCGGTGGAGCCCTCAGGCAGCTGTCGGTCTTCGCACTGGGGATCATGCCCTACATCAGCGCATCCATCATCTTGCAGCTCCTGACCGTGGTGATCCCGCACCTGGAACAGCTCAGCAAGGAAGGCGAAGCCGGTCACAAAAAAATCACCCAATACACCCGCTATGGGACGGTGCTGCTGAGCATCATCCAAGGATTCGGCATCGCCTTCGGTCTGGAAGGCATGACGGGTCCGGGGGGTGAGCCGGTGGTGCTCAACCCGGGATGGGGCTTTCGGTTGGTGACCGTGATCACCCTCACGGCGGGAACCGCTTTCATCATGTGGCTGGGTGAACAGATCACCGAGCGGGGTATCGGCAACGGCATCTCCCTCATCATCTTCGCCGGTATCGTGGCCGGCATGCCGGGGGCCGTGGGCAACACCCTGCGCTTGATGCAGACCGGGGAGATGAGTGTCTTCAAGATCCTGGTGCTGCTGGTGCTCATGGTGGGCGTGGTGGCCTTCATCGTCTACATGGAAAGCGGGCAGCGCCGGATCCCGGTCCAGTACGCCAAGCGGGTGGTGGGCCGCAGAATGTACGGGGGGCAAAGTACGCATCTGCCTTTGAAGATCAACACATCGGGGGTGATCCCGCCCATCTTTGCCTCTTCCATCATCATGTTCCCGGCCACGGTGGCCAACTTCATTCAGGTGCCCTGGGTGCAGAACATGGCCAACATGGTCCGGCCGGGCCACTGGCTCTACATCACCCTCTACGTGGGATTCATCATCTTTTTCTGCTACTTTTATACGGCCATCGTCTTCAATCCGGAGGATGTGGCCGACAACATGAAAAAGTACGGTGGCTTCATCCCCGGCATCCGGCCGGGACGGCCCACTGCGGAATACATCGACAAGGTGCTGAGCCGCATCACGCTCGGCGGGGCGATCTACGTGTCCGCCGTGTGCGTGCTGCCCACCCTGCTCATACGTAACTTCAACGTCCCGTTCTATTTCGGAGGGACGGCCCTCCTGATCGTTGTGGGCGTGGCCATGGACACGGTGGGGCAAATCGAGGCGCACATGCTCACGCGACACTACGAAGGATTCTTGAAGGGCGGGCGCGTGCGTGCCGGGCATTAGGTCCGGATCCAGTAAAGCAGGCGAGGGAACAGGGGAGGTTGCTCTGTTCCCTTTCACCGTTTGGGTGGTGTCCGAAGGGTATACGTTTTGAGAGCGAAAGGGAGGAAGCGCATGAACATCATCTTGTTGGGGCCTCCGGGAGCCGGAAAAGGAACACAGGCGAAACGGCTGATCGATGCTTACGGGATTCCACAGATTTCCACCGGGGACATGTTGCGGGCCGCCCTCAAGGAAGGCACTCCCCTGGGGCTGGAAGCCAAAAAGTACATGGATCAGGGCGCCTTGGTCCCGGACGAGGTCGTGGTGGGACTGGTCAAAGAGCGGATTCAGCAGGACGACTGCAAGAAGGGATACATGTTGGACGGGTTCCCGCGGAACGTGAGCCAGGCGGAGACCTTGGACAGGATGCTGTCCGAGCTGGGGCAGACCATCGACCATGTGGTCTGTATCCAGGTGCCCGACGAGGAACTGGTCAAGCGCCTCACGGGGCGCCGGACGTGCCGCGACTGCGGAGCCGGGTTCCATGTGATGTTCGATCCTCCCAAGAAGGACGGGGTCTGCGACAAGTGCGGCGGAGAGCTCTACCAGAGGGACGATGACAACGAGGCCACCGTCAAGTCGCGCCTTCAGGTCTATGGGGAACAGACCAAACCGTTGATCGACTACTACGAAAAGCAAGGCAAGCTGCGACAGATCGACGGCGTGGGTTCCATCGATGAAATCTTTGCTCGTATCAAGGCCGTTCTTGGCTAGAGGTTGTCTTGATTACACTGAAGTCTCCTGAAGAAATTGACAAGATCCGCAAGGCGTGCCGCATTGTGGCGGAGGTGCTGACTCGGCTGCGGGAAGCGGTCGAGCCGGGGGTGAGCACATGGGATCTGAACGCCCTGAGCGAAGAGCTGGCGGCGGAACGCGGCGCCAAGCCGGCCTTCAAGGGATACCATGGGTTCCCCCACGCCTTGTGCACGTCGGTGAACGAAGAGGTGGTCCATGGGATGCCGTCCAAGAAACGGGTCTTGAAAGAAGGGGACATTATCAGCCTTGACTTCGGCGTGATCGTGGACGGCTACTACGGGGACGCGGCCATCACCGTCGCGGTGGGCAAGATCAGCGGGCAAGCCGAGGCGTTGTGCCGCGTGACCCGGGAATCGTTGGACCAGGCCATCGCCAAGGCGAGGGTGGGCAACCGCCTTTCGGACATCTCCCATGCGGTTCAGGCCCACGTGGAAAAGCACGGCTTTGCCGTGGTCCGGGAATTTGTGGGGCACGGTATCGGTCGGAATCTACACGAGAGTCCTCAGATCCCCAACTACGGGCCTCCGGGGCGTGGCGTGAAGCTGCAGGCGGGCATGGTCTTCGCCATCGAGCCCATGATCAACCAGGGGAGAGCGGAAATCGAGATCCTGGAAGACGGCTGGACGGCGGTGACGGTTGATCGCAAGCTCTCCGCCCATTTCGAGCATACCGTCGCCATCACGAAAAACGGTCCGGAAATCCTGTCGGTGTGCGACTAGAGAGGACCGGCGACGGCCAGGAAGCAAACGACAGGGGCGCGTAACGAGCCCAAGCGGGACCGGGTGCAAGACGCCGTGAGCCAAGGGTTTTCGCTCGAATAGGGGTGGGTGCCCTGGCCCCAAGGGGGAGGGTCCAAGCGCCGGAACGTCACATCGCACATAAAGGCTTTACAGCCCCTGGGGGCATGTTTATAATGCAGCGCTTTGCAGAAGCCAGGTGAGGACTCTTAAGTTTTGAGGGGATTGATTTATGGCCAAAGAAGAAGCGATCGAGGTTGAAGGCACTGTCATTGAGCCCCTTCCAAACGCCATGTTTCGTGTTGAGCTGGAAAACGGGCACCGGGTGCTCGCCCATATTTCCGGGAAGATGCGTATGCATTTCATCCGCATCCTGCCGGGCGACAAGGTGACAGTCGAGCTTTCCCCTTACGATCTGACTCGTGGCCGCATCGTATATCGATCCAAGAAGTGAATGCGTAACGACCCAAGAAGTGAATGCGTAACGACAGCGTGTTGCGGGAAGGGAGTTTGGCATGAAGGTGCGAGCGTCGGTGAAACGCATCTGCCGCAAGTGCAAGATCATTCGGCGACATGGCCAGGTGCGGGTGATCTGTGAAAACCCCAAGCACAAACAGCGTCAAGGCTAGTGGGAGGATTTCGCATTGGCACGTATTGCAGGTATAGACTTACCCAAAAACAAGCGCATTGAGATTGCCCTGACCTACATCTATGGGATCGGGCGGGCCACCGCGTCCAAGATTGTGGCGGAGGCGGGCGTGGATCCTGCCATTAAGTCCGACGACCTGACCGAAGCTCAAATTACGGCCATTCGCCGGGTCATCGATACCAAGTACAAGGTGGAAGGTGACCTTCGGGCCGAAGTATCGATGAATATCAAGCGGCTGATGGATTTGGGCTGTTACAGGGGACTGAGACACCGCAGGGGCCTGCCGGTGCGAGGGCAGAGAACGCATACCAACGCCCGTACGCGCAAAGGTCCCCGACGATCGGTTATGGGCAAGAAGAAAAAGTAATTGAGAGGATGGAGTCAACATGGCACGGGGCAGAGGTGGACCTCGCAAGAAGAAAGAGCGCAAAAACATCCAGAATGGGATCGCTCATATCCATTCCACGTTCAACAACACGATGATCACCATCACCGATATGAGCGGCAACACCATTTCCTGGGCCAGTGGCGGCAAACAGGGCTTCAAGGGCTCCAGAAAGAGCACTCCGTTTGCGGCTCAGATGGCGGCGCAGGCGGCGGCCAAGGCGGCCATGGAACACGGCCTGCAAAACGTGGAAGTGCACGTGAAGGGTCCCGGCTCGGGGCGTGAGGCGGCGCTGCGTGCCCTGCAGGCAGCAGGCTTGAATGTGACCGTCATCAAGGACGTCACTCCCATGCCCCACAACGGATGTCGGCCTCCCAAGAGGCGGCGCGTCTAAGGGGAAGAACGTGCCCGTTTGGGTGGACCGGCGGATGGGTAGGTCCCGGCGGGCGGTTACCGGTTAAAGAGGAGGATTGGATTTTGGCTCGATATACTGGTCCTGTGTGTCGGCTGTGTCGGCGCGAAAGCATGAAGCTCTATCTCAAGGGCGACCGGTGCTTTTCGGATAAGTGTGCCTATGAACGTCGGAGCTATGCACCGGGACAGCACGGTCAGCGGCGCAGCAAGCTTTCGGACTACGGCATACAGCTTCGCGAAAAGCAGAAGATCAAGCGGATCTACGGCCTGCAGGAAAAGCAGTTCAAGGCCTATTTCAAGGAAGCCGACCGCCAGAAGGGTGTGACGGGTACCAACTTCCTGATCCTGCTGGAACGAAGGCTTGACAACACGGTCTATCGACTCGGCTTTGCCAACTCCCGCTCCCAGGCGCGTCAGCTGGTCCGGCATGGTCACTTCCTGGTCAACGGCCGCAAGGTGAACATTCCGTCCTACCTGCTTCGGCCCGGGGACGTGATCGCGGTTCGGGAAAAGAGCCGGCAGGTGGGCATGATCAACGAGGCCCTGGAGGCTTTGCCGCGGCGGGGTGTGATGCCGTGGCTGGATTTGGACAAAGACAAATACCAGGGTGTGTTTCGAACTCTTCCGACCCGGGAAGAGATACCGTTGCCCGTCCAGGAACACTTGGTGGTGGAATTCTACTCCAAGTAAGGCGACTCCGAACCGGCCGGCTGGTGCGCGGTAGCGAACGCGCCGGCCGTGCGGGCTTTTTCGTGATAGGACGGGGTGGGCCGCCACGGGCGGCCGCATCTTATCGAAGGGATGGGAACAGGTATGGAGAAGAATTGGCGCGAGTTGATCCGGCCGAGGCGCTTGGAGGTCGAAGCGGGGGAGGATCCCAGCCGCTATGCCAAGTTCACGTGCGAGCCTTTGGAAAGGGGCTTCGGAACGACGCTCGGCAATGCGTTGAGGCGGGTGCTGCTCTCGTCCTTGCGGGGCGCCGCCATCACCGCCGTGAAGATCGACGGCGTACAGCACGAATTTTCCTCGGCGCCGGGCGTTGTGGACGACGTGACCGAGATCATCCTGAACCTCAAAGAGGTGAGGTTGCGACTGGACGGTGACGGACCGAAGCAGCTCGTGTTGGAAAAGGAAGGTGAGGGCTTGGTCACGGCCGGAGACATGCAAGGGGACTCCTCTGTGACGATCCTCAACAAGGATTTGCCCATCTGTACGTTGGCCAAAGACGGCAAGATCCGCATGGAGCTGAGGGTGGATGAGGGCAAGGGGTATGTGCCCGCCGACTGGGATTCGGAAGCCACGGAAACGATCGGGATGATACCCATCGACGCCATCTATTCACCCGTGCGAAAGGTCAGCTACAACGTGACCCAGGCGCGGGTGGGGCAACGTACGGACTACGACAAGCTGACCATGGAGATCTGGACGGATGGCAGTGTGAGTCCCGAAGATGCCCTTGCCCTGGCGGCCAAGATTCTGAAAGAGCAGCTGTCGGTTTTCATCAATTTCGAAGAATACGAGCTTCCGGTCGAAGAAGGCGAGGAGGAAGAGGAGCCGGCCTTCAACGAGAACCTCTTCCGGAGCGTGGATGAGCTGGAGCTTTCCGTGCGTAGCGCCAACTGCCTGAAGAATGCGGACATCCGTTACATCGGTGAGCTGGTGCAGAAGACCGAAGCCGAGATGCTCAAGACGAAGAATTTCGGCCGTAAATCCCTCAACGAAATCAAGGAAATTCTCGCTGAAATGGGACTCTCCCTCGGGATGCAGCTGGAAAACTTCCCGAGCCGCGAAGAGATTGCGCAGAGAAGAAAGGAAGAGGAATAGCCATGCGCCACAGGAAATCTGGTCGGAAATTGAATCGGACTTCCAGTCACCGCACGGCCATGTTTCGAAATATGGTGACATCGCTCCTGGAACATGAGCGTATCTACACGACGGTACCAAAGGCCAAAGAAATTCGCCGTTGGGCGGATTCCATGATCACGCTGGGCAAGCGGGGCGACTTACATGCGCGCCGGCAGGCTTTGGGCGTGGTTCGGAGTAAGGCGGTCGTGCACAAGCTTTTTGCCGAGCTAGGACCGCGCTACCAGGATCGGCCCGGGGGATACACGCGGATTGTGAAGATGGGATATCGGCGTGGTGACGCCGCCCCCATGTGTTTGATCGAGCTGGTGGGAGGCGAGACGCAGCCGCCAAAGAAGGCCGAAAAGCCCGCTGAAAAGAGGGAAGCCCAGGCGCCGGCGGAAACGCTCGAGCCGGAAGGCGAAGGGGCGGCAGTGGAAAAGGAGTCGGAATAGGCGGCCCTGTGGCGCTGAGGTCCTTTTAAGAACGGCTGAATACAAAGAGCCCAACGTCCCTGGGGACGTTGGGCTCTTTGCTTGCGGGGGCCTGCGATGGAGGTCATTCGCGATCCCGCGAATTGTAAAAGGCGCATTCCACGCAAGTGAAACCGGTCCACATGGCCTTGGCGGCCTTGTCGAGGCAAGCATCGTAGTGGGCGCAGGCAAAATGACGAATGCCTCGCCCTTCCCGGCACAGGACGGGATTGGGGATTGGTTGTGCGCCATGGCGCACAGAGTCTCTCTGGCGGGTTGGCTGAGCCTTGGCCATCATCATAGTGTCCGCTCCTCCTTGTGATGTTTGGGAGTTACCTTAAAACCTTAAACTAATCAAAAAAACGGCGAGCGCAAGGGGATCGGTTTTCTTGACACCTAGATCTGGATTCCGTACCGTTGGCGCGCTGCCCTTGGAAGCGACAAACAGACGGCCATGGCCGGGCCGTGCGTTGTGGTATGTGTGACGCCGGGCGATGGCATGGGACTGTGTGATGCGCGTTTGGGGCATCGTGGAAGGGGTCGGCCGGCGATATCGAAGAGGCAGAGCGCAACGCCTGCTGTCGCCTGCGCCACATGCGGATCAGGAGAGAGCCTTCGCTCCCCTGAAAACGGTGGTCCGCTCAACAGGATGGGTTGGGGACTTTCGCCGCCTTCGGGCTGGGGGCGGCTCATTTCATGCCGAGAGAGGTGAGGACATGGCGGCGCCATCCAGGCTGAAGAAGGTCAGAAATATAGGTATCATCGCCCACATCGATGCGGGCAAGACCACGGTCACCGAACGGATTCTCTACTACACGGGCCGATCGTACAAGATCGGGGAAGTCCATGATGGCACGGCCGTCATGGACTGGATGGAACAGGAACAGGAGCGGGGAATCACGATCACCTCGGCGGTGACCACCTGTGAGTGGAAGGGCCACCAGATTCAGTTGATCGACACGCCCGGCCATGTGGACTTCACCATCGAGGTGGAACGTTCCTTGCGCGTCCTCGACGGCGTGGTGGCCGTATTTTGCGCTGTGGGGGGAGTGGAGCCCCAGTCGGAGACCGTCTGGCACCAGGCCGATAAATACGGTGTTCCCAAGATCGCTTTTGTGAACAAAATGGATCGGATCGGGGCGGATTTCTCTCAAGTTCTGGAACAGATGAAGGAGAAATTGCAGGCCAACCCGGTGGCGATCCAGATTCCCGTGGGCAGGGAATCGGATTTTCGTGGCGTGGTGGATCTTTTGAGTCAGCGCCAGATCGTCTGGAAAGACGAGGCCCTGGGGGCCGAATATGAATATGTACCCATTGAGGAGGCTCTGTCGGATCAGGTCCAGGAGGCGCGAGAGGAGTTGGTGGCCCAACTGGCCGAATGGGACGACCAGCTCATGGAGAAATACCTGGAGGGGGTGGAAATTACAGACTCGGAGCTTCGCAGAACGCTCAGACGCCTCACTCTGGAACTGAAGGTGGTCCCGGTGCTTTGCGGTGCGGCTCTTCGCAACAAGGGCATCCAACCCCTGGTGGATGCCGTGGTGGATTGCCTGCCGTGTCCTCTGGACGTGCCCCCGGTTCGGGGGATCCATCCTGTGACGAAGGAGACGGAGGAAAGGCTGAGCAGCGACCAAGAGCCCCTGGCGGCCCTGGCCTTTAAGATCCAGATGGACCAGGGACGCAAGCTGACCTACACGCGGATCTATTCGGGAAAGATTCGCGCAGGGGATGTGATCTACAATGCGCGACGAGGCACGCGGGAAAAACTGTCGCGAATCTTTAGGATGCACGCCAACAAGCGAGAGCGTCTGGAAGAGGCCGGGGCGGGGGCCATTGTGGCGCTCATGGGGCTCAAGTCCGCCAGTACGGGAGACACGCTCTGTGACGAAAAACGTCCGATCCTGCTGGAAGCCATCCAGGCCTACGAACCGGTCATCAGCGTGGCCGTGGAGCCCAAGACGCGCGGCGATCAGGACAAGCTGATGGATTCCTTACAAAAGCTTGCCGAGGAGGATCCCACCTTTCGCTTCTACGAGGATGAAGACACGGGCCAGATCGTCATCCGTGGCATGGGCGAGTTGCACCTGGATATCCTGATCACCCGGCTGCAGCGGGACTACGGCGTGGGGGTCAACGCGGGCAAACCCCAGGTGGTCTACCGCGAAACGGTCCAGGAGTCGGCCTTGGGCCGCGGCGTTTTCGACCGGGATATTGGAGGTGCCAAGCACTATGCGGCCGTTGAGGTCCATGTGGAACCGAGGCCGCGGGGCAAGGGAAACCGGGTCGTACAGCGGGTGCGGGACGACTCCATCCCGGAGGCGTTTCTACCGGCCGTGGAACAAGGGATATCAGATGCCCTCACCAGCGGGGAGCTGATGGGCTATCCGGTCGTGGACGTGGAAGTGTCCATCGTTGGCGGGGAGTTTCGAGAGGGGGCCTCCACGGAGCTGGCCTTTCGGGTGGCGGCGACCATGGCCTTTCGCGATGCGTGTCAAAAGGCGCAACCCACGCTCCTGGAACCCTACATGGCGGTGGAGGTGCTGGTCCCCGAAGAGTTTCTGGGGGAAGTGATCGGGGACCTGAACCTGCGGAAAGCGCGGGTGGAGGGCATCACAGCCAGGAAGGCCGTCCAGGTGGTCGATGCCATCGTGGCCCTGTCCAAGATGTTCGGCTATTCCACCGCCCTGCGTTCGGTCACCCAAGGTCGGGCCACTTTTTCCATGCAGTTTGCGCGCTACGACGTGCTGTGTGAACCGTTGGGCGGCTATTGAGGGGGCCGCCAAGGGAAAGATGGCGCGGAGGCCTTGGAATCTTGGCTCAAAGCACTTGCCAGAAGGTGCGGACCATGATACATGCCACAGGATCGCATGATAACGGCAGGCTGCAAGCGTATCGGAAATGCCTTCCCGATCTTTTCGGGGAAGGCAACTTTATGCAAGGAGATCCAGAGCGGATCTTTTTGTAGTTGAAAGGCAGGTGAAATCTGAATGTCGGAGCCGGAGACCCGGGAGAGTTTCGAGAAAAAGATTCGCAAGCTCCGGAAGGATTTTCAAAAGAACGTCCAGCCGGTGCTGCGACGCCACAATTACTACCTCTCCAAAGGTGAGCGCCGCCGCATCAAGCGGAAGAAGGCCATCAAGAGGATCCAGCGCCGCATGCGTCGGCTGCAGAGGATGTGATCTTCCCGCGGAAAGGCCTCGTATTGCGAAGCCTTTCCGCGGTTTACCCAACAACCTTTTCGCTTCAAGCAGCCTGCGGTGTGACCCAAAGAAAAGCCCCGGAAGACGCGCTTGTCTTCCGGGGCTTCTCTTTGGGGTTTTAAGTGATGGCGCTTAGAACTTGCCCAGGATTCTGCGGGCGATCACCAGGCGCATGATTTCATTGGTACCCTCATAGATCTGGGTGATCTTGGCATCGCGCAGGTGCCGTTCCATGGGATACTCCTTACAATAGCCGTAGCCGCCCAGGATCTGTACACCCTCCACGGCGGCCCACATGGCCGTATCCGAAGCAAAGAGTTTGGCCATGGCCGCTTCCTTTTCGTAGCCCCGGCCGTTTTGTTCCAGCCAGGCGGCCCGAAGTGCCAGCAGTTCCGCAGCGTCCAGCTGGGTGGCGATGTCGGCCAGCTTCCACTGGATCGCCTGGAACGAGGCGATGGGGCGTCCGAACTGCTCGCGCGTCTTGGCATACTCCAGCCCTTCTTCCAACACGGCCCGGCCGATGCCGATGGCCTGGGAGGCGATGCCGATCCTGCCACCGTCCAGGGTGGTGAGCATCTGCTTGAAGCCCTCGCCTTCCTTGCCCAGTAGGTTTTCCTTGGGAATGCGCGCATCCTCGAAGATCAGCTCCGCCGTACCGGAGGCAGCGATCCCCAGCTTGTCCTCCACGCGCCCCACCTTGAACCCGGGAGTGTTGTGCAGGTCCACCAGGAAGGAACTGATGCCCTTGTAGCCCTTTTCCTTGTCGGTCACGGCCGCCAGAACGCAGTAGCGGGACACGTTGCCGTTGGTGATGAACTTCTTTTCCCCGTTGATGACCCACTCGTTGCCGTCCAGCACGGCGGTGGTGCGCATCCGGGCCGGATCCGATCCCGCACCCGCTTCCGTCAGGCCGTAGCAGCCCAGGTATTCACCACTGGCGACGGGGGTGAGAAAGGCCTGCTTCTGCTCTTCCGTGCCGTAGGTGTAAACGGGGAAGTTGTAGAGGCTGTTGCAGACGCTCATGATGACGCCGCACGAGGCGCAGGCCTTGGAGATCTCGATCATGGCCAGGACGTAGCTCACGTAGTCCATGCCCGCTCCGCCGTATTCCGGCGGGATGGTGATGCCCATGAGGCCCAGCTCGCCCATCTTCTTGACGATCTCTTCCGGGTGCTTGTGGGTTTGGTCCAGTTCGCTCGCCACCGGCGCGATTTCCCGTTCGGCGAACTTGCGGGCCATGTCCTGGATCATACGTTGTTCTTCGGTCAGTTCGAAATTCATGGATTGTCCTCCGCACGCACTGGGTTCAATACTGTCTTTCAGCTTACCGGCCCAAGCCTCAGTTGGTAAAGGAGCCTTTGAAGACGGGTTTGCGCTTCTCCAAGAAGGCGGTGGTGCCTTCCTTGGCGTCTTGACTGGCAAAACAGACGCCGAAGGCCTCGGCCTCCAGGGCGCAGCCCGTCTTGAGATCCGCATCCATACCTCGGTCCACCACCTGCTTGATGGCCCGCAGCGCCGTGCAGCTCTTGGCGGCCATGGCCTTGGCCACCTTGAGAGTCTCGTCCAGGAGGGCATCGTGGGCAAAGACCTTGGCCGCCAGCCCCAGGTCCTTGGCCTGCTGCGCATCGATCATTTCGCCGGTCATGCACAATTCCTTGGCCTTGGCGCGGCCCACCAGGCGAGCCAGCCGCTGGGTGCCGCCGAAGCCCGGGATGATGCCCAGATTGATCTCCGGCTGGCCGAACTTGGCCTTGTCGGAAGCGTAGATGAAGTCACAGCTCATGGCCAATTCACAGCCCCCGCCCAAGGCGAATCCGTTCACACAGGCGATGACGGGCTTGGGCAGGGCCTCCAGGCTGAAGAAGATGTCTTGACCCCTCTGGGCAAAAAGGCGTGCTTCCAGGGGGTTCATCTTTTGTAATTCCGTGATGTCGGCTCCCGCCACAAAGGCCTTGTCTCCGGCCCCGGTGAGCACCAGCACGCCAACCGCGTCATCCTCTTGGACCGCAGCCACCGCCCGGGCCAGCTCCTCCAGGGTGGCAGGGTTCAAGGCGTTCAAGGCCTTGGGCCGGTTGAACGTGATCACAGCCACGCCGTCTTGCACTTGGAACAGAATGTTTTCAAATTCCATGATCCAGCGCCTCCCTCGGATTGGGTGTGTGGGGTGGTTGAGCTAGCGTTCGACGGCAACGGCCATGCCCTGGCCGCCGCCGATGCACAGGGTGGCCAGGCCCTTTTGGGCGTTGCGTCGCTTCATTTCATAAAGCAGGGTGATCAGTATGCGCGCCCCGGACGCCCCGATGGGATGACCGAGGGCGATGGCGCCGCCATTGACGTTCACCTTGTTCGTATCCCAGCCCAACTCCTTGTTGACCGCGATGGCCTGAGCGGCGAAGGCCTCATTGGCTTCCACCAGGTCCAGATCGTCAGGAGTCCAGCCCGCCTTTTCCAGGGCTTTGCGACTGGCGGGAATGGGACCGGTGCCCATGTAGGCGGGGTCCACGCCCGCAGACGCATAGGCGCGGATGGCGGCCAGGGGGGTCAACCCCAGTTCGGCGGCCTTCCGTTCCGACATGACCACGAGGGCGGCCCCGCCGTCGTTGATGCCGGAGGCGTTGCCCGCGGTGACCGTACCGTCTTTCTTGAAGGCGGGCCTGAGCTTGGCCAACGCCTCCAGGGTGGTGCCGAACCGGGGGTGTTCGTCCGTATCGAAGAGGATGGGATCTCCCTTTCGCTGGGGGACCTCCACGGGCACGATCTCGTCGCGGAATCGCCCTTCCTTGATGGCCGCTTCGGCCTTCTGCTGGCTGGCCAGGGCGAAAGCGTCCTGTTCCTCGCGGCTGATGCCGTAGCGCTCCGCCACGTTCTCGGCCGTGATGCCCATGTGGTAGCCGTTGAAGATATCCCAAAGCCCGTCGTGGATCATGATGTCCACCATCTCACCATGACCCATGCGCTGGCCCCAGCGCACTTTGGGCAAGGCATAGGGCGCGGCGCTCATGTTTTCAATGCCCCCGGCCACCACCACTTGGGCGTCCCCCACCATGACGGCCTGGGCCGCCAGACCCACGGACTTGAGTCCGGAGGCGCACACCTTGTTGATGGTGAAGGCGGGCACCTGGTGGGGGATGCCGGTATGGACCGCCACCTGCCGGGCTGGGTTCTGTCCTTGCGCGGCCTGGAGGACATTTCCCAGAATGACTTCATCCACCTGATCGGGGGAAAGGCCGATGCGCTTCAGGGCCTCCCGCACGGCCACCACACCAAGGGTTACAGCGGGGATGGCCGCCAGAGATCGGCCGAAGCTGCCGACGGGAGTTCGAACCGCGCTGACGATGACCGCTTGCTGCATGTTCACCTCCGTGAGAAAGGGGTTGGATAGGGATCACGGCTCAGGGATTGCCCTGTGACTGCATAAAGGAGGGTGATGCCTGTGAATCAACGTCACATATACGGGATGCTTTTGTGCTTGTCAAACTTTAGGAACCCCTGGACGAAAACCCGCCGGGAAGCGGAAGCCAAGGGGGGGGAAGGAACCGGTTTATGAGCGCTTGGAGGTGCCGAAAAGACCCTCGGCAAAACGGTCCAAATTCTCCCGAGGCCCGATGGCCACCAAGGTGTCGCCCTGTTCCAGCACTTCGCCGGGAGAGGGATTGTAGATCATGGTGCCTTCCCGGCGCTTGATGGCGACGATGATCAGGTTGTAGTCACTGCGGATGCCCGAATGCACCAGGTCCTTGCCGATGAGGTCGGCCCCGGCGGGGATCACCAGCTCTTCCATGGAAAGCTCCATGCCGTCGCCCGAAAGGGCCAGCTCCAAAAAATCCGTCACCGTGGGCCGAAGGATGTTCTGGGCGATGCGCATAGCCCCGCTGGCGTAGGGGGAGACCACCCGATCGGCCCCCGCTTTGCGCAACCGTCTTTCCGTTCCCGACGTGGAGGCCCGGGCACAGATGAAGAGATCCCGATTGAGGTCACGGGCCGTGAGGACGATGAAGACGTTGTCTGTGTCGCTGTGTACCACCGCCACCAGGCCTTTGGCCTTGCGGATGCCAACGGCCAACAGGTTTTCCTCTTCCTTGGCGTCGGCGATGAGGAAGGGAACTCCCAGTTCCTGCAGCTCCCCGGCTTGACTCTCATTGGTTTCCACCACCACCAAGGGCACCTGGTGGCGGAGGAGCTGGCGGACGATGTAACGGCCCATCTGGCCGTAGCCGCAGATGATGTAATGGTCCTTCATTTGGTTCAGTTTCTGTCTCACGCGCCGCCTCCGATAGACTTCCAGGAAACTTCCCTCCAAGATCATCTGACCCACGTAGGCCACGTGGTAGGCCACAAACACGACCCCCAGCGTGATGAGCACAATGGTGAACAGGCGCCCGTCGGAGTCCAAGGGCCGGACTTCCTGAAAGCCCACGGTGGTGAGGGTGATGACCGTCATGTAGAGGGCGTCCAGGAAAGGATAGTGGCCGACGAGCATATATCCGGACACGCCGAAGCAGAGAATAAAAAACGATGACAGGGCGACGAGCAGAAAGCGCTGGCCGAGCAATCGATGTAGGGATCGCATGGGGCCTCTCACTCGGATTTGTGGAGGGGTTATCGAGAAGACGAGTTTAGGCCAAAGGCCGCAAACAGGCAAGAGCCGAAAGGGCGGCATGGCTTTCGTGTGGTGGAGACAAAAAAGCCGCCATCCTTGGGACGGCGGCTTGGTGTGCATGGGGTGAGTGAGCGGACTCGAACCGCCAGCCTCTGGGGCCACAACCCAGTGCTCTAACCAATTGAGCTACACCCACCATCTGTGGACGACCTTTCGGCCGAGGCGGAGGTTGCTTAACACAATGGACCGAAAACGGCAAGGGAAAAGTATCAAAGCTGGAGCCGGGTGGAGAACCTCAGGCGGCCCCACCGTTTTCCGTCCTCTTTGCGTAAGCGTGGATCCATGGCTGCGGATGGTCCTGGAACCCCGGCTTGCTCCATGGGCACGTGACGGGGGAGGAGCGGCCCGTCGGGGCTGCAGGCGAGGAAAGGCCCTCCGAGCTTGGGCCGGCCTGTCCGTTTTAGAGCGGTGGAACCCAGGGAAAGGTCGTTCCCGCGGGGCCGGAGCCCCGCGGGAGCCGAGGGTGCCATTGGCACCATGGCCTAGAACTTTCGGTGGATGATGGTCTTTTTCAGTTCCGCGATGGCTTCCGTGGGATTGAGCTGTTTGGGACAGGCTTCCACGCAGTTGAGGATGGTGTGGCAGCGCCAGGCGCCGTCGCGGTCGTTGATGATCTGCAGCCTTTCATCGGCGCCTTCGTCACGGGTGTCGGCGATGAAGCGCCAGGCCTTGAGAAGCGCTGCCGGTCCCAGGTAGTCGGGATCGGCCCAGAAGCTGGGGCACGACGTGCTGCAGCACGCGCACAGGATGCACTCGTACAGGCCGTCCAGTTTCTTGCGGTCTTCCGGGCTCTGCAGGCGCTCCCGATCGGAAGGCGGCGGGGTCTTGGTGATGAGGTAGGGCTTGACCAGGTAGTACTTCCTGTAGAAGTCGGTGAAATCCACCACCAGGTCCTTGATGACCGGCATGGACGGCAGGGGCTGCACCACGATGGGGTCCTTGAGGTCCTTGATGTGGGTGATGCAGGCCAACATGTTGACTCCGTTGATGTTGAGCCCGTCGGAGCCGCACACCCCCTCCCGGCAGGAGCGTCGGTAGGCCAGGGTGCCGTCCTGTTCCCAACGGATCTGGTTGAGGCCGTCCAGGACCATCATGCCCGGCCGGCGCAATTCCACTTTGTAGTCCTTGTAGTAGGGTTTCTTGTCCTTTTCCGGATCATATCGAAAGACCGAGAAGGTAACTGTTTTCAGCATGATATGCACCTCATGTCGTCCCGGGTCCGCGGATTCCGCTTCCAGTCCCCGCTCGGCCCGCCCCCGCGGGGCGGGCCGATAGTCTCTAATAGACACGTTCTTTGGGTTCAAAGGTGGGTACGGTGAGCGGTTTCATGCGGACGGGCTTGTAATCGAGGCGGATGGAGCCGTCCTCTTCCATGTAGGCCAGGCTGTGCTTGTGCCACTTTTCGTCGTCGCGCTTGGGGTAGTCGTCGCGGTAGTGGGCGCCGCGGCTTTCCTGGCGGGCCAGGGCTCCTTCCACGATGGCCTTGGAATAGTCCAGCATGTGGCCCAGTTCCAGGGTTTCGATCAGATCCAGATTGAATGCCAGCCCCTTGTCGGCGATGCCCACCTTTTTGTACCGATCGCAGAGCTTTTGCAGCACGGCCCGTTGCTTGGCCAGGGTCTCCTCGGTGCGGAACACCCCGCAGTTGGCTTCCATGGATTCCTTCAGCTCGTCCCAAACGGCGCCCATCGTTTCTCCTGCCGTGCCGTTCAGGAGGCTGGTCACTTCTTCGATGCCCCGCTTCCCGGGGTTTTCCGGCAAGGGCACATGTTCGGGCAAGGACTGGGCGAATTGGGCCATGTGTTGTCCGCCCACCTTTCCGAAAACCATGATGTCCAGAAGCGAATTGGATCCCAGGCGGTTGGCCCCGTGGACCGAAGCGCAAGCCGCCTCCCCCGCAGCGTAGAAGCCCTTGACCGGTTCTTCGGGCTTGTCCATACCGCCCAGGACCACTTCCGCAGACAGGTTGGTGGGGATGCCCCCCATGGAGTAGTGGGCCGTGGGGGTGACGGGGATGGGTTCCTTGGTGCAGTCCACGTGGGCGAACACATAGGCCAGTTCCCAGATGCCGGGCAGCCGTTCGTGAATGATGCCCGCTCCGATGTGATCCAGCTTGAGCAGCATGTGGTCGCCCTCGGGCCCGCAGCCCCGGCCTTGCCGCATTTCTTCGGCCATGGCCCGCGAGACCACGTCTCGGGAGGCCAGGTCCCACACGGTGGGAGCATAACGCTTCATGAAGCGCTCGCCGTCTTTGTTGAGCAGGTAGCCGCCTTCGCCGCGCACGCCCTCCGTGATGAGGTTGCCCACGCCGTAGATGCCGGTGGGATGGAACTGGACGAACTCCAGGTCCTCCACGGGAAACCCCGCGCGCAGGGTCAGGGCCAGGCCGTCTCCCGTGTTGATGTGGGCGTTGGAGTTGGTCTTGTAGACACGGACGTAGCCGCCCGTGGCGAACATGGTGGCCTTGGCGTGAAAGATGTGGAAGCCGCCGTTGGCGATGTCCCAAGCCAGCACACCCACCACGTGGTCCTCGTTCTTGAGCAGTTCCAGGGCATAGAATTCGTTGTAAAAAACCACCTGGTTTTTCACGCACTGTTCATAGAGGGTGTGGAGCATGGCGTGGCCTGTGCGGTCGGCCGCGGCACAGGTGCGCTGGACGGCCTCCTTGCCGAAATCCTTGGTGTGGCCGCCGAACCGGCGCTGGAAGATCTTGCCGTTCTGAAGGCGGCTGAAGGGCATGCCCATGTGCTCCAGTTCGATCACCACCTCGGGGGCCATGCGGCACATGAACTCAATGGCATCCTGATCACCCAGATAGTCGCTTCCCTTGATGGTGTCGAACATGTGCCAGACCCAGTCGTCGGGCTCCACGTTGCTCAGCGAGGCCGCCACTCCCCCCTGGGCCGCCACCGTGTGGGAGCGGGTGGGAAAGACCTCACTGATCACCGCCGTATTCACCCCCTTGGAAGCCTCCAAGGCGGCGCGAAGCCCGGCGCCGCCGGCGCCCACGATCACCACATCGTGCTTATGAATGGTCACGCTGATATCTGCCATGACGTCGATCGCTCCTTTTGCCTACGCTTGCACTTTGAGAGTGACGATGGTGAGGACGCCCAGCCCGAAAAAACCGATGGCAAGCACCCACAGGGTGCCCACCAGCACGGCCCGCAAGCCGGCGGAATGGACGTAGTCGTCGATGATCATCTTGAAGCCGTTCATGGCATGGTAGACGGCGAAGACCAGGAAGGCGATGTCCAGGGCCTTCCAGGCGGGAGAGACGAGCCGCGCCATGACCTTCTGATAGGTGACGGGCCCTTCCGAGGCGTAATGCAGTACCCAGAAGTGCAAAAAGAGCGTGATGAGCAGGGCCACGCCGGAGATGCGTTGGAAGAACCAGTCGAAGGCCCCCGAACGTCCCGAACCGAAGTATTTACCCAACATGTTCCAAGCCTCCCTCTTAGATACCGAAAGCCAGCCGCAGCATGGGAATCGCCCCTGCCAGGATGAGGATCGCCGAGACGGCGAAGACGGCGAAGACGGCCTTTTGCATGATGTCACGCTTTGCCAGGTTGCCGTAGTCCATGAAGACCACGCGCAGGCCGTTCAGGCCGTGGTAGACCACGGTTGCCAGCAGCCCGATTTCCAGCAGGTGGAAAAGCGGGGACTGGACCACGGCCATCACCTCATTGAAGGCTTTTTCGCCCTGGGACAGGTGATGGATCACCCAGATGTGAAGAAAGAGGTAGAGCCCCAGCAGGACCCCCGTGGCTCTGTGGAGGATCCAGGCCAGGTAGCCGGGATGAAGCTTGTAACGGACCTTGGGTTGAAAGACGACCTTTTTCATGAAGACCTCCTCGCTTGAACCGCATGCCCCGGCCCGGCGCCGTCCCAGCGCACTGGAAGGGAACGAACGGCGGGCAAGGGCGGAAAATTAGAACTCACGCCGTGCGTGCATACCTCCTGACGCCTTCCTCGTACAGATCCCCACCGTGGCAATCGTTGGCCACGATCACGGGAAAATCCTTCACTTCCAGGCGGCGGATGGCTTCCGGACCCAGCTCCGGGTAGGCGATCACCTCGGCCGACAGGATGCTCTGGGCCATGAGCGCTCCGGCGCCGCCGATGGCGGCGAAATAGACCGCCCCGTGTTCCTGCATGGCGGCTTTCACCGCGTCGTTTCGAGCGCCCTTTCCGATCATGCCCCGCAGGCCGCGTTGGATCAGCTCCGGCGCATAGGCGTCCATGCGGTAGCTGGTGGTGGGACCGGCGGCGCCCACGGGCCGGCCCGGCTTGGCCGGCGATGGGCCCACATAATAGATCACCTGGCCTTCCAGATCAAAAGGCAGGGGCTCGCCGGTGTGGAGAAGATCCACCAGGCGTTTGTGGGCCGCATCCCGGGCCGTATAGACGATTCCGTTGAGGAGAACCCGGTCTCCGATCCGCAGCTTTTCCACGTCTTCCCTTCCAAGCGGCGTGGTGAGTCGAACGGCGTCCTGCATGTTGGGGCATCTCCTTTCTTGGATCCAAGGGACAAGGGGCGAGCCCTTTGTCACTGCAATCAGAGTTCGGTCTCCTTGTGCCGGGCGGCGTGGCACTGAATGTTCACGGCCACGGGCAGGCTGGCGATGTGACACGGCATCATCTCGATGTGGACTGCCAGGGAGGTGACGCGTCCCCCCAGTCCCTGGGGGCCGATGCCCAGGTCGTTGACGGCATCCAGCCAGTCTGCTTCCAGAGCGGCCAGTTCCGGATCGGGGTGGGGACTTCCCACGGGGCGGAGCAGGGCCTTCTTGGCCAGAAGCGCCGCCGTTTCAAAGGTGCCGCCGATGCCCACGCCCACGATGGTGGGCGGGCAGGGGTTGGGGCCCGATTCCTTCACCCGCTGTACCACGAAGTCCTTGACCCCCTGGATGCCGGCGGCGGGTGTGAGCATGGTCACACGGCTCATGTTTTCACTGCCTCCACCCTTGGGGGCCAGCGTGATCCGAAAGTGCTCTCCGGGACGCACGTCCAGATGGACGATGGCGGGGGTGTTGTCACCGGTGTTCTGGCGCGTGAAGGGATGGCAGATGCTCTTGCGCAGGTAGCCGTCCCGGTATCCCTGCCGCACCCCTTCTTCCACGGCTTCCCGAAGGCCGCCGCCCACGATGTGCACATCTTGGCCCATGTCCACAAAGACCACGGCGAACCCGGTGTCCTGGCACATGGGGATCCCTTCGGTCCGAGCGATCTCGGCGTTCTGGATCAGCCTTTGCAAAATGTCCTTTCCCGCCGGTGACTCCTCCCTTTCCAGGGCCTTGCGGAAGGCGTCCAGCACGTCCTCGCCCAACTCCGTATTGGCGCGGATGCAAAGATCCCGAACGGCGGATGCAATCGTGTCCACATGGATTTCGCGCATGGATCCTCCTTATTTTCAAACGGCTATGGGTCCAGTCCCCAGAGAAGGGGCGACGGCTGGAAGGCGCTTGATCTGACGAACATCGAGGCGGTAGCAAGCGCGGGGGCTTGCCGGAGGTGTTGTGCCTGCATGGTGGGGCGGTCTCCCTGGTGATGGTGGCGCCGGGTGGAAAGACTCCGCTGCCGTTGGTGCCTTCTCGTGAATTGGGGCGTTCGACCGAGCTTCGCTGGTTCCGCTTCGGGAGATCCTTACCGTAGGGACAGTGCTTAGTACAGCGAAGTCATTTTGTCAATGGATTCTGCAGACTCAAAGGCCTTTGGTGGTTGAAAATGGGTGGGCGATGGGCTAAGGAGACACAACGGATGGATGGCACGAGACGGCTTTTTTCTCAGGAGAAGACAATGGGTGACGAAACGGCAAAAAAGACCAGGAAGAAGACGCCCCAGGAATCGTTGCAGGAGGAGTCGACGGACGTTCCCGTGGATCCGCTCCGGAAGGAGGCCTCGGAAGGAGCCAAACCGAGTCGGGCAAAAAAAGACTATGATATCGCCATCTTCATGGGCTGGTGCAAGGGCTGTGGCATCTGCGCCGCCTTCTGTCCCCGGCAGTGCATCGAGATGGACGAAGATGGCTCTCCGGTGGTGACCCAGCCGGATCGATGCACGGGCTGCGGGTTTTGCGAGATACACTGCCCGGATTTTGCCATCAGCGTGCGCGCCCGTAGGAAGAAGGCGGTGGGTGACGACGATTAGGGGTGACAAGGAGAAGATGCTGTGAACGAGCAAGCGACCACGGGACGCCAGGTGCTCCTCCAGGGCAACGAAGCCATGGTGGAAGGGGCTTTAGCGGCCGGATGCACCTTTTTCGCCGGCTATCCCATCACGCCGGCGACCGAAATCAGTGAAGTCATGTCGGTGAAACTTCCCGCCGTGGGGGGGACGTTCGTCCAGATGGAGGACGAAATCGCCAGCATGGGCGCCATCATCGGGGCGTCCTTGGCGGGGGCCAAGTCCATGACCGCCACCAGTGGCCCGGGCTTTTCCCTCATGCAGGAAAACCTGGGGTTCGCCTGTGTGGCGGAGGTGCCCTGCGTGGTGGTCAACGTCATGCGGGGCGGGCCCAGCACGGGGCTTCCCACCAATGTGAGTCAGGCCGACGTGATGCAGGCCCGCTGGGGCACCCACGGAGATCACCCCATCATCGTGCTGGCCGTCTCCACCACCAAGGAGTGCTTTGATATCACGGTCAAAGCCTTCAACCTGGCGGAAAAGTACCGCACGCCGGTGATCATCCTTTCCGACGAAGTGGTGGGCCACACCCGGGAAAAGATCAGCCTGCCGCACCCGGGCGAGATCGAAGTGATCGACCGGATCCGGCCCAACATGCCGCCGGAATGGTACGTGCCCTACGAAGACAACAGCCGGGGCGTCCCGCCCATGGGCATCTTCGGGGACGGCTACCGCTACCACGTCACAGGCCTTGTCCACGACGTGCGAGGCTTTCCGACTCAGCGACCCGACGAGATCGTGCCGTTTCTCAACCGGATTCATCGCAAGATCTCTCAACACTTTTTCGACATCCTGATGGTGGACGAGGAACTCACCGAAGATGCGGAGATCCTGGTGGTGGCCTATGGATCCGTGGCCCGCTCCGCCAGACGGGCGGTGCGCGAAGCCCGGGAGCGGGGCGTCAAGGCGGGGATGATGCAGCTCATCACCTTGTGGCCCTTTCCTCGCCAGATCTTGGAGCCGTATCTTTCCCGGGTGAAGGCCGTGCTGGTGCCGGAACTCAACATGGGCCAGGTGTCCCGGGAAGTGAAACGGATCAATCAGGGCGCAACCCGTGTGGAAACCATCAACCGAATCGACGGAAACCTGATCACCCCCGAGGAGATCCTGGTGCGCCTCATCAAGATGTAGGGGTGGAAAGAGGGAAGAACCATGGCGGAAGTGACCAAACTCATCCATAAATACCTGCGTCACGACAAGAAGTTTCCCCACGTTTGGTGCCCCGGTTGTGGAAACGGGATCGTACTGGGTTCACTCATCCGGGCCATCGACAAGCTGGGCTATGAAAAGGACGACGTGGTGCTGGTCTCGGGCATCGGTTGTTCGGGACGGCTGCCCGTGTACGTGGATTTCAATACGCTGCACACCACCCACGGGCGGGCCCTCACATTCGCCACCGGTGTGAAGCTGGCCAATCCCAATCTCCACGTGATCGTCATCATGGGGGACGGGGACGCCACGGCCATCGGCGGAAACCACTTCATCCATGCGGCCCGACGCAACCTGAATCTGACGGCCATCATCATCAACAACAACATCTACGGGATGACCGGCGGCCAGTATTCGCCCACCACGCCCTACGGGGCCCTGGCCACCACGGCGATGTACCGACACATCGAGCATGCCTTTTCCATCGCCGAGCTGGCGGTGACGGCCGGGGCGGCCATGGTGGCGCGCGGCACGGTCTATCATGCCAACATGTTGGATAAGCTGATCGAAAAAGCCATCGTCAAGAGGGGCTTTTCCGTGGTGGAGGTGGTGAGCAACTGCCACACCCAGTACGGGCGTCGAAACAAGCTGGGAGGAGCCGTGGAGATGCTCCGCTGGCAGAAGGACCACGCGGTGCGGGTGGAAAAGACGGCCGAGATGGGCGAAGAGGAGCTGGCCGACCGATTCACCATCGGCGTCTTGGTGGACCGGGATCTTCCCATCTACACGGAAGAATACAAAAAAATCCGGGAAGCGGCCCGGGCCAAGATGGCCGCCGCGCGCTGATGGGACCGGTTTGGGGAAGCCGACCGGCGTGGGACGTCCTGACAGGCCGGAAGGAAAGCCGCGATGGCCGACGCGGCCGGGGTAGAGGGTCCAAGTGAGGGTGAAGCGACAAACCGTGGTTGAATCGAAGCCCGTGCGTCGCCATACCCGGCAAGGCTTTCCCCCTGGCGCATCACAAATGGCGATCTCCAGATCACGAATCACGGACCACCCGTTTCATGCAAAAGGGAAAGGGACCTGTCCAATGGGATATCGGTATGAAGTGCGTTTGAGCGGATCCGGCGGGCAAGGAATCATCATGGCCGGCATCATCTTGGCCGAAGCCGCCGGGGTCCATGACGGAAAGTATGTGTGCCAGACCCAGAGCTACGGGCCGGAAGCCCGGGGCGGGGCCAGCAAGGCGGAGGTGGTCATCAGCGATGAAGAGATCGACTACCCCAAGGCCATCAAGCCGGACCTGCTCCTGGCCATGAACCAGAAGTCGTGTGACGCTTACTTTTTCGACCTGAAGCCGGAGGGCACCCTGGTGGTGGACAGCACCTTCGTCAAGCAGATCCCCACCACGCGGGCCATCGCCCTCCCCTTTACCCAGCTTGCCCGCGCCGAGCTCAAAAAGGAAATGGTGGCCAACATCGTGGCCCTGGGCGCCCTGGCCACGCTCACCAAGGTGGTCTCCCTGGCGTCGCTGGAAGCGGCGGTTCTGGGCCGGGTTCCGCCGGGAACGGAGGAGCTGAACCGGAAGGCGCTGGAAACGGGCATCAATGCGGCCAAGCTCTACATGCAGGGGCACTAAATCCATGCGGGTGCTGCTCACAAACGACGACGGGATCTTCGCCAAGGGCATCGAAGCCCTCTACGAGGCTCTGATTGCCGAACACGACGTGGTGGTGGTGGCGCCGGAGACGGAACAGAGCGCGGTGGGGCACGCCATCACCTTTCTCGATCCGCTTCGGGTGAAGCCCGTGAAGCGAAACGGGGCCTTTTTCGGGCATGCCTGCAGCGGCACGCCGGCCGATTGCGTCAAGCTGGCCATTCGGGAACTGGTGCGGCCGCTTCCGGACGTGGTGGTTTCCGGGATCAATCTGGGCGCCAACGTGGGCATCAACGTGCTCTATTCGGGGACGGTGTCGGCGGCCACCGAGGGAGCCATCCTGGGCTTTCCGGCGGTGGCGGTGTCCATCGATTCCTTTGAACCGTCCGATTTTTCGGCGGCCACCGACGCGGTCTTGCGCATCCTGGAGCGGATCGAGCGTTTCGGCCTTCCCAGGGGGGTGAGCCTCAACGTGAACGTGCCCAACGTGCCGGCATCACAGGTGCGGGGGATGCGCGTAACCCGTCAGGGCCGGCTCACTTACCAGGAAAGCTACGACCGCCGGGTGGATCCGCGAAACCGGGTCTACTACTGGCTCACCGGAAACATCGTGGAGACGGAAAACAGCCCGGACGCGGACGTTCAGGCTCTGGCCGATCACTACGTGTCGGTGACGCCCATTCAGCACGATCTCACCCACTATGCCATGCTGGAGGAGCTGAAACACTGGGGGCTGGAAGCGGAAAGCGGGCCGGGGGATTTTTTCCTTGCTCCGGCCCAATCAAAGTGATATAAGCCGCTTCGTTCCAAGGCCCAATGCGCCCGTAGCTCAGCTGGATAGAGTGCCGGACTACGAATCCGTAGGTCGCAGGTTCGAATCCTGCCGGGCGCACCAGAAAAAGAAACGGGGTTGCAACCACCGGGTTGCAACCCCGTTTTGCTTTGCCTGCAGTCCCGCCCCCTCCACTGGTACACGATCCGATCCATGTGAAAATTTACAATGCCCGGGGCCTTGCCTGCAGCTCCCTGGAACACGGCCTGCGTGGTGCTTTTTGAGCGTTGTCGGGGCGGGTTCGGAACCCGCCCCTATCACAGCGACCTGGTCAGGCCGGCAGCACGGGCCCGGATGGAGCGCAACCCGGGCGTTTTCGGACAGCCTCCCGGGAAGCGGCCCCATCGAATCCATGGAAGAACCGGCCCATCGATCCACCCGGCTAGGATTCGCTGGGATCCTGCCGGTTGCGCATCCGGCGCCGACGTTCCCCGGCCGATTGGCGGCGGCTTCGGAGCCGATCGTCTTGGGTGCCGGTGTCGTCCCAACGGCTGGGAAAACAGGACAGATGCACCAGACGCTGCCGCCAGAGCAGTGCCGAGCCCACCAGGTCCTCGTTTTCCAGCCGCAGATCCTCTCCGGCTCCAGGAGACGGGAAGGCTCTGATCGGGCATTCCAGAACCCGGTTCCACCAGGCGCTCGCCGCTTGGGCGCCGGCATGGGACACCCCGGGCGCGTTCAGCACCTCAAAGGCGAAGCTCCGGATGATCTTGGGAAAGGCCCGCTTCAACAGGTCCGAGGTGGCCAGCCATTCACAGCCGAGTACCCCGCGGGCGGAAAAGAAGATCGCTCCCCGTTGCCCATCTTGGGGAAGAAGCTCATCCACATAACGATCGATTTCGGAAGAGACCCGTTCCCGGGCCGCCCGAAAATCGCGGGTGGGGGAGGCGGCCCGCAGTTCGTCCAGGGAATCTTCAACCTCCTCCCAAACGCTCATCTGATGACTTCGGAACTCCCCGGTCCGGCGAATGTTGGCACTGACACCGGCCTTCTGGCGGGCCCTCGATTTGGCCCGAAAAAGCGCGCCGCCGGCCTGGAAGGCCGTGCTGTCCAGGCGCCAGCGGCCCTGTTCCATGCAGGAAACCGGGATCCGCAGCGAACTTTTCGCCGGCACCAGCAGGGTCGCGTTCACCACCCGGTTCTGCTTGCCGCCCACCAGCTCCTCGCCTTCCAGGATCAGCACCGGCTGGTCGCCCGTGTTTTTCACCAGAAGAAATGGCACCTCCCCGCCCTCCCCAGTCTCCGTCACCCGCAGGACTTCGTGGGAAATGGCTTCATCCAGCAGGAGAAATTGCAGATCCTCCCGGTCTTCCTCCACATCCGCCAACAACGGCAGCATCCCCAAGGCTCCCGTCACAACCGCGTTTCCCAACCGACACTCGCCATTCCAAAAGTCCGTCAATCGCATGGGTTACCTCCCGTTTGCAGGAAAAAGTATGGCATGCCGTCCGGCCCGCCGGCACCACCCGCTGCCCGGCGGCTTCGACCCACTCTCCCTGCATAGGGCAAGCACCGTGCCATGATTCCACATCATACGGGAAATCCCTTTTTCGACCAGCTTTTGCCTCCATTGAACCTCCGCGAACCCCGTGGTATAGAAAACTGTTTCTTTCTCTCATCATAAAAAATTTTACCCTCCACGGCTGGGCGGCGACTCATGGGAAATGTTCTGGTTTGCTGGCTGGGGAAAACGGATATCCGGGCGTCCCGGGGAGAAGTGGAGTGCGGGCTCGGGCCCATCGGCCAGGCCGCCCGGACGCGCCGGTTCAGTGAAATCTTTCTGTTGTGTGACACCGATGAAGACACCATCAGGGGCTACCTGGACTGGCTGAAGAAGATCACACCGGCCCGCCTGCGTCACCGCCAAGTGGCGCTCACGCGGCCCACCCATTTCGGCGAGATCTACGAAGCCGCGGTGGCGGCGGTGCTCGATGTTCAGAAGCGCCACGGCAAGCAAGTTCGGCTCACCTTCCACCTGAGTCCCGGCACCCCGCACATGGCGGCGGTTTGGATCATCCTGTCCAAGGCCAGGTTCGATGCCGAACTGATTGAATCGTCGCCGGAAGCCGGGGTCCAGGACGCGCCGGTTCCTTTCGATATCACGGCCCAATTCGTGCCCGACATGATGCGCCGGGCGGAGCGCTTCAGGGGCCGCACAAGGGCGGAGCCCCCACCCATGATGATGCTGGCCGATCTCATGCGACGGCCGGACCGGCGCCTGGAAAAATTGGCGGAAGCTTCAGCGTCGTTCGAGGAACCGGGGTTTTCCCGCATCGTCTATAACTGCGACGCCATGCAACGGCTCATGGATCGGGCCGAGCGGGTGGCTCGGCGTTCCGTTTCCGTTTTGATCGAAGGAGAATCCGGGACCGGCAAGGAGCTCCTGGCACGCCACATTCACGAGCGCAGTCCGCGCAAGAATCAACCCTTCCAGGCGATCAATTGCGGCGCGATCCCCCCCGAACTGGTCGAATCGGAACTGTTCGGGCACCAGAAGGGCGCCTTCACGGGGGCGGACAAGCTCCGAAAGGGCCATTTCGAGCAGGCCGACGGCGGCACTCTCTTTCTGGACGAAATCGGCGAGCTGCCGCTCGGTGCCCAGGTGAAGATCCTCCGGGTGCTGCAGCAGGGAGCGGTGACCCGCATAGGTTCCAGCAAGGAAATTCCGCTGGATGTCCGGATCATCGCCGCCACCAACCGCAACCTGTTGGACGAAGTGCGAGCCGGGCGATTCCGGGCTGATCTTTTCTACCGGTTGGCGGTGGCCATTTTCAAGCTGCCGCCGATCCGGGAGCGGGAAGGAGATCTTGAGCTACTGGTGGATGCCATGCTCCACCGGGTCAACCGGGAAAGCCGGGAGGACCCGGGCTATGTGGAAAAGACCCTGGCTGTGGCCGCACGCAAACTGCTGCTCGCCCACCCCTGGCCGGGGAACGTACGCGAACTCTTGAACACCCTGCGTCGTGCCGCCATCTGGTCGGATCGGGACGTGATCGAAATCGAAGATATCCAGGACGCGCTTCTGCCGCTGGACGCAAGCGGCCGGTCGGGGATCCTGGATCGCCCCCTGGGCTCTGGTTTCCAGCTGAAGGACGTGATCAGCGAGGTGGCCCACCACTACATCCAGCGGGCCTTGGACCAGACCAACGGCAATAAGTCGCGGGCCGCCGAACTGCTCGGATTCAAAAGCTACCAGACCCTGAGCAACTGGCAGAAACGCCATTCACCGGGATAACCTGGCCGGCGGGTGGTTGATCCGGGAGGAACCGGACAGGGCTAGGGTGAGGGAGACCTTCTCCCGGGCGGCGTGGCTCGGTCCGGAGAGCAGCCACAACAGCACAAAGACCTTGCAGAGCTGGTGGCCACGCGCGGCGGGCTCCAAGTCGCCGCTCCAAGGCGATGGCACAGCCTCGCAACCAGTGAAACCAGCAAGGCAATCGGCCGGTATGTCAACGGAAAGTGGGGAAAATCCCAAAATGACCGCCATGTCATACAAGGATTTGCTCGACGCCTTTGAAACGATCGCCATGTGACCGCCCTACGGGATGGAGGTCACCCTCGACCGGGAGACGGGAATGAACTACTATTGCTTTCCCGACGGAGACAACCCGGGACCGCCCCCGGACGACATCCATGACCCGCGTAGTGGTCTGGGGGATTCTCACCTCCGTGCAACGGCGGTGCACGGGGCGCCCGGGATAGCCCCCGACGGAGTCGGTGAATGCACAGCCAGACACTTTCGAGAAACGGATTGAGCCCAAGAAATTCTAGGTGGTGCAAAATGAAGGAGAAGAAGACGGTTTTGTCATCGCCGCTTTTTCTGACCCGTCGGGTCAACTGGCTGAACAGGCCGAAACAATTATGGCCGCCATTTCAATAGAAGAATACCTACCGCTGGTGGGAGCCCTGCGCAAGACTCCGCAGGGCTATCTGTGGTCCTCCTACGACGCCGAAGCGGATGTGCTCTACATCAATTTCAAGAAACCGGCCCGTGCCACCCACAGCGAAATGACCGATGACGATGCGATCATCCGCTACGAAGGGGACGAGATCGTGGGCATGACGATTTTGCATGCCAGCAAACGGAGGGCGGGGATCTGAGTGCGGAGAGTGGAGATCGGAAGTCGGATGTCGGCGGATGGGGTTCTGAAATGTGCCTGGTGGAGAGAGAACCCCTGGGTCGTCGGCCGTATAATGCGGACCCTTGCGGCCGGCAGTGAGCCGCGAGTGAGTTGCCGCAACATCACCACTGGACTCCCCCGGTTCTCTCGCCGGTCTTGAATCCAGCGGACTGCGCAGGCAAAATCGATTCAGCCCTTCATTTTTTATGTTCAAACAAAACATTTTATGCACCCTCTTTGATTAGTTGGCAAGAAACCATCATCCCAAAAGGTGAAGCTCCGGATAAACTTGGGAAAGGCCCGCTTCAACAGGTCCGAGGTGGCCGGCCATTCACAGCCGAGTACCCCGCGGGCGGAAAAGAAGATCGCTCCCAGTTGCCCATCTTGGGGAAGAAGCTCATCCACATAACGATCGATGTGGGAAAAGACCCGTTCCCGGGCCGCACGAAAATCGCGGGTGGGGGAGGCGGCCCGCAGTTCGTGCAGGGAATCTTCAACCTCCGCCCAAACGCTCATCGGATCACTTCGGAACTCCTCCCCGGGCCGGCCCGAAGGGAGTGCCTCATGGAAGGGAGGCGGGGTTCTGGACGTGGGGACTTGGCAAAGGGGCTGGGATCGATAAAAAAACTCGGACAAGCCCGTGGGAGCTTGTCCGAGATGTGTTTTCACGAGCAGCCGTCAGGTGAAGTGCGGCTGCTCTTTTCGTTCCAGGATCCGCCGAGATGCCTAACGCACGCGGCCCGCGCGCCAGGCCTTGAGCAGCTCGTCGTAGTCCACCGTCTGGCCCTTGGGCTTTTCATTGGCCAGCTTGGGCTTGGGCGCTCCGGGCTGATTGAGCCAATAGCTTTCATCCTTGATGGGATTGAGCTTGGGGCCGTGTTCGCCCTGCACGCCGGAGCGTTCCAGCCTCTGGAGCACCCGATCCTGTTCCTTGGCCAGGTTGTCCATGGCGCGGTCCACGGTGACCTCACCGGCCACGGCTTCCCCGATGTTCTGCCACCAGAGCTGAGCCAGCTTGGGATAATCGGGCACGTTGGTGCCGGTGGGCGTCCAGGCCACGCGGGCCGGGCTGCGGTAGAATTCCACCAGGCCGCCCAGGTACGGGGCGCGCTTGGTGAAAGATTCATGGCGAATGTCGCTGTCGCGGATGATGGTGAGGCCCACGTGGCTCTTTTTGAGGGACACCGTCTTACAGACACAGAACTGAGCGTAGAGCCAAGCGGCCTTGCGGCGCTTGAGCGGAGTGGACTTGAGCAGCGTCCAAGAACCGCAGTCCTGGTAACCCTGCTTCATGCCTTCCTGCCAGTAGGGGCCGTGGGGAGAGGGAGCCATGCGCCACTTGGGCGTGCCGTCCTCGTTGACCACCGGGGTGCCCGGCTTGACCATGGAGGCCGTAAAGGCGGTGTACCAGAAGATCTGCTGGGCCACGTTGCCCTGGGCCAGGCTGGGAAGGGACTGGTAGAAGTCCATGCCCAGAGCGCCCGGAGGAGCGTATTTGCGCAGCCATTCCATGTACTTTCGCAGGGCGTACTTGGCGGCCGGGCTGTTGGTGGCGCCGCCGCGGGCCACGCTGGAGCCCACCGGACGGTCGTTTTCATCCACGCGGATGCCCCATTCGTCCACGGGCTTGCCGTTGGGAAGGCCCGGATCCCCGGCGCCGGCCATCACGAGCCAGGCGTCCGTAAACCGCCAGCCCAGATCGGGGGCCTTCTTGCCGTAGTCCATGTGCCCGTAGACGCGCTTTCCGTCGATTTCTTTCACATGCTCGGTGAAGAATTCGGCGATGTCTTCATAGGCGCTCCAGTTGACGGGCACACCCAGCTCGTAGCCGTAGATCTCCTTGAACTTCTTCTTGAATTCGGGATTGGTGAACCAGTCGTAACGGAACCAGTAGAGGTTGGCGAACTGCTGATCCGGCAGCTGGTACATCTTGCCGTCGGGCGCGGTGACGAAGGACTTGCCGATGAAATCGTCCACATCCAGGGTGGGAAGGGTCACGTCCTTGCCTTCGCCGGCCATAAAATCGCTCAAGGGCACCACGAAGCCGTAGCGCCAGTGGGTGCCGATGAGGTCGGAGTCGTTCACATAGGCGTCGTAGACGTTCCGACCCGACTGCATCTGGGTCTGGAGCTTCTCGATCACGTCGCCTTCTTGGATGAGATCGTGCACCACCTTGATCCCGGTGATTTCCTCGAAGGCCTTGGCCAGTACCTTGGATTCGTATTCATGGGTGGGGATGGTCTCGGAAACCACCCGGATTTCCATCCCCTTGAAGGGCTTGGCGGCGTTGATGAACCATTCCATCTCTTTGAGCTGTTCTTCCTTGGTCAGGGTGGAGGGCTGAAACTCCGTTTCCACCCAGCGCTTGGCCGCCTCCATGTCCGCATGGGCGGGAAGGGCCCAAAGGACCAGTAGAAGCGCCATGGCCAGCGCTCCCCACGCCGGACAGTTCCATCTCTTCCTCCGTTTCGCACCTCGCATCGTTTTTGCTCCTCCCGGCCTTCCTCTGTGGGTTTCCTTTCCGGCCGCCACGCCGCTCCGGTGGGAAGGCCGAAGCCACCGCAGAGCGTGGGCCGGCTCCTGCAAAACCTATCCCCAGCGCATCACCACCACCAGCCACACCAGGGCGATGGCCAAGGCGATCCACAGGGACAGGTTTGTGAAGGCGATCCAGGCGATATGGATGTAGGCGCTGCCCAGAAGGCCGATGAAGAGGCGATCTCCGCGGGTGGTTTCGATGGGCAGAAAGCCGCGACGGGGAACACTGGGAGAGAGGATCTGCCAGATGGTCATACCCACGAGCATGAGAGCGATAACTACGAAGAAGATTGCGGTGGGTAGCGTCCAGGCCATCCATTCCAAGTTCATGACGTCGTTCCTTCATGGGGCGGCCGCAACGGGGCCGACCTCGGCGGTAAGTGGTGACATGTTTTGAGAACACCCGGGGGGTGTTCCGTGTCGGTTGGCTTCCACAAAATGGGTTTCACACCCGGCCCAGGGCGAATCCCTTGGCCAAGTGGTTGCGCACAAACCAGATGACAAGGGCTCCCGGCACGATGGTGAGCACACCGGCGGCTGCCAGCAGGCCCCAATCGAGCCCCGAGGCGCTCACGGTCCGCGTCATGGTGGCCACGATGGGCTTGGCGTTGGTGATGGTGAGGGTTCGGGCCAGGAGCAGCTCCACCCAGCTGAACATGAAGCAGAAGAAGGCCGTCACGCCGATGCCCGCCCGGATGAGCGGGACGAAGACGGTCAAAAAGAACCGGGGGAAGCTGTAGCCGTCGATGAAGGCCGTTTCATCGATCTCCCGGGGGATGCCGGACATGAAACCCTCCAGGATCCAAACCGCCAGGGGCACGTTGAAAAGGCAGTGGGCCAGGGCCACGGCGATGTGGGTGTCGATCAGATGAAAGGTGGAATAGAGCTGGAAGAAGGGCAGGAGAAAGACGGCCGGCGGGGCCATGCGGTTGGTCAGGAGCCAGAAAAAGACGTGCTTGTCTCCGATGAAGCGGAACCTGGAGAAGGCGTAGGCCGCCGGAAGGGCCGTGGTGAGCGAGATGATGGTGTTCAAGCTCACATAGATCATGGAGTTGATGTAGCCCGAATACCACGAAGAATCCGTAAAGATCTTCATGTAGTTGGCCAGGGTGGCGTTTCGGGGGAAAAGGGCAAAGGAGGCCAAGATGTCCGCGTTCGCCCGCAGGGACATGTTGAGCATCCAATAGATGGGCAAGATCAGCAGAAAGAAGTAGAGCCCCAGGGCCACGGTTCTTTTTTGCACTCTCATCTGGACTCCCCGGTTCCCACGTTTTGAAGCGCTTGGTAGAACACAAAGCAAAAGAGTAACACGATCAAAAAGTAGATGAGCGAAAAGGCGGCGGCGGGCCCCAGATCAAACTGACCCACGGCGATCTTGACCAGGTAGATGGAAAGGAAGGTGGTGGTATCCCCCGGGCCGCCGCCGGTGAGGACAAAGGGCTCGGCGTAGATGAGGAAGCTGTCCATGAAGCGCAGGAGCACGGCGATGGTGAGCACTCCGCGCATCTTGGGCAGCTGAATGTGGCGAAAGACGGCCCAACTGGACGCTCCATCGATCTTGGCCGCCTGGTAGTACGCCTCGGGGATGGCCCGCAGGCCGGCGTAGGCCAGTAGTGCCACCAGCGGCGTCCAGTGCCACACCTCCATGGCCATCACCGTGATCCACGCATCCAGGGGGCGGGCCGTGTGGTCGAAGGCGATGCCCAGATCGTTGACCGTCTTTCCCAAAAGACCGATGTCCGGTCGGGTGAAGATGATCCAGATGGTGCCGATCACGTTCCAGGGGATGAGCAGGGGGAGGGCCAAGAGCACCAGGCAGGCCGACACGCCCCATCCCTTCTTGGGCATGGCCAAGGCGATGAGGACTCCCAGCGGGATTTCGATGAGCAGCACCATGCACGAAAAGGCCAACTGGCGCAGCAAGGCGCTGTGGAGGCGTTCGTCATGGATCACCTCGCGAAACCATTCCATGCCCACGAAAAAGCGCTGGCCCGGACCGAAGATGTCCTGCACCGAATAGTTGACCACCGTCATGAGCGGGATGATGGCGCTGAAGGCCACGATCACAAAGACGGGCAGGATCAGGAACCACGCCCGGTTGTTTTCCCATTTCTCCATGATTCCCCCTTAACGTGCGATGCTAGGCCACCAGTCGGCCGTTGGCGTAGAGCTTGATCCAGCGGCGCGGAAAGCGGATCCAAGCCTCCTGGCCGGGCAGCGGCCTTTCTTCCGAGATCCGAACCTTGAGCGTGGAGGAAGCCATCTGGACGGTGAGAATCCGAAAGATGCCCTGATCCTCCACCTTGCGCACCTGAACCGGGATCCGATCGTCTCCGGGCTCGTCGTGCACTTCCAGATACATGGGACGGATTCCCAGCTCGAAGGGGCCTTCTTTGCCCTGGGCCCGTCGCACCGTCTCCTCGTCCAGAACCACGCTGGCCCCGTCACAGACCGCTCGGTTTCCTTCCAGGCGGCAGGGGATGAAATTCATGCCGGGGCTGCCGATGAAGTAGCCCACGAACTTGTGCCGGGGTTCTTCGAAAAGCTCCGCGGGCGTGCCCATCTGCACCATTTCTCCCTCGTACATCACCAGGACCTTGTCGGCGAAGGTGAGGGCCTCCACCTGGTCGTGGGTGACATAGATGAGGGTCAGTTGAAGCTTTTCGTGAATCTCCTTGAGCTTGCGCCTCAAATGCCACTTCAAATGGGGATCGATCACCGTGAGGGGCTCGTCGAAGAGGATGGCCGCCACGTCCTCGCGCACCAGGCCGCGGCCCAGCGAGATCTTCTGCTTGGCGTCGGCGCTCAGCCCCGCGGCCTTCTTCTTCAGGTCCGCCGTCAGATCCAGCACCTCGGCCACTTCCTGCACCCGCCGGTGGATCGTCTGGGGGTCCAGGCCGCGATTGCGAAGGGGGAAGGCCAGGTTGTCGAAGACGCTCATGGTGTCGTAGAGCACGGGAAACTGGAAGACCTGGGCGATGTTGCGCTGTTCGGGGGGCAGCTCGGTCACGTCGCGATCGTCGTACAGGACCCGGCCCCGGGTGGGGGTGAGGAGCCCGGAGATGATGTTGAGCATGGTGGTCTTGCCGCACCCGGACGGTCCCAGAAGGGCGTAGGCGCCCCCGTCCTCCCAGACCGTGTCGATGTTTTTCAGTGCGTAGTCCGATGGATCCTTGGGGTGGCGCTGGTAGCTGTGAGCCACTTGCTGGAGCGTGATGCGGGCCATGGCCGATTCCTCCGCCTATCGCCGTGCCGGCGTCCGTCCGGGATCGACCTCCGGGGCGGCCACCAGACTTCCTTCTTGGTTGAAGACGAAAAATTGGGCCGGATCGGCATGGACCGTCACCGTGGAGCCCATCTTGTACGTGCGGATTCCCGTCTCATGAACCACCAGCGGAAAACCCTGATGGTTCACATGGATGAAGGTCTCCGATCCGTTGATCTCGGAAAGCTCCACTTGAGATTCCAAGGCCACGTCCCGATCGGTTCGCCTCTTGAGAAAAAAGCGATTGGCCCGCAGTCCCGCGTGGTAGCGGCCGGGTGCCAGCCCCTCCAGATGGGCGCACAAGGCAAAGGTGACCTGCTCCCCGATGCGGGCCTGGGAGCCTTCCACCACCAAATCCAGGTAGTTGATGGGGGGGTCACTGTAGACTTCCGCCGCGCGCATGGTGGTGGGACGGTGGTACACCTGGTCCGTGGGGCCCGTTTGAAGGACGCGTCCCTCGTCCAGAATTACCACGTTGCCGCCCAACATGAGGGCTTCCGTGGGCTCCGTGGTGGTATAAACCACAATGGAACGGCCCCGCTCGAAGATGGCCGTCAGTTCCTCGCGCAGTTCCTCGCGCAGCTTATAGTCCAGGTTCACCAGGGGTTCATCCAGCAACAGAAGGTCCGCATCCTTGACCAGGGCCCGCGCAATGGCCGTTCGCTGCTGCTGGCCTCCGGACAGCTGAGCGGGGAGCCGGTCCAAAAGCGGGGTGAGCCGAAGCATCTCGGCCACCTCCCGAACCCTGCGGTCGATCTCCTCCCGCGGCACCCCCTGAAGGCGCAGCGGGGAGGCGATGTTGTCGTACACGGTAAAAGAAGGATAGTTGATGAATTGCTGATAAACCATGGCCACGTTTCGCTTCCGAACGGAAACGCCGGTCACGTCCTTTCCGTCCACCAGCACGCGCCCACGGGTGGGCCGGTCCAGACCCGCCATGATGCGAAGCAGGGTGGTCTTTCCCGCCAGGGTCCGTCCCAGCAGGATATTGCGCGATCCCGAAGGAAACTCCAGGGTGACGTCGCAAAGATGGGTTTCCCCGTCCACGATTCGATCCACATGCTCCAGGGTCAACCCCATGAGGTGCACTCCCGGTCTAGGCTTCTTCTTCAATAAGGGAAGGGGGACGAGCCTGGCGGCTCGTACGGCCGGATGAAATCACCGACACGCTATCACCTTTTTGTCTTTTTCGCAAGAGAAAATAACCCCGCGGGAAAACGATTCGCAAACGGGAGGGATGGGCCCCCGTTGGCCTTTCGTTCGCGAAACTCAGGTACGATTCAAGGGACCGTGCCGGCGACGGGGGGCGCCACGTGCAGCTCCACCTGGGTGGTCTTCAGCACGTCTTGCAGCGGTGCCGGAGGCGGCTGGTCCGTGAAGAAGGCGTCGATTTCGGCGATGCTTCCCAGGCGCACCATGGCGTTTCGTCCGAACTTGGTGTGGTCGGCGGCCAGAAAGGTGGTGCGAGAATTGTCGATGATGGTCCGGGCGGCGCGCACTTCCCGGTAGTCGAAGTCCAGGAGGGTGCCGTCCATGTCGATGCCGCTGATGCCGATGATGCCGTAATCGACTCGAAACTGCTCGATGAAGTCGATGGTCATGGGGCCCACGATGCCGCCGTCGCGATGGCGTACCAGGCCGCCCGCCACGATCACCTCGAAGTCCTCTTTGGCGCTCAAGATGGAGGCCACGTGCAGATTGTTGGTGATGACCCGCAGGCGCCGGTGGTTGATCAGGAACTTGGCGATCTCTTCCGCGGTGGTGCCAATGTTGATGAAAAGGGAGGCATTGTCCGGGATGGCCTGGGCCACCATGCGGGCGATCCGCCGCTTTTCCTCCTGACACAGGATCTTTCGCCGGCTGTAGGCCACGTTCTCCGTACTGGGAGCCGCTCCCGCCCCTCCCCGATAGCGGATGAGCTTCCCCTCCCGGCTCAAGGCGTTGATGTCCCGGCGCACCGTCTGCGGCGTCACGCCGAATTCCCGGGCCAAAAAGTTCACCGTCACGAAACCCCGCTGGCGAATGAGCCGGAGGATCTGCTGATGGCGATCCCGGGTGGCCGCCACGTCCCGAGGTGCGCTACGGGAAGAAGAGGGGGACGAGTTCATGGGAGGCGCCTTCCTTTCTTTCTGGGATTGGAATGGGACGGTTTGCTGTTCTCAAACGAACACGATTGTGTCGATATGTTGGAATGCGAAAATAGGAGATGACATCCCCGGGCCGTTGTGATACCGAAAAAGGGATGGAAATGGGGTCCTTGACCAGCCATTCGCCGCGCCATCCATGCTAGCACCCGTGGAAAAGGTTCTCAAGCGAAAAGCCAAGGGGGCCGGCGGTGGGCGCAGAAGGAGAAGGGGATGGTGGAAACACAGGTGGTCATCGTGGGCGGGGGAGTCACGGGAGCGGGTCTGGCCCGGGATCTGGCGCTGCGCGGGGTTTCCTGCGTGGTGGTGGAAAAGAAGGATCTCACCGCGGGAGCGTCGGGAGCGAACCACGGGCTCCTCCACGGAGGCGGCCGCTACGTGGGAAACGATCCGGAAGCGGCCGGGGAATGTGCGCAAGAGAGCGCCCTGCTCAAGCGCCTGGCGCCCCAGTGCATTGAGGATACGGGAAGCCTGTATGTGGCGGTGGCGGGCGATGACGAAAATTACATCGCGGATTTTCCCACTCTGTGCCAACGCTGCCATGTGCCGGCGGAGCCCGTGGAAACGGCCCAGGCCCTGGAGATGGAGCCGGCCCTTTCGGATCAGGTGATCGCCGCCTATGCCCTCCAGGACGCCGCCGTGGACCCCTTCGGGCTCACGCTGGACAACATGGCCCAGGCCTGTGCCCTGGGGGCGCGGCTGATGACCCACACCCGGTTGGAATCCCTGGAAAGGGACAACGGGCGGATCGTGCGGGTACGGGTTCGCCACACCCGCACCGGCCGGGAGACGGTTCTGGAACCCCAGGTGGTGGTCAACGCGGCGGGGGCCTGGGCGGGCCAGGTGGGGGCCTTGGCGGGCATCCGTTTTGATATGGTCTATTCCAAGGGCAGCCTGGTGGTCAGCCAGGAGCGGGTGAGCGATCGAGTGATCCACCGGCTGCGGCCCGCTTCCGATGCGGACATCGTGGTGCCCGGCGGCACGGTGTCCATCTTGGGAACCACCTCCGTTCGGGTGGCGTCGCCCGACACCATCTATCCGGAAATCCATGAAATCGACACCATCATCGATGAGTGTGCGCGCATGATGCCGTCGCTGGCTTCGGCCCGCTACATTCGGGCCTACTGCGGTGTGCGGCCGCTCCTGGCGGAAGGGAGCCGGCGGGGGGATCGCACGGTGAGCCGGGGATATCATCTGATCAATCACCAGGCGTGCGGCGTGGGAAATTTTTTGACCATCACGGGCGGCAAGCTCACCACCTACCGACTCATGGCCGAAAAGACGGCGGATCGGGTGTGCGAGCTGCTGGGGGTCCGGGAGCCGTGCCGAACCCACGTGGAGCCCCTGCCGCCCAGCGAGTGGGGACGGTGGACCGAGCCCGGCAAGGCGCCGCGCCAATGGGTGAAGCGGTCCGATCCTTCCGATTGGATCCTTTGCGAATGTGAGATGGTGCCTCGCACCACCGTGGAAGAGCTGGTGGACCAGATCCGCCGCGAGGGCGAAGCCCCCACGCTGGAGGCGGTGGGGATGCGCAGTCGGGTGGGCAAGGGGCCCTGCCAGGGAAATTTTTGCAGCCAGCGCATCGCTGCCCACCTGTACCAGGCCGGCGTGTACCAGGGCCGGGAGGGCATGGCAAGCCTTGTGGGGGTCCTTCGGGAAAGATGGCGCGGCAAACGGCCGCTGCTCTGGGGACAGCCCATGGTGCAATACGAGTTCCAGGAGGCGCTCTATTGCGCTTTGTTCAGTCTGGATCTGGAAACACGGGGGCGGGACGTCCAGGAGGCGGGGGCATGAGTGGGCAGTTGGATCGCACGACGGTGGATGTGGCGGTGATCGGAGCAGGCATGGCGGGCCTTGCCGCCGCGCTTTTCGCGGCCCGCCGCGGTCTTCGGGTGGCGGTGGTGGGCACCACGGGACCCCTCATCTTTTCCAGTGGTTTCGTGGATCTTCTGGGTGTGCATCCGGTGTCGGAAGGACAGGTCTGGGACGATCCGTGGACGGGCCTGGATGCCCTTGCCCGCGATCTTCCGAACCATCCCTATGCGCGCCTGGCCAGAAGGGACATGGAAGAGGCCCTGGACGTCTTTCTGGACTTTTTGGGCGCCCACGGCCTGGCCTACCACCAGGAAAAGAACCGAAACCTTTGGGTGGTGACGGCTGCGGGCACCTTGAAACCCACCTATGCCGTGCCCTGGACCATGAAGAATGCCGTGACGGCCTACGAGGAAAAGTGGCCGTGTCTCCTGGTGGGCCTGGAGGGACTCAAGGGGTTCAGTGCCCGCCAGGCCGTATCGAGTCTGCAACGAACGTGGCCCGGGGTGCGTTCGTGCACAGTGGCTTTTCCGGAACCGGGCCGGGAGATCTTTCCTGAGCAGGTCGCCGGGGATCTGGCGGCGGAAGGCGGCTGTGAACGTCTGGCGGAACGCATCCGTCCCCATCTGGGAGATGCCCGGGCGGTGGGGCTTCCCGCCGTGTGCGGGATCCACGATGGGGGTCGAGTGTTTCGAAGACTGGAGACGGCCCTGGGACTCCCCCTTTTCGAAATCCCCACCATGCCGCCGTCCCTTCCCGGCCTTCGCCTGAAAAACCTCTTCGAAGAAGCCCTTCCCCAGGAGGGCGTGGATTGTCGGCTCCAGCACAAGGTGCTGGGCCACACCCCCTTGAACCAGGGGGGATTCCTCTTTGATTGCGGCTCCCAACGACCCACCTTCCAGATTCAATGCCGGGGGGCTGTGCTGGCCACCGGCCGCTTTTTCGGACGGGGCCTCCTGGCGGAACGCACGGGCGTGCGGGAGACGGTCTTCGACCTTCCCGTGGTGCAACCGGAATCTCGAAGCCAATGGCACCGAAAGGACTTCTTCGACCCGCAAGGCCATCCGGTGAACCGAAGCGGCTTGGCCGTGGACGAACACTTTCGCCCTTTGGATCCTTCGGGACGGCCGGCTTTTGCCACTTTGACGGCCGCCGGGTCCGTGTTGGCCCATCACGACTGGATGCGGGAAAAGTGCGGGGCGGGCCTGGCGGTGACCACCGCCTGGGCCGCCGTGGCCTCTCTGGCGGACCTTCTGGGCCAGGAGCCTGCCTGAAAAGGACCTTCCGGCTCAAAAGGCCGGAAATTTCCATCGCCTTGGCAGCCCGTGGGGTTTCAGCCCCTGGCCAATGTACTGTCGGAACCCATATTCTTTCCGGGCATCCCATGGGCCACGCCGGGGCGGGTTTTGGGCAGGTCCGTTGGGGCGGCGCCCCGTGGATGGAGAAAGCCGCCCGGCTTTGGGGGCAACTCTAGGGGGACAACAGCGAGTCACGGTCGTGGAAACGACAATCCATGACCATCGGCAAACGCCCATCCCCGGACTGGGCTGCAATCTGCAGCCGGACGACGGCGCTCCAGGGGGCGGAATTGTCCCTTTCCGAGCGGAAGCGAATTCTGTAAAAGATGGGAACCATCCTTTCTGATCGTTAACGCAAGACGGAGGTGTCCGATGGGGGCTTACATCGGGGCGTTGGACCTGGGAACGACCAGTAACCGCTTCATCATCTTCGATCGGGAAGGGCGCATCGTGGGCCTGGACCAAAAGGAACACCGCCAGATCTTTCCAAATCCCGGCTGGGTGGAACACGATCCCCTGGAAATCTGGGAAAACACCCAAGCGGTGATCCAGGGGGCGCTGAACAAGACCGGGCTCCAGGGATCGGATCTGGTGGCCCTGGGCATCACCAATCAGCGGGAAACCACGGTGGTCTGGGACAAGACCAACGGTCGGCCCTTCCACAACGCCATCGTGTGGCAATGCACCCGGACGGCGGACATCTGCCGGAACCTGGAAAAGACCTACGGGCAGGATGGGTTCCGGCAAAAGACGGGTCTTCCCATCGCCACCTACTTTTCCGGTCCCAAGATCCGGTGGATCTTGGACCACGTGCCGGAGGCCGCGGAAGCGGCCCGCAAGGGCACGGCTCTGTTCGGAACCATCGAAAGCTGGGCCATCTGGTGGCTCACAGGCGGCCCTCAGGGCGGCACCCACGTGACCGACGTGACCAATGCCAGACGCACCCTGCTCATGAACCTGGAGACCCTGGATTGGGATCCGGAGATCCTGGAAGCCCTGGAGATTCCCGCCGGGATGCTTCCGCGCATTGTGCCGTCCATCGATCCCAACACCTGGGGGCACACGTTGCGAACGGGCATCTTTCAGGCCACGGTGCCCGTGTGCGGTGCCCTGGGTGACCAGCAGGCGGCCCTGGTGGGACAGACCTGCTTCCAGCCGGGAGAGGCGAAAAACACCTACGGCACGGGCTGTTTTCTGTTGCTGAACACGGGCACCAAGCCGGTGGTGTCCCAACGGGGGTTGCTCACCACCTTGGGCTATCAGATGCGGGGTCAGAAGCCGGTCTACTGCCTGGAAGGATCCATCGCCATCGGAGGGGCCCTGGTGCAGTGGCTGCGGGACAACCTGGGTCTGATCAGGACGGCGGCGGAGGTGGAGGAGCTGGCCCGGAGTGTGGAAGACAACGGCGGGGTCTACATCGTTCCCGCTTTTTCAGGCCTGTTTGCTCCCTACTGGAGAGCGGATGCCCGAGGCGTCATGGTGGGGCTCACCCGGTTCGCCAACAAAGGGCACCTGGCCCGGGCCGCGCTGGAAGCCACGGCCTACCAGACGCGGGACATCGTGGAAGCCATGAACGCCGATTCCGGCGTGGCCCTGACCACTCTCAAGGTGGACGGAGGCATGGTGGTCAACGACCTGCTGATGCAGATCCAAGCGGATGTGCTGGGGGTTCCCGTGGTGCGCCCCAAGGTGACGGAAACCACAGCGCTGGGCGCCGCCTACGCGGCCGGGCTGGCGGTGGGCTACTGGTCCGGCTTCCAGGAACTCACGCGAAACTGGGCCCAGGACAAGACGTGGGAACCCGCCATCGATGCCGCTCGGCGGGAAGAGGGGTACCGGTACTGGAAGAAGGCCGTGGAACGCACCTTCGACTGGGTGGACTGAGGGGCTCAGAATCGTTGGGAAAAGAAAACGCTCAAAGGGCGGCTCAAAAGGCCGCCCTTTTTTGTCTTCTGCATTGTGGGTGGCGGCGGGGCTTGGCCCCTCCTTTGGCTCCCGGTCCGGCGGGTGGAGCCAGGTTCCAGCCCACAAGTCCCACAAATCCCTCCCCCTCGATGGGGCAGGTTAGGAGGGGGTGATCCAATCTCAGGTCATCTCCATCCCCCCTGCTCAGCAAGGGCAAAAGATGGCCCCTTCCTACCATCCGACCCCTTCCCCTAACCCACCCGGGGAGGGGAACTTCTAGACAGCCATCATGCCCCTAGGAGGCTCTCTGAGAACGCCAAACCATCCATTGGGGCCAACGCAATTTCGAACACTTAGCATACCCAAAAGTTCTAAAATCGGCATTTTCGGGCAAGCCCCTAGGCCGAAGTCCTGGGCCAACGGGCCACCACTCGGTTGGAGGCATCCCTGATGGTGATGTTCATGCCGTAATCGCCGTCCAGGCGATGCGTGGCACAGGAAATTCACGGGTCGTAGGCGCGCACGGCCATCTCGATCCGGTTGAGCATCCCTTCGTCCACCTTGCCGTCGTGGATGAGGGACTGGGCCGCCTGCTTGACGCTCATGTTTATGGGGCCGATGTTGTGGGTGGTGCCCACGATCAGATTGGCCCGGGTGATGCAACCTTCGTCATCCGTGGAATAGTCGTGGATGAGAGTGCCCCGGGGCGCTTCCACGCAGCCCACGCCGCGTCCCGCCTTGGGTTCGGCAGTGGTGCGTATCTGCGGGCTGCAGATTTCCGGGTCTTCCAACAGCTCGATGGCGTGTTCGCAGGTGTAGACCTCCTCGATGAGTCGGGCCCAATGGTAGAGTAGGGTGGCCTGGGCAGGGCGGCCGAAACGCTCCCGAAACTCCTCCAGTTCCGCCTGGGCCCGTGGTGTGGCCATCTTGTCCGCCACGTTGATCCGGGCCAGGGTGTTCACCCGGTAGATCCCTTTGGGGTCGTCCAGATCCAGGCTGAATCCCTCGTTCCATGCCTTGGCGTAAGGCATCTTGGCGTAGGAATGGGATTCCACGTGCTCGCTCAGGTAGTCCTTGTAGTCCTGGGCGTCGAAGTCCGTGCAGGATCCGTCGGGCTTCATGAGGCGGATCTTGCCGTCGTAGAGGTTCAAGGCGCCGTCGTCGTCCACCGTGCCCATGAAGCCCGTGCGGATGACTCCCAGGGTCTGAATGGCGTCCAGGTAGGGCGGAAAGACCTTCTCCTTGGCAAACTCCAGGGTGAAGAGCGCGAAGTCCAGCAGCTCGCGCATCTGGGCCAGGATGTCCTGGCGATCCGCCTCCGTCATGGGCTTGGCGAAACCGCCCACCACGCCCGCCACGGGGTGGATGGCCTTTCCGGCGAACTTTTCCAGGATCATCTTGGCCTTGTAGCGCATCTGCACCACTTTCTGGGCCAATTCCGGGTTGGCCTTGGCGATGCCGATCACGTTGCGCACCGCATAGTCCGCGTCGGGGCCGATCACAAAGTCGGCGGCGGCCAGAAAGAAAAAGTGCAGCAGCTTGTCTTCCGCATGGGCGATGGTCTGCATGAGTTCCCGGAGCATTTGGCCGGCTGGAGGCGGTGTGACACCGAAGCAGCGGTCCACCGCCTTGTTGGATGCCAGGTGGTGCATCCAGGGGCAAATGCCGCAGATGCGGCTCACAATGCGCGGGACCTCTTCGGCGGGCTTGCCCTCGACGAACTTTTCAAAGCCCCGCAGGGACATGATGTTCACGCGGGCATCGCGGACTTCGCCCGCATCGTCCAACTGGATTTGGATCGAGGCGTGTCCTTCGATGCGCGTGATGGGTTGGATATGGATTTCCCGAGCCATGAATTACGCCTCCTTTCGCTGGCGTTTGGGTCGCAGTCGTCGGTGGGCCCCGGAAAAGCGCAGCAAAGACACGTGCTCCGGAAGGGAGTGCACGTCGATGCCGTTGGAAGCCAAGGCGTTGAGCATGTCCACCATCTGGTTGCCTTCGTGGACCACCGGACCGTAGCAGCCACGGCAGGGAACGCGGGCCGAGATGCATCGGGGCGTGATCTGGCTGCCTCCGCAGCCGGCCCGGGTGACGGGCCCCATGCACAAAAAGCCCTGTTCCAAGAAGCAGCGCATCTTGTCCAACGGCTCATCGGGGGCTCCGTAATGGGGAGATTGCAGGAACCGGCGGAGCGCCTTGAGCTGGCCCTTGCCTTCACGGATGGTGGGGCAGGTGTCGCACACGCTCTTTCCCGGAAGCTCCGGGGCCTCGCCTTCCACCGCGGCCGTCAGGGCGGCGAACACATGATCCGGGTGGGGAGGGCATCACGGCATGTAGAGATCCACCTGGATGTGCTCGTCCAGGGCGTAACAGGCGTCCAGCAGCCGGGGCAGGGGCTTTTCCGGATCGAAGCGGTTGGGATCCGTGGTCTCGGTGCCGAAGGCCCGTTCCAGGATCTCGTCGTTTCCATAGGAATTGCACAGGGCGGGAATCCCCCCGTGGGTGGCGCAGGTGCCCAGGGCCACGATGACCTTGCACTTGGCCCGCATTTCCTTGGCCACCTCCAGGTGCTCTTCGTTTCGGATTCCCCCGCTGATGAGCCCCACGTCCGCCTCGGGGATCTCCACGTGGTGCCCGTCGCCCAGCTGGCCGAAGTACTTGTGGTCCATGAGCGCCGGGATGTGCACGAACTCGGCCACCTGGAGGACATCCAGCAGACGTTCCCCCAGGTCCACCACCGATATTTCACATCCGGAGCAGGAGTTGAGCCATTCGCTCGCTACTTTGACAGACATGGATGGTTACCTCCTTGTGGACGCTCCGCGCGTCATCTGTTCGCGGAAGGCTTGAGCGTGACGGCGCTTGGCGGCGCTTGCGCGCATGAGCTGCTCCAGGACTCTGTCCGCGAGGTCCGGTTGCCCGGTGCGATCGTATTCCTCCACGGTATGCCCCAAGGTGTCCAGAAAAGCCGCCCGGCCCTTGGGAGTGCGGGACACCACCGTGGTCCAGCCCTCCGGAGCGCCGATGCCCCCGAAGGAGATGTCGGCCACTTCCGCCGCATAGTCTTGGCAGTAGTGGCATGCGGGGTGCTTCATGGTATCCAGGATGTGCAGATCCAGCTCGATGACATCGCCCGAGCGCAGATGCACCTGGAAGGTATCCTTCACGTTGATCTTTACCACATCGGCCCAGGAAAAACCGCCGGCTTCGGCCAATCGGGCCCGTTCTTCTTCACCGAAGGCGAAGTTGCCGGAACAAAAGAGGCCCAGGCACAGGGCCACCGATTCGGAGGGCATGACGCCGAGGGTTTCCAGCCGTCGAAAGGCGTGGATCTGGCACGGTGTGCCCACCAGGGCCACGCGGTGGAGCCCCTTGAGGATCTTAGGGCTCACCAGATCCAAGCCGTGGCGGTGGGCATATTCCCTTCCCAGCCCCACCATGGAATGAGTCGTGTCGAAATGGAACCCCGCCCCCTCCAGGATCTCCTCGCGACGCACGGCCAGGGTGGGTTCCCGGTGGAAGGGCCCGGTTTGGCGGGCCACGATGGCCCCGTCGATGTGGCCGGTGTCCAAAAGGTGCAGGAGCAGGGCGGTGACCACCCCGCCGTCGGTGGCCTGCTGGCGCACCTGGGGATCCAGGGCGCGGGCCACCCGGATGCCGAGGATGCGACCGATGGGCGCGCTCCAAGCCAGACGTTGCCGCGTTTCGGCTTCCAGCTCCGGGTTTTCCGGACAGGCCGCGTGGCACAGGCCGCATTCGATGCACCGGTCCACGTCCTTGTAGCGGGGGTGGCCGTCCGGGCCCAGCTCCAGGGCGCCGTAATTGACCGCTGTGCAAAGGCTCACGCATCCGCCGCACCGGTGGCACAGGCCCCGTTCGACCACTTCCTTCTGCAAGTCAAAAAAGGTCTTCATGATCCCTCCATTGGCAAGATGCCCGCTTGTGGATGGTCGCTCAGGCGTTGGCGGCCCGGTCCATGGACAAGGGATTGGGTCCCAGTCGACGAATCTTTTCCACAAACTGGGTGACGAGCTGGGCAAAGCGCGGCGCTTCCGCCGAAGAGACCCACTCCAGGGCGAAGCGTTCGGGATCGATGCCGGCATTTTCCAGGGCAATGCGGATGCCTTCACTTCGGGCCAGGGCTTTGTGATTACCATCCAGGTAATGACATTCGCCCAGGTGTCACCCCATGACCAGGACGCCGTCGGCGCCCTTGGACAGAGCATTGACCACCAGGTCGGGGTGCACCATGCCCGAGCACATGACCCGGATGGGGCGCATGTTGGGCGGGTATTGTAGTCGGGACACACCGGCCAGGTCGGCCCCGGCGTAGGCGCACCAGTTGCACAAAAAGCCAATGATGACCGGTTCAAAGGATTCAGACATGGGTGCGACTCCTTTTTCTTTCCCAATCAGGGATGTTGATCGGTGTTTTTCTTCTGGCGTTACACGGCCTTGGCCAGGGCCGCCTCCACCTGGGCCTCCAATTGGTTCAGCGTGAACCCGTGGACCATGACACCGCCCTTGGGGCAGGTGGCGGCACATAGGCCGCAGCCCTTGCACAGAGCCGGGTCCGTGGCGATGCGCCGGACCGCGCGTCCTCCCTCTTCCACCGATTCCAAGCGGATGGCCTGGTAGGGGCACACGTCCACACAGAGGGCGCAGCCGTCGCATTTGTCGGTGACGAAGGACTTGATGGCGTCGAGGCGCATCTCGTCCTGGGCCAGGACCACGCCGGCTCGGCCCGCCGCCGCCTTGGCCTGGGCGATGGATTCGTCCAAGGGCTTGGGATAGTGGCACAGGCCGGCCACAAAGAGCCCGTCCACGGACAGATCCACGGGCCGCAGCTTGGGGTGCGCTTCGGTGAAGAAGCCGTCTTCGTTGGTTCCACACTTGAACATCTCCACCAGGTCCTGGGCCGGATTGGGCTCCATGGCTGCGGCGAGCACCAGGTAGTCGGCAGGGATCTTCAGTGGCCGTCCCAGGATGGGATCGGTCACGGTGACGCAAAGGTCCTGGCCGTTCTTTTCCACCTGCGGCTTGTCTTCCAGGCTGTACTGGATGAAGAGAACTCCCCGCCGGCGGGCTTCCTGGTAGAGGCGTTCCCGTTCTCCGTAGGTTCGCATGTCCCGATAGAGCACATAGATGTCCAGGTCGGGGTTGGCTTCCTTCAGGCGAAGGGCGGCCTTGACCGTGTGGGTGCAGCAGACGCGGCTGCAGTAGGGCCGCTGCGGTTCCCGGGAGCCCACGCACTGGATGAAGACCACGCTGCGGGCCTGGGCAGGTGCTTCCGGCCGTTTTTGAAGCATCTCGTCCAGCTGTTGGTGGGTGAGGATCCGGGGATCCTGGCCATAAAGGTATTCCACAGGCTGGGATTCCCGAGCCCCCGTGGCCAAGACGGCCGCGCCGAAGCGGATTTCCTGCTGGGTGCCGTCCACGTCCAGGATGCCCTGAAAGTTGCCCACGGATCCCGACGCCTGAGCGAGGGTGGCGCGCGTGTGGACGGTGATGTGGGGATGTGCGTTCACCTTCCGGATGGTGGCTTCCAGCTGGGGCTGGACCGGCTCGCCCGTGTCGGCTGTGGGAAGCTTCCAGGCGTTGCCACCCAGCCGGTCGGATTTTTCCACCAGGATCACCGGGAAGCCCTGGTCGGCCAGGGCCAGGGCGGCGTTCATACCGGCGATGCCGCCTCCGATCACCAGGGCCTGCTGGATCACGTTCACCTTGAGGCGCTCCAGAGGTTCGTTGAGAGCCACCTTGGCCACGGCCATCCTGACCTGATCCTTGGCCTTTTCCGTGGCCTTTTCCCGGTCCTGCTGGTGGACCCAGGCGTTCTGATTGCGGATGTTGGCCATCTCGACCAGATAGGGATTGATGCCCGCCTCGCGCAGCGTGTCCTGGAACAGGGGTTCGTGGGTGCGTGGGGTGCAGGCCGCAATCACGATCCGGTTGAGGCCGTGTTCCTTGATCTTTTGGGCGATGAGATTCTGGGTGTCGGCCGAACAGGTGAACAGATTGTTTTCCACCAGGGCCACGTGCGGCAGGGTGTGGGCATATTCGACCACCGCCTGCACATCCACCGTGTTGGCGATGTTGATGCCGCAAGAACAGACAAAGACCCCGATGACCGGTTCCTGGTGGCGCACGTCCCGCTCGACCGGATACGTCTTTTCCCGCGCCTGGGATCCCCGCGCCGGCGCCAGCGCGCGGGCGGCTTCACAGGCCGCTGTGGACGCTTCGGTGACCGCCTGGGGAATATCCTTGGGGGACTGAAAGGCGCCGGTGACGAAGATGCCCGGATGCGTGGCGGTCACGGGTTCGAAGGCACTGGTGCGGGCGAAACCGCTTTCGTTTAACTGGATGCCGAGAGCTTGGGCCAGTTCCTGGGCGGTCCGAGGCGCCTGTAGTCCCACGGACAGGACCACCATGTCGAAGGCTTCCCGCACCGGACGTCCGTCTCGGGACACGTATTCGAGCACGGCCCCTTTGCCCTTGTCGCCCGGGAAAAGACTGTGCGGACGGGCCTGGATGAAGCGCACACCCTTTTCCTTGGCCGACTCGTAGTAGCGTTCGAATTCCTTACCGTGACTGCGGATGTCCATGTAGAAGATGGCCTGCTCCACATCCCCGCCGCTCAGGTGTTCGGCGGTCACCAGGGCCTGCTTGATGGCGTACATGCAGCAGACACTGGAGCAATAGGGATTGTCGCAGCGGTTGATGTTGCGTGATCCCACGCACTGGATCCAGGCGATCTTCTTCGGTTCCTCGTGGTCCGACGGGCGCACCAGGTGGCCCATGTGCGGGCCGTTGGACGCCAGCAGGCGTTCATATTCCATGCTGGTCACCACGTCGCGCAGGCGGCCGTATCCGTAGACGTCCAGGCCCTGGGGATGGAAGGCTTCGAAGCCCGGTGCGGCGATGACGGCTCCCACCGTCACGGTCACGGTCCGCTCCGTGTCCTCAAAATGGATGGCCCCCGTGGGGCAGAACTTCTCGCAGGCTCGGCACTTGCCGCGCGTGAGATAGATGCAGTGCTGGGGATCGATGGCGTACTTGAGCGGGACCGCCTGACCGTACGGAATGTAGGCGGCCTTGCGCTTTCCCATGCCCGCGTTGAAGGGATCGTCCACCTTCTTGGGACACTTCTCCGCACAGAGCCCGCAGGCGATGCACTTTTCCATGTCCACGTAGCGGGGCTTTTGACGGATGGTGACCTGGAAGTTTCCAAGGGATCCGGAGACGTGAACCACTTCGGAAAGGGTCATCAGCTCCACGTTGAGATGCCGGCCGACCTCGACCAGTTTGGGAGCGATGATTCACATGGCGCAGTCGTTGGTGGGAAAGGTCTTGTCCAGTTGGGCCATGGCCCCGCCGATGGCGGCCGTGCGCTCCACCAAGTGGACCCGGTAGCCCGAGTCCGCCAGGTCCAGCGCGGCCTGCATGCCGGCGACACCGCCGCCCACGACCAGAACCGAGCCGCAGGGATCCTGTTTCATGAAACTACCCTCCAAAAGATGACTGAATCGATTGCCGTGCCCTAGCCAAAAGGTGTTGAACAGCAGGAGTCAGCCCCCCTGTCTGATGACTGTGCGCCTGAAACCACCTCAATCCCCGCCCGGAGATCCATGCCTTTCGGACCCGAAAGACCCCGGGCTCCTCCGGCTCCGGTCCTGTCACGCGTAGCCGTGATGCCGGAGGAAACGGAGGATCCGCTCGGCCATCCGCGGCACCGCCCGGGCCACCGAAGGGGACAGGCCTTCGCTCACCTGGTCCGGCAGGAACTCCGGTTGCACCACCCAGATGCGGACGCGCACGTCCGTGTGATCACTCAATTCCTTGAGCATATTGGTGGTGGGAAATTGGTGCAAGGAAAAGTCGTGGATCTTGGCGGGGAGCACTCGATCCACGTCGATTTCGAAGATCTCTCCCGGCGCCTTTTCGGGGTCCTGGCCGGTGTCCACAAGGATCAGCTGCTGGGGTTTTTCGGGGGAGAGGAGGAGGTCGAAGAGGATGTCCCGAACGGCCGTGCCCGCGTCCACAAAGGCCACTGAGGAGGGCGGAGGGCCCAGGGACTGCAACTGTTCGATCACCTTGGGACCGAATCCATCGTCGCCCAGAAGCGTGTTTCCGCATCCGAGCACCAGGCATGTTTTGGAAAAGAGGGGGTGGTTCATGGGCACCTCCTGAAGTGTCCTGGGCATTTTATGCATCTTGTGCAAATGTGCAAGCCTTTTTTGCACACCGGTCCGGGACTTCAGTCCGGAACCGCTTCGGCCGATTGAATCCAATGGGGGCACGGGTGGCTCCCCAGGTAGCCATGTCACGCCAAGGTTTTGGTAAAGGAGGTCGAAAATGAAGTCACGCTTTTTCCTCATCTTCTTCTTGGGACTGCTGGGAATCCATGGGCTTATGGGCGCTGGATCGGCGCGGGCCTGGGAGGGCCCCGTGGTGAAGGTGCACGACGGCGACACCCTCACGGTGCTCAGGGGGTCCGCCGCCGTGCGCATTCGCCTCTATGGCGTGGACTGCCCGGAAAAGAGCCAGGAGTTCGGCCCGGAGGCCACGGCCTTCGTGCGGGGGCTGGTGCAGGGCCGGCTCGTTTCGGTTTTCCCCGTGACCCGGGACCGCTATGGACGCACCGTGGCCGTGGTTCAGGTGGGCGGCGTTCTTCTCAACGAAGAGGTGGTGGCCGCCGGATACGGCTGGGTCTATCGGCGCTATTGCAGGGAAGCTGAGCGGTGCCGACGCTGGCTGCATTTGGAAGAGGGGGCCCGGGAGCGGGCGCAAGGGTTGTGGGCCGCCGTGGACCCCGTGCCTCCCTGGGAATTCCGCCATGGGCGCCGGCTCGCCTCGGCCTCGGTCCCATCCGCCGGCGGTCCATGCCGCTGCCATGTGGACATGGACTGCAAGGACTTTATGTCCTGGCAAGAGGCCCAAGCCTGCTTTGAAGAGTGCCTGCGGCGCACCGGCCGGGACGTGCACCGACTGGACCGGGACGGCGACGGGCGGGTGTGCGAGGGGCTGCGCTGACGGGGCTTCTTGCCAACGATCGGGCCGGGACTCCCCCATGGCGCAGGCAGATCCCATGCTCACACCGATCGCACCAACTGTTCCACCGTGAGGCCCTGAACGAGGATGGAAAAGACCACCCCCACGTAGGTGGCGGTCAGGAGGGTGTCCCGGACGGGCCCCGGTGGCAGGGAAAGGGCCATGGCCACGGAGATACCGCCGTGCAGCCCGCCCCAAGTGAGGATCCGGATGACCCCCGGGCTGAATCGCCGGAAGGGACGCAGCACCGCCACGGGCACCGACACACTCACGAGCCGTGACAGCAGACTCACCGGGATCAACATCAGGCTCGCCGCCAGATGGATCCGGTTCCAGGAGAGGGCCAGGACTTCCAAGCCGATGAGAACGAAAAGGACCACATTGAGGACCTCATCCACCAACTCCCAGAACGTGTCCAGATGCCTGCGGGTGCTTTCGGACATGGCCAACATCCGACCTGGATTTCCAATAAAAAGACCCGCCACCACGATGGCCAAGGGCCCGGAGATGTGCAGGGCGTCCGCCAGGGCGTAGCCGCCGGAGACCAGGGCCAGGGTGATGAGCACCTCCACGTGGTAGTCGTCGATGCTTTTGAGCATCACATAGGCGATCCAGCCGATGACCAGCCCATAGACGATTCCTCCCAGGGCTTCCCGGGCGAAGAGGCTCAAGGCCGCGGCGGCGGTGGCGCCGCCGGGATCCCGGTTCATTTCCAGTAGAATGGTAAAAAGCACCACGGCCACCCCGTCGTTGAAGAGCGACTCCCCACAGATCTTGGTCTCCAGGCTCTCGGGAACCCCCGCCTTTCTTAGGATCCCCAGCACCGCGATGGGGTCCGTGGGGGCGATGAGGGTGCCGAAAAGCAGACAGCCGAGAAACGGCAGGGGCAGGCCCAGCCATCGCGTCACGAACCAGGTGCCCAGGCCGTTGAGCAGGGTGGCCAAAACCGTTCCCACGGTGGCCAGGAAGGTGATGATCCGCTTCTGGCGGGCCAGCTTTTCCAGGTCGATATGAAGGGCCCCCGCAAAGAGAAGAAAGCTGAGCATGCCGTGGAGCAAGGTGTCGTCGAAGTCGATGCTCTGGACGAGCCGCAGGGCTTCCTGTCGGAGCCCCAGGGAAAGGGGCCCCGCGGCCACGACGGCCAGGGACCCCAGCAGGGAAATGGCCATAACGCCGATGGTGGTGGGCACCCGGAGGAACCGATGGTTGAGATAGCTGAAGACCGCCGAAACGGTGATGAGGATGGACAGAATATCGAAGAACTTCATGACAGCAGGCCTCGGTCTTGTATGCCAGGGGAATCTTTTCCGGCCGGATGGGATGATCGTCTCGAGCCAAGTTCCTACTTTCTGTCGAAGCCCGCCCGGTGTCAACGCCTTCGGGCTGGGTGCCGGCCCTTCGGCCCGCCTCTCGATGCCGTGGCGTCCTTTCCCGCGCCATGGCGAGCGGCCCCCTGGGGAATCCGGTCGCACGCTTGTTTGGGCGGCCACTTCCGGGTAGAGTGATCGGGGTGCGAGGCGGCGTTGATCCATGCTGGTGAAAGGATGATGCGGTGGGACGGAGAAAAAAGCGGGTGCGATGGTCCTGGCGGCCGGAGACGGGCGAGCTGGGCTGGGAGGTTGTGAAGGCCGGGGTGCCCATGGCCTCCAGTGAGGGACTTGGGCCCGTCCGAGAGGCCCTCGTGCGCCTCATGGACCTGGTGAGTGACCTGGACGATGCGGGTGAAGAGCTGGAAGCGCATCGGATCATGGAGGAATGGGTGGAGATGGCCTGGAGCATCCGAAACCAGGTGGCGCCGGATCTTCGGGAAGTGATCGAGGACGCCTGCCATGAATGGTGGAGCGCCGACGACGAAGACGACCTATAGGTGGTTTTCTGACCAGTTGAAGTTCCACCGGCCCCGTGGTGCTTTTTGAATTCTCAGACAGCCTTGTAGGGGGGGCGGGATCCGCCCCTATAGGGAGCAACCTGGGCGTTCTCGGACAGGCTCCTCGGAGACCGGCCCCAACTTCTATTTCCTTCCTGCCGTAAATTCTTGCGCAATACAACGGGACAGCTAATTACTCCGCGTGCCTCTCAGGGCCTTTTCCGGCCGCGGTCGAACTCGATAATGCGGGCGAAGCGCTTGTCCGGTCCCCGCTGCACCTTGTGGTAGAGGGGGCTTCCGGGCCCGACGCGGCCGCCCATGTCGTAGGTGAAATCGCGAACGGCCACATGACGGATCCAATAGCCTGTGAGTACGGGGCCGGTGGCGTCATGGCACGAATGGAAGTGAACGTAGGCGTCACGGGGATTCGGGCGCGTATGGAGCCAGGCCGCCGGGGCCGTGGTGAAAAAAATGGGATAGATCCTTTCTTGCCCGCGGGAAATGGGGATCCCCGCGGGGGGAAGTTCGGTGAGCACCCCGTCTCCTTGGTAGAGCAGGGCGTTTTCGGAGGCGTCCGACGCATAGAATTTGCCTTCATTGAAGCAGACCAGGCGGATGCGGCGCATGTCACCCGGTGCGTCCGCACGGAAGTAGTAGCCCACGAACGGCCCGAAGTGAAGAAGCCGCCCGTTATGGACGAATTCCAGCACCGGCGCGTAGCCTCTGGGCAGTCGCAGGGGCACCTTTTCGTCGGTCCGCCCGTTGGAACAGCCCCACAACAAGAGGCAGAGGGCGAGGCCCCAGATCCAAGGGTTATTCCGCTTCTTCCGACCCATGCCCGCTGTGCCTTCCCCAGATCTTCCCCACGGCCCAGGCGGATGCGCCGAAGACGGCAGCCAAGAGCACCGCAGCGGCGAAACGGTTTCCCACCCAGTCCGCCAGCGTGAGGGGCCCTTGGTTGGTGGGAAGGTAGATGGCGGCGATGATCCCTTCGTGGAAGTGGGCGAAAAGGGCGGTCCCCGCAAGCCCGCCCAGTAGGGCGAAGAGAGCATCCAGGCGTCCTTCCCCCGCCGCGGCCCAGCAGGTGCCCGGGCAATAGCCGCACAATCCCCATCCGATGCCGAAGATCACCGCGGCGATGCCGGTGGCCGCCAGGCTGGTGGGCAGAATGACCGTTCGGCCCACGCCCACTGCCTGCAGGCCCGCCAGTCCCAGGGCGGAAAAGGCCACGGCCAGCATCATGAACTGGGGGATCTGGGGCTCCACCATGAGATGCGCTCGGGCCATCTTGTCGGGATCCGTGGCCCCGATCCGTTGAACGATGAAACCGAAGGCGATACCGGAAAAGAGACCCAAAAGGACCTGCGTCATTTCTTGTCTCCCTTTTGTGATCCGTACACCAGACGGCTGGTGAGCATGGCCACGGCGAAGATGACGATGCCGAAGTAGAGGCCGCTCACGGCCAATTGAGTGGATCCGGAAATGAAGAGCCCCAGGGTGCAGCCGCCGGCCAGGCGGGCTCCGAAAAGGATGAGGAAGCCGCCCAGAAAGCAGGCCGCGTAACGAAGCCCCGGACGGGCTCCGAATCTGCGTTCCCACAGAGCCGGAACCTTTCGAAGGGGCTTTCCCAGGGTCAGTCCGCCCAGGTATCCTCCGGTCGCCATGCCCAAAACGAAGGCAAAGAGCCAGGATCCAGGTCCCGGGATGATCCGGTAGTGTTCCTTGTGGGCGATGTAGTCAGGAAAGATCGGACCCAGCAGGCCTTTCAAGAGGCTGACGAATCCGCTGGAAGAGGCCGGAGGGCCGAAGGTGGCGAAGATGAAGACGATGACGCCCGCCAGGGCCAGGGCCGCCGGCAGCACCGGCCAGTAAAAGGTCGCTTCCCGGCGGTGTTCATTTTGGTGAGTTGGCATGTGGTCCATGATCTTTTCACCCTCCGCAGGAGATGTAGCCGCTGGACGAAGCGGGCTGGGCTTCTTTTCCCGCCTCCGATGGGCGAAAGGCCTTGGCCGCGGCGGCGGGAGCGGCCGTCGGCTCCAAGACGGCGCCCGTCAGCCGGTTGGCCTGGGTTTCCACCGGATAGTAGAAGCGGCTGTTCCCCCATTCGCTCCAGGAGGCATCGTAGAGACGTACGTCCCGAAAGCCCATGAGTCGCAGCACGAAATAGGTGAAAGAACTGCGCCGTCCCGTATAGCAGTAGAGGATGACCGCCCGGTTCGGATCCAGCCCGGCGTAGAGTTGCTGGAGTTGGGAATAGGAGCGGAGTGTCTTGGTGGTGGCGTCTTGCCAGTTGGATCGATAGTCCACGTTATAGGCGCCCGGGATGTGACCGGGGGCCAATGGGCTTCCGTCCAGGGCAGTGTTCTGCTTGATCCCCAGGTATTCTTCCGAAGACCGCACGTCCAGGATCTGGTAGTAGGGGTCTCCCAAGCGGCTCTGGACGAAGGGACCGTCCACCAGGCACTCGGCCCGGATCTCTGAGGACGGGGCCTGGTAGGTGACGGGTTCCCGGCGGGCCGGCTCTGCGACCGTTTCTCCCCCGGCCTCCACCCAGCCGTCGATGCCCCTGTGCAAGATCTTCTTGGACGGGTGTCCCAGGTAGTCCAGGACCCAGAACACGTAAGAGGCCGTGGCGCCTCCATCGCGCGCCACGGAATCATAGAGAACCACGGTGTCCGTTCGCGCGATGCCCGCCCGACCGAGGATCTCCTGGGCTTCCGCCGCTCCCACAAAGACCGCTCCCACGCCCCGAACCGTGTCGTGACGCTGGAAGCTCTTCCAGGGGAGCCGGACGGCCCCTGGCAGGAACCGGCCGTCCAGGCGCTTGTCCACTCGAACGTCCACCAAAACCACATTGGGATCATTGCGGTGTTCCAGAAGCCACTGGGGCGTGGCCAGGCAATCCCGGCACGGGTAAGCCGCCTTGGACCCCTTGGCGGATGGAACCGAGGCCATTGCCCAAGCAACACCGGCAATGAGAAAGAGGGGAACGAGCCACCATCTGGCATTCTTTCTAGGCACCATCCCTTCCTCCTTGAGCTTTCGTCCATGCACAGGGCCTTCATCCCCAAAAGAAGCGCCAAGAATGTGCTGACAAAGTAATCTAGCCCATACGCCGGATGATTTCCAGGGGCCTGAGCGCCTGTAGCCAAAATGAAATGCCTGCTTTGAACAGCCTATGGATTACTCGAATGCGGGCGGCCACGGCATGAACGTTTTTAAGGGCCGTGGGGGCGCCGATTTTGTTTCTTGCCGGAGGATCGGCGAAGAGAAGATGTGGCTACCTTGATCGCCCAGCCCTTACCAAGTACGATTGCAAAATAGGGATGGACCCTGACTGTGTGAGGCCATTATGATGCTTTATGGCGCTTATCTCGATGCCTTTTATGGTGATGGATGTGTTCGGATGGAGAATCCTGCCTCGGTCGGCGAGGAGTCCACGGCACGTGCTGAGGATCGCTTGGGCCCCAGGACGGGCACAGGGAGGTTGATCGGTGATCTGGAAAAAGTGGTTTGGAAGGGAAAAAGAGCGCCAACAGGACCTGGATCCCCTCCACGATCTGAGCCTGGACAAGCTCCAACCGGGCTACCTGGTGGACTACGACTTGACCACATGGCAGGTGACGGCCAGGCACCGCTATGACCTGGGAGACGGCGGCGGGATGATCGAATGGGAACTTCGAAGCGGAAGGCAGACCCGGTACTTGAACATGGAAGAAGACGACGGTGCCGTGTGGACCTGGACCCGGAAGATTCCCCTGGCGCAGATCGACGCGCGCTTGAAACAACTCATCATGGAAAAGGGGGATCCGCCGGAGCGGATCGACTTCGACGGGGACACCTACATCATGGAAAGTTACGGGGGAGGCCAATTTTACGAGCACGATCGAGGGGAGGGGATCCCTTTTCTGTTCTGGGACTATGAAACGGAAGACGGCGAGAAGGTCTTGACCATTGAGCAATGGGGCGATACGGAATTTGAAGCCGCCGTGGGCCACTACGTGGAAGAGTACCAGTTCAGTCATATCCTGCCGGGTGCGCCGTCGTGACACCCAGCCCGCCACAGCGGGATGCGAGGGGATGATGGGATTTGCCGAGATGAGGAGGCCGGGGATACGGGAGGCACCGCGAACGTTACGGGCTGTTCTGGCGGGTGTCCTCTTCTTGTCGGTCTTGGTGGGGTGCGGGACCAGCGGGTCGGTGCTCGACAAACTGGTGCGGGAGCTGGATCGTTTTCCCGAATATAGCATTATCTTGGAGGATATGCGCCGGGACGACGGCTTCTTTCCGGACTACCAGCATCGGTATCGCCTGTTGTGGGTGAAGCCGGGCGGCACGGAAAAGGACGGAGCCGCCTTGGGCGAGCGAGTGACCGGCTGGTATACGGTGGACAAGAAGACCTACGACAAATACCGCTCATGCCTGGGCATGACCATCGTAGCCAAGAACAAGGACGGCCGTGTGGATCGAACCCCTCAGCCCCCGGGCTATCAATACGTGGGCGATCAAAGATTCGGCCGCTGGCGCACCGACCAGCGTGGAAACCGATTCTGGGAATGGTATGGCAAATACATGTTCTTTCGAACCATCTTCGGCGGTCTGGGCGGTTACGGCTATGGGCCCATCCGCTATGACGACTGGACGTCCTACCGCACCACGGTGTCCCGGCGTGTTCCCTATTACGGCAGGCGTACTTCCGACGGGCGTCCGGCCTTTGGCACCGGCGGGGTGGTGACCCGCAAGACGCACCGCACCTTTTTCGAACGCCAACAACAGCGCATGGCGGCCAGGAAAGGATCTTTTGCCCAAAAGGTCAAGAGCCGCATGGGCCGAAGCAGGGCATCGGGCTTCCGGTCCCGCAGCGGATTCTTCGGAAAGTAAGAGGTCTTAGAAGCTTGTCTGAGAACGCCCAGGTGGCTCCCTTTTTGTGCGGACGGAAGCTTGGGGCTGGCAGGAGGGCCCGTGCCGCCGGGCCGGCCTTAGAGGAGTAGGGGCGGGTTCCGAACCCGCCCATGCCCGGGCTGTCTGAGGACTTCCAAAGAGCCACATGGCACGGTGGAGTTTCAACCAGTTAGAATGCCTTGAAAAGGCCGAAAGGCCATTTTCGGACAACCTCCCAAGATGGTTGCCGGAGCAGGCCGAAGAGAAGAGACGAGGGAAAGGAGGGGGAGATGGCGCCGACGAGTTCTGCTCTTGGAGTTACCTTTGGAGCAGTGGCCGGCTTTTGGGCAAGTTCCATCGTCTTCGTGTTGCTGGCCTTGGCCCTCATGGCGGCCGGCCGCGGCCTGTTCGGGCTTTTCAATCGACGCTTCAACCTGCGCCGGCAGTTGGTGGAGCTGGACAATCCGGCGGTGGCGCTGGTCCTTTCCGGCTACCTGATGGGACTGGCCACCGCTCTGGGAGGGGCCCTGATCGGCCCATCGGTGGGCTTTGTGGCCTCGCTTGTGGATCTTATCCTGTACGGCATCCTGGCCATCGTCTTGCTGCATGTGTCCGCGTGGCTCAACGATCGATTGATCCTCTACCGGTTCGACAACGTCAAGGAGATCATCCAAGACCGCAATTGTGGGGCGGGCGTGGTGATGGCGGCCAACCATCTGGCGGTGGGGCTGGTCGTCTTCGGCGCCGTTTCGGGAGAAGGGTCCGTGCTGTCCGCCCTGGTCTTCTGGGGGTTGGGCCAGGCGGCCCTGGTGCTGGTGACCCGATTGTACGACGCCCTCACTCCCTATGATCTCCACGGAGAAGTGGAAAAGGACAACGTGGCCGTGGGAGTGGCCTTCGCCGGTGTGCTGGTGGCCACGGGCAACATCGTGCGCTACGGCATCCAGGGAGACTTGGTGGCGTGGGGCCGGGATTTGGCCTTCTTCGGGGCGGTCCTTCTCTTCGGCGTGGTGATGCTTCCGGTGACCCGCTGGGTGGGCGACAAGCTCATCCTGAGGGGACGGAGCCTGACCGATGAGCTGGTGAACCAGGAGGTGCCGAACCTGGGGGCGGGAATCCTGGAAGCGTCCATTTATGTGGCCATGAGCTTTTTGATCGGCTGGGCCGTGTCTTAACGGCGCCCGGGGTGCTCCACAGGCTTTCCAGCGAGTGGGGAAGATGGCCGAGACATCCGTTGCTTCAAGCGGAGACAGCACGCCCGTACCGGCCCCGGCAGGGGCCCGGCGGGTGCTCCAGTGCTGTGTGGTGGCCACGGGGCTTGCCGGCATCGTGGCCGAATACACGCTGTCCACCCTGGCATCCTACCTGCTCGGAGATACCATCTTCCAGTGGGTCATGACCATCAGCGTCTTCCTCTTCGCCATGGGGGTGGGAAGCCGGACCACAGGGCGGATCCAAAGGCGGGTGCTGGAAAGCTTCGTCGCCACCGAGTATGCCTTGTCCCTGGCGGTGGCGGTGGCCGTTCCCGCCAGTTACGCCCTGGCCGCCTGGCCCGACTGGCTGCCCGTGGCTCTCTACGGTTTCACCTTCCTCATCGGTTTTCTGATCGGCATGGAAATCCCGCTGGTCATTCGCATCAACGCGGAATTTGAGACGCTCTCGCTCAATCTGAGCAACGTGCTGGAAAAGGATTACATCGGGGCCCTGCTGGGCGGTGTGTTCTTTGCCTTTATCGGACTTCCCCGGTTGGGGCTTTCCCGCACGCCCCTGGTGCTTGGAGCCGTCAATTACCTGGTGGCGGCCTTCTTCTGGAAGACCTTCCGCCATCGGCTGCCGTCTCGGTTCTGGTCGGTGGGGGCGGTGGCTGTCCTGGTGCTGCTGGCGGCGGTGGCCGTGGGGACCGGTCCCGTCATGCTGTGGGGGGAACAGAAGCGATACAAGGACCTGGTGATCTACGAAGAACAGAGCCCGTACCAGAAGATCGTCATGACCCAATGGCGGGACTATTTCTGGATCTACCTGGACGGGCATCAGCAGCTGTCCAGTTTCGACGAGGCCCGCTACCATGAATGCCTGGTTCATCCGGCCATGCTGGCGGCGAAACGCCATGGAACGGTGCTCATCCTGGGGGGCGGAGACGGCTGTGCGGCCCGCGAGGTGCTCAAGTACCCGGATGTGAAGCGCATCACGCTGGTGGACCTGGATCCGGCCATGACCCGCCTGGCCAGGGAGCATCCCCTGGTGGTGGCCGCCAACGACGGAGCCCTCAACGACCCGCGGGTTCGCATCGTCCATGAGGATGCGTACCAATTCGTGCAGCGAACGGATGCCGTTTTCCAGGTGGTTCTGATCGATTTGCCGGACCCCAGGAACCCCGGGCTGGAACGGCTCTACGGTGTGGAATTCTATCGCATGCTCCGGCGCCTGGTGCCTCCGGGCGGCGTCATCGTCACACAGGCCACCAGCCCCGTGTTCAGTCGGGAGGCTTTCTGGTGCATCCACGACACCATGCGGGCCGCCGGCTGGAAGACGGTGCCCCTTCACGCCAACGTGCCCACCATGGGCGAATGGGGCTGGGTGATGGGCATGCGGGAGGAGACGGATCATCTGCCGGAAAGGCTGGCCGAGGTGGCCCGGCGGCGTCTGCCGCCCACCCGGTATTTGGATCCGGAGGTTCTTCGATCACTCTTTGTCTTCGGCAAGGACCTGCGACGCGGTCCGGAGCCTTTGTTGGTCCACTCCGAAAAGAAACCGGTTCTTTACCGGGCCTATGAACAGGGCCTGTGGGAAACCTACTGAAAGGGGGGAGGATAGCCATGGCACATCATGTGGACAAGGTGCGAGACTATTTGCTGGATTTGGGTCTGGTCATCGACAAGGAGCTTCCCGAGGAGGAACTCTTTGTGGTGAGTGACGAGGAAAGTGGAATCCACTCGCTGGTGGTGGATTGCGAAGATCCCATTCTGGTCCTGGAGCAGAGGATCATGCCCGTGCCCGAAGCGGATCGGGAAAGATTCTTCCTTCGCCTGCTGCAGATGAACCGGACCCTGGTGCATGGGGCCTTCGTGGTGGACGAGGAGGCGGCCAACGTGCTTTTTCGAGATACCCTGCAGCTGGAAAATCTGGACAAGAACGAGCTGGAAGGGACGATCCGGGCCCTGGAGTTGGCCTTGGTGGAACACGGCGACGAGCTGCTTCGGTTCGCCCGGAGTCGGGGGGCGTAAAGGAGCTTGGGCTTTGGAACGGGTGACCGTGTCCGGGCGGACAGGGCCGATGCCGAAAGAACCGGCATCCGTTCTTTGGGGTGCAGGTGATCCATGCCCGTCGTATTGAGAATCCTCAAACGGTTTGTGGACCTCCTACGCCGAGAAAACCTCCACCAGATCCTTCTGGGGGCGGCGGCGGTGATCGCCTTTGGAGCTTTGGGCTTCTGGGCCTTCGAAGGCCGTGGGAGTCTGGCGGACGCCGTGTGGTGGGCGCTGGTCACGGCGACGACCGTGGGCTACGGAGACGTGTACCCGACCACCGGGCCCGGGCGAGCCATCGGGGTCCTGGTGATGCTGGTGGGGATCGGTTTCCTGGGACTCCTGACGGCATCCATCGCCGGGATCGTCATCGAAAACCGGCTCAATAAAAACAAGGGGCTGAGGAGCGTGCATCACAAAGGGCACTATTTGCTGTGCGGCTGGAATTTTCGGGGAGCGGATCTGGTGGCCGAAATCCGCGCCGACGCCAAGGGCCGTCAATCACCCATTGTGGTGCTGGCCCAGTTGGAAGAAAAGCCTCCGCTGGACGACTCCGACTTTCACTTTGTCCGCGGTGAGATCAATAAGGAAGGCCTGGAACGGGCGGGGGCCGCGCAGGCGGCGGGGGCCGTGGTCCTCTCCGACGAAAGGCTCGATCCTCACGCGCGGGACGCCACCGTCATCCTGAACGTCCTGACCATCAAGACCCTCTATCCCCAGCTCTACACCTGTGTGGAGCTGGCTGCCCCGAAGAATGTGGATCATGCGCTTCGCGCCGGAGCCGACGAGATCGTGGCCCTGGGAGAACTGGGCACCAACCTGTTGGCCCAAGCGGCGCTCGATCCGGGCGTCTCCCGGGTGGTGACGGAGCTGGTGAGCAATCGGTTCGGCCAGGAACTCTACAAGGTGCCGCCGCCGGCCACTCTGGTGGGCCGCACCTTCCTGGAAGTCCTGGACGAACTGAAGCGCGCTTACGACACCCTCTGTGTGGCCGTGGAGTCGAGCGAGGACCGGCGATTGGAAACCAACCCGCCCCCGCACCGGGTGATCACGGAAAAGGACCGGCTCTTGGTCATCTGCAGGGAAAGGCCCCAGTGGACCCAGGCCGGCTAGCTGGGCGCGGGGTTGTCCCACACAGACCAAAGGCAGGCACAAACCTACAAGGAGACAATGATGGCGAGTTTGCTGCAAAGGCTTTTCAAGATCGGGCAATCGGAAGCCCATGCCGTGGTGGACAAGATGGAGGATCCCATCAAGATGACCGAGCAGGGCATTCGGGATCTCAAAAAGGACCTGACCACCGCCATGCAAAGTCTGGCGGAAGTGAAGTCGCTGGCTATACGGCTCAAGAAACAAGCGGACGACGCCGCCAAGGGAGCCGCCGACTACGAAAGAAAGGCCATGCTTCTTTTGCAAAAGGCCCAGGAAGGTCAGCTGGACCCGGCGGAGGCCGAACGATTGGCCATGGAGGCCCTGGGCAAGAAGAAGGAACTGGAGGCCCGAGCCGCCCAGCTTCTCCAGGACCATCAGGCCCAGCACAACATGGCCACCCAACTGCAGACCAAGGTGGACAACTTGAAGAATCAGATCACCACCTACGAAAACGAACTGATCACGCTCAAGGCTCGGGCCAAGACGGCCAAGTCCATGCGCAAGATCAACCAGCAGCTGGCCAAGGTGGACTCTTCCGGCACCCTGGCCACCCTGGAGCGCATGAAGCAGAAAGTCCAGGAAGAGGAGTCGCTGGCCCAGGCCTACGGGGAGCTGGCCACCACCGGGGGCGGTCTCGATACCAAGATCGACCAGGCCCTGGCGGCATCAACCCCGGCGCCGGATACGGCCGCGGAACTGGAGGCCCTCAAAAAGAAGATGGGTCTCGGAGGCGCATAAGGGGCGTGACATCCGGGCGGGGATCCATCGGCCGGGGCCGGCGTGAGGGCACACCGGGCCGGGAACCTTTTTCGGTGTTCGTGGCTCCGGAGGTGCGCCCTGCTTCCGTGCGGAGGGGTCGGGTGAGGGCGGCTCCAGGTATGGCGTAGGGATGAGCCATGGAGCCGCCGACAAGGTTCATCATCACGACCGGGAGGAGATTGCCATGAACGGGTTCAGGTGGCTTTGGGCGCTGGCCGTGGGGGTCATGGTCCTATGGAGCCCTGCTGGGGCCCAGACGGACGATCCCATTTACGTCCAATGCCGGGACGAAGTCCGCGCGCCCTGGTGTTACCAAGAGGCGGTGGAAAAACGGGAAGAGCCGGAATTGTGCGAAAACATCCTTCGCTATTGGCCCAACGCCGCTGGGGTGCACGGGTGGTGCTATTATCGGCTGGCCTGGAAGAAACGGGACTGTTCCCTGTGCAAGCCCATCGTACACGACCAGGTCAAGGCCCTGTGTCGGCGCGAGGTGTGTCGCTGATTTTCGTGCCTCCTTTCCTGCAACCCTTCCTCCCGCGTGAGAGCTCATGACCTTCTACTCCGCCTTCGTGCTGCTTATCGTGGTGATCGATCCCTTTGGAAATGTTCCCTTCTTCGTGGCCGCGTTGGCGAAGGTGCACCCGCAGCGGCGCAAGCAGGTGATCCTTCGGGAACTGCTGATCGCCTATGGGCTCATGGTTCTCTTCCTCTTTTCCGGCAGGCCCTTGCTCGCCGTGCTGGAGATTTCCGAGCCGGCGCTCACCCTGGCAGGGGGTGTTTTGCTTTTTCTCATCGCCGTGCGCATGGTCTTTCCACCGTCTCCGCAGGCTTGGAAAGAGGAGGTGGAAGGAGAGCCCTTCGTGGTGCCGCTGGCGGTTCCCTACATCGCAGGTCCCTCCCTGTTGGCGGTGGAGCTGCTGCTCATGAATCGGGAGCCACACCGGTGGCCCGAATGGTTAATGGCGCTCACCCTGGCCTGGGCCGTGACAGCCGCGATCGTCTTTTTCGGGAGTCAGATGGCGGCTCGACTGGGAGCCCGGGGGCTGATCGCCATCGAACGTCTCATGGGCATGATTCTGGTGGCTCTGTCCATCCAGATGCTTCTGACGGGCCTCAACGCCTACTTGGGCATGCTTCCATCTTAACCTGGGAACGCCGAGCTCTGGCTCGGCAATACCTTCCGCCCTGAACCGCAGGGTCCCAGCCTACAAGGTTGGTGTTTCATGGCGTCAATTCCGGCTTCACGAGCCGCACCCGGCCGGTGAGCAGTTGCTGCTGGGTTGCCCTTCCAATAAAACGCACATGCCAGATTTACGATCCAAAAACAAGGGAGGCACCATCAATTCAGGGCTCTACACGGGTGGCCACTACCATGATCACTGACAAGGGGCAAATGATCCACGTCCGAAATACTTCTGAGCCGGAGCCGATCCATGTGAAAATTTACAATGCCCTCAGACTCCCGATCAGCCCCTTGGAAAGGGTCCTGAGCCTCGATTGAAAATTTGTAGGGAAGAATGAAAAACCACATTCTAAGAATAAGAACAAGTTACACAAAAAAGTGACAAACATAGGTTAAGGCGCCGTTTTTGCGATCCTGTTCCATGGGAGCGACCATTGCGGGGTGGCGCCACAACCAATCGAGTGATGAGTCAAGAGTGAGCCGTGATGCGGTGGGAAGGCTGGAAATCCCAATGGCAGAAAGTTCGGATCCCATCCATACAAAGGAGCTTTCATGGCGGAATTGAGCCGGATCGTGCGGGAATTCGCCGAAATCGAAGGGGCCTGTGCCGCGGGGATCGTCACGCCCCGAACCCTGAGCGGGGGCCCTCCTTCCACGGATCTGTCCTACGTGCTACCCCAGGCCCGTTCGGCGGTGGTTTTCGCCGTGCCCATGGATCCCGCTCCCATTGACGGCTATCTCCGCAAAGAAGACCGTCTTTCCCTGGAGCGGGCCTACGTGCGGGCCAATACGGTGGCCAGCGGCATTGCCCTGCACCTGGCCAATTTCCTTGCCCAGAAGGGATACCCGTCGGCGGCCGTGGCCGCGAACAACGTCTTTCGACCTGCGAGCTCCCAATCCGGGAATGGCTGTCCGGCGGATAGCTACTATCCCGATATCGCCCACCGCTACCTGGCGGTTCGCTCCGGCGTGGGCCACATGGGCTTTTCCGGCAACGTGATCACTAAGGACCATGGCGCCGCGGTGATCCTGGGAACGGTGGTGACCGAAGCGGACTTGGCGCCCACGGAGCCCCTGGCGCCGGAGGAAAGCTACTGCGATCGCTGCGGCCTGTGCCGGGCGGCCTGCGCCTCAGGATTCATGGACTTTCGGAACACCACCAGGGTGGTGCTGGGAGGCGTGGAAATCGCCTATTCCGGACGGCGCCATTATGGACGATGCGATCTGGTCTGTAGCGGCTACACCGGGCTGCACCCATCGGGGAAATGGTCCACCTGGTCCCCCGGCAGGTTTCCCGTGCCGGATCGCGACGAAGACCTTCCGGCCGCCTACGAACGCATGCAGAAGGCCCACGCGAGCTGGCCCGCATCGGAAGGCGGCCGCTACTTCTTTTTCATGGACGAAAAGCTTCGGTTCTCTTGTGGCCACTGCATGCTGATCTGCCATCCGAGCAGGGAAGAGCGGAAACGCCGCTACCAACTGTTGCGCCATTCGGGGGTGGTGGTGCAGATGGCCGATGGGACACGAAAAGCCGTGACGCCCCACGAAGCGCGGACGATCCTGGATGCCATGCATCCCGAGCGACGGATCCTGTATGAGGATGTGTAATTGGAAAGACGCCGCACCTTCCTTGTGGCGTTTAGCCGTGCCTTGGGGTGCATTATGCCTATGTCGATTTACGATCGTTTCTTCCACCTGGACGCGAATCTGGAAATGTTCGTGTTGCGCGGCGGGTTGACCGCACCAGCGCGGCGTGGTCAGATGCCTTTCCGCTGGGGTATTCGCACCCCGACTGTCATCGGCGCCCGACGCTGTCCGAAGATTCCTCCGTGGTACGGATTGGCATCGAGCTCGTGGATAGGGCGGTAAGCGCTGTTCACCTGTCTGTAGTGAACGCGGGCGAACTCGGATCCGCTCGTGAGGTTGTCCACGGTGCGGGGGCAGCCTCCTGGTTTTATGCCCATCGCCAGTTGGAGTTTGTCCGATGGCTGGCAGGAACATGGTGCGACGGTCAGGTATGAGGCGAGGGCCTTCAAGGGGGCGATCCCGGGTGACGTCTTGCGGGTGGTGCTGCTTTCCAGGGGGATGAGCCAAGGGGCCCGCCGCCTACCCCTCCGGTCCATGAAGGTGTCGCCCGAAAAGAAGGCGCTGAGGCCGAGACCGGTCGAACCGTGAGGCGCCACCGTTTGTTTCAAGGAGACATGACGGCCCAGAACCCACAAAGAGAAGGAGGACGCCATGAGAAGGACACGCTTTTTGGCTGCCATCTGTGTGCTGGCGGCACTTTGGTTTTCCGGGAGCGCCCGGGCGGGCACGCCGCCGGACACCCTGGTGGTGGGCGTCTCGTCGGACATCCACCTGCTGGACCCGGCGGTTTCCAGCGACAATTACGACTGGCGCCAGATCTACCCATGCTACGACCGCCTGGTGAAGTACAAAGTGGTCAACGGGCAAGGCTCCACGGAGGTGGAACCCATGGCCGCCGAATCGTGGCAGGTGTCCGAGGACGGCAGGGTCTGGACGTTTAAGATCCGAAAAGGCATCCGGTTTGACGATGGCACGCCCCTGGATGCGCGGGCCGTGAAATTTTCCTTCGAGAGGGTGCTCAAGATCGGCAAGGGTCCCGCGGACAACCTGGGCGCCATCCAGACCGTGGACGTGGTGGACGATTACACGGTGAAGATCACTCTCAAGAACCCCTTCGGGCCCTTCCTTCAGACTTTGGCAACGGATGCTGCCTCCATCGTCAATCCCGCCGTCATGAAGAACGAAAAGGGCGGGGATCTGGCCCAGGGCTGGCTGGCCCAACACACGGACGGCAGCGGTCCCTTCCGGCTCAAGGAGTGGATCCGGGGTGAGCGCTGCGTGCTGGAGGCCAAGCCCGACTATTGGGGCGGAGCGCCCCGGCTCAAGCGGGTGGTCATCCGCTTCATGCGGGAATCCTCCGACCGGCGCATGGCCCTGGAACGCGGCGACATCGACATCGCGGAAGGCATCCTGATCGACCAGATCCCCGCCCTGGAAAAGAACCCCGATCTGGTGGTCCGGCGCTATCCGTCCCAGCTGGTGGAATACGTCTACCTCAACTGCCAAAAGCCGCCGCTGGACAACCCCTTGGTGCGCCAGGCGCTGAACTACGCGGTGGACTACAAGGGCATCATCGACTACGTGCTCCAGGGAAACGGCGTGCAGATGCGCGGGCCCATTCCCAAAGGCATGTGGGGTCACAAACCCGAGGTCTTCCAGTACCATCGCAACGTGGCCAAGGCCAAAGAGCTGTTGAAGAAGGCCGGTGTCTCCCGCCTGCAGCTCACGCTCATCTACTCGGAACGGCGCCCCACCTGGGAACAGATCGCCACGATCCTCCAGAGCAACTTCGCCGATATCGGCGTCAACCTGAAGCTCCAGCTCATGGCCAATCCCACCCTGCGCGACAAGATCGACCGCGGCGATTTCGAGCTTTGCTTGGGGGCGTGGAGCCCCGATTACGCCGATCCGTCCATGTTCATGAACTTCTGGTTCGATTCCAACAACTGGGGCCTTCCCGGCAACCGCAGTTTCTATAAGAACGAGAAGGTGGACGCGCTCATCCGAAAGGCCCTGGCTCTGAGCGATCAGGAGGCACGGATTCGGCTCTACGGCGATGCTCAGGACATTATCATGACCGACGCTCCCTACATCTTCCTCTACCAGACCCAGACCATCGTTCCCATGCGCAAGAACGTAAAGGGCTATGTGTACAACCCCATGCTGGAATCCATGTACAACTTCGAGTCCATTTACAAGCAATAGTGGTATTGGGAGGGAACCGGGCCAGTCATGCGACTGTTGCGCTACATCGCCAAACGCCTGCTGCACCTCATTCCCGTGCTCCTGGGGGTGACGGCGCTCGTCTTTGTCATCTCCCACGCCATCCCGGGCGATCCGGCCCGTATGATGGCGGGCCAGAAGGCGAGTCGCGAGGCGGTGGAAAACCTGCGACGGTCCATGGGCCTGGACCGGCCCCTCCATGAACAGTACCTGCGCTACATGTGGGGGCTTCTGCACGGAGACCTGGGGCGATCCGTGCGGAGCCAGCGGCCCGTGGCGGAGGATCTGAAGGACTTTTTTCCCGCCACCTTGGAACTCACCCTGGCCAGCATGAGCCTGTGCCTGGTGGTGGGACTGCCCTTGGGCATTCTTTCCGCCGTGCGTCGAAACCGCCCTGTGGATCACGCCTCCCGGGTCTTTTCCGTGTGCGGAGTGTCCATGCCCGTCTTTTGGCTGGGCTTGATGCTTCTTCTGCTCTTTTACCGGAACCTCCAGTGGCTTCCCGGTTCCGGTCGACTGGACGTGGGACTGGATCCACCCGCTTCCGTCACCGGCCTCTACCTGGTGGACGCCCTGCTGGAAGGAAACGGCCCCGTCTTTTTCAACGCCTTGAGCCACATCATCTTGCCGGCCTTCTGCCTTTCCTATGTCTATCTGGCGGTCATCACCCGGATCGTGCGCTCGTCCATGATCGCCGTCATGGAACAGGACTACGTCACCACGGCCCGGGCCAACGGCCTTGCCGAGGCCGTGGTGATCCTCAAACATTGCCTGAAGAATTCCCTCATCCCCACCGTCACCATCGCGGGCCTTTCGGTGGGGGAACTCCTGGGAGGTGCCATCCTGACCGAGACCATCTTCGACTGGCCCGGAATGGGAAAGTACGTGGTGGACTCGGTCAATTTCCTCGATTTTCCCGCCATCATGGGATTCACCCTGGTGGTCTCCCTTTCCTACGTGTTCATCAACCTGACGGTGGACGTGATCTATGCCTTCCTCAACCCCCAGATCCGGTATTGATCCCATGGAATGGTGGCGGCGTTTTCAGGAAGAACACGCATGGCAGCTCCGCGAATTCGTCTTCACCCTGGGGCTGCTTCGCCGGAACCCGTCCGCCGTCGCGGGCTCTTGCATCATCGCCGCCATGGTCTTCCTGGCCCTTGCTGCACCCTGGATCGCTCCCCACGATCCCATCCGGATCAGCCTGAGCGAGCGGCTTTCTTCCCCGTCCTGGCATCACCTTTTCGGTACCGACGAATTGGGCCGGGACATCTTCAGCCGTGTGCTTTTCGGCGCCCGGATATCCCTTCGAATCGGACTTCTGGTGGTGGGCATCGCAGGAGGCCTGGGAACGGTTCTGGGAGCGGTGGCGGGCTATGTGGGTGGCAAGCTGGACGATGCGATCATGCGCTGCCTGGACATCGTGCTCTCCTTTCCGTCCCTGGTGCTGGCGATGGCCTTGGCGGCGGCCTTGGGACCGAGCCTGCGCAACGCCATCATGGCCGTGGCCTTCGTCATGATCCCCAAGTTCGCCCGCCTGGTGCGCGGTGAGGCGCTGGCCGTCCGCGAAAAGCCTTTCATCGCCGCCGCCAAGGTGTCAGGGGCCGGACACGGTTGGATCATCTTGCACCATGTGATCCCCAACTGCCTGTCGTCGGTGATCGTTCTGGGCACCCTGGTGGTGGGAGAGACGATTTTGATCGCGTCCTCCTTGAGTTTCATCGGCCTGGGGGCCCAGCCGCCCACCCCGGAATGGGGGGCCATGATCAGCGTGGGCCGAAAGTTTCTCATGGACCAGTGGTGGTACGCCACCTTCCCGGGATGCTTCATCCTGGTGACGGTGATCGGTTTCAATATCTTCGGCGACGCCCTTCGGGACGTGCTGGATCCTCGAATCAGAAGGTGAGGCTTGGACACCGATCTGCTGCGCATCCAGGACCTTTCGGTCCGGTTCTTCACCTACCAGGGAGTGGTACGGGCTCTGGAAGGCGTGTGGCTTTCGGTCCGCCGCGGGGAGATCCTGGGGCTGGTGGGGGAGACGGGCTGCGGCAAATCGGTGCTGGCGCGAAGTATCTTGCGCCTCATCGCCGATCCACCGGGCAAGATCTCAGGAGGCCGGATTCTGTTCAAGGGCCGGGATCTGCTGGCGCTGCCCATGAAAGAGATGCGCCGCATCCGGGGAAACGACATCTCCATGATCTTCCAGGAACCCATGACGAGCCTCAACCCGGTCTTTACCGTGGGCAACCAGATGGAGGAAGTGGTGCGTCTCCACCAGAAGGTGAGCCGGAAGGCCGCCCGGCGGATCTGTGTGGAAATGCTCACACAGGTGCGCATGCCCGATGCCGAGGCGGTGCTGCGCAAATACCCCCACGAGCTTTCCGGCGGCATGCGCCAGCGGGTGATGATCGCCTTGGAACTTTCCTGTCGGCCGGATCTTCTCATCGCCGACGAGCCCACAACGGCCCTGGATGTGACCGTGCAGGCCCAGGTGCTGCACATCCTGAGCGATCTGACCCGGGCGCGGGAAACGTCCGTGCTCTTCATCACCCACGATTTGGGGGTGGTGGCCCATTTGTGCGACCGGGTGGCGGTCATGTATGCGGGAAAGATCGTGGAAACGGCGCCGGTGGAGGCCTTGTTTCAGTCGCCGCGGCATCCCTACACGCGGGGGCTCCTGGCTGCGGTTCCCAGCCTGGATGAGGACCGGGAGTTTCTGGCTTCCATCCCGGGCGTGGTGCCGGGCCTCATCGATCCCCCGGGCGGCTGCCGGTTTCATCCGCGCTGCGACGGGGCCGGGGAGCCGTGCCGGAGGATGGAACCGGCCGGGGTGGAAGTGGGCGAAGACCATTGGGTCTTTTGTCATGGCATACGGTGAAGGGGGCCAGGGATCGGGCGATGAATACACAAGTGGATGAAGGCATTGGACGCTCCTTTAGTTGGACAGAGTACACAAACGGCGGAAGGTGGAAGCGGTGAGCGACGGGGTGGTGATCCGCGCAGTGGGGCTGAAGAAATACTTTTCCGCCGGATCCGGCCTGTGGGGGCGCCGGAAGGTGTTTGTCAAGGCCGTGGACGGTGTAAGCTTTGAGGGGCGACAAGGCGAAACCCTGGGTCTTGTGGGCGAATCGGGCTGCGGCAAGTCCACGGTGGGCATGCTCCTTTCGGGACTCCACCGCCCCGAGGCGGGCCGCGTCTTCTACAGGGGCCAAGACATCATGAAACTGGACGGCCGGGAGAGAAGACGCATGCGCCGAAACATCCAGGTGGTCTTCCAGGACCCGCAGTCGTCTCTGGATCCGCGCATGCTCATCAAAAAGGCCGTGGGCTTTCCGCTGGAAGTGAACAGGCTGGCTCGGGGAGCGGAGGTGACTCGGCGGGTGGAGGCCATGCTGGCGGAGGTGGGGCTTCGCCCCGAGCACATGTACCGCTATCCCCACGAATTCAGCGGAGGACAGCGTCAGCGGATCAATATCGCCCGAGCCCTCATCACTGGACCTCAATTCGTGGTCTTGGACGAGCCCACTTCCGCCCTGGATGTGTCGGTCCAGGCCCAGATCCTCAATCTCATCAAGGATCTGCAGCGCCGAAGAGGATATTCCTATCTCTTCATTTCCCACGACTTGAGCGTCATTCGCCACGTGAGCCACCGGGTGGCGGTCATGTACCTGGGCCGCATCGTGGAAAGCGCTCCGCGCCGACAGCTCTTTTCGGCCCCCCGCCATCCCTACACCCGGGCGCTCATGGCCGCCGTGCCCACGCCGGATCCGACACGCCGCCGACCCCTGGCGCTTTTGCCGGGAGACGTGCCCAGCCCGGTCCACATTCCGCCGGGCTGCCGATTCCATCCCCGGTGCTCGGAGGCCCTGGACGTGTGCCGGCACGTGGAGCCTACCGAGGTGCCGGTGGGCTCGGACCATTGGGTTGCCTGCCATCTGTGGGGGGGCGGGGCCTAAACGTCAGAGGAGGTTGCAGTGAAAGTCTACATCTCGGTGGATATCGAAGGTATCGGCTGCGTGGTTCGAAGTGAGCATTCATCGCCGCAAGGCCGGGAATTCCAGTGGGCTCGCAAGCGCATGACCGAGGAGGTGAACGCGGCCGTGGCCGGGGCGTTTGCAGCGGGCGCCTCGGAAGTGGTGGTGGCCGATTCCCACAATGTGGGCCTGAACCTTCTGGCCGATCAATTGGACTCGCGGGTGCGCTTGGTCATGGGTGCGCCGCGGGCTCTTTCCATGATGGAAGGCGTCCAACTGGGCTTTGATGCTGCGTTTCTTGTGGGCTATCACGCCATGGCGGGGACGGCCGACGGGGTGATCGTCCACACCTACACGGGCCGTATCGCCTCTGTCGCCGTCAACGGAACGCCCGTGGGAGAGATCGGCTTGAGCGCAGCCCTGGCGGGCCATTACCATGTGCCTGTGGTGTTGGTGACGGGAGACGACAAGGCGGTCCGGGAAGCCCGAAGCCACCTGGGAGATGTGGAAACGGTGGAGGTGAAAAAGGGGCTGGGGGCCTACGCGGCTCTCTGTCTTTCTCCCAGAGCCTGTAACGAAAAGATCCGGGAGGCCGCCCAGAGGGCGCTCCAACGAGCCCATTGTACCGCGCCCTTCCGGGTGGAAACGCCGGTGGAATTGACGGTGGGATTCACCACGGCGTCATCTGTGGACCGGGTGACGGCCATTCCCGGCGTCCGGCGCGTGGACGGCACCACCGCGGTCGCCGCCTGTGAAGATATCCTGCATGCCTTCCGGATCTTTCACCTCATGACCGATCTGGTGGAGCTGACACCCTTCATCTGACCGTTTTCGTAAAGCGCCATGGTTCCGCATCCCCCGCCTGTCATCGACCTTGGGCGGGTCGGAAAAGGTGGTCTCTAAGGCGGCGGAAAACCGTGCGTTGGTGTCTGGGCCCGCTCGGTACAAGATCCCCCGGCGGTGGTCCAGGATTGTGACTCAAAAAAGATAGGAGGCGGGGATGGAACTGGAACGAGCCATTCGCGGACGCCGCAGCATCCGGAAATATGAGGAGCGGGAGGTTCCCCGGGAGGTTCTTCGGGAAGTGATTGATCTGGCGCTCTGGGCCCCTTCCGGCATGAACCGCCAGGAATGGGAGATCGTGGTTGTGCAGGGGACCATGAGGGACCGGCTTCTCGAGGTGGTTTCCCGTTCTCAGGACCACATCATGCCGCACCTGCAGGAGCTCTTTTCGGAAAAGATCATCAAGATCTCCCTGCAGGTGTTCAAGAACCTGGGGGGAGCGCCGACGGTCATGGCCGTCTACATCCCGGAAAGCCGAAGGGAAATCGATGCGGCGACCGATGCCAAAGGCCGCTACCACCAGGAATTCGACCGATTCAACCGACTCTTGAGCGCCGCCGCTCTGATTGAGAATCTGCTGCTGGCGGCTTACGAAAAAGGCCTGGGCACCTGTTGGATGACGGGCCCCAAGTACATGGAAGAAGAGATCAACGCCTTGCTGGGCATGGAGGGCCGTGAGTTGGTCTCCCTCATTCCCATTGGCTATCCGGATCAGTCTCCGCCGGCCCCGCCAAGGAAAAAAGACGTGGTGCGCTGGATCGGAAGCCAATCGTCCTAAGGATTTCCGGGACCGACAGGTCTTTAGGCAATGGAATCGAGCCGCAGGTTGCCTGTCGAATAAAAGTGACACGGGGATAGGATGACGATGCATAGATGCGGTAGAAGTCCGTGACCTGAGAACGTACCGAAACGTTGGTCCGCCAATCGTAAGCAAGCGGTGGTCCTCCGGTTGCTAAAGGGGAGAGTTTGGATTTGTTGACCGACGGCCGTCGGTTCGCTTTGTTCTCGATCCACCCGGAACGACCCGATACCCTAATTTGCCTGGCCCGGGTGGGTCTCGACGAGGCGCTCGAAGACATCGCGAAGCGCGATCTCCTTCGCCGCCTGCTGGCACGTGAAAGCCACCGCCATGGTGCTGGCGGCGCATTGGACCGGATGGTGGTGGACGCCTTGGCCCATCTTGGCGAAGAATCGGCTGCGGGAATCAGGTTCCTGACTGGGGCGAATCGCCACTTCCCGCGGACTGGGCCGAGCAGGTCCGGAGCTGGTGTCTGGAACTGGGGCAGGAAGCCTTCCTTCCGGTGCTGGTTCGCGAAAACGGCATGCAGGAAATCGAAAAGCTCTCGAGCTATCACAGTCTGCGCTTCTGTTCGCGGTTGCAGGCAGAGCTTCCCGCCGGCTGGCGTTTACGCTTCAAGCGGGGCTCCAGAGGCAACCTCAACATCCACCTGTTTCCCAAATGGACTTGCAAAAGCCTTGCCGGGTCCGGCAACGGATTCCTGTTCCAGCTCACCCCGACCGGTGGAAACATCAGGGTCATCTGGATCAACGCCTCGGAGGCGGTGCTGAAGCGGGAACCGGAAGGAAGTTGCCTTTGGCATTTTCAGCGGATCAAGGCTAAAATGAAGAACAGGCTCGGTCCAAACCCAAAGATTTACCGGCCGGACATGGTGGAAAGACTCCTTGATGTGGTGGCCGAAGCCCGGCAGTTGGTGGAACAGGCGGCGCTGGTCTGAGCGAACGGTGCCGCACATCGATCTCCGGATTCAGACCGTGGGTCCGACCGCGCGGCTGGGGCCGGTCTTACCGCTTCGGCGTGCTGACGCAGATTGTGGTTGGATTTCGCCTGGGTTCCGGGGTGCTGCCTTGCAGGTAACTGATCCGGAGGAAAATTCCAATTCCGTTTGAAGCACGACACTTGGGCCCTGCCAGTTGACGTTTCCGAAGAGACTCGGCATAACGATCATGTTACCGCTCAAATTCTTTCTCGGCACGATTCGTAATGACTTCCTGATTATGCATAATCTCCATAACACCGTAGTAGCCGAATTATGGTAGTTGGCAACCTGCTGCTGAGCAAGTGATCTTTTCTTGCAATTCCATTAACTTGAGGAGGCGGTGGTATGTTAATAATGATCAACTCATTGGATTGGGCATAAGCCGTCCCGGATAAATGGATATTGTGTAGAATAAAGAGTTAGCCCTCACGTCAGACAATGGGAGCATTATTGAAAGCCGAAAGCACATTTATTCATTTTGTTCTGAAAGAGTGGCTGGTAGTTGCATCTGGTATCGGTTTGGTTCTGACATCCGTTTATATCAAGCATTTTCCGGTCTATTCAATCCAAGAGCTACAGGTGCTGTTCATTCTGTTTGCGCTTTTTGTTGCTGTTAACGGTCTTCGCTATAGTGGGTTGATATTAAGAATAGCCCAAAAAATAGAAAAAGGGAAAGCCATACCATTAAAATTGGTGGTAACAACATTTTTTCTATCTATGCTGGTGACAAATGATATTGCCTTAATTGTCATCGTGCCACTTACTTTATCACTTAATATCAATCATGAGGGCATTCTAGTCATTCTTGAGGCATTAGCAGCAAATGCTGGTTCCGCATTGACCCCTTTTGGTAATCCACAAAATTTCTTTATTTATTGGTTTTACGGGATTCATCCGGTTAGATTCGTTGAAACGATTGTGCCATTTTCATTGGTCTTCCTGATTATTCTGATTGTTTCATCACTTTTCGTTAACACAACAAACAACGCTCAAGAAACGATTGTTCAAAAAATAAATAAAAAGGCATATATATATGGTGTGTTACTTTTTATTGTTCTATTGACGGTTCTCCATGTTCTGCCAGTTTTAACTGGCATTCTGGTTTTTATCTTCGCTCTGATATTTGACCGAAAAGCATTGTATGTAGATTACGCGCTTTTATTTAGCTTCTTTTTCTTCTTCGGCCTTGCAGAGAATATGAAATTAGTCCTGGCATCTAAAATGAACCATTCAGGACATATATTCTTGTTTTCTTCTTTAGCAAGCCAAGTGATGAGCAATGTTCCAGCAGCCCTGTTGTTCGCTAAATTCACGACAAATTGGGAAGCCTTGCTCTGGGGAGTGAATGCAGGCGGATTTGGGAGTCTGTTCGGGTCGTTAGCAAATTTGATTGCATACAAAATTTACGTTACACATGAAAATACAAATAATATGCCCATGTTCACTGCGCAATTCCTTATAATTGGCTATGTAGCATTCTTTCTGTCAATTTGGTTGTATTTCTTTTTTTATAAAATGCAAGGTTTGTAATGAACCACCAAAGGGCTAACAACCGCATCAACTCGGACTGGCAATTCCGCTGCGCTACATTGCCAGCCGGTTATGCGGAGCGTTATGGCCCAATAAATTCTCGTATGGCGATAAACATACTCTAGAACAGGAGGGAGGAAATCTATGGCTTCGGAAGCAACGATGACAATCATTAAAATGCTTGAGACACTACCGGAGCAAGTCCAGGATCGGGTGGTTGAGCATCTACGCGAATACATCGAAGATCTGCGGGACGAAGCGCTGTGGAATGAGTCATTCTCCCGAACCCAACCCAATCTTGTCTCAGCAGCCCGGCGGGTACGGAAAGAAATTGCAGAGGGCAAGGCAACTCCCTTGGATATCGAGAAGCTATGAAATCCGCCACTGTACCATCATTCTGGGAACGGTATCATAAACTCGACCGTGAAATCAGAGGCAGAGCGAAAAAGGCGTATCGACTCTGGACCGAGAACCCTTTTCGTCCATCTTTGCGTTTCGAGTGCATTAACCGTGATGAGAATATCTGGTCAGTAAGAGTTATACTTGGGTACCGTGCTCTAGGAGCTTGTCCGACAATGCCGATTTTAGAACTTTTGAGTATACTAAGTGTTCGAAATTGCGTTGGCCCCAATGGATGGTTTGGCGTTCTCAGACAGGCTCCTAGGTGGTTTTGACCAAGATACGGTCACATCGTTCTGGGTTGGGAATCATGATGAGTATGGGCGATTTTTCGGTTGATGTACAGCAGCCATAACATCGCAATTCACCAGACCAGCTACAGCCTGCGGCTTCCGCTGGCTGGTGATTGCGGGCGTTAGCTGGACGGAGGACTCAACTGTGCAACTCTACAGGCATAGACAGGTTGGGACACTGATTCTAGTCGCCCTTGGCTTCGGCGTCGTGCTAACGGCAATGCTCTTGATTCTCGTGCCCGAGGGCCGCGTTTTGACTGGTCTGGTCCTGGTAATTTTGTTGTTGTGCATACTTCTATTCCACGCACTCACTGTCGAGGTAAGCACAGATGAGTTGGTCGTGTCGTTCGGCCCCGGAGTGATTCGTAAGAGATTCCGTATCGCAGACATCCACGACGCGCGGGTCGCAAAGAATCGGTGGTATTACGGATGGGGGATCAGACTGACGCCACATGGTTGGTTGTTCAACGTCTCGGGCCTCAACGCCGTAGAGCTGGAACTGAAAAACAACCGGAAGTTCCGCATAGGAACTGACGACCCTCAACGGCTGATAACTTCAATTCAAACGGCTCGCCAGCTAACAAGCCAATGAAGCTGCCGGCCGCTTTTGGCGTCCGCAGCTTATCGGCAGGCCGTTAGGCTAATATAGATTGGAGGTGTGAGGTGAAGGGTAAATTTATGGCAATTATAGAGCCCGCACCTGAAGGTGGGTATTGGGCAATTTGTCCGGAAGTGCCAGGTGCCAATGGGCAAGGAGAAACAATAGATGGGGCAAAAGAAAATTTGCGTCAAGCTATACAGCTGATTCTACAGGATCGGAGAGAGGATATTCTTCGCGGGTTGCCTGAGGATGTAATTGAAGAAAAGATAGTAATTGGATGAAACGCAAAGATTTGGAAAGAATGCTACCTTAAGAGAGAAGGAGCTTGCATTCATTGTGGATTAATCCAAAGACTGGGGTTATTGAAGCTGTTCCTCGGCATAATGAAATCAAGGAATCTTTAGTAAAGAAAATACTGAAAAATCTAAATGCAGAATAAGTAGCCTAACAAATCGCTGCAGCCGAGCGCCAAAGGCGGCGCCTGAACTTTGTCGTTGTGTGAATCAAGGAAACATAAACTGATATGATTCAAGGCAAGGAGGTATTACCATGTATTTTAAACAGATAACTGTTGAAGGAATGGGCTGTCTTTCTTATCTGATCGGCTGCCCGAAGGCAAAAGTTGCTTGCGTAGTGGATCCTAAAAGAGATGTCCAGGATTACATTGATCTTGCACGTAAAAATGGTATGAAAATTACCCATATATTTGAAACCCATCTGCATGCGGATCATGTGAGCGGCAACCAGGAACTGCGTTCCCGCACCGGAGCCGAGATCTGCCTTATGGAGGATACTCCGGTCACCTTTGAATACACCGCTTTGAAAGAGAATCAGGTTCTTGAATTCGGCAATACAAAACTGGAATTTATAAAAACACCCGGCCATACGCCTCATTCCATGTCTATTCTTGTGACAGACACAGCACGCAGTTCCGACCCCTGGATGGTACTTACCGGAGATTGCATGTTTGTGGGCGATATTGGGAGGCCTGATCTGGCTGGTGAAGAGCTGGTTGATGACCAGATCCTAAACCTTTATAATTCGCTTTATAATAAGCTTGGCAAAATGCCGGACAGCCTTGAAGTGTTTCCCGCTCATGGTGAAGGTTCTTTGTGCGGTAAAGGGATGAGTGCTAAATCTAGCTCTACAATAGGATTTGAAAAGCGTAATAACGAGTTATTGAATCTGTCCAAGGAGATGTTTAGAAAACGAATGAAGCAGAGCTTTCCTGAACGACCCAAAAGCTTTACCCATATCATCAATATGAATAAAAACGGAGCTCCCTTGCTTGACAGGTGCCCCATGGTTCGGGATATGAGCCCTGACCAGGTTCAGGAAGAAATTGACCGTGGGGCACTGGTTTTAGACACCCGTGATACGGCGGCTTTTGGAGGTGTTCATATCCCCGGATCAATCAATATCGGTTTTGCGAAACAAACCGCCAACTGGATTGGAATGGTGATCGATCCAGACAAGGATCTGATTTTAATTGTTACCGATGAGAAAGCCTATGAGATAATGACATTGCATCTTCACAGAATAGGTTATGACAATATCATAGGATATCTTTATGGTGGCATAGACGCATGGCAACAGGCCGGTTTGCCTATCAATCAACTCTGGCAGATATCAACGGAGAAACTGAAACAAAAAATTGCAACAGGTCAATGTGAATATCTCTTTGATGTACGAACACCAGCTGAATGGGCCAATGGACATATAGAACAGGCGTCTCATCTGCCATTAACGGAATTACTCAACCATCCACCGGATGTTCCAAAGGACAAAGAGATAATTGTAACCTGCGGTGTAGGATACCGTGGAAATATTGCGGCAAGTTTTCTTCAAAACAACGGCTTTAAACATGTACACAGCCTTGCCGGTGGAATGTCTGCTTGGATCAACAGTGGTGGCGCGGTGGTGTGACCTGTCTATTGTACTGTCCACACAACCTGGTGTTTCACTGGATTGCAGGGGCTCATCCGTTTCGAATAGTCGCGGTTATCAGCCTTTTTTGGCAGGAAGACGTTTTCTCGAATCCTCTGCAACCAGTGAGCTTTACTCTATGCTCATCTGAGCGGTTTTTGAAAAATGGCCCTAAAAATGGCAAACTTGGGCTAGGAGCTTGTCCGACAATGCGGATTAAAATTTGAGTCCTGCATCGTTCATGAGCAAACATCGCGGGTGAAAGTGCTGTGACTGCAGAGACGTTGCTCGTCGACGCAAGATATCGGGCATCAGCAGGTATCAAAGAGCCATTCAAAAAGGAGCAAGCTGCCCCTTTAGGCAGCCTGTGCCCTGATCGCTCTTTGATCTATATTGATGATGCCCTCAGCTACGGCCTTTACAATCTTAAGAAGGTTATGGGCAGCGCACATCAGGGCAAATTCGCCCCTGACCTTTTC
>NZ_FWXF01000010.1 GCF_900176285.1 Desulfacinum hydrothermale DSM 13146 | reverse complement strand
GATCTATCTGGCAGCGCGTGTGATCCGGAGCGGTCGTCGGCTGAAGCTGCAGTTCGGTCGGCATTGTCCCGCTTTTCACGCTTTTCGAAGTGTTTATCTCAAATTTTGTCCAGCGTAGGGATCGCCGCCGCAAAAGCCTGAAAGCTCCTTCGGCCATAAGGGGTGAGGTGTGTCCAAAAATGTCTGAGATGGCATCGTCATGAGGGCTTTTCAGTCCTTGAAAAGGCAATGACCCGAAAAAGTGGCTGAACTGGGGCGTCGGTGACCCTCAAAATGGGTTCCGAAGCCATGCACGTCAGTCCACCCAATCAAATCTCACTGATTCAGGAATAGGATAAAAATGAGATTGAAGAGCGGCGCTCGGTCCACGCGGATAATCTCCGTAGGCAACCATGAAGAGTCCTTTCGCAATTTATTCAGCGGCTCATATAAACCAACCGCCCCAGGTTCTGCAAACGATTGTGTGTGAACGCGACGCCGCGATGGGCAAGAAATTCCAAGAACGGAGCTAAGAGACATGCTTGTTTTGGTTATCAATGCGGGCAGTTCTTCTGTCAAGTACCGACTGCTGGACATGCAGGACGAAGAGCCCCTTTCCTGGGGCCTGGTGGAAAAGATCGGGGAACCGATGGGGCAGGTTTTTCACCAAGGACGGACCTCCAACGGGGTCCATCAGTTCACGGAGAAACTTCCCATCCGGAACCACCGTCAAGCCATGGAACGCGTGGTGAACCTGCTGACCACCAAGGAAGGCGGGGTCATCGATGGCCTGGAGCGCATCGACGCCATCGGCCATCGCGTGGTACACGGCGGAGAGAGGTTCCGACATCCGGTTCCCATCGATGCGGATGTGGTGGAAGGCATCCGGGAGCACATCCCGCTGGCCCCACTCCACAATCCCGGGCACCTGGCGGGCATCGAAACGGCGCTGGAGCTCTTTCCCGGGGTCCCGCAGGTGGCCGTCTTCGATACGGCGTTTCACCAAACCATACCGCCGGCGGCCTATTTTTATGCGGTACCCCATCGGCTCTACCAGGACCTGGGAGTGCGGCGCTACGGTTTTCACGGTATCTCCCATGCCTTCGTGACGCGGCAGGCCTCTCACCTGCTCAACATCCCCTTGGAAAAGGTCAATCTCATCACCCTCCACTTGGGCAACGGTGCGTCCATCACGGCGGTCAAAGGCGGTTGCAGCGTAGACACTTCCATGGGCCTCACCCCTCTGGAAGGCGTGATCATGGGAACCCGATCCGGCAGCTTGGACCCGGCCGTGGTGGGCTACCTGCACCGGCAGGCCGGCATGGACGTGGAGGAAATCATGAACCTTCTCACCCGCGAAAGCGGGCTGTTAGGCATATGCGGGCACAATGATCTTCGGGACATCCACAGAAGGCGCCTGCAAGGGGATGAAAGGGCCCAGCTGGCCTTGGACATGCTCGTTTACAGCTACCGGAAATATGTGGGAGCCTACATGGCAGTGCTGGGCCGAACGGATGCCCTGGTATTCACCGGAGGGATCGGGGAAAACGATGCGGTCGTCCGCGAGTTGGTCTGTCGGAACCTGGAAAACATGGGAGTTTGTCTCGATCCCACGGAAAATCTTCAATGGGAGGGGCGTCCGAAGTGCATCAGCCGCTCCGACAGCCGGGTGCGAGTGCTTGTGATTCCCACCAACGAAGAGCTCGAAATCGCCCGTCAGACCCTACAGGTCCTCTCGGCCCCCGATTCTTGTGGGGCCTGCGCACAAGCACTCTGAGTTGCCCCGGTCTGTGTCAGTCGCTGCCTCTTCAAACAGTTTTTCACATAGCCGCCAATCCGTCGCTCTCGGAGCCTACAACCGGCAACGTCCGGGGAGGAAAGCTCCCTCCCGGACGTTGCCCCCACATCGCCCCCTTTGACTTTGGCAACCACCCTAGCGTCCGCTTCCCTGTTGTCACAGCCCCATGCCTACGATAGGCTAGGTTGCAGGATGGAGGGCGGCTTTCGCCCCACTCTTGTCCAACCTTCTTCAAGGGGGACCGTCATGGAACAAAACAAGATTCCCGACTGGTACAAATCGCTTCGTCAAAAACACACCCGGGTCATGGACGCCCTGGATGAACTGGGCAAGGCCGCCCGTTCGGAGGGCCCCCTGGACGAAAAGACGTCCCATCTCATTCAGTTGGCGGCCGCTGCGGCCATCCGATCCGAAGGGGCGGTCCACAGCCATGCGCGCCGGGCCCTCAAAGCCGGGGCCACCCGGGACGAGGTCGTGCACGCCCTGGTGCTTCTCGTGAGCACCCTCGGGTTTCCGACCGTTTCGGCCGCCTTGAGTTGGGTTTACGATGAGTTCGAAAAGAGCGCTTGAGGTCTCCTCCTGGGCCTCTCTGACCCTGCAGCCTGGCGGCCGAAGGTGCGGGCTCTCAAATCGCTCCATTTATAAGGGGCAAGATCCAGCGGATACGGTGAGGGCATGCATTCCCAAAACGAGCGCTTTTTTACCGACTTCGATATCTATCTGTGGAAACAGGGCAGCTTCTTCCGCGCCTGGGAAAAGATGGGGGCCCATCCCTGCCGAATGAATGGGAGAGACGGCGTTCACTTCGCCGTGTGGGCTCCCAACGCCGAAAGAGTCTGCGTGGTGGGCGACTTCAACGACTGGCGGGAAGGGGCCCATGAGCTGGAGCCGCTGGAAGATACCGGGATCTGGCACGGCTTTGTGCCCGAGATCGGCCCCGGTGTCCTTTACAAGTACGCCGTCACTTCCCGCCACGGAGGCTACAAGGTTCAAAAGGCGGACCCCTATGGTTTTTTTTGCGAGATCCGCCCCCAGACCGCCTCCATCGTCTGGGACCTTTCCGGCCACCAGTGGAACGATTCCCAATGGATGCGCGACAGGGGCCGGGCCAACAGCCGCGAAGCCCCCATCTCCATCTACGAGGTACACCTGGGCTCCTGGATGCGCGTGGCGGAGGAGGGAAACCGCTGGCTCACCTACCGGGAGCTGGCGCCCCGCCTGGCTGAATACGTGACCGAGATGGGATTTACCCACGTGGAGCTTCTTCCCATCACGGAACATCCCTTCGACGGCTCCTGGGGATACCAGACCGTGGGCTATTTCGCCCCCACCAGCCGGTTCGGCACGCCCCAGGACTTCATGGCCTTCGTGGACATCCTCCACCAGAACGGCATCGGCGTCATCCTGGACTGGGTCCCGGCCCACTTCCCCACGGACGAGCATGGCCTGGGATTCTTCGACGGAAGCCATCTCTACGAACACGCCGATCCCCGCCTGGGCTTTCACAACGATTGGAAATCCTTCATCTTCAATTTCGGACGCAACGAGGTGATCAACTTCCTCATCTCCAGTGCCCTGTTCTGGCTGGATGTCTACCATGTGGACGGGTTGCGGGTGGATGCCGTGGCATCCATGCTCTACCTGGACTATTCCCGCCAAGACGGTGAGTGGATCCCCAACAAGTACGGTGGAAACGAAAACCTGGAGGCCATCGCGTTCTTGAAGCGATTCAACGAAGTGGTCTATCGGGAGTTTCCCGACGTCCTGACCATCGCGGAAGAATCCACCGCCTGGCCCATGGTCTCGCGCCCCACCTACCTGGGGGGACTGGGCTTCGGGTTCAAGTGGAACATGGGCTGGATGCATGACACCCTTCTTTATTTTTCGAAGGACCCCATCCACCGCAAATACCATCACAACCACCTGACCTTCAGCATCCTCTATGCCTTCACGGAAAACTTCGTCCTTCCCTTCTCCCACGACGAAGTGGTCCACGGCAAAGGCTCCATGCCGGCCAAGATGCCGGGAGACCTGTGGCAAAAATTCGCCAACCTGCGCCTTCTTTACGGCTACATGTTCACCCACCCGGGCAAGAAACTGCTCTTTATGGGCAACGAATTCGGCCAGTGGTCGGAATGGAACCACGACGCGGCCCTGGACTGGCATCTGCTCCAATACGAGTCGCATCGGGGACTCCAGGCCTGGGTCCGGGACCTGAACGCCGTGATCCGCCGGGAGGCGGCCCTTTACGAGCTGGACCACGACCCCCACGGATTCGAATGGATCGATTGCAACGACAGCGAGCAGAGCACGCTCGTGTACCTGCGCCGATCCAAGCGCGAAGAGGATGTGGTGGTGTGCGCTTTCAATTTCACGCCGGTGCCCCGCCAGCCCTACCGGCTGGGAGTGCCCTTCGGGGGCTACTGGAAGGAAGTGCTCAACAGCGATGCGGACCTCTACGGGGGAAGCGGCCTGGGAAACCTGGGCGGCGTGGAGGCGGAGCCCGTGCCGTTCCACGGACGCCCCTATTCCCTCTCGATCACCCTGCCGCCCCTGGGGGCCGTACTCTTCCAGCCCGCCGAACCCCCGGGCAAATGATCCTTGGAAAGACAACCGGTGCTGTCTGGGAATCACGCCGACGGCGACCGGAGGGCCCCCTCCGGCTCCAGGACCTTGGACGCCGGTGGCTGACGCGGTTCGACCGCCGTCCCTTCCATCCCCACATGCGGAACCTGGCCATTCCATTGCAATCGGCGAGAGATGCTCGGTTTCCAAAGGAGCGCACGGAACATGACGACCTGGTCCCCGACGCCGTGGCCCGGACAACTTAACCAACCACAGACCGTCTGGTCCAAACGTCCGGGCGACCCACACTGCTTATAGGAAGAGACCGGACGTCTCCTTGAGATTGAGCGCATGTTCCGGCGCAGAGGAGGACGCGGGATCACGACCACCAGAATTGCCTCCGAGCCCGGAGGTGGATCATGGTGACGGAGGCCGCTTCAAGGTTCGCGGATATGGTTCTTTCAGGGCCGCCAAGGGCCGGACCACGCCGGCATGGGCAAAGCCCGTGTGATCGTAGGACTTCGCAACGAGTTGGCCCCCAGCAGCATGGGATGAGCCCGAATCCGGAGACTGAGGCTAAGGGTGTCGTTGGATCGGGGAGAGCGAGACGTGAGGTCGAACGCTTTTAGCCGGTTGAAGAAGATGCGACGTCTAAGGCACCCCTAAGGCACGCCCCAAAATGGGTCCGAATCCATGGTCGTCGGTCCACCCAATCACACTTCACTGATTCAGGTTCTCCTTAACGGGGGGATGCTGCTGATCGTAAAGATGCGGAAAAACGTGGGCCAACCACCAGGTACCATGGTAGGTGGGCCATCCCATCATCTCCAATGTCTGTAGTCTGGTGTAAGCCATAAGCCAAAAGATTCTAGGATCCATGATTTTCTCTCCTTGCCCTTTCAAAGCTCTTTGAAATGGACACGCAGGTTCCATTGGACGACACGGAAGATGTACTGATCGAGCCCGCGCCGGATGGGCCTCATGGGGCTGGCCCGGCGGATTGTCACTTGGCGCCTGCCCTTGGGATTAATATAGACTACCGTGTTTCAGGCAGGCAAGGCCATGCTCCGCATCCAACTCGACGACCATGATGTCCAGGCTGCGCTCAAGCACCTGCCCGCGCGCATCTTCCACCTACCACCTGCCATGCAGGACATGGGCGAGCCTTTTGGCCGTGCGCACCGAACCGCGCTTTGGTGAATTTCTGGTGTGAATATGGTGCCATATACTCGAAGCCTTTCCTCCAAGCCTTGCGCTGAGCGCCTAAGGATCCGGTCTGTACAACCCGCCGCCGCCCCCGCGGGGGGCGGATTGATACCGGGAACGGTCCATGCGTGCGGGATACGATAGAAGCGGGGTCTCTGCTGTCAGGTCAGCGAATATGGCGAGGAAGACATGGAAACGATCTTCGACCACGATCCGACGCCCGAGGAACTGGAGGTCGTATTCAACGTGCGGACCGAAGAGGACCTTATCCGATACCGGAAGACACTGGCCGCGGAATCGGATACCCAGCTGGGCGAGATCGCTCGGCTCTACCTGCATCGCGGTGATCCCCAACGAGCCGCCCGATACCTGGCCCATATCCGGGACCCAGGATATCGCCTGACGCTCCAATCGGCCTACCTGCATCCGGATCTCATCCAGGAAATAAGGGCAGATTCCCAATCCGATCTTGCCTGTCCTGGGGACTAGGACAAAAAGGCCAGAGCCGTTCTGGAAGCCGAACGGTTTGGCCGTGTGCCTTGTTCCGCCTGCCAGGATTGGGTAGTCTTCGCCACGGGGTGATTCCTCGGACTTGGGGGACACAGGGAAGGGCTTTTCCGGGGCTGAAGGAGGTTTCAGGGTGGAGAAAGGAGATCGGGAGCAGACTCTGCTCCAGGTGCTCTGTGACCTGGCGGGAGTCCAGACGACCTACCGGGACGGGTGGGGACGGGAACAGAAGGTGCGCCGCGAGGCGCTCACGGCGATCCTCCAAAGCCTGGGATACCCGGCCGAAAGCCCGAAGGACCTGGAAGCCTCCATACGGGCTGCCTTCAAAGAAAAATGGGATTCCGTCGTGGATCCCGTTCAAGTGCTCCCGCAAGACCATCCCGCCGTGCCCCTTGTGGTGACCTTTCCCCAGGGACGAGAGGACGCTTTCTTCCGTTACCGGCTTCGCCGGGAGGATGGGCGTGAATTTTGGGGGGAAGGCCGCTTGGAAGCGGGCATCCCGGTGGATGGAGCCATGGTGGACGGGGTGCGCTACGAGCAACGCCTCTTCCTGGTGAGCGCGCCCCTGCCCCCGGGCTATCATGACCTGGAGCTGTTCCTGTTTCGATCGGGATCCGAAGAAAGCCACGCACAGAGCCTCATCGTGGCCCCGCGCCACGCCTACGTGCCGGAATCTCTCCAGGGGCACCAACGCACCTGGGGCGTCACGGGGCAGCTCTATGGTCTTCGCAGCCAGAACAATTGGGGTATGGGCGACTTTTCCGACCTGAAGGCCCTCATCCACTGGGCGGCCGACCAGGGAGCCGGCTTTGTGGGAACCAACCCCCTTCACCTGCTCTTTCCCAACGACCCTGAAAAGTGCAGCCCATACGCGCCTTCCAGCCGAAAACACCTCCAGCCATGGTATTTGGATGTGACCGCCGTGCCCGAATTCGGTGAGATCCAGCGGGCAGGCGCCCCCCCGTCGTTCCAAGAAGCGGAAAACCGTGTGGAGGAGCTCCGAAACGAGCCTTGGGTGGCCTACTGGAAGATCTGGTCCGTCAAGAGGCGGGTCCTGGAAGAGCTCTTCCGCCATTTCCGAGATCACCATCTTGCCAAAGACACGGAGCGCGCCCACGCCTTCCGCGCCTTCTGCCGGGAAATGGGCGAAGACCTCTTCTACTACGGCGTCTTCCATGCCCTGGACGATCATTTCCGCGCACAGGACCCATCACTTTGGGGTTGGCCCTTGTGGCCCGAACCCTATCGGGACCGCTGCTCCCACCAAGTGAGCCATTTTGCCGAAACCCACCCGGATTCATTGGCCTTTCACCAGTACTGCGCCTGGAATGCCTGGGAGCAATGGACCGCCTGCGGGCGGTGTTCCATGGAACGACACCTGGCCGTGGGGATCTACGGGGACCTCCCCGTGGGAGTGGATCCGGCCGGACTGGATGTGTGGATGGCCCCCCGTCTTTACAATGGACAGGTCCGGCTGGGGGCGCCCCCGGACGATTTCAACGTGAACGGCCAGGAATGGGGCGTGGTCCCCTTCTTTCCCAAAGCCCTCCAAGAGAAGGGCTACGGGCCTTTTATCCAACTATTGCGGGCCAACATGCGGGTCACGGGGGCCCTTCGGCTGGATCACGTCATGGGGCTCACGCGCCTTTATTGGATTCCCCAGGGAGCCAGTCCCCGCGAGGGGGCTTATGTTCACTATCCCTTCCACGACCTGATCCAAATCGTGGCCCTGGAAAGCCTCAGGAACCGCTGCCTGGTGGTGGGTGAAGACCTGGGAACGGTCCCCGAAGGGGTTCGGGAGGCCATGGCCCGCAAGAAGATCTTTGGATGCCGTCTGGTGCTTTTCGAAAAGGACGATACCGGCCGCTTTCGGCACGCCGACGAATATCCGGAACTTTCGCTCGCCTCCTTTGCCACCCACGATCTGCCCACGCTGGAAGGATTCTGGTCGGGGCGCGATCTGGATGTGCGCCAAGAGCTGGACTTGTTCCCATCGGAAGAGGTGGGAAAAAAGATGCGGACCGCCCGGAAAAGGGACCGGAACCTCCTCCTGGAAAGAATCGCCCCCTACCGCACAGAGACCCACGGGGCGCCGGACGGGGTCCTTGCGGAGGGATCCTCCGCCGATGAGGCCACGGCGCGCGCCGCGGCGCTCCATCGCCACCTGGCGGCCACTCCGGCCAAGCTGGTTGCCATATCGCTGGAAGACCTCTGCGGTGAGACGGAACAGGTGAATCTTCCCGGAACCGTGGCGGAACACCCCAACTGGCGGCGGAAACTTTCCGTGGCCCTGGAAGACCTGAACGAAAACCGCCGCGTGCACCTCATCCTGGAGGCCGTGCGGCAAGGCAGGTCGGCTTCCGACCCCTGAGGGACTCCCTGCAGGAGACGGTAGGCCGGGATCCCGAAAGGTTCTCCGAGAACGGGCGAAGCGTTGCTTCCATCACGGCGCAGCCTTTCTGGAGTGCGAAAATAGAGCCCCGCGGCTACGGATAACGGGTCAATGCCTTGCCGATCGGCGCTGGACACCCCTTCTCAGTCCTCCTCCGACGGGGCGCTTCGGTCCCCATCGGCCTCGGCGGCCTGGGCCCGAGCCATGGCGTCCTGCAGCTCCGCAGCGGTGAAGGGCTTTTTCAAGAAGGAAAGGGCACCGGATTCCAGAAGGTCCTGGACTTCGTCCGCCCTGCTGAACCCGCTGCACACGATCACGCGAAGACCCGGACGGACCGCCCGCATGCGCTTGAACAGCTCGCTGCCGTGCATGTCGGGAAGGATCACGTCCAGGAAGACCCATTGGAAGGGCTCCGGCGATTCTTCCAGGATGCGGAGCGCCTCCTCTCCCGTTTCAGCAAAGACCGTTTGGTGCCCCAGTTCCTGGAAGAGAGCTTCGGCGATGTAACGCACCAGGGGTTCGTCTTCGATGAAAAGGACCGTGCCCGCTCCCCCGGGGATGGATTGGGCTTTCGGTCCAGGCACGTCGGCGGCCGGAAGATAGACGTGGACCGTGGTGCCTCGGCCGGGCTGGGACTCCAGATGGATGGCGCCTCCGTGGTTTCGAACGATACCGTAGGCGGCCGCCAGTCCCAGTCCCCGGCCCTGAAACCGGGTGGAAAAGAAGGGCTCGATGGCCCGCTCCAGGGTGGCGGCGTCCATGCCGTGGCCGTCGTCTCGGACCATGAGATGCACATAGGCTCCGGGCGAAAGCCCGCCCAGTTCCGCCGCTTCCTCCGCGTCCAGCATCACGTTTCGGCAGGCCACCCGGACGGTGCCGGCCTCGGAGAGCGCCTCGCCCGCATTGGCCAGCAGGGCCGAAAGCACCATCTTGAGCTGGGAGTAGTCCGCCTCCACCAGCCATGTGTCCTCCGGAGCGTCCACGTCCAGGCGCACGGTGGGGGCCAGGTGGTAGCGCAGATTGGGCACGGCCTCTTCCACAAACCGGGCGAAGGATCGCTTCTCGACCTGATACTTGCCTCCGCGGGCGTAGGCCAGAAGCTGGGCGGTCAGGTCCCGCATCTGCAAGCAGGCATCCCGCATCTGGGACAAGCTCTGGAGCTGGGGCGCGTCCAGGGAGGAGTGGAGGGCCATGAGATCCATGTGGCCCAGGAGGATGGTGAGCAAGTTGTTGAACTTGTGCGCGATCCCTCCAGCCAGGGTGGCCACGGCCTCCATCTTCTTGGACCGCTCCAGCCGCTCCATCAGCTGCAGGCACTTCTCTTCGGCCAGTTTCTTTTCCGTAACGGGCACCACCATCTCCAGGGCGGCCACCACCCGGCCCTCGTCGTCCGTGATGGGCGTGGCCATGATTTCCGAATAGACGGGATTTCCCCGGGCGTCCAGCCCCTGCTGTTCGTGGATGGCTTTGACGGCCCCCGCCTCGAAGACGCGTCGGACCCCACAGCCGGGGCAGATGTTCCGGCGTTGGTTGTAGAATTCGTAGCACGGTTGATCGCAGGGATCGCCGAAGAGGTCCCTGAGCACCTGGTTGCTCCAGAGTACCCGATAGTCGCGGCCGATGATTGCCAGGCCCGTTCTCATGTGTTGGGTGACCGTTTCCAGCCACTCCTTTTCCCGGGAAAGGCTCCGCAAACATTCCTGTTCCGGCGGCCGCGCGCGCCGACGTGCCAGGGCCTTGCGCACCGCCTCGGTCAGCTGATCCGCGTCCTTCAGGGGCTTTTCCAGGAAGAGGAAGGTGCCGCCTCCCTTGATGGACGCCACGGCGCTTTCTTTAGGGCCGCTGGTTGTGAGCACGATCACTTCCACGGAAGGATCCAGCTCCTTTGCCGCGCGCAGCAGGTCGAAGACGTCCATGTCCGGCAGGCGCATGTCGGTGATCATCACCTCCACAGCGCCTTTACCCAGAACATTCAGCGCCGCCTCCCCGCGGTGGGCGCTCACCACCGCGTGGCCTTCATTGGCCAACACGCGTGCCGCGAATCCACAGGCATCCTCTTTGTCGCTTACCACCAAGATCGTCGGGTGCTTCATGTGCCGCCTTCCATCTTTCGAGTGGGCTGTGGGTGGGCGATGAAGGGAAGGCACGAAGGCGCTCCGGCCTTCCTCAAAACGGCGGAACTCCATGGGGTGAAAAGAAGAACAGAAGACATGATACAGGAACGAGACGTCCAAAAAGGAAGCCGGAAACCATGCGGCAGCCTTTGGCGGGCATCTGCACCTGCACTCTCTCCGCACGCCGGGTTGAACCGAAACGAGTGGAAGACATCGAAGCAACGTCAAGATCTACTGATTTATCCTATCGTATTGGGGCGTTTCTGAAAAGATTTTCGATGATGCCATCCGGTTCCGGCCCAAATGGGCCTCATTCCATGACATTTGGACTGTGTGGGTGGGGGGATTCCTAGGTCATCGCAACCGCGCCCTTCCTGGCTGGGACACCAGGAGTACGGAGGGTGCGTGGAGCCGCGTTTTCCGGTCGTTTGTGGGAGCGAGAGACTTCCCTGCGGTTGCGGTCGATGGGCCCGTGGGCAAATGGCCTCGGGGTGAGGCGGCGGACGGGGACGTGGGAGGCGCACACCTGAAGGGAAACAGCGAGGGTGAAAAAGGGCGGGCGGCCGCCCTGGTGGCAGCCGCCCCGTATCGCCCTCTCCCAGCCCCTCCAACCGGGTCGGGCGGAACCCGCTTTGTGAAGATGCCCGACGGCCCGAAGGCCGTCGGGTTTCGGACGGTACCAGACCGCCTTCCCCATTCGGTCCGGCCCCGCCCGCAGGCCGTGGGGGAACGCCCCCGGGGGGGCGTTCCCGAACCTTTTGGGAGGGAAAGGCCTGGGAGGTTCCTTGGGTCTTTCCCCTGTTTTGACCTTGCCTTTTAGAAGCTGAAGAAGACCTTCTGGAGCACCTTGGGGGTGATACCCGCCATGTCCAGATACATGGTGATGCCGCCCATGAAGAAGGGCCAGCCGGCACCCATGATCATGGCCAGGTCCACATCCCGGGAGCTGTCCACCACCTTTTCCTCGAGGATCAGGTCGATTTCGCGAGCCAGGTTGTGCAGCACCCGGTCGCGGATCTCGTCGGGATGGAACTCCTTGTCGCCCTTCTTTTCCCAGAGCTTCGCCACTTCCGGGTTGACCTTCTTCACCTTGGAGCCCGGCACGTAGATGCTGGAAATACCGGCGTCGATGAGCTTCTTGAAGTTGGCGTTGACCGGGAAGCGCTCAGGCCCGAAGGCGCGGTTGAGCGTTTCGCACACGTGGTAGGCCACGGGAAATCCCACCAGGGCCAGCAGATCGAAGGGGGCCATGGGCATGCCCAGGGCCAGCAGGGCCTCGTCCACCTGGATGAAATCGGCGCCTTCGTCCACCATGGTGAGACAGTCGGAAAGCATCTTGGTGAGCAGGCGGTTCACCAGGAAGGCCGGGGCGTCCTTGACCAACACGCCGGTCTTTTTGAGTTTTTTCGCCAGGTCGAAGGCGGTGGCCAACGTTTGGTCATCGGTCTGGGGCGTCTTGATGACTTCCACCAGCGGCAGCACGGCAACGGGATTGAAGAAGTGGAAGCCAACCACCCGCTGCGGGTGTTTCAGATCCGATCCCATTTCGGTGACACTGAGCGAGGAGGTGTTGGTCGCCAGGATACACTCGGGACTGACCACCGCCTCGACCTCGGCGAAAACCTGTTTCTTGATGTCCATCCGTTCGAAGACGGCTTCGATTACGAAGTCGCAATCGGCGAAATCATCGTAGCTCAAGGTGCCTTCGACCAGGCTGGAAAGGTGACGGGCGCGGGCTTCGGGCATGCGGCCCTTTTCCACCATCTTCTGGAATTCTCCGCGCACGTAGGCCACGCCCTTGTCCACGAATTCCTGCTTGATGTCCTTCATCACCACGGGCACGCCCAGCCGGTAGATGAAGACCTGGGCCAGCTGGGAGGCCATGAGGCCGGCGCCGATGATGCCCACCTTCTTGACGGGCTTGGGCTTCACGTCCGGGATGCCCTTGACCTTCTTGGCATAGCGGTTGACCAGGTCGAAGGCGTAGATGGAGCACTTGCACTGGCGGCTCTTGACCAGGTCGCCCAGGGCCTTGTTCTCTTCCTCGAATCCCTGGTCGATGTCCCACTTGACGGCCCCTTCCACCAGCTCAATGGCCCGGTAGGGAGCCGGGGCCGCACCGTGGACCTTGCTGTCCACAAAGGCCTTGGCCTTGCTGACGACGGTCTTCAGGTTGGTGGTCTTGGGCGCCTGCCGCTCCACCTTCTCCTTGCCGGCAATGATGTTCACCAGGAACTGGAGCGACTCGTCGAAGAATTCGGCGCCGTCGAACAACCGGTCCGCCAGGCCCATTTCGTAGGCCTTGGGGCCGTTGATCATTCGGTTCTGGTTGAGCGCGTTGAAGACGATGAGCTCCAGGGCCTTTTCCGGGCCGATCAGCTTGGTGGCCAGGGTGCACCCGCCCCAGCCGGGGATGAGCCCGATGAAGCATTCCGGGAATCCCATGGCCGGCACGCTCTTGGCCACGGTGCGATAGTTGCAATAGAGGCCGATCTCCAGCCCGCCACCCAGGGCCACGCCGTTGTAGGCGGCCAGCGTCGGGAAGGGCAGATCCATGAGACGCTTCATGATGGTGTGGCCGTTCTTGCCGATCTGGTAGCCCTGTTCGAAGGTGGTCACGAAGGGCACCTGGGTCAGATCCGCGCCGGCAGCGAAGATGTGGGGTTTGCCCGTGAGCATGAGGCCTTTCACATCGCTTTCGGCCAGCACCTGATCGATGGCTTGGTTGAGCGACATGAGGGCCGCTTCGCTGAAGACGTTGGGCTTCTTGTAGTCGCGACCGTTGTCCATGGTCACGATGGCGATCTTGCCCACGGGGGAGTTCCAAAAGTTGACCAGAAATTGGGTTACCGGTTCGCCCATGACGTTCCCTCCTTGCCTCACCCTATTCGGATTTGGTGTTCTGCACGTTTTCCCAGATGATCGAACCACCCTGACCCAGCCCCACGCACATGGTGGCCAGGCCGTACCGGGCTTCCGGATGTTCTTCGAAGTAGTGCATGAGGTGCACCACCAAGCGCGGTCCGGAAGAGGCCAGAGGGTGTCCGAAAGCGATGGCGCCGCCGTAGGGGTTGAGGCGCTTGTCATCGGGAAACTTCATGCCGAATTCCTTCATGTAGGCAATGGCCTGCACCGCAAAGGCTTCATTGAGCTCAACCACGTCCAGGTCTTCGAACTTGAGGCCGGTGCGGGCGAGCACCTTCTTGGTGGAGGGAATGGGCCCGTAGCCCATGATCTCGGGCTTGACGCCTGCAAAGGCATAGCCCACCAGGCGCATCTTGGGCTTGAGACCCAGCTCCTTGGCCTTTTCTTCGCTCATGAGCAGGACGCCGCAGGCACCGTCGTTCAAGCCGGAGGCGTTTCCGGGGGTCACCTTGCCTTTGACGCGGAAGGGCGTGCGCAGGTTGGCCAGACCTTCCATGGTGGTTTCGGGGCGCGGCTGCTCGTCCCGGTCGGCCACCTTCCAGCCGTTCTTGGTGTAGACGGTCATGGGGACGATCATCTTCTGGATCTTGCCTTCTTGGTAGGCCTTGGCGGTCTTCTTCTGGCACAGGAGCGAGTACTCATCCGCCATTTCCTTGGTGATCTCAGGAAACATGTCATGCAGGTTTTCGGCGGTCTTTCCCATGACCAGAGCATCTTGGGATACCAGCTTTTCCGTGAGGAACCGGGGGTTGGGATCCGCCGTGGCGCCCATGGGATGGTGGCCCATGTGTTCCACACCGCCCGCGATGGCCACATCACAGGCACCCACGGCGATCTCCGAGGCGGCGCAGGCGACGGCCGTCATGCCGCCCGCACACATGCGGTCCACGGAATAGCCCGCCGTGGCCACGGGCAGCCCGGCCAGGATGGCCGTGGTGCGGCCCATGGTGAGCCCCTGGTCGCCTTCCTGGGTGGTGGCGCCCCAGACGTTTTCTTCCACCATCTCGGGCTTCACCTGGGGATTGCGGCGCATCAATTCCCGAATGACCTTCACCACCATGTCGTCGGCGCGGGTCATCCAAAAAATGCCCCTTTCACCGGCCTTGCCGAATGCTGTGCGAATGCCGTCCACCACTACCACGTCTCTCGCTTTCATGAGACTTCCTCCTTCGTTGAGCGTCAGGGCGGGGAAGCCGGGGCCCGGGGCCCGGTGGCTTCCCCGTTTTGTGAGATCCACCTCTAGACCAGCGCGAAACCGGTCTCCGGAATGTCAAGCGGCGACTTGTCGCTCAGCATGATGCCGCGCGCCTTGCCCGAAGCCTGGGTAAGCACCTGGCTCATCCAGAACTTGGCCGACGCGATCTTGCCCGCATAGAAGGCGGCGCTGCGGTTCGATTCCAGCAGCTCGCGCTGGGCCTTTTCGTCCTTGGCGTTGTGGTCGGCGAAGATCTCCTGGAGCTTGCGGTCGGCGATGTAGGCCTGCCACAGGAAGTTGAGGCCGATGGCCACGTCGCCGAACAGATCCAGGTAGGGCTTGGCGTAGAGAAGGGGCACGTGGAATTCGTCGGTCATGCCCTTGAGCCCGAAGAACTTGGTGACCTGCAGCAGGCTTTCGGCCGCCTCTTCGTAGATCTCGATCATTTCCCGCATGCGGTAATTCTTTTTGAACTTGGCCACCATCTCGCGGCTGAACTTGACGGCGTTCTTGAAGAGTCGGCCGCGCTTCATGGCAATCTTGCGGCCCACCAAGTCCAGCGCCTGGATGCCGTTGGTGCCTTCGTAGAGGGCAGCGATCTTGCAATCACGCAGGAACTGCTCCACCGGGTATTCGCTGGTGTAGCCGTAACCGCCGTAAACCTGCACGGCCGTCTCGCACACCCGGAAGCCCAGGTCGCTTCCCATGGATTTGACGATGGGGATGAGCAGATCCACGTAGCCCTGGTAGAGCTCCCGTTCCTCTTCGGATTCGGCCACCTCGGCCCGGTCGATGCAATAGGCCGTGAGATGGAGCAGGCCGCGCACACCTTCCGTGCTGGCCTTCATGAACATGAGCATGCGGCGCACGTCCGGATGGTTGATGATGGCCACCCGTTCGGCTCCCGGGTCCTTCATGCGCTCCACGGGCGTGCCCTGGATGCGCTCCTTGGCGTATTGCAGCGCATGCAGATAGGCGGCGCTGGCATGGCCCTGTCCCTGCATACCCACGAAGAGACGGGCTTCGTTCATCATGTCGAACATGATGCGCATGCCCTTGTTTTCCTGGCCCATCAGGTAGCCGATGCACTTTCCGTTTTCACCGAAGTTCAAAACGGACGTGGAGGAGCCGTGGATGCCCATCTTGTGCTCGATACCGGCGCAATGCACGTCGTTGTCCACCAGGTTGCCGTTGTCGTCCACCAGCAGGCGGGGCACCAGGAAGATGGAGATGCCCTTGGTCCCCTTGGGGGCCCCTTCGATCCGGGCCAGCACCATGTGCACGATATTTTCCGTCAGATCGTGCATGCCCGAGGAGATGAAGATCTTCTGGCCTTCGATCTTGTAGGTGCCGTCTCCCACGGGAACGGCCTTGGTGCGGAGGTTGCCCACGTCGCTTCCCGCGCCGGCCTCCGTCAGGCACATGGTGCCGCCCCATTCGCCGGAAAACATTTTGTACATGTACTTTTCCTGCAGCTCCGGCGTGCCGTACTTCTCGAGCAGACGGGCGGCCCCATGGGTCAGGCCCGGGTACATGAGCAGGGCCCAGTTGGCGGCGGCAAAGAATTCCACGCAGGCGTTGGCCACCGTGGCGGGAAAGCCCTGACCGCCCACTTCCGGATCATCGGCCATGGCCAGCCATCCGCCCTCGCAGTAGAGCCGATAGGGCTGATGAAAGCATTCGGGGACCTTGACCACGCCGTTTTCATAGCGGCAGCCTTCCTGGTCACCCTTCTTGTTGGTGGGATAAAATTCTTGCTCGGCCAGCTTTTCGGCCTGTTCCAAGGCCATGTCGAACATTTCCTTGGAATACTCTTCCCACTTGGGATACTTGCAGAGATCCTCCGCCTTCAGTTGTTCGTAAAGAACGAACTTGAGGTCCCTTTCATCCACCAGCAGTTTCATGACCGTCTCCTCCCCTTCTTGATCGCTGTGTCCGTTCCCGGCTCCTGGAAGCCGTCACCGACGCTCGGTTTCCGTCTTCGTCCCGGAGGGTTCCCGCTGGATCCCCCGGAGGAAAAGATCCACGATGGGATCCGCCAAAGTTTCCAGGTCATAGGGCCGACCGGCCAACACCCACGTGGAGACCACCTCGTCCAAGGTGCCGAAGACCAGCCGCTTGGCCAGCCCCAGCGGGATATCCGGGCGGAAAGCCCTCTCTTTTTGACCCTGTTCTATGACTTCTCCAATGAAATCCAGGTATTTTTTCAACTCCACCTTCTTGTAGCCGCGCATGAATCGGCTGCTCTGTCGCAGCTCCACTTGGAGCACGGCGGCCAGTTCCGGATAGGCCTGAAAGCCGGCCAGATGCATGTGGATGAGCTTTCGGAACCGGGCCCGAGCATCCTTTTCCTCCTCCAATGCCCGGCGGAAGGTGACGTTGATTTCCTGCATCTTCTCTTCGAAGATGGAGATGAGCAGGTCGTCCTTGTTTTTGAAGTAGAGATAGATGGTGCCGTCGGCCACGCCGGCCATGCGAGCGATTTCAGACACCTTGGACTGGAAGAATCCCTTTTCGGCGAACACGCTCACCGCGGCATCCAAGATGCGCCGGCGCTTGTCGGAATTTTTGTGGTTATTGCGAGCGATGGCCCCACCTCCCGGGTGAATGTACACCGTGCTTATGAATGAACCATCATTCAGGGTGCTCATAAACTCTTCCACAACCCCCTGTCAAGGGAAAAAGTGCGACGGAATCAGCCGGGATGGATGGACCGTTCCATTGGGCTTTGGCACCGCGTCGGGCACACATCCCGCACCAAGGTGTCGGCGCTCGCCTCCTGGTGATATAATGATTGCACAAAGTCAAAACGGAAAAGGTGGGCACCATGAAGGAAGAAGAAAAGAAAGAAAAGCCCGAACCCGTCGGGCCGCCCGACCGGCCGCTTCTTCTCTACATGCTTCACTGCGGACTGGACGGAAAGCTGCTTCAAAAGATCTGCGCGCGCCACGGGCTCCGTGTGGAAATCCGCCAATTTCCCCGGGAACAGGCCTTCGCCTACCACCTGCACCCGCAGTTCCAAACGCCGGATCTCATCCTGATCCGAGGCCATTTCATCCAACTGGTCCATGAATGCGCCAAGGAACGCCACATCCCCTACGTGGTGGTCTCGTCCAAGCTCAAGTACGGAAACGGGCAGCCCGTCTTCATCCACGCCGACAAGGGCTACGGATCCCCGCAGACCCTGGCCCTGTACCATGCCATTGCGGAAAGACTCAAAGAAGTGGTCACATCTCGAAGTCCCTACGAGAACAATCCAGCGACCGATCACACAACGGATGATCCCTCATGCTGACCCTTGTCTTTCACGACGGCTACCTCAAGCGCTATCCCACCGGTGCTGTGGAAACCCCGGCGCGGGCCCGCGCCGTCTTCTCCAAACTCAAGGAATTCTACCCGGTCGTCACTCCGGAACCGGCCTCCAAGGCGGACATCCTGAGAGCCCACGATCCGGAACAACTGGTGCGTGTCCAGCTGGAAGGCCTGGATGTTCTGGCGGCGGCCTTCCTGGCGGCGGGCGGGGCCCTGTGCGCGGCGCAACTGGCCCTGTCCGGTCGATGCGCTTTCGCCGCCATCCGCCCCCCCGGCCATCACGCGGGTCGCAACCGTTACGGCGGTTTTTGTTTTTTCAACAACATGGCCGTGGCCGTCTTGTCCCTTCTGGAAAAGGGGCTGGCAAAGAGCGCCGCCGTGGTGGACATCGACATGCACCGGGCCGATGGAACGGCGGAGATCCTGGGCGATGATTCCCGGGTCCACCTGGTGGACATGACCCTGGCCGACGGGGCTGACTTGATGGATCGATTGGAGAGCCGGCTGGAGGAGCTCGGGCCCGTGGATGTCATCGGGGTCTCGGCCGGTTTTGACCTCCACGTCCAGGACTGGGGAAATCTGTTGACCAACGGGGACTATCACCGCATAGGGCGGGTTCTTGGCGAGACGGCGCGCCGGAAGGCACGCGGCCGTCTCTTCGCTTTGCTGGAAGGCGGCTACACGGCCCACGCATTGGGAAAGGCCGCACTGGCCTTCTGCCGGGGACTGGAGGGAAAGGAAGGGTGGGAGACGGTGGCGGAGAGACGGGCATGAATGGTTTTTCACCAAAAGCCTTCTCGCCCAACCGAGATCTGGAGCGCCTTAAGAACGAACTTCGCCCGCGGCCTTTGGATTTCGGTGGAGCCTACTTGAAGGTTCAGGAACTGAATCGGTTTCTTCTCCACAATCCGGGCTCCGCCGACCACGAAACCATTCGCCTCGTTCGCCGCCTCCTGGTGCACCCGCCCTATCTCAAGCAGCGCCAGGCTTTTTTCTTTTGTAAGGAAGCGGCCATGGGGCTTCGCTGCATCGTGGAGGCCTGCCCCAGACGGGACGTGGTGGAACATGCCCGAAGAGTACTGGAATCGCTGGCCCTGGAAGGGCAAGACCCCTGCCAGCAGGCCGCTTGCCAGGTGCTGGGAAGCCTGCCGTTGGAGACCAATCCCCCGTCCATGCCCACAGACGATCGTTCCCACGCCCTTCCAGTGGCCCTCCCGGATCTCCTGAATCGATTGAGGCAGGTGCCCACTTTCCGGCCGGAAGCTCCAACAGGTGCCGGCCGCTCCGGGAGATGGTTTCCCAAGGGGCGCAGCCTGGTGTGGGTCCGGAAAAGCGGGGGAATCCTGGTGGTGAAGACGGCCCAGGACGAGGAGGCAGCGGGACTGCTTGTGCGGGAGATCGGCTGGATGCGGCTTCTCTGGTCCTGGGAAGAGACCCGTTTGGGCCGTTTGGGCAAGATCCCGTTGCCGCTGTCCCTGGACGGGCGGTGGCTGTTTCGGCTCCGTCACACCGGAGCGCCCCTTTCGCCCGGCTTAGAGAAGGCTCGATGGGCCGTGGCCTTCCAAGCGCCGAACGGTTACTTCCACTACCCCAACCAGCCATGTGAGGGGCGCCTCCTTTCCAAGGCCGTCTTTTTGAAGTTCCTTTCTCGAAATGCCCTGCTCCTGGGCAGGCTGCTATCCCGAGGGGTGGTGCACACCGCCCCCATCCCCCTTTTCCACAACCGCGTTCAGCGGCACCGTCGAAACGACGGGGGGCTCTACCGGTGGCCACGGGGCGGACGGTTGGACCGCTGGCTGGAATCGTGTGATTTTCCCAACTTCGGCCTTTCCGGAATCCGCGACCTGGAACACCTGGAACCCGCGGGTGCCTCGGGCGTGTCCATCTACGAACAGGTGGGGATGCACCTTTTGAGCCTTCTGCTGGTGGCGGGAAGCTACTTCCGCAACCGGGATCCGCGCCGAAGGGGGCTCCAGCCGGACGGGTCCCCCGTGGACGCCCGGGACCTTTTCGACCCGCCGCTTTTGAAAAAGATCCTCCGAAGCGTTTTTGAAAGGTATTATGAAGGTGTTACGGGAGGCCTTCCGGCTCCGGAACCCGGCTGGGACCTGGATCACCTGGCCCATCGAATGATCGAAGAAATGGGTGTGGACCGGCACATGGAAGAGATCCTGCGAGTGCCCGACCAGGAACAGATGGCCGACGACGAATTCCGCGATTTTCTGATGGAGCGGGGCCTGTCGCCCCATGAAGCGCTCCGTTACCGGCGGGGTGCGGAAGACATCGTGCTGCACACCGGCCCCCACCTGGGCGCCTTCAACGACCGCATCTCGCTTCCTGAGATGATCCGCTTCGTGGGGACGGCATCGGCGCTTTGCATCAGCGGCCGCTACTTTCACCGGCGCCACAGCGCCGAACCGGCCAAGCGAGCAGCGGCGCCGTACTCCCCCTAAGGCCTTGCCGGACGCCTTATTCGCATGAGGCCCCGTCCACCTCCTTCAGAGCGGCCTGAACGGCCCGGATGAGCTCGTCGAAGGTCTCGGAACGATAGGGATCCACCCCGCCGCAGCCGGCATCGCCCATCTTATCGAAGACGAATTCCTGGTCCATGTATTCCATGAGGGCACGGGTGGTCGAAATGAGCTGTTTCACGGCCTCTGTCATGGTTTGACCTCCTATGGTCTTCGTAAAACCGTACTTCCACTCCCTCTTTGATCTTGGAAGCCCCAACCCCATATGTAGGACCCCGCTTCCGGGGAAGACCGCACGCCGCCAAGCCCTTCATCCCCCATTCCCGAGCCCCACCAGGCTGGACAGGCTCAAATCCATGGCCACGCAAGAAGCACTCTATCCCTTGGCAACCATCCGGTAAAGCCTTCTCGACCCCAGCGCGCCCGCCCTGGAAAGGACACGCGATGCGAGGATGCGCCGGAGCCGGCTTTTTTCTTCGGCGAAGGCCCACTTTCGGAGTTTTTCCCACAACGGCCTTTCATCGACTTTTTTGGGGATTTCCAACGAGTTGAACTTCCCCTGTGCCCTGGTGTGCTGGTGTGCTGTTGGGCTCTCAGAAAGCCGCGTCGGGGGCGCCGAAGTGGGGGGACGCCATCATGGGGCAAACAGGCTGTGGTTTCACGTGGACCGCAGGCAAGCCGAGGCCCCATCCAGAGCCATCGGGAGGAGCCCGGCCCAAGGGGGGGCTGCGTCAATCCTCAGGCAAGCCAGCAGGTCAAGAACCCTTTGGCGGCCCACAGGAACCAGGCGCCGAAGAAGACCAGGAAAACTCCGCAGCAGCGAACGATCCACCGGTAACTTCCATCGCCCATGAACCGGGTGCCCTTGCTCACCCCCAACGACAGTAGGCTGTACCAGGCATAATCCGCCGCAATGTGTCCCAGGAAAAAGGCCCCGATCCCCCAGACGCCCAGCTTCATGGACGCCACCAGGTAACCCAATCCGATGGTGGCCCACCACAGGGTCCAGTAGGGGTTGGAAAGGCTGGCGAGAGCTCCCAGCAGGACGGGATGGCGCCCTTTCGGCGGGGATTGCGGATCGTGGACGGCCAGGTCCAAGGAGAGCCCCGCGGCACTCCTCACCATGTCCGCCCCCATGAACACCAAGAACCCGCCGCCGAGAAGGGCGATTAGGGCCATCACGGCGGGCATCTTGAGGTAGGGTCCCAGCCCCAGCACCACCGCCACCACCACGGCCAGTTCCAGCAGGGAATGGCCCGTCATGAGGAGAGGGCCTGCTCGAAAGCCCCTGCGGGTCGATTCGGCGATGGTGACGGTAAAGAGCGGACCGGGCATGAGGGCCCCCGAAAGGGCCACGGTGAAAGAGCCGGCGCCCACGGCCAGAAGTTCCATCATGACCTCATGGCCTCCTCCAAAAGCCTGTCCCATAAAGGCCTTCCGACTTTATTGGAAATTGTCAACCAGTTGAAATCCCACTGTGCCCCGTGGTGTTTTTGGAGCTTTGATGGGGGCGGGTTCCGAACCGGCACTTACGAGACTATCTGAGAATTCAAAACACCTTGGGGCCGGTGGAATTTCAACCTCTCAGAAAGCCACAAAAGGCCAAGGGGCCATTGTCAGGCAAGCTCCTAGGGCTCGATGCGGGTTCCAAGAAGCTCCAGGAATTTGCGCATCCATTCGGGATGGGCGGGCCAGGCAGGGGCGGTCACCAGGTTCCCGTCCACATGGGCGTTGGTGAAGGTTTCGTTCACCTCCACCCAGCTGGCTCCCGAACGCAACAGGTCCGGCTTGACCGCCGGGTAGGCCGTACAGGCTTTTCCTTCCACCACGCCGGCGGCCACCAGGACCTGCTGGCCGTGGCAGATGGAGGCGATGGGCTTTCCGGCCTGGGCGAAGTGGCGCACCAGGTCCAACACCCGCTCGTTCAGCCGAATGTATTCCGGCGCCCGCCCCCCGGGAATCACCAGGGCGTCGTAGTCTTCGGGTTTCACTTCGTCGAAGGTGGCGTTCAAGAGGAAATTGTGGCCGGGTTTTTCACTGTAGGTTTGATCCCCTTCGAAATCGTGTACGGCCGTTCGGACCGTCTCGCCGGCCTTCTTGTCCGGACAGACGGCGTGGACCGTGTGGCCCACCATCAGGAGCATCTGAAAGGGAACCATCACCTCATAATCTTCCACATAGTCGCCCACCAGCATGAGGATCTTTTTCGCTGCCATGGTTTTCCTCCCGTTGTCGAATGCTAAACCATAGGATGAAACGCGCTCTATTGGGATCCTTCGCCTTTGCCACCCGAGAGCCGACACAAGAGCCCGCCCAGCAGCTGCCCGGCGAAAAAGGCTCCGATGAGCACCGGGAAGGTGGCAAGGCGCCAGCCCAGGCCGGACACGATCCGCAGGCCCACCACCAAGGGCACGGGAACATGGATGGCCAGAAACCAACCCCTGGAAAAACGTTGCGTCTGGGCGCGCCAGTAGCCGAAAGGCAGATTGATGCACAAGACAACGGCTGCCACCACCGTGAGGCTGAGATGAAGGTTCGGCAGTTGCATGGGTAATGCCAATCTCCCGTTTCCTGATGAATGCAAGGCCCATCACGAGTCGACTTCCAGGCTCTACTTCGGCCATCCTTATCCCGTGCAGGAGTCCGCGTCAAGAAGGGATCGGCCTTGCTCCCGGCGTCCGAACGGGATAAGGAAGGGATGCCGAACAGGAAGATGCCGTGAACTGATTTCCAACGCTGTCGGGAGGCACCTGTGCCGATTCTCAAACAATGCACCATGGACTTCTTCGAAAGGGAGCGGGATCGTATCTCGACGGTCATCGTGCCCTGCGGCTCTCTGGAAGAGCACGGACCCCACTTGCCGCTGGGAACGGACACCCTGCATGCCCAGGCCCTGGCCGACGCCGTGGCCCAACGCCACCCCGTCTGGTCGGCTCCCCCCTTGTGGTATGGCGTGTGCCGCAGTTCCAGCGCTCATCCCGGCACGGTGGGCATCCGGAGCGCCACCCTGCGGGCCCTCGTCCTGGACGTGGTGGAAGGATTCGTCCGTCAGGGGATGCGCCAGGTGGTCCTACTGAGCGGTCATGCGGGAGGCACCCACATGGCCACGCTGTTGGACGCCGGAGAGGAACTGCTGGAGCGATGCCCCGATCTTCGCATGGCCGTCTTGTCCGTACTGGATCTGGGAAGGGCCGCCTGGAGCACCATTCAGGAAACCCCGGGGGATTCCCATGCCGGCGAGGTGGAAACGTCGCTCATGCTCCATCTGCATCCCAAGTGGGTACAAGGAACGGCCGAGGAGGCCTATCCCACTTTCCCGGCCCACATTCTGGTGCGGAACAAGCGCGCTTATTGGCGTTCGGGCGTATGGGGCAACCCGCCGGCGGCCAGCCCGGACAAGGGCAGAAGGCTCCTGGAGGCCTCCGTGGCCGCTCTGATCGAACTCATTGAAAAGCTCAAGGCTTGGGAAGAACCGAACCACCCATGACGAAAACCTCGACTCGAAGGAAACGCGCCACAAAGCGACCGCCCCCCAGGGACACGGCCCGATTCCAAAAGCCCGAGCTGCTGGCCCCCGCAGGACACGTGGAGGCCTTCTGGGCGGCCGTGGAAAGCGGAGCGGACGCCGTCTATCTGGGCCTGAAGCAGCTGAGTGCCCGGGCGCACGCCGCCAACTTTTCCCTGAAGGAAGTGAGCCGGTTGCTTCCCTTTGCCAGGTCCCGTCACGTGTCCGTCTATGTGGCGATGAACAGCACGGTGACGGCCCCCGAAGTGCCGCAGGTGCTGGATACTCTCCAGGCCCTGTCCGATTTGGGCGTGGACGCGCTGATCGTGCAGGATCCCGGCCTTTTCTTCCTTTGCCGCCGTTTTTTCCCGCACCTGAAGTTGCATGCCAGCACCCTGGCGGCGGTCCACAACCGTGCCGGAGTGCGTACTCTGAAGCGCCTGGGGGCCCGCCGGGTGGTGCTGGCCCGGGAACTGGGCCTGGAGGAACTGCGGGACATCACCCGTAGTGCGGACGTGGAATTGGAGATCTTCGTCCATGGCGCCCTCTGTTTTTCCTTTTCCGGGCTGTGCCTGGCCAGCAGTTTCCGCGGGGGCCACAGCGGCCTTCAGGGCCGGTGCGTCCAGCCCTGCCGCCTGCGGTTTCGCCAGGGCCGCAAGCAGGGCTACTTCTTTTCGTGCGGCGATTTTTCCGCCCTTCCCCGGCTCCCTGAGCTCATGGAGCTGGGCATCGCGTCCTTCAAGATCGAAGGGCGTATGAAGGATGCCGACTACATCGCCACGGTGGTCCAGGCCTATCGCCAGGTGCTGGACGCCCCTGCGGCCGGGCGGCGTGAGGCAATCCGCAAGGCCACGGAACAGTTGGCCCTTTCGCCCGCCCGGCGCCTCACGGACGGCTTTCTGGGTGCCGCGCCCAGCGAGACCATTCTCAGCCCCCACCGGTCCGGATCCAGCGGCTTGTGGGTGGGAACCGTCGTCAAGGCGGAAGGCCATCGCCTGGTGGTGAACCTTCGCCGGTCCGTGCAGGCCGGGGACCGCCTGCGCCCGGAATCGGCGGAAGGCCGTGAGAAGGCCCCTTTTTTGGTCCAAGCCGTCCAGTCCCTTTCGGGAGATCCCCTGGACCCAACGCCCCCCCAGGGACCGGCGGTCGTGGTGGCCGCCAAGGCCTCGGCCGTGGAGGGCGAACGTCTTTTCCGCATCGGCAGAAGGCCCACCTCCCCCGCGGAAATCTGGAAAAGGATCCGACGGGAAGGCCAGGAGCCCTTCACCTTTTCAAAGGCGTTTCAAGCCGAGGCCTGGATTCCGGAAGAAGCGGCGGACAGGGGGCCCAAGGCACGCCGCCTGGCGGAGACTCTGGTGCTCAAGGTGGGACGGCACCAGGACCTGAGTCGGGCTCTCCAGTCTCCGGCCCAATGGATTTTTTGCACCGCCACCAAGGAAAACCTGGAACGCCTGGCCAAGGGGCGCCTGCATCCGGCACAGAAAAAGCGCTTCGGCTGGTCCCTTCCCCCGGTGGTCCTGGAAAAGGACGAGGAGTATTATCGGAAAGCGGTGGCCTGGTTCGCCGCCCGGGGATACCGCATCTGGGAGGTCAACAACTGGGGCCATTGGGACTGGCTGGAGGGTCTGGAGGGACTGCACCTGTGGGCCGGATCCCGAATGAACATCCGCAACAAGGCGGCCATGGCGGCCTTGGCCGATATGGGATGCACCCATACGGTGCTCTCCCAGGAAGTGACCGGCGGGGAGCTCCGGGAGCTCATTGCGGATCCCGTACCGGCCATCCCCGTGGTGACCGTCTACGGCCAGCCCTTTCTCTTCATCTCCCGGCTGCAGCCTGCGATCATGACCGGGGTTCCGGTGCGCACCGCCCGGGGCGATCAGTACATGGTGGAGCGTCAGGGAGCCTTGACGACCGTTTTCGCCGACCACCCTTTCTGCTGGTTCGAAAAGCTTCCGGAGCTTCGCGCCATGGGCTACCGCCTCTTCTTGATCGACCTGAGCGAAGGGGGCGCCCGTTTGAACGACAAGGACTGGCAGCGGATTTTGAGCGGTTTCCGACGCCATCGGGCCGATGCCCCCTATTCCCTTTTCAATTACGAACGCAAGGCCATACCGGAAGGAAAAGCGAAACGGGAGAAGGGGTAAAGGGCCAGGAAACAAGATAGCGGGAGCCCGGGTGCGGGAAGATTCCCATGGGCAGCAACCGTTTTTCCTGGCGCCCTTTTTCCTGAACCTTTCACTTTCAGAGGATCGACAGATGCCGCCCTTTGTCCATCTGCATGTGCACAGTCAATACAGCCTCCTGGACGGAGCCATCCGTTTGCAGGATTTGATCGAGACGGCCAAGGGATTTGGAATGCCTGCCGTGGCCGTGACCGATCACGGCAACATGTTCGGGGCCCTGGAATTCTATGAAAAGGCCCGAAAGGCGGGGATCAAACCGCTCATCGGCTGCGAGATCTACCTGGCTCCCCGAAGCCGACATGAACGCCAGGCGGCCACGGGCAACAAAGGGGAGGAGGATCGCAACTACCACCTGGTCCTTCTGGCCAAGGATCTCACCGGCTACAAGAACCTCATGAAGGTGGTCAGTCTGGCCCATTTGGAGGGCTTCTACTACAAGCCCCGGGCCGACAAAGAGTTGCTTCGCCAACACAGCCAGGGCCTGGTGGCCCTTTCCAGCTGCCTCAAGGGTGAAGTGGCCTTTCACCTGAACCACAACCGCCCGGACGCGGCGGCCAAGGCCGCCCGGGAATACGAGGAGATTTTCGGACCGGGGAACTTCTACCTGGAAATGCAGGCCAACGGCATCCCGGAGCAGGCGATCGTCAACGAAAAGCTCATCGCTTTGGGCCGGGAACTGGGCATCCCCCTGGTGGCCACCAACGACTGCCACTATCTGAAAAAGAGCGATGCCCGGGCCCACGAAATCCTGCTTTGCATCCAGACCGGAAAGAACATCCTGGATGAAAAGCGCATGAAGTTCCGAACGGACCAGCTCTACTTCAAGTCCCCCGACGAGATGGCCCGGGAATTCGCCCATGTGCCGGAGGCGCTGGAAAACACCGTGCGCATCGCCGACATGTGCTCCCTGGAGATTCCCCTGGGAGAATACCACTTCCCTGTCTTTCCCCTGCAGAACGGAGAAACCATCGAAGACCGCTTCGAAAGCACTGTGAAGGAAGGCTTTCGAAGGCGTTTGGAGGAGATCCGATCCCGCCGTCCCGACTTTTCCGATCAGGATGGGACCGAATACGAGAAGCGGCTCCGCTATGAAATGGACGTGATCAAGGAGATGGGCTTCGCCGCCTACTTTCTCATCGTGGCGGATTTCATCGGCTTTGCCAAGGATAAGGGCATCCCCGTGGGCCCGGGCCGTGGGTCGGCCGCCGGCAGCCTGGTGGCCTATGTCATGGGGATCACGGACCTGGATCCCATCGAGCACGGGCTCATCTTCGAACGGTTCCTCAACAAGGAACGTATCAGCATGCCCGATATCGACGTGGACTTCTGCGTCCTGGGCCGCGACGAGGTCTTTCGCTACGTGGCGGAAAAGTACGGCAAGGACCAGGTGGCCCACATCACCACCTTCGGGACCATGCAGGCCAAGGCGGTCATCCGGGATGTGGGCCGTGCCCTGGCGCTGCCCTACAACGAGGTGGACAAGGTCGCCAAGCTCATTCCCGCGGCTCCCGGCATGACATTGAAGAAGGCCTTCGAACTGGAGCCGCGCCTGGCGGAACTCCAGCGCGACGATCCCAAGATCAAAGAGCTCTTCGAGATCGCCTTCGCCCTGGAGGGCCTCACCCGGCACGCCTCCACCCATGCGGCGGGGGTGGTGATCGGCGACAAGCCCATCGTGGAGTACATGCCCCTCTACCGGGACCAGGAAGGGGAGGTGGTGACCCAGTTTTCCATGAAGTACGTGGAAAAGGCGGGGCTCATCAAGTTCGACTTCCTGGGGCTGCGCAACCTCACGGTGATCCAGAACGCCGTGGAGCTCATCCGAAAAAACCACGGGGTGGACCTGGACATGCAGCGCCTGCCCCTGGACGATGCCAAGACCTTTGAACTCCTGTGCGCCGCGGACACCACCGGGGTGTTCCAGCTGGAAAGCTCGGGCATGCGGGACATCCTGGTGCGACTTCGCCCGGAAAACTTCGCCGACATCGTCGCCCTGGTGGCCCTCTACCGCCCCGGTCCCATCGAAAGCGGCATGGTGGACAACTACATCGACGGCAAGCACGGCCGCATCCCCATCACCTATGATCTGGAGCAGCTCCGGCCCATCCTGGAACCCACCTACGGCGTGATCCTCTACCAGGAACAGGTGATGAAGATCGCCAGCGTGCTGGCCAACTACACCCTGGGCGAAGCCGATATCCTGCGCCGGGCCATGGGCAAAAAGATCCCGGAAGTCATGGCGGCCCAGCGGGAACGGTTCCTGGCCGGTGCCAAGGAAAACGGGATCGATCTGGCCAAGGCCAATCACATCTTCGACTTGATGGAAAAGTTCGCCGGATACGGCTTCAACAAATCCCACAGCGCCGCCTATGCCCTCATCGCTTACCAGACCGCCTACCTCAAGGCCCACTACCGGGTGGAATTCATGGCGGCCCTGCTCAATAGCTTCCTGAGCAACACGGATCAGGTGGTGAAGCTCATCAACGAATGCCGCGAAAAGGGCATCCCGGTGCTGCCTCCGGACGTGAACGTGAGTGAGCGGGACTTCGCCGTGGTGGAAGGAAAGATCCGCTTCGGGCTGGGCGCGGTGAAAAACGTGGGAGAAGGCGCCATCGAAGCCATTCTGGCCGTAAGAAAGAAGGACGGCCCGTTTCGATCCATCCATGATTTCTGCGACCGCGTGGACACCTCCCGGGTCAACCGGCGCGTTCTGGAACAGCTCATCAAGTGCGGCGCCTTCGATTCCATCCACCCGGACCGGGCCCGCACCTTCGCCGCCCTGGACGAGGCCTTGGACAAGGCCCAGGCGCGTCAGCGGGACCGCCAGACGGGCCAGATCAACATGTTCGACCTGCTCCGGGCCAAGTCGAAGGGCAAGGCCATGGAACCCAAGCTTCCCGACGTTCCGCCTTGGGACACCCGAACCGCGCTCCAGTTTGAGAAGGAGGCCCTGGGCTTCTACATCTCCGGCCATCCGCTGGACCACTACCGCGATCAGATCCAAAAGCTGTGCACGGCCGACACCCAAAGGGTGCGGGAAAGAAAGGACGGGGCCAAAACCATCCTGTGCGGCTTGCTCTCCATCACCAAGGAGCTCACCACCAAGAAGGGCGAGCGGATGGCCTTCCTGAGCCTGGAAGACAGGAACGGAACCCTGGAGGTGGTGGCCTTTCCCGAGGTCTATGGCCGCGCCCGGGAGTTGCTCCAGGGAGACGAACCGCTGGTGGTTCTGGGCACCATCCAGCATGACGAAAAGGGCTCCAAGATCCTCGCCGACAACATTCTCACCCTGGACGATGCCCAGACCCAGACGGTGGAAGCCGTGCACATCCACCTGAGCGCGGACCGACTGGACCGGGACGCCCTGGAGCGGCTCCGGCACCTGCTGGTGACCCACCCGGGCCAGTGCAGCACCCTGCTGCACATCGACGTGGAGGGACAGGCCGAAGCGGTGATCGCCCTCAATCCCAAGCTCCAGGTGAATCCCACCGCCTCCTTTTTGGAAGACATGAGCCAACATTTCGGGCAAGATTGCGTGGATCTGAGCATGAAGGCCTGCGGGGCCTAGACAGAGCCGTTCGGAGGAGAAAAGAAAGAGGAAAACAGTTTCCCAACAATCCACCGTCAGGCAGCAAAGAGGCCGGATCGGATCAGGAAGGCCCGTAACGATCGGTTTCGGGAGGTGGACGCCATGATCGAAGGGTATCGTTTCGGAGCCATGGACATCGGGGGGACCACCTATCAGGCGGATCTCAAGATCGTCAAAGGCCAGGTGACGGCCAACTGGTGGCGCCGGGAAGGCCACAAGGTGTGCGTGGACGACATCCAAGACATCCTGGAAGCTCGACCGAAGGTGCTGGTCATCGGCCGCGGCAAGCCCGGCCTCATGAAACCGGGAAACGATGTGCGCCGCGCCTGTGCCGAGATGGGCATCCGGTTGCTGGATGAGCCCACCGAAAGGGCGGTGCAAACCTTCAACGAGCTGGTGGCCCAGGGAGAAGACGCCGCTGCGGCCTTTCACCTGACCTGCTGAAGGTTACAGCCTGCCAAGGCCGCTCTTCCTTTGGAAAAGGCCGGCTGCCCATGACACATCATGGTGAGGAGTTTATGCCGCAGGAAATGATCTTTGTGGAAACCACGGCCAGGGACCAGCGCCGGGATTTGTGCCGTTGGGCGGAGTATTTCGCGGAGAAGGGAAAGAAGGTGCTGGTGCTTACCGACTCCAGCCTGGGAGCGCAGCACCTGGATAAGCTCCTGTGGAGTTTTTCCCAGCCCAGCTTTGTGCCCCACCGGATCGTGGCGGAGGCGGATTTGGAGGTATCCTTTCCCGAGCCGGTCCTCATTGCGGTGGATCCCCGGCTTCCGTTGCCGGCCGATGTGGTCCTCTGTGACGCCTTTCCCGATCTGGACGCCTTGGCACGCTACCCCGCCATCCTGCACTTTGTGCCCTTGGACGACGAAGAAAGGAAGCAAGACAGCCGCCGTCTCTGGCTGGAAGCCAAGGCACGCGGAGTGGAACTCAAGCATGCGGCCGCAACCCACCGGGGCTCGAAAAGAAAGAAATGACGGAGGATGCAGATCTCATGGGCCTTTTGGACTATCCCAAAAAGCTCTACTACGATTACGGCAGCCGACTGGCCATCTTTCTCGTGAACCGCAGATTGCGCAAGAAGGGCCTGGATCCGGGCGCATGGCTCGTGCTGGCGCGCCTTTATGAGGTGCGCCAGGACTGGCCGCGAGCCCTTCAAACACTGGACAGGGCCCTCAAGATCTATCCGGGCAACGCGGCCCTGGAGGCCCACCGGACCCGCATCCGGAACTTGGCACAGGAAAGCGCTCAAACCCCGGATTGATCGGCCCGGGAAGATGAAAAGAGCCTCGTCTTTTCCGGCTCCTCAGTAGGCCGGAACACGCAGGTAGCGGTCGTCGGTGAGCTGGCGATCCTTCCAGGTGCGCGTGCGCACGGTGGCATAGCCGTTATCGTAGGCCACGGGGTCCGCCTGCACCCATTCGTTGCTATTGGGATTGTGATAGGTGACCGTTTGGCGACGGCTGGCAGCCTCTTCCGCAGCCCTTTGGGTGATTTCTGCCAGGCCGTAACCCGCCACCGAACCGATGGCACCTCCAATGACGGCGCCCCGCCACGGGTTGTCCTTATCGATCAGGGCCCCCACGCCCGCGCCCACCACACCTAGCCAGGTGGCCGATTCCAGATGCTGCTGGGTGGTGGGGCCCGGCACACAGGCGCCCACACTGGTGATCACCAAGGCTGAAACCAGCAAAATGGCAAGATTCTTCATCTGGTCCCCTTCCTGTTCACACGTGTATCGGTTAGCCCTCGCAAGCCGCCTGCCCCAAGACCTCTCGGCGCAGGCGTTCCATTTCTTCCCGGAACCGCTCTTCCACCTCTTCCAGTTCCAGGGCGGTATCCTCCCACGTCTTTGTTAACCGCTGGATCTCGTCCTGGCAATGGCGATAGGCCCGCTGCAGCTGGGCGGCACGGGCCGCATCTTGGTAGGTGGCCGGATCCGCCAGCTGCTCGCTCAGCTCGTCCCTTTGTCGGTGGGCCTGATCCAGGGCCTCCTCCAACCGCTCCAGCTCTTCCTTGAGTGGCTTGGTCCGCCGGTAGAGCTCGTTTCGCCACTGGGCTTCCAGGCGCTTTCTTTCTTTGGCATCCACCTTGGCCTTGACCTGGCCCGGGCCTTCGTCGCCCGCCGTCTCACGGGACGTTGCCGGCAGAGCGTCTTTCCAGAAACGCTCGTAGTCGTCGGCGTTTCCCGGCAGCAGCTCGAGCTTCTTGGGGCCCACCACCAGGATCTTGGACGCCACGGCGTTGATGAAGCGCCGGTCGTGGCTGATCAGGCACAGCGTCCCGGGATAATCGTCCAGGGCCTCTTCCAGGATCTCCCGGCTGGGAATGTCCAGGTGGTTGGTGGGTTCATCCAGCAAGAGTACGTTGGGGGCCTGGATGAGGAGCTTGCAGAGGGTGAGACGGGCCTTTTCGCCGCCGCTGAGCACCCGCACCTTCTTTTCCACGTCGTCGCCGCGGAAGAGAAAGCACCCCAGAAGGGCTCGAACCTGGCTCTGGGGGATGGAGCCGGCAATGGAGACCACCTCCTGCAGGACCGAATGGTCCGGGTTCAATTCTTCCCACACGTGCTGGGCGTAGTAGCCCAGGCGGACCCGGTGCCCCACCAGACGACGGCCCTGGGTCGGCGCTTCCTTTCCCGCCAGGATCTTGAGCAGGGTGCTCTTTCCCGTTCCGTTGGGACCCATGATGGCGATCCGATCTCCCCGCTCCACCACCAGGTCCACACCCTCGTAGACCACATGATCGCCGTAGGCCTTGTGCACCTTTTGGAGTTCAAAGACCCTTTTGCCGCAACGGTCCGGTTCCGGGAACTGAAATTGGATGGTGGCTTCTTGGTCGGGAACCTGGATGCGTTCCATCCTTTCCAACATCTTGAGCCGGCTTTGCACCTGCCGGGCTCGATCCTTGCGCACGCGGTTGCGGGCAATGAAACGTTCGATCTGCCGGATGCGCTCCTGCTGGTTGCGATGGGACGCCAGGAGGATCTCCTGCCTTCGGGCCTTCTCTTCCACATAGGTATCGTAGTTGCCGTTGTATTGTTCCACCCGTCCGTTTTCCACCTCCAGGATCCTGCGGGCCACGGCGTTGAGAAACGCCCGGTCGTGAGAGATGAGCAGGACCGCCGATCGGGTGGTTTTCAGAAAATCTTCCAGCCACAGGAGGGATTCCAGATCCAGGTGGTTGGTGGGTTCGTCCAACAGCAAGATTTCGGGCTCGGCCAAGAGCAGCCGGGCCAATTCCACCCGCATCACCCAACCGCCGCTCAGGGAGGCCACCGGACGATCCAAATCCTCCTGGGAAAAACCCAATCCGGCGAGGATCTTCTGGGCGCGCGCCTCCAGGTCGTAGCCGCCCAGATGTTCCAGACGCTCCAGCAGGTGGGCGTGGCGTGCGGCCATCGCCTCCACCCGCTCCGGATCGCTTTCATGGCGCATGGCCGCTTCCAGTCGCTCCACCTCGCTTCGGACGGCATGAAGTTCCGCGTGCACTTCCTGGGTATGCTGGAGAACGCTCTTTTGGGCCGGCGGCATCCACTGCTGGGGCAGATAGCCCACAGAGGTGTTTCGGGCTTTGGTGACGGAACCCGTATCGGGTTCCACTTCACCCATCAGGATGTGGAAGAGGGTGGTCTTGCCCGCCCCATTGGGGCCCACCACCCCGATGCGGTCTTCCGGATGGATATGGAAGGAAACGTCTCGGAAAAGCTCCCGGTTGCCAAGAAATTTGCTGATATTTTGTACGCTGACCACAGCTCGCCGCGCTCCATTGTCAGGAATGGGTTCGGCGCCAGTATGGCCGTTCCCGCCGTGGAGGGCAAGGACTCAATAAATCCACTTCCCATCGGCGAACCGAAAGATCTCCGTGATGTTGGTTCTTCCGGCCTCCCTGAAGGGGCCTTTTCGAGCGATCTGCTCCGTGGGGCCCCGGCTTTCAAAAACGATTTCCTCGTAGTGGAGCACTCCCACGAAGGGGCACGCCTTGGAATCGGTTTTCTTGACACGGCTTCCCTTGACCGCACCCAGTTCCTTGTAACTGGCCACGACCAGAGATCCGTCCCGGCTCTTTCGGACCGTCATATGTTTGGGACCGTAGATGCCGTGGCGGGAGAGTTTGTCCATCCATTCCTTTTGAAAAACGCCGAAGGCCTCGGCCACTTTCTGCTCACTCAGGGCCCAGGCGTGTATTTCCCATGCCGTCAGGCAGATCAGGACAGCGGGTAGGATCAAGAATTTTTTCATGAGGGGTCCTGGATTAAAAAAGGCCGGGGGCAAAAGCCGCCCGGCCTGTGAGTGGCAGATTACCGGTTATTGAACGACCTTGATTTCCACGCGCCGGTTGATGGCCCGGCCTTCCTTGGTGGCGTTGTCCGCCTTGGGCTTGAGTTCGCCGTAGCCCACGGCCTTCATGCGGGTGGCCTCCACGCCCTTGGCCACAAAGTAGTCATAGACCGCCTTGGCTCGGCGTTCGGAAAGCTTCTGGTTGTAGGCTTCGGTCCCGATGGAATCCGTATGGCCTTCGATGATGATGCGGATCTGGGGATGCTTTTTGAGAATCTCAGCCCCTTCATCCAACACCGGCTGCCATTCCGGCTTGATGTCGGACTTGTCGAAATCGAAGTGGATACCGCGAAGCACGATGACTTCCGGTTGCGGTTCCATTTGCTCGGCGTAGAAGACGTCCTTGACGAATTGATTGAGGGCCTGGTCGTCGGCCAGCAGGTCCGTGCCTTCCGCGTAGACGCCGCAGCCGCCGATTTCGCTGATCTTCTTGAGGATCGACCGGGCCTTGGCATCTTCGGCAAAGCTGATCACATGAAAGCACACATCGGGATACCGGCGGTGAATGGCCTGGGCCGCGGCCACCGGATCCGCTCCCTTGTTGGCACCGCCGTCGGAAACCACGATCACCGCCGTCTTGCCGCGAAGACCGCTCAGGACCGAATCCAGCGAGCTGACGCCCGGGCCCATGGGGGTGAGGCGGTTGAAGATGCCCTGGTCGGAGGGAATCTTTTCCAGGGCGGCGCCAAAGGAGGCCCGATCATAGACGGCGGGCTCGGCCACCACCTGCCAGGGGGCAAAGAGATCCAGCGCCCCCTGGTAGCCCAATTCCGGGATCCGCTCGTTCATCTTCATCATGAGATCCTTGGCGGCCACCATCTTCACCACGCCCAGCTTGCCGTGGGTCATGTACATGGAACCCGATTGATCGGGAAAGAGAATGAAATTATCCACCTTGGGAACCATCTTGGCCTGGGCGCTGCCCCCAAAGGCCAAAAGAAAACCGGCGGTGACCATCACCGCTGCCACAGCCAGGAAGAACTTCGCCTTTCTCATGATCAACCTCCTTGAACGAGTTCACATCTTGCTCATTTGCCGCCAAATCCACCTAACCGAAAAGCTCAGCGCCAAGCCTGAGCGGCCCTTACCCTTCTTGTCCCTCATCTTGTTGCTGAACCATGGAAACGTGAAAATGAACTCTCGGATACAAAGCTTCTTTAAGTTAACCAGGGTTGCAAGGGGAGTCAATAACCACAGGGAGCAAAGAAATAGAGCATCGAAGGTGAAAAAGACCGATCGCAAGCCCCAAACAACACGGATCCCGGCTCAACCGTGATGCGTGAGGGAAGGGGCACGCCCCTTGGGCCGACCGTCAAACCGGCCTGGGCCGGCCGGCCGTTGTCCCGCTTGGGCTCGGGCCCAGGGATGGACGCGCCATCCCGGGGATGGGCATGGCTGTCGGACAGCGGCCTCTAGCCTTTTTGTGGCTTCTGACCAGGTGAAATTTCACCGGCTCCGTGGTGCTTTTTGAATTCTCAGAAAGCCATGTGGGGACGGGTTCGGAACCCGCCCCCACAACTGCAAAGCCAAGCCGGCAGCACGGGCCCGCCTGATAGCCCCAAGTTTTGGTCTGTACAAGAAGGGAGCAACCTGGGCCTTGACGGACACGCTCCTAGAAAAGGCGCTTCACCCAGATCAGGTTCAGCTCCAAGTTCCTGTCAAATTTACAAAATCTTTCCATGCCGCAGGAATCCACCGCCTGCTTCAAGTCCAGCAGGCGGTCGAAGTCCTTTTCCACAACCACGTTACAAAAATCGATGGGCACAGATCGAATGAAATCCAGCTCATCCTCGCTCCACAGCTCTTCCGCAATATCGCTGACGCCGTTTTCCAAGGCTTCGTTGCCGCACACCTTGTAGCAGGCGCCGCATTGGCATCGGTGAATGGCATCGAAATCCAAGGGAATCGGTTGGCCGCTTTCACAAAAGGGACACACGATGATGTGTCGGTACATAGGTCGCTTGGAATAAGCTGCGCTCATCGCCAAATCGGTCTCCACCATCCTCGCCGTCTTTCCTATTCTTCTTCGTCCAGAATCATGTCCGCCTCATTGCCACACCGGGTGCAAGTGCGGGTCTCTTTCTTCTTTTTCTTGACCACACCCGGCTCTTCTTCCACCTCGACCCAGGTACAGGTCACGATCATGTCCGCTTCACTGCCGCAGTTTTCGCAATGGCAAACCTGGCGCATGGTCGTCATGGGGCACTCCTTTCATCGTCCGTGGGGAACATCCAATCCGCCCATGACTTGCATTATAAGGACTCGGCGACTTGAAATCCAACAGGAACTTTGGCATCCAAGGGCGACGCCACCCTTGAACATGGTATTTCCCGTCAACCCATTTGGGAAAGGATCGCCTCCGTGGAACTTCGCCAAAAGGCCCAAGCCGTCCAGGACCGTCTGAAGGCCGCTTACCCCGACGCCAGATGCACGCTGGAACACAACAGCCCCTTTCAGCTCATGATCGCCACCATCCTGTCCGCCCAATGCACGGACGAGCGGGTCAACGCCGTCACGCCCGCTCTTTTTCGCCGGTTTCCGGATCCGGAACGTTTCGCTCAAGCGCCCATTCAGGAGATTGAAAACGCCATCCGTCCGGTGGGGCTTTATCGGAACAAGGCCAAAAACATTCAAGGGCTCTGCCGCATCCTCATGGAACGCCACGGCGGGCGGGTGCCGGAAAGCCTGGAGGAACTGGTGCGCCTTCCGGGTATCGGCCGCAAGACCGCCAATGTCATCTTGGGGAACGCCTTCGGAGTACCGGGGCTCGCGGTGGACACTCACGTGGCCCGGGTTTCCAGGCGCCTGGGCCTGACCGGACACAAAGACCCTGTGCGCATCGAAAGGGACCTGACCCGCCTTTTCCCCCAGAAATCCTGGGTCAGCCTTTCACATCAGCTCATCCGTCACGGCCGGGCCCTCTGCCATGCCCGCCGTCCCCTGTGCGATCCGTGTCCTCTGCAGGATCTTTGTGCTGATTATGGTAGCCGGGCATCCCGGTGAGGCGAGGGCGAAAGGTTTTTCAGATGAAAAATTCCGCAAAGCTTCCTCTCCCCATATTCTTGACGGTCAGGGTGCCCTTTTCCGTTCCCTTCTTCCATACGACATCCACCTTTTCTCCCTCGCCCACGTCGCTGTAGGCGGTGACGATGTGGGCCGCCGTCTGCAGGTCGCGTGGGATTCCCTCGCCACCGAAGAGAACGCCCGTGGGGCCGGGATGGGACGGCACCTTGAGAATCACGTCGCGCTGGGAGGCCAGGCGGTGCAGCCGGTCATTGTCGGCCTTGGATCGGCCCAGGCTCAGGATGGAACCGCCCGGCAGGCGGAAGTGGCGCCCGCACTTGAGCAATTCCACCTCCCGCACCCCGGCTTCCGGCAGGGTGGCCAGCAGTTCCCGCAACTTTCTGCTGAACCCTTCTTTGGTGAGCATGCAGCCCCCGCCCGGCTGGGAATAGTCCGTGATACCGTATCGGGCCGCCAGTTCCATCTGGCGCTTTCGGCCCCGGCCGTGGATGTCCAGAAGTCTTTCCCGGTCCACCAGCCCTTCCTGTTCCACCAAGGTGGGGGCAAGCAGTTTGGCGCTGAGCGGCCGAAGGATGCGTCCGGATAGCCCCGAAAGTTTTTCCACGGCATTGAGGGCGTCCCGTCTCTGGCTCATGGGCCGCTGACCCAGGACCTCCCCGGTAAAGAGAAAATCCGCTCCTTCTTCTTCCAGGATGCGGGTTGCCTCCCGCAGCATGAGGCCGTGGCAGTCGATACACGGATTCATGTTGGAGCCGTAGCCATAGCGGGGGTTTTTGAGCATCTCCAGGTGTACCTGTCCGATGTCCACGGCCCGGACGGAGATTCCGGCCATGCGGCCCGCCTTGAGACCCGGACCGGGCCCGAAAAAAGGGGTCACAAAGGTAATGCCCACAAGCTCCAGGTCCTGTTCCTGGAGCACCTTCACGGCCAGAATGCTGTCCAGGCCTCCCGACAGCAGGCCGATTCCTTTCGCTTTTCGTCTCGTCATTTCACCCCTTACCCAAAACATCCAAAGAATTCGTTCAGCCCCTTCCGTAAGGAACCGGATCAAAGACCACGCCCTCGAAGCCCCATCCCGTGAATTCGTCGAGTAGCTGCGATCGAACTTGGTCCTGGGCCAGCAGGGGCATGTCCTCCGCAGAGGCCTGGATACGGGCGGCCCCGCGATCCCAGCGCACGCGTACCTGGTGGCATCCCAGTTCCCAAAGTCTCTCTTCCGCCCTTTCGACCCTCTTTAAGATCTGCGGGCGCAGCGGCGTCCCGTGCGGAACCCGCGTGGCCAGGCAGGACTGGGAGGGTTTGGCCCAGTTGGGAAGGCCCAATCTCCGGGCCGTTTCGCGGATATCCGCCTTGGTCCAGCCGGCTTGGGCCAAGGGGCTGATCACACCCAGTTCCTTCAGGGCCTTTCGGCCCGGACGGTCTTCTTGCAGATCCCCCACGTGGGAGCCGTCCAGAAAGGCATCCACAGGCTCTACGGACTTGCGGAGGGTTTGGACAATGGCCTTCTTGCAATGATAGCAGCGGTTCCAGGGGTTCGCTTGCACCTGGGGCCGGGCCCAAAGATCCACATCCACCACCGTGAGCGCAAACCCCAGATGTTCCGCCAAGCTGAGGGCGGCCCGCAGTTCCCGATCGTGCAAAAAGGGCGTGCGGGCCAAACAGGCCCGGACCTTCAGGCCCAAGACCCGGTCAAGCAGATGGACCAGAAGCGTGCTGTCCACCCCACCCGAATAGGCCACGGCCACAGAATGAAAGGGGACCATGACGGTCCCCAGCTCCCTCATCTTAAGGTCTTTTCCGATCCAGTCCATGCCGTTGATGCGCGCACCCCTCAGGGCCTGGTGGGCGACGGCAGGAGTTTCTGGGGCACTCCCAACTCAAAGCGCCCTTCCTCAATCCACTGCTTCACAATTCCGGCGATCTCCCGGGCTCGCACCAGGCTGGAAAGAGGCACCGCGGGCACCTCTTTTCCCGCCACCCGAATGGTCCCGGAACGCAGCTCCTCGTAATTGACCTCCGCCAGAGGTTCGGACTGGGTGAAGCTGTAGTCCTTCACCTGGGTGACGATTTCCGCATCGGAGATCCCCGTAAAGGCGGCCATCTCCTCGTCCAAAATGGGGATGGGAACACCGATGCCCACGGCCAGCGAACAGCCGTAGCCCTGAATACTCACCCCCAGGAGCCAGCGCGGGTCCATCTCCTTGAGATCCCCCATCACCATGAGGGTGCCGGCGGGCATCCGGGGCACGCCGTTGGGAAGGCGAGGCGCGTCAGGATTATGCTGGCTGCCGTGCCAAACCACGTAGCCCTGGGCACCGCCGAGAAAGATGCGCGTCCCCAGTCCCACCGTGCGGTAATAGGGGTCGTTCAGCAGAGGACTCAGTTCCCCGGCGGTGGAATAGTTGGCGTTCCCCAGACGGGGTTTCAACGTCCCCATGTAGGTGTAGATGATCTTTTTGGAAAGATTCACCGCACAGTTGTAGTTCTGGTAGGCGTTGCGCGGATTGCACAGCACCGCGTACGGCAGATCGTCCAGGGTGACCGTCATCTCCACCCGCTTGTTGGGGTAACAGTCCGTCCCATAGGCCTCCGCGCGCAGTCGAATGGGCTTCCGCGCCACCAGGTCGTGGATCACATGTCCGCCGCCGTATTCGAAGGTGCCGGGGGGCACCTTATTCAGCGGATCGTCAAAGGTGGGTTCGGTGGCACCCAGGTACACGTCCACGGCCGCCAGGCCCGCATAGGCGGGAACATCGTTCAGCCACACCCGGGATGCCTTGATGGGTGGCTTCGTATGCCCGAAATTGATGAACACCCCCGAAGAACACATGGGCGCGAACGTGCCCGTGGTGACCACGTCCACTTCCTTGGCCGCCTTGCGGGGGCCCATCGTCTTCACCATGCGGGTCATCTCTTCGGCCGTCACCACCACGGCCCGACCCTTGCGGATTCGCTCATTGATCTCTTCGTAGGTCTTTTTGATTTCGCCCATCGTCCTTCCCATCACGTGCGTTGGAGGTTCACGCAATTCCCACCAAGTTACTAGACCTTGTAGTTTCCGCCTTTTCACCTGTCAACGGGCGCAGCCGTCAGGTAGGGTTCCAGGCCGCATCGAAGCTCTTCGGGAAGTTGGCAGGAACGCCAGGCCCTGTCAATAGCCACCATGGAGGCCTGGCCGCGTCCGACACAGGCGGAACGATCTTCGCCGTAGAAATGGAACCCAAAGGTGATGGAACGGTTTCCCAGCCGCAGTACAGAGACGTAAAGGGAAAGTTCGTCGCCGTAGCGGACGGGTCTTAGAAAGTCGCAGGCGGCCCCCACGATGGGCAGACCAAAGCCCCGCTCCGCGTTGCGGAAGTATTGGTGGGGCGGACAGCCCACATGGCGCAGCAGTTCCTCGATCCCGTGGTGGCAGTAGCGGAAATAGGAAGCGAAATAGACAACTCCATAGGGATCGGTATCTCCGAAACGGATGGGCACGTTCACCTTCAGGCTCTTTTCGGGGGCATGGGCGGGCACCTTCTCCATGACGCCTCCTCTCTTTTTCGGTTGACGATACCCCCTCATACCATATCGGGCCCGCTTCGGCACAACGATGATCCGTGGTAGGGGTGCTGGCTCGGCTTCTCCCCCGCAAAAAAAGGGCCATGGCCACCCCAGAAAGTGGTGCGCCGTCGCCGATGGCCCGAGCCGTGTCCCAAGGCGCATCCCCCGCCTTTCAAACAGGCTCCTTGGAGTCGCGTTTTTGGCAGCCCGCCTTCTCCACGAAGGCCGCCAAGCGCGCGTACGGATGAGCTCCCACCAGCCGGTGCGGTCCGATCTGGAAGGTGGGGGCCGCCACCACGCCGCATCGAGCGCTTTCGTCCCAGTCGCGAAGGACCGCATGGTGGAAGATTCCTTCTTTCAGAACGCGCAGGGCTTCTTGGGGATCCAGGCCCGCCCTGTGTGCGATCTCGCTCAACACCTCTTCCCGGGCGATGTTCTTTTGTTCCACAAAGACGGCATGGAAGACCTGCGCATCGAAGGCCTCTTTCTTTCCCTTCGTTTCCGCCCATTTCCCCAGCTCGGTGGCACGGCGGCTGTTGTATGTGTGGGTGCGCTTGCCGAAAGCCACCCCGCACGAAGCCGCCGCTCGCTCCAAGCCGGCCTGCGCCTGGACCGGATCCAGCCCCCTGGCGGTCAGGATCGCGTCCATGGGGGTGCCCTCCTCGGGCGTATCCGGACGCAGTGGGAAGGCGATCCACTTGATGGTCAGCCGGTATTCCCGGTGCAGTCTCTCAATGCTCCCGGCACTGAAGTAGCACCAGGGTCACACGTAGTCGGTGAAGATTTCCAGCACAGGGTCTTGGTTCCAGTGCATCCTCTGCCCTGCCTTCCTGGGTTGTTGGAGTTCATTTCGGGATCCCATGTTGAGCGCGGTCCTTTGGGCCAAAACCGCCGCCACCGGCTGGACGGTGTCAGTCGTCGCGCAGGAGCGCCAGCAGCTCTTCGGCCGAAACGATGCCGGCGGTATCGGTTCCCGCCAAGACCGTGTCGGCCAAGGCCCTCTTTTCTCGATGGAGCTGGATCACCTTCTCTTCAATGGTTCCCTCGGTGATCAGGCGATAGACGGTCACGGGCCGGTCTTGACCGATCCGGTGTACCCGGTTGGAGGCCTGGTCTTCCACCGCCGGATTCCACCACGGGTCCATGTGGATCACATAGTCGGCGGCCGTGAGATTGAGCCCGAATCCGCCCGCCTTCAAACTGATGAGAAAGAGGTCCCCCCGGCCCTCCTGAAAGGCTCTCACTTCCCGTTCCCGCTCCTTGGGCGGCGTGCTGCCGTCCAGGTAACGGTACTGGATCCCCTTGGCATCCAGATGGTGGCGGATGATCTGGAGGAAGCGGACAAATTGGCTGAAGATGAGGGCCTTGTGGCCGCTGGGCAGCAGATCTTCCAAAAGGCCGTCCAGCAGACGCATCTTGGCGCTGGGGGCTGAAAAACGCGAGTCGATGAGCCGGGGGTGACAACAGGCCTGGCGCAGGCGCATGAGCTCGGCAAAGATCTGGACGTGGGTGAGCCCGCGTCCCGCCCTTTCTTCTTCCAGACGGCTCAGGGCATCCCGGCGCAAGGCCTCGTAGAAGGCCGCCTCCCGCTTGGAAAGCTCCACTTGGAGGGTGATCTCCGTTCTCGGCGGCAGTTCCTCCAGGACCTGCGCCTTGGTTCGCCGCAGAACGAAGGGACGGATGAGCTTCTGAAGGCGCCGGCGGGCGGCGCCATCTCGGTGCTTTTCGATGGGAAGCACGAAGCGCCGCCGGAATCCGGCACGGGAGCCCAGCAAGCCCGGGTTGATGAACTGGAAAAGGCTGTGCAGTTCCTCCAGGCGGTTCTCCAAGGGGGTGCCGGTGGTGGCCATCTTGAAGCGTCCCCGAAGCTTCATGGCCGCCTGGGCCCGCTTGGTGGCGGCGTTCTTGATGGCTTGCGCCTCATCCAACACCACCGTCTGCCACTCCACGTCCTCCAGGAGGCGGATCTCCTGCTGCATGAGCCCATAACTGCACACCAGCAGGTCCCCTTCGGCCAGGCCCTGGACCAGATCCTTGCGGTGATTGCCGCCGAAGACGTGCACCTGGAGGGTGGGAGCAAACCGACGGGCCTCTTCCACCCAGTTCATGCACACGGAGGTGGGAGCCACCACCAGGGAGGGCCCTTCGCTGGATCGATACAGGATGACGGCCAGGGCCTGGAGGGTTTTTCCCAGTCCCATGTCGTCGGCCAGGCACGCCCCGATGCCCAGGTCCGAAAGGCGCGCCAGCCATTGGAAACCCTCCACCTGGTAGTCCCGAAGATCCGCCCGCAGCGTGCTGGGCAGGGCCGGTGTGCTGCGCATCGCCCGCTCCAGGTTACGGATCTTCTCATGCACCTTTTCGTCCAAGTGCACCTTTTCGCCCAGAGCTCCGGAATCCTTGAGGGCCAGTGCCCCAAAGGGGTGCATCCGAAGGGACTTGCCCCGTTCCTGGGTGAAGGCGTCCATGTCCTGGAGCTGTTTGGCCAGTTCCCGGCTCAGGGCCACGTATTCGGACTCTCCGATGGGAAGGAAGCGATCCCTGCGACGCCGCATCTGGTCCAACACCGCCTGAAGGTCCAGCACCTGGTCCTCGGTGACCTGCAGCCGCCCCTCTAGCTCAAACCAGTTGAAACGCCCGTGTAGGAAGAGCTGCAGATCGCCCGGAGAAACGGTGCGAACCAGGCGAAACGTTTCGCCCTCCGGCCAGAAGACCACCACCTGCCCCTGGTCCTGCAGTTCTTTGAGCTTCTCGAGGATTTCCAGGCACGAGGCGGGCTCCGACACGCTCCACTGGAACAGGTCGTCTTGGGACTCCGCCCAGGGAGTGAAGCATTCCTGCACCACCCGCTGGGCTTTGCGCCGTTCCGCCGCCAGATCCCGCCGGGCCTGAAGGCGAGCGCCGTTGCGTTCGACCATGAGGACTTCACCGCCCTGGCCGGGCTCCAGATAAGGACCGTCCTCGCCCAGGGGCTTGACCAGAAGTTCCGCACGAAGGCCGCCGCGCGCCGGCAGCAGGTGCACATGGGGCGTGGGATCCGCCTCCGACCGTGGAATGCTTTCGTCGGTGGGAGAAAAGGGCGAATGCACCGCCACGTGGCGGGCCAATTCCCCCAGGATTTCCTTGAGTTCGCCGGCGGCGCTTTCAGGAACGTGCAAGCCGCTCGGTCCGATCACAGCGGCGATCTCCTGATGTTTCTTGGAAAATCTCACCGCCGTGTAGCGTGTGGGTGATTCCCGAAGGACGAGCGCCCGTCGCCCCTTAACGCGCGGCCACAAGTGGATGTGGAATCCTTCCGGGCCGGATTCCACCAGAAGGTGCGGATCTTCCGCCGTCACCTCCACCCGATGTTCCGGCTGCTGGGCGTTGAAGAGCCTGGGATGTCCCACCAGAGCCAAGGACAAATCAGGTTGTCGAAAGGCATAGCCGGGGTTCGAGAATCCACTCCGGACCTCCTCTAAGGTGGAAAGGATCCGCTGGTCATGGCGGTCCAAGGGCACCAAATCGAAATCCTCGTAGAGGCGCTTGAGGGAAACCCGGCGTCCCAGGCTCCACGTGCCGTCCCTTCTGCGCGTTTGAATCCGAGGTTCCACGTTCAGAGCGGTGCCGCTGAAAGAAAGAAACCAAACGAGCCTCTTTTCCTCCACCTCCTGGGATTCTTCCCGGATGATGCGGCGCAGGGCGTTCAGATTGCGGCGCCAGGGCTCGTGCAGGGTGAGGATCTCAAACAGGCTGCGCAGTCCCGACCTTCGGGCGATCTCCCCCAAATAGTTGCTCCGAACCGGCGTGACCCGTTCCGCCCGGCACAGGAGCTCGGCGCTTTCCATGGCGAGCCAGTGCACTTGGGCCTGCTTGGACTGGATAAAGATCTCGCTCACCCTCTCGATCACCCGGTCGGAAAGGGCCCCCCGGTTCCAGTACTCCACCAAAGCGCAGCAATAGTCCCCCCAAGGGGTCTGGCACACGGTGCGAGCCTTCTCAAGGCCCCTTTCGGCCCTGTCCGTCTCCATGCGGCTCAGGTGCACAGCCGCCAGGAGCGCCCGCGCCGGAGCCTCCCAGGGATCGGGGGCGACGGTTTTTTTCAGGATTTCTCGAATCGGCCACCGGTTCAAGACATCTTTCGGATCCGTCCCGGGACGGGAAAGGAAGGCCAGAAGGAAAAAGAGCCCGGAGATTCCGCGCACGGTCTCCACCAGCACCCCTTCGCTTCCGGAGCCCTTTTCTCTTGCGAGGGAAAGACCTCCTTCCGGGTGGCCTTGCACCCATTGGATCCACGCATTCAGGATCCCGCGCCGGGTGGCATCTTGGAGCGCCGGCAGAAGCTTTTGCACCTTACGCATGCGACCCGCTAGGATGAGGCGAGGGGCCAGGATGGCCGCCGCCTTCGAAGACCTTTCCGGCTCCAGGCCCTGGAGCCACGTGGCGGACATTGCGTGCTGAAGGGCTTCCGTGTCGTCGTCCAGGAAGGTGACGGCCCGTTCCCCCATGGCCTCCAGAGCGTCCAGCTGGATATCGGGATCCAGGGTATCAAACCAGCGCCCATCGAACGGGGTGTTGCAGACCTCCGCCAGTGCGGCCCGGAAGGTCCTTTCGTCCTCGGCCTCCTTCCGGGCGGCGGCGATGAGGGATGGGTCGTGGGCGCACAGGCCGAGTCGGACGATGCGCAGAGCCTTCCCCGTAAACGGCCGGCCCTGGGGAGGCATGAACACGTGATGGAGGGGCCAGAGGGCCTGCGCTTTCTCCCTCAGGGCCTGGGCGTACACGGCCCGGTCCACGTCCACAGGGGGCGGATCCTTGAAAGCCGATCGCGCGGCCACCTCGATGAAGAAAGGGTGGACCCGCGGGGTGCGTTCAAGGAGACCGTATTGAAGAAATCCCACCTGTTCCAGCCGGGCCACCGCCTCCTGAAGTTCCACCTTGGGGTCGGTCTGGACGGCACGGTTGAAGGGCGGTTCCCTGAGCGTGCGAGTGAGGCGCATGGAGGAAACGAGCCCGTCGACCAAGGCGTACAGGTGGAGCACGATCTTTTCCAGGGGCCGCAGGGTCTGGTATTCTCGTTTGAGCTGGTTGCGGATCCGCACTGCATCCTGACGGGAGACGGGCATGCTGGCTGAGGCTCCTTCCTGGGACTACGTTCCGGTCTTATAGACATGGACCGGTGGGATATCAAGACCGGATTCGGTTCCATCATTGGCCCTTGGCAACCGGACCGCTTTCGACTAAACTGCATGGAATCCTTATCTCGCCTCTTTTGAACGGAACGACCCATCGGCCGGCCTGCTTGAACCGTTTGCAGGAAGCGAAATCCGGAGAACGGAAGACATGAAGGATACCATTCGGTTGCTTCTCTTCAGTCTCTTGATCCTGTGTTGCCCTCTGTGGCTCTTTGCCGCCGGATCGGACCCGGTACCGTCCGGGGGACCGGCCCGCCTTTGGACCTCTTACGAAGCCGCCATGCTCGCGATGGCCATGTTCGTGATCGGAGCTGTGGGCACCTATATGGCCTTGCGGGTGCGTCTCCGGAATCGATCCCGGGAATTGCTCACGGTCTTGGCCGAACTTCGGCGCAAGAACAAGGAGCTGGAAGCGGAAGTGGAAGAGCGCGAGCAGGTGGAAAAGGACAAGGAGCGACTCATCCAGGAACTGAAAGAGGCCCTGGAAAATCTTCGAAAACTTCGAGGGCTCCTCCCCATCTGCGCCTATTGCAAGAAGATTCGCGACGACCAGGGCTATTGGAACCAGCTGGAAAGCTATATCGCCCAGCACGCCGACGTCACCTTTACGCACAGCGTCTGCCCGGAGTGCGCCAAGAAGATATACGAAGAGCTTCAGGCCTACAAAGACGCCGAGGCCAAAAAGAAGGCGGCCACGGCCTGAGCCTCCGTGGCCCGGGCCCGTCCTGTCCCTCCCCTCGCATCCCCATCCCCACGAGAAAAAGTCTGGTGAAAGCCCGGCTCCGATGGTAATTAGGGGCAACCTGAAAGCCAGCGGAACGAATGGAGGAACAAGAGATCATGCAAAAACCCAAGTCCAACGATCCGGAAACCGCCGTACCCCTGGGAATCCGCAACCCCTACATCGTCAACTTCATGAAGGCGTTGGTGGAAAAAAAGGGGGAGAAGCACGAGCCCGAGGCGCTCAAGAAGCTTCTGGACGACATGTACAAGCTCTTTGAAAACATGCTCGGCCAGAACATGGTCCAGGCCCTGCCCGAGGACAAACGCCAGGAATACCTGGAACTGACCCAGGACCTGACCCAAGTGAGCTACAAGAAGATCGAGGAGATCTTCGACAAGTACGTTCCCAATTATGAAGAAGTCATGAAGGAGACCATGAAGCAGTTCGCGGCCATCTTCATGAAAAACCGCGAGTTCAACCCCAAGGACTACCCCGTGTCGGATGCAGTCACCGATTGAGGAAAGGCCCAGCGGGCGCCTGCTTGCGCCCATGCCGCCTCGGCCTTAGGTTCAACCCGTGGCCGTCACACTGGTGGACCTATGGAATAAAGGAGTTTGAACGATGGATGACAAGACCATTTGCCCCCATTGCGGAAGCCGGATGAAGAAGTGGCGGACACCCGAATTTTCCACGTGGTCCGCGGAATTCTTCTTTGTCTGTTTCAACGACGATTGTCCCTATTTCACCCGGGGATGGAACCAGATGGAGGCCACGGTGTCCGCCAGCGTGTCCTACAGGTACCGGTATGACCCCGATACCGGCTACACGGGCCCCATCCCCGTTTGGTCCAAAGATGCGCTCAAATCGGGAATCATCGAGGACTGAAAGCACCGAAACTACGCGGGCCGGCAAGGCAGCGACCGGCCCCGCGGCCCTCACGCCCCCACGGCCCCGAAAGATCCCGTGCCACGGGGTTTCACCTTCCCTCAGACCGTTCCAGTCGGAGCCCCTTTCGCCTTGATGGGCCCGGATCCCAGCAGGATGAAGCGCAGCCATCGAAGAGCCAGGCCCAGGAGGGCCTGATCGTCGGTGCGCGCCTCTTGGGGATCCATGTCCTCCACTTCAAAGGCTTGCAGAAACCGGCTTTCGAAGACGAAAGAACGGAACCGGTCCAGATCGTAGGAGGCCAGGTAAAACATCTGGAGCTGTTTTTCGCTCAGTCCTTCCCGCACCCTGGGGTGGGTCACCAGCTCCATCCAGAGGTCGTTCATGGCCTGGTAGTCTTCCAGGCCCTGATCGCCCACCCACTGGGCCACGGTCCACTCCCGCGGCTCCTCGAACCCCCGGCAATGGTCTTCTTTCACCAGGAAATAGGATTCCAGCACGGTTCCGTGGACCCGATGCTTACGGGACGCCCGGGCCAGGGGATAGGTGCGGCAGGCGGACGGCCGATGGGGATAGACTTGGCAGCCCTTTTCGGACACAAACGGGCAGGTCTGCCGTTCATTGTCCTGCATCTTGAGCACGGCCTGGGGAAGCGGGCTTCCCTCTTCCACCACGATGTCCGCGTAACGGTCCAGAAACTGGGTGGTGCTTAGCCCCAGATGCCGGGAAAGCCTCAGGATATCGTACGGGGTGAGCATGAGCGTGAGGGCCCGGCAGCATTCCGTGAAGCAGGGCACGCCCGGGTGACAGTCGAACTGGAAACGATCGTTTTCGATGGGTTGCAGCCGGTCACGAATCGTTTCGGGAGCGGTGGTTTCGAGATTCTTCATAAAATTTCCCATTCTCCCTTCAGAGCACTTCCAGGAGCTCGGCCATCTGGGAGCGGATGTAGTGGAAGGCAAGGCGCAGCATTTCTTCATCGTCTTCCCGGGCCCGCTGGAGACGCTCGGGGTCGATCTGGTAGAGGCGGGTCCATTTGGGATCGTCCACCATGGCCGCAAACCGGTCCAGGTCATAGGCCAGAAAGAGGAGTTTTCCCAGGCCGGGTTCCAGGGGCTGGCCGGGTTGGAAGTTCGGGGGCATGAGCGCCTGGAAGGCCCGTTCCATGACCACATAGGGCTCCACTTCCTGGGTCTCCAGCCACTGGGCCACGGTCCACCGGGCGCCTTCCCGGAGGCCGAAACAGCGTTCCTTGCCGGCCAGCAGGCTGTACTCGTCGTCCCGGTCCGCCAGGTCCAGCGGAAACATCCGGCACGCCCAGGGCCTGTGATCGTACACCGTGCAGCCCGCATCCCCCACGAAATGGCAACGGAGGGTCTGTTCGTCCATGGCCAGCTGCACCACGGGGATGTGGGTGATCTTGGCCAGGAAGTGACGGGTGTGGCGCTGCAGGAATTCGGTGGACCCCAGGCCCAGTGCCTTGCGGAGGCGCAGCACATCGTAGGGGGTCAGATAGATGTTCACGTCCCGGCAGCACTGGGTAAAGCACGGCAGATCGTGATGACAGGCGAACTGGAAGGGATCGTCTGCTTTGAGCACGGTCTTTTTGTCTTCTGCTTGCGTCATGGTTCGTGTTTCCTCTGATGCCGTTGTCTTCAGTTCTCGGGGTGGTTGGGATTTTCGGCCATTCCGCCCGCACCTGCTTCCGGCCAACGTCTCCTCACCGTGGATCGGTTCCTGGAGCACCAGTCCTCCCCAGTCCCCATCCGGGGGATCCAGAACGGAGGGGCGGCCCACATCCCCCGTCGCGTGCAGGCACGGCCCTGGAAAAACCCCCTTCCAAGAAAGAAAAAGACGGGGGTGAAAGATTCCTCGCCCAGACCGCCTCCCCCATTCCCCTTGCCAGGCTCCCTGTTCCTTCCGGGGATGCCCTTTTCTTTTCTCAGGAATCTTCCTCCAGCAGATGCACCTGGAAATGCTTGAAGTCCGGGTTTCCGTGCAGGAATTTTTCCACCACGTTCAGGGTCTGGCCATCCCGGCACAAAATGACCTGGCAGGTGCACTGGCGTTTGCATTGGTCGCAGTAATATTGCTCGTCCAGCACATTGCCGCAATGACAGTGGGGCGTCATGTAGAGCTGCTCATCCTCCCACTGGGCGACGAAATAGTCCTCTTTCTGTTCCTTGAGTCGTTCCGGCGTCAAAGCCATTCCATTCCCCTTGGTCGTCATCGGTCATCCGGCGTCCGTGGCCCATCCTCCCAAGCCTTTGAACCCGGGCTGGAGATCGACCTCATTCCGGAACCGATGGATCCCCGCCACGATTGTCCCCGGCTCCTTGGGAGCCGGGGATTTTTTCGGTGGCAGCCGTTTTGTTGAGGGGCGATACGTACCGCCCCCGCGCTCAAACCGGAAACGCGATCCCCCGAAGGGGGATCGGCCGATTGGGACAGGCTTTTAAAGCGAGTCGGCGAGTATTTCGCTCAACTCCACCACTTCCAGATCGTCCTCTTTGCCCAGGCTGTTACAGGCATCGATGAGCATGTTCATGCAATAGGGGCAGGCCGTGGCCAGCACCTGGGCGCCCTGGTCCAGGGCGTCGGTCACGCGCAGCTCTCCAAACCGTTCGCCCATGGGCACTTCCGCCCAGATGCGACCCCCTCCCCCCGCGCAACACAGGCTCGATTCCCGGTTGCGAGTCAGTTCCACGGTACCGTCCGGAACCACCTTTTCCAGCAGGGCCCGGGGGGGATCGTAGACGCCGCTGTGGCGCCCCAGGTAACAGGGATCGTGGAAGGCCACCTTCTTGCCCTGGCCTGCCTTCAGGCTGAGCTTTCCTTCCTCCACCAGTTGGTTCAAAAGCTCGGTGTAGTGGATCACTTCCCATTCACCGCCCAATTCCGGGTACTCCTGGGTGAAGGTCCACAGGCAGTGGGGCGAGGTAGTGATGATCTTCTTCACGCCCTTGCTGTTGAAGAGCTCGATATTGGACTGGGCCAGCTTCTGGAAAAGCTCCTCGTCGCCCAGCTTGCGCATGCTCTCGCCGCAGCAGCTTTCTTCCTGGCCGATCACCCCGAAACTCACCCCGGCCGCTTGGAGCAGCTTCACGATACTCCGGGCCACCTTGGTGCTGCGCGGATCGTAACACGAATGGCAGCACACGAAGAGAAAGTACTCGGTGTCCGGACCGAAGGTGGGCACATCCAGGCCTTCCTGCCAGGCGGTGCGCTTTTCCCTGGGACCGGACCAGGGATTGCCATTGGCGTGGGCGCTGCCCAGGATAGGCCGCAGATTGGCCGGGGCCATGCCGGCGCCCACAATGCTGGCGCGCATGCCGCGCACGTTGTCGATGATCTTGACGCCTCGGGGGCAGTTGCTCTGGCACATGCCGCAGGTGGAACAGGCAAAGAGGACCGTTTCGTCCTCGAATCCCTCCATGCCCATCTGGCCCAGCCGCTGCATGTGGCGGATGTTGAACTTCTCGCTGGTCTCACCGGGAACCAGACGCCACGGACACAGATTGGTGCACAGACCGCACTGCATGCACCAGTTGACCGTCTCGGCACCCATGCTCACGATATAGTCGCGCATCTCTGCGGATACGTATTTCGGTTCCATGCTCACTCTCCTTCTCATGCCGCGGGCGCGGCGGCCGGACTAGAAATCCTTGTACGGGTTGGGGCCCAGATCTTCCAGGTCGGACGCGAAGTCGTCCAGGATCTCCGGCAGCTTCCCGTAGTCCGTGATGGAAAGCTGCTCGAAGCGCACGCGCTCCGATTCCAGCACCAACCGGTCCAGGGTTTCCTTGATCTTGCTCATGCGGATGTTGGCCAGTTCGCTGCCTTTGACGAAGTGGCACTGATAGTCATCGCCGTGCTTGCAGCCCAGCAGGAGGATGCCGTCGATCCCACTGGACAGGGCGTCCGCAATCCACACCAGGTTCATGGATCCCAAACAACGCACCGGGATGACGCGCACCCACGGGTTGTACTGGGCCCGCCGGATGCCCACCATGTCCAAGGCGGGGTAGGCGTCGTTTTCGCACGCCAGCACCAGGATGCGGGGCTTTTCCTCGTCCTCTTCGGGAACTTCGATGTTTTTGATCATGTTGCCGATCATGCCCACCGAGTAGTTCTTGAAGGAGATGATCCGTTCCGGGCAGGCGCCCATGCACACGCCGCAACGCCGGCACCGCGTGGGGTTGGGCAACGGGTTGGCCTTCTCGTCTTCGTTGATGGCCCCGAAGGGACATTCTTCGGTGCAGCGCTTGCACTGGGTGCAGCGTTGCATGAAGAATTCGGGGTAACTGAGATCGCCGGCCCGCGGATGAACCGCCTTGCCCTGGCCGGTCATCTCCACGCACTGGATCGCCTTGAGAGCCGCTCCGGCGGCATCGTCCATGGCTCGACTGTAGTCCATGGGAGCGCGCACGGTTCCGGCGGGATAGATGCCCGTCCGTCGGGATTCATAGGGAAAGCAGATGAAGTGGGAATCGGGAAAACCGTATTTCAAGGCGGGAATTTCCGGGCCTTGGCGATATTCCAGATTGAGGAGGTTGGAGGCCAGGATGGTGTCGGCAGGCACCTCCACTTCCTCTTCCCCTTCCTTGGGCTCTTGGGCCTTGTAGGGCTTTCCGAGGGAGGCCGTGGACACCATGCCCGTGGCCAGCACCACCAGATCCACGCTCTCGGACAGAATGGGCGCACGGGTGAGCACGTCTTCGGCCGAAATGGCCAGAGCGCCGGAGCCGTCGTCGTCCACACCGGTCACCGTACCGCGCACGAAGAAAACCCCGTCCTTCTGGAGCTGCTTGTAAAGGAACTCGTAGGTCCCATGGGCCCGCAAGTCCTTGTAGAAGATGTAGACGGGCATTTCCGGATTGGCGTCTTTGAAGTATTTGGCCTGTTTCAAGGACTCCACACAGCAGGCGGCGGAACAGTAGGGCAGATGTTCGGGATCCCGGGATCCGGCACACAGGATGAACGCCACCCCGTTCACGGGCTGCCCGTTGGAAGGCCGCTTCACCTCGCCTGCCTTGAACATGCCTTCCAGCTGATCGGCCGTGATCACGTCCGGATGCTTTCCAAAGCCCAAATGTTCCAGTTTGGAAGCATCGTAAGGCACGGCGCCCGTGGCGAGCACGATGGCCCCCACGCGTTCAGCGGCCTGGGAGCCGTTTTGCTGGATGGAGACGTCGAACATGCAGGGGGCGCCGCTGATCTTTTCGATCTGGGATCCGGTATAGACCGTGATCTTGTCGCTTCCGGTCACTTCCCCCACGAGCCCTTCCAGATCGAAGGCAGTGGGTTCTTCGTAAGGGGGAGTCAAGGGCGGAAGCTTGGCCACGTTCCGGGTGTAGCCGCCCAGTTCGTCGGACTTTTCCACCAGCACCACTTCGTAGCCGGCCGCCGCGGCCTCTTTGGCCGCCGTGAGGCCCGTGAGGCCGCCGCCCACCACCAGGATGCGCTTGCTCAAATTTTCCCCCTGGTAGGGCACCGGGGGCTCCATTTCCTTGGCCTTGGTGATCCCCATGCGCAGATAGTCTTCGGCCATCATCTGCGTGTCTTCATCCTCGGCCGGATGGGACCAGACCACCTGTTCGCGGAGATTGACGCGCTCCACCACCTTGTCGGGGCCGAAGTCGAAGGCGTCCACCATGACCCGAGGCGAGCAGGCGGCGATGACCAGTGAGTTCACACCTTCCTGTTCCACATCCGCCTGGATGAGGGCCCGCCCTTCTTCGCTGCACAGAAAGCCGTGTTCACGACAAACCGGAACCTTGTATTCACCCGTGGCCACCTTCGCCAGAGCCGCCACATCCAGGGCATCTCCAATGCCACAACCCGTGCAGATATATGCACCGATCTTCTTTTCCATCGAAATTACCTCCTCACCGTCGCCTGAATCGCCTTGAGGGCTGCCGCCGTTGCATCCTGGACACTGGTGGCCACATCCACGGGCCGCTTAACACATCCCGCCGGGATGACCGCACCGGCCGCCGAGCCGTTCAGGAGAAAGCCATGGTCGTCGTAGGCGACCTCAGCGGGCACCTTGTCTTCGGCCGTGGAAGGAACCATCCCGGTGGCCAACACCACCATGTCGAAGGATTCCTTGAGGATGGCCCCGGTGGCCTGGTCTTCGGCCTGGACCGTCACCTGGCCGGTGGCCGGGTCTTCAGTGATCTCTCCGGCCTTGGCCTTCACCAGACGCACCCTCTCATCGGCCTGCACCTTGGCGAAGAAGTCCTCGTACTTACCCAGGGCACGGATATCGATGTAGAAAATGGTGGCCCGTGCATCGGGGTTTTGATCCAGCAGGTAGGTGGCCTGCTTGAGCGACGCCAGGCAGCACACCCCGGAACAATAGGGCAGATGGTTCTCGTCGCGGGATCCGGCGCATTGGACGAAGGCCACGTTCTGGACGGGCTGTCCGTCGGACGGGCGCTGGATGACACCCGCCGTGGGGCCGTTGACGGCCGCCAGGCGCTCGAAGATCACGTTGGTCACCACGTTCTGGTGTTTCCCAAAACCGTAATAGGTGATCTTTTCAGCGTCATAGGGCTTCCAGCCGGTGGCCCACACCACGGCTCCCACCTTGAGATCGAATTCCTTTTCCGCCATGTCCAGTTCCACGGCTCCGTAAGGGCAAGCGGCCTGGATTTTTCCGGCCTCCTCGGTGCCGATCACTTCCGGAGCGATCACATAGCGCATGGGGAAGGCGAATTCATGGGGGAGGTAGGCGGCCTTGACGGTGCTCAGGCCATAGTCGAAGGGATTGGGGATTTGCGTTTCCGCCGCTTCCTGGCACAGCCCGCAGGCCGTGCACTTTTCATTCACGTACCGGGGCCGGATCTTGATGGTCACGTCCAGATCCCCCGGCGTTCCTTCAATCTTGGTCACCTCCGCCATGGTAAAAAACCGCACCAAGGGATTGTTCTTGATGCGACGGAAATTGATCTCCAGACCGCAACTGGGCGGGCAAAGCTTGGGAAAGTACTTGTTCATGCGCGCCACACGGCCACCCAGGTACGGCTCCTTTTCCACAATGTAGGCCTGATAGCCGGCCTCGGCGGCTTCCAGAGCCGCACTCAGGCCGCTCATGCCGCCTCCTACCACCAAAAGACTGCGACTTGCGTTGACCACATCCGACATGGATTCTCCTCCATCAACTGGGAAATAGTGCCTCTCCCTCTGCCGACAATCTCCCCCTCCTTGGATCGTGCATGGTGAGCCGAAGATCTCTACCGGACCCGGTCCCTTGTGCACGTATTCACTCAAACGTCTTCGCATAGCACAACGAAACTGTCGGTGCAAGGTGTGGGCGCCCCCCGGATAAGGGCGGTTGAAACTCTGCCGTAACGCCAGGGTGCACCCCCGAACGCCAGGCCCGCAGCGAACCCCGGGAGGCGGTGTGACAATGAGCTCTCGCCCTTTTGGGACTTTCTTGACCCGTTGACATTTCACGGCCCCGTGGTGCTTTCGGCATTCTCAGCACACCTTGTGGGGTCGGGTTCGCAACCCGCCCCCGCGGCTCGAAGAAAAGGCCGGTAGCACGGGCCCGCCTGGTAGCCCCGAGCTTCCGTCCGCACAGGAAGGGGCCAACCTGGGCCTTTTCGGCCAGCCTCTTGAACCACCGCCCCGCTGCCGTGGTTTCCTTTATGGACGGTGGGGTGCGCCTGTCGAATTTCCCACAAAAAAACCCCCTGAAGCCAGGGGCTTCAGGGGGTGGGACCGTCCGTCTAGCGGCTTAGACGTCCAGATGCACCACGGGGACCTTCTTCATGGTCCATTCGCCGGTCGCCGGATCCCACACGGAATTGACGAAGACCTTCCAGTTCTCTTCGTCCATGTCGGGGAAGTCGGCGCGGTAGTAGTAGCCCGGCCAACGGCTTTCCTCGCGGAACATCACGTGGCGCAGGTGGCTTTCGGCGATCCACATGCGCTGCACGTTTTCCCAGCACCGCATCAGTTCATGCAGGGTCTCGGCCGCCAGCTTCTCGGAGTCTTCCTTCAACATGGTGAGGAGCTCCAAGCCCTTTTCCAGAAGAGCCTTGTTGGTGGTGAACTGAGCGGACACGCCCGCGCAGTACTCATCCATGATCTTCTGGAGGCGGAACATGAACATCTTGGGCTTGATGAAGTTGGGGTTGATGTCCGGATCGCTGGACATCGGGCTGAACTCCTCGAAGCGGGCCAGCGGGGCCAGGATCGTCTCACGCAGCTTTTCGATCTGGGCATCGTCCACCTGGGGCGCTTCGTTGTGATCCAGGATGTAGGCAATGGCGCCCTTGGCGGCGATGCGGCCTTCCGCGTGGGAGCCGGAGGAGAACTTGTGGGAGCTGGCGCCCGCACCGTCGCCGGCCGTGAAGAGCGCCGGAACCGTGGTCATGTGGTTGTAGACGCCGATGGATTCCCACTGCTTCTTGTATTCTTCCGGCATGATGTCTTCGGGACCGCAGACCCAGGCACCGGAGGCACCGGAGTGGGAACCGATGAAGTACGGTTCGGCCGCGGCGATTTCCGAAGGCTTCTCTTCGGGCTGGATGTTCATACCGGCCCACAGCAGAGCCTGGCTGATGGTCATGTCGAGGAAGTCTTCCCAGGCCTCGCTTTCCAGTTCCTTCATCTTCTTCTTGAAGGCCTTGGGGTCATCCTTGTAGGCGGCGGCCAGGTTGGCGATGGCCTCTTCCGTCCTCATGTAGATGGGGCCCTTGCCTTCCATCACGTCTTCCATACCCAGCCAGTTACGCAGGTTGGCCGGGATGGGCTTGCCCGTGCCGTAGGGAGCCCACTTCTTGAGCTCGTCGGCACGTTCCACCATGTATTCGCCGCCCATGGCGTTGGTAGCGCGGGACTTGAAAAGCAGGAACCAGGCGCCCACCGGGCCGTAGCCGTCCTTGAAGCGCACGGGGATGAAGCGCACTTCCTGGCAGGTCATTTCCGCACCGGCGCGAATGGTGAAGTAGGCGGTGGAGCCGGAGTTCCAAGGCGGATACCAGGCGCGGCCCAGACCTTCGCCCACGGAACGCGGACGGAAGACGTGCACGGCGCCGCCCATGCAAGCCAAGGTAGCCTTGGCGGTGAAGACGTAGAACTTGTTTTCGCGAACGCTGAAGCCCACGGCACCCACGCACTTGCCGTTGTTCATGAGCGGCTCCACGATGAAGACGCGCTCATAGATCTCAGCCTGGTCGCCCATGGTGGCCAGAGCGTTCTTGGCGGCCTCAGCCACGATCACCTTGTAGGATTCACCGTTGATCATGATCTGCCAACGGCCTTCGTGGACATACTTGCCGTTTTCATCTTTCCAAATGGGCAGGCCCCACTTTTCGAACAGGTGCACGGAGCTGTCCACATGGCGGGCGATGTCATAGACCAGGTCTTCACGGGAGATGCCCATGAGGTCCTGGCGCACGTACTTGACGTAGTCTTCCAGCGTGTTGTCGCCTTCGGCATAGCCGATGTATTCATTGATGGCCGAAAGACCCATGGCCACGGCGCCGGAACGGTCCATGGCGGCCTTGTCCACCACGGTGACCTTCAAGCCGTTCTTCTTGGCCCAATAGGCCGCCTCAAAAGCGGCGCCGCAAGCGGACATGCCGCCGCCCAGGATGAGCAGATCGGTATCGACGCGTACGGTTTCGAAATCGGAAGGCTTCATGTGTTCACCTCCTTAGGGTTACTTCTTGAGGGTTGGCAGTTCGTCGGCCCACGTGGACGCCGGCTCGGTGGACAGAACGGGGCTCTTGATGTCGTCGGAGCCGGTCTGCCACTCATCCGGCCACGGCTGCGCCTGACCTTCCGGGGTCGTCCGGATGGGGAACTTGAAGCGCTTCACCTGGCCGCTGCGGAACTTGACCGTCCACATGATGTCCTCGGAACCGCGCAGAGGCACCACCGAAGCACCCATGGGCACGAAGTCGGCGTAGGCGCGAACATCAATTGCCTGCTGCGGGCAGATCTTCACGCAGTTGTAGCACTCCCAGCACATCTCGGGGGCGCGGTTGTAGGCTTTCATCTTTTCCTTGTCCAGGACCATCAGGTCGTTGGGGCAGATGTACATGCACGCCGTCTTATCCTGCCCCTTGCAGCCGTCGCACTTTTCCAGGATGACGTAACTAGGCATTTCTTCACCTCCTAAAGGTTAACACAACAACCCTCTGACATTTGCGGGCCCATCACAACCCGCACCAAGAAATAGCCCTTGCACCTCCTTTCTCAGATGCAATCCCTGCCATTTCTCCTTGTGGAAGGGGCCCCACGACCCCTTCCACAAACCCTCGGCAAACCTTATTCCTTGGCGGCGTCGCCGGTGGCGGCACCGTGCAGCCTGATCTCCACCTTCTCTTCCAGCCCGGAGTAGTATTCTTTGAGGATCTGGACGACCTCGGGCCGGGAGAAGTGTGGATCCAGCTCACCGCCTTCACTCAGGGTCTTGCGGACCATGGTCCCGGAAAGGATGAGGCGGTCTTCCTTGCCGTGCGGGCAACTGCGCATGGAGGCCATGCCGTCGCACTTGAAGCACCAGAAGGTCCAATCGATCTTGAGCGGCTTGGTGACCAGGGCGCCTTCGGGGATCTCATCAAAGATCTTCTGGGCATCGAACGGGCCGTAGTAGTCCCCCACACCGGCGTGGTCGCGGCCGACGATGAGATGGCTGCAGCCGTAGTTTTGACGAAAGACCGCATGGAGCAGGGCCTCGCGGGGACCGGCGTAGCGCATTTCCGCCGGATAGCCGCCCACCACCACCGTATCCTTCACGAAGTAGTTATCCACCAGGGCGCCGATGGCCTTCTTGCGCACGTCAGCTGGAATGTCGCCGGGTTTCAGCTTGCCCAGCAGCTGGTGAATGTAGACGCCGTCCATCACTTCCACGGCGATCTTGCACAGGTATTCATGGCTGCGGTGCATGGGATTGCGGGTCTGGAAGGCCGCCACCCGGGACCAGCCCTTCTCTTCAAAGATGGCGCGGGACTCAGCCGGCCTCTGATACGTACCGGCGAACACCTCGGGATAGAAGCTTTCGCTGAGCACCTTCACAGGGCCAGCCAGGTTAATCTCTTTTTGAGCCATCACCTTGGCCACACCGGGATGACCCTCGGCATCCGTGGTCCAGAAGACCGACTTGCACTCATGTTCCTTATCGATGGTGTACTTCTCGGTCACCTGCATGGTGCCCAGGATCTGATCGTTTTCTTCATCCCACAGGGCCACCTCTTCGTTGGGGCCAATGCTGTCGGCCAGATCCTTGTCGGCGGAAAGGGTGATGGGGATGGGCCAGAAGGTGCCATCGGCCATCTTGTATTCGTCACAGACACCCTTCCAGTCGTCGTAGCCCATGAAGCCTTCCAAGGGCGTGAAGGCGCCGATACCCAGCATGACCAGGTCGGAAGCCTCGCGGCTCGTCATGGGAACCTTTTTGAGGGTCTTGGCCTTTTCGATTTCGGCCTTGAGCTCGTCGCCTTCCAGCAAGAGCGGTTTCAGCTTTCCTTCTTTTCCATGGGGAGGAACCAGTTTGGACATGACCTTTTCTCCTCTCTAAAGTGTTAGATATTCGAATCATCCGCAAGGGGCGGCACTCCAGCTTGTGCAATCTGTAGCAAGGTGATTATAGGGAAGGCTGTCCCCTTGTCAAGTGAAAAAGTACGCAAGCATCCCGCCCAGGCCACCGGTTGGGTCGCGCCTGCGGACTGCTTGATCTTCCAAAAAGATCTAGGCCTTGGCCCCATCCAGCGCGCCTTTCAGGCGGTCGCGTTCCTGGCGGGCCTGAGCCAGTTCCCGCTCCAATTGGGCCCGGGCGGGATCATGGGGCGGCATCTCCGCCACCTTCTTTTCAAGCTCTTCCACTCGCCGTATGCTCTTGTAAAGTTCGGCAGCCAGTGCCTTCAACGTCATGGATTCGCCTCGGTGCCATGGAAAGTGTGGATGGCCTTCACCCCGTTCAGTGCCATTATTGTAGCCTCATACACCAACGGCCCAGGAATGTCAGCTTTTTTCGTGAAAAAAACGACGTTCACACGACCTGTGCCGGCTGAAGGGCCCGGCCACCCCGGCGCCGGCCCACAACCACACGGGCAAGCCGCTAGGACCGTGTCCGCAAAAGGCCTTTCGCCCTTTTGTGGTTTTCTGATCAGTTGAAATTTCACCAGCTCGTGGTGCTTTTTGAATTCTCAGACAGCCTTGTAGGGGCGGGTTGGGAACCCGCCCCTACTGCTGAAACACCAGGCCGGCAGCACGGCCCCGGCTGGTAGCCCCAAGCTTCCGCCCGTACAACAAGGGAGCAACCTGGGCGTTCTCAGGCAGGTTCCTAGCCCTGCCGGCGCAAATAGGATTCGTAGGCCGACAGGAACTTTTCCAGGACCGCCGGGGGAAGTCTCAGCCGGTATCCCTTCGGGGGAATCCGGCCCCTTTTGAGAGCGGGGTTCAGTCTCTTGATGTCCCGCAGTGGGATGCCACTCCACCGGGCCACTCGGCTGAGCGAAAGGGGACGCCGAACCCACACGGTCGTGTAGGCCCACACGGGCATGTATCGAGGCTTTTGAAACCCATAGCGGTCCAAGTCACGGCAGATGCGAATGGCCGCCATGATCTTGGGCACATAGAAGCGTGTCTGCCTGGGCAGGGCTCGTTTTTTTCGAAGCGTCCAAAAGTCCGAGGTACCATGCCTGCGGAGGGCGCGGCGGACCGCCCCGGGGCCCGCATTGTAGGCCGCCAGGGCCAGCTCCCACGAACCGAACTTGTCGTAGAACCGGCGCAGGTAAACCGCCGCCGCCTGGGTCGATCGCAGAGGATCCAGGCGTTCGTCCACGTAGGCGTCGACCCGGAGCCCCAAGGACCGGGCGGTTGAGGGCATGAGCTGCCAGAACCCGCAGGCGCCCACCCACGAACGGGCCTTGCCCTTGAAGTGGCTTTCCACCAGGACCACGTAGACCAGCTCGGTGGGTACGCCCATCACGTCCAGAATTTCCGCCATGAGCGGCAGGTACGGCCAGGCCCGGTCCAGGGATTCCTGGAACCCCTTCTTCCATTTACCCGTATAATAGGTGATGTACCGGTCCACCAGTGGGTGGTCGGGAACGTGAAAGCCTCGGCGCCCCAGCAGGCTATCGTCGGGAAGGGGGGTCGGTTGGCCGGAAGAAAGGTCGCGGGAGATGGGCACCGCCGCCATCCGGAATCCACCGTTTTCCTTGGAGGCAGGCGAAGGGCCGACGAGTACCCGGGCCAAGAGGACCGGGGACTCCTGAGCAGCCGCCCGGGCCCACGGGGTCCCGGATCCCAGGGCGAGAAGAAACGCGACACAAATCGCGGCGGAAATCTTGACTATGGAAACGGCCTTTTCCGCTGTGCCTTCGCGGAGGCACTGCAGACGAGAAGCCATCGCTTTCCCCCATTCCAGTTCGCTGCAAGGAAAGGCCGCCAAGGGCGACTTTCCCCGATGATCTGGTCGCCTTATTAACAGCAGACACGCGGGGCTGACAAGCGTCTTTTCCCCACATTTCGGGTCGTTTCGCGATATTTTTGAGAAGCCTTGCGGGACATGACGTCCGTGGATTCTTTTCCATATTATGGTTACTCGTCTCAGGCGGTTCTCCGGCGAGGGGCCACCTTACGATTCTTCACCATGGCTCATCATAGCGGCCCCTTACGAAGGAAAGAGGCACCCATTTGAGAAAAAGGAAGGGACGGCCATGGAACGAAAACGAAAGGAGAAGGCATGGTGCGGGGCCTGGGTTCTCTTTTGGACGGCCGTGTTTGTCTGGGCCACCTGGCGGCTTGCCGAAGGAGATCCCTTTGTAAGGACTTGGTACTATTGCTTTGCCTGGTGGCCGTACATCCTGGTATGTGAAGCCGTGCTCCGGTGCACCGGCGGCCGATCCCGGCTCTTTGAACGCCCTTTGGGGTTTCTGGCCCTTTTGCCCCTGTCCGTCTTTCTTTGGGGGGTGTTCGAAGCGGCCAATTTCCGCCTTTCCAACTGGCATTACGTGGGTCTGCCCCCGTCGCGGCTCACCCGCTGGTGGGGATACTGGATCGCCTACGCCACGGTATTGCCCGGGCTCTTTGTGACCACACGATTGTTGGAGCACTTGGGGGCCGGGCGGTGGAATCCTCCATGGCCTCCGATCCCCCACGGATGGACCCTGCGCCACGCCCAGACGCTTCGCAGGTTGGGCGCCTTCTGTGTGCTCGCTCCCTTGATCCTCCCCCGTTTCGCCTTTCCCTTGATCTGGCTGGGATTTTTCTTCCTTCTGGATCCTTGGAACGCCGCCTGCCGCGGACGGTCCCTCATGCAGGACTGGGAAAGGGGCCACTACGGCCACACCTTGCGTCTTCTGGGGGCGGGCCTCCTGTGCGGCTTCCTGTGGGAGCTCTGGAATTACTGGGCCGGTTCCAAGTGGGTCTATACGGTTCCTTTCGTGGGGGACATGAAACTTTTTGAGATGCCCGTGTTGGGCTTCCTCGGGTTTGCGCCCTTTGCCCTGGAATGTTTCGTGATGGTGGAATCGGTACGGCTCGTGTGGGAGCATCTCCGCAGGAACCTGCCCCCTGCGGTTCATGGCCTCGTGGCTCTGAACGCCTTTCTGCTGAGTCTCATCGTGGACTTTCTTGTCTTTGCCGGTATCGATCATTTCACGGTCCAAAGGTGGATGCCTTGACCGGGATGTCCGACTCCCGTATGGTGCAGCGCCTTTTCTGGAAGGGAATCTTGAAGCGCGGAGGATCACCGATATGTTGGATGGAAACCGTGACACCAACGCCCCCCGGCACCGTGCGGCGCTGATCAGCCTGGGATGTGCCAAGAACCTGGTGGACAGCGAGGTACTGGCCGCCCAGATCCGGGATCTGGGCTACACCCTGACGGAGTCCGCCGAGCAGGCCGAACTCATCGTGGTCAACACGTGCGGTTTCTTGGAAACCGCCGTCCAGGAAGCGGTGGATCATCTCCTGGCAATGGCCCAATTCAAATCCCAGGGCCCGTGTGCCCATCTGGTGGCGGTGGGATGCATGGTCCAACGCTACGGGGTCAAGCTGCCGGACCTTTTGCCCGAGGTGGATCTTTTCCTCGGCACGTCCCAATACCATCGGTTTGGGGAGATCTTCCGCCAATTCCTGAAGACAGGCTCCCCTCGGGTTTTCCTCGAGCGACCCACCTATCTCGTGGATGCCTCCACGGCTCGGCTGCCCTCCACGCCAGCGCACACGGCCTACGTCAAGATCGCTGAAGGCTGCAGCAACCGGTGCTCTTTTTGCGTCATCCCGAAGTTGCGAGGCCCATATCGCAGTCGAACCGTGGAGGACGTGGCGAGGGAGGCACGGGCCCTGGCGGACCAAGGAGTGGTGGAGGTCAATCTCATTGCCCAGGACACCACGGCCTTCGGAAGCGACCGGGGAGACACCGGGGCGCTGGTGCGGCTGCTGGAAGCACTGGAAGAGGTGGACGGGATCCGGTGGGTGCGCCTCCTCTATGCCTATCCCCACCGTGTTCACGAAGACCTATTGAAGACCATGGCGGCCTCCCACAAGGTGGTCGCCTATCTGGACATTCCCTTCCAGCACGCCGTTCCTCGGATTTTGCAAGCCATGCATCGAGTGGACATGGAACGGCGTCCGGAGCAAATCCTGGAGCTCATCCGAAGACACCTGCCCCGTGCGGCCCTGCGCACGTCCCTCATGGTGGGTTTTCCCGGGGAGACGGAAAGGGATTTTCGGGCCCTGTGTGATTTCGTCCAGCACATGGAGCTGGACCACGTGGGGGTCTTTGCCTTTTCGCCTGAAAAGGGATGCCGGGCCGCCGGGTATCCGGATCAGGTGCCCGAACCGGTCAAGGAGGAAAGGAAGGAAACCCTGTTGGCGATTCAGCAGGAGGTCTCCCGCAGAAAGCTGGCGGCCCTGGTGGGACAGCGATGGCCCGTTTTGGTGGAGGGCGAACATCCGGAGACGGAACTGCTGGCCGTGGGACGGCTTCCCACCCAGGCCCCCGAGGTGGACGGGCAGGTGATCATCACCGAAGGCAACGCCCAGGTGGGACAGATTGTGCCCGCCGTCATCACCAGGACTCACGATTACGACCTGGAGGCACGACTGGAGTCTTGACCCGGAGCCGATGCCGGCGCACCGACCAAACTCTTTGACATGCCTGCTTCTTTTCGATATGAACCGGTGCATTCTGGGTAGACAAAGCACCCCCCGACAGGGCCCCGGGTCCCGCGGGGCTGAATGGCGTGACATCACCTTTTGTATGGGGAAGAGTGGACGTGTCAGGATGTTGCTCCTCGGAACCGGCCAACGCACTGCGAGCCGAATTCCTTAAGGCCCGTATCTACGATCAGGTCCGTTGCGATTTGGAGCGCATTGAAAGGGCGCTGCAAAGGCATCTGAGCTCTTCCGTCCCATTGATCGAGGTAGTGGGCCGCTACATCGTCAACAGCGGGGGCAAGCGCCTTCGCCCTCTTCTGATGATCCTTTCCGCCCGGCTTTGCGGCTACCAAGGCGATCAAGAGGTGGACCTGGCTGTCGCCTTCGAGCTGCTCCACGCCGCCACGCTCCTCCATGACGATGTGGTGGACAACGCCGAGATCCGCCGCAAAAATCCCGCTGCCAACACCATCTGGGGAAACCCGGCCGTGGTCCTCATCGGCGATTATCTCTACTCCCAGGCCATTCGCACCACCGTCTGCTACAAAGATCTGCGTATCCTGGAGGTCTTTTCCGCCACGACCAGTCGCATCGCGGAGGGCGAGGTCTTGCAGCTGATCCATTCGGACGACCTGGAAACGGACGAGGCCGCCTACATGGAAGTGATCACGCGAAAGACGGCGGATCTCATGACCGCCGCTTGCCAGATCGGGGCGATTTTCGCCGGTGCCGGGCCGCAAGAGGAATCGGCCCTGCGGGACTATGGCCACCACTTGGGGATCGCCTTTCAGTTGACGGACGATGCCCTGGACTACGTGGGATCGGTGGGCGAGTTGGGAAAGCCCGTGGGAAACGACATCCAGGAAGGCAAGGCCACCTTGCCTCTCATTCATGCCCTGGGCCGGGCCGAGGACGGACAGCGCGATCTGATCCGATCCGCCTTTTTGTCCGAGGCGCCCCTTGAAAGGGAGCAGATCGAAGTTATTCAAAAGCTGGTGCTGGATCTGGGCGGCGTGGATTACACGTTCCAAAAGGCCGCGCATCATCTGGACCGTGCCCGGTCGAACCTGGGCATTTTCCCGGAAAGCCCCGCCAAGTCCACGCTCTTGGATCTGGCCGACTACGTCCTGTGCCGACGTTCGTAGAGGTCTGTACCTGCCGCCCCCCTACTTGTCTCTTCGCTTTGCCCATGATAAAGGTGGCCACGGCTTGCGTCGAAGCATTCGCCCGAGATGCCGACCTTGGCCGTGAAGGGAAGAGGTACGTGGTGGATCGTGTGCGCTCAGAAGATTTCACCACCTATTGCCCGCTGTTCCTGTCGCTGAAAGACAGGCGTTGCGTGGTGGTCGGTGCCGGAACGGTGGCCGAACGAAAGGCCCGCCGGCTCCTGGACCATGGGGCCCAGGTGATGGTGGTGGCCCGGGATCTGAACCCCTGGTGGCGGGACCAGGTTGCCCGTGAGCGGGTGACGTGGGTCGCTTCGAGCTATGAGCCGCACCATCTGCAAGGGGCGGTGCTGGTCTTTGCGGTCACCAGCGATCGGGCCTTGAACCGCAGGGTGGCCGAAGATGCCCGGCGCCTGGGCTTGTGGTGCAACACGGCCTCCGATCCCCAACGGGGAACCTGCCTGGTGCCGGCCTCCTTCCGGCGGGGCCCGCTGACCATCGCGGTGAGCACCGCGGGGCTGAGCCCCGCCGTGTCCCGGCTGGTCCGCGAGAAGCTGGAAAAAGAGTTCGGGCCGGAATGGGCCGCCTACCTGCACTTTCTCGGCGGCCTGCGCCGAGCGGTTCAGAAACGGTCTGCCGATTCGGAAAGAAACCAGGCGCTCTTTCGGGCCGTGGTCCAGCTGCCGATCTTGGAGTGGATTGGAAACGGGCGGTTCCAGGAAATACCACAGGCCGTCGGGCGGGTCCTGGACGGGGTGCTCGCCGAAACGGAAATAGAGCGGGAATGGGAAAGGGCATGGAAGGCGTCCTCTTGACCTTGGCGGTGGCCTTCTATTGTGTGGGCACCGCGGGATATCTGGTTTTCCTCATTCGGGACCGGGAGGAAGTGCATCGGGCGGCTTGGGCCGTTCTCATGGCGGGAGCTATCTGCCACGGGGCGGCGATCGCTTTACGCTCTGCGGCCAAAGGGTACCTGGCCGTCACCTCCAGTCCGGAAGCACTGTCTTTTTTCGCCTGGTTTCTGGTCATCGCCTACCTGGTTCTGTCCCTGCGTCTGCGGCTGCGCATCCTGGGAAGTTTCGTCTCCCCCCTGGCGGCGGTCTTCATGTTCGGTTCCACCTTGTTGCCCGCCTCCTCCATCCCGTCGGGGCCCCTTTTCAGAAGCTCGTGGGTTGTGGTTCACGTGGCCACGCTTTTCGCCGCCAACGCGCTCTTTGCCGTGGCCTTTGCCGCAGCCATCATGTACCTGCTACAAGAAAGATCCATCAAACAGAAGCGCCTGGGAAACCTCCATTCCCGACTCCCGTCCTTGGAACGGCTGGATCGAATCAACCATATCTGCCTGCTGGTCGGATTCCCGCTCATGACCGTGGGATTGCTCACCGGTTTTTTCTACGCCAGCACGGTGTGGAAATCTCCCTGGAATTGGGATCCCAAGGAGATCTTCGCCCTCTTGACCTGGCTGATCTACGCCGTGTTGTTGCACGAACGACTGGCCGTGGGCTGGCGGGGGAGGCGTGCCGCCTGGCTGGCCATCTTCGGCTTTTCTGCCGTTTTGGTGACCTTTCTCGGTGTGAACCTTCTATTCAAGGGACATCACTCCACCTTTGTGGGGTAAGCGGCCCTGTGTCAGGCCGTGACAGCGGACAGATGGGCGCCTGACTGGCCTTTTTTCATGTGAGTGCGCGCAGGTTGGAGGAGAAAAGAAAGAGAGGCAAGACGATCGGAAAGAAACTCCGGCTCTTTGCACCACGGGATCATGGACCTTGATCTTTTGGCCTCTCAATTCCAGATAATGTGCCGGCGATTGGGATCGCCACATGCACTGTGAAGGGCAACGCCATGGAAATCACTCTCATCGGCATGAACCACAAGACAGCGCCCGTCGCCGTTCGGGAACGACTGGCCCAGGTGTGCCGTTTGGACGAAAGCCCCTTGGAAAAGGTTCGCCAGTGTCCGGCGGTGGATGAACTCTTCTATCTGTCCACGTGCAATCGAGTGGAATTCCTCTTCACCACCGCCAACGGGCCCCAGGCCTTGGAGCAGGTCAAAGAGCTCATGTTTGGCCATCTGGGGCTTCCAGGGCTCCAATTGGAATCCCACCTCTACGTCCATCACGATCTGGAGGCGGTGCGCCACCTGTTTCGCGTGGCCTCCAGCCTGGATTCCATGGTGGTGGGTGAGCCCCAGATCCTGGGCCAGATCAAGGCGGCCTACAGGGAAGCCACCCAGCGCAAGACCGTGGGCGTGGTCCTGAATCGCCTGCTCCACAAGACCTTTTCCGTGGCCAAGCGGGTTCGCACGGAAACCAACATCGGCTGCCATGCCGTTTCCATCAGCTATGCGGCGGTGGAACTGGCCAGGAAGATCTTCGGCCGCTTGCACGACAAGCGGATCATGCTCGTGGGCGCTGGGGAAATGGCCGAACTGGGCGCTCAACACCTGTTGGCCCAGCGGGTGCGGGACATGGTGGTGGTCAACCGGACCCTGGAACGGGCCCTGGAGCTGGCCGCCCGTTTCGGCGCCTCCACAGCTCCCTTTGAAAACCTTTTGGAAGCCCTGGTGGATGCGGATATCGTGATCAGCTCCACCGGGTCCATCGATCCCATCGTGACCTACCGGGACCTGAAGCCCAGAATGCGCCGACGAAAGAACCGACCGCTCTTCTTTATCGACATCGCGGTGCCCCGGGACATCGATCCGGAAGTGAACCGCCTGGACAACGTGTACCTCTACGATATCGACGATCTGCAAGGCATTGTGGATCTCAACCTGACGGAGCGGCGCCAAGAGGCTCAACGCGCGGAACACATCATCGAGTCGGAAACCCTGCGTTTCCAGCAGTGGTTGCAAACCCTCGATGTGGTGCCCACCATCATCGCCCTTCGCCGAAAGGCCGAAGCCATCCGACAGGCGGAACTCAAAAGGACCCTTTCCCAGCTTCCCGACCTGGGCGAAAGGGAGCGGGAAGCCATCGCCGTCCTGACGGACTCCATCCTCAAGAAGATGCTCCACGATCCCATCGTGTTCCTTAAGCACAAGTCCGGGCGCGAATCCAAGCGCCTCTTCGTGGATTTCACCCAGCAACTCTTCAACCTGAACGAAGACCGCTCCTCATCCGCCTCCTCCCTTGACTCCCATGAAAGATAGTGGTATGAGCAAAGTAACTGATTGAAACATAAAGAAAAGTTTCTTCCATGGCGAACATTATTGAATTCGGTCGACGCTGCGAGAGCCTGAAGTCGGAAAAGGACGCAGAGGTTCGTCGACGCAAGGTGGAGGCACTGCGCAAGATTTTTCAGTGCACCCGATGTGCCTTCAAGTGTTCCAAGTGCGGCGCGCAGTTGGGTGAAGAGGATCGGTGCGACGAAAAATACGCCAGTCCCTACCCCCTTTGCCGCACCTGCCGGGAGGAATACGCAGAATACCGGGCGAGACGGGACGGAGCCCAGCAACAGGCCAAGTATTACTGGCACAACAGCTTGTGGATGAAGGTGTGGGACACCTGGCTGGAACATCAGCAGGTGCTGGACCAATACCGACAAAGCAAGGAATTCTTGCAGTTGGTGCAGGAAGTGGAAGATCTTCTGGGAAAGTAATCGAGAAAAAGGAGCCCTCCCATGATTGGTGGAATCGGAATGCCTGAATTGCTTGTGATCCTGGTGATCGTGCTGATCATTTTCGGGGCGGGAAAGCTGCCCGAGATCGGAGCCGGTCTCGGCAAGGGCATTCGCAATTTCAAGAAAGCCACCCAGGAAGCGGAATTGGCTGGGTCAAAATCCGAGTCGGTGGAAAAGATCGAAACGAAGCAGGAATCCGCGGAAACGGACAAGACCACAAGCTGAGAGTCTGGCATGCGGCACAGAAGGGCCCGCGGCGGTTGTAGTGGATAACAGGCCGGACCAAGGCGGGGCGCCCCAGGGCGCCCCGCCTTGTTTGTATGGAGATGGATCCCAGCCGTCCGGGGCCAGGGGAGCGACCATGGGGCCCTTTGCCCTGCCGTCACCCAACACCTTCTTTCAGGCACCGAATGACGGAGCCCGGATGGCGGACCGCCACGGCCTGCCGTGACACCCGCCTGTCAGAAGGGGATATCGTCGTCCGGCGGGGTGGACATTTCGGGAAGTGCATCGGGAAAGGCCGCTTCGCCGTTTCGCTGAGACCGGGCCGGTGCCTTCTGGTACGAGCCTTGAGGGGCTTGGGTTCCGGCAGCCGCGTCCCGGCCGCTGTCCAGGAACCCCACGTCCCCGGCCACGATTTCCGTGGTGTAGCGCCGCACTCCCTGGGCGTCCTCCCACTGGTTGGTGCGCAAACGCCCCTCCACGTACACCAACCGGCCTTTGGCCAGATAATTGCCGCACGCCTCCGCCTGCCTGCCGAAAACCACGACCCGGTGCCATTCCGTGCGCTCTTCCCAATTGCCTTCCCCGGCAGGCACCCTTTCATTGGTGGCCAGGTTGAAACGAACCACCGCGGTGCCGCTTTGGGTGTAACGGATGTCCGGATCAGCCCCCAAGCGGCCGATGAGTATCACCTTGTTCATTGTCTTTGCCATGATGTCCCTCGTATGGTGTTGGTTCTGGGTCCACAATCTTCCGAGAATCGGGCGGGATCCAAAGGGCATGTCCCATGATCTTCCTATAGCACAGAGCCCATTCGCCCACAAGACAGCGTTGACTCAGGCCGCGAAAGTGGCTAAACTCTTTTGCCGAACGAAATTTTCCCGTTTTTTGAGCACTTATCACTTATGTGATGGAAACGCCTATGCGCTATGTGCGAACCGCTCTCTTCTACGCCATGCTGGTCCTTTCCACGATCGTCCTGGGCCTGTGCGCCATAGGCATCGTGGTCACGACGCGCCGCAGCGATTGGGCCCATCTGTGCGGACGCCTCTGGGGCAATCTGAATCTGTGGGCCGCCGGGGTTCCGGTGGAAGTCCACGGCCTGGAACGGCTCACACCCGATCGGCCCGTCGTCTATGCGGCCAATCACCAGAGCTGGTTCGACATCTTCACCATCCTTGGAAAACTTCCCGTACAGTTCCGGTGGCTGGCCAAGGAGGAGCTCTTCCGGATCCCCTTGTTCGGACATGCCATGCGCATGATCGGCTACATCCCCATCGATCGGGCGGATCGAAAAAAGGCCTTCGCAAGTCTGGAGGAGGCGTCCCGCCGGGTGCGTGAAGGTGCGTCCATCGTCATCTTTCCGGAAGGGACCCGAAGCCGGGACGGCGTGATCCAGCCTTTCAAGAAGGGCGGGATCATCCTGGCCATCAAGTCGGGCCAACCCATTGTTCCCGTCAGTCTGAGCGGGTCTTACTCCATCCTGCCCAAGGGGGCCTGGCTGGTCCGCCCGGGCCGCATCCGCATGACCATTGGCCATCCCATTGAAACACAAGGCTTTTCCATTGAGGATCGCGACAAGGTGATCTTTCTCGTGCGGGAAGCCATTCGTCAATACCTGACGACCCGGGAGGGTGGTGTCTTGGAGGCCGAAACTTCAACCAGGGAGGTGCGCTCGGCGGCGTCATGAATTCCACGGACACATCCCGTTTGCCCCTCAAGGTCGTTCCCCTGGGTGGATTGGGCGAGATCGGCCTCAATATGATGGTGGTGGAGTATGGGGACACCATCTTGGTGGTGGATGCGGGCCTCATGTTTCCCGAAGAAGACATGCTGGGGATCGATATCGTCATCCCGGATTTCACCTATCTTCGGGAAAACCGTGACAAGGTGAAGGCCCTGGTGATCACCCACGGCCACGAGGATCACATCGGGGCCATCCCCTTTCTCATTCGAGAATTTCCCATTCCCATCTACGCCACCCGGCTGACGCTGGCCCTGGTGGAGGAAAAGCTGAGGGAGCACAAGCTCCTGGAAAGAACCGTTCTGCACACGGTGCAACCCCGCCACCCTTTCCGTATCGGCCCCTTCGAGATCGAGGGCATCCGGGTCTGCCACAGCATACCGGACGGTGTGGGTCTGGCCATCCGCACTCCCCAGGGAGTCCTCATCCATTCGGGCGACTTCAAACTGGACCAGACCCCCATCGATGGCCGCCGGCTGGATTTGGCGCGCTTCGGCCACTACGGGGAACAGGGGGTGCTGGCCCTCTTTTCCGATTCCACCAACGTGGAACGGGAAGGCTATACACTGTCAGAACGGGACATCGGACAGACCTTTCGCCAGATCTTCCGGGAATGCTCCGGGCGGATCATTGTGGCGGTCTTCGCCAGCAATCTGCACCGCATTCAACAGGTACTCCATCTGGCGCGTGAATTCGATCGGAAGGTCTTTTTCAGTGGCAAGTCCATGGTGACCAATGTGCGGATCGCCCGTGAGCTGGGTTACCTGGATTTCGATCCGGACAGCGAAGCCACCTTGGCGGAATTGCAGCGTCTGGAGGACCATCGCGTTCTCATGCTGACCACGGGCAGCCAGGGTGAGCCCATGAGCGCGTTGACCCGCATGGCCTTCAACGTGCACCGGAAGCTGTCCATCAAGGAAGGGGACACGATCATCCTGAGTTCCAAGTTCATCCCGGGCAATGAACGGGCCATCCAGAACATCATCAATCATCTGTATCGGCAGGGCGCCGAGGTGATCCATGAGCAGGTCAAGGACATTCATGTGAGCGGTCATGCCTATCGGGAAGAACTCAAGATGATGCTCAACGTGGTGCGGCCCACCTATTTCGTGCCCATCCACGGGGAATACCGCCACCTGGTCAAACACAAAAAGTTGGCCCAGCAGGTCGGTCTTTCGCCGCAAAACTGTTTCATCCTGGAAAACGGCGACTCCATCACCTTTCTGAACGGACGGGCCATCGTTGAAAAACAAGCGGAAACGGGCCGGGTCTTCGTGGACGGCAAGGGCGTGGGGGACGTGTGCGATTTGGTCCTTCGGGATCGGCGTCACTTGTCCGAGGACGGCATGGTGCTGGTCACGCTGGTGATCAACAAAGAGCACCGGGAGGTGCTCAACGGCCCCGACGTGGTCAGCCGGGGCTTTATCTTGGAAGAGACCAAGCCGGAGATCCTGGACGGGGCCAAGTGCCTCATCCTGGATGTGCTGGAACGCTATCAGGCGGAAGGTGAGATGATGGATTGCGGCGATTTCCAGCTGGAGATCCGCCGGGAGCTGAAACGCTTCTTCCAGAAGGTGCTGGAGCGGCGCCCCTTCATCTATCCCATCGTGGTGGAGATCTAGGAGGCTGCAGGAAAAGGTCCCGCCTGGCCCTTTCCGGCCTTTGGGGCCGTGCCCTGCCCACTCAGGCTGGTCAACAGCCGGGTTTGCGCCCTTTGCCCGCATGGTGCAGCCAGTCCGGCACCTCATCAGGTCGTCTTCCGCAGGGCTCAAGCCCCGCGGCCGCGAAGGGAATGGAAATTTACCGGCGTCTTGACCGGCGCATCCTTTTCCGAGCAACTCCCAGGGAGTCTTTTCGGTGGAACACAAGAAGCGAGAAATCTGGGCCCTCATCATCCTGACGGCGACCATCCTGGTGGGATGCAGTCTGGTGTCTTTCAATCCGGCGGATCCCACCTTCTTCGGATCGACCACCGCCCAGAAGCCACCCCACAACTGGGTGGGCGCCTTGGGTGCCAACCTGGCCTGGTGCCTGCTCTTTGTCTTGGGTGTGGGGGCCTATGCCCTGCCGGCCGTCGGCTTATGGCTCGGATATGCGTTCCTGCGCGGGAGGAATCCCCTGCCCTATGGGCGGATCCAGGTTCTGGGGTTGATCCTACTGGTCTTGAGCCTCATCGGCCTGGCCTCCCTGCACGCTGCCAAGATCACCTTCCTGGGCACCCAGGTCTTGCCCGGTGGGCAACTCGGGGCGCTCATGGCCGCGTTCCTCAGGGCCCGCGTCAACGACCTGGGCGCTCATATCTTGATGGGAGCCCTCTTTCTCATAGCTCTCATCCTGTCCACCCCCTTTTCGCTTCGAGCCGCCGGTCGGTTGCTCTTTAACGCTCTTCGATGGCTGGGTGCCCAAATGGCATCCCTGGTTCCTCGGATGCGGGAACGAAAGGCACGTTCAAAGGCCACGGCCCCCAAAGCCCAGCGTGTCAAACCACGTCGCCAAGCCCAGAGGCCGGTCTCCCGGAAGCCCGAGCCGTCCGCCGCCGTTTCCCCTCAGAGGCCAAAGGGTGACAAACCGGTGCAACTGGCGGCGGCTTCGGGAAAATATGCGCTTCCGCCCATCAAACTCCTGGATTTCTACGACAGCGAAGTGGCCCAGCCGGACCCCACCTTCCTGGAGGAGAAGGCCCGGGTGCTGGAGGAGAAACTGGCCGATTTCGGTGTGCAGGGCCAGGTGGTGGGGATCAGTCCGGGGCCCGTGATCACCATGTACGAATACGCCCCGGCCCCCGGCATCAAGATCAGCCGGATCGTCGGGCTGGCCGACGACCTGTCCATGGGCCTGAAGGCCGAGAGCGTCCGTGTGGTGGCTCCCATTCCGGGCAAGGCGGCCATCGGCATCGAAATCCCCAATGAACACCGGGCGTCCGTCTCCTTGCGATCCATCATCGAATCCAAGCCCTTCGTATCCTCCACCTTTCCGCTCACCCTGGCTCTGGGAAAAGACATCACCGGCCAGCCGGTGGTGACCAACCTGACGCGCATGCCCCACCTGCTCATCGCCGGAGCCACGGGAACCGGAAAGTCCGTCTGCATCAACGCCATGCTCCTGAGCCTGCTCTACCGCAACACACCCGAAACCCTGCGGCTGCTCATGATCGATCCCAAACGAATCGAGTTGAGCAGCTACGAAAAGATCCCCCACCTGCTCCATCCCGTGGTGACCGAACCCAAGATGGCCACCCGGGCCCTTCGCTGGGTGGTCCAGGAAATGGAGCTGCGCTACAAACTCTTGGCCGATAAGAACGTGCGCAACATCGAAAGCTATAACCGGCTGATGGCCAAGGCGGATCCACGCAAGGAGCTCCACCAGGGGGAGGCCTCGGAAACGGCCAATGGAACGGTTCTGGACCATCACCACCTGCCCTACATCGTCGTGGTGATCGATGAGCTGGCGGACCTCATGATGGTGGCCTCCCGGGAAGTGGAAGAATACATCACCCGGCTGGCTCAAATGGCCCGGGCAGCCGGTATCCACCTGGTCCTGGCGACTCAACGTCCGTCGGTGGACGTGCTCACCGGAATCATCAAGGCCAACATCCCCACCCGCATCTCCTTTCAGGTTTCATCCAAGGTGGACTCCCGCACGATCCTGGATACCAACGGGGCGGAATCCCTGCTCGGCTCCGGCGACATGCTTTTCTTGCCTCCGGGAACGGCCAAACTGCAACGGATCCAAGGCGCTTTCGTCTCGGACACCGAGGTGGAAAGGATCACGTCCTTCTGGAAGGAACAGGAGCTGGACGCCGATCCCATGGCGGAGCGGGTGAACTTCGACGATCCCGAAGCCGGCCAGGACATCCCCGAAGACGATCTGGACGAGAAGTACGAAGAGGCCGTGCGGCTGGTGGTGGAAAGCCGCCAGGCCTCCATTTCCATGATCCAACGTCGCTTGCGGATCGGCTACAACCGGGCGGCGCGCATGATCGAGATCATGGAACAGCAAGGCATCGTGGGGCCTTCCGATGGCAGCAAGCCCCGAGAGGTCCTGGTTCCCCGGGAAGATTTCAACACCTGAGCCAAGCGCGGAAGGCCCCATGAATCGAAAGCGCGATCCAATCCTCTTCCTTTTCTTGTTGACGGCCGTCGCACTGCTGGTGACCGCTCCCCCAAAGGCCACCGCAGACACCGGTTCCCCCGCCACCGTGCGGGACATCCTCCGGCACACCCAAGCGCGCTACCACGCCATGAGCGCCTACACGGCGGATTTCACCCAGTGGACCACCTCGGTGGCCGCTTCCAGCATCACCACGGAAGCCCGCGGTATCTTCTACTTTCAGAAACCGAACCGCATGCGATGGGAATACACGGAACCGGACCGGCAGGTCTTTGTGACCGTCGGAGACGTGGCCTGGCTCTATCTGCCCGAAGAGAAACAAGTTTCTCTGTTCGACGCCCAACAGATGCGCCGATCGCCCATCATGCGAACCCTCCTGGAAGGGACCTTTGACCTTTCGGACACCTTCCATGTGAGTCTGGACACCAAGGCCTCCACGGACGAGATGGCGGTACTGACCCTGCGCCCCCGCGCAGAGGACCCCAATGTGCAGTCCCTTCGCCTGTGGATCCAGAGGCAAGATTACCGGGTCTGGCAGATGGAAGTTCGAGACGCTTTGGGAAACGTCAACCGGATTCGGCTCACCCATCACAGGGAGATGCCCTCGCTGCCCGCCGATCTTTTCCAGTTGTCCGTGGACCCACAGACCCTTGTCATCGATCCCGCGGGACGCCCATTGCAACCCGCTGAGATCTCAGCCCTCCAACGGGCCATATCCAAGTGAGAAAGGGAAGACCCCATGAACGAAAAGCAAGACCTGAAAAATGCCATTGCTGAGCTCAAGGAAGCCCGAAAGGCGATCATTCTGGCGCACAACTACCAGCCCGCCGAGATACAGGAAATCGCCGACCTGACGGGAGATTCACTGGAGTTGAGCCGCCGGGCGACGGAAACGGACGCCCGGGTGATTGTCTTTTGTGGTGTTCACTTCATGGCGGAAACGGCGGCGATTCTCAATCCCGACAAGACCGTGCTGCTGCCCAACGTCCAGGCCGGCTGCGCCATGGCAGACATGATCAAGGCCCAGGACGTGCGGGGCGTGGCCGAAGCGCACCCGGGCGTACCCATCATCACCTATGTGAACTCCACGGCGGAGGTCAAAGCCGAAAGCACCACCTGCTGCACGTCGGCCAACGTGAATCAGGTGGTCGCTTCCTTTGCCCAGGCGGACACGCTCTACATGATCCCGGACCAGAACCTGGCCCTCTATGCGGCACGCCACACGTCCAAGCAGATCCTCTACTGGAAGGGCTACTGCCCCGTGCACCACAGCCTGCGGGCGGACACGGTTCTCAAACGCAAGGCACAACATCCAGAGGCCCTTTTTCTCGCCCATCCGGAATGCCGCCCGGAGGTTCTGGATCTGGCGGACGTGGTCACCAGCACCTCGGGTATGCTGCGCTACGTGCGGGAAAGCGATCACCACACCTTCCTGATCGGCACCGAAGTGGGGATTCTCCATCCCATGCGACGGGACAATCCGGACAAGACCCTCATCCCGGTCTCGGAAGAGATGGTCTGTCTCGACATGAAGAAGACCTCCCTGGCGGACGTGCGCCAAAGCCTGGAGACCCTCACGCCGCGCATTGAGGTGCCGGAGCCGATCCGGTTGAAGGCCCTCCAGGCCGTGGAGCGCATGCTGGCCATCTGAACTTGGAGAGAAAGCCATGGCCGCTGAGTTGTCCGACCGACCGCTGATCGCTCTCACCATGGGCGACCCTTGCGGAGTGGGGCCGGAGGTGCTGGTGCGAGCCCTGGCGGACCCCGGCGTCACGCACGCCTGCCGTCCTCTGGTCATGGGCGATCTGAGCGCCTTGAGGCGAGCGGCGCGCCTGCTGGGGGCCCCTCTGGCCTTTCGGCCGGTTACGGATGTGAGCGAAATCGCCTCTCAAGAGAAAGCCATCCCGGTCTTTCGCCCGAGCCGCCTGGACGAATCCCAGATCCCCTATGGGCGCCCATCCGCCCAAGCCTGCCGGGCGACCATCGACTACATTGAAACGGCTGCCCACCTGGCCCTTCAGGGGCAGGTGGGCGCCGTGGTGACAGGCCCCATCAACAAGGAAGCCTTGCACCGAAACGGCTTTTCCTTTCCCGGCCACACGGAATTTCTCCAGCACCTGTGCGGCGCTTCCCGGGTTGTGATGATGCTGGCGGGCCCCCGGCTGCGCGTGGCCCTGGTGACCATCCACTGCGCCCTGCGCCAGGTACCGGAAAGGCTCATGGCCCCGTCCCTCGAAGAGACCATAAGGATCAGTCTGGAGGCCCTGCAGCGGGATTTCGGTATCCGGCGCCCTCGGCTGGCCGTTGCGGGCCTTAATCCCCACGCGGGAGAAGCCGGCCGTTTCGGCACCGAGGACAAGGACATCATCGAGCCGGTGGTGCGCTCGGTGGACAGGCTCTGCCGGCCTTGCCGCGTGTTGGGCCCCTATCCGCCGGACACCGTTTTCACCCGAGCGTACCAGGGGGAGTTCCATGCCGTGGTGGCCATGTACCACGATCAGGGACTCATCCCCGTCAAGCTGGTCCACTTCGACGAGGCGGTCAATGTGACCCTGGGGCTGCCCATCGTTCGCACCTCCGTGGATCACGGCACCGCCTACGACATTGCGGGCCAGGGAAAAGCACGGCCTTCCAGCCTGCTTCATGCCATCCGAGCCGCCGTCTCCATGGCGCGCTCCCGCGCCCTGTGGAAACGCGAAGACGGCACCCCTTGTTGACATCAGCAAGACCGGAACCATGGAAGGAAAGGGGCGGCAACGAGTGATCCGCATCCGGGGTGCCCGCCAGCACAATCTGAAGGACATCGATCTGGACCTTCCCAAGGACGCCCTGATCGTGGTGACGGGAGTGAGTGGGTCCGGCAAGTCCACCTTGGCCTTCGATGTGCTCCACGCCGAAGGGTGCCGCCGGTACCTGGACGCCTTCCTGCCCGCCTCCCACTTCACCCTGGGCTCCCTGTGGCGTCACGAAAGGCCGGACGCGGATAGCATCGAGGGGCTCCAGCCCACGGTCGCCATCGAGCACAAACGGCTCCCTGCCGATCCCCGCTCCACCGTGGGGACCGTCACGGAGATCCACGATTTTCTGAGGATCCTCTATGCGCGGCTGGGCACCATGGTCTGCCCCGCCTGCCACCTTCCCATTCGCGCCCACACCATCCCAGAGATGACCCAGGAGGTGTTGCGCCTGCCGGCCGGCAGTCGCTTCCTGGTCCTGGCACCTCTGGAGCCCGCACCCCACGCGCAACTGGCCAAAACCCTGGCGAGGCTTCGCCGGGAAGGTTTTGCCCGCATTCGCTTCGAGGACAAGATCTACCTGCTCGATCCCCTTCCCGCGCTTCCCAGGCGCAAGACCTACCCAATCCAGGTGGTGGTGGATCGCCTGATCCTCAAAGACGATGCCTCCCGCCGTCTGACAGGCTCCCTGGAACTGGCCGCACAGCTCGGGAACGGGCGGGTGGTGGTGGCCGTTGTGGACGGCCCGGAGCTCTCCTTTTCCCAGAATCGGGTGTGCAGCCGATGCGGATGGACGGCTCCGGAGCCCACACCCCGTCTCTTTTCCCACTTTCATCCCGAGGGCGCCTGTCCCCAATGTCAGGGGCTGGGGTGTCTCCAAGGGACACGCAAGGCCCGATCATCCAGGATCACCCTCGTCCCAGGGGAAGCAGCGCCCTGTGAGGCCTGCCAAGGGACGCGGCTGAACGATCGGGCACGCTCCGTGCGCCTGGGTGGGCGTTCCCTTGGAGAGGTGAGCGCCATGGATCTGGGCGCTTTTCGCCGATGGCTCCAGGAATTGGCGGTAGAACCCTCCCTGGAGGCGGTGGTTTCCGGACCCCGCCACCAAATCCTGCAACGCGTGGAGGCGCTCTTCCAATTGGGATTGGACTATCTGCCTCTGGGCCGCGGGGCCTGGACGCTTTCCGGCGGAGAGGCCCAAAGGCTGCGCCTGGCCCAGCAGCTCAACAGCCCCCTTTCCGGCGTGCTTTATCTGTTGGACGAACCCAGCGTGGGGCTTCACGCCAGAGACCGCCGGCGACTTCTGCGAACCCTCTCCCGGCTTCGCACCGCCGGCAATACGGTCCTACTGGTGGAACACGATCTGCAAATCCTCCGGTGGGCGGACTGGGTGGTGGACCTGGGGCCGGGAGGCGGTACGGAGGGCGGACGCGTGCTCTACAGCGGCCATCCGGACGGGCTCGGCCGATGCACCCAATCGCTGACCGCCCAATTCGCCTCCGGTGCCCGAAGATTGGGTTTTTCCCATGGGCCACCCAAGGGGCCGGCCGATGGCAACGGGAACACACTGCAACTCCGCGGAGCCCGGGGCCGCAACCTTCGGGACGTGACGGTCACCTTCCCCCTCCATGGCCTCACATGCGTCACGGGGGTTTCCGGATCGGGCAAGACCACCCTGGTCCGAGACACGCTCTACCCGGCCGTGCGGAACCTCCTGCACCGTAGCACCATGACGGCCCTTCCTTTCGACGCTCTGGAGGGCATCCACAACCTGCAGGGCGTGGTCCTGGTGGACCCCGCCCCCATCGGCACCACACCGCGGTCCATACCCGCCACCTATACCGGCGTCTTCGACCTGATTCGCAACCTCTTTGCCAACCTGCCCGAAGCCAAGACCCGGGGCTACCGGCCTGAGCGTTTCTCTTTCAACACCCCGGGCGGCCGGTGCGAGACGTGCCAAGGCGAGGGACGCCAGCGCATCGACATGGTGCTGCTTCCCGATGTGTACGTCACCTGTCCGACGTGCCGCGGGAGCCGCTACGACGAGGCGACCCTGGACGTCCGCTTCAAGGGCCACTCCATCGCCGATGTGCTCCAAATGACCATCTCCCAGGCGCTGGAGGTTTTTCAGAACCTGCCCGCCATACGACGCCGCCTGCAGGTGCTGGCCGATGTGGGCCTGGACTATCTGCGTTTGGGCCAGCCCGCCAACACGCTTTCCGGCGGAGAGGCCCAGCGGATCCGCCTGGCACGGGAACTGGGGCGACGCACCCGGGGACACACCCTCTACATCCTGGATGAACCCACCCGCGGGCTCCACCTGCACGATGTGGAGCGACTGGTGTGGATCCTGCGCCGCCTGGTCCAGAAGGGCCATACGGTGCTCGTGGTGGAACACCACCTGCCTTTCATTGCCTGTGCCGATTACGTGATCGATCTGGGCCCCGAGGGAGGCCCGGGTGGGGGGCGCATCGTGGCCCAGGGAACGCCGGCCGAACTGGCTTGCAAGGGAACATCCCATACAGCTCGAGCCCTGGCGGAGCTGAAACAAAGAAGATGAGACTCGTCTTGGGCGGGCAGAATCCGCCTCAGCGCTCCGGAAGGCGTTAGACGCCGGTGGACAAATGGTAGGCGATGCAGTCCAGCTTGATGGTGAAATCCACGTTTTCCACGTGGCAGCAATCGGGGACCTGGATCTGCACCGGTGCGAAATTCAAGATGCCGTTGATACCGGCCAAAATGAGCTGGTTGGCCACGCTTTGGGCGGCACCGGCCGGGGTGGCGATCACACCGATGTGCACGTCCCGCTCTCGAATCACCTCTTCCAGCTCATCCACGTGATTGACAACAAGACCGTTGGGAAGCTTTTTCCCCACCTTCTGGGGATCCACATCGAAGGCCGCCGTGAAGATGTATCCGTGCTTGACGAAGTTGCCGTGTCGGATGAGGGACGAGCCGATGTTGCCCAGCCCCACCATGGCCAGGTTCCAGGTCCGGCTGAGCCCCAGGATCTCCTTGATCTGATTGACCAGGTCCGCCACGTGATAGCCCACGCCCCGGACGCCGAACTCGCCGAAATAGGCCAAGTCCTTGCGGATCTGGGCCGGATTGACCCCGCACTGCTTGGCCAGGCGCTCAGAGGAAATGACCTCCACGTCTTCTTCCAGCAATTCCTGAAGCGTGCGCATGTAAACGGACAGGCGGTTGATGGTCGCCATGGGGATCTTGGCAAACTTCATCCTCAACCCTCATTGTCGGTCCCATTGGAACCTGTGCATTGTGAACGTGAAGCGGCCCAACGTTGTGCCCTTATTCACATTGGTTCCCTGAAAAGAAGGCCAAACCGCTGGGAACAAATGGGACCGGGCCCCCAAGAGGCCCGGTCCTGGAGCGATTCAGCCTCAACGGGGCCCACGCTTAGTGAGCGGCCAGCCCCACGAAGCCCTGAATGAGCTTGGAGACCGGGTTGGCGTAAATGAGAATCAGGGCGATGACGAGCGCGTAGATACACAGCGACTCGATCATGGCCAGACCGATCATCATGGTCACAGTGATCTTACCGGAGGCCTCGGGATTGCGGGCCACGCCTTCCACCGAGCTCTTCACGGCCATGCCCTGGCCCAGACCCGTTCCGAAAGCGGCGATGGCGATACCAAAGCCGGCAGCGATGGCGGAATAGACGAAGAAACGAATGCCTTCCACCTTCTCCGGCGAGCCGGCTTCCGCGGCAAAGGCCACCGTGGTCAACCCGAGCACCAACAACGTCGTGAGAAAACTAACCTTTCTAGACATCGACACAACCTCCTTGAATGTAGTGGATTTGAATTGGGGATTTTATATATGCGGCCTTCCTCCAACCGCTACCGCCATGATGATCAGTGGGCCTCCTCAATGGCGCCCGCGAAGTACATGCATGAAAGCAGACAGAAGATGAACGCCTGCACGAAGCCCGTAAACAGGCCCAGGAACATGATGGGCAGGGGCGCCAGGTAAAGGCCGGCCAGGAAGAAGAGAATGGCCAGAACCAGCTCTTCGCCGAAGATATTCCCAAAGAGACGAATGGAAAGACTCAGAACGCGGGCGGCGTGCCCGATGAGCTCGATGGGAAAGATGAGCGGGATCAACCACCAGATGGGCCCCATAAAGTGCTTGATGTATTTGGCCCCATGAAACTTCACGCCGATGACATGGGTGTAGAACACGACGATGATGGCGCACGCAAGCGTGGTGTTGAGATTGGACGTGGGCGCGAAGAAGCCGGGGATCATGCCCATGTAGTTGCTCAAGAGGATGAAAAACCCCAAGGTGGCGATGAGCGGGAAGGCAAACCGACCTTCTTCCCCGGTGATGCCGACCATGAAGTCTTCAATGCCCGTGATCACCAGCTCAAAAAAGTTCTGCCCTCCGGAGGGGACCAGCTCCAGGCGGCTCACCGCCAACTTGGCCAGAAGCAACAGCACGATGGCAACCACCCACGTGTAGGTCACATGGGGCTGAAGGAGTTGCTCCAAGAAAGTGTGGGCTTCTTCCGCGCTGTGAGCCACGGGCAGCCCCAACTTTTCCAACAGTAAACTGAGAAACAGAACCGGGTGTTCCATAGCTTACCTTTCCCCCTTGAGCATCACATTCAAGGCTTGCTGCAGCCCCACCACAACGATGCTGACCATCACCGACGACAGGCCCACCAAGAAGGCCACTGGATCGACCCAGCCGTAGTAGATGATGGCAAAGACCACAAAGAGCGTCCCCAGAAAACGCACATAGTACTTGACGAAAAGCACGCCCTTACTGGGAACCCGACGAGGGTTGGCCAAGGCCCGGCGCAACTGCCAGCCCATCACTCGGAAGCTGGCCGTGACCGTAGCACCTCCCAGAACCACCCCCAAAACCTGCTTCTTGGAGAACCACAGGAGCGCCGCCAAGAAGGCGATCAAGAGAAAGATCACATTCACAAGCTCAATGCGCCGAACCAGCTTCTCATCTTGCAGATAGGCTCGCAAAGGCTCCTATGGCTTTCGTTCGTCTTCTCGCTGCTGCTTCCGCATGAACCGGTAATAGTTTCGGAAGCCAGCCACGACACCCATAATCAAAAAGACCAGCGTCAACCAGGGAAAGGTTCCCAGCGTGGAATCGAGCCAGAAACCCAGTCCCGCGCCGATGAAGATGGCAAAGGCGACGGAAAGGCCCAGCGTGCTCGCCAGTCCCACCTGTTTCAGCAATTTTTTCGTTTCATCTTTCATCGGCCACTTCGTGTAAAATATCACAGACTACCTAGCATAGGCCCCCAACCAAGTCAACGCATTTTTCAGAGTCCCAGGGCGATTTGAACCGCCTGAAAGGCCTCCCGGGCCGCCTGGATGGTCTGATCCAGCGCCTCGCGGTCGTGGGCGAGCCCTACGAAAAAGCATTCGAATTGGGACGGCGCCAGGTAGACGCCCCGGGCCAGCATTTCCCGGAAGTAGATGCCGTAGGCTTCCGTGTTGGACTTCAAGGCGGAATCAAAGTCGCGAACGGGTTCCGGGCTGAAGAAGGCGCATCCCATGGATCCGACCCGATTCATGGTCACCGGCACTCCCGCATCGGCCGCCGCGCGGCGAAGCCCCGCCTCCAGGTAGGCGGCGCTGTCTTCCAGGGTCTCATAGACCCCATCGCGGCTCAGGATGTTGAGCATGGTCCAGCCCGCCGCCATGGCCAGGGGATTCCCGGACAGGGTGCCCGCTTGGTACACGTTTCCGCCGGGGGCGATGTGGTCCATGATCTCCCGCCGCCCCCCGTAGGCTCCCACGGGAAGGCCGCCGCCGATGATCTTGCCCAGGCAGGTGAGATCGGGCAGGACGCCGAACCGTTCCTGGGCCCCGCCCGGGGCCAACCGAAATCCGGTGATGACCTCGTCGAAGATGAGCACCACCCCATGGGCATCGCACAGCCGCCGCAGCCCCTCCAGGAAGCCCGGAGCCGGCGGAACGGTCCCCATGTTGCCGGCCACCGGCTCCACGATCACGCAGGCGATCTGGTCGCCCATTTTTCGAAAGGCTTCCTCCACAGCATCCAGGTCGTTGTAGGGAAGGGAGAGGGTGTGGGCCACGATCTCCTCCGGGACTCCCGGGCTTCCCGGAATGCCCAGGGTGGCCAGGCCGGAACCGGACTTCACGAGCAAGCAGTCGCTGTGGCCGTGGTAGCAGCCGTCGAATTTAATGAGCTTGGGCCGGCCCGTGTACCCGCGCGCCAGGCGAATGGCGCTCATGGTGGCTTCCGTACCGGAATTGACCATGCGCACGCTCTCCACGGAGGGCACCATGGAAACCACCTTCTCCGCCATGTCCACTTCCAGCCGGCAGGGGATGCCGTAGGAAGTCCCGCGAGTGGCGGCCTGGCGCACCGCCTCCACCACCTCCGGGTGGGCGTGCCCGGCAATGAGCGGGCCCCAGGACCCCACGTAGTCGATAAAGATGTTGCCGTCTTCGTCTTCCAGACGGCAGCCCCGCGCGTTCTTGACGAAAAAGGGTGAGACGCCCACTGAGCGGCCCGAACGGACCGGGCTGTTGACGCCCCCGGGTATAACTTGTTCCGCCCTGTGGAAGAGCTTCTGCGACAGGGTGTCTTTTCGTTTCATGGTTTCCTCCACCAGAACTGGGACATGGACGTTGCTTCGCGTTGACCCCCCTGAACCAAAAAGCCGGCCACCGAAAGGGGGCGTTTCCGGATTCCCCTAAAAAGATGGCTCGAAACCCATGGGCCCCGTTTGGGCTGGGGCGTTGACGTGCGCACGCCCCAAAGGGCGACCTGGCATGTTCTCAGATCCCCCCTCTCAGTCTTCCTTCAGTCGCTGAATCTCCTTGTGGTAGGCCTCCATGAGCTCTTCCAGGCGCAGCACGCCCACCACCCCGGTCTGGGGATCCTCGATGGGGATCCGCCCATACCCGGATTTCAAGAATTTGATGAGGGCATCATAGAGGCTGTCCTCGATGTCCACGCTCACAGGCGGCGAGGCCAACTCGCCGACCACCAGCAGCTCCGCCAGGGAATCCTCAAAGAAGATGGATCGCAAGTCGGGCAGCGACAGGATGCCCTTGAGGCGGAAGGAATCGTCCACCACGGGAAAGAAGGATTCCCGCGTTCGGACCAAGAGGCGTTTGAAATTGGCAAAGGTCATGTCTTCCGGCAGGCTGGTCACGGGGGCCTGGCGCCGATAGATGTCATTGACCTTGAGGGTCTGGAGCACGTTGATGACCGCATCGGCGCGGTGGGCCGGGGAATGGAACTTGTTGAGAACCTGCTTTTCATACAAGCCCCAGCCACCGGACAGCAGCACCGCGATAACGGAGCTGAACATGAGCGGAGGCACCAGAGCGTAGCCGCCGGTCATCTCACAGACCATGAGCAGGGCGCCGATCGGGGCCTTGGCCACGCCGGCAAAAAAGGCCCCCATGCCCACCAGGGCGAAGGCTCCCGGGTTGGTCACCAGTTCGGGGTAATACTGATGGGAAATCTGGCCCACCACTCCTCCGAGCATGGCTCCGATAAAAAGGGAAGGGCCGAAGACGCCGCCGCTGCCGCCGGACGAGATGGTAAAGGAGGTGGCGAAGATCTTCAGGATGGCCAGGACCAACATGAACGTGATGGGCATCTGGCCGAGTAGGGCTTTTTGAATGATTCCGTATCCGCCGCAGAGCACTTCGGGGTGCCAGAGCCCCAGCAGCCCCACCATGAGACCACCCAGCGCGGTGATGTGGGCTTTTTTCAGGGGAAGACGGCGAAAAAAGTAGTCCCGCATCCCGTAGAAGATCTTCACATAGGCGCAGCCGAAGGGAACGCACACCAGCCCCAGCGCTGCGTAGAAGAGCAGTTCCACCGGTTGTACGAACGTTATCTGCGGAGTTTCAAAGATGGGCTGGTGGCCGAAAATGCTGGTAAAAAGGGCGTTGGCCACCACCGAGGACATGATGCACAGAACGATCCCCTCGGTCTCAAAATCTTCCCGATACAGCACCTCGATGGCGGTCAGCGCTCCCCCCAGAGGGGCGCGGAAGATGGCGCCCAAGCCCGCGGCACATCCGGCCAGAAGCATGAGCCGCCGCTCCCGCACCGTCATGTTGAGGGTCCTCGCCACCCAGGATCCGAACCCCGCTCCGATCTGGGCGATGGGTCCTTCCCGGCCCGCGCTACCGCCCGTGGCCAGGGTGATGATGGAGGCCACGCTCTTAATGTAAGGGACTCGCGTACGAACGATACCTTGTTTGTTGTGGAAGGCATCGATCAGGGCGTCTGTTCCGTGCCCTTCCGCTTCCGGCGCCCAGGTGTAGACGATCCACCCAGAAAGAAGCCCTCCCACGGTGGGCAGCAGTAAAAGTGCCCATCGGCGGAAGGTGGCGGCGGGCTCCAGATGAACCAATTGTTCGCCCGCCGGCTTGGCCACCGAATAGCCGGCCAGATACTCCAGGCAGAAGTACTTGCCCCATTCCAGGAGGAAAAAGAAGGCGCAGGCACCCAGCCCGCTCACCACTCCGATGATCAGGCTGTAGACCACCCACCGCAGGGTCTTGTGCCGGTCCAGGGCATCCCGAATGATCGTGGCTTGAATCACCGGTTGTCCGTCTTCCTTGTCTGTTTGAGCGTTGCCATCTGCTGAGCGGTCACCGCCCATTCAGCTTTCCAATGGGGCGATCTCGTATTGTTCCAGATGAAAGTGGCGTTCTCCCTGCACCTGGAAGCAGGCGTGGAGCTTCTCTTCCAGGCGCTCCAAGGCCGTGCGTTCCTCGTCCAGCAGTCGTGCCGCCACCTGGGGATGGACTCGAATCAGAACGTTGCGCCCGAAAAAGTCCCCTTGATCCCTCTGCAGTTCTCTCAGAATCTCGTAGCACAGGGTTTGGGTGGACTTGAGATGCCCTTCCCCTTCGCAATAAAAGCACGGTTCGCACAAGAGACGTCCGATGCTTTCTTTCGTCCTCTTACGGGTCATCTCGATGAGACCCAGTTCCGACATGCGCAGGATGTTGGTCTTGCTCTTGTCCTTTCTGACCGCCTCCTTGAGGGCGTTGAAGACCTTCTCCCGGTTGGCCTCCTTTTCCATGTCGATGAAATCGATGATGATGATGCCGCCGATGTTGCGAAGCCGAAGCTGGCAGGCGATCTCCTTGACCGCCTCCAGGTTGGTCTTGAGGATGGTTTCCTCCAGGTTGCGTTTTCCCACATAGCGGCCGGTGTTGACGTCGATGGCCGTGAGGGCCTCGGTGGCCTCGATGATGATGTAGCCTCCGGATTTGAGCCACACCTTCTTGCCCAAGGCCCGCTGGACCTCCATCTCGATGCCGTAGGCGTCGAAGATGGGCTCCGTGCCGTCGTAGAGCTCCACGGCGCTCTTGAGCGAAGGCATGAAGGTGTCCGCAAACTGCAAGATCTTGCGGTATTCTGCCTCGTTGTCCACGACCAGACGGTCCACCTCCTTGGTAAACAGATCCCGCACGGCACGCAGCGTGATGTCCAGATCGCGGTAGACCAGGGAGGGCGCCGAGGCGGTTTCGGCACGGCGCTGGATGTTGTTCCAGAGCTTGAGCAGGAAATCCATTTCCGCCTGGATCTTTTCCAGCTCTTCTCCTTCGGCGGCCGTTCGAACGATGAACCCGCAATGGGCTGGCTTGATGGCAAGCACCAGATCCCGCAGACGCTTTCGTTCCTTTTCATCCTCGATTCGACGGGACACGCCCACGTGGTCCATCAGGGGCATGAGGACCAGGTTGCGCCCGGGCAGGGTCACGTGGGTGGTGATACGGGCGCCCTTGTTTCCCAAAGGTTCTTTGGCCACCTGCACCAGGATCTCCTGGCCCTCCTGCAGGCGATCCTCGATGGGCACGTCCACACAGTGTCTGCCGTTGGCGGGACCGTCCGCTTCCTGCACCTCCGCCAAAGCCTCCGAGGGCCCGGCGTCCGGCACACCGTCTGGCTCGGTTTGGAAGATCTGTTCCATCTCCACCAGCGGGTGATGCACGTCGCTCACATAGAGAAAGGCGGCCTTTTCCAGGCCGATGTCCACGAAGGCGGCCTGCATGCCCGGGAGGACGCGCACGACCCGGCCCTTGTAGATATTGCCCGCGATTCCCAAATCGGAAGCCCGCTCGATATAGAGCTCGGCCACCTGGCTGTTTTCTATCAGGGCCACGCGGGTTTCGTAGAAGTCGGCGTTGATGATGAGTTCCGCAGCCATATCTAGGACTCCAGCGGATCCACGGACACTTTGCACACGCGAGCCGCCCCGGAAAGGGGTGCGGAATCCGCCATCATTTGTTCCAACACGGCCTGGGGCCGGAAGTGCAATCCCGGCCGATCCACCAGGCGCAGGACGACGGCCGTGGGATCGAGGCGCTCCAGGCTTTCCACCACCTGGGTCAGAGGCGCCGTCGCCTGGCCCCTTTTGGTCTTCTTGACCAACTGAAGCCGGGGCCGGGAACGCCAAATTTTGATGATACAGTCCACTTGGGAGGGGGTCAAATGGGAAACTCGGTACGTGATGAGCCGCTCCCGCGGCGGCGCATGTCCCGCTCGATCGGCCTGAACCTGCAGGACACGCAGCCCTTCCGGGAGTTGGGCGTTGAGGACTTCCTGGATGCGGGAGGGAAGCACCGCCCTTTCCAGTTGGATCGTTCCCTCTTCCGCCTCACTCTCCATGCCCAAAGGCAGGGCTTCCGAAAAGGAAATCTTCGGATGGGGATGAAATCCCTGGCTGAAGACCACGGGAAGGTGCGACCGCCGACACGCCCGCTCAAACAACCTGGCCACTTCCAGCTGCCCAAGAAAGCGGGCGAGGCCGCATTTGGCGTACCGAAAACGGTACGTTGACGCAACGCCCGGACCCAACGCGGCCGAAGGGCCCATGGAGGGACGCAAGGCCGGTTCCGCCTTGTGCAGATGGGGTCGCACGATCTTGTGGTCGCACACCCCGCACTGACTGCATGGATTCCAGCGGCAGTCTTCCGTGGGGTCCTCACGGTGGGCCTTTTCGTATTCTTTCCAGAGAAAATCCTTGTCCAGACCGGCGCTCAGGTGGTCCCAGGGCAATACCTCATTCTTTTCGAAAGAACGTTGGGCAAGTTGAAACGGATCCACACCGGCCCTCTGGAAGGCTTCCAGCCAGGTGCCCATCCGCAGCCATTCCGCCCACCCATCGAAGCGGGCCCCGTGTCGCCAGGCATCTTCGATCACGTCGGCCAAACGTCGATCTCCCCGGGCAAAGACCGCTTCCAGAACGCTTTGATCGGGATCATGCCACTTGAGGCGCACGCCGGGCTTTTGGAGCCGCCCCTTGAGATGGGCCAGGCGCCTTTCGATCTCCTCCTTGGAGATTTGGCCCACCCACTGGAAAGGGGTCATGGGCTTGGGGACAAAGGTGGAAACGGACACATTCACCTTGCCCTTGCGGGCCTTGCCCGCCTTCCACACCTCCAGGGAAAGGGCCGCCAGAGCGTCCAGGTCCTCCAGGGTTTCGGTGGGAAGGCCCATCATGAAATAGAGCTTCATCAAGTTCCAGCCCAGATCGTAGGCGGTCCGGGCGGTGGTGAGCAGATCGGCGTCGGAAATGTTCTTGTTGATCACCCGCCGAAGCCGCTCGCTGCCCGCTTCCGGTGCCACCGTAAAGCCGGTCTTTCGCACCTTGCGGATCTGTTGCATCAGGTCCTGCGTGAGGGTGCCCACCCGCATGGACGGCAGAGAAACGGCCACTTTCTTGTCCCCCACCGCGTCCATGAGGGCCCGCAGCAGGGGGCCCACCTGGCAGTAGTCGCCCGTACTGAGGGAGAGCAGCGACACCTCTTCGAACCCGGACCTGTCGATCGCCATCTGGGCCCGCTCCAGGACCTGCACCGGATCCCTTTCCCTGACCGGACGATAGATGTAACCCGCCTGGCAGAAACGGCATCCTCGGGTGCATCCCCGGGCGATCTCCAGGCCCAGTCGATTGTGGACAATGTCCGCCAGGGGCACCAAAGGAGCCAAGGGGGGCGGGGAGACGCGGTCCAGATCGGTTATTAACCGTTTGCGCACGTGGGTGTAGTCGGCATACAGGGGCTCGACCCCTTCCAGGCGCCCGGCAGCGTCGTAGCGGGCCGAAAAGAAGGCCGGCACGTACACTCCCGGGATCTTTCGGACCTCTTCCAGGAATTCTCGCCGCGAAGCCCCCGCCCCTTGCCAACGCCGGTACATGTCCAAGAGTTCTTTGAGGGCTTCTTCGGCCTCACCCAGAAGGACCAGATCGAGAAAGGGCGCCAAGGGCTCCGGGTTAAAGGCGCAGGGACCTCCGGCGATCACGAAGGGATCCTCGTTTCCCCGCTCGGCGCTTCTCAGGGGAATGCCACCCAGGTCCAGCATCGTCAGAACGTTGGTGTAACTCAGCTCATACTGAAGGCTGAACCCAACCAGATGAAAGCGGTTGAGCGGCTTGCGGGATTCCAGGCCGTAGAGAGGGGTGCCCGTCTCGCGCAGCCTCCTTTCAAAATCGGGCCACGGAGTGTAGACCCGGTCGGCCATGACCTCTTCCATGTCGTTCAGGAGGTGGTAGAGGATGTGTAGCCCCAAGTGGCTCATGCCCACCTCGTAAACATCGGGGAAGGCCAGGGCCATACGGATGGTGGCGGCATCGAAATCCTTGAGCCGCGCGTGGGTCTCTCCGCCCGTGTAGCGGGCGGGCCGTTCCATATTGATGAGAAGATCGTCCAGGTTGATGCTCTTCATCCACTCTCTCGCGGAAAGGACCCTTACGGGTCGTGCTCGGTCGATGGTCGGGCGATGGAAAAACAGTTCTATATACGGAAGGCCAGCAAGGGGGTCAACCCCAAAGACCCGCCTTGCCGCGCCCACTTTGTCCTTGCAATCGCCCCGGGGCCATGCTAAGGGATACGTGAAATTTTTATCACTTTCAGGCACCCGCCGATGAGCGGACCCGATATGCGTCAATGACAACAGAAATTGTTGAGCCATCCAGGGAACAGAAGGAGGAAGAACGATGAAGGTGTTTTTGGGCGGTATTGCCGCAGCGTTTTTGGGAATCATAGGGATCTTTATCTTTTTTGGTCCGTTCCTGCACCTGCTGGCAGGAGCTGTGCCGTTGATGCTGCTCCTGGGCGGCGCCATGGCGGCCTACCTGGGTTACGACGAAGTCAAAGATCAGCTTCCGTTCGGAAAGAAGCAAGAAGAAGAGGAAGCGGCTCCCGCCCCGGCCTCCGATGAGGCGTCCAAGTACAAGGAAGAGGCCGAAAAATACAAACAGGAAGTGGAAAAGCTGAAGGCCGAGCTGGAAAAGGCCAAGGGCGAAGCGGCCAGCTGATTCATGGCTGCAGCCTGAGTCGAAAAGACAGCAAAAAAAGCCTCCCACGCCGTGGGAGGCTTTTTTTGTTGTCCGTCCGGGCACAGGGGGCCGGCAGCACGGGCCCGCCTGACAGCCCCAACCTTCCGTCCACACAAGAAGGGAACAACCGGAGCATTCCGGGGCACGCTCCTAGGACAGGGCGGCCGCCTTTTGCCACATGAGCAAGCTGCGGTGGCCCCCGCTCAGATTCTTGGCGCGGAATCCGTGCTGGCGGAGCGCCCGGGCGGCCACATAGGAACGCTGGCCCACAAAGCAATAAACCCAGATCTCACGATCCCGCGGCAGTTCATGCATCCGCCGACGCAGATCCCCCAGGGGGATGTGCACGGCCCCCTCCACGTGGCCCCGCTTGAACTCGAAGGGTTCGCGCACATCCAAGATAAACACGTCCGCGGGAGGCGCCGTCAGGTCCGGGGCGTGGACCACCTCCACATCCCCTCTCAAGACATTGGCTGCAATCATCCCCGCCAAATTCACAGGGTCTTTGGCCGAGCCGAACTGAGGTGCATAGCACACTTCCGCCTCTTCCAGGTCGAAGACGGTTCCACCCATTTGCATGGCCATGGAAATCACGTCGATGCGCTTTTCCACGCCCTCTTTCCCCACGGCCTGAGCGCTGATGATCCTGCCGTCCTTCCTGGAAAAGATGAGCTTGATGGTGATGACCTCGGCGCCGGGGTAGTAATTGGCGTGGTGGCCCGGGTGGAGGTAGATCTTTTCGCATTGCAGAGGCGATTCCCACAGGCCCAGTCTTTTCAAAACCCGCTCACTGGGCCCCGTGGCGGCCAGTACCTGATCCAAGACCCCCACCACGGCCGTTCCTTGAACTCCCCGAAAGCGGGCCTCTCGACCGCAAATCACGTCGGCGGCGATCCGCCCCTGGCAGTTGGCGGGACCAGCCAATGGCATGGGGGCCCAGGTGCCGGTAACCACATGGTAGACTTCCACCGCATCGCCCACGGCCCAGATGTGGGGATCGCTGGTCTGCATGCGCTCATCCACCCGGATGCCCCCTATGGGCCCCAGTTCCAGGCCTGCTTCCGCGGCCAGGCGGGTTTCGGGGCGCACCCCCACGGCCAGGATGACCGCATCGGCATCCACTGTCTCGCCGGACTGCAGGTGCACGGTGAGAAGCCCCTGCGCACCTCGGGTCACCCGCGTCACCTCCTGGCCGAGCCGGATGTCCGCCCCTCGCTTGGTCAGGGCTTGGTGGATCGGCACGACCATTTCCGGGTCGGCAAGGGGCATGAGCTGGCACTGCAGCTCCACGATCGTCACCCGAAGGTTTCGGCGGATGAGATTTTCCGCCATTTCCAAGCCGATGTATCCACCGCCGATGATCACCACACGCCCCGCCCGGGCATCTTCGATCCGTTGTCGAATCTCCTGGCTGTCCGGGATGGTCCGAACGGAATAGACCCCCGGAAGATCCAGCCCCTCGACGGGAGGACGGACGGCCGCGGCCCCTGGAGAAAGGACCAGGGCGTCGTAGCTTTCCTCATATTCTTTTCCGTTTTCGTGATCTCTTACCGTAATGGTTCGCCTGGAGCGGTTGATGGCCGTCACCTCCGAGCGCAACCGCACCTGGATGTTGAAGCGCGTGCGAAAAAGCCCGGGCGTGGCCACCAGCAGGCTCTGCTCCCGGCGGATCACATCCCCCACATAGTAAGGCAAGCCACAGTTGGCGAAAGACACATGGGGCCCGCGTTCGAACACGATGATCTCCGCCTGTTCATCCATCCTTCGGGCGCGAGCGGCGCAGGATGCCCCTCCGGCCACACCTCCCACAATGAGAATCTTCTTTCCCTTTCCCATGAAAGCTTTCCTCCCGATCCGATCGGCTTCATGCCACCCGGAGTGACTTTTCTTCTCGCCCTTTACGGCGTCCCTTGCCCAGGATTCGTTTTCCACCATAGACAAGAGTCTTCCATGGGGCAATGTGGCACCATCCATGGAGTTGTGGACACGGCTCCAAAGGGCGAATTGGGCCCGGAGCCTTGCCAAGGGCTTTGGGGGATTCCATAATGCGAACAAACTGGAGACCTGTCCGAAAACGCCGGACTTGCTCCCTTTTGGCAACGACCTGGCCCCATGAGGACACCAATGAAGTGAAGACGCCTGGTGTGGATGCCGGGATGAAAACAGGAGGCCTTAATGCCAGTGGGGACGACCCGGCGGGTCGCCCCCACGGAGGGTGTTCACAGGATGGTTTTGGCTCGGAGCTTTTTTTCGCACAGCATCTTAAGAGGCTGTGCAAAAATAGCTCTTGGCCTTTTTGGCCTTTCTGACAAATGCAATTCAACTGTGCTATCTGATGCTTTTTTGAGCTTTGTAGAGGCGGTTCGGAACCCGCCCCTACTGCTGAAACGCCAGGCCGGCAACACGGGCCCGGCTAACTGAGCCGACCTTTCGCCCGCACAAGAAAGGAGCAAGCTGGGCGTTTTCGAACACCCTTCCAACTCGGCACTTCACCGGGGATGGAATCTTGGGGAAACGCTGAGACAGGAGAACGCATGAAGGCCGTGGGTCAGAGAGAGGCCGAAGGCGTGTGGCTCCCTTGGCTCTGGATGCTCATGGGGACGCTGATCTGGTCGGTTTGCTGCCGCCCACTCCCGGCTTTTTCAAAGGACGCGACGATCATCTCCTATGCAGTGCATTTCCAGGGCTCACTGGAAAAGCTGGACCTTGCGGCCTTTCGGCCCTTCCTGGACAGCGTCCGGTTGCAGCCGGAAGGGGCTGTCTCCTTGGCCCAACTCAGGCGAAGAGCTCAAAGGGACCAGCAGACCCTCCGCAGGTGGCTTCGCTCCCAAGGTTATTACGGTTGCCGCGTCACGTTCCGAGTGGAGACAGAACCCGGCCCCGTTCAACTGGTCTTCCAGGTGGCCCCGGGAACCCCTTATCTTTTCGATGCCCCGCGACTGGATGCCCCGCATCTGGAAGACAGAGTGCGAAAAGAGCTCCTGGACGCACTGAACGCCACCCTCCCCCAGGGGGCGCCGGCCGTTTCCAAGGACATTCTCGAGGCAGACCAGCGGCTGCTCACTGCCTTGGCCAACAACGGGTACCCGCTTTCGCGCATCGCCAAAAGAAAGGTGGTGGTGGATCACCAGGTGCACCGTGTTCGGGTGTTCTACACGGTGGACCCGGGGCCGAAAGCGTTTTTTGGGCCCTTGCGCATCCAGGGCCTGGAATCGGTCTCGGAAGAAGTGATCAGGACGCGCATCCCCTGGCGGGAAGGCCGCCTTTTCGACCGGCGCCTTGTCCACGAGGCCCGAAATCGGCTGATCTCCCTGGACCTCTTTTCACTGGTTCGCTTTTCTTTGGGCCATGAGGTGGACGCCCAGGGACGACTTCCCGTGCTGTTGACCGTCCTGGAACGAAAACATCGGACCTTCAGGGGAGGCTTGTCCTACGCCACGGACACGGGCCCCGGGGCGAAGATCTTTTGGCAGCACCGAAACCTGCGTCATCGGGGGGACCGATTGGACGTGGGGGCCACCGCTTCCCCCATCAAGCAGAAGCTCCACGGCACTTTCCTGGTGCGCGATTACATGAGAAGAAACCAGTCCCTTCAGATGGATGCGGGATTTTTGCGCGAGGATACCGACGCGTACCTATCCCGGGCAGCGCACACCCTCTTGTCCCTTCGCCGCGATCTCGGCCGCGGAAGACGGGCAGCTGCGGGAATCGGCTTTCGCTTGGCCTCCGTGGACGAAGATGAAGACAAAAGCTCCTTTGCGCTTCTCCATGCGCCCGTCCTCTTTACCCTGGACACCACGGACGACCTGCTGGATCCGGCCTCGGGGCAGAGGCTGGAGATCGCCATGACACCCTATTGGGACCTGGGGGACCTGTCCTTGGCCTTTTCCAAGCTGTCCGCAAGGGCCGGCATCTACCGGGACCTGCTGGACGACAGGCGACTCATCCTGGCTTTCCAGGCCTCCGTGGGGACCATCTTGGGCGCAGGCCGAGACGCCGTTCCGGCCGACATACGTTTCTACACGGGAGGGGGCGGCTCCATCCGAGGCTATGACTACCAGAGCGTGGGCCCCCTCAAAGGAACGGACCCCGTGGGTGGACGATCCTTCTTTGTGGTGAACGCCGAAGCCCGATGGAAGATCACCCAGCGCTATGGGATGGTTCTTTTTGTGGACGGCGGGTCCGCGTATGCCGATTCCCTGCCCGATCCTTCTGACACTCTGCGCTGGGGGGCCGGCCTCGGGGTGCGCTACTATTCACCGTTGGGACCCTTCCGAATCGATGTGGCCTTTCCTCTCAATCCCAGAGAAGACATTGACGGTGCCTTCCAATTCTATGTAAGTCTTGGACAGGCTTTCTGAGGTTCCCGTATGTATGGAGGTTTCGATGCGTAAGGCCCTGAGCGTTGCGATCCTGTCGGTCTTGCTGCCGGTCCTGGTCCCGGCTCGCCTACCGGCCGCGGAAAAGCTCCAGTTCGGAATGGCGGTCCGTTCCGGATTTACCGCCATAAAGAAGGAGGAAACCTTTCATATCCAAGACTTGGTGGCATTTCATACCCTGCCCTGGGACTGGACATGGAAGGACGGCTGGTATCTCAATACGTTCTGGGAGATCCACTTCGGATTGTTGAGCGCCGCCGGTGAAGACCGCGTACTCTTTTCCACGGGACCGGCCCTGAGCCTGCAGACACCGTGGAAGCGCGTTTCCATCGTTTTCGGTTTGCGCCCGGCCTTTCTCGAAGACCATGTGTTCGGGCGGGAGAATGTGGGGGGCGCCTTCCAGTTTACGGAAGATTTGGGAGTGGATCTAGAGCTCCTCAAAGGGTTGAGCGTGGGATACCGCTTCCAGCATCTGTCCAACGCCGGCATCTATGAACACAATCCCGGTCTCGATTTTCATGTCTTCGAGGTGCGCTGGATCTTGCCCTAGGAGGCTGCCCGAAAATGGCTTTCGCCCTTTTGTGGCTTTCTGACCAGTTGAAATTCCACCGGTCCCGTGGCGCTTTTTGAGATTGCAGACAGCCTTGTAGGGGCGGGTTCCGAACCCGCCCCTACAAGGCATGGCCAAGCCGGTCGCACGAACCCGTCTGGTCCTCCCAACCTTCCGTCCACACAAGAAGGGAGCAAGCCGGGCTTTCTCAACGGGTCATCCGTATTCCATATTCCACCGGCTGCCCTGCGTGATGGACATGGGGCAGGAATCACCACATCATCATGAAGACACTTCTCAAACTTGCCGTTCTCGTCCCTTGTGTGGCCTTGGTCTTGGTTGCAGCGATTTGGGGTGCCCTCCAGCTTCCAGGGACCAAGCGGTTCGCAGCCAAGGCCCTATCCCAAAGGCTTTCCAAACCCGGACAGGTGATCGAACTGGAAGGCCTTTCCGGCTGGATCCCCTTTTCCCTGGGCGTAAAACTCCTCCGGATGGAAGACGCGGAAGGGCCGTGGCTTGAAGTGAAGGACGCGCAGCTGGACTGGAACCCGTGGATGCTGCTCCGAGGGCGTCTTCAGTTGCAAGCGCTGGGAGCCGAACGGCTTCGGCTTTTGCGCCTTCCCCAAACATCCCAGCCCGCTTCCTCCCCGGAAAAGACAGAGGCCTGGTCCCCCCCGAAAAGCCTCTTTCCCATCACCGTGGAACGCCTCTTCCTGGATCACCTCTTTTTGGGCGCTCCCGTGGTGGGCGAGGCCCTGAGCGCCTCCCTGGAGGGAACCGTGAGGTCCCAGGCGAAAGAGGGCACGCTGGAGGCGACCCTGACGGTAACGGGCCGAGAGAAGGCCTCCGGCACGCGGCTATCCCTGGACGCCCTGTTCACACCGGAAGCGCCTCACCTTTCGGTCCGACTCCAATTTTTTGAACCGCCTGCAGGCTGGGTGCAGCGCCGCCTGGGCATGGCCGACAAAGGCGAGATGACCGCGCAGGTGGAGGCGGAAGGCGATCTTTCCCGGTGGGAGGGAGCGGTCACTGTCCAGTCTGCCGCGCTGGGGCACGCCCGTTTTTCTCTTGTTTTGGATCTTCCCCGGACCGGCCACCCGCTTCGCCTTTCCGCCCGAGGCACGGCGGAGCCTTCCCGCTCCCTTCTCCCGGAACCGTGGGCCCCCGTCCTGGCCCTCCCGGCGAATCTTTCCCTTCGGGTTCAAAGACGGGAAGACGGCGCCTTGGAACTGTCCTCTTTCCAGCTCACCTCGTCCGCACTGGATCTTGACGTGGCTGGCCGTGTCCGCCTGGATCCCTTGAAGGTGGAGGAGGCATCCTACCAGGTGGCGTTTTCCGATCTACAGGTTCTTTCTTCCCTGACGGGCCTTCCGGTTTCGGGCAAGGGGTTGTTGGAAGGGACCGTGAGGGGAAACGCGAAAGAACTGGCGGGCGACACCGTGCTTTCCCTTGCCAACGTTTCTCTCCCGAAACTTTCGGGAAAGACCGTCCGCCTTCAGGGCCGTTGGAGCATCGGCCTGGGGGCCAGGCAGGTCTATCCGTCCTTTGTTCTGGACCTGGACGGCGAGGCCGACCGGCTGGTTTTGACCCACGGAAATCCCGTAGCACTTGAGAGACTTCAGGTCTTCGCCCGCGGGCGGCTGGCTCCGGAAGGCAAGCTGGTTCTGAAAGAAGCCCGAGTGCAGATCCCGGATATGGGCCTCGTGCAACTTTCCGGAACCGCGGATCTTGGAAAGCAGAGTCTGGAGGCAGGCTTTGATCTGGAGCTTCCCGCCCTGGGCCGTTTTTCCTTTTTGGCTCCCCAGGATCTGGCGGGACGATTGAAGGCCTCCGGCACCGTGGAAGGCCCCTGGAACGCCCTGCACCTCAAGGCCTTGCTGGAAGCAAGCCACGTGGCCTTTGGGACCGCCCACTGGAAACACATTCGAGCGGACCTGGACGCAACGGATCTCCCCCGCTCGCCCCAAGGCCGGCTCACCCTGCACGCCGAACACGCCCACGGCCCCTTGATACTTCAGGCTCGTTTCGCAGCCAAAGACGGCATGGTGGATCTTTCCCGCTTGAACGCCCGCTTTCGGGACGCCCATGTCCAAGGCAATCTCGAGGGAAACCCCGCCGCCATGGCCTTTTCCGGGCATTTGGCCCTTTCCGTCCCGCGACTGGAACAGCTGGGAGAGGTGGTGGGCCAGGACATGCGCGGCAGCCTCCAAGCCCGTTTGGATCTCACCCGGGGCAAAGACGGGTCCCGGGCCCGCGGCAGCCTTTCGGGCACATCCATTGGATTCGGGGACTTCCTCTTGCAGACGCTACGATGCGATCTGGACGTGACCCGTCTGGCGCGCAACCCCGAAGGAACGATCCGTTTGGCGGCTGCCGGCCTGAAGGGGCCGTCTCTAACGGTGAACGAGGCGCGGGTGGCAGTGGAAGCCCAGGGCCGGCGGTTGGCCTTTTCCTCGCGATGGAAGGGCCGTGCCACCGCGCCTTTCCAGGTGGAGGCGCAAGGGGTTGTGGAGCGGAAGCCGAAAGAGCTGGACGTTTTGTTGAACCGGCTTTCCGGCCGGCTCGGGGAGATGCCCTTTTCCCTCGATCGACCACCGACCCTGAAACGCTTGGGAAACCGCATGGAAGTGTCGGAATTCTCCTTGAGACTTGGGGATGGAGCCGTTCGAGCCGAGGGGGTCTGGGAGCCGGGGGCATCCAGGGCGGCGGTGAGGCTCCAAGACCTGGACCTGAAGCTGGTCCGACTTTTGGGAGGACCGGCGATCAACGGGCGCCTGAACGGGCGGGCCCGTCTTTTGACGAAGCCAGCCGGCCCCAGGGTGCAGGTGTCCCTGAATGCCGAAGACCTTCGACCGCCGTCGTGGAATGCGGACTCGACACCGGCCGCATCGGCGCAAGTGGACTTGTCTTTGACCCCCCAAAATCTGCGGGTCAGAGGCGAAGTGAGCGGTTTTGCCAAGGGGCCCACCCGCCTGGAAATCTCTCTTCCCGTACGGTTCCATCTGGATCCGTTCGCCTTCCGGATCCGCCGGGACACGCCGCTGCGGGGCTTCGCGGATCTCACCTGTGACTTGGAAAGGCTGACGCCCCTTCTGGAACTGGACCGCCAGCACATTTCGGGCCTCCTGAGGAGCCGTCTTTATCTTTCCGGATTGTGGCCACGTCCGGAAGTGAACGGCACCATGGACCTGGATGGGGGGCGATACGAAAACGAGGATCTGGGACTTTTGGTCCAAGACCTGCGTCTTTCCGCCAGGGCCTCCGGGGGCCACATCCGCATCCTGGAGTTGACGGCCCAAGACGGCTTGGGGGGCCGCCTGAAAGGCTCGGGGACTGCTCGGCTGGGGCCGTCCCAGTCCTACCCGTTCTCGATCCAAGCGACCCTCGAAGATTTTGCCCCCACACATGGCGATGATGTTTTTGGAAAGGTCTCCGGCCAAATGAGCGTATCGGGTTCCATGCAGGACATGACGATCCGCGGTCGACTCACCGTGCAGCCCCTGCAGATCATGCTGCCCCAACGGCTTCCGCCGGAAATGACCGAGATCCAGGTGGAGGAAGTGGGAGGCAAGACGCCCCCTTCGGCCCGGCCCGAAAGCCCCCCTTCTCCCACAAGCCCTTCCCGGATCCGCTTGGATCTTGCGGTGGACTTTCCCCGCCGGACCACCGTTCGCGGCTGGGGGCTGGATTCCCAATGGAAAGGCGCCGTGCGTCTTTCCGGAACGACTTCCAAGCCAATGATCACAGGGCGCTTCCAGACGATCCGGGGAACCCTGGATTTTTTGAACAAGCGCTTTCAGGTGAAGCAGGGAACGGTCGATCTCCACGGCAGCTTTCCCCCCGATCCCGTGCTGGATGTGACGGCCGAAGCCGCACTGAAGGAACTCACGGCGGTGGTGACCATCACGGGCCCCGCCTCCAAGCCCGCCATCCAGCTTTCCTCCACTCCCGAACGCCCCCAGGACGAGGTCCTGGCCCAGATCCTCTTCGGCCGAAGCGCCTCCAAGCTCACCCCTTTCCAAGCACTCCGACTGGCCAAGATCATCAAGACCCTGGCCACGGGCGGGACGAACGCGCCGGGAATGTTGGACCGGGTCCGAAGCAGCCTGGGCGTGGATGCCATTGAGCTCAAAGGGACCGGCGAGGGGTTGGAAAACGCCCGCTTGGGGGTGGGCAAGTACCTTTCGGATACGGTGCGCGTGGAGGTGGAGCAGGGCCTTGGGGAGGGCTCCGGCCGCGTGGGCGTGGAAGTGGAGGTGACCCCCAACATTTCCCTGGAAACGGAGTTGGGAGGAGACACGGGTGCGGGCGTGGGGGTCCAATGGAGGATCGACTATTGAGAGCCTGTCCAAGAACGTCCAGCTTGTTCCCTTCCTGTGCGGACGGAAGGTTGGGACTGCCGGCTGGGGCTGCGCCGTCGGCCTGGCCTTGCGGGAGCAGGGTCGGGTTCCGAACCCGCCTCTGCAAGGCCCCCAAAGAGCCACAAGGCCCAGGGACATTTCAAGCAGCTAGAAATTTCAAAAGGCCGAAAGGCCATTGCCAGACAGCCTCCCGGAAGAAAGTGGCGGATCCGCCCAAGGCCGTCTCGAAAACGCCTCCATCTGGAAACGATTGGCACGGTCCACTTTCCAGGGCGTATCCAGCGTGTTAAAGGGATGAAGCAACGCAACCCACTCCCAACGCCGCCATCTTCTCAGTCAAAGGAGCCGAATATGTTGGACTGCACCCTTGTGATCGCCGGAAGCGCCGGCGAAGGCATCCAGACCATCGGGGACGTGCTGGCCGATGCCTTGAGCGCCCACGGCTACGCCGTCTTTACCTGGCAGGAATATGAATCGCGCATCCGAGGCGGACAGAACACCTACACCATTCGGGTGCGCCAAGACCCCTGCAACGCGCCCACCTGGGAAGCGGACATCCTTTTGTGCCTCAACCAAGGGGCCTATGAAAAGGCGGCGGGCCGATTGAAAGACGGCGGGATTCTGCTGGCGGAAGAGCCCTATGACAAGGCGGCCATGGTCGTTCCGTTCAAGGCCATGGCCCAAGAAAGGCTGGGGCGCGTCATCTATGCCAACACCATCGCCGCGGGGGCCCTGGCGGGAGTCCTGGGCATGGAACGCGACGCCTTGGAGGAGGTGCTGGGCCGGGAATTCGCCGCCAAGGGCCTGGAGGTGGTGGAGGCCAACCGCCAGGCGGCCCGGCTGGGATACGATGCGGCCGATGCGGCCTGCCGAGACGCCTGCCCCTGGTCTTTCCCCAAAAGGAGCGGATCCCACTACCTGGTGACGGGCAACGAAGCCCTTCCCATGGGCGCGGTGCGGGCCGGGTGCCGCTTCATCGCCGCCTATCCCATGACGCCCTCCACGGGGGTGATCACCTTCTTGGCCAAGCGATCGGAAGAACTGGGTATCTTCTGCGAACAGGCCGAAGATGAAATCGGAGCCATCAACATGGCTCTGGGAGCCAGTTTTGCCGGAGCCCGCGCCATGACCACCACCTCGGGAGGAGGCTTCGCCCTCATGGTGGAAGGCATCAGCTTGTCCGGAATGACGGAGGTACCGGTGGTGATCGTGCTGGCGCAAAGACCCGGACCAGCCACGGGGCTTCCCACCCGCACCGCCCAGGGAGACCTGCTCTTCGCCGTCCACGCCGGCCACGGGGAATTTCCCAAGGCGGTCTTGGCCCCAGCCGATCCCAAGGACGCCTTTCACAAGATGGTTCGTGCCTTCAATCTGGCCGACCGGTTCCAGATTCCGGTGATCGTGCTGAGCGACCAGTTCCTGGCCGATTCCCGGTTCACGATCACCGATTTCGAAATGGATCGAAGCCGGCCGGAATCCTTTCTGGCCGACCCGGAAAGCTTGACGATCTACAAGCGCTACGCCCTCACGGATGACGGCGTTTCTCCGCGTCTCGTCCCCGGAATGAGTCACCACCTGGTGACCGCCGACAGCGACGAACACGACGAGTGGGGACACATCACGGAGGATCTGGCCGAAACGGTTCCCGCCATGATGGCCAAAAGGCTCCGAAAGGCCCAGCACCTGTGTCGGGCCATGAAACCGCCGGAAGCCTATCGGGTGGAGGACGCGCGGGAGGTCTTCTGTTCCTGGGGGGCCACGCGGGGTGCGGTCCTGGAGGCCGTGGACCGGCTGCGGAAGGAGGCCGTGCCGGTGGGCATCCTCCATTGGACGGAACTGTGGCCTCTTGCCCCCGTGACCTTCCCGCAAGGCGCGCGGCTCTGGACGGTGGAAAACAACGCCACGGCTCAACTGGCTTCCCTCCTTGGCCAAGGCCTGGGCCTTCGCATCGACCGACACATCCTTCGCAGCGACGGGTTGCCTCTCACCGCCCGATACATCAGGAGGGCTTACCATGAACGTGCATGATCCCTTTCAAAACGACGTGGAAATCCAATGGTGTCCGGGATGTCCCAACTTCGGGATCCTGACGGCCCTGAAAAGAGCCTTCGTGGATCTGCAGTTGGAGCCTCACCAGGTGTGCCTGGTTTCGGGCATCGGCCAGGCGGCCAAGCTGCCCCACTACCTGCGATGCAACTTCTTCAACGGACTCCACGGCCGCGCCATCCCCGTGGCCCTGGGAATTCACGCGGCCAATCCCACGCTCACCACCGTGGTGACCACCGGGGAAGGCGACTGCTACGGCGAGGGAGGCAACCACCTGCTCCACGCCTTCCGCCGCAACCCCAACATGACCGTGGTGGTGCACAACAACGAAATCTACGCCCTCACCAAGGGACAGGGATCCCCCACCACCCCGGTGGGGGAAGTGCGCAGCCTCCAGGTTCACGGAGTGGAGATGACACCGCTCAACATGCCGGCCGTGGCCGTGCTGCACGACGGGGCCTTCGTGGCCAGGGGCTTTGCGGCAGACCCCGATCATCTCAAGGATCTGCTGGTGGAGGCGGTTCGGTGTCCGGGGCTGTCCCTGGTGGAGGTGATCCAACCGTGCATCACATGGGGACCCCACCCGGTGAGCTGGTACAAGGAAAGGCTTCGGCCGGTGCCTACGGACCACGATCCCACCAACCGGGAGGCGGCCCTCCGGCTTCTGTTGGGCCAAGACGGCCGATTTGTCACCGGGGTGATATACCGGGGAACGGAACGCCCCCTCTTTGGGCACCGCTTCCGATCGGCGGTGGGGAACGAGCCCTTGGGTCGCCTGGGCTTTCCGGAAAATGACGTGGTTCGCTCTCTTCTCGACAAATTCCGCGCCCATTAGTACAAAAGTTTCCATTGGTCGGCTGGGTCTTTGAACAACCAAAACGGAAGGAGGAAGGACGATGAAGCGGTTTCTGTGTGTTCTCATGGCTGTGGGATTGGTTGCGGCGGCGGGGTGCGCCAAGAAGGGCCCAGAGGAGGCGGCCAAGAGCTTCCTGGAAAAGCAGATCGTTTCCAAGCACAAGGGCATCGAGATGGATACCTCCAATCTGACCTACAAGGTAGTGGAACAGGATGAAACCAGCGCGGTGGTGGAGGTGACGGGAACCATCGAGGTGGAAGCCCGGATTCCTCTGGTCAGGAAGGGCGGCTCCTGGGTTGTGGGACAAAAGGAAAGAGCCCCAGAAAAGACGGGCCCGGCACACATGAAATCTTCCCAAGCCGAGACCCCGGCGCAGCATCAACCCGCCAAGACCGAACACGCACCGAACCAAGGAGCCCCCAAGTCCCAAGGCGGCCATCACGGCGAGCATTCCTAACGGTCTCGATGGCGCATGATCGCCCTCAAACGTAGGGTTCGCGGGGGCGACCTGCCGGGTCGCCCCCGCGCAAGCGGCTCGCACCAGCCGCCTTTCCGACCATGCGGATCGCAGCCGAGGCCGCTCCTCCAGGCATCCAGACACACCTTTTTGACACGCATCAGGACGCCCATCGAGTTTCCCTGGGGAATCATCATAACGGGTGTCTGTTTTCAGAAAGTTCCATCCATCCCAAATCGTGGACAGACCTCCACGGCAGGTACGGTCCCGGCTGTATCCAGCCTCGCCGTTTTTTTCCGAGCGCCACTGAGCCCACGAAGAGGATCCGCCCGTCTCTTTTCGGGTGCTCTCTGGCGGAATGGGGAATTTTGGGCTAAGATGATATGCCTTTTCGGGAGGCCGATCGCGTGACGGAAACGGGGAGAGAAAGGAAACACATGAGGACTCACCATCCACAGGAACGCAGACGATCAGGAAGCCGGTCTGCTGCGGGGTTCACTCTCATCGAATTGCTCATTGTCATGGTCATCCTGGGGCTTTTGGCTGCCCTGGTGGCTCCCAAGATGTTCCAGAAGGTGGGCTCGTCCAAGATCAAGGCCGCGAAGGCCCAGGTCGCACTCCTCGGAACAGCTCTCGATACCTTTCGGCTCGATGTGGGCCGATATCCCACTTCCGACGAGGGCTTGGATGCGCTCCAAACCAACCCCGGACTGGATACCTGGGACGGTCCCTACCTTCCAAAGGCCGTTCCCAAGGACCCCTGGGGCCGGGACTATGTCTACAGGTGCCCTGGAGAACACGGCGACTACGATCTCTATTCGCTGGGCGCCGATGGACAGGAAGGCGGAGAAGGGGAAAACGCGGATATCGTGAGCTGGGAGTAAGTGGGGGGGTCCATTGCTTCAGCGATGTGAGTCGGAATAGCGGCCTTCCGAAAGACCCAATCTGCGCCGCTGCCGCCACGATGCTGAAAAGACCTCTGCGTGTGCCAATCCCTCCCTCAGCAGGGGATTTGCCGGCAATTGGGGCCGCGGGCAAGCCCGCTCCCGGCAAGGGTTTCTAGAACGGATCCTTCAATCATCGCGGCTTTCGCCGCTCCTACGGCCGGGTCCAACACCTCCGCGCCGGCCCCCACCTTCCCCCAGCTCTTCTTCCTGTCACAGGGGGGCAGGGGCCTTCACCCCTCCGGGAGCATCTCCACCACAACCTGGGGAAGGATCTCCTCCACGGTCCGGCGGTGACAGAGCTCGGTGCCGGGGGTCATGGCGGTGGCCGTGCCGGCGGCGCAGGCCAGCCGAATGCACTCTTCCAAACCTTGGCCCCTCCAGTGGGCCAGAACGAATCCGGCCACCGCCGAATCGCCCGCCCCCACCGTGGAATCCACCTGGACCGGAGGGCCCACGGCCCTGATGGCCGGCCCCTCCGCACAGGAAAGGATCAGCCCCTCTTTCCCGCGGGAAACGAGCACGAAAGGCACACCGCTGCGGTGGATGTCCCGGCAGGCGGCGACGATCTCCTCCTGGCTCGAGAGGTCCCGGTCCACCAGACGGCTCAGTTCGTGCCGGTTGGGCTTGATGCAGTGGGGCCGGTAGTTCAGAGCCTCGCGAAGCGCCTCTCCGTCCGCGTCCAGGACCACGAACGCTCCCTTCCTCCGGGCCGCCAGCACCAGCTGGCCGTAGACACTGGGGGAAACCCCTCGGGGCAGGCTGCCGCTCAAGACCATGTGGTCCATGTCCGGCAGGCCCAGGATATGATGGTACAACGCGCCGATCTCGGCCGCCCGTACTTCGGGGCCTGCAGCGCTCAGCACGAACTGCCGTCCCGTTTCCGCTTCCTTCACAATGATGTTGGTTCGGGTTTCTCCCCCGATGCGCACGAAGTCGGTGAGTACGCCCGCATTGATCAGCAGCCCTTCCAGGTGAGAACCGCCGTAGCCACCCACGAAGCCCAACGCCACGCTATGGCCTCCCAGTTCCCGAATGACCCGGGAGACATCGATGCCCTTGCCTCCCGCATAGCAGGTTTCTTCGCGGACCCTCACGGTGTCGTCTTCCATGAGCCGATCCACCACGAGCGTTCGATCCAGGGCCGGGTTGAGCGTGACGGTATAGATCATGGGGCACCTCAGAGCAGAAAGTCCGTGGAAAGGAAACGCGACAGCCGCTCCCGCAAGATCGTGCGGACGCGGTCCTTGCTGCTTTCCTCGTCACGGGTGGCCACCAGCGTGCGGATGGAAAAGGCTCTCAAAGCGTCGAACACCGAAAGGGTCGATTCCGCGCTGTCCTTTCGTCCGGTGAAGGGAAACGTGTCCGGCCCCCTCTGGCATTGGCAGTTGAGATTGACGCGGCACACCTGATTGACCAGCGGATCGATCAGCTCCGCTATCCTTCCCGGGTCGGTCCCGAAGATGCTCAGTTGCTGGCCGTAAGGAGATTCAATCACGGCCCGAATCGGCTCTTCCAGGTCGTCGTAGGGAACCACGGGCAGGACGGGACCGAACTGTTCCTCGTGGAAGAGCCGCATCCGCGCATCCACCGGGTAGATCACGGCCGGACGGAAAACGGAGCGGTAGCGGGATCCGCCTCCTTCGTTGACAACGCGAGCGCCTTGGGCCACGGCATCGTCGATCAGGGACGCCAGGTAGTCCGGTTTGTCCGGTTCCGCCAGGGGCGTGATCATGGGATCCTGCCACGGAAGTCCCAGGCTCACGGAGGAAACGGCGTCGCTCAGTTCCCTCACGAATCGCTGAGCCAGGGACCTGTGGACGAAGAAGATCTTGAGGGCCGTGCAACGCTGCCCGTTGAAGGACAATCCTCCCAGCACACATTCCCGGACGGTCACTTCCAGGTCCGCGTCCGCAAGGACGATGGCCGGGTTCTTGGCCTCCAGCCCCAGGACACAGCGCAGCCGGTTCAGCTTGGGATGACGCTGCCTCAGGGAATTGGCCACCTGGCTGCTCCCGATGAAGGCGAACACATTCACCTTGCCCGATTCCATGAGGGGAGGAATGATCCGGGAGCCGGATCCCGTCACCATGTTCACCACCCCCGGTGGGAAGGCGTCCCGAAAGGCCTCCAGGAGGGGCTCGTAGAGGAGGCAGCCGTGTTTGGGTGGCTTGAAGACCACCGTATTTCCCATGAGCAGCGCTGGGATGAGGGTGGCAAAGGTTTCATTGAGTGGGTAGTTGAAAGGCCCCATGCACAGGACCACCCCCAAGGGAGCCCGCCGGATCTGAGCCAGGATGCCTTCTTGGAAGACGAACCGGGAAGACGCCCGGTCCAGATCCTTGAGCGCGTCGATGGTATCCCGGATGTATCGGACCGTGCGGGAAAATTCCTTTTCCGCATCCTGGCGGCTTTTGCAGATTTCCCACATGATCAGGCGGATCACCTGGTCCTTGCGGGCGATCATCCTGTGTACGAAATCTTCCATATGGCTCAAGCGTTGCCCGATGGATAGGGTGGGCCAGGGGCCTCGCCCATGGTCGTAAGCACCATAGGCGGCTTCCAGGCATTCCAGGGCCTGGCCCTCTTCCAGATCGGGAACGCGGCCCAGGCGGACGGGCTCGGCCTCTCCGCCTTCGCCCGCCGTGTGAATGGGAGACAGCACGGGACTCTGCGGACCCGACCAGGGAACCAGGCGACCGTCGCACAGGTAGACCCGCTGGTCCACGAAGGACGGCCGGAACGGTTCGGGCACCTGGTCCATGGATCTCAGGATCAGGCTTTTCAGATCACTTGGTGGGTTCATGGGGCCCTCCTCTGGGATGAGCTGGGTGCTTTCCCTCCCCGCCCTTCCGACCTTCGTTCCGCTTTTCGAGCGGCACGCTCCTGACGCAGGCGCTGGCGGGCCTGGCTGAGTCGCGTCTTCACCTTTTCCCTGTACCCGGTGACGGCACGAAGCGCCAGCCAATAGCCCAGGACCGCCAGGGGCAGCCCCACCACAATGCCGCCCACAGTCATGGCACCCAGAACGTGGGGCATCTTCTCGAGAACGTAAAGAAACCCCTTCGCCTGCAGGGCCGTACCCTGGTGTGCAGACTTTCCCAGGCTCAGCAAACGGGCTCCCACCCAGTAGGTGAACGGATAGATGAAGGGAGCGGTAAAGGGGTTGGTGATCCAGACGCCCGCCGCGGCGGCGATTTTGTTCCAGCCCAGCAGCGCCGCCAGTAAGGCGGCCAAAACCATTTGCACCCCCAGGGTGGGGCTCAAGCCCACAAAGATCCCCAAGGAAAATCCCAGGGCGATTTCATGGGGATCCCCATGAATCCTGACGAAGCGGTCGGAGAAGCGGCGAAGTTTTTCGTTCATGCGCGTGCCGGGCTCCTCACAGGGCCTTCACGCCGATCAGGGGCCCCTTGGCAAACCACATGAGCACCAGGAGCAGCGCCAGGTCGTCATCCATGGCCAGGACGTGTGTCTCTGCATAGCCGGCCTCCCGGAGGGTTTGAACGGCAAAGGCGCCCAGGTCTCTGGGAAGGATCATTTCCATCAGCCTCATGCGTCACCTCGGTCCTTTTCGGACACGTCGTCCTCGTCCTTCTCCCCCTTGATGGCGGACTCCATGCTGGGAACCACCGATCGGATATGGATGTCCCTTTGCGGGAAGGGGATTTCGATCCCCCGCTCCCGGAAGAGCCGGTCGATCTCAAAGCGGATTTCCGTTTCCACCTGGATACAGGCATCGGTGGTCGTCCAGAACCGCAGCCGGAAGATGAGCGCGCTGTCTCCAAAGTCGAGAAAGAGAACGCTGGGTTCCGGTTTTTTGAAGACGTGCGGGTGCTTGTCGGCGATTTCCACCAGCGTTCGTCTCACCAGTTCCACGTCGGATCCATAGGCCACGCCCACATCGATGTTCCGCCGCAAGCGCAAGTCCTTGAAACTCAAGTTGGTCACCCGGCCGCTGATGAACTCCGAATTGGGAATGATGAGCGACGCGTTATCCAAGGTTTGGATGACCGTGGAGCGCACATTGATCTTCTTCACTTCGCCCCAGATTCCGTCCACCTCGATGGCGTCGCCCACCTGGATGGGACGTTCAAAGAGCAAAATGAGTCCGCTGACAAAGTTGTTGAAGATGTTCTGGAGCCCGAAACCCAGGCCCACGCCCAGGGCCCCGAAGGCCACGGTGAGGGAGGTGCCGCTGAATCCCAGAGCGTTCAAGGCGGCCAGCACGCCCAAAAACCACAGCACATAGCCGCTGATGGTGGTGATCGATTCCTGGAGTCCCCGCTCCAAGCCGCTATGCCGGAAGACCTTCGAGCGAAGGGCCTGTTTGAAAACCCGCGTCCCCACGTGTGTCAGGGCCAACAGGATCACGGCGTAGAGAAGGCCGCTGAGCCGGAAGGAGAGTCCTCCGATGGGAACGGGGGTGTTGAGGACCCGGAAGAGGCTCAGGATGACGGCGCGTTTGGCGCCCCAGGCGATCAATACTCCCAGGATACCCGCAAAAAGCCAGACAACCCACAGAAGGCGCACCATGAGCCACTGAAAGGACCTTTGGGTGAGCCCCTCGTTTTGGGAGGTAAAGGCGGAAGCCGTCTCGGAGATCTTTTCCCACTCCCGCAAAGCCATGAAACAGACGAAGAGCCAAAGGCCCACCACCGCCGTTCGCGCCCAGCCCGCATACCAGAGAACGGCCAAGAGGCCGTAGCCGGCCAGTTCCAACAGGAGTCCCACCGTGGCCACCCCGTAGAGCCACAGGGGGAAAAGACGGGCTGCACTTGACAGGACACGGGACCCATCTGGGTGAACGTCCTGGATCCGCATCTTGAGCCCACTTCCCACGGCCAGGGTCCAGGCCAGAAACAGGACTTCCAGAAAAAAGCGGTAGATGAGCAGCAGCGCGCCGGCCCGTCCCAACACTTCCTGGAGGCAGAAGTAGGCCAAAAGAGCCCATCGGGCCACGGAAAGCGCCAGCCTTAGGCGCCGGCGTACGAAGGTGCCCAAGGGCCCGGTGCCCCTTTCTTTCATGAGAGACAAAAATTGGATGCCCCACGAAGTAAAGAGCCAAAGAAGGAGTAGGGAGACCAGCAGCCGAAGCGGTGGGAAGGTGTCATAAAGATTCCGGGCCAGGCCGTAACCGGTGGCGAAGACCACGGCCCCCGCCAAAGGCAGAGAACGGGCCAGGAGCTGCACCGCCAGGCAGTACCAGCCTCTTTCCCGCACCAGCGTTTCCGTAACGTGGGATCGACAAAGACGGCGCAGCCTCACCAGGATCCATTCCACGATGAGAAAGACCAGAAGGGACGTGATGAGCAGGATCCCGCCCGTGCGCCAGAAGAAACGAGCTTGTTCCGACCAGAAACCCAATGTGAATGGGCGCGTGGTGAAGACGGCCAAGCGCTCCACCTCCGAGCGGATCTCCTCCAGGCTCAAAGCCGCCAGGGGGTTTCGGCTTCTTTGGAAGAGCTCTTCCTTCTTTCGCTCGTTGATCCGGGCCGTGAACTTTTCCTGGAGCAGACTGGCTTCTTCCTGGATTTGAACCCAGTCGGCCCGAAGCGTGGCCACCTTGTCGGACAGGCTTTTCAGGCGTTTCTCCTTCTGTTGAAGAAGCCCGTTCACTTCCTTCAATTGCCTGACCAGGGTCTGGACGATAGGGGAGTCGGATTTTTGGGCCTGCAGGTCTTCGGTCTGCTTTTTGTTCAGAGAGCGTTGATCGGCCAGTTCCGTCAACCTCTGTTCCAGCTCCGCTTGCTGATCGGCCAGTTCCTTGAGACGGGACGCCGTGGTTTCCAGAACCTGCTTGAGAACCCCCTGGGCCTTAGTAAGATCTTCCACCGGCGCGCTGGAAAGAGAAAGAAGATTGCTGAACGCGGAAAGCTGCACCCGAAGGGCACTGATCTCTTGGGAAGCGGCCTTTTGCAGGGAGGCCAGTTCCTCGGAGCGCTTGGCCAGTTCCTCCAGAACGCCCTTTTCCGCGGCCATAGCCCGGGCAAGCGAGGCCGAAAGCTCCTGGTACTGGGCCTGAGATTCCGCGGAGACCGTGTCCTTTCCGTCCTGCGCTCTGGCACAGACGGCACTTCCCACGAGAAGCATCAGGCCCGCGAGAAGGACCGGCACGACACGTCGGCAGGGATATGGAATACGCCAAGGGATACGCTTCAAATCCATCGTTTTTTCCTGAAAAAAAGGAGCATGAGAACGGCCACGACGATCATGATCAGCCACACCGCCGGATAGGCCCACGGCCATTTCAGCTCCGGCATGTATTGGAAGTTCATGCCGTAGACCCCCGCAATGAAGGTGATGGGGATGAAGATGGTGGCGATGATGGTGAGCACCTTCATGACCTCGTTCATACGATTGCTCATGGACGACAGATAGACGTCCAGAAGGGCCGTGCCCATCTCCCGCTGGTTTTCCAGCGTGTCCAGCACTTGAAAAACGTGGTCCTGCAGGTCCTTCAGGTAGGGCTGAATCTCCCGGCTCCCCAAGGGCCCTTCTTCACGGCGCAGGATCCCCACCGCGTCCCGCAGGGGAACCACGGCCTTGCGCAGGAAAAGACACTGTCTGCGGATGCGATGGATCGGATCCAACAGATCCTCTCCCTCGCCATGAAACAGGGCCTCCTCAAGATCCTCTATCCGATCCCCCACCGTCTCCACTACCACAAAATAGTGGTCCACCACCAGATCTATGAGGCAATAAAGCAGGTAGTCCACACCGCATCGCCGCAGCCGGCTCCCGGGAGTGGCCAACCGCTTTCGAACCGGCTTAAAGATCGGCCGGTCGCTCTCTTGGAAACTGATCAGGAAATTCCCGCCCAGGATGAAGGAAACCTGCTCCATCTGCAGGGTTTCCTCCTCCGGTTCCATGGCAAAGAATTTGGCCACGACAAAGACGCCCTTCTCCCAGATGTCCGCCTTGGGACGGTGCCCCGTGTTCAGAATATCTTCCAGGATCAGGGGCGGCACTTGAAAGCAGCGGCCCAGCCTCTCCACGATGTCCACCCGGTGCAGACCGCTCACATGGATCCAGCCATTGGCGCGCCGCCCGGCGAGGTTCGAACAGTCGTCCACCTGTTCCAGTTGGAAGGTGTCCGCCGTCTCCCCGTCGTAGTCCACCACTTGGATGCGGACGGTTTCGGCCCGCCTGTGTCCCACAAAGCTCAAAGTGCCCGGCGGCAACCCCGGCTCCTTGGCGGATTGCTTCGTCCCCTTCTGCATGGCTCTTTCCTTCCGGCAAAAGACGTGTGCTTCATGAACTCTTGCCCCGGAGCATCTGGAGCTTGAGCTGGCGTCGGTCGTCGTTGGCCAGGTAAAGGGTCCGGGTGGGAAAAGCAAATTCGATGCCTTCTTCGTCCAAGGCCCTCATGATCGCCAGACAGGTCTTCTGCAGCCATTCCTGGTAATCCCAGTAGTTGGGGGGATGGTACCAGGCGATGATCATGATGTTGAGACTCCAGTCGTTGAAGCCGTTGAAATAGACCCGGGGAGGAAAGTCCGGATGCATACCCTCGTGGTTTTCCAGGATGGTGCGGATGATCTCCACGGCCCGTTCCACCTTTTCCGGCGGCGTGTCGTAGGTGAGGGTGATGTTGGTGAGCCAACGGATGTGGGGGCGTTTTCCCACGTTTTCAATGGGGGAGTTGACCACCTTTTCGTTGGGAACGGCCACCAGGTGCCCCGTGAGGGTCCGGAGCCGGATGCTGCGAAACCCCACGGATTCCACGACCCCGTCATAGCCGTCCACCAGGATGCGTTCTCCCACCTGGAAGGGCTTGTCGAAGAGGATGGTCAGCGTGCCGAAGAAATTGGCCACCGATTCCTTGGCCGCCAGGGCCAGAGCCAGACCACCGATGCCCAGGGAGGCGATGAGCGGTCCCACATCGATGCCCGTGAGGGTCTGGAGCACCATGATAGCGCCCACAGCCGCCACGAAAATTCGAAGGCTCCTGCCCACCAGCGGGACCAGCATGTCGTCGATGGTGCTTTCCGTGGTGCTGGCCCTTTGCTTCAGACGAAGATCCACCACGGCCACCAGCCGGTAGATGACCCAAATGAGGACGATGGTGCCCCCCACATCGGCGGCTTTACTGGCCACGGTATGAACCAGGTTGCTGCCGTCCGGCGCTTGGAAATGCCCGAAGAGCGGAGACAGGGCCCCGTAGACGCCGTAAACCCAGATGAAGAGGGTGAGGGGCCTGTGGAGGGTCTCCAAGGCCAGACAGAGCCATCCTTCTTTTTCGCCGGCCGCTTCCAAACTCTGGAGCCTCCGGTGGAGCAGGGCGCGCACCACGCGTTCGAAAAACACCACCAGGAAAAGGAGCCCCGCGCAAACCATCAGCTTCAGCCAGCTGATGCCGTAGAATACTTTGGCATCCACCCATTTGCCCAGGCTCCGGGAGGCCTTTTCGCTCATCCGGTCGATGTTGGCCCCGATCCTCTGGGCCGCCTGGTCGATCTTTTCCGTCTGAACGGGGGTGACCTTTTCCTTGGACGGTGGGAGCAGCGGCGCTTTGGGGGGTTCTTGCCCGCCGGACAAAACGCCCTGCTGGCCGGACGGAGAGGATTCCGGTGTCTGTCCCCATGCGGAACCCAGGGAACCGGTGGCCAACACCAGGGTGCAAACAAGGATCAAAACGCCTTGAACCGGTAAGCGTCTCCAGGGGAAAATCAACGTAAACCTCCTTTTTTCTTCCGGCCTCCGGGAAACCTTCTCCAACAAAATACCATGAGCCTCTCCGCCCAAGATGCTCGGAGGGTTTGGGCCTCCTTCAAATGCCATCCCACGGTGCTATGGGATGTTTTTTGAGCTCTGATGAGGGCGGGTTCGGAACCCGCCCCCACTTAAAGGCCAGGTCGGCTGAACGGGCTCGCATGGTAGTCCCAACCTTCCGTCCGTACAAGAAGGGAGCAACCTGTGCGTTCTCGGACAAGCTCCTGCGCCCCCTCCAATCCGCGAGCCCGAAGCCGACAGCTCTCGCAACGGCCGCAGGGGCGGCCTTCGGGATCGGGATCGTAACAGGAATGGGTGAGATCGTAGTCCACCCCCAGTTCGCGCCCCTTGCGAACGATCTGCGCTTTGCTCCAGTGCAGCAGCGGCGTGCGAATGCGCACCTTCATTTGCCCTTCCACCCCGGCCTTAGTGGCCAGATTGGCCATGTGCTGGAAGGCCTCAATGTATTCCGGACGGCAGTCCGGGTAGCCCGAATAATCCACAGCGTTCACACCGATGAAGATGTCCGCGGCGCCCAGCACCTCAGCCCAAGCCAAGGCCAGCGACAGGAAGATGGTGTTTCGGGCCGGCACATAGGTTACCGGAATGGATCCCCCCTCCATGGCCAGAGGCGCGTCCTTGGGAACCTCCATGGGGGAGGTGAGCGCCGAGCCGCCGATGCGGTCCAGCGGAAGCTCCAGGACCAGGTGTTCCTCCACCGAAAAAGCCGCGGCCACCCGCCGAGCCGCCTCCAGTTCCACCTTATGGCGCTGGCCGTAGGAGAAGGTCAAAGCGTAGCAAGCATAGCCGGCGTCCTTGGCGATCGCCAGGCAGGTGGTCGAATCCAGTCCTCCAGATAGGAGGACAACGGCTTTGGGTCTTTCTCCATGCGTCATGGAAGTCGTCCTTTCCACTGCGAATCTCTAACCCCAATTGGTCACTTTTTTGTGTAACATATTGTTATCGTTAGAACGTGTTTTTTTCCCTTCACCACTGGGTTTTTCTATCGTTGCGCAGGGCCCTTTTCCAAAAGCCGCAGGCACGGCGCCCGTGAATGCGGCGCCGTAGGCGGTGAGTGGCCGACCGCAAGGAAGGCTCCTTTTTTAGGCTCCGAAAGGATGCTTCCACCTGAGTCAGCATGTTGTAGCCGTTCCAAAGTTGCTTGTGGGAAGGATCCGTTTGCAAAGATCGCACATGCACCTTTCAAAAAAGAGCGAGATTGGAAGTCGCCCTTATGGGCTGTGGATTCCAAAGATGTCACGCGTGGGCCTCGGCCCAGTTGGCTCCCCAGCCCATGTCCACCACCAGGGGCACCGACAAGGGATGTACGTTTTCCATGAGGTCCCTGACCAAGGCGCGGATCCGGTCCAGTTCGTCTTCCGGGACCTCAAAGACCAGTTCGTCGTGCACCTGGAGGAGCATGGCGGTGCCAAGGCCTTCCTTGCGGATGGCGTCGTCGATGTCGATCATGGCCTTCTTGATGAGATCCGCCGCCGTGCCTTGGATGGTGGTGTTCACCGCCAGGCGTTCCCCCTGCTGGCGCACGTTGCGGTTGCGGCTGTTCAATTCCGGCAGATACCGGCGTCGTCCCAAGAGGGTTTCCGCATAGCCGCGTTCTCGGCATTCCTCCACCACCTGTTGGATCCAGCCCTTCACGCCTTCGTAGGTGGCGAAGTAGCGCTCGATGGCCGCCTTGGCGCCGGCCTGGCTGATCCCAAGCTGCTTGCCCAGCCCGTAAGGGCCCATGCCGTAGATGATCCCGAAATTGATGGTCTTGGCCTGGCGGCGCATCTCCGGGGTGACCTCATGGGGCGGCACCCCGAACATCTCCGCAGCGGTCCGCCGGTGGATGTCCGCCCCTTCGGCGAAGGCGGCCACCAGCCGCTCATCGCCGCTATAGTGGGCGAAGATGCGCAGTTCGATCTGGGAATAGTCGGCGGCGAGCAGCACGCAGCCCGCTTCCGGCACGAAGGCCTCCCGGATCCGCCGTCCCTCCTCCGTTCGGATGGGGATGTTCTGCAGGTTGGGATCCGAACTGCTCAGGCGCCCTGTGGCGGTCACGGCCTGGTTGTAGCTGGTGTGGATGCGGCCCGTCTCGGGGTGAATCAGCTTGGGCAGGTTGTCCACGTAGGTGTTTTTGAGCTTGGTCAGGCTTCGGTAGGTCACGATGTGTTGCGCGATGGGATGCAGGGCGGCCAGCTCCTCCAAAACGCTCATGTCCGTGGACGGTCCGGTCTTGGTCTTCTTGATGACCGGAAGTTGCAGCTTTCCGAAAAGCACGTCGCGGAGCTGGATGGGCGACTGGATGTTGAACGGGCCTCCCGCGATGTGGTAGATGGCCTCTTCTTCTTTGCGAATACCCTCTTCCAAAACCTTGGAAAGTTCGTGCAGGCGGGCCGCGTCGACCCGGATGCCCCTGTGTTCCATGCGCGCCAGCACAGCGATGAGGGGCCGTTCCAGGGTATCCATGAGGTTCTCAAGCTTGGCGCCTTGGAGCTTTTCCCGGAGCACCGGCACCAGCCGAAAGGTGGTTTCCGCATCGCTACAGGCGTAGTCCACGGCCTTTTCCAGGGGAACCTGGGCGAAAGGGATCTGATGCTTGCCGGATCCGGCCACATCGCTGTAGCGCAGCTTGCTCTCGCCCAGGTGCTCGGCCACGATGCGTTCCAGGCGGTGGGACGGGTTGCCGGGATCCAAAAGGTAGCTGGCCACCATGGTGTCGAAGTCGATTCCCTGAAGCTCCACGCCGTGGCGCTTCAGCACCACCCACTCATACTTGATGTTCTGCCCCACCTTTCGAGGCCGCTCGCCTTCCAGAAAGGGCCGAAGGCCTTCCAGCACCCGAGTGGCCGAAAGCTGCTCCCCGGCATCCTCTCCCGTGTGCCCCACGGGAATGTAGGCCGCTTGGTGGTCCTCCCAGCACAGGGCCACCCCCACCAGGTCGGCCCGCATGGCGTCCGTTGAGGTGGTTTCCAGGTCGATGGAAAGGACGTCCTCCCGGGCGATCTCAGCCAGCACGGCCGAAAAGCCCTTTTCATCGGTCACCAGCCGATCGCGCCGTTGGAGGCCTTCGGCGGCGGCATGCGCGGCCTCGCCACCGGCTTCCCGGGCCAGTTCGTCCAAGAAGCGTCGAAACCCCAAGGACTGAAAGAAAGCCACCAGCCCCTTGGTGTCGGCCGCCCCGATGGTGCACTGGTCCGGTTCCAGGGCCACGGGTGCATCCTCTCGAACGGTGACCAGGTCCCGGGAAAGGAGCGCCGCCTCTTTGCCGGCCAAAATCTTTTTCTTGATGGCCGCACTTTTGATGTCTTCCACACGGCTCAAGACCTGGTCCAGGGTCCCGAACTGGCGGAGCAGATTTTGGGCCGTCTTCCGGCCCACGCCGGCCACGCCGGGAACATTGTCCGAACTGTCGCCCATGAGAGCCAAAAAATCCCGAACCTGTTCGGGCCGCACGCCCAGTTTGCGCTCCACCGTCTCGCTGGTGAAGATTTCGTCCTTTTGCGGATCCCACTGGATCACGTGGGGTTCCCGCACCAGTTGATGCAGATCCTTATCGCCCGAGATGATCACCACCCGCATGCCGGCTTGCAGCGCCTTGCGGGCCAAGGCCGCGATCACGTCGTCCGCCTCGTAGCCGGTGATCTCCACCGAGGGGATACCCAGGAGATCCACCAGGTTTTTGATAAGCGGCACCTGGACCACCAGATCTTCGGGCATGCGTTCCCGGGTGGCCTTGTAGTCGGGATAGATGGCGTGGCGAAGGGTGGGTCCCGGCGGATCGTAGACCACGCAGACCCGTTCGGGCTTTTTGTCCTTGAGCACCTTCTGGAGCATCTGGTGAAAGCCGTAGACGGCCTGGGTGGGCGTTCCGTCGGGTGCGGTGAGGCGCTGGCCCATGGCATAAAAGGCGCGATACATGTAGGAGCTGGCGTCGATAAGATACAAGGTCGGCTTCTTTTCCGTCATGGAATCGTCTCTCCTGACCTTTTTATTGGGCAGCCCTGAGGGGCTGCACTGCGCTGAAGATGGGTCTGGGGCCCCTTCTGGGATCCACACGCCCCACCGATTCCCGGGCTTCACCTCTTGAGAGGCGGGGGCAGGTACTCCGGATTCACATTGCTCAGGGCGTGGAAGATGTTGCCTCGCACCTTGCGGTTTTTGCGGTAGAGGGAAAAGAGGAAATCCCGGATTTCCGTCCGGGCGCTCTTTCCCGCCGAGGGGCAGGGGTTTTCCACCACCGGCAGTTGGAGGTTGCGGGCCAGGCGCGCCACTTTCTGGGAATCCACGAGGGCCAGGGGACGGATCACGGTGATCAGTCCGCCGAAAAAGGGCTGTTTGGGAACGATCCCGGCCACCTGGGCGCCGTAACAGACGTTCATGAAAAAGGTCTCGATGAAGTCATCCTGGTTGTGGGCAAAGGCCACCTTGGAGCATCCCAGGGATTGGGCCTGGCGGAAGATGGCGGCTCGACGCCTTCGGGCGCACAGAAAACAAGGGTTCTCCCTGTTTTCCGGCAAATGGGCCTTCACGCCGTAGTCGGTGTGAAGGATGCGGTAGTCGAAGCCTTCCCGGCGAAAAAAGGCCTCCAGCTCCGCCGCCGGTTGCGGATCGAAGCCCAGGGCCACGTGCACCGCCACCAGGTCGTAGTGGATGGGGATGCGCCGTAGGCGCTCGCGAAGGAGCCAGAGCAGCACCATGCTGTCCTTTCCCCCCGAAACGGCCACGGCGATCCGATCTCCGTCCTGGATCAGATCGTAGTGATGAATCGCTTTGCCCACCAGGCGGCGCGCTTCCTTATCGATGTAGGCCATGGATTTGCTGCTCGTTGGGGTTGAATGCCCGCAATCCGCGGGCGAAATTGCACGCTTTCCAAGCGATGCACGCCAGCGCTTTCAGAAATTGCGCCCAATCCCACAAAAACGTTTCGGGGCGCTGCCCCTCCCGGCCCGCGGACGTGGCGTCCTTTCCTTTTTGAATCCGAGACTATCCCGACTGGTCCACGGCTTGGCCCTGGACGTTTAAGTAGGTCACGGCGTTTTTGATGCCACCCAGGCTCAGGTCTTCCATGTGGAAGATCCGCCCGATCCGCTCGATGGTGGAACTCTGCCACGGCCACTGGTCCCTTCCAATGGGGTTCAGCCAGACACTCACAGGAAAGGCGTCCCGAAGTTCGCGCAGCCACACGTAGCCGGGTTTGCGCACGGTGGTCACCATGTCGATGGATCCGTAGGCGGCCATGAGTTCGGCCGGGGCCATGTTGGCATCGCCGATGAGGATGAGCCGTGTCTTTCGCCCCGAGCCCAGCAGGGTTTCCCAGGAAACGGGACGGCGCCGCTGAGGATCCGCATAGACGGCTCCGTAGATGCAGTTGTGGAAGTAGTAGGTGCGAACATCCCGGAAGCAGTCGCGGATCTTATTGAAGACCGTGCGCACCAGATCCACGTAGGGCAGCATGGAATAGCCGCCGTTGTCCACCAGCAGGACCATGTCCACGCGGTTTCGCAGCTCCCTTCGGAAGATGAGCTCGATCTCGCCCCCGTTCTTGGCGGTCCGATAGATGGTGGCGTCCACGTCCAGTTCGTTTTCAGGGCCCACGGGCCGGAGGCTCTTGAGGGAAGAGAGCACCTGGCGAAGATTTTCCGTGCGCAGGGGCGCCTGGTCACTGTAGTTGATGTAGCGACGGGCGCCGATCACCTTCTGGGCTGTTCCGTGGACGCTTCGCCCGTGGACGCGGATTCCACCGCCTTGGCGACCGCTATGCCCGTAGGGGGAGCGGCCTCCGGTGCCCACCCAGGTGTTTCCCCCGTGGTGTTCGCCTTCCTGGGCCAGCACGGTCCGGTAGAAACGTTCCAGGAGCTCTTCCGTGTCCAATTGGCGCAGGGCTTCGGGAGGCAGCCGCCCGCTTTCCACTTCCTTTTGGAGCCATTGCTGGAAGGGTTTTCCGGCGAGAAGCTCTTCCCAGTCCGTGGGATCCACGTTGGGATCGCCCAGGAAGACGGAGCGAAAGACCTGTTCGAAGGCATCGTAGTGCTCCACCTTCTTGACGAAGACCAGGCGCGCCAGAAGAAAGAGCCGGTCCAGATCGGGCGCCAGTCCCGCCCTCAGCCCCCGGTAGAATTCCAGGATGTAGTGCACGCTCACGGGAATCCCGGCGTGCTTGAGGCCGTAGATGAAGGCGATCATGGAGCCTCCCTAGAACCGGAGAGCTTTCCGGATGCCCTTGAATTTCAGGATGTCCTGAGTCCTTTTGAGAAGCGTGCCGATGTGCACCACGTCCCGGCCCGCACCGGGGCCGCGCGCGCCGCTGGCCTGCATGGCCCCGATCCAATCCAGGAGTTCCGCCGTGGCCGGAGGCTTTTCGAAGCCCTCCTCCCGAAGCCGGTAGAAGGTTTCCAAAGACGCCTGCAGAAAGGGCTCAGGGATGTCCGGGTAGTGGAGCTTGACGATCTGCACCATCTCTTCGGGGCCGGGAAAGGGGATGTAATGACAGAAACAACGGCGAAGGAAGGGATCGGAAAGCTCCCTCTTGGCGTTGCTCGTGATGATGATGATCGGCCGATGCTTGGCCCTTACCTTATGGTTGATCTCCCGGATGATGAAGGCCCCGTCTTCCAAAACATCCAGCAGGTTGTCCTGGGTATCCGAATCGGTCTTGTCGATCTCGTCCAGCAACAACACCCGCCGATCTTCGGCCGTGAAAGCACGGCCGATGGGGCCGAAGCGGATGTAGTCCCAGATGTTGTTCACATCCCGGCCCGCATCCCCAGATCCGAACCGGGAATCGTTCAATCGGAGTACCGTGTCGTAGACGTAGCACAACTCCTCGCCCTTGAAGGTGGACTTGCACCGGGCCTCCTCCATCCGAAGGCCCAGGGACCGGGCGATCTCGAAGGCAAGCTGGGTTTTGCCCGTTCCGGCCTCCCCGGTCAGGAGCAGGGGCTTTTCCATAGCGATGGCGATGTTGACGATCTCGCGCAGTTCCGGATTGAGGTAGTAGCGGTCCGTGCCCTCGAAACGGAGAGCGGCATTGGATGGTGCGGTCACGAAAATCCCTCCTCAGTCAGTGAAAATAGCGATCCATCCCTCCATAGTCATCGGAATCATAGCGCATTTCACAGCACAGTGAAAGGCCGGAACGGAAAGGGAGAAGCGTCCGGAAAAAGGTTGACACCCGCCCAGGAGGCGTAGAATCGCTCCCTTCCCCTGGCGCACAGGCCACGCGGTGTGTGGGAAGGCCACGGCGGGTGTTGCAATGGACCGTCCAGTATCCCGGCTCAGCCTTTCACTCCCGCCGGGATTTGTGCTAAGGATACAGGGAAACACCGCCTCACTCGGGGGGATTGCCTGCTTTTTCCTTCTTGCCGCAGGGGATTCAGGGACAGGCCATGAAAAAACCACACCAAAACGCCCTGGGCCTTTGGACCTCCAGGCCGGCTTCCTTCGCCACCTGCCTGGCGATCTGCTGTGCGGTGACCTTCGGCTTCTACACCGCCTCCTACATGCGCATCCCCGTGGTACCCCTCTATGCCAAGTCGCTGGGAGCGGACACGCCCACCGTGGGATGGATCAACTCCGTCTTCTTTCTCACCGCCGGCTGCCTTTCCTTCCCCACGGGGCTCCTTTCGGATCGCTGGGGTCGCAAGCGGGTGGCCCTGGCCGGAACCTGCATCGTTTCGCTCACCTCCTTCTGGCTGGCCTTCACCACCACCCCGGCACAGCTCATGCTCGTCTATTTCTTCTTCGGCGTGGGCCTTTCCGCCTATGGCCCCACCATGATGAGCTATGTGGCCGATGTGTCGCCGGTAAGCCACCTGGGGCGCTCCTACGGATGGTACACCACGGCGCTCTATACGGGTATGAGCGTGGGGCCGGCCGTGGGCGGCTGGGTCGCCGACGGATTCGGCTACGCCCAGGTCTTCGTGGCCTCCGGGGTGCTCACCGCCGTTCTGTTCGCGCTGATCCTCGCCGCCCTTCCCACCCCTCCGGCCCAGAGCGGCACGCCGGCCCGACCTCCGCTCCGGAAAGCCGCCCGGGATGTGCTGCGCAACCCCCCGGTCTGGGGCTGCTGGCTCGTCACCCTGGGACTCTGTTTCGGGCTGGGGATGTTCATCACCTTCATCCCGCTCCATGCCCGGGACGCTTCCATTCCCATCGCTTCCATCGGCATGATCTTTTTCGTCCAAGGGGTATCCAATGCCCTGTCACGCATTCCGTTCGGCCATTGGAGCGACCGGACGGGAGACCGAAGACGGCTTGTGGCCTTTGGCGCCGTGGGCGCGGGGGCGGCCATGGTGGGCTTCGGCGTCGCAAGCCAACTGTGGCACTTTCTCGTCTGCGCCGTGCTGCTCGGCGCCGGCCTGGCGCTGGCCTTCACATCCATCGGGGCCCTAATCGCCGTGGTGGTGCCCGCCCATTCCCGGGGCCTGGCCATGGGCGGCTACAACACCTGCATTTACTTCGGCATCATGCTGGCCTCCGCCACCATGGGACTGGTGATCGAACGAAGCGGCTACCTGCCCGCGTTCGCCCTGGCCGCGGGGATCATGGGGGTGTTTCTGGGTGTCTTCGCCGTGCTGATGCGCACCTACAAGGCCTAAGAAGCTGTTCGGAAACGGGCAGGCCGCCTTTTGAAATGGGCACCCCGACCCTCAGGCCAACCTCCTGGCATCCCTGATCATTTCGCTTTGGCGGATTTTTCCGCACGACTTCAAAAAGTTCCTTGACAGATCCCACCCGCCTGGGCTAGTAAAAAGCCCCGTTTGAAGGGTTTGCATGCGCCCGTAGCTCAGCTGGATAGAGCGTCGGACTTCGAATCCGCAGGCCGCAGGTTCGAATCCTGCCGGGCGTACCAGATAGACATCATGGGCCGTTAGCTCAATTGGTAGAGCAGCTGACTCTTAATCAGGAGGTTCGGGGTTCGAGTCCCTGACGGCCCACCAGAACACAATCAAGGGGTTAGGTCCAACGACCTGACCCCTTTTTGTTTTCGCCTCACCACGCGCTCTCCATGGCGATGGGCCAATCCGCTTCAAAGATCGCAGGCGGTGCAAGGCCCGGATGGAACGCCTTGTTGAACGGGCTCCGGGAAAAGGGATGGGCGAACCGCAAACGCGCCATTTCGGCCGCGTATTCCACGTATTTTGTTCCTTGACGGTCCCTGCGATGGAGTTGTCACCCGGGAGGAAAGAACAAGATGTTCCAACACACCCCATCCCAGAAGGGAAAGATGCTGCCGCGGAGGGCCCCATGAGACTCTGGTCCCTTCACCCCAAGTACCTGGATGCCAAGGGACTGGTGGCTCTCTGGCGCGAAGGGCTTCTGGCCAAGGCCGTCCTCCAGGGTAGAACCCGCGGATACACCCATCACCCGCAATTGGTACGATTCAGGGAGGCGCACAACCCGTTGCAAGCCGTCAACGCATATTTACACGGCGTGCTCCTGGAAGCCCAGGCCCGGGGGTACCGATTCGACGAAACGAAAGTGGACCCTCCACCCCCCACTGACCCCATCGTGGTCACCCAAGGACAACTTCTCTACGAATGGCAACATCTGCTTGGAAAGCTCAAGACCCGGGACCCGGACCGATACCGGCGCCTTTGCGGTCTCACGCGCCCGGAAGCCCACCCCATTTTTCGGGTGATCCCCGGACCGGTAGCCGCGTGGGAAAAAGGAGCGTCAAAGACCGAAGACTGAGCCCGGGCGGGGCCCATCCAACGAAAAGGGAAAGGCGTCCAGAATCAACTCTTGCAGGACTTCACCAATATGTCTTCTGGTTAAGGATAGACTCATCTCCTTTGGCACCACGGGCCCATCCGATTGGAAAGATGGACCGCATGGGATTCCCAACTGCCAGACGGCGGGCGGAAAAGCAACGCCCACAACGTGAAAGATTCCGCCCCAGGCTCCCCGGCATTCCCCGGGCGTGGCAAAGGGCTTGTCACCTGATTCGATCCCTCTGTGCCCATGTAGTTGAGACAATTACTCCTTGTTAAAGTTGGGTAGGGCGTTTAGGAAAAAGGATCGGATGACATCAGTTTAGAATCGGCAAACAGGGTAGGCATGGGGGAACGGAAGGGGCCCATGGGGCGTCTGGAGTTGCCCCCATCGGGGCCAATCTCAAGGTACTGGATCCACAGGTCATGAAAAAGAAACGCCGCCGCAAATTCACGGCCGCTTATAAGCTGCGCATCCTCAAGGAAGCCGATGCCTGCACATTGCCTGGGCAGATCGGCGCCCTTCTTCGCCGGGAAGGTCTTCATTCATCGCATTTGACCACGTGGCGCAGACAACGAGACGAGGGGCAGCTCAAAGCATTGTCTCCCCGAAAACGGGGGCGCAAACCGAACCCGGACCGCCATCTCGCAAAACGGCTGGCCCAGTTGGAGCGGGAAAATCAGCGCCTCCGCGACCAGATCAAGAAGGCGCAGACGATCATCAAGGCTCAAAAAGAAATCTCAGACCTCCTGGGGATCCCTCAACCCCATCCCGAAACCGACGGGAACAGTTCATAAAAGCGGCGACCCCATGACGAACCCAGATGGGAATGGTCCGGGCTGGCGATGCCTTGGGCCCGGCCGGTTCCCATCTCGGTTTGCAACTGCCCCCCGGACGCCTCAGTGAAGCTCTTGTGGACCTGGTCCGTCGTCTTCTGATTCCTTTGTTTCTTCTGTTTCTTCGGCGAAGAAGGATCGGTTGAGTTCCAATTCTTCGAAAAAGACTTGAGCCGCCTTGTCACTAAAGTGCTCAGGACTTTCCAGCATCCGCACCGTGACCAGCAGCGCATGGGCCAGTCCCAGGAGGGAATCCGGCGGCCCCTCGAGCACCACCTTTTGTCCGTTGTATTTTTCAATTTCCAGCTTCACGTTGTAGCGCTGGGCGATCTGATCGTAGTGGACGTGGCGCACCATGGTTCGCCAGTCGTCGGGGTTCTGCTGCCACAAGACGTAAGCCTCCTCCAGCTCAGGCCCATGGTAGGCCAGAAGAAGCTTGAGGAAGGAAAGCACATCCGGGGAGGCCACCTGCTCCGCCATGGCCAGACGATGTTCCTGGTCTTCGAGAGCCAGCCACGAAATGAAATGGGTGAGGTCCTGGCCGAGATAGGTGGTCATGAGGTGGGTGAATGTTTCCCACGTTCCGCCGTCGATGGACTCTGAAAGTCGCCTGTCCAGGATTTCCAAAATGCGGTATTCCGCCTCGGGGTGACTCTCGAGGAAGTCGTGGAGTTTTGTGGTTGCTTCCGTCAAGAGCCGGCGGGTTTCCTCTTCGTTCAATTCGTTTGCAACAAGTTTGAGCCATCTGGACATGGCGGGTCTCCTTGCGTGGGATGCGTTAGCTGGTGCGAAAGACACCAAAGGCATTGGATCGGCGCCTCGATGGGTCTTCGGGCACAATCGAGGCGCTGTTTCGGTCCGTTCGATTCTCCAACAAGACCTCCGCGCCCTTGAATCTCATCCCCGTTGGGGCCGTTACCTCGGACACGTTCCGGCGTGGGATTCGACTCTGATCCTCGACCCGCTCCAGAATCCTTTCGCTGCAGGCCTTAATGCCGGCCAGGGCCTCTTCGGCGCCCTTGCGCGACTCCCGCAGGGCGGCTTCCGCATGCACGAGCATCTCGTCCACAGCCCATTTGACGGCACGAAGGGTGCTCCCCGGTTCGATGCCGTCGGGATTGGTCAGGGCATCGTTGGCGGCCGATACCGCTTTTTGCTGGCTTTCCATGAGGGCATCAAGAGCCCAGGTGACGCGGCTTTCCGCGGGTTCGTCGGGGCACGGATAGGGGATTGTTCGCTGCGCATCCTGTAACAGATCCCTCAGGGCTTCCCAATAGTAGGCGTCTTCCAGCCTGTGCTCCTCTTGGAGTCCTTTCTCGATTCGGGTGCGAGCCCGATCGGAGAGCCTCTGAACCTGATAGATGCTCATGTAGGCCAGGATGTGCCTTTCCAGAGCGCTTTGGTACCGGTGCAGTCGATTGAGAAGAGAGAGGCGGATCGCAACCAGGGGCTCGGGAGTCCGGTACCTGTCGGCATATTGGGATTGAAAGGCCTGCCGCATCTGGTCATGTCCGTTCATGGGGACTCTCCCTGGCCGGGTCTCTTCGGTGAACAGAAGACATCCCGCCGCCCATTCACCCGAGGTTTCACATCCTGCCCGGCAAGCCCTTGCCCAAGCCCCTCCACCCGTCCGGCAACGGATCTCTACACCTGCAAGGACTGAAGGGTTCTCAGGGACTTATCGTAAATGGTGTCCTTCAAAAGGGCTTCCGCATTCTGGAGCGTTCCGGTCATGTCTTGCATCCGGTAGAGGAGGTTGTCGGCCGCTCTTGTCTCCCTGTGTCCCGAAGCTCGCTCGAAGGCCTGAGCGAACTGACGCAGGAGCATTTCCATCTGATGCTTGTCCTTGTCGTCGTACCAGGAGATTCGGTCCAGGAAGGCCATTCGCGATGTGGTCCGTTCTCGATCCAGGCTTTCCATGAGCAGGTCGACGAGGTCCCAGGTGCTTTGGTAGTAGATGTCCGTTCGGTTGCGCAAGGCCGTGAGATTGTCGGTCACCAGGTGCTCCACTCGCTTGCAAATGAAGAGGAGCTCTTTGATGTTTTCCAAAGTGCGAAGATAACCTTCGATGTGATGGGCCAACGTGCCCGTGTCCCGAACGGCTTGGCGGAGCTTGTCTATCGTCTCTTGCAGCTCTTTTTTTGTGCTCTCGTTGCGGGCCAGCCAGCCCGATTTGATCGAATCGACCAAGGGCAGGGCCTCTTTGACCAGTGCCACGGAAGTGCCCACGGTGGCCAGGAGGGTGGAAAGCTCAGTGGGCATGGGTTGTCTCCTCTTTTTTCGACACTAACCCCCCGCTGCACGCCTTGTCAAACGCGCCGAGCCGAACGCGGGCGGCGGAAGGGCGAAGGGTCCGCCTCCACCCATCCACCCCACGCCAACTGTCGCCCGTAAAGGGGCCACCGTCTTTCGGTTCATCTTCAATTGCCGTGCGATCGCACGGTCACTTTCTCGTTTCTGAATTCGGTGCAACAGTTCCCGGATATCCACGGTCGTTTTCCTCCGCTAGCGCACGACTGCTCTTCTCACTAGTAGGTGCGAGGAAACAATGCCCTATGTTGGAGGAACCGCACTGGCACCTCACTGGACCACTTCGGCTGACAACGACTGGACCACCTCGGGTGAAAATCCGTGGACCAGTTTGGCTGACATCTACTGGACCATTATCGGCCGAAAAATGACAGAATAAGAGTGTGTTGCGTTCCAAGCAGTTACACGGCTTCGTCCACAGGAGCACGTGGGCGTGACTCCCGGCCAAACCGTTTATCCATGAGTACATCCGCACCACTGCGCTCAAAGCGATCGACAGCACAGCGAAAGGTTCCCGGGCTCATCCCCAGCAGGCAGACGGGATCAGCCTGGGGCAACCGCTTGCTCCCCCAATGGCCATAGAGGTCCTCAAATGGCATCCTGCGCCGCTCCCGCGACAATTCCATCCGTCTCACCGGCACCCTCGTTCAGCCAATAAGGAGAACCGGACCGTTGATGTGCCACAAGAGCGAACATACGATTTCCTCCCAACAGGAAGAAGAGTTTCTTCGGTTTTTCTTGACTTTTTCCTGCCTCTTCATTTCTCCTAAAGAAAGTGGAAATATATGGTCGCATCCCCCGAATAGCCTGCCGAATTTGGGGTGAAGAATCTGGATATCCCTGCCCACAGGCAAGGTCCGGGATGTGCCATGGGCAACGGGTGTAAGGCTGTTTTCCTTGCCAGAAACAGGTTCCGCCTGGAAGGAGGGCCAGGTCTTTCCGGTAAGTGATCGCTGCCGCCCTGCGTGCCGCTGAAGAGGCGGTTTCATGATGACAACCAGGATGGCCGACCTGACACGGACTTCCTGATCGAAAAAGCCCGCTAGGATGTCATTGTATGTTTTCACTACCTTCACCGGCCCCTCGTTCCCCTGCCAAAACAGGGACTCCGCAGGAACGCTATGATCGCCCACAAAACCTATAGCATGGACCAGGCGGGCTTCGGGAAGCCAAGAGATCTTGATCACTTCCTGAGGCCCCATGAATGACTCGAGCTCTTTTTGGATTTTCGCTGCCTTCTCTACCACGAAGAGATTTTCGAAAACCGCTGGACACTTGCCGGCATCAGGGCCCCAAAAGGGCATTTCTGAAGAAAGCTCGGGGCAGCAGTTCAGAATTTTGGGGACAGTGCATTTATTGGTTTCCATGAATTGTGATGGGCGAAGACCCGGTCTATGCGGCCCGAGGCTGCCTTTGAGCGCCCCGTGACCAGTCAGAGAAAGGAGGTCCCGCTATGGGAAAATTGATGCGGCTTTGCATATTCATGATGTTGGTTGTACTTTTTTTCCATGTGCCGTTGAGGTCCGCGACCTTGGACCCTGAGAAGTTCCTTCCCATAAAACATTTGTATACCGATCAAGAACTCCAAGAACTGTTCTACAACATGCACTTTCGGCCTCTTGAAAGGGACGACCTGGCCTTCAGTATGCTGGTGCCCAAAGATTGGGAAGGCACTCCCATAAGGATCTCCAAAGAAGAGCTGGGTCAGGAGTCTGCTTCCCTTCTTTCAGTTGCAAAGCTCATAGCACCTGAAGAAGAGAAAGGCCTCGCCTCTATTGAGGTTTGGTACTGCAAGCTGCCCTTTGAGGTGAACATAAAAGACTGGGTGGATTTCTACCTCAAGGGAAGTGGGCTTCAAGTCTTGTTGAGGAGAGTAGGGACCTACAATGGCCGAAAGGTGGAAGAGGTGCTGGCGCGTTTCGAGCAAGAGGGCCAGTCCTATCTAGCCCGACTGACGTTTTCCCGCCACGGTTCCCGCCTGTTCCTAATAGCCTGTTCTGCCCTTGAGACGTCCTTTCAGCACTATGCCAGGGTCTTCAGCGCCGCAGCCATTTCCTTCACCGTAAAAAGGAACGCAACCAGTGAATTTGCCGAACCCATGAAGATCTACGGGGGAAAACGGGCACCTGTTCTGAGATTTCGTTACCCCGCCTCATGGACGGCGAAAGAACCTGACGTGATCCCAAAGGGGAAATCAGGGGTTGATATCTCTTTGCGAAAAGAATTGGCCGGGGGCCAAGCACGCACCCTGGCATTCCTGCACATCAAAGGCATATCAAAGACGCTCAACCGCTCTCCCGATGACATAGTGGAAGGGATCAAGAAGGACATGATGGATGCAGGAATAAAGCTCCAAGGCTCGCTGGAAGAAACGGAGATAACAAAGAGATTTTCCGGACGGCAAATGAAGGCAAAAAGGTGGAGCGTTTTGATCGGTGGTGAAGCCGGGGAATTGGCTGTGGCCGTGTTTGCCAAGCACGACGCACATATTGCCATGGGCCTGCTGGTCCCTTCCCCCATGAGCGGGCCTCTGGCATGGATGGCGGGGTACCGTGAGCTGGAAATAGCTGCTCGCGATCTGCTGGCCGAAAGCCTTGCAGAAAAAGGAAGGAGCCCCTCAGAGGCCCCGATCATGGACCCCAAAAAGCTTGTAAACGAGACCATGTACCTGCTGGCCGAGGCCATTAAATCAGGGAATTTTGCCCAGTTCCACAAAAAACTCACCATGGCATTGAGAAAGGGAAACACGCCACAGACCGTGGCCGACAACTTCAAGTCCTTTGTGGAAAAGAAGATCGATCTCACTGTCATTGAGGGACTGGACCCTATACTGGAAAATGAGCCTCAGATAAAGCCTGATCAGCCTTTGGAGCTCAAAGGCAAATATTATGCTTCTCTCATGACGGTCATATTCGACCTTACCTATAAGCCAGAGAACTCTGAGTGGAAACTTTCGAACATAAGCGTGAGAACAGGGCCACCGCAACCGCCCCCTGGTAAGAAACTGGAGGTTCCGTCCCGGCGTGAGCTGATCAGGCTCACAAACAACACCATGCATACTCTAGCCGACTCCATAAACAGGAATGACTTTACGCCACTATATAATCACATTGCCCAAATATGGCAGAAAGAGGTATCCAATGAAGGTTTGGCCGATATGTTTTCCTCATTTGTGGAAAACAAGGTGGATCTTGGTGTGGTAAGAGGCCAGAACCCGATTTTTGATAATACCGCTCACATTGAAGAAGGACAACTTTTCCTGAATGGCCACTACCAGACAGAAAGCATGAAGGTCTTTTTTGAGCTTAAATACTGGATGGAAGGAGAGACCTGGAAGCTTGTGGGCATACATGTGTGGACGGAAAAATAAGCATATCTAACCAGGAGGTACCATAAGACGGATCGTCGAATTGCCGAGAGAAAACCGAGAGGGGGGGATAAGCAAGCTCAAATTCAAAACCCCTGAATCAGTGAGATTTGATTGGGTGGACTGACGTGCATGGCTTCGGAACCCATTTTGAGGGTCACCGACGCCCCAGTTCAGCCACTTTTTCG
>NZ_FWXF01000012.1 GCF_900176285.1 Desulfacinum hydrothermale DSM 13146 | reverse complement strand
ATGCAGGAGCTGATCTATCTGGCAGCGCGTGTGATCCGGAGCGGTCGTCGGCTGAAGCTGCAGTTCGGTCGGCATTGTCCCGCTTTTCACGCTTTTCGAAGTGTTTATCTCAAATTTTGTCCAGCGTAGGGATCGCCGCCGCAAAAGCCTGAAAGCTCCTTCGGCCATAAGGGGTGAGGTGTGTCCAAAAATGTCTGAGATGGCATCGTCATGAGGGCTTTTCAGTCCTTGAAAAGGCAATGACCCGAAAAAGTGGCTGAACTGGGGCGTCGGTGACCCTCAAAATGGGTTCCGAAGCCATGCACGTCAGTCCACCCAATCAAATCTCACTGATTCAGGGATATCGTTTTCATGACCGGAAACAATCCGTGGCATTATCAATTTCCGCCAAAGGCGCATACGTGTGCACCTAACGGTTTCCATCTGTCTTCTTCTGCTTGGTCTCCTTCTTTTCCGTTTCCGTTTGGGCCGGTTTCTTGACCGCGCCAGCACATGGGAGGGCTGTTTTAGTTGATAAGATACATCGGTTCTCCTATACTGCGAGTCATCGGCCCAATAGGCGGACGAAAAGAGCCAAGGAGTGAAGTTTCATGGACCTGGCCGACGAAAAGGATGATTCTTATCCCCGGTTTCTCCATTGCGGAGATATGGGGCTGTTGGTGGAGCTGGGAAACGCCGTGGATCCGTCCCTCAACAGACGGGTTCACGCACTCGGGAAACGTTTGCGGGGGTCTGCACCGGGCATCCTGTCACTGGTCCCCACGTATCGATCGCTTTTTATCCATTACGATCCCACCTGCTGTTCCTACGAGCGCATCATAGGGCTTGTGCAGGAAAACTTGGCGAGCCTCAGCAACGACACCGGGGGATCCAGGGTTGTCAAGGTGCCCGTGTGTTATGGAGGCCATTACGGGCCCGATCTGGCTCAAGTGGCGGCGATCCACGGGCTCACTGAACACGAGGTGATTGAAAAACACGCTGGGCGACGCTACCACGTCTACATGGTGGGTTTTACGCCTGGATTTCCTTACATGGGCGGGCTGAACCCGGAACTTCATACCCCACGGCGGAAACAACCCAGGACCAGAGTGCCCGCCGGGAGTGTTGGGATCGCCGAGGAGCAAACGGGAATCTATCCCATCGAAAGTCCCGGAGGATGGCAAATCATCGGTCGGACCCCTTTGCGATTGTTCGATGTCAACCGCGTTCCGCCTTTCCTTGTGGAGGCGGGAGACACAGTGGTTTTCGAACCCATTACGAAGGAACAGTTTGAACGCCTTGCGCATAGATGATCCCGGCCCGCTGACCACGGTGCAGGATGCGGGTCGTTTCGGCTACCAGGATCGAGGGGTTCCCGTCTGCGGGGCCATGGATCCGGCCGCTTTGATCTTGGGCAACCTCTTGGTCGGCAACAAGCCGGGCGAGGCGGCGCTGGAAATCCTGTTCGGAGGGTTTCGCGCGACCTTTCTTAACTCCACCGTTTTTGCCGTGACCGGGGCCGATCCCGAGGTGCGGCACAATGGTGAGAGGGTGGCACCCTGGGTATCGCTGACGGCCGCACCGGGGGATACGGTCGCAGTGGATGCGGGAGATTTCGGGGCCCGCCACTATTTGTGCGTGAAAGGCGGAGTGGATGTGCCGTTGGTGCTGGGAAGCAAATCCACCTATGTAAGAGGCGGTTTCGGAGGCCACGAAGGAAGAGCGTTTCGGAAAGGCGATATGGTGGCAACCGGTGTCCCGGTTGATACCGCCCTGGATTGTATCCCCCGGCGTCTCCGCCCTGCTTACGATCCCAGCCCGATGGTGCGGGTCGTGCTCGGACCCCAGGCGGAAAGAATCACCGAACAGGGCCTTCAATATCTTTTGAGCTCCCCCTACACCGTCACCCAGCGTGCTGACCGAATGGGGATCATGCTGGATGGGCCCAAACTCACGCACACCCGAGGTGCCGACATCCTCTCGGACGGTATCGCTCTGGGATCGATCCAGGTTCCCGGCGAAGGTCTACCTTTCATCCTCATGGCGGACCGGGCCACTACGGGCGGCTATGTGAAGGCGGCCACCGTGGTGACTCGGGATATCCCTCTGGTTGCTCAGCTTCTGCCGGGAGCGGTATTGCATTTTTGCGCCGTGACCATTGAGGAGGCGCGAGAAGCTCATCTCAAGTGGGCTTTCTTGGTCAAACGTTTCGTGGAGCGACAGAGGGCACAAAAGAAGACTGAATAGAGGAGGAATCACGTTGGCGATCGATATCAATTGCGATATGGGCGAAAGCTTTGGTTCCTACACCATCGGAAACGATGAGAAGATCATCAGGGCCATCACGTCGGCCAACATTGCTTGCGGTTTTCATGCCGGGGACCCTCTGGTCATGGAAAAAACGGTCCTGCTCGCCGTGAACAATGGAGTGGGAATCGGGGCTCATCCGGGTTTCCCGGATTTGATGGGATTTGGCAGGAGGAAGCTGGAAACCTTTCGCGGCGAAATTCGCAACTACCTGATCTATCAAATCGGTGCATTGACGGCCTTTGCCCATGCACATGGCAAGCTACTCCAGCATGTGAAACCTCACGGCGCTTTGTATAATCTGGCAGCCGCCGATGCGGTGGTGGCCCGGGAGGTGGTGGAAGCGCTTCAAGCGGTGGGCCGGGAATTGATCCTGGTCACCCAACCCGGTTCCGTTCTCGCTCAACTTGCTAGGGAAGCCGGATTGCGGGTGGCGCGCGAGGCCTTTGCCGATCGGGCCTATCAGGAAAATGGACAGCTGGCTTCTCGAAGTTTGCCGGGAGCGGTGATTCATGACCCCAAGACCGTTCGAGAGCGGATGATCCGCATGGTTCTGGAAGGCACAGTGATCTCCATTGAAGGCAAGACCATTTCCCTGGAAGCGGACACGATTTGTGTCCACGGCGACACTCCTGGTGCCGCCGATCTTGCCGTGGACATCCGCAACGAGCTGGAGAAGGTGGGAATAGAAGTGAAACCGATGGGGGATTTTGTCGCCTAGCGCCAGCGGCCCGGTCAGAAAACCGGCCGCAACGACGGGGATCGGGGCTAATTGCCCCGGGACCAAGTTACGATGTGGTTGCCACCTGCTTCCCGGTGCGTCTCAAAAGCCCAGGTAGGCGCTTTTGACTTCCGGGTTTTCCAGCAGATCCGCTCCGGTGCCTTCCAGGACCACCCGGCCGGACTGGATCACGTAGGCTCGATCGGCCAGATCCAGTGCTTCGCGCACATTCTGTTCCACCAACAAAATGGTCACCCCCTCATTTTTGAGTCGCCGCACGGTATCGAGCACTTCGTCCACCAGTTTGGGGGCCAGGCCCAAAGACGGCTCATCGAGCATGAGGACCTTGGGTTCGCTCATGAGTGCCCGGCCGATGGCCACCATCTGTTGTTCTCCCCCCGACAGTGTGGACACCGCCTGTTGACGGCGTTCCCGGAGCTTCGGGAAGATATCGTAGGTCTTCTCCAGGTTTCGAGCCACCCGGCGCCGGTCCTTATGGATGTAGGCACCCAACAGCAGATTCTCTTCCACGCTGATGGGCAGGAACAGCATCCGTTCCTCGGGTACATAGACCACGCCTCTGCGTACAATTTCTTCCGTGGGAAGCTTGTGAATTTCCTCTCCCCGGAACAGGATGCGTCCCCGAATGGCCGGTTGCGCGCCCATGACGGCTCGCAAGATCGTGGATTTCCCGGCTCCGTTGGCTCCCACAACACAGACCGTTTCTCCGGCGGCGACGGACAGGGAGACCCCTTGGACCACCGGCAATCCGGAATAGCGAACCGTGATTTCTTCTACGCGCAGCAGCTCTTTGGCCATTGCTATCTATTGCCCCCCCAGCTGGGTCTGCACATACCGTTCTCCCAAATACGCCTTGATCACCGCCGGCAATGCCGCCACTTCCTCGGGTGGTCCTTCGGCGATTTTTTCCCCCGAATCCAGTACCATGATGCGGTGGCAAAGATTCATCACCAGGGTCATCACATGTTCGATGAGGATTACGGTGATGCCCCGGTTTTGGTTGATGTGCCGGATCATGGCCATGATCTGCTCCACTTCCGTGGGGTTGAGGCCGGCGGCCACCTCGTCGAGCAGCAGGAGTTTGGGGCGGGTGGCCACCGCCGTTGCCGCGGTTACCAGTTTTTGATAAGCCACCGGGACTTCTACGAGCAGCGTATCCGCCAGATCCGCCAGGCCGAACTCTTCCAGGATCTCGCTCGCTCGCTGCCGGGCTTTGAACCGCGATCGGGTCCGCAGGAAGCAGCCCACCATGACATTTTCCAAAACCGTGAGGTCGCCCGAGGCGGCATAAACCTGGAAAGTCCTCGCCAGGCCCAGACGGGCCATTTGGTGCGCGCTCAAGGAGGTGACATCGCGATTGTCGAAAAAAATTCGGCCGGAGGTCGGAGCATAACGGCCCGCGATGCAATTGAACAGGGTGGTCTTGCCGGCACCGTTGGGACCGATGATCCCGAAAAGATCTCCCTGGTTCACCTGGAAAGACACCTCGCGGTTGGCCACCAGGGCATCGAAGGTCTTGGTCATGCGTTCCACTCTCAGCAAAGGCGTCATCAAGTCCTCCTCGCCCGGATCTTTTCGATCAGCCCCCAGACCCCCCGGGGTTCCACAGCCGAAACGACCATGATGATGAGGGCGTAGAGGATGAGGTCAATTCCCACCAGCCCGGCCGAAGCACCCAGCCATTCCTTCAGGTAACTCTTGAGGGGAATCAGGATTCCGGCTCCGATGATGGGGCCCCACAGGGAACCTGCTCCACCGAGCATGGCCATGAGCGCGATGAGGATCGACAGATCCAGGCTCATGGTGTCTTCCGGCTCGATATTCTTGATGTAACAGGCGTGGAAGGACCCCACGACGCTCACGAAGGCGGTGGCTAGGGCGTAGGTCTTGACTTTGGACTTGTGCACGTCGATCCCCAGGGATTGGGCGATCAGTTCATTGTCCTTGATGCAGCGGAGCTGGTAGCCGAGGCGGGAATGGCGAAACCAGTTGATGATTAGAATACCGAGCAGAAAGAAAGCCAGCAAGATGTAATAGTAGTAGTTGTCGTTTTCGAAAATGAGGTGGGTAAAATCGACTGCGTCGTATTTCGTCGCCAGAATTTCCAGGCCCCGAGCCGCTCCCACGAAATCCCAGACCTCGAAAACGTCTTTGAGGACCAGGGATGTGGCGATGGTGGCGATGGCGAAATAGTGGCCGGTCAATCGAAACAGGGGATAGCCGATGATGAAGGACCAGGTCACCGAAAACATCACCCCCGCCGGCATGGATACCCAGAACGGTACGTCCCAGCGAATTAGCATGACCGCCGTGGTGTAAGCGCCGATGCCCACGTACTGGGCCTTGCCCAGGTCCACCTGGCCGCCGTAACCGCCGATGGTGTTCCAGCCCATGCCGTAAAGGGAAAACATGAGGAACTGGATCATGGTGGCCATGGCAAAAGTCGAATGTGGCAAGAGCGGGAAAAAGAGCAGAAACAGGAGCCCGCAGCCGACCACCAGAAGATCTGTTTTAGGAAAATCAGAAAAGTCGAAAGCGTTTCTTACAACTTCCATCCAAAAAGTCCTCTCGGGCGCACGACCATGATGATGAAGTAGGTGAGGTAAACGCCGGTGTACTTGAAGGAATTCATCGGCACATCAGCCATCCAGTCGTTATCGAACGTGTAGGTGAAAAAATCCCAGATGCCGGGGATTTCCGTGATGAGTCCCACCACGAGGGCGGCAAAGAAGGCGCCCGGAATACTGCCGAACCCGCCCAACGCGACAATGGCAAAAGCGATCATGGTGAACAGCAGCCCGACGTACGGGCTGGCCGACCAGAAATTGACCAGCAGCGCGCCTGCGGCGGTCACGGTGGCCCCGCCGATGCCCCAGGCCAGGGCATTCATGCGTTCGGCCGGAATGCCCATGTAGCGGGCCGCTTGACGGTTGAGAGCCGTGGCCTGGAGAGCTTTTCCCAGTTTGGTCTTGTGAATGAACACGTAAACTGCCACGAAAGATAGGACCGAAAGCACGGCCGCGGCCAGTTTAGTGGCCGGGATGATCACTCCCATACCCAGGTCCAGGCTTTTGCCGACCAGGATCCCTGTATGGATGCCCCGATCTTCCGAGCCGAAGATGAGGAGCACCAGGTTGCGTAAAAAGAGCATGAGGCCGAAAGTACCCAGGAGCTGAGCCACCATGGGGCCCCGCAACAGGTACTTGACAAAGCCCACGTAGCAGAGCAGGCCCAGAGCAAACCCAACCGCTAACGCCACCGGCAATGAGAACAGGGGATCCAGACCCGTTACCTGGACCGTCAGAATGCCCGTATACATGCCGATCATGAGGAACTCGCCGTGGGCGAAATTGACGATATCCATCACCCCGAAAATGATGGTGAGTCCCAGGGCCACCAGAGCGAAGACCGACCCGATCAGCAGGCCCGCTACTAAAGAGCTGATGAGGATATCCATGGAAACTTGACGACTCCGATTGCTGGGTTGTGGCAAGCCGAGGCCCGGCGACCCATGAGGGTCGCCGGAAGCCGATTCATGTCTCCCTACTGGCTGCGATCCTACCAGCCCGGGAAGGGATAGATCATATCGGCCGTGGCCAAATCGAACGGATAGACGATTTCCAGGCCGATCTTTCCATCTTTGCCCTTCTGGTACTGGCCGATCAGGCCGGAACCCAGAACATTCTGGCCGGTTTCATCGCCGGTGCTGGCAAACTTGATCCCGGCCCAGGGAACCACCAACTGCTCTCCGGGGATCTCAATGGTGTTGCAGGCCTTTTGTATCGCTGCATGGTCCACTGAACCGGCTTTTTCCAGAGCATACACCCAGGTCTGTACGCCGGTGAAAGCGCGAGCCGAGGCCCCACCCAGGTCGTGGCCGGTTTTCGCCTTGTAGAGCTGGTTGACTTGGCCAGCCACCGGCTTGATGTCCGCCACTTTGGGCAAGAAGACAGTGCGGGTGAGAATGCCCACGATGTTGTCACCCAGGGTTTGGCGAAATTCAGGCTTTTCAAAACCGGCATCTTGGCCCCAGATCAACTTGGGTTTCGCTTTCTGCGCTTTGAGGGTCTTGACCATCAGGATGGCGTCCGAGGTGTACGAGGCAAAAAGCATGACATCGGGCCGCGCCGCCTTGAGAGAACGTACTTCGCTGGAAAGGTCCGCCGACTTGGCCGCGTACAGGATCGATTTCTTAAGATCGTAGCCGTATTGTTCGGCCAGGGTCTTGATGAGGTCCGCCACGTGAGCGCCCCATTCCGTTCTTTCGCACGCGGCCGCCAGGCGTTGGAGATCGTCTTTTTTTACGCCGCTGACACCGCGGACTTTGCCGGCCGCCAGTCCGTCAAGAAGTTCGAACAGATCCTTGGTGAACCATTTGTCGTGGGGTGTGGTGCGCCAGAACCACTTGAATCCTCGTTTGGTCAAAGCCGGGGACGTGGAGGATCCGTTGATCATCGGTACGCCGTACTGTTCGCACACGGCGCTCACCGTCTTGGTCACGGAACTGTGGTAGCAGCCCAGGATCCCGTCCACCTTGTCGTCCAGAATGAGCTTCTTGGCCAGGTCCGCGCCCAGGGTGGGATTGCCTTCGTGGTCCTTGAAGATGAGTTTGATCTTGGCTCCGCCTAAGCTCTGAATGCCCGCCTTTTTGGCCATGTCCATATCGATGCCGTCCATGACCTCGTTGGCTATCTGAGCCGCAAGTTCCGCCCCGGCCCGCAGTTCGCGGCCGGCTGCAGCGGCCCCCCCGGTGAGTGGATAGATGACCCCGATTTTCACTTCCTTGACCGCCGCAGCGGGCGAGGGCACGAGCCAGCCACCGGCAATCAGCATCAACGCGGCACACCACGCCAGACCCATGGAAAAACGCTTCATCATCACACCTCCTGGGTTCATGGATAAATCCATAACATCGGGATCCGTCGGGAATCGCCGGATCCGTCCTCCTCCCTCTTTTCGGCGGGCGATCATAAATGGGCGAAAAATCGGTCCTGCCGATCGGAAACAAACATGTGGCCGGGAGCATGGGTGACGGCTACGGGCAATTTGGCGCTCAGGAGCGCCTCTTGGGGCGTCACGCCGCAGGCCCAGAAAACCGGTACTTCGCCTGTACGGATCGGTACGGGATCTCCGAAATCCGGGCGCTGCAGATCTTCGATGCCAAGAAGCTCCGGGTGTCCCACATGGATCGGTGCACCGTGGACCCTGGGATATGCCGCTGTCACGCGAGCGGCCAGGCTGACCAGTGATGCCGGAATAGGCCGCATGGTCACCACCAGGGGCCCCCGGAAGGGGCCGGCCGGTTCCGTGGCCCGGTTGGTGATGAACATGGGTACGTTGCGTTGCAGTTCCACGTGGCGCACAGGGATACCGTGTTCCAGCAGGGCCGATTCAAAAGTGAAGCTGCAACCGAGCAAGAAAGTCACCCAATCCGGCTGCCAAAGGTCCACAATGTCGTAGCGTTCTTCCACCCCGTCGGGCCGAAAGATCCGGTAGCGCGGGCAATCGGTACGGATATCGGCCCCCTGGGCCAGGAATTTGGGTTCGTAGCAGCCTTCCTCAAGGACTTCCAGGACCGGACAGGGCTTCGGATTGCGCTGGCAATAGAGTAGGAAGTGGAAAGCGTAGGATGCCGGTACGATCACCACGTTCGCCTGGGTCATACCGGGGCAGAGGCCCGCCGTGGGGCCCCGGAAAGACCCTTCGCGAATTTCTTGCCGCAGATTACGAGCGTCCCGGTTGTTCTTGTCTGCGATCATAATTTGGGAAGTTCCCTTCCGGCTGAAAATCGCCTGCTACGGGGATGCCATGCGCGTCCCCTGCAATCTGGGGGAGATGCCATTCCGCAGGAAATAGCATTCGACGGCCTTAGCATTTGCTTTTGCCATATCTAGATCCCTTCGATCCACCCCTAGATGGGATGATAGGATCTTGGACATCAAAGTGAAAACCCTAGAATAGGGAATAGGCAAGATGGAATATCGAAGTCTCTTTTCTCCAGAGCTTCATTATTCGAAATTCGATATTGGGTCAAGTCCAAAATGTGCTGTAAAATTCATCATAAGGCAGATCCTGTAGAGACTGCTTACGCGTTCCTGAATCGGTGAAGTGCGATTGGCTGGACTGACGAGTATGAATTCGGAACCCATTTGGGGGGTCACCGCGCCCTAGTCCAGCCACTTTTTTGGGTCATCGCCTTCTCAAGGACTGAAAAGCCCTCATGACGATGCCATCTCAGACATTTTCGGACACACCTCACCTCCTTATGGCCAAAGGAGCTTTCAGGCTTTTGCGGAGGCGATCCCTACGCTGGGCAAAATTTGAGATAAACACTCCGAAAAGCATGAAAAGCGGGACAATGCCGACCAAACGACAGCTTCAGCCGACGACCGCTTCGGATCACACGCCCTCCCCAATAGATCAGCTCCTGGATCACGGTCTTTATGCGACGTCAATTGTCCCGATTCGAGTGGCGAAAAAAGGGCCAGGAGCCCGTTTTGGCGGTGTTGTCGTACAACCGGATCACTTCATCCTCAGGAACGGAAAGCGACGTCCACCAGCCCTCCAGCTTGATAAAAGGCCGGATCAAGATTTGTCCCTTGCCGTCCCATATCCTCTCGGTGACCCGGATCAGCAGCCGAAACCGATAGGTTCTCTCTTCATAGTGTCGCGTCACCCACGTGCTGAGGCTCGCCACTTTCTTGCCAGCCCGGGGTTCACGCACACGGCCTTCCCTGAAGGTTCGATCACGCCAGGAAAGGATGTCCGCCCTGCGCGGATTCCATCGGATGATGAAGTTCACCTTGGGATGTGGGCGAAGCTCCACAAGCGTTTCCAGGGCATCATGAGCCGGGTCCGTTCGCACCAGCAGGGGCTCGGGGGTAACCTTGCGCGCATGCCGCAACATCTTGTGCAAAAAGTCAACAAATCCGCTCTGAGAATGCTGAGACCCCGGGCGAAGCTCCAGGCCCACACACCATTCCTCCTGGCCAAGGATGGCCCCGACCGGCGTGTATCCCTCGTAGTCCTGGTAGGTCCGCGAAAGCCCTTCTTTGTTTGTGTCGGAATGGTTCCGGCAGAAAACCTCCACATCCAAAGGTACATGCTCCGTGGAAAGCGCCGTCACGGGAACCTGGGTCCTTTCAAGCAGTTCTACGCTACTTGCACTGGCAAGACGTTCGAAAACGTTCGCCTGCTTGTCCAAACGTTGCCGCATGGTTTCTTGCGAAGGAACCTTCTGAATGTCCAGAGCCTCTTGGAACCCGTCATCGCAGGAGATCCCTGCAGCGGCTTCAAAGTCGTTCTTGCCCAGACACAGAAGCCCCAAGGTGGTCTTGACCACATCCGCGTGCGAGATCATCGGCCGCCCTGAGATTTCCCTTTCCAGTTGCTCGCACAGGCTCTCGGTGCTGTTGATCAGATTCCCCACAAGGGCCAGGCTCGCGTGTCAGCTTTAGAAGGCTTTCGAAGATTGTTCGATCTCAATTTTCCTTCGTGAGTGCGCCTGCCGGGTGGAAATGTGACAGGAGACCCTATGGCATAAATGAGATGTAAATTCAATAAGATATCTGCAGTAAGATAGTCTTATGTATGGGCGCACTTTCACGGATTAAGGAGGCAAACTTGGGTGAGGATACCGACCCTTTCCGCCCCGCAAAAGAGGCCGGCGGAAAGGTGATCCTTTTTCCAGCACCGGCGGGCCCCTCCATTCCCACAAGAAAAAACCGGATCCGCCGCTGGGGCGGATCCGGTATCCACAGGCGGGGGTGCGCTGCGAAAAGGCTCAGGCGGGCTGCGGCGTGGCCAGCCCATCGCCATCCTTCTTATTCTTGTAACGCTGCCAGAAAAAGACACAGGCGATCAGCGCGATGCCAATGAGATCCGACGTGAAGCGAGGATGGTAGCACATGTACGTGCCCATGGCGAAGATGATCCATTCCACTGGGGTTGTTTTGCGCAGCAGGTAGCCCATGGTCACCGCCGAGAAGGCCAGGGTTCCCAGGGTGGCGGAAATGTAGGCCATGACGATCTCCTGCCAGGTTCCCATGAGCAGGATGCGCGGCACGTAGGCGAAAAGAAACGGGCCCACGTAGAGGAACTTGGCGAACTTGAAGGAGGTCCACCCCGTCTTCCACGGGTCGCTCCCGGCAATGGCGGCTCCCGCATAGGCGGCCACGCACACCGGCGGGGTGATGTTGGAATCTTGGCTGAACCAATAGACGATCATGTGAGCGGCGATGGGGTGGACGCCCATCTTGTCCAGAGCGGGCACGGCAAGGACCGCCGTGATGAGATAGGCGGCCGTTACCGGCACCCCCATGCCGAGCACCAGGGAGGCCAATCCGACCAGAAGAATGGCAACGGCCAGGTGGCCGCCGGACAGGGAAATGATGATATCGGAGAATTTGAGTCCGATGCCCGTGAGCGCGATGGAGCCCACGATCATGCCGATCACGCCCACCGTGGCCCCGATCACCAGGGTGCTGCGGGCTCCGTCCAGGATGGCTTCGTAGATTTCCCGAAGCCCCATCCTGTTTTCCGGCCGCACCCAGCTCACCCCGATGCAGCTCAAAGTGGCCCAAAAGGCGGACATGCCGGGGCTGTAGCCCAAAAGCATGAGCACGATGATGATCAGGAGCGGAATGGACATGTACCATTCCTTTTTGAGGATCTCCAGGGGCCTGGGAATGTCGTCCTGGACGCCCACGATGTTGTGTTTCTTGGCTTCGAAGTGAACCATGGTGAAAACGGAAAGAAAGTAGAGCAGGGCCGGGCCCACAGCCATCTTCATGATCTCCACATAGGGAGTGCGGGTGAGTTCCGCCATGAGAAAACCGCCGGCGCCCATGATGGGAGGCATGAACATGCCCACCATGGAGGCCGAAGGCTCGATGGCACCGGCCACATGGGGCCGGAAACCCGCCTTTTTCATGAGGGGAATGGTGAAGGCGCCGGTGGAGACCGTGTTGGCGATGGCGCTTCCCGAAATGGAACCGAAGAAGGTGGAGGCCATGCAGGCCACCTTGGCGGGGCCGCCCACGGTGCGTCCGGCCAAGGCCATGGGAAAGTCCAGGAAGAATTGGCCGGCGCCGGATTTTTTCAAGAAGGCTCCGAAAAAGATGAAGAGGATGACGTAGGTGACCAGCACGCTGGCCATGACCCCAAAGACCCCGTCCTGGGTGAGAAAGAGGTGGTTTGCGATCCGTTCCAGGCGGAAGCCCCGATGGGCGAAGGGACCGGGCATGTAGGGACCGAAGTAGCAGTAGAGCGCGGCCAGAAGCCCCACCAGGGTCATGGACCAACCCAGCACACGCCGACAGATCTCCAGGGAAAGAAGTAGTCCCAGCACGCTCACGTAGAAATCCAACTGGGTTTCGCTGCCCATACGGTAGTTGAGGGCTTCAAACTGGTGGACCCAATAGCCCACGGCCAAGACGGACAGCAGGGCCAGAATCACGTCGAAGACGGAAGGGCGGTCACGAGGGGAGTGCTTGGAAAACGGGTAGGAGAGTCCATTGCCGCAATCCCACATCATCTCCCTGGGAGTTGCCACATGAACGGGGATGCTTACCGGTTCAGGTTGCTTCATGGAGGAGGCGGGTTCGGAACCCGCCCCGACTCCCGCAAGGCCAGGCGGGCCGTACGGGCCCGCCTGGAAGTCCCAAGCCTTCCGTCTACACAAGAAGGGAGTGACCTGGGCCTTTTCGGAGAGGTTCCTAGTCCACCGGCTTGAACTTGTCGGGAATGTCCAGCCCCTGCTCCGTCCAGAAGCGGTAGGCGCCTTTGTGGAGCGGCGCCGACAGGCCGATGATGGCGTTCTGGATGGACATGTCGCTGGCCGCCTTGTGGGCCTTCTTCATGTGAGCCAGCCCTTCCGGCGAAAAGATGGCTTTGAGGGCCTTGTAGACGATTTCTTCATCCACGTTTTTGTTGGCGATCCAAAAGGTGCTGTCCTGGAAGCTGACCACGTCCTCATCCTGGCCGCGATAGGTTCCCTTGGGGATCACCACCTTGCTGTAGAAGGGGTAGACGTCGTAGAAACCCGCTTCCTGGGCGTCCTTGTGGACGTTCACCAGGCTGATTTCATCCTGGGTGCTGGCTTCGATGATGGAGGCGTTGGGATAGCCCACCAGGACCCAGAACGCATCGATCTTGCGATCCTTGAAGGCCGCGGCGGCGGCGGAGTAGCCCAGGTATTGCGGCTGAATCTTGTCCCACAGACCCAAGGTGCGGAAGAATCGTTCGGCTGAAAGCGCAGCGCCGGAACCGGCGTTACCCACGGCCACCTTCTTGCCTGCCAGCTGCTTGGCGCTGGTGATGCCGCTGCTCTTCAAGACCACCAACTGAGCCGGAGCGCCATAGAGATAGGCCAAGGGACGGACATTGTTGTACTGGGTGGTGTCCTTGGGGAGCTTGCCGTTGCGTCCCAGGAAGATGTCGCCGGCGTAGGCGATGCCGAAAGCCACGTCGTGGCGATGCACCCGCTTGACGTTTTCCGCCGATCCTCCCGATCCTTCGCTGGAAACCTCCACGTTGGGAACGTTCTTGGTCAGATAGATGGCGATGGCGTTGGCAAAGTAGTTGAAGGTGCCGCCCACGGGGCCGCCTCCGATGGCCAGGAAGGTCTTCCTGGCGTGGGCTTGATCCATGGGGGTCAAGGCGAAGATGCAGACAACGGCCAGAGCGACAACGAGCAATCTCTTGGTCATGGTGCACACTCCTTATGCATTGGTTTGATGGTGGGATGCGTTCTCCGATATCGATTGGACCCTCAGGTTGGAGCCTTCGTGATCCGGTTCTCACCTCCTTTCCGGATCCATTGGTGCCCCCTCCCACGGGGGATTCGCCGCCCGGGGCCACGATGCGAGATGCGCGGTGGGTGGGGAAGGCGCGGGTTAAGAACCCGCTCCGATTCCCGCAAGGCCAGGCCGGCCGCACGGGTCCGCAAAGAAGAGCCATCGAAACCCTTGATGCGGCTGGAAAGACCCGGCCACGTTCGAGGGCTCTTCCCCAGCCCGAAGGGGCTGCCCTGAAAGAAATGGGTTCATCCCCAGCGCTTTCGGACAGCCTCCCCCGGGCCCGTTTGCACAGGAAGGCTATAGAAGGAAAGACCAGAGAACGCCCGCGGCGATGGCCGATCCGATCACGCCCGAGATGTTGGGCGCCATGGCGTGCATGAGCAGGTAGTTGCCGGGGTCTTCCCGGTTGCCGACGAGTTGCACAACGCGTGCCGAATCGGGGACGGCGGAAACACCGGCGGCGCCCAGCAGCGGATTGATCTTGTCTTTGCTGACAAGATTCATGAGCTTGGCAAAGAGGATTCCACCGGCCGTGGCCACCATGAAGGAGGCGGCTCCCAGGCAGAAGATGCCCACGGATTTGGCCGTGAGAAACACGTCCGCCTGCGTGGAGGCCCCCACCGTGACCCCCAGAAGAATGGTGACGATATCGATGAGGCCCGTTCGGGCGGTTTGGGCCAGACGATCCGCCACCAGGCATTCTTTCAGTAGATTGCCGAAGAAGAGCATGCCCAGAAGCGGAAGGGCCGCCGGAGCCAGAAAACAACAGAGAAGAAAACCCACGATGGGGAAGATGATCTTTTCCCGTTTGCTCACCGCCCTGGGCTCACTCATGCGGATGAGCCGTTCCTCCTTGGTGGTCAGAAGATACATGATCGGCGGCTGGATGACCGGCACCAGCGCCATGTAGGAATAGGCCGCGATGGCGATGGGGCCCACCAGGTCGGGGGCCAGCTTGGCGGAAAGAAAGATGGCCGTGGGCCCGTCGGCGCCTCCGATGATGCCGATGGATCCCGCTTCATTGGCCGGAAAGCCCAAGGCCAGAGCCGCCAGGAACGTGGTGAAGATGCCCACCTGGGCCGCGGCCCCCAGCAGCATCAGCTTGGGGCGGGCCAGCATGGTGGAAAAGTCCGTCATAGCCCCGATGCCCAAAAAGATGAGCGGGGGATAGATCCCTTGGCGGACCCCGAAATAAAGGTAGTGGAGGACGCTGCCCTTTTCGTAGATGCCCAGTCCCAAGCCCTTGAAAACAGGAATGTTTCCCATTAGAATGCCGAACCCGATGGGCACCAGCAGCAGTGGTTCATAGTGCTTGGCGATGCCCAGGTAAATAAAGGTGCATCCCACGGCGATCATGATCAGGTGGCGGTAATCCGCCAGTGCAAAACCGGTATTGCCCAAGAAGTCCAGGATCAGTTCCATAACCTCTTTCCTGTTGGCTGGAAGAATCTCGAAATGTTTGGCGATGTGCTCCGCCTTGCTCTTTCGGCCGCACAAGGGGGTCTGTCTAGGAGCCCACTTCCGCCTCTTCGGCCGACTTCGCCTTGACCTGCGGGTTCCAGCGGTAGAATCCGCGTTGTTCACCTCCAAGCTCTTGAATCAACCCGTGTCGGAGAAAAAAATCCAGGTGCGTATAGGGGTTGCGGATCCCGCGTTTTTCCGCCTGCTCCAGCAGGCGGGGGAGGGAGAAGATCTCCCCCTGCCGCTTGGTGAGCCACTGAAAATAGCCGTGGACCTCCATCTGTTCCTGGGAAAGATCCACCACCGGTACGGTCGGGGCCGTCTCCTCCTTCGGCTTCGCAGCCGCCACCTCTTCCGGCGTGGGGGCGGGTCGGGGGGTCGCTCTCCCCTTCTTCATGAGCTCACGGCGTTTGTCCCAGGCGGTGAGGGCCTTTTCCAGGTTGGCCAAGACGGTTGCCAACACCGCCAGGCCGGTAAAGACGATGGAGATGCCGGCGGCCGTAATGAGCCATCCGTTGGCGGCGCTGATGGCAGACAATCCATACATGGGCTGCCCCTCCTTTTCTAGGCTTGTACCGTGCGGGTCCGATAGGGTCTGCGTTCCTGCATGACGGTCGCGATCTTCTGCATGATCCTCTGGCCCAAGCCGGCGTCCATCTGGAAGAGCTTGTAGAGTTCCGAATTGGGGAATTGGAAGAGGGTGGATTCCGTGAGGCACAGGCCCGTGGCCGTGTAATGAAAGGGGCTCACCAGGCTGGACCAGCCCAGGAGCTGGCCAGGTTCGCGGACCACGAAGGAACGGCCGTTGGGAAAGCAGAGCAGGATGGACCCCGACTTCAAGATATAGAGATACTTGGCCGGTGATCGCGCGGTGAAGATGGCTTCGCCGGGCATCCAGTGGGTCGGAACGCCGATCTGGGCCAGATGGGCCCGGTCCGACTCCGCCAAATCATCCAGAAAAGGGCTTTGTTGTAACTCGGCTGAGGGAATCATGACGGTCTTGGTCTCCTCTTGCTTTGACGTCCAGGGGGCCCATTTCCGCGGGGTTGCCGGCTGCTAGCAGGCAAGATTGGTGCCGGGTGCGGGTTGCGCTGCCCCGGTGGTGATCCGGCCCACGCCTTTTGTGCGATCCAATACCCGCCTTTGAACGAGCATTCAAGGCCTTTGTTCCTTTCCGGTCAGGGGCTGCCGTGGAAGGGGCTTTCATCTGCGCCCAGCCTTGTGCTAAACAAGGCGGCGGAAATTCACCATTTGGGCGGCGGAAATCGGCCGATCCGATCCTTGCCAATGCGAGACGTATCCCCATGGCCCTTTCCTCGGGTATCTTCCGGAAATTTCTTCTGGCCTTTCTCGCCTTGTCGTTGGTCCCCCTGTGCGTGCTCGGCTTTTTCACCATCGAGCGCATCCGGCAGGTGGGCACTCGGGCCGTGGAGAGTACCACCCGGGAACTGGAGCGCAAGTCCAAAGAGGCCATCGAAGTTCGAGCGGTGGAGCTGGCCCGCCGGGTTTCCGTTTTTCTGAAGGCATGCGAAGCGGATCTGCGAACGCTACAGATGCTGCCCCGGGATGCCCAGGTTTACCAAGACTTTTCCCGAACGCACCGGGGGGAGATCTGGACCCGGGAGGGAACCAACGAGGACCACACCGAAGTGAGGCGCCGCATCCCTTTGTACAAGGAAGTGGCCTTCATCGGCCCCGACGGTCGGGAGCGGATCCGCGTGGTGGACGATCGGATCGTGGGGGAGGGGGAACTGCGCGATGTGAGTGTCCCGCGCAACACCACGTACAAAAGCGAGACCTATTTCCAGGAGACGCGACGGCTCCCGGCGGACCAGATCCACGTCTCCCATGTGACGGGCTGGTACGTGAGCCGGGAGGAGCAGCTGGGGCGGGCCTCCAGCGTAGAAGAGGCCGTGGAGGGAGCCAAGTACGAAGGCGTGGTGCGTTTTGCCCTGCCCTGCCGGGACGACGATGGGAGTTTCCAAGGGATGGTGATGCTTTCCCTGGACCATCGGCACCTGATGGAGATGACCCAGCACATCCTGCCCACGGAAGAGCGCTTCGTGGTCTTTCCCAGCTATAGCAGCGGCAATTACGCCTTCATGTTCGACGATGAGGGCTGGATCATCAGCCATGCCAACTACCCCTTCATCGCCCGGCAGGTGCGCCAAGGCCGTTCGGGTGTGACGCGAACGTTCAACGTGGGCGGCAATCCCCGGGTGATGGCCTACGCCCCCATCTTATACGACACGGGTCCCTACAAGAAATACGGCATCTTCGGGGGGATCACCATCGGGGTACAGACGGCCAAATTCGCCGAACCGGCCATCTGGATCGAGCGGCAGATCGTCGGTTTGGTGCGCCGGACCCGGGCCAACTTTCTACTCCTGGTGGGCCTTTCCATGGTGGGTGCGGTTCTAGCGGCCTATGTGCTGGCTCGGGCCATCACGGGTCCCTTGAGATTCCTGACGGCCCAGGCCCAAAAAGTGGCGGCGGGAGAGGGGAGCTGGGATCTTCGCATCCGAACGGGCGATGAAGTGGAGATCTTGGCCCGCGAGTTCCACCGCATGACCGTGGAGGCCCAGGCCCATCGGCGTCGTCTGGAACAATCCCTTGCGGAGTTGGAAGCGTCGAAGCAGAGCCTGGAGGCCCATTCGGAAGAGTTGCAGCGCCAGCTGCATGTGTTTAAAAACTTGCACTACTTGAGCCATTACCTGGGGGTTGTCTTCGATCGGGAGATGCTTCTGGGGGCCGTGCTCAAGACCTGCGTGGACGGACTGGGCTTCGACCGGTCCATCCTCTATCTCTACCAGGCCGAAACCCACCAACTGGTGTGTCATGCCACTTTTGGATTTGCCCCGGCTGAAGAGGCCCGGGCCAAGGCGGCCCGCTACGATGTGCGTCACCACGACTGCGTTCCCACGAGGGTTTTCCGGCACGGGGAGGCCATCTTCGTGCACGATATCCACAAGGATCGCGGGGCCAGCGCTCTGGACTTGAAGATTTCCCGCGTTTCCGGGGTGCGTGTTTTCGCCTTCGTGCCCATCAAGGTGCGCGACCAGGTGATCGGCGTGCTGGGTGCCGACAATGCGAGCAGCGGTCGGCCCCTGGAAAAGATACAGGTGGATTCGTTGCAGATCCTGGCAAACGATGCGGCCCGGGCCATCGAGCGTTCCATGCTCTATGGACAGATTGCCCAGGAAAGAAACTTCGTCCAATTCATATTCCGCCATTTCACCATGGGCATCATCACGGTGGATGCGGCCGGATGCTTGTCTTCGATCAATCCTCAGGCCGAGAACCTACTGGCCCTGCCCAGGGGCGTCCGTCTCCACCGGCCTTGGAAGGATGTGTTCGCCCCCCTGCCGGGATGGAAGGAGGCGGTGGAGGCCTTTTGGAGCGGCGACGATCAGGAAGGGACCGTGGAATTGTCTGTGGCCGGGGAAGATGGCAGGGAGCGCTTTGTGGAGGCGCATTTGGCAAGGATCGACGCGGAAAACCCGGATGTGCGGCTTTTGATCGTCCTGCGGGATGTTTCAAGCCGAAAGAAGATGGAGGAGCACCTGCGCCGCTCCGACCGTCTGATCAGTCTGGGTACCCTGTCGGCGGGCATCGCCCACGAAATCCGAAACCCGCTCACGGGGGTGTGCCTCATGTTGGACGACCTGCACGATCACCTGATGGGCCGGCCCCAGGAGCAGGCGATCATCACTCGGGCCATGCAGGAAATGGAGCGTCTGGAAAACCTGATCCACAGCCTGCTGGACTTCGCTTCCCCGGCCTCCACCGATCGAAGAAAGGCAACTTCCTTGGATCAAGAGGTGCAAAGGACCCTCTTTCTGGTCAACAAGCAATGCCGGACCCGGCAAATCCACGTGGCGGTGGAAGTGGATCCGAAGAGTGTGCCGGTGGCCCTGGATCCGGACCGGTTTCGACAGGCCTTGCTCAACATCGTGCTCAACGGGATCGATGCCATGGAAGCAGGGGGGCGTTTGAGCATTCAGGTGCTGCCCGTTGAAGAGGCCCAATCTCTTCTGGACGGTCCCGCCATGCGGGTGTGTGTGCGGGATACGGGAACGGGGATCGCACGGGAGGACCTGCCCTACGTCTTCGATCCCTTCTTCAGCAGGAAAGCGGGAGGGGTGGGCCTGGGGTTGTCCATCGTCCACAGCATCGTGGAAGAAAGCGGGGGACGGGTGCACGTGGAAAGCGAGCCGGGATCGGGGACCACCTTCATCATGGACTTTCCTTTGTATCAGGAGGTGCCGGCTGCGCAGGCCGAAGGAGAAGGGGATGGAACGGATCTTGGTCGTGGACGATGAGCCCTTTATCTGTGAGAATCTGGAACGGATCCTTGGGGAGGAGGGGTACTGGACGCGGGTGGCGTCCGCCGGTTCCGAGGCCTTGGAGCTTCTGTCGGCCCAGTCCGTTGACCTGGTGTTGCTGGACCTCAATCTCCCGGACATGTCCGGTCTGGACGTTTTGAAGGAGGCCAAGGAGCGGGATCCGTCTCTTCTGGTCATCGTCATTACGGGCTATGCGTCGGTGGAATCAGCGGTGCAGGCCATCAAGGCGGGGGCGTACGATTACCTGAAAAAGCCTTTCAAGGCTGATGCCATCAAGCTCATCGTCAAACTGGCCCTGGTGACCCAACGGCTCAAGCGGGAGGTGGATTACCTCAGCGGACGACACGGCGGGAAGGGCGACCCCATCGTGGCGGAGAGCCCCCAGTTCCGCAAGGTTCTGGATCAGGTCGCTGAGGTGGCCAAACACCCGGAAACAACCGTGCTCATCACGGGCGAAAGCGGAACGGGAAAGGAGCTGGTGGCCCGAAGGGTGCACCAGCTCAGCGAGCGATGCAAACGCCCCTTCCTGGAAGTCAACTGCGCCGCCCTGCCCGAGTCCCTCCTGGAAAGTGAACTTTTCGGCTATGAGAAGGGGGCCTTCTCGGGGGCATCCAGAGCCCGGGCGGGCCTTTTTGAAGCGGCAGAAGGCGGGACCATCTTTCTGGACGAGATCGGAGATATGGATCTGGGACTCCAGGCGAAACTGCTTCGAGTCCTGGAAGACAAGAAGGTGCGGCGTCTCGGAGGGACCCGCAACCGCGCCGTGGATGTGCGCATCGTGGCGGCCACCAACAGCGACTTGCACAGGGCCGTTCAGGAAAAACGGTTCAGAGAAGACCTCTATTATCGGCTCAATATCTTTCCCATCCAGTTGCCGCCTTTGCGAAGTCGCCCGGCGGATATCGAGGCCCTGGCCAAGTTCTTCCTGTCCCAGTATGCGCAGAAGTTCGGGCGACGTTTTGCGCGCATCACCCCTGAAGCGCAGGATCTTTTTCGGCGCTATTCCTGGCCCGGCAACGTGCGAGAGCTCAAAAACGTGATTGGGCGCATCTGCATCATGCACGACGGGCAGGCCCTGGATGTGGACATGGTGCCCCGGGAGATCGCCGCTTCCGTCGGTTCGCAGGCACTGAGCAGGGAGGGCGGATTCGACGGGGTCCAGGCAACGATCGATCTGGAAGCGGAGGTGGAGCGCTTCACACGGAAACTTTTGGAAGAGGCCCTGGCTCGGAGCGGCGGCAACATCTCTCAGGCGGCCAAACTTCTAGGCATCCCCCGGGGGACTCTGCGCTACAAATTGGAAAAGTACGCCATTTCAACGGGCTGAACGGGTTCTGCATGCCTTGGAACTGGATCGGTTCGGGGCCGTGGGTAAGGAGCCGAAGCCATGGGGAAAGATTGATTATTGAAAGGGGGCAAAGTGGGGCGAAGTGATTTGGAAGAGGTGCTGCAGGACATGGCTTCCGCAGTCATCGGGGTGCTCAAGGAACATCGGGCCAGCGGGCGGAACGTGACGGTCGAAAGTCTCTGCTTGTCGCTTCAGCGGCAGCAGTCTTTGATTTCAAGGTTAGAGACCCGTTTGATGGCACCCGGCGAGCCGGTCCGGTCCTCATGGCCCCGTGCGGAGTCTGCTGGGAATTTCCGTGGGGAATTTCAAAAGATCAAGGAGGGCTACCTGGAAAAATTCAAAGAAGCCCTGAGCGTCATCATGGACGAAGAGTATCCGGGGCTTGAAGGGGCAGCCCTCAAGCGCCTTCAAGAGCATCAGGACCAGCTGGACCGATGCGAGGACGTGGAGAGTATCTTGCCGCTCATGGGGCAAATCTTTCAGGTGTTCCAGGACTATGTGGTCCAGATGGGCTCGGAGCGGCGGCGACTCGGGCATTTTGTGGGGGTGATGAACAAGCACTTTGCCACGTTGGACCATCATATTCGGGGCCTCCTCCAAGCGGTTGATGCCGATGGAGCCCTTTCCCACTGCGCGGAGGAGGCCGGGCAGAAGATCGAACAGCTTGGCTCTTCTCTCAAATGGAGTCACACCCTGGAGCAGCTCAAGGCCCGCATGGAAGAACAACTTTGCCAGTTCCAGCAACTCATCGACGAAAGAAAGCGCAAGGATGAGGCGCGTCTGACGGATCTGGCCGGCAAGCTGACGCAACTTCAGGACCGTTTTCTGTCCATGCGCACCACCTTCGTTCAGCTTCAAAAAAAGACCCGCCTCATCCCCCGGTTGGAACAACAAGCCCTGTTGGACGGCTTGACGGAAGTGCCGAACCGCCGAGCCTACGAACAAAGGCTCCGGGAGGAGTGGGCCCGGTATCGATCCCAAGGGATTCCCTTTTCCCTGGTGGTGCTCGACTTGGACCACTTCAAAAAGGTCAACGACACCTATGGGCACGCCAGCGGGGACCAGTGCCTGAAAGAGATCGCCAAAAGAACGAGCCAAGCCCTGAGGGATTCGGACATGCTGGCCCGTTACGGGGGCGAAGAATTCGTGGTGGTGTTGCCGGCGACCTCCAAGGACGACGCCCCGGCCGTGGCGGAACGCATCCGAGTGCAGGCCGAAAAGATCCGCTTCCAATGTGGAGGCGAGTTCTTCCAAGTGACACTGAGCCTGGGTGTGGCCCAGGTGGAGGATTCCGACGGGGCCCCGGAAGACGTCTTCCATCGGGCGGATCGGGCCCTGTACCTGGCCAAAGAAGAGGGCCGGAACCGGGTTGTGGTGGCCTAATGGGGTGAGGAACTTGACTGAACCTCGGTGGTCGGACAGGAGAAGGTCCTGCGGCCCCCATGGAAAGACAATCGCAGGACCTCTACTCCTGCGCGTCGCAATTTGCCGGCGCGTCTTCACGGCTGATCCCAGCCACCGGGTCTGGGCGAAAGGGGACTTTCCTGGCTGTTTCAGGATCCATTCCCCGGGGTGTCAGCCGCCCAGGGCCTTGGAACGCTCCGTGGCGGCCCGCACGGCGCCCATGATGGCCCCGCGGACCCCTTCCTTTTCCAGCACCTCCAGCCCGTGGATTGTGGTCCCGCCGGGGGAGGTGACCATGTCTTTCAGTTGCGAAGGATGGCGCCCGGTCTCCAGGATCATGCGGGCTGTGCCCATGACGGTTTGCACCACCAGGTCCCTGGCCACCGGGCGCGGGATACCCATGAGCACCCCACCGTCGGTGAGCGACTCCAGAAAATGGAGCACGTAGGCGGGCCCGCTTCCCGACAGGCCGGTGACGGCGTCCAGGAGCTTCTCGTCCAGTTCATGGGCGATGCCGACGGATCGAAAGAGGGTGAGCGCCGCTTCCATGTGAGTGTCTTCCGCATGGGTTCCCCTGGCCAGGGCGCTGGCGCCCTGCTGGACCAGGGCAGGGGTGTTGGGCATGACCCGGATCACCGGGATTCCCTGGGGAAGGGCGGCCTCGATGGTCTGGATGGGTACGCCGGCGGCGATGCTGATAACGAGCGGGCGATGCGGTGTGGATGGCGCCATCGACTCCAGGACTTCGCCCATGTTCTGAGGCTTGACCGCCACGATGATCACCTGGCTGGCCTGGGCACAGGCCGAAAGCGTTTCCGCTCGAACCACCCCGTAGGCCCCCTCCAGATGCTCCAGGCGTTCACGGCTCACGTCGAAGACCACGAGCCGTTCCGGGGCAAGAAGCCCCGCTTGGAGGATCCCGCGGATGAGTGCTTCGCCCATGTTTCCGCCACCGATGAAGCCAACCGTCGCCGTATCGAGCATGGTAAGTCTCCTCTTCTGCCGGTTTGCCGGTTGCCCCCTGGATGCCGCAAGCCCAGGGAGATCCTTTGGGGGTCCTTAAGGGGGAAGACGGTCTTGTGCCGCGCCAAAGTTTCCGCTAAAGTCTTTTTCAACCCTACACCCATGCAAGAGAGTTCTGTTCTTATACAACAGGTTCGCGGATCGCGGGATTCTTTCTTGGCCACGAGGACCTCAAAGGTCCGAAATGATGAGGGAATCACATGAACCGAAGCCCAGGCGATCGGCCCCAACCCAAGGAATGCGTGCTCAACAACGGCGAAGTCGTCACCCTGCGCTTTCTCACGGGCGAAGATGAGGAGGCTGTCCGGGCGTTTTTTCATGATATCCCCGATCACGAGGTGGAAGGGTTCCGGGAGCAGGTGCCAGACCCCCGCACGGTCAGTCGCTGGATCAGGCGGTTGGATTACGATCGCGTGACGCCCCTGGCGGCGTGGAGCGCCCAGCGGGCGGGGATTGTGGGCCTGGCGTCTCTCAATCGCATGGTGGGAGCCTACCGGCACGTGGCCGAGGTCTACGTGGTGGTGGGCACCGATTATCGAAAGCTCGGCCTGGGCTCCTCCTTGATCAAGGAACTGGTGGAGATCGCCACCTTGCGGGGCCTTTACTTCCTCAAGGCCAAGGTGCTCACGGAGAACCAGTTGGCGCTTCGCGCCTTCCGTCAGTTGGGTTTTGAGGTCAAGGCCACCCTGGAGGACTACTTCATGACCATGGACGGCAAGACCAAGGACGTGGCCTTGATGCTCAAAAGGCTGCGCTTTCATATGGAAGAAGACTTCTTCTACGTCTTCTGAAGAAGATCGACCGACCAAAAGCGTGTTGACACGGGCCGCACGGCCCGCTAGGTTAAAGAACAATTTCACATTCCCAGGCGCCCTTACTTCTGCATCGGACCTGCCTCTAGCCCCGGAGGGAATGCCATGGCGACGAAGGGAAAGATCCTCATTGTGGACGATGATGCGGATTTCGCCAAGTCGACCAAGATGATTCTCTTGGCGGACGATTACCAAGTGGTGATCGCAAGTGACGGCAAGCAAGGACTCCAAAAGGTTCAGGAAGAAAACCCCGATCTCATCATCTTGGACATCATGATGGAGAGCATCTTCGAGGGGTTCAGCCTGGTGAGTTCCCTTCGCTCCGACCCTCGGTTGGCGGCCTACAAGAACATTCCCATCCTCATGGTTTCCAGCGTGCGATCGGATACGGGATCGCGCTTCGCCTTCGACGATCCCGAGGACATGGGGTCGCTGCCGGAGCCCGATGATTACCTGGACAAGCCCTTCAAACCCAAAGAGCTTCTGGACAGAGTCGCCGAATTGATAGCCCGCAGGCGGGCGTGAAGGGCCTGCGGCCCGATGGGCTATTGCCACGCCGTTGCGAAGGCCGCCGCTCAGGGCCACGGCCTTCCAAAAGGCTGATGGACCGGTCCCAATCTGCCGGACGAAGGGTGGGGTTCCCGGTGAATCGAGGGGGCGCAGAGTGGATCCACCGAAGGTTCTGGTGATCGACGATGAAGAGATCGCCCGCGTGTCGTGCCGCCGGGTTCTGGCCCGGGAGGGCATGACCGTCGGCCTGGCCTCCAGTGGCCGCGAGGGGCTGGAGCTGCTCATGCGGGAGCCCCACGATCTGGTCCTAGTGGATTTCAAGATGGCCGACATGGACGGGGTGGAGGTGGTGCGGCGCATCCACGCCTACGATCCCTCCATCGTCACGGTCATCATCACGGGCTATGCCACCGTCGAGGGCGCCGTGGCGGCCATGAAGGAAGGGGCCTACGACTATCTTCCCAAGCCCTTTACGCCGGACGAACTGCTCATCGCGGTGCGGCGCGGGCTGGAAAAGCGCCGACTGGATTTGGAATCCCGGGCGCTTCGGGAAGAGAAGGAGGCCATGGAACGAAACTTCGTGACCATGGTCACCCATCAGCTCCGCTCCCCTCTGGCAGCGATTCTTCAGTATTTTGAAGTGCTTCTGGCGGGAATCGGCGGGGATCTGAGCGAAAGCCAGCGGGAGATGCTCCAGCGGGCCAAGGATCGGCTGGAATCCCTCATGGCGCTCATCAACGACTGGCTGGACATGAGCCGTTTGAGCGAGGAAAATATCGTCAGCCGGCTGCAAGCGGTGGATCTGCGCGCATGCCTGGATGAAGCGCTCAAGGGCCTGGAATGGGCAGCGCGGCAAAAAAACGTCTCGCTCCACGTGGAGATCCCCCAGGACCTTCCCCGGATCCATGCGGATCCGGACACCTTTCGGGAGGTTTTGAGCAACCTGATCTCCAACGCCATCAAGTACAATCGGGTCGGCGGGCGGGTGACCATCCGGGCCCGGGGCCAGAACGGGTCGGTCCAGGTGGAAGTGGAAGACACGGGCGTGGGTATCGACGAAAGGGAGGTCCCCTTCGTCTTCGAGCAGTTTTACAGGGCCAAGGATCGGGAGGTGCGGGAGCAGGAAGGGACGGGTCTGGGCCTGGCCATCGTCCGCAAGATCGTCCGCGCCCACGGCGGCACCATCCAGGTGGTGAGCCGCAAGGGGGAAGGATCCATCTTTCGGGTGGTGGTCCACGCGGCCTGAAGGCAGGCGCCGGGCCTCGCACGGCGCGGAAAAGGTTCTGAATGCACAATTTTTCCCTTGACGGCGAGGCGACGTTGTGCAAAAAATCACTTGTCTTTCCGTGCTCCCTCGCCCGATCCAACCTCTAGCCCCCAACGAGCAGCGTGGAGGCCTCTTTCGATGGAAAACATTCTTCAGGATGTGGATGCGATCATCGATCGGTGGGGCGCCAAGCCGGAATCGCTCCTACAGATCATGCTGGATGTGAACCATCACTTCAACTACCTGCCCCGGGAGAGCATCGTCCGGATTGCCCAATGCCTGGGCATGCCCGTCAGTCATGTCTACAGTGTGGCCACCTTCTTCAAGGTGTTCAGTCTCACGCCGCGGGGCCGCACCATCGTTCATGTGTGCACGGGAACGGCCTGCCACGTGAGGGGTGCGCCCAAGCTGTTGGACCGTGTCAGGCAGGATCTGGGGCTGGATCCCGGTCAGACCACCGAAGATCTGGCCATCACCCTGGAGACGGTCAACTGCGTGGGGGCCTGTGCGTCGGCGCCGGTGGTGGTGGTGAATGGGGAAACTCACAGTGAAATGACCCCCAACAAGATGGCGGCGCTCGTCAAAGAGATCGAGAAACAGAGCGCGTGAGCGGGAGAACCATGGAGCGGCTCAAGAGCATTCAGGATCTGGACGCCCTGCGACAGCAGATCATCGAAAGGCGCCGGCACATCCGCAAACGCATCCGGGTGTGCAACGGTACGGGCTGCCATTCTCAGGGTGCCGAAAGGCTGGTGGACGCGTTCAACCGGGTCTTGGAAGAACGGGGGGTGGCGCGCGATTTTCTGGTGGTGCCCACGGGCTGCAACGGCTTTTGCGCCGCGGGGCCCATCGTGGTGATCGAACCCGAGGAGATCTTCTATCAGCGGGTGAAGGCGGATCAGGTGGAGGCGATCGTCGAGCGCAGCGTCCTGGCCGACGAGGTGATTGAAGAGCTCCTCTACGTGGATCCCACCACGGGCGAGAAGATCGTGCACGAGTACGAAATCCCGTTTTTTGCCAAGCAGGAGCGCATGGTCTTTAAGGACACGGGGTCCAATTTCGTCCGGGACATCGGCGACTACATTTCCCGGGGAGGGTATTCGGCTCTGGCCAAGGTGCTTTCCGGCATGAGCCCCGAGGAAGTGATCGAGGAAGTGAAGATGGCGGGGCTTCGCGGTCGGGGCGGCGGCGGCTTTCCGGCCGGGGTCAAATGGGAGTCGTGCCGGAGGGCCCATGGGGACATCAAGTACGTGATGTGCAACGCCGACGAGGGGGATCCCGGGGCCTACATGGACCGTTCGCTCCTGGAAGGAAACCCCCACCAGGTTCTGGAGGGAATGATCATCGGGGCGTATGCCATCGGGGCCCGGGAAGGTTACATCTACGTGCGTTTCGAGTATCCCATGGCGGTGAAAAACGCCCTGTGGGCCATTGAGCAGGCCAAGCAGTACGGGCTTTTGGGAGACAACATCCTGGGCACCTCCTTCAGCCTGGACATGCATGTGAACCGCGGGGCGGGCGCCTTCATCTGCGGCGAGTCCACGGCGCTCATGGCCTCGCTGGAAGGCAAGGTGGGCGAACCCCGGGGCAAGCACATCCACACGGTGGAAAAAGGCCTGTGGAACCGGCCCAGCAACCTGAACAACGTGGAAACTTGGGCCAATGTGCCGCTGATCATCAACAACGGCGGCGCTTGGTACGCGTCCATCGGCACCGAACGCTCCAAGGGCACCAAGATCTTCTCCCTGGTGGGAAAGATCAACAACACGGGCCTGGTGGAAGTGGCCATGGGCACGCCCTTGAAGCGGATCATCTACGACATCGGCGGCGGGATCCCGGGAGGGCGCCGGTTCAAGGCGGTTCAAACGGGCGGTCCGTCCGGTGGTTGCGTGCCCGACCGGATGATCGATCTGCCCGTGGATTTCGAAAAGCTCAAGGAAGCGGGATCCATGATGGGCTCGGGCGGCATGATCGTCATGGACGAAGAGACCTGCATGGTGGACGTGGCCCGCTATTTTTTGAACTTCCTGGTGGAGGAATCGTGCGGCAAGTGCATTCCCTGCCGGGTGGGTGTGAAGCGCATGCATGAACTGGTGGTGGGCATGTGCGAAGGGCGTGCCCAGCCGGGCGACATCGAAAAACTCGAAGAGCTCTGCTACACCATCCGGGAAACGGCCCTGTGCGGTCTGGGAAAGAGCGCGCCCAACCCGGTTCTCAGCACCCTCAAGTACTTTCGGGACGAATACGAGGCCCACGTCCATGAAAAAAGATGCCCCGCCAAGATCTGCAAACCGCTCATCCGCTATGTGATCGACACGGACAAGTGCACGGGCTGCGGCCTGTGCCGGCGTCGATGTCCGGAAAACGCCATCATCGGGGCCAAGAAGGAATGCCACTGCATCGACGAGGAAGTGTGCGTCCGGTGCGGAATATGCATCGAGACCTGTAAGTTCAAGGCCATCTACATCGAGTAAGAGGGACGATCTATGCAAGCCCATCTGGGAGATTTCCTGGCCATCGCCTTCTACCTTGTGGTGGGGGTCGTCTTCGCCGTCATACCCATCCTTTTGTCGCACCTCATTGTGCCGCGAAGCACGGGGCGGCATCGGGACCAGACCTATGAGAGCGGCATGGAGACCATCGGCAGTGCCTGGATCCAGTTCACCGCCGCCTATTACATCTATGCCCTCATCTTTTTGGCCTTCGACGTGGACGTGCTGTACCTCTTCCCGGTGACCCTGGCCTACGGCCAGTATGCCATCCGCGATTTCGTGGAAGTGGTGCTCTTTGTGGGGATTCTGTCCCTGGCCATTGTGTATGCGTGGCGAAAAGGAGTCTTCGAGTGGAAAACCAAAGAGTAGAGCCCGTCATTCAGTTCGCTCTTCTGGACGATCTGCTGAACCTGGCTCGAGCCAATTCGCTCTGGCCCATGACCTTCGGTCTGGCCTGTTGCGCCATCGAGATGATGGCCGCCGGAGCGGCCCGGTTCGATCTGGACCGGTTCGGCGCCGGCGTCTTCCGGCCCTCTCCCCGCCAGTCGGACGTGATGATCGTGGCGGGAACCATTTCCAAGAAGATGGCCCCGGCCATCCAGATGCTCTGGGACCAGATGCCCCATCCCAAATGGTGCATCGCCATGGGGAACTGCGCCATTTCGGGCGGTCCCTTTGAATACGACGGCCAATACGCCATCGTTCCGGGAGCCGATCTGATCGTGCCGGTGGACATCTATGTCCCCGGATGTCCGCCCCGACCGGAGGCCTTGACCCAGGGGATTCTGGCGCTGGAGGACAAGATCACCCAAGGCGAGGACCGAAATCTGTTGCGGCGTTTTCGGCGGATGGGAGGTACGAGCTGATCATGGCGGCACGAGAAGAGGTGGTTCGCCGGCTTCAGGAGTTGCTGGGTGAGGCGGCGTTGAGGCCGGATGAGGCTTATGCCCAGGGGGTGAGCTGGACGGTGCAGGCACCGGCCCCATCCCTTCCGGACGTTCTCAGGGTGTTCCGGGACGCCGGGTTTTATCTGGAGTCCATCACGGGGCTGGACTTCAAGGATACGATGGAGATCGTGTACCACATGAACACCTACGAGCCCCGATCCCGGATGGCCCTGCGGGTGCTCTGCCCCCACGACGGGGAGGTGCCGTCCGCCACGGGTCTTTACGATTCGGCCCTATGGCAGGAACGGGAGGTCTGGGAATTTACCGGCGTGCGTTTTTCGGGACACCCGGATCTGAGACCGCTCCTGTTGCCGGAGGACATGGACGAGCGGCCTCTGCGCAAGACTTTCGGCACGGTCCACGCCTATCGAAAACGGGAAGAGATCTATGGCTGAACATTTTGCGGAACCCGTACGGCAGCACCTTTACAGTCTGAACCTGGGTCCCCAGCACCCCAGCACCCACGGGGTCCTGCGCATCCTGTTGACCCTGGACGGCGAATACATCGTGGAGGCGGATCCCGTCATCGGCTACGGGCACCGGGGCCACGAGAAGATGGGCGAAAACCGCACCTATCTTCAGTTCATGCCCAACACCAGCCGCATCGACTACCTGTCCGGGCTTTTGTTCAATCACGGTTTTTGCCTGGCGGTGGAAAAGCTGGCGGGTATCGAGCCTCCCGAGCGGGCCCGTTACATCCGGGTGATCTGTGCGGAGCTGAACCGCATCTCCAGCCATCTGCTCTGGTTCGGCACCTATCTCATGGACCTGGGGGCCTTCACGCCGTTTCTCTACTGCTTCGACGATCGCGAAAACATCCTGGACATCCTGGATCGGGTGAGCGGGTCGCGGCTCACCTACAGCTATTGCCGGTTCGGCGGCGTGACCCGCGATATCGACGACGTGTTCATCGAACAGACCCGGGCCTTCGTCAAGCGGCTTCGGAGCCGCTGGAAGGACTACCACAACCTGGTGACCAAGAACGTGATCTTTATCCACCGGACCCGTGACGTGGGTGTGATCGACAAGGACCTGGCCCGGCGGTTCGGCGTCACGGGCCCCAACCTGCGCGCGGCGGGTGTGCCCTTCGACATGCGCAAGGTGGAGCCCTACGAGGTCTATGATCGCTTCGATTTCCAGATCCCGGTGGGGGAAAAGGGCGACGCGCTGGATCGCTACCGGGTGCGCCTGGAGGAGATGGAGCAAAGCTGCCGGATCATCGAGCAGGCCTTGGATCAGCTCCCGGACGGACCGTATCGGCAGGAACGGGTGCGCCTCAAGGTGAAGCCACCCCGCGGTGAGGTCTATTTTGCCTTCGAAAGCGCCCGGGGCCTGACCGCCTACTATCTGGTGAGCGATGGCAGTCCCTATCCCTACCGATGCCACGTGCGGGTGCCCAGCTTCGGCAACCTGCACTGCCTCACCGAAGTGTTCCGGGAGACCCTGGTGGCGGACGCCATCTCGATCCTGGGAAGCATCGACATCGTTGTGCCGGAGATTGACCGATAGCCGAGGGAGAACCCCGATATGATGGAAGCGGCGACCAACACGGGCGGAGACTGGCTGAGACTCATCGTGGGCCTGATCGTGGTTCTGATCTTCAGCCAGCTCAACGCGCTCTTTTTGGTGTGGCTGGAGCGCAAAGTAGCCGGGCACATCCAATTGCGCTACGGCCCCATGGAAGTGGGCCCCCACGGACTGCTCCAGACCATCGTGGACGGCATCAAGCTGGTGGGAAAAGAGCTCATCACCCCCTTCAAGGCGGACAAGAAGCTCTTTGTGATCGCGCCGGTGCTCGTCTTCATGCCGGTGCTCATCCCCTTTCTGGTCCTGCCCTTCGGTCCCGAGCTCATCATCCGGGACATGAACGTGGGGCTTTTGCTCATCTTCGCCTTTTCCACCTTCAGCGTGTTGGCCATCCTGGTGGGCGGTTGGGCGTCCAACAACAAGTATGCGCTCCTGGGTGCCATGCGCTCGGTGGCCCAGAACGTGGCCTACGAAATCCCGCTGCTCCTGTCGGTTATGAGTGTGGTCCTCATGGTGCACTCCTTCAAGTTCAGCGAACTGGTGATGGCCCAGCACCGGGTCTGGTTCGTCTTTTTGCAGCCGGTGGCGGCGATCATCTACTTCATCTGCGCCACGGCGGAAACCAACCGGGCCCCCTTCGACATCCCCGAAGCCGAATCGGAACTGGTGGCGGGCTTTCACACGGAGTATTCGGGCATGCGCTTCGGCCTCTTCTTCCTGGCCGAATACACCAACATGTTCATCGTCTCCGCCGTGGCCACCAGCCTCTTTATGGGCGGGTGGCACGGTCCCTTCGGATGGAGCCTGGGCATTCCCGGCGTGATCTGGTTTCTGGCCAAGACCTACTTTCTGCTCTTTGTGCTCATGTGGTTTCGCTGGACCTTTCCACGGGTTCGCTTCGATCAGCTCATGAACTTTTCCTGGAAGGTGCTGATCCCGCTCAGCATGCTCAATCTCTTGGTGACGGCCCTGGTGGTGAAGTTCGTGTAGGGGTGATGAGGATCCGGTCTGGGTCAATCGGTCGACGGATGGGTAAAGGAAGGCAATGGGATACTGGAAAGACATTGTGGTCGGCGGTTGGAGCCTGGTGGAGGGCATGAAGGTCACCGGCCGGGCCCTCTTCAAGCCGGTGGTGACGGTGCAGTACCCCCGCCAGCGCTTGGAGCTGTCCCCGGCTTATCGGGGACACATCGAACTGAAGGTCTTCCCCGAGACGGGGACCCACGGGTGCATCGCCTGCGGCACCTGCCAGCGTGTGTGCCCCTCCGGGGTGATCAAGGTCCAGGGGGTGAAGCAACATGCCCGGGGCGGCAAGGTGGCCACCCATTATGTCATTGATTTCACCCGGTGTAGCCTGTGTGGGCTGTGCGTGGAGAGTTGCCCCACCCAGACCCTTCAATTTTCCACGGAATACGAGATGGAGGGGCCGTCGCGCTGGGACGGCGTGGTGGACCTGGTGACGAGGATGGAGGAATCCCGGTCATGAACTCCTTTCTGACGAGCGGATTGATCCACGCGGCCTTCTGGGTCGTGGTGGGCTTGACCTTCGGCGGGGCCGTGCTGGCGGTCTTCCCGCGAAAGATCGTCTACAACGTGCTGGGCCTCATCGTGTGCCTGTCGGGGGTGGCGGGCCTTTTTCTCTACCTGGGCAGCTTCTTTCTGGCGCTCATGCAACTGCTCATCTACGTGGGAGCCATCTGCGTGGCCATTGTGTTCGCCATCATGCTTTCCCCACCATTGCACCTGGAGGTTCCCAAGAGGCGCATGGGCAAAGTGGTGCTGAGCGCGGGGGCCTCTGGTGTCTTCTTTGTCGCCATTGCCGCCGTGATCTGGAAGACGGTCTGGCACCCGGCGGCGGAGCGCGGTGCGGACTGGTCCATCGTCACCATCGGGCACCTCTTGCTCACCCGTTACGACCTGGTCTTTGAACTCATCTCGTTGGTGCTTCTGGTGGCCATCATCGGGGCCATCTTGACCACAGGATTCAGCCGGAGGTTGTCCTCGTGAATTCACTTTCCGTCTATCTGGTGCTGGGGGCGGTGCTCTTCAGCCTGGGGCTGTTCGGAGTCATTTTGCGCCGAAACCTCATCGGGATGCTCATCTCCATCGAACTCATGCTCAACGGCGCCAATCTGAATTTCATGGCCTTCAACCGCTTCCTGGCCCCCGAACCGGCTGTGGGGCAGATCGTGACGCTCTTCGTCATGGGGATCGCGGCGGCGGAAGCGGCCATCGGGTTGAGTATCATCCTGGCCCTCTTTCGGCGCTTGCATTCCATCAACGTGGAGCAGGCCCGACGGCTCGAGGGCTGAGCGAAAGAGCACAAGGCGTCTGACGGCGGTGACCTGTGTTGCATTGAACACTACCTGCATGCGTTGAGGGACGATGTCCATGATGTGGCTTGCAAAAGATCCGGTTCTCTTGGCGGCTTCCGCTTGTGCCACCCTGCCGTTTGTGTCCATGGTGGTGATTCTCATCTTCACGCGCCGCTACAGGAGCATGTCGGCGGCCATCTCCATCTCCGCCATCGCGGCGTGCTTGCTTTCAGCGCTCTATCTGCTGTGGACGCTGCGCCACGCTCCTGAACCGGTTCAGTACCAATGGGCCTGGATCGTTTCCAACGACATGATCATTCCCTTCGGTTTTCTGTTGGATCGACTGAGCCTTTTGATGCTCACCATCGTGGCCGTGATCGCCTTTCTGGTGCAGGTCTATTCGCTGGGCTACATGGCGGGGGACCCGGGCTTCAGCCGCTACTACGCCTTCCAGTCCCTTTTCGCCTGGGCCATGATGACCATGGTCATCGCTCCGGGCATGCTCCAGCTCTACATCTTCTGGGAGCTGGTGGGCCTGGCGTCTTACCTGCTCATCGGTTTCTACTATGAAAAGTGGAGCGCCTCCCAGGCCGGCAAGAAGGCGTTTGTCATGACGCGCCTGGGAGACATCGGCTTTTTCCTCGGCATCATCGCCGTCCTGCTGGGCTTCGGGGACCTGGGAATCCTCAGTATGAACGAGGCGGCTCAGGCGCACAGGATCGCGCCTTCAGTGGTCACCCTTTCCGCCCTTCTTATCTTCTGCGGCGTGGTGGGCAAGAGCGCGCAGTTCCCGCTGCTCACGTGGTTGCCCGATGCCATGGAAGGCCCCACCCCGGTCAGCGCGCTGCTCCATTCGGCCACCATGGTGGCCGCCGGCGTCTACATGATGAGCCGCATCTTTCCTTTCTTCGCCGCGTCTCCGGACGCCATGGCCGTGACGCTCTTCATCGGCACGGTCACCATGCTGCTGGCGTCCACCATGGCCATGGTCGCCTACGACATCAAACAGGTGTGGGCCTATTCCACCATCAGCCAGCTGGGCTTCATGGTCATGGCCCTGGGAGCGGGCGGATATTTCGCCGGCGTCTTTCATCTCACGACCCATGCCGGTTTCAAGGCGCTGCTCTTTTTGTGCTCGGGGATCTTCATCCATGAATACCACACCAACGACATGCGGGAGATCGGCCGTGGAGGCGGCCGGAAGCTCATCATCCCCATGGTGTGCATGACCGTGGGCGCCTTGGCTCTGTCGGGGATCTTTCCCTTGTCGGGGTTTTTCAGCAAGGAAGCCATCATGGGTGTTTTAGCGGCCAAGCCCAACAAGGTGTGGCTCGTGGCGGGGCTCCTGGGGGCCTTGATGACCGCCTACTACAGCTTCCGGCTCATCTTCATGATCCTCTTTCCCCGGCAGCCGGCCCACCACGACGCGGCCCACCAAGGTACCGGCCATGACGATCACGGCCACGAAGCGGGCCATCATGGCGCCACGTTCTGGGCCATGGCCTGGCCCGTGATGATTCTGGCCGGTATCACCCTGGTCCTGGGCTTTTTCCATAAGGACTTGGAGCACTTCCTGTTGGGCGCCGGCCCGGCGGTCCACGAGGCGGAGTTCCACGGCGAAGGCGCCGGCCACGGACTGGGCCATTACGTGCTGCTCTTTTCGGCGGTCTCCCTGGCCTTGGGCGGCATCGTGTGGGCGTGGCTGGAATTCGGTCGCAAGGGGGCGGCCCAGGAGGGGTTCCTGCGGCGCTACCCCAAGGTGGAGGCTCTGTTCGCCAATCGCTGGTACATAGACCATGCCTACCGGTGGCTGCTGGATCATCTGGTCTACGGTGGGTTCACCAATCTGTTCACCCGCAACGACCGGCGCGTGATCGACGGGGCCATCGACGGCATCTGCCGATTCACGGTGGGCGGCGGCCGAGTGGTCAGCTTCCTCCAGTCGGGAATGGTCCAGTACAATCTGGTGCTCATGGTGGCGGGCGTGGGCGCCGTGATCTTGTTCTTTGTGCTCTAGTGGCGAAAGGCGGCGGGGTTCCACTGACAGCAACGACTAAGAGCGAGTGGGCATGCTTATGACGGCCATGGAATTTGCACAGTTTCCGGTTCTTTCGGTGATTCTTTTTTCAACCATCCTGGCCCTGGTGGTGATCCTCCTCATCCCCGACGACCGCCCCCAGTTGGTCAAGCAGGTGAGCCTGGGCTTCGCAGCGGTGGGGCTGGCTTTGTGCCTCTATGTCTACTTCGCCTACGACACCCAGAAGGGGGGGCTGCAGTTTGTGGAGCGGGTCCTGTGGGTGAAGAGCCTGGGGATCTACTATTTCCTGGGGGTGGACGGGATCAACGTGCCCATGCTGCTGCTCACGGCGGTGGTGCTCTTTACGGGAGTGCTCACCATGTGGGAGCTGGAACGGCGGGTGAAGGAATACTTCGCGCTCACCTACCTGCTCGTGGCCGGCGTCTACGGCGTCTTCATGAGCATGGATCTCTTCTTCATCTTCGTCTGGTACGATGTGTCGCTCTTTCCCATGTATCCTCTGATCGCCATCTGGGGCGGCACCCGCAAGGAATACGGTGCCATGAAGCTCACGCTCTACCTGCTGGCGGGAAGCGTGCTCATCCTGCCGGGCATCCTCTATCTGTGGGCCGTGGCGGGCGCCCACACCTTCGATCTTTTTGAACTGCAGAGGATGGGCTTCGATGTGAACGTGCAGCGCATCGCCTTCCTCATGCTCTACTTGGGCTTCGGGGTTCTGGCCGGCGTGTGGCCCTTCCACACCTGGTCTCCGGTGGGCCACGTGGCGGCTCCCACGGCGGTGAGCATGATCCACGCGGGCGTGCTCATGAAGTTGGGCGCCTACGGCATCCTTCGGGTGGGCATGACCCTGTGTCCCGACGGCCTGGTCTACTGGTCGGATCTCATGGCGCTTCTTGCCACCATTGGCATCGTGTACGGGGCCTTTGTGGGTCTGGCCCAAACGGACCTCAAGTACGTGATCGGCTATTCCAGCGTATCCCACATGGGCATCGTGGGGCTGGGTCTGGCCACCATGACCGTGGACGGGATCAACGGGGCCGTCTTCCAGATGTTTTCCCACGGCGTCATGACGGCCCTCTTCTTCTCGGCCGTGGGCTACATCTACGACAAGACCCACACCAAGATGATTCCCGAGCTGGGGGGCCTGTCCAAGACCATGCCCAAGGCGTCGGCCTTTTTCATCATCGCGGCCTTTTGCGGTATCGGTGTGCCGTGCATGAGCAGTTTCTGGGCGGAGCTGCTGGTCTTCATCTCCGCGGTGAAGACCTATCCGATCCGGGGTATTCTGGCCGTTTCGGGTCTTGTGGTGAGCGCCTTGTTCATGCTCCGGGTGGTGCAAAAGACCTTTTACGGGGAGAAGAACCCCCGATGGGAACACATACCGGACGTGCCCCTTTCTCTGGCATCACCCAGGATCATCCTGGTGGGCATCCTGGTCTTTTTCGGCCTGTTCCCAAGGCTCATCCTGGACGTGATCCAAAGTGCCGTGATTCCTTTTGTGAACAGCCTGTAGCGATGCGAGGGATGATTTGGTCATGATGAAATGGACCCTGTTTACCCCCGAGTTGTTCTATGTGGCCATGGCGGCCGTCTTCTTCGTGGGCTCCCTGCAAAGGCGGGTGGATTCCAGGCGGCTTTATCGATGGGCGGTCGTTTTGGCGGGGGTCGGGCTGGCGGTGACCGTGGCCTGTACGCGCTTGGAGGGGTTTCTCTTCTTTGATTCGTACAAGGTGGATCTCTTCAGCCAGTTCTTCAAGGTGCTCATCGCCCTGGGAACCTTTTTCGTGGTCTTGGTCTGCAGCGAGCTCTACGGGATCGATCCGCGCAAGCATGCGGAGTTTTACTTCCTTCTGTCCGTGTGCACCCTGGCCATGATGATGCTGGTGAGTGCCGTGGAGCTCCTGACCATCTACATCGCTTTGGAGCTCTCGTCCTATTCGCTCTATCTCATGGTGCCCATGCGCCACCGGGCCGACGCCTACGTGGAGTCGGGCGTGAAATACTTCATGGTGGGCGCCACGGCATCGGCCATGATGATCTTTGGGCTGAGCTATCTTTTCGGCATGACGCATACCACCTACGTGGCGGAGATCGTTCGGGTGCTGCCGCATCTGCTCCATCAGCCGGCGGTGTTGGTGGGGCTGGTGCTCACCCTGGCGGGCTTTTTCTTCAAACAGGCCCTCTTTCCCTTCCACGTCTGGGCGCCTGACGTCTACCAGGGGGCCGCCAACCAGGTGACCACCTACATCGCCACGGCCTCCAAGATGGCCGCGGCCGCCATGGTCATCCGCTTTGTGGCTCTCACCACCGGGCACTCTGAGACCCTCATCCAGCTGTTGATGGTCCTTTCGGTTCTTTCCATGACCTTCGGCAACCTGGTGGCCATCATCCAGAAGGACATCAAACGGCTGTTGGCCTATTCCAGTATCGCCCACGCCGGCTACATGCTCGTGGGTATCCTGTGCATGACCCAGCGCGGATACGCCGGAGCGGTCTACTACGCCATGGCCTACCTGATCATGAACTTCGCCTGCTTCATGGTGATCATCAAGGTGGCCGACGACGGCCACAACCTGCAGATCAAGGAGCTGGCGGGCCTGCACAAGCGCTCCCCGCTCCTGGCCATGACCTTGATGCTGGCCCTGTTCGGCCTGGCGGGCATTCCGCCCACCCTGGGATTTACGGGCAAGTTCCTGGTCTTTGCGGCCGCCCTGGAAAAGGGTTATCTGTTGCTTGTGGTCATCGGCATGATCAATGCCACCATCTCGCTCTACTACTATCTCATCGTCATCAAGGCCGCGTATCTGCTGGAGCCCGTTCGCGAGTATCCTCCGGTTCGAGTGGATACCTGGACTCGGATTCTGAGCATCGTTTTGGTGATTGCCATGATCTACGTGGGTATCTTCCCCGACCGATTTGTGGCCCTTTCGGAAGCCGCGGTGGCCGTGCTGCCGTGACGGCCTGACCGGGTATACCCTGGGGGGATCCATCGTTTCGCCCTTTTCGCAAGGAAGTGAAGATGCTGGCACGATTCAAGGAATTGGCTCGGGACATTCAGGACAAGGCGCGCGGGTCGATCAAGAAGACGCACGAAGAGCCGGCGCCCAAAGTGGTGCCCCTGCGGCGACCGGCCCCGGAACGGTCGTTTTGTGATCCCAACGGCAAACGCCCGTGCATCACGGTGTGCGCCCCCGGGGAAGGGTGCGGCTGCGGTTGTGAGGAGCTGCGCCAGGCCCTGGAAGAAGCGCTGGAACGATCGGGGCTGGAGATTGCGGTGGGAAAAGCCAAGACGGGATGTCCCGGCTCGTGTGCCATGGGGCCCTTTGTGGGATTTCCTCAGAAGGGGTTTTTCTACGTGAATGTGGATCCCCGGGATGCCGGACTGATCGTGGAAGAGACCCTCCGTCGGGGGAAACTGCTCTTCCCTTATCTGTCGGTCAATCCCGCCCGTTCCTACCGGCAGGACATCCTCTACGACCGCACCACGGGGATGCTGGCCGCCATTGACGAGCAGGTGTGTATGGTGGAGGTGGCCAAGTATTTTCTGGACTTCGAGGAGGGCCTTTCCTGCGGTAAGTGTGTTCCCTGCCGGCTGGGCATCAAGCGCATGCATGAATCGTTGGGGCGTATCGTGGAAGGGGCCGGGACCATGGAGGATCTGGAGCAAATCAAGGTGCTGGCCCATACCATGATCTATGCCGCCCACTGCCAGTTTGCCATGGCCAGTAGCCGGCCGGTGTTGAGTGCGGTGAGTTTCTTTGAGGATGAATTCCTGGCTCACATCCAAGAACAGCAGTGTCCGGCGGGCGTCTGCGAGGCTTTGGTGGAGATACAGAGAAAGAAGGCGTTCCGAGAGCGCATGGCGGTGCCCAAGAAAAAGAAAAAGGGCAAATAGCAACCGGTTTCGGGGCGGCAGCGGGGCGGCCTTTCGAAGAGATCGAGGCGCGGAAGGGCCCTGAGGATCTCCCGGTGGAAAGAGCCCACGGATCCTAGCATGGAAAGAGGGATGAGGCGTATGGCGAAGATCACGTTAAAGATCAACGGCCAGGAAGTGCAGGTGGAAGAGGGAGCCACGATACTGGAGGCTGCGAATCAGGCGGGGGTGTACATCCCCACCTTGTGCTACCATCCCTATCTGCCGCTGGAAGAGGCCTGCCGGATCTGTGTTGTGGAGGATGTGCGACGGGGTTGGTCCACGCTGGTGGCGGCCTGTGTCTTTCCGGTCCGGGAAGGCATGGTGATCGAGACCGACTCCGAAAAGGTGCAGGAGTCCCGCAAGACGATCCTGGAGTTGCTTCTTTCCGATCACCCCAACGAATGCATGACGTGCCAGGCTACGGGCCAGTGCGAACTGCAGGATCTGGCTTACCGCTACCGGGTCCGGCCGGACATCTACACGGGGGAACGCCACCGGCTACCCGTGGATTCGGACCCCAATCCGTACCTGCATATCGACATGAACAAGTGCGTTCTGTGCCGGCGTTGTATCCGGGCCTGCCACGAAATCCAGGGCGCCGACATCTGAACCAAGGTGGGGCGCGGCTTTGAGCAGCGGATCTCCACGGCCTTTGATCTGCCCCTGGAGGATGCCGGGTGCGAATTTTGCGGTCACTGCGCCGATTTTTGCCCGGTGGACGCCATCGGATTCCGGTCCGGGCGCTATGAAGTGCGCCCCTGGAAGATGAGCAAGGGGACCACCGTGTGTCTGCAGTGCCCCATGGGCTGTGGGGTGACCTACGAGGTTCACGAGGGCAAGGTGGTAACGGCCCACGGATACTTCCCGTCCCCGGCCAGCGGCGGAGCGCTCTGCAAGCGGGGGCGTTTCAATTACAACTTCGTGAACACGCCGGAAAGGCTGCGAGGCGCCCTGGTCCAAAGCGACGCCGGCCAATTGGACCCGGTGCCCGTGGACGAGGCCCTGGATGTGGCCGCCGACCGTCTGCGACAGGTGACGGAAGAGAACGGAGGGGCGGCCGTGGCCGTTTGGGGCGGCGATATGTTGACCAACGAGGAGTACTATCTGCTCCAGAAGCTGGCCCGCGCCGGTCTGCAAACTCAAAACGTGGACAGCGTGGCCGGTCCCTGGCAGCTTCCGCTCTACGAAGGCCTGGCCAGCAGCGTGGGCCTGGGGGCCATGACCAATCCCCTATCGGACATCGCCCAGGCCAAGAGCCTGTTGGTATTGGGGTCCAACACCCTGGAAACACATGCCATCGCGGCCATCCGAGCCCGCAAGGCGGTTCGGGAAGGGGCGGTGATGATTGTGGCCCATCCCGACCGGGTGGGGCTCACCAAGAACGCCCAATGCCACCTGGCCATCCAGCCGGAGTCCGAAGGCGCCCTGGTGTGCGGTCTTCTCAAGGTGATGGTGGATGAAAAGCTCTACGACCAGGGCTTTGTGGAAGCCCACACCCAGGACTTGGAAAAGCTCCAAAGAAGCCTGGAAAAGATCTCCCTGGCCGATGTGGCGGAGAAAACGGGGCTTTCGGAAGATGCCCTCCGAGAGGCGGCACGATTGTATGCCTCCCAGAAACCGGCTTGCCTCATCTACGGGGCGGACAAAGCGCGGGAGCCGGCCAACGAGACCTTCTACCGGATGTGTGTGGCCCTGCAGGCCCTCTTGGGCTCGGTGGGAGTCCCCGGCGGGGGCGTGATGGCCATGGGCACGGCGGGAAACGGCCAGGGGGCCCTCCAGTTCGGCGCCTGCCCCAAGTACCTTCCCGGCTTTCGGTCGGCCACCCAGGCGGCTTCCCGCAAGGTCGCCTCCAACCTGTGGGGTGCGGACGTGCCCGGCGATCCCGGCCTTTCCTGGCCCAGCATGTTTGAAGCCATCGAAAAGGGCCAAATCAAGGCCCTCTACCTGGTGGGGGTGGATCCCTATGGGTTGGGACTTCCGGAAAGAAAGGTGGAATCGGCCCTGGCCAAACTGCAGCTTCTGATCGTCCAGGATACGGCCAAGAACCGGGCGGCCGACTTCGCCCACGTGGTTCTGCCGGGCGCCGCCTACATGGAAAAGGAGGGAACGGCCGTCAACTGCGAGCGGCGCTTCCAAAGACTCGCCCCGGTCATGGACCCGCCCGGTCAGGCCCAAACGGACTTCGACCTCATCAACGGCCTGCTCAGGCGCCTCAACGGAAGCCTGGCCCTGGCCGGACCGGCGGCCGCCTTTGCGGAAGCCGCCCAACTCGTCAAGGATCTGGGGCCCGTCTCCTATGAGGCGGTGGACGGCCTGTGCTGGCCCATCGGAGACGATGGTGCGGGAACCGAGCGCATGGAGCTGGAAGGGGCGGAAAAGCCGATCAAGTTCTACGCCGCCCGCCTCTAGGAGCTTGTCCTCCTCATTTCTTGTGCGGCCGGAAGGTTAGAGTTACCCGGCGCGCCCGTCCTACCGGCCTGGCCCTTGAGCAGTAGGGGCGGGTTCCGAACCCGCCTCCCACAACGCTCCATAAGAGCCACAGAGCACTGTGGAATTGCAGTCAGCTAGAAAACTCCCGAAAAGGCTGAAAGGCCCTTGTCAGATAGCCTCCTGGACGGGGGGTGCGCTCCCGGCGGCTGGTGCCGTCTTCCGACAAGGTGCCCGGATCGTTCATCACCGCGGCGCGTTGCGTTCCCATCCCCCTCCCTCGTTTTCCACACGCTTTTTATCTTTTGTCGCCACGGTCCGCCGGTACGGGAATGAGTCGTGACGCCGCCGCACAGGCGGCGGACCGGCCGAAAGGGACCCGCTGAAGTGTCCTTTCAAGCCTTTTACTTCGCCGGTCGGATGGGCTCGGATGTCATGCGCACCACCTGGTCGGGAAAGGGTTCGAAGGGGACCTGGAGCAGGACCCGCTGATTGGGGTGGGCTCTTTCCAGGGGGCGCCCCGCCACGTCCAGCATTTCGGCTATGTGAAAGGGCCTGTTGGAGCCGTCGGGGAAGAGGAATTCCAGGCGGGCACCTGGAACCAGGGGGCTGCGCGCTTCCAGCACAACGGGCAGCGGATCCCGACGGCCATATTCCGGGTGTTCCCGGTGGGAGGCGGGGTGACGTCTCACGATCCCTGCCAGCGTGTGGGTGCGCCGGTAGTCCACGTGGTGGGCCACGGCGGCATCGGCCCCGGTGTGGTCGGAAAACATGAGCCCGCAGGTGTAAGGCCGGTGGCTCACCCGGTCCAGATCCTCCATCCAAGCCGGGTCCAGATGAAAGCCTTGGGGATCTTGGAAATAGCGGTCGATGGCCAGCCGATAGGCCCGCACCACCGATGCCACATAATGGGCGCCCTTCATGCGCCCTTCGATCTTGCAGGCATCCACTCCCAGGCCCAGTATCTCCGGCAGCTTGGGAAGAAGGCACAGGTCGCGGGAATTGAAGATATAGGTGCCCCGGCCGTCTTCTTCCACGGGCAGGTACTCTCCGGGCCGCTTTTCCTCCACCAGATGATAGCGCCACCGGCACGGCTGAGTGCACAGGCCCCGGTTGGCGCTCCGCCGGGTGAGAAAGGCGCTCAGAAGGCACCTTCCGGAGTAGGACATACATAAGGCCCCGTGAACGAACACCTCCAATTCCACGTCCACCGCTTTTCGAATGGCCAGCATCTCTTCCCAACTGAGTTCTCGAGCCAGGTTGATGCGGCGCAGACCGTGTCGGGCCCAGAACCGGGCGCTGGCGGCGTTGGTGGTGTTGGCCTGGGTGCTCAGGTGGAGCGCCACGTGGGGGACGGTCCGCCGGGCCAGGTCGATCACCCCGGGATCGCTCACAATGAGTCCGTCCACCCCGATTCCCGCCGCATAGGCGACAGCCTCTTCCAGTTCGGCCCATTCCTCGGGATGGGCAAAGACATTGACGGCTAGATAAAGCTTCTTTCCCCAGCAGTGGGCCAGTTGGACCGCCTGGGCCAGCTCTTCATCCGTCAGGTTGCCCGCTTGAGCCCTCAGGCTGAAGCGGGTCCCTCCCACATAGACGGCATCGGCGCCGTAACGGAAGGCGATGCGCACCTTTTCCAGGGTGCCGCCCGGGGCCAGCAGTTCCGGCTTCTTGACAGGTTGGGTCATCGTTTCTCCAAAGGGGACGGGAGGCAAGCCGCGTCCGGATTTGACAAACGCTCAAGGGATCTATAACTATCACTGCCAGCAAAAACGGATCAAGGAAGCCTTCGTGACACGAACCGAACTGGACACAAAGACAAGGGCTTGGCTCACCCTCCGGCTCACACCCGGCCTGGGGGCGCGTTCCATGCGGCGTCTCCTGGAACGTTTCGGATCTCCCGAAGCGGTGCTGCGCGCCGGCGGCCGCGACCTGGAAACGGTTCCTGGGCTGCGGCGCCAGGCCAAAGAAGCCCTGGGCCGGAAGCGGACCTTGCGACCGGTGGAGGAAGAATGGGAGGCGCTCAGGCGCCGGGGTTGGGGAATCGTCTGCCTGGACGATGACGACTACCCGCAGAACCTCAAGACGATCCCAGACCCTCCGCCGGTTCTCTATGTGACCGGGCCCCTGGAGCCCCGGGATCTGGTGGCGGTGGCGGTGGTGGGATCGCGCTTTGCTTCGCCCGGGGGGCTTCTTTTCACGGAAAGGCTCTGCGCGGATCTGGCTCGGCGCGGAGTGACCGTGGTGAGCGGCTTCGCCGTGGGTATCGACACCGCGGCCCATCGCGGGGCCCTCAAGGCGGGGGGACGCACCATCGCCGTGTTGGGCTGCGGCCTGGACGTGATCTATCCCAAGCCCAACCGGGATCTTCGTTCCCGGATCGCCCAGGGGGGCGCTCTGGTGAGCGAATTTCCGCTGGGGACACCGCCGCTGGCCGGGCACTTTCCCATGCGAAACCGCATCATCAGCGGCCTTTGTCTGGGTGTGGTGGTGGTGGAGGCGGCCGATCGCAGCGGATCGCTCATCACGGCGCGGCTGGCCCTGGAACAGGGCCGGGAGGTGTTTGCCGTGCCGGGAATGGCGCGTCACTTCCGGAGTTCCGGACCACACCGGCTGCTGCGCCAGGGGGCCAAACTGGTGGAATCGGCGGAAGATATCCTGGAAGAGATTTCGCCCATGGTGCGACCGAGCTGGAGCCTGCCGGAATCGCAGCCAGGTGGAGAGGGCCGGGGGGATGACAAGGAACTGAGCGAGGAGGCGCAGCGGCTTCTGGGCCTTCTTTGCCGGGAGCCAATCCATGTGGATCAGATCTGCCGAAACGGTTCCTTCTCGGCGGCTCGAGCCATGGCGCTCCTTTTGGAATTGGAAATGAAAGGGCTTGTGCGCCAGCTGCCCGGCAAGTATTTTGTCCGCCTTTGATTGTTTTCAAGAAAACGGCCGAGGTTGCCGAAAAGATTACTGAGAGACGAACTCATCGAGGGATGAATGGCCAAATCACTGCTGATCGTAGAGAGTCCGACCAAGGCGCGAACACTCAATCGGTATCTTGGTAAGGATTTCATTGTCAAAGCCTCCGTGGGCCATGTGAAGGACCTGCCGAAGACCAAACTGGGCATCGACGTGGAGCACCAGTTCAAGCCCCAGTACCAGGTCATTCGGGGAAAAAAGAAGGTTCTGAAGGAATTGAGCGAAGCTGCGGCCAAAGCGGACGCCATCTATCTGGGGCCCGACCCGGACCGGGAGGGGGAGGCCATCGCGTGGCACATAGCCGAAGAACTGAAGGCCAACGGCAAGCCGGTTCACCGGGTGCTTTTCTATGAACTCACCCACAGGGCTATCAAGGAGGCGTTGCAGCATCCCGGGCAGCTGAATCGGAACCTCTACGATGCCCAGCAGGCACGCCGGATCTTGGACCGTCTGGTGGGATACCTCATTTCTCCTCTGCTCTGGGAGAAGGTCCGGCGGGGGTTGAGTGCCGGCAGGGTGCAATCGGTGGCCCTGCGGTTGGTGTGCGAACGGGAGCGCGAGATCCAGCGCTTCGAACCCCAGGAGTATTGGTCCATTACGGCGCATCTGGCCAAGCCCTCCGCCGATGATGCCTCCGGGGGACCGCAGGACTTTCTGGCCAAGCTGTGGCGGATCGGCAAGAAAAAGGCGGCGATCTCCACCGAGAAAGAGGCCTCGGCCATCGTTGGCGAGGTTCAGGGTAGGTGCTTCCGTGTCCAAAAGGTGGACAAGAAGAGGCGCCAGCGCAAAGCGCCCGCTCCCTTCATCACCAGCACCTTGCAGCAGGAAGCGGCCCGCAAACTGCGCTTTGCCGCCAAGAAGACCATGCGCGTGGCGCAAAGGCTCTACGAAGGCGTGGAGCTGGGTGAAGAAGGGGCCGTGGGCCTCATCACCTATATGCGAACGGATTCGACGCGCCTGGCCGATGAGGCGGTCAAGGCGGTGCGGGACTACATCGGACAGGCCTACGGTAAGGAGTATCTGCCGGGCCGCCCGGTGGTCTACAAGACCAAATCAGCGGCTCAGGACGCTCACGAAGCCATTCGGCCCACCGATGTGTTTCGTACGCCCGAGTCCGTCAAGGACTATCTGGGACGCGATGAATGGGCCCTCTACAACCTGATATGGAAGCGGTTCGTGGCCTGCCAGATGGCGCCGGCTCGGATCTTCCAGACGTCGGTGGACATCGAGGCGCTGGAACGTCAAGAAGGCGGAAAGGATGGCGCTTCGAGAAAGCCTGCCGTCTATGTCTTTCGTGCCGTGGGCTCGGTGATTGAATTCCCGGGCTTTATGGTGCTCTACACCGAGAGCAAGGACGAAGACGACAAGGACAGCGAAGACGGCGCTCAACGCCGCCTGCCCGATCTGAAGGAAGGGGACCTGGTGGATCTCAACAAGCTGATCCCCAAGCAGCACTTCACCCAGCCGCCGTCCCGGTACACGGAAGCCAGCCTGATCCGCGAACTGGAGGAGCGGGGCGTGGGCCGACCCAGCACCTACGCCACCATTCTGTCCACCATCGTGGACCGCGACTACGTCAAGCAAAACCGGCGGCAGCTGAGGCCCACGGAGCTGGGCCTGATCATCAACGATCTGCTGGTCCAACACTTCCCGGACATCGTGGACGTGGAGTTCACGGCCAAGATGGAAAAGACCCTGGACGAGGTGGAGCAGGGCACGTCCCCGTACATTCGGGTTCTGGAGGAATTCTACAGCCATTTTCAGAAGACCCTTTCGGAGGCTCAAAAGGAGATGCGCAACCTCCGAGTGAAGGGCCTTCCCACGGGCCTCACCTGTCCCCAGTGCGGGAAGCCGCTGCATATCCGATTCAGCCGAAACGGGCCGTTTTTGGCCTGCATGGGCTATCCGGACTGCACCTTTTCTTCCAACTACGAGAGGGATGAAAAGGGAGCCATCCGCATGGTGGAGCAGGAAACCACCGACCAGGTCTGCGACAAGTGCGGCAGTCCCATGGTGGTCAAACGGGGCCGTTACGGGGACTTCCTGGCTTGCAGCGCCTATCCCAAATGCAAGAACACCATGCCCATCGGTCTGGGCATTCCCTGTCCGCGGGAAGGATGCGACGGGGAGCTGGTGGAGCGGTTGAGCAAGCGCGGGCGAAAATTCTACGGCTGCAATCGCTATCCGGACTGCGATCTCGTCTTGTGGAACAGACCGGTCAAGATCACGTGCCCTCAGTGCGGCTCCCCGGCCATGGTGGAAAGGGTGAACAAGAAGGGCGATAAGACCTACACCTGCGCTCGACCCGGGTGCGGATACAAGTTCAGCGACTCGTGAGCGTGGCCAGAATCGGGACGAAGCCATGGATCTGTGGAAGATGGAACCCCTGATCGAAATTTTCCTGGTGGCGGTGGGATGCTGTCTGGGCAGCTTCTTCAACGTGGTGATCCACCGGCTCCCGAGCCGCCAGTCCCTTGTGTTTCCCGGATCCAGGTGTCCTTCCTGCCGGTCGCCCATCGCCTGGTACGACAACCTTCCCTTGCTGAGCTACCTGCTGCTGCGGGGAAGGTGTCGCAGCTGCAAAGCGCGCATATCGCTGCGATACCCTTTGGTGGAACTTCTGACCGGCATCTTGGCGCTCCTCTTGTACCGACAGTTCGGTCTGGGATTCTCCTTTGTCCTCTTCTTTATCTTTTCAGCCCTTTTGCTTCTCATTGCCTTCATCGACCTGGACACCTACCTGATCCCGGACGTGTTGTCCCTTTCGGGACTGGTGGTGGGATTGATCGCGTCCCTGGTGGGATCCCACCTGTCGTGGAGCGATTCGCTCCTGGGCGCGCTGCTGGGCGGAGGCCTTTTCTATGCCGTGGCGTGGGCCTATCAGGCGTTGAGAAAACAGGACGGCTTGGGGGGCGGGGACATCAAGCTGCTGGCCATGATCGGTGCCTTCACCGGGTGGCAGGGGGTCGTCTTTACCATCTTTGTGTCGTCCGTGTTGGGGACGGCGGTCGGTCTGGGGATGATGGTTCGCCATCGGGAGAAGATGGCCTCCGCTCGGATCCCCTTCGGCCCCTTTTTGTCTTTGGGGGCGATCTGTTATCTTTTCTGGGGCAAGGCTGTGTTCCAGTGGTATCTGGGCTTCTTGTCCGGTTGAGGTGCTCGCCGGCCGAAGGGAAAGGCCCCGGGGCAGGAAGGCGGGCGTTCGGTTGAGGGGGCCACGGCCGAACCCCCGGATCACGGAACACGGATGACGGGTATCGGTGACGCGAAGACGGTTTTTTCATGAGGATTTGAGCCCAGGTCAGGGGGAGATTGTCCTGGACGGGAAGACGTCGCACCATCTGCTGCGCGTGCTGCGGATGGGTCCCGGGGCCCGGGTGGAACTTTGCAACGGAAGGGGATTGTCCGTTCGGGCCCGTATCGTGGCGGGCCGCAAGGGGCGGGCGGTGGCCGTTGAGGAAGCGGCCCGGATCGTTCCCCCAAACCCCGTGAGCCTCTGTCTGGCCGTCCCCTTGGCCAAATCGGATCGGATGGACCTGGTTGTCCGGCAGGCGGTGGAACTGGGGGTGACGGGCCTTTTGATCTTCCGGGCGCGAAGGAGCCAGTACCATTTGGAAGGGGACCGGAAGCAAAAGAGGCTGGCCCGCTACGGGAAAATCGCTCAAGAGGCCCTGTGCCAGTGCGGCAGAGCGTGGCTTCCGGATTTGGACATGGTCGATGGCCTTGAGCACCTGCTGGAAAGGGTGGCACGGACGGAAGGGGGCGAACCCATGGCGCTGGTCGCCTCCGAGGTGGAACCCCGGCGGAGCCTGCTTTCCGTGTGGCGGGAAAGACCCACGGCCCGGCGCCTGGTCGGCGCGGTGGGCCCGGAAGGTGGCTGGGCGGATGAAGAGTTGGAGATGTTCCGGGAACGGGGGTTCATCCCGGTGTCTCTCGGAGCGCACGTCCTCCGGTTCGAAACGGCGTGTGTGGCCATGGCTGCCGGTGTGCAACTGCTTTGGGGCGAGCGTTCCATGCCCTAAGACCCCTTTCCGGTACCTGGTTTCTTGCGCCGGGGCCCGGGAGACCACGTGGGATGGATCGCAACCTGCACAGGAATCGATCGAGGCGAGGATAGGGTCATGAAATGTACCAAGTGCGGCTTTGTGAGCTTTGACTACCTGGAGGCGTGCAAGAAGTGCGGCACGGATCTCAGCTCCGTGCGCCAGGAGCTCAATCTCTTCGATTTTCGCCCGGAGGTGCCGGCGTTTGTGGCCAAGGCCATCAAGGCCCTCATGAATCCCTTGGTGCCTCAACCCGAAGAGACCGTTCCCGAAGAGGCGTCTGAGATCGTTTTGGACGAGATCCCGGAGCTGGATCTGACAGCCCAGACCTCCACCGAGGACGGGGAACTGACCCTCCAGCTTTTGGACGAGGAGGATGGGGAGGAGTTGTCCATCCCGGAAGCGGAGACGGAATCCGTCCCGACGGCTCCCTTGGAAGACGTGGAAGGCGATGAACTGGTCCTGGACCTGGGAGCCCTGGAGGAAGAAGAGGTTTCCCAGAATGCGGAGCCGGCCCTTCCCCAAGGGGATCTGGCCGTGGAAGAGGCGCCCTCGGACGAGGCCCCGGGCGAAGACGAGGTTGTCTACGAATTGGCAGAGGAAGAGCAGCTGGCCGATGAAAGCCTGGACCAGCTGCGCCGGGAACTGGAATCGGTGGACGCCCTCATGGGGCGGATCGAGGAGCCGGCCCAGGCGGAAGAGGACGAAGACACGGTGGTTGTTCTGGAAGAGGACGATCAGGGGGTGGCTGTTCAGGAGTTCGTGCTGGAAAGCATGGAGGACCAGGAAACGTCCCCGACGGAAGAGGAGCCCTTGGAATTGGATCTGGATCTGGGAGAATTCGACGAGAGCCCGGCGGATGAGCTCCCCGATCAAGATGACGCCGAGGCGCGTTCCAAGGAACAAGGCGATGAGACATGGGAAGAGGGAGGCCTCATTCTGGAACTGGAAGATGGGCTCATCCTGGAACCCGACGATGAGGACGAGGCCGACAAGTGACGATTGCCCTAAAAGTGCTTGACAAACTCAGGGCCGATCCTGTAATGTCGCGCTCGGTTTCGGCGAGGTAGCTCAGTCGGTAGAGCAGTGGACTGAAAATCCTCGTGTCCCCAGTTCGATTCTGGGCCTCGCCACCATGAGCCATCATCCTTTTTTGGGGTTACCCCCCCAAGCTTCGGCAAAGCCCGCTACCCGCGGGCTTTGCTGTTTTAGGAGTGGAAAAAATCCATGGATGTTCGTGTGGTCAAGGTCGAACATTTCGGCGCCCCGGAGCTCTTGGAACGGCTGCGCCGTGTGACGCTCCTCAAACGCCCCGAGGTGCTGGTCTATAAAGACGCGGCCATCAGCCTGGAGGAGATGGCCACCGAGGATCTCTACCCGGCTCAGCGCTATGTGCTGGTCCAAGAGCTTCAAAAGGTCCGCCATCTCAAGTGGGAGCTGGAAGGTTTCGGTTACGATCTCTTCCGGCTGAACGGCTATGTGAAGGTCTGGCTGGAGGGGGCCGAGGATCCCATCGACGTCTTGCCGCCCATCGTGGAAGAGTCCGTGGAGCGCAACGGCCGGGTGGTCCATATCATCAATGACGGGATGCACCGGCTCTATCTGGCATACCTGGAATGGACCACCCCGCAGGTGGTCTTCGTCCGGGGTCTTCCCAAGGACTTGCCCTACTACGCGTTCCCCAATCCCAGGCAGTGGGACGGCATCGAGCTGGTGGAGGAGCTACCGCCCGGCTACATCAAGAAGTGGCACCGCATCCGGGACTACCATTCCTTGTACCGTAATTTCAATTCCGCCTTCGACAACGTGGGGGCCCCCCGCGGCAATTTCACCAATAAGAAGGCATCCTGAGCCGCCGGGCCCAGGTTCTCCTTCTAATCCCTTTCCAGGGCCAGTTCAATGAGCCGATCCAGGAGCTGGCTGAAGCTGATTCCTGCGGCCGCGGCAGCCTGAGGGTAGAGGCTTGTCTGGGTCATTCCGGGAATCGTGTTGGTTTCCAGCACCACCATGTCCCCGGAGGGGGAGACGATCATGTCCGTTCGGCTGTAGCCGCGGCAGCACAGGGCCCTGTGAGCGCGCACAGCGTAGTCCTGGGCTCTGCGGGCCACTTCGTCGGGAACCCGGGCCGGACAAATCTCCCGGGTGGCTCCCGGGGTGTACTTGGCCGTGTAGTCGAAGAATTCGTACTCTTCTCCGGGGATGATTTCCACCAGCGGAAGGGCCTCCAACTTGTGGTTGCCCAGGACCCCCCCGGTGATTTCCGTGCCCGCCACGAACTGTTCCACCAGACACCTGGGGTCGTAGCGCCAGGCCTCTTCCAGGGCACCCTGGAGATCCTTTTCTTCCTTGACGATACTCAAACCGATGCTGGACCCCTCGTGTTCCGGCTTGACCACCACGGGCAGTCCCAAGGAATCCACAATCTCCGCCGGGGCCGGGGGGGCCTTTCTGTCGACGATGACGTAAGGAGCCACGGGAAGACCGGCTTGCTGATAGAGCTGTTTGCTCACGATCTTGTTCATGGCGACGGCGCTGCCCAAGACCCCGCTTCCATGGTAGGGAATCCCCAGGCATTCCAGAAAACCTTGGATAGCTCCGTCTTCTCCCATACGTCCGTGAAGGATCACCAGGGCCACGTCGATCGTGGACGCATCCCGAACCAGCTCTGGCAGCTGGTCCCGTGGGTCGTAGCGGCGGATGTCGTACTTGGTCTTGTCCAGTGCCTCGTCAACCTGCTGGGCGCTCTTGAGGGAGACGTCCCGTTCGGCGGAAATGCCTCCCGCAAGGAGGGCGACTCGAAGCTTCTTCCCGTTCATGGCCTTCCTTCCCTGTTACTGGTCCTTGCTCTGGGAGCGTGTCCGAAACACCCGTTTACCTTCACCCCTTCATCAACAGCACGCTCCGTCATTGAAGTCCTACGCCGACGGGTCGGCACGAAGCGGCACCCAGCTGGCATGTTAGGCCGGCCTTCCAAGAGCCTGTCCCACAATGGCCGGTGGCGCTTTTTGAGTTCTCAGAAAGCCTCGTGGGGGCGGGTTCGGAACCCGTCCCTACAAGGCATGGCAAGGCCGGTAGCACAAGCGTGCTTCCTAGTCCCTCCCGTCTGCATAGGAAAGGGACAACCTGGGCGTTCTCAAGCAGCCTCTTAGGATTCCGGGCGGATCGGGATGGGGTCGGCGCCGCCCGGCATGGGTCCCGAGGCCGCAGACGAAAGCCCCTTCGGGACCCGCAGGTCGGTGAACCGTTCCACGTCTTCCGGATTCCACGGAAGGTGCGAAAAGATCCTTGCCTCCACTATTCGGTAAAGATCCAGGCGGCGTCGCAGATCGTCACGGATCGCCGGCGTCTTTCCGTAGCGCAGGATCAAGTCCTCAAAGCGCTCCTCCAAGCCCACGATCTGATCGTGTTTGACCCGCTTGTCCGCATAGTTGACCAGGAGGGATTCGGTGATGGGCCCTTGCGCTCTTTCGGGATCCATCAAAATGTGATCTCGCACGATGGGCGCCACCTGGTGCCATCCCCACCGCCAGAGGAGGGCATAGCCCAACTGAGCGTGATTTTCCCCCGTCTTGAGCGATAGCCCTTTGGCAATGTCGTGTAACAGAGCCCCTGCGCGTACCAGATCCACGTTCACGCGGAGGCTGTTCAGGTTCAGATGGGACGCCGGGGCCTGGGCGACCAAAGCGACCTTTCGACTGTGCTCCCTTATGTGTGGTGGAACATGTGCCCGTTCCCACAGCTCGCGGCATTGAGCCACCGAGGGGATCGCATCCACAGGCGTGATCCTCCTTCCTCAGGAATTTTCATTGCTCCCTAGCCTACCATAACGGATTGATTATTCAATGAGGGAGGAGAAAGGCCGCCTCGGTCCGCCACGGAGACGTCAAAAATCTGCATTTGAGAGAGAAAAGAAGAGTCCATGGCAAAGGGCCGGGGTGGCGATTAGGGGCGGGAACGGCACAAGAGTTCGAAATGCCATGGAAAACATCGAAGTCAGAAGTTCCTTGCGAATCAAGTAGATGAATGTCATGAGATTGTAACATCCTTGCATCAAAGGAAGAACCCACCCCGGAACGAACAGGGCTCAAGAGCGCCAAATTCACCCAGAGCGACGTTGACGGTGGCCGCCGCGACCCTTTATCAATGGACCTGCCGCGGGGGCGTTTCGAAGCTTTTGGGGCAGGGACGCCTGGTCAGCGGTGACCCCTTCTCTCACAGATGCTCACAATACATTGCACGATGGCTCCCGGTCCTGTTGTGTGCCGCCACCGCGAGGGTCGTTTCTGGTTATCGCAGGTGTCAAAGGGGGTGGCTTGCTTTTTCAGGAGCGTTGGACTGGGATGGAAAACGCGTCTCGGAGGATCATGGACAGGATGCTCAAAGAGTGGGAAGCGGTACAGGAAGGGCTGAAAGAGGGCCTTTCGCGGGGCCAATACGATCTATGGGTGGCCACACTCCGTTTTCTCCAATTCGATGGGCACGAGTTGGTCCTGGGCTGCAGAAACGCGCTCCACAGAGATTGGGTTCAAAGCCACCTGGTGCCCAGGATTCTGACCGTGGGACGGGATCGGTTTCCCCGGCTGAAAAAGGTCCGCTTGGAGCTGATCAGCCAAGATCCGCTCCAGGAAAAGGACGATGGGCAAGAGTGGCAGCCACCGGAAGAGGTCCCCCGGCAGCTGTCCTTTGCCGATGTGGGCCAAAAGCCGCGATCGCCTTTCAATCCCAGATTCACCTTCGACCAGTTCGTGGTGGGCCGGTCCAATCATTTCGCCTATGCCACCTGCCTGGCCATGGCGGGTCAACAAAACCTTTTCAACCAGTCGATCTACCTCATGGCGGACCCAGGTTTGGGCAAGAGCCACCTGACCCATGCCGTGGGAAATCTCTTGACGACCAGTCAACCGGACACCCGGGTGCGGTATGTGACGGCGGAGCAGTTCGCCAACGAAATGATTCGAGCGCTCAAACGGGATCGAATCGAAGATTTCAAGCGCCGATACCGGGACGGCTGTGACGTTCTCTTGCTGGAAAAGGTGGAGTTTTTCAGTGGCAAGAGAAAAATCCAGGACGAACTGGTCTACACCCTGGACGAGCTTCTGGATCGGGGCCGAAGGATCATCTGTACCGGCAAGACGGCTCCCCAGGACATCCCACGGCTCAACCATGAACTGCGGTCCCGCCTGGGGGGGGTCCTGGTGGCTCCCATCGAACGGCCCGACTTTGTGACCCGCAAAGAGATCATCCAGCGCAAGGCGGCTTATGACGGTGTGGAACTTCCCATGGAAGTGGCCGAGTTTCTGGCGGATCGGATCACCTCCGACGTGCGCCAGCTGGAGAGCTGCCTGGTGGGCATCCTGGCCAAGAGCAGCATCCTGGGCATTCCCATCACCCTGGAGTTGGCTCGAGAAGTCACCCAGGCCATGCTGGATTATCTCCCGTCGCTGAGCATTCCCCACATTGCGGAAGCCGTCTGCGCCAACTTTGGCGTGAGCATGGAAGAGCTGCGGTCCAGGGCGCGCCACAAGCAGATCTCACAAGCTCGGCAACTGGCCATGTATCTGTGCCGAAAATACACGTCCGAATCCCTCAACGCCATCGCTCAGGCCTTCGGGCGAAGCCATAGTACGGTCATTTACTCGCTGAAAAAGGTGGATCGGGAGCTGGCACGCAAGAACAGCCAGCTGAGAAAGCGCATGGAGCACGTGGCGCACCGGATCGAAACCCGGTGTTTGGATGGCTGAGGGCCGCACGGGCCCACAGGGAGCAACCTGGGAGTTCTCGGGCAGGCTCCTAAGATTGAGGTGCGGGCGTGGGCGTGACGGCGTCCATGGCGGCGCACAGGTCCCGGGCCAGCTGGTTCATGAAGCATCCCACCGCCCGGCTCATGGCCTCGGCGAAGATCTCCGGGCGCACCGAATCCGCCACTTCTTCCAATCGGTAGGTTTTTTGCCAAAAAATCCGGCGGGCAGCGCCCTCCTTCCACAGAACCACCCGCACCTCCAATTCCGCCTGCACCCGGTTTGAATTCGTGGAAAGAGCAAATCGGTGCAGGTGCCCGGCCAGGTTCCAAGGGGATTGGACCGCCGGGCTTCCCGCCATGTCCACCGTTTGGAAGAGGTGGCCGGCGGAAAGGGCCTGGGCGATCTGTTCCGCCAGCATCTCCCCGGGGCTGGCAACCCAGCGGTGTCGCGACGAGAATGTCAGCTCATGGGAGGTGGAGGCGATGATCATCTCGTTGCGATCATAGGGCTGGGTGGCGTCAAAGGGCCAGACACGAAGGGATATCCCCCTTTGGGGGCAGGCGAACGTTTCCAGTGGCGGCACGCTCAGGGCGTAATAATTGGGCGGGGCGGAAGGGTGCAAAAGGGGTGTGCAACCCACTGCCGACACCATCAGGGCCACGGCCAAGACCACAGCGCTTTGCCTGGATCGTTGGGTCATTTTCCTTGTCCTTCGAAGGGATCCTGGGGGGTTGTGGAAAAGAGGATCCGGTTGGGTGCATCCTTTAGGGTTCGCGCCAGCACCACCAGTTGATCCAAGAGGACCTTCAGGGAATAGAGGTTCTGATTGAGCAGGACCAGGGTTTCGTTGGTTTGCGTGCTCCATTGGGAAACCACGGCCTGGCCGTCCCGGAGGAGTTCCTGCATGTTTTGGGAGGATTGGCGCAGAGCGCCGGGAGGGATCTCCGAAAGCCGTTCGGTCAGGGTTTCGGCCGCCTGGCGGGTGGCGGAGACGGCCGCTCCCAGGTCTTGCAAGCGGGCCCTCAGGTTTCCCCCCGAAGCGGACTTTTCCATGGTTCCCGCCAGGAGGCGCAGGCTTTGAGTGGCTTCCCGCGTGTTTTGAACGATGGCTTTCAGGTCTTCTTCTTGGAGCGCTCGGTCTGCGCGGTCCAGCAAAACCTTGAGACGTTCCGTATCCTCCCGAACGTTTCTCAGGGTGGTTTCCAGGTCCGTTCCTCCGAAGATCCGATTGATCGTCTCCCCCACCTGTTTCCATCTCTCTGTCAGGCCGTTGAGGTCCAAAGAGACGACCTTGGCGTAGAGGCTCTCGAAGGCCCCCTTCAACTGTTGAAACTCCGAGGGATAAGATCGGATCACCGGGTAGGGCGGTTCGAAGTCCAACGGCGGCGTGGCCCGGTCCACATCCGGGGGAGCCGTGTCGATTTCCAGGAACCTGAGGCCCGTCAGCCCCTGTTCCCGCAGGCGAATGGCCAGGGTTTCGTCCACCTTGAAATCGGGGCGCAGATGCATCACCACCTGGATCAAACGCCCGTCGGGAGCCAGCTCCACCGAGGCGACCCGGCCGATGGCCACCCCCCGATAGTTCACGATGGCGTCCTGTTGCAGGCCTTTGACCGATTCGGCGAAGTAGGTGACGTAAGTGGCCTTTTCCTCGAAAAAGTGGGAAGCGCCCAGCCAGATGAGCGCCACCAGGCCGATGCCGCCGCACAAGATCACAAAGAGTCCGATTTTGAATGTGTTCACGCGCCGTGCCACAGGATCTCTCCTCTTCTCACGGGGTGGTCGACCCCGCTGCCTGCGCCAGCAAAGACGGATTTCGGTGGAAAAAGGCCAGGACCTTGGGGTCGGTGCTCTTTTCCTGCAGGTCCCGGGGGGAGCCTTGGGCGATGATGCCCTTGGCTTCACTGTCCAGCATGATGGAACGTTGGCTGATGGCCAAGATGCTGGCCAGCTCGTGGGTGATCACCACCAGGGTGATGCCCAGGGCTTCATTGAGCTGCAGCAGCAGGGTGTCCAGTTCCGCTGCGGTCACCGGATCCAGGCCGGCCGAGGGCTCGTCGCAGAAGAGGATCTCCGGGTCCAGGGCCATGGCCCGGGCAAGGGCCGCTCGCTTTCTCATCCCTCCGCTCAATTCCATGGGCATGTACTGGGCGTAATCGGCCAGTCCCACCGCCGCCAGTTTGGTATGAACGATTTCGTCGATCAAGGCCTTGGGCAGATCCGTGAACTCTTCCAAGGGCAGCGCCACGTTGTCCGCCAGGGTGAAGGATCCCAGTAGGGCTCCGGACTGGAAAAGGACGCCGATCTTTCTTCGCACCGCCTCCAGCGCCTCCTGCCTGTCCGGTCCCACGATGGGGTGACCGGCCACCCACACGGAACCGCCCAGGGGCGGGATCAGGCCGATAAGGGCCTTGAGCAGGGTGCTTTTGCCGCAACCGCTCCCGCCCAGGATGGTGACGATCTCCCCTTTGGCCACATGGAACGTCACTCCCTGCAAGACCACGGTCTCACCGTAACCGACGGTCAGGTTTTCCGTTCGAATCACCGCCTCTTCCACGTCCGAACGAGTCTCGTTTCGCTTCATCGGTTCACCACAACCCATGGTGGGTGGATCAGGACGCCGCCGTTCGTCTGGCGTCTTATCCTTTCCAAGGAGCGTCTCGGCACCGGCGCCTCATGTCCCCTTTCATATCTCTACCACGAAAAGACGTGGAAAATGATGGTAAACACCGCGTCGGTCAGGATGATGAGAAAGATGGAGGTGACCACCGCCGAGGTGGTCATGCGTCCCACGCTGTCGGCGGTTCTTTCCGTCTGCAGGCCCCGGAAACATCCCACCAGAGCCACCACCACAGCGAAGGCCAGACTCTTCACCAGGCCCCCGGCCACGTCTCCCACGGTCAGAATCTGCCAGACTTCCAGGATGAAACTGGCCGGGGTGAGATCCAGGCTGAGCACCCCCACCACGATGCCGCCCAGGATGCCCGAGGCGTTGGCGAACACGGTCAGCAGAGGACCGCTGACCGCCAAGGCGACCACCTTGGGCATGACCAGAAATTCCGTGATCTCGAAGCCCATGACGGTCAGGGCGTCCACTTCCTCGTTCACCTTCATGGTGCCGATTTCGGCGGCGAAGGCCGCGGCGGAACGTCCGGCCAGAATGATGGCGGTCATGAGGGGCCCCAGTTCTCGGGTCAAGGCCAGGCTGACCAGATCGGCCACGAAAATGTTGGCCCCAAACTGTCGAAGCTGCACGGCGGCCTGGAAGGCCATGATCAGTCCCATGAGAAAGCTGACCAAAAAGACGATGGGGACCGCTTCCGGCCCGGACTGCTGGATGTAGTAGAGGATCTCCCGGGGACGGAATCGCTTGGGATTGAAACAGCAGGGGCCCACGGCTACGGTCACCCCGCCGATGAACTGGATAAGATCACGGGTGTCGTTCCACAGGCGCACGGCGGCCACTCCCAGCCGCTCTGGAAGCGGCGAGCGCTTCTTGGAAGGCGCCGGTCGCGCCGTGGGCTTTTCGAAGAAACCGGCGAAGCGCAAAAAGGCTTCCACCTGGGGAGCCGCTTGGCTCAGCTCCAGGTTGATTCCCCGTGCTCCACACTCCTTTTGCCAGGTCTTCAGGACGGCCGCTCCGGCGCTGTCCACGGTGCTCACGGGGGCCATCTCCAAAACGATGGTGCGCAGGCCCGGTGTGGCAACAAGGCGGGTAAAGGCTTCGTGATAGCGGCGGCTCGTGCTGAGGACAAAAGGAGCGGAGGGGGTGCAGCGCATAACACCACCCTCGAGCCTTTCGACGGTCAACACATCTGCGCTCATGGGACCTCGTGGGGGGCGGCAGCCTCAGGAACCGTCAACGGTCTGTGGGATTGAGACACTACCGCGCGGATGCCTGGCGAAAAGGCTTGCCACCGGGAAAGGACAGAGCCTTGAAAGGACCGGGTCTTCTGGGACTATGATCCGTGATTGATCTTTTCCCGCAGAACTCCGGAACACTTGAACGTCACCACACGGCGCGGGGGAAGGATAATGGGTTCACCGGTCTGGGGATTTCGACCGCGTCTCTGGTTCTTGGCCTTGACGCTGAATTTGCCGAATCCGCTGATGAGAACGTCTTCACCCTCCTCCAAGGTCTGTTTGATGATTTCGAAAAGGGTCTCGATGATCTGGGCGGACTCGGCTTTTGTGAAGACGTTTTCAGCGAACAGATTCTCCACGATGTGAGCCTTGGTCAGGGTCATGATCGGTCCTTTCTTTCGTCGTTGTCCATCGTCGATCATCGCGTGAGGGCGGTCGAAGATCCCTGTCTCCTGGTCCAGTTTCTTGGCTAATAATGGATAATCTCTCGGTTTTCAACAAAAAAATGGGGCCGCCTTCTCGGACGACCCCATCTTCCGAAGCAAGATTTGGTGGCGGTGCAGGGACTTGAACCCCGGACACTGCGGATATGAGCCGCATGCTCTAACCGACTGAGCTACACCGCCACGGCGCCGCTATATCTAGAAAATCTTGGCTCTCCTGTCAATAGGCAAAATGAGCCTGGGCGATGGCGATTGACAAAGGAAAGGCCATTGAGTTTAATGGGCGTAACTGTTCGAAGGAAAAAGATTTTGACTGCGTCCACGGGGTGCGGCCCTCACCAAGGGATGAAAAGCTCATGTACGAAGTGAAGATCGTCACGGATTTTGCCGCTGCTCACAATCTGAGAAACTTTCGCGGTCGGTGCGAAAATCTCCACGGCCACAACTGGAAGGTGGAGGTGGTGGTGCGGGGCGACCGATTGGACCAAGCGGGGGTTTTGTTGGACTTCGGGGAATTGAAGCAGGCGACCCGCCAGGTCTTGCAGCAGGTGGATCACCAGTATCTCAATGATCTTCCGTATTTCAAGGAACGTAATCCCTCCTCCGAGCACATCGCCCGGTTTTTATTTGAAAGCTTGGCCGCTCGAATCAATGGGGACCACCGGTGGGTGTTCAGCGTGTCTGCTTGGGAATCCAAGGATTCTTGTGCCACGTATTATGGTGAATCGCGATAGCTTTGGGAAAAAGGAGCAGAACATGACCCGACAGAGGAAACTGCCCTTGACTGGTCCATGGGCGCACCTGAGGCGCACCGCCCTGGTGGCGGCTGGGGTGGCGGTCTTTTGGGGCCTGTTTCTCGCCGGACCCCGATGGGCCCTGGCCCTCCAGAAGCACACTCTGACACCATCGGAGCAGATCCAGGCGTCCGCCCAGTCCCGGAAGGCCCACGAGACGCCTTCCCAAACGGCGCATTCGACGGATGCGGAAGAGCAGGGGGCGGCGCCGACGCAGCGGGAACACACCGCGGCGCCCACCTCGTCAGGGCAATCCCCCGAGATGCACGCCGGGGGCACCAGTGCCGCTCACGAAGCGCCCGGCAGGGAATCGGCCTCCCATCTGCCGGAACCCGCTTTGCCGTTGCCCGGTCATCAAGAAGAGCGACCCGGGGTTCCTTTGGCTCACGAACCCGCGGGGGAGGTCCCGCACGGAGAGGGCGAAGGGGTGCACCTGCCGGAAATATCCCCCATCCCCGGGGTGACCTTCGTGGAAACCATGATCAATCTCATGGAACACGAGCTGCACGGGCGGTTTCTGGGCTGGCGCCCCAACGATCTGATCTTGGGGCGTTTTACGGACAATATCAATAATTACCAGCTGGGCGTACTGGAGGCCATGCGCTTTACCACCTTGCGCCTCAAAGACAGCCTGACCCGGATGGGGGAAGCGGATACCTACGACCGGGACTTGGAAAACGCCCTGAACCTTTTCATGAACAAGGCCACCCTCTTCTGGTTTCCTTCGGCTGAAAGCTCCTACGGGGAAGCCGTGGAGCATCTGAAAAAGTTCCTTGAGAAACTGAAGACGGGCCGACGGAGCTTTTACTACCGGGTGGACAACTTCATGTCGCTCATTACGTCCTACGGAGACCTGCTGGGCAATGTGAACAAGAGCCTCATCATCGACCGGCACGGGGACGGCAGCCCGGTGAGCTTTTTCGAGGTGGACGATTATTTCTATTACGCCAAGGGCGTGGCCCACGTGATGTACGAAATCCTCAAGGTGGCCCGCGTGGGCTTTGAGGACCAGCTGGTGACCATCGACGCGGTGGACATCATGGACGAGATCCTCCACGAGCTCCATCGCGCGGAAGAAATGGATCCTTGGATCGTGCTGGACGGGGACCTGGACGGATTCATTGCCAATCACAGGGCCAATATCAACGCCCCCCTGTCCGAGGCGGCCCACCTGATGGGTATCATCAGCCGCTTCTGATCCGTTTCCAAAGAACTCTTGCAGTCCTTTGACCACCCTATGGAAGCCCCCTTCCTGCCCGGAAGGGGGCTTCGGTTTCATGGCTGTGACGAGACCCGAAACCCTTTGGGGCTTGTCCGAAAATGGCTTTCGCCCTTTCTGGGGCAGGTTCGGAACCCGCCCCCAGTGCGGCTTGGCAAAGTTGGCAGCACAAGCCCGCTTGGAAGTCCCAAGCTTCCGTCACTACAAGAAGGGAGCAATCTGGGCGTTCTCGGACAGCTCCTTTGGCCGTTTTCCGGCTGAAGCCTATTTTCGCCCTGGCTCCTGGGATCCTGTCTCTTCCGTTCTCTCTAGGGCTTCCAAAAACTTCCTTTCCTGCTCCAGGTAGTAGTCCATCTTGGCCGGCTCCTGAGCGATGGCCTGACGAATGATGAGAAGCGCTTCGCGAAAGCGTCCGTTGATGAAGTAGGCTTCCGCCAGGGTGTCCAGGATGTGGGGCTCGGGGCGGATCGTGGCGGCCTTCAGGGCCAGATCCAGGGCCTCTTGGGGCCTTCGGTAAGGGGGCGGCGCCGTGGCATAGAGCCAGGCCAGGTTGTTGAGAAGTTCCGGATGGTTGGGGGCGAACTTCAGGGCCCTTTTCAGCACCACGGCCGCCTCTTGGAAGCGCCTTTTTTCCATGAGAGCCCCGCTGTAGGCCATGTAAAGATCGGGGTTTTGGGGCTTCAGGTTTAGCTCGTTTTCCAGGATCCGAAGCCTGACTTCGTGGCGCCAGCCCTGAACCGTGGCGGACTGCTGAAACCGGATGCCCGCGAAGGTGAGCAGCGTCAAGGCGGCGAAGAAGATCCCGGCGGAGCGGGCCAATTTGCGGTTGTGGGCCTTGATCCGCCCGGGATCTTCATGGGCGGCCAGGAGCGTGTGGATCCGCTGGCGGATGCTGAAATGGTGCCAGCTGGGAAGGTCTTCGATCTGGCCGCTGTAAAAGGCGATCTTTTGAAGCGAAGAGACCAGCGTGAAGGGATGTCCCAGAACCTGCAGGGCGTAGAGGTCTGCCTGGCGCTCGCAGTTGCGCATGAAGTAGCCGAATAGATAGCGGAAGTAGAGAACCAACAGGGTCAGAATCGGGAGGCTGTAGGTCATGGCAAAGAGCGAGTGGTCCAATGGCTCGGGGGAGGTGGCCCAGGCCAGGATCGTTTTGTGCTTGAGCAGAAGCAGCAAGATGATGTCCTGAAAAGAAGAGGACACCACGGCGTAGGCGATGAACAGGGTCAGGTAGAAGAAAGCGTGCAGGCGTTTGACGTGGCCCATCTCGTGGGAGACGACCGCCTTGAGTTCCTCCACGGTGAGTAGATCGAGCAGCCCACGGGTGATCAGGATATAGCGCAGCTTGGGCAGGACCCCCAAGACGGCCGCCGTCAGGTGGTCACCGCCGTAAAGGGGCCACAGGAGGAAATCTCCCAGCCGAAAGCCCCGCTGGCGGCAGAAGGCTTCCAGCTCCAGGCGAACCGACGAAGGGGGAAGGGGTTCGCATCCCCAGAAGCGCACCACCAGGTAGGGCGAAAAGCAGAGAAAGAGGCAGAAGACGCAGCCGAAGAGAAAGATTTGGCCCGGTTCCGTTTGCAACAGGGGGGGCATCCGCACAAACTGCAGCAGGTCGGAAGCCAGGGCGATGAGAAACCAGGGGACCAGCAGGGAAGTGTAGAAAGACAGGTGACCCTTCATAAAGGCGCTGCGGCTGGTTTCGGAACGGTAGAGCGCCTGGTGCACCGGGTAGGCCCAGTACCAGATCACCGCAAGGTGGAGCAGGTAAAGGCCCAATCCCACCAGGCCTGAGACGGTGAAAAAGCGCTGAAAGCCCGGAAGATGCTGCAGGAAGAACTTGATATCCAGGATGTAGACGTCGAAGGCCAGAGCCCCCAGGGCCAGGATGCTCAGCCGCGTCTGGGCCCGGTGGTAACGCAGGGAAATGCGTGCCGTGCCTTCTCCCCGGCGAAGGCTTCGCCTCAGGGACCCAAAGGACCAGGCGCACAGGACGGCGAAGGCGGCGAACACCGCCACTCCCAAAAAGAGGGTCTGTGCGGGAGGGCGCAGGCTTTCGCGCCCGGGCTCCCGGATGGAAAAGAGGAGCAGGGCGACGATGAATGTCAGTAGTTGTGAATACATACGTCTGGCAGACGATTCAGAAAGCGGTGCATCTGTTTTCGGTCTTCCTCATCCAGGGCCGGTCGGGTAGTGGAGTATCCCATGGCATGGAGCATTTCCGCAAGGGCTGCGGTGGGATGGGGGCGCAGGAGGCGCAGGCCTTCCTGCAGGATCGACATGGTTTCCATGTAGGCGGTCATGTGTTCCGCCCGGCCGCTCAGGCTTTTTCTTGCCAGCAAAGCGGCCCATAGGGGAGCCAGGACGTTGGCCGAAGCGGACACGACGCCGGTGGTGTTGGGATAGTCCAGGAAGTTGGCCTCGTCCCCGTCCAGGAGGCAGAAGTCCCTGCGCTTGACCACGGCCTTGGCGTAATTGAGGGAGCGTCGAAGGCTGCCGTGGTGGATGAGGGCGCTCAGGCGCGGATTATGCGCCAGCTGTTTGAGTACATGGGTCCGCAGGTTCACGTGGCTCGACCAGCTCTTGAAAGGGCGAACCCGGTCCGGATCGTTTTCCAAGGCAAAGGGACGTTGGGTGAGGGTGGCCAGTTGGAGGAGCAGGTCCGGAAGGCCTCGATTGCTGTGGTACATCAGGGGGGTGTCCAGCCAGACCACCTGCCCATAGTGGGCGGTGGGCCGCAGGGCTTCGTCCAGATGCTGCAGATGGGACGCGGTTTTCCGGCGATCCTTGCCCGTAATGCGCACCAGCAGCGGGCGGTCCGCCGGGAGCAGCCCCAGGATCTTCTGGATGACTTTCAGGTCCATGGGCTGCAGATAAGGGCCTCGGCGCATGGGGTCCCAGTAGGGCGGGTCGATCACAAGCCCCTGTGCGTGCGGAAGCAAAGAGCCCAAAAAGGCGCTCCAGGGGAACGTCTCCCAATCTTGCGGGATGAAGAGTCGGCACAGGAGTCCCCGTATTCGGCAGCCAGCCATGGCGATCCCTCATATGGCGAAGCGGATGCGGCCCATGCCCAACAGATCGTGCAGGTGCAGGATTCCCAGGATGCGGTTCCGGGCGTCGGTGACCGGCAGGACGGTGACCAGGTGCTTTTCCATGATCTCGATGGCTTCGCCCACCTTCTTGTGGGGCGGGATGGTTCGCGGCGATCGTGTCATCACATCCGCCACCGACCGGTCGTCCAGGGTGCCCCATCTTTCGATGGCCCGCCGCAGGTCCCCATCCGTGAGGATGCCCAGCAGGGTTTCCGATGCGTCGGCCACCAGCGTGGCCCCCAGGCCCTTTTGGGAAATATAGCGTATCGCCTCCACGAGCGACAGGTCGGGAGCGACCACGGGAACGGCCTCCCCGCGGCGCATCAGTTCCGAGACCTTCGCCTGCAGCTGCTGGCCCAGTTGGCCGCCGGGATGAAAGCGGCGAAAGTCCCGGGCCTTGAAGTCCCGCACCTTGATGAGCGCCACGGCCAGGGCGTCGCCCATGGCCAGCATGGCCGTGGAGCTGGCGGTGGGGGCCAGCCCCAAGGGGCAGGCTTCCCGCGGCACACCGGTATAGATGGCCAGATCGCTGTGGGTTGCCAGCGTGGACTGCAGGTTGCCCGTGAAGGCCAGGATCCGAGTGCCCAGGGACCGCAGACTGGGCAGGATGAAGTTGATCTCGTCCGTTTCCCCGCTGTTGGAAAGGGCCAGCACGATGTCCTCCGGGCGCACCATACCCAGGTCTCCGTGCATGGCTTCCACCGGGTGCAGGAAAAGGGCCGGGGTGCCGGTGCTGCTCAAGGTGGCCACGATCTTGCGGCCCACGATTCCCGATTTGCCCACCCCGGTGACAATCACCCGCCCCTTGGACTCCAGGATCATCTCCACGGCGAGCGCAAAGGATTCGTCCACATGTTCCATCAGGGTGAGGACCCCTTCGGCCTCGATCCGGAGCACGTCCTTGGCGATCCGGATCAGGTCCTTTCGGTTCAGCGTGGCGTCGCAACGGGGGCGCTGTTTGTGAGCGGTTTGTGTATCCATCATTCCTTCATTTCTTCCATTGATTCGAAGGGTACCGTCAGTGGTGATCGTGATGGGTTGGTGACTTAGGTTCTTTCGAAGCAGTCTTTTCGAAACTCTTCCGTGAAGGTCACGGGATACTGTCCGGTGAAGCAGGCCAGGCAATAAGGATGGTCGTCCATGGGAGCCTGGGCGCCTTGGAGCAGGCCTTCCAGGGAGAGGTACGACAGGGAGTCCAGGCCGATGAAATCGCGGATTTCCTCCACCGTATGCTGCGCTGCGATCAGCTCGCCCTTGGTGGAAAAGTCGATACCGTAGGGGCACGGATGCTTGTGGGGCGGGCAGCTCACCACCATGTGCACTTCCCGGGCGCCGGCTTCCCGCAGTGTCTTGATTCGAGTGCGGGTGGTGGTCCCCCGAATGATGGAATCCTCGACGATGATGACCCGCTTGTCTTTGAGGATCTGGCGGACCGGGTTCAGTTTGATTCGCACCCCGAAGTCCCGCATGGTCTGGGACGGTTGGATGAAGGTGCGCCCCACGTAGTGGTTGCGAATCACACCCATCTCCAACGGAATGCGGGACTCTTCGGCAAAACCAAGCGCCGCGTAGTTGCCGGAATCGGGGAAGGGCATGACCAGGTCGGCCTGCAGCCGGTTTTCCCGGGCCATGAGGTGGCCCAGGCGCTTTCGGAACGCGTAGACGTTTTGCCCGAAGATGAGGCTGTCCGGACGGGCGAAATAGATGAATTCGAAGATGCAGTGGGCCGGGCGGACAGGCGCGAAGGGCTTGAAGGAACGCAGGCCGTTCTTGTCGATGATGACGATCTCCCCCGGTTCCACGTCGCGGATGTAGGTGGCTTCAATCAGGTCCAGGGCGCAGGTTTCCGAGGACAGCACGTAGGCGCCGTTCAGTTCCCCCAGACACAGAGGACGGAACCCCCGGGGGTCCCGGGTGCCGATGAGCTTGTCCCGGGTGCACAAAATGATGGAATAGGCCCCCTGCACGCGGCCCAGGGCCCGGGCCAGGGCTTCCTCCAGGCCCAGCCCCAGGTTTCGGGCCAGTAGGTGGACGATCACTTCCGTGTCCATGGTGGACTGAAAGATGGTCCCTTCCCGCTCCAGCTCGCGCCGAAGGGCGGTGGCGTTGACCAGGTTCCCGTTGTGGGCGACGCAATAGTATTCGCCCTTGTGCAGGACCACGAAAGGCTGGGCGTTGGCCAGCCGCGAGGCGCCGGTGGTGGAATAGCGAACGTGGCCGATGGCCAGGTCGCCCTTGAGCCCCTTGAGGGTTTCTTCCTTGAAGACCTCGTACACCAGGCCCATGTGCTTGTAGTCATAGATTTGGCAGCCGTCGGAGCTGGTGATGCCGGCGCTTTCCTGACCGCGGTGCTGCAGGGCATACAGGCCGAAGTAGGCGAGCTTGGCCGCTTCCGGGTGTCCGTACACGCCGAAGACGCCGCATTCTTCGCGCTTACTGGGTGAGTAACCGGCATGTGGAACGGAAAGGGAGCATCTCATTTTTGGGATTCCTTGTGGTATTCCTGGATCGTCTTCACGTTCCAGTCGCCGCGTTGCAACTGCTCCACGGCTTCGGCCATGGCCATGGCTCCCGCGATGGTGGTGGCATAAGGGATGTTGTACAGCAGTGTGGCACGTCGGATGAGGTAGGCATCCGAAAAGGTCCGCTTTCCCAGGGACGTATTGATCACCATCTGCACCTGGTTGTTCTTGATGTGATCCACCACGTGAGGCCGTCCCTCGCTGAGCTTATGGACCAGGGTGGCGTCGATCCCGTTTTCTTCCAAAAAACGTCGCGTTCCGGCGGTGGCGATGATCTTGAAACCCAAGTCCGAAAACTTGCGGGCCACCTTCACCACCTTGAGCTTGTCCCGGTCGTGCACGCTCACGAAGACCGTTCCCGATCGGGGCAGATCGAAGCCGGAAGCCGCCTGGGCCTTGGCGTAGGCGATTCCGAAAGTGGGGCCGATGCCCATCACTTCCCCGGTGGATTTCATTTCCGGCCCCAGCAGGATATCCACGTTGGGAAAGCGCGAAAAGGGAAAGACCGCCTCCTTGACCGAAAGATGCTTCGGTTCCACCTCCTCGGTGAACCCCAGTTCGCTCAACTTACGCCCCATCATGACCTTGGTGGCGATCTTGGCCAGCGGTACGCCGACGGCCTTGCTCACGAACGGAACGGTTCGGGACGCCCGGGGATTGACCTCCAGGATATAGATTTCGCCCTTCTGGATGGCGAACTGGACGTTCATCAGGCCCACCACGTTGAGGCCGTGGGCCAGAAGGCGGGTCTGGCGCTTGATCTCTTCCTGGACCTCCCGGGACAGGCTGATGGGCGGAAGCACACAGGCGCTGTCTCCGGAGTGGATGCCCGCGGCTTCGATGTGCTCCATGATCCCACCGATGACGGTGCGTTCCCCGTCACAGACCGCGTCCACGTCCAATTCGATGGCGTCCTCCAGGAAGTGGTCGATCAGGATGGGATGCCCCGGGGAGACCTTTACGGCCGTCTCCATGAATTCGCGCAGCATGTGTTCGTCGTAGACGATTTCCATGGCCCGGCCTCCCAGCACGTAGGAAGGACGGACCACCACCGGGTATCCGATCTCACGTGCCGCCCGGGCGGCTTCATCGGCTGTGAAGGCCGTGGCGTTTCGAGGCTGTTTCAGGCCCAGTTTCTGGATGAGCTTCTGGAAACGCTTGCGGTCTTCGGCCAGATCGATGGCGTCCGGGCTCGTGCCGATGATTCTTGCTCCCGCCTTTTCCAGCGGAACCGCCAGGTTGAGAGGGGTCTGGCCTCCAAACTGGACAATCAGCCCATGGGGTTTTTCGGTTTCCAGGATGTGCAGCACGTCTTCGCGCGTGAGCGGCTCGAAGTAGAGCTTGTCGGAGGTGTCGTAGTCCGTGGAAACCGTCTCCGGGTTGGAATTGACCATGATGGATTCGACGCCCATTTCGCGCAGCGCGAAACTCGCATGGACACAGCAGTAGTCGAATTCGATGCCCTGCCCGATCCGGTTGGGACCGCCGCCCAGAATGGCCACCTTGGTGTGCTCCGTCGGGCGCGCCTCGTCTTCCTCTTCGTAGGTGGAATAGAAGTAGGGCGTGTAGGCTTCAAACTCGGCCGCACAGGTGTCCACCAGCTTGTAGACGGGCCGGATGCCCAATTGGCGCCGTTTTCGGCTGATGGTCTCCTCGTCGGTTCCCGTCAGCCGGCCCAGGCGCACGTCCGAAAAACCCCAGGACTTGGCCAGGCGCAGCTTTTCGGGATCACTCAGGAAGTCTTCTTCCCGGATGGCCTGCTCCATCTGCACGATTTCCCGAATGTGGTGGAGAAACCAGGGGTCGATCCAGGTGAGCCGGTGGATTTCGTCCAGATCCAGGCCCAGCTTCAGGGCCTCGGCGATCTGGAACAGGCGCTTGGAATGGGGGCGCCGCAGGCTCTGCTTCAATTCTTCGATCCGGTCCGGGGAGACCACCGGATCGGGATCCGTGAAGCCGTACCGGCCGACTTCCAGGGACCGGACGGCCTTCTGAAGCGATTCCTTGAAAGTGCGGCCGATGGCCATGGTCTCGCCCACCGACTTCATGGACGTGGTGAGCAGATCGTCCGTGTTGGGAAACTTTTCGAAGGTGAACCGCGGCACCTTGGTCACCACGTAGTCGATGGTGGGCTCAAAGGACGCCTTGGTTTCCCGGGTGATGTCGTTGGCCAGCTCGTCCAGGGAAAAGCCCACGGCCAGCTTGGCGGCGATCTTGGCGATGGGAAATCCCGTGGCCTTGGAGGCCAGGGCCGAAGATCGCGACACCCGGGGATTCATCTCGATCACCACCATGTCCCCGTCTTCCGGGTTGATGGCGAACTGGACGTTGGAGCCTCCCGTTTCCACCCCGATCTCCCTCAGGATCGCTATGGCGGCGTCGCGCATCTTCTGGTATTCCGCGTCGGTCAGGGTCTGGGCGGGAGCCACCGTGATGGAATCGCCCGTATGCACGCCCATGGGATCCATGTTCTCGATGGAACAGATGATCACCACGTTGTCCATGTGGTCGCGCATCACTTCCAGTTCGAATTCCTTCCAGCCCAGCACGGACTCTTCCAGCATGACCTGACCGATCAGGCTGGCGTCCAGGCCCGTCCGGGCCAGCTCCACCAGTTCCTCCAGGTTGTAGGCGACCCCTCCGCCCGTGCCGCCCAGGGTGAAGGCGGGACGCGAGATGATGGGAAATCCGATCTCGTGGGCGATGGCCAGGGCTTCCTGTTCACTGTGGGCGATGCCGCTTCGGGGGACCTTCAGCCCGATGCGTTCCATGGCCTGGCGAAAGAGGGCCCGATCTTCGGCCTTGCGGATGGTGTCCACCCGGGCTCCGATCATTTCCACGCCGTATTCTTCCAGCACCCCCATCTCGGCCACCTTGACGGCCGTGTTCAGCCCCGTCTGTCCCCCCAGGGTGGGAAGCAGCGCGTCGGGCCGCTCCCGGCGAATCACCTTGGCCACCGCCTCCGCCGTGATGGGTTCGATGTAGGTGCGATCCGCCGTTTCCGGATCGGTCATGATGGTGGCCGGGTTGCTGTTGATCAAAACGATCTGGTAGCCTTCCTCGCGCAGGGCCTTGCACGCTTGGGTGCCGGAATAGTCGAACTCGCACGCCTGACCGATCACGATGGGACCGGAACCGATCACGAGGATTTTCTTGATGTCCGTGCGTTTGGGCATGAAGTGTTCGCTCCGCTGGGTTGGATCCTAGTCCTGAAGTCCCTTGTCCTTTCGGATCAGGTTCACAAAACGCTCAAAGAGGTAGGTGGCGTCGTGGGGACCGGGCGCCGCTTCCGGATGGTACTGGACACTGAAGGCGGGCATCTCCAGATGCTCCATGCCTTCCAGGGTGTTGTCGTTCAGGTTGATGTGGGTGAGGCGAACCGGGATGTCTTGCATGGATTCCAGGTCCACGCAGAACCCGTGGTTCTGGGAGGTGACCTCCACGCGTCCCGTGCTCAGGTCCTTGACCGGCTGATTGGCCCCGCGGTGACCGAATTTGAGCTTGAAGGTGCGGCCTCCCAGGGCCAGGCCCATGAGCTGGTGTCCCAGGCAGATGCCGAACATGGGCTTCGTTCCCAGAAGTTTGCGCACCGTTTCGATGCCATAAGTCACCGCAGCCGGGTCCCCCGGACCGTTGGAAAGGAAGATGCCGTCCGGCTGCGTGGCCAGGATCTCCTCCGGGCTCGCCGTAGCGGGAAAGACCAGCACCTGGCAGCCGCAGCGTTCCAGGTTGCGAAGGATGTTGTATTTGACGCCGAAGTCCAGGGCCGCCACCCGAAAGTCGGGCTTGTCTTCGCGCCAGGCGGCATCCGGCTGCGGCCCCTTCTCCCAGCGATAGGGCCGCGAGCAGGTGACCCGTCGGACCATGTCCACGCCTTTGAGGCCCGGGAAGTCCCGCACCTGATCCAAGAGTGCCCCCACGTCGTCCGTGTCTGTGGCGATCACGCCCCGCAGGGCTCCCGCCAGACGGATGTGTCGAGTCAGGCGCCGGGTGTCGATGCCTTCGATGCCCAGGACGCGGTGCTCTTCCAGGAACTGGGCCAACGACTTTCGGCTCCGCCAGTTGCTTGGAAAATCCTGGTACTCCTTGATGATGAAGGCCTCCACCTGGATGGCGGCCGATTCCATGTCCTCGTCGTTGATCCCGTAGTTGCCCGTGAGGGGGTAGGTCATGGTGACGATCTGTCCCTTGTAGGACGGATCGGTCAACACTTCCTGGTAGCCGGTCATGGCCGTGTTGAAGACCACCTCTCCCAGGGCGCGGCCCTGTTCGGCCGATGCAAAGGCATAGCCTTTGAAAACCGTACCGTCTTCCAGGACGAGAAGGGCCCGGGGGCGTTTCCAAGGAGCTGTCATGCGAACCTCTCGGTTTCTAGGGGTGCGATCCTTGATCTTTTCAAAATCAAACAATTCTACCCATATTTGGTTTCAGTGCAAGCCGGTTCGCCCATCGCTTCGCCGTTGCCCGGTCCTGTTCCGCTGGGATGAAAGACGGCCGGCACTCGGGCGTGGCGGGATCCGGCGGGCCGGAAACGGATCTCTCCAAGGGGGGCGGTGCCTCAGCTTTTCAGACGCCTTTCCGCATGCCGCAGATCCTCGGGAGTGTCCACCCCCACCGTCTCGCTGGGGGACAAGCCGACGCGAATCGTGTATCCGTGCTCCAGGGCTCTCAGTTGCTCCAGCCTTTCCATGCGTTCCAAGGGTGTGGGGGCCAGTCGGGTGAAGCGGCAAAGAAATTCTTTGCGGTAGGCGTACAGGCCCAGATGCTTGAGAAAGGTCATGGGTTCGTCCTGGGCGTCCCGCCGGCAGGGAATGGGGGATCGGGAAAAGTAGAGGGCGTTTCCCTGGGCGTTCCGAACCACCTTGACCACGTTGGGATCGGTGTAATCACCGGCGGACTGGCACGGAAAGGCCAAGGTGGCCATGGCAAGGAGAGGGGGGCGCAGGGCCTCGGCAATGAGGGCTTCGATCATCTCCGGGGACACACCCGGTTCGTCCCCCTGGATGTTGACCACCAGGTCGTGTGCCTGAAGGCCCAGGATGTGGGCGGCTTCCGCCAGGCGGTCCGTGCCGCTGGAGTGATCCGTGCGGGTCATCACCGCTTCTCCGCCGAAGGATCGGACCGCTTCCAGGATGCGCCCGTCGTCGGTGGCCACCACCACTCGATCCAACCGGCGGCATTGCCGGGCCCGTTCGTAAACCCACTGGATCATGGGTTGCCCCAGGATCGGAGCCAAGGGCTTGCCTGGAAAGCGCGTGGACGCGTAGCGGGCGGGAATAATTGCCACAACGGCCATTGAAATCCTCCCCGAAAACCGTTCCTTTTGATAGGGTGCTGCAGGCACCGGGATGGGACCTTATCATTATGGAACATGCTTGGAAAGAGCCTGAAGAGATTGGAAGACAAAGGAGAGCGATCGATGGAAAAGGGTTGGTGGGTCGTGCGGATTTCCGCCGATCCGTCGTGGGCAGAGGAGCTGGCGGGGGCCCTGACCCAGCGCTATGCCATGGGCGCTGAAATCCAGGAAGACGGGATCCTTCTCTATGTACCATCGGAGGTCCCCGATGCCGGCTGGCAAGGGGACCTGGAAGGGTTCCTTTCCACCTGGGCCCACACCCTGAAGCTTCCTGCAAAGCCGACTCTCACGATTTCCTTTTGCCCCGACCAGGATTGGAATGCCCGATGGAAAGAAGGCTTCAAGCCGCTTCGTGTGGGGCGCCGGTTCGTGGTGGCCCCTACCTGGGAAGCCTACGATCCCGAACCCGGAGATCGGGTCCTTTGGATCGATCCAGGGCGGGCGTTCGGCACGGGCCATCACGAAACCACACGTCTTTGCCTTCGGTGGTTGGAAGATGTGTGCCCTGGGCAAGACGCCGAGGAATCTTTGAGCCTTTTGGACGTGGGCACCGGTTCGGGGATCCTGGCCATCGCGGCCTCGCTTCTGGGATGCACCCCGGTGGTGGGCGTGGACAACGACCCGGAAGCCATCGAGGTGGCCCGGGAAAACCTGCAGGCCAATCCCGAGGCGGGAAGCCTCGTTTTTGTGCACGGCTCGGTGGACAACGTGGAAGGAGACTTCCACCGGGTGGTGGCCAACATCCAGGCGGAGCCCCTGCTTCAAATGGCAGCCCAACTGGTGCCCAAGGTGAAAAAGGGCGGCCGTCTGGCCTTGAGCGGGGTTCTGATCGAGCATGCACGCAGGGTGCGGGACGCCTACGAATCCTTGGGAATGCGGTGTCTGAACGGCCACCAGGATGGGCAATGGTGCCTGCTGGACTTTACCCCCGAAGCGTGAAGCGGCGGTCACTTTCTGGATCGCCTGCTCCTCGGGGGACACGGCGGACTGGCTTGATGGAAAGGGTCCGAGATCTTCTCAGACGTCTTTCGGACTGGATCCTTCCACCGGTGTGCGCCGCGTGCGGGGCCGCCGGCTTGGATCTACCCGTGAGCGGATGGTGCTGCGGATGCCTGGATCGCGTCCGGCTCGTGGGGTCTCCCTTGTGCCCCCTGTGCGGCAGGCCCTACCCGGCCACGGAAGCCATGCCGGACCACCGCTGCGGGGAATGCCTGGAGGGACGCTTTCGTTTCGATCGGGCCCGTTCGGCGGCCGTGTACGAAGAGGCGGTTCAAAAAGGAATCCTGGAACTCAAGTTCCACGGAAGCCTGCATTGGGCCGAGGCGTTGGCGGCTCTGATCCTGCGCAATCCCCACACCCGGGACATGCTGTCGGCGGCGGATTTTCTGGTGCCCGTGCCCTTGCATCCGCACCGGATCCGCCAGCGCGGGTTCAACCAGGCCTCGGTGCTGGCCCATAGACTGGCGCGCCGGACCGGACACAGGGTGGAGAAGGTGCTGGAAAGGCGGCGCAAGACCATGCCCCAGACCCGGCTGTCGCGACGGGAGCGATTGGAGAATGTGCGGGGGGCTTTTCAGGTTCTGAACCCCCACCGCGTGAAGGGAAGGAAGATCGTGGTGATTGACGACGTTTTTACCACGGGGACCACCTTGAGCGAATGTGCGCGGGCACTCAAGACGGCGCGGGCCGCTTGCGTGGGAGTGGTGACGGTGGCCCGGGCCACCCCGCCGTGACGCGGAGGGAAGAGCCATGAAAACGGAGCCCCGGACATTTCAAAACCGAAACGGCGTGCCGCTTTCGGCACGCATGGATCTGCCGTCCCAGGGAAAGCCGGTGGCCGCGGTGCTTTTCGCCCACTGCTTTACCTGTTCCAAGAACCTGGGCATTGCGGTCCATCTTTCCAAGGCCCTGACGGATGCTGGATACGGCGTGTTCCGCTTCGACTTCACCGGGTTGGGGGAGAGCGGGGGGGATTTCGCGGGCACCGGTTTCATCTCCCACGTGGAGGACGTGCTGGACGCCGCCCGCTTCATGGAAGGGGAGGGCCACGCCCCCGCTCTGCTCGTGGGGCATTCCCTGGGTGGGGCGGCTGTGCTTCAGGCGGCCAGGTCCGTGGCATCCTGCCGGGCAGTGGCCGTCATCGGCGCGCCCTACAGCCCCCATCACGTGACCCGGCTGTTCGCCGGGGCTTGGAAGGCCATCGAGCGAAACGGAGTGGCCGAAATCGACCTGGGCGGCCGGCGGATACGCATCGGCAGGCCGTTTCTCGAACGATTCAACGAGGAGGAGATGCCGACGAACCTGGCGCGGCTGGGCAGAGCCCTGCTGATCCTTCATTCGCCCGCGGACCAGGTGGTGGGTATGGCAAACGCTGAAAGGATCTTCAAGGCGGCAAGGCACCCCAAGAGCTTCATCTCGCTGGATGCGGCCGATCATCTTCTTTCCAGCAAGGAAGACGCCCAGTATGCGGGGCGGGTGATCGCCGCCTGGGCCCAGCGTTATGTGAAGTGAGGGGTGAGTCCATAGGGTCCCGATCGCATGGCATCGACTCCCCATTCCTTAAAAAAAGGAGGCCTAGGATGGCGGAACAGACGGTTCGGACGAAAAATGTGGGCCTTCGAGGCATCACGGTGGCCGACACCAAGATCAGCTATATCGATGGAGAGCGGGGGGTTCTCATCTACCGGGGATACCGGATCGAGGATCTGGCCCTCCGATCCACCTTTCCCGAGACGGCCTATCTCTTGCTCCACGAATTTCTGCCCAGCCCGGAGGAGCTGCAAGCCTTCGAGGCAAAGCTCCGGGAGTTTCGAGCGCTTCCCGGCTTCGTGATCGAGGCCATGAAGGCATGGCCCCGGGGCGCCCATCCCATGGATGCCCTGCAGGCCTCCATACCCCTTTTGGCCATGGACGACCCGGATCTGGGGGACGAAAGCCGAGAGGCCAACGTGACCATGGCCCTGCGCCTGATCGCCCGCCTTCCCGCCGTGGTGGGCGCCTGGCACCGGATTCGCCAGGGCTTGGACGTGCTGCCGCCCGACGATGCCTTGAGCCATGCCGGTAACTTCCTGTGGCAGGTGTTGGGCAAGAAGCCCGATGAGGAAACAGCCCGCATCATGGACGTGTGTCTCATCCTCCATGCGGACCACACCTTCAATGCCTCCACTTTCGCGTGCCGGGAAGTGGTGTCCACCCGGGCGCACATGTATGCCGGGGTGGCGGCAGGCGTGGGGGCGCTTTCCGGGGAATTGCACGGCGGGGCCAATGCCCGGGTCATGGAGATGCTTCAAAAGATCGACCGCGACGGCGTGACGGACATCGCCGCCTGGGTGCGGGACCGGCTGGACCGGAAGGAACGGATCATGGGCATGGGCCATGCCGTCTACAAAACGCTGGATCCCCGCGCCCGGATCCTGAAGGAACTGGCGTTTCAGTTGGGCGAAAAGACGGGCCAGACAAAGTGGCCTGAGATGACGGCGGCCATTGAAGAGGCGGCCATGGCGGAATTGGAAAAGCGGGGCAAGAAGGGCATCCAGCCCAATGTGGACTTTTACAGCGCCTCCGTGTATCACATTCTGGGCTTTCCGGGCGATCTCATGACCTGCATCTTCGCGGTATCGCGCATCGCCGGTTGGTGCGCGCACATCATCGAGGAAAAGTTCGCAGAGGCGCAGGGGAAGCCGGCCCTCTACCGGCCCAAGGCCGAATACGTGGGTGACTATTGCGGACGCATGGACTGCGAATACGTCCCGCCGGAAAAGCGGGGCCGAGATTGAGGCGTTCCGGTCTGGGGGGCGCCGGGGCCTGATGCCCCGGAAGGAGTGAAGGACTCGTTGGAAGCCTTTTCGTCTTTGGGAGTGGGATGCGGATTACTGGCGGCCTTGAGCTGGGGAAGTTCGGATTTCAGCGGCGGGGTGGCTTCCAAAAGGATCAGCTCCTTTCAGGCCCTGATTCTGGGAAGCCTGACGGCTGTGGCCGTCCTCACGTTGTGTGCCTGGTTCTACCGGGAATCCTTTCCCCAAGTCGAGGATACCCTGTGGGCCCTTGCCGCCGGTTCCCTGGGAGCCCTCGGCATCGCCGCCCTCTACCACGGTCTGGCCGTGGGCAGTGCCGCCGTGGTGGCTCCCAGCAGCGCCGTGGTCGGGGCCCTTTTTCCGGTCGTGGTCGGGACCTTTTTGGAGGGACCGCCTGGCGGTAGAACCTATGCGGGTTTTGTGTTGGGAGGGCTGGGGATCTGGCTGGTGGCCCGATCGGCCGCCAACGGCCGGGGGCTGGGTCTGAAGGGCCTGGGGGCCGGGCTCACCGCCGGGCTGGGATTTGGAAGCTACTTCGTGTGTATCGCCCAGGCGGCTTCCTCGGGAATCTTTGCCCCCCTGGTGGTGGCCAAGGCCGCCTCTTTCGTGGTGGCCCTTGGAATGGTGGCGCTGCTCCGTCAGGGTGTTCCGTCGCCGGCCCAAAGCCCGGCCGCCCTCCTGGCGGGAGTTCTGGATGCGGGCGGCAACGTCTTCTACATGCTGGCCCAGCAAAATGCCCGTATGGATGTGGCGGCCGTGCTCACGTCCATGTACCCGGCGGCCACGGTGGTGCTGGCCGCCGTGATCCTCAAGGAGCGGGTGGCCGGGTTCCAGTGGCTGGGGGTGGTGCTGTGCCTGGGGGCCGTCTCGCTCATCGCGTCGTGATGGGGGAGCGCGCCGGCACCTTCCCCGGTTCTCCCCACCTGCCTTCCGCTAGAAATGGTGAACGATTCGGAAGTTGAACCGCTCGCCTTCCGGTCTGTTTTCCGCTCCGCTTTCAAAATAGGCGTTCACGAACAGGTGCGTGTTCCGGGAAAAGTGGCACAACAGGCCGGGGCCGACGGCAAAGACCCGTTCCTTGCTTCCGGGCTGGTCTCGGCCGTCGATTTCACTGTCCGTCGTTTGCTTCAGGAAGTAACCGTTGATCCCCACACGGAGCTTTCCCGGCAGAACCTCGTAGGCCGATGCGAAGTTCAGATGCACCGCCTGCCCGGCCTGGGTGTCGTCCGCCCCCGGTACGCTGGGGTCGTGGTTGGTGGCGTTCCACAGGTAGTGGATGCGGGTGCTGACGGTCCAGCGCGGCGTGATGAAAAGGGTTCCCGCCCAATAGGGATCGAAGCTGAAGAAGTTGCTGCCCGGGTTGATCTGCCGGTCCGAGTCGTACTTGCCGGTGGGGAAGATGAGCTGCAATTCGATCCGGTGCATGAAACGGGGTCCGTTGGGGCCCATGATCGGATCCCACTGGAGGAAGGGACCCACCAGGATGTCCCCCAGCCCGGCGCTGTTGGCCCGGGGGAAGGGGCCTGCCACATCGTATTCCAGGTCGGGGGAAACATAGGGAACGATCACGTCCAGACCCCACTTGCCGCCCAACACGACGGGTTGATCGCTCTGGTAGATGAATTGGCTGAGGCTGATCCACACGCTCAGATCTTCACCTGCGGCGGCGGGAAGAATCCTTTTGCCGTCCCGGTCGGTGAGCGTGTCGGCTGTCCAGTACTGGAGGTATTGGGTGAAGTAGAAACCGGGGCCCGCCGGTGGGCCGCCGTCCAGAAAGGTAGTAAAGCCCAAGTTGACCGGCGGAAGATCATAGGCGCGTGCCGCCTGCGGGAAAAGTCCCGCCAGGAGGGTCAGCAACACCACGAGGCCTACCCAAGGGACCTGAAAGGATTTGGCTTTCGTTGTCTTCATGGTCGAAGGCTCCTTCAATGGGATGGAGGTCACTGGGCGGAGGGCTCACGGCGTGTTTTGGCCGCCTCGATGGCTTCCAGAAGAGAATCCACCCGGGTCTTGGGCGCCGTGGAAAAGACGGCATCCCACTGTTCCGGGGTGAGGAGGTGGCGCAGAATCAATTCGGCATTGAATCGATGCTGCCAGCAGGCCAGGGTTCGGGGGCAGGGAAGCGTTCCGGTCTCCCGGCGGCAGTAGCCGAAGGCAACCTGATGTCCCAGCTTGGGGCATCGCCCTTCCAATGCGTCTATCTTTTCCAGGAGTTGATCCAATGTCATCTTATGCTCCCATGGGAGGTGGCGCGGAGTCTGTCCCCTGCGGGCTGAGGGGCGCCGGCCCCGTTCAAGCGCCTGTCCGTCTTGTGCCGGTGGGGCCGTGGGGGGCGATCAGAGGGGGCTGGCCGTCCGCCCCCACGGCTCCTCACGCATGGTGGTTACGGCTTGGGGAAGGCATCCGTGGTGGCCAGGGCCCGCTGGATCTCCTCGTCCGGGAGCTCATAGCGGGTGAGCTTCCCCGACAAGAAGGCGTCGTAACTGGCCATATCCACAAACCCATGACCGCTCCAATTGAAGAGGATCACCTTTTCCTTTCCTTCTTCTTTGGCCCGTAGAGCTTCCTGCACCACGGCGGCGATGGCGTGGGTCGTTTCGGGTGCCGGGATGAAGCCTTCCGTTCGAGCCCACTGGATTCCCGAGGTGAAGGTTTCGATCTGGTCGAACGCCCGGGCTTCGATGAGCTTTTCTTCCAGGAGATGGCTCACGATGGGGGCCATGCCGTGGTAGCGGAGGCCGCCGGCGTGGATGGGGGCCGGTATGAAATCGTGGCCCAGGGTGTGCATGGGCAACAGGGGGGTGGTCATGGCGGTGTCGCCGAAGTCGTAGCGGAAGGGCCCCCGAGTGAGCGTGGGGCAGCTGGTGGGTTCAGCGGCCACCACGGTCACGTCCTTGCCGTGGATCTTGTCGCGAACGAAGGGCAGGCAGAGGCCGGCGAAGTTGGACCCGCCCCCGGCGCATCCCAGGACCACGTCCGGGTAAAGTCCCAGCTTTTCCATCTGTTTCTGAGTTTCCAGGCCGATGATGGTCTGGTGGAGCAGCACGTGGTTCAGTACGCTTCCCAGCGAATAACGGGCCTTCGGGTCGCCCACCGCGTCTTCGATGGCTTCGCTGATGGCGATTCCCAGGCTGCCGGGGGAATCGGGATTTTGGGCCAGGATCTTTCGGCCCGCTTCCGTTCGGTCGCTGGGGCTGGGGATGCACTCGGCGCCCCAGGTCTGCATCATCAGACGACGGTAGGGCTTCTGATTGTAGCTCACCTTCACCATGTACACGCGGCATTCCAGACCGAACATCTGGCAGGCCATGCTGAGAGCGCTACCCCACTGGCCGGCGCCGGTTTCCGTGGCCAGCCGTTTGATGCCAAACTCCTTGTTGTAGTAGGCCTGAGCCACGGCGGTGTTGGGCTTGTGGGAACCCGGTGGGCTCACGCCCTCGTTCTTGTAGAAGATCTTGGCGGGGGTTCCCAGCGCCTTCTCCAGGTTTCGGGCTCGATAGAGCGGCGTGGGCCGCCAAATGGCGTACTTTTCCAACACGGGTTCGGGGATTTGAATCCAGCGCTCCGTGGCCATTTCCTGTTCGATGAGATTCATGGGAAAGACCGGCGCCAGATCTTCGGGCTTCACGGGTTGTCCCGTGGCCGGATGAAGCGGCGGGCGCATGGGGGTGGGAAGATCGGCCAGAATGTTATACCACTGGCGGGGCATCTCCGATTCGTCCAGAAAAACTTTGATCTGTTCCATGTCTCCTCCTTGGATTCATTGGTGTTGATTCGCCCCAACGAAGAAGGCCGCGGGGCTTTCACCCCGCGGCCTTGTCTTCTTAAAAAAAACAAACCGTGGGGGAGTGGCCTCACCCACGGTTTCCATGCCTTATGGAAAGGACCGACCGGTGGGCAGGCTCATGTCCAAGCCTGCCACCACCACATCCCGTGCGGGATGCGCCTTGCGTTTGTCCTGTCGAAATGCAAAATCATCGTGACCTCTCTAGAGCCGTTTCGCACGCCAACGCAACCCTGGTACCACGCCCGGCAGCAGCCTGTCAAATGCAATTCCACGGGGACACGGTCGGCGTTTCTTCCTGGGCGGCCCGCCGATTCCGGCCGGGGTCTTACCCCGGGTCTCCAATGGGTTTAGATGCCTGGGATTCCTTACCCTTCCCGGGCCACACGGCCTGCCGCTTCCAGGATTCCCGTTTCGGCCAGCCATTCCAGGCTGGGCGCCACCAGAAAGTAGCCATTGATGAGATCCTTCTTGTTGTAGGCCAGCGGCTTGCCCAACGGGTCCACCACCACGCCGCCCGCCGCCAGCACCACGGCATGGCCGGCCCCCGTGTCCCATTCCCAGGTGGGACCGAATCGGGGGTAGAAGTCCGCTTCGCCGGCCGCCACGGCGCAGAACTTGAGGGCGCTTCCCCGGGGCAGGCGCTCATGGGGCGGTAAGAGGCTGAAAAAAGTCTCCATGGCTGGAGTGGGATGGGACCGGGTGGCCACGATGACCAGCTTGTCGCCCGCCTTGGGTGGGGCGATCTTCAAGGGACGGGTTCCGTGGGCTGTCTTTTCCCAGGCACCGTCTTGCACGTCTCCCACGAAGAGCCGGTCCGCCTCCGGCACGTAGACCATGCCGAATCGGGGGGCCCCTTCCTCGATCAAGGCCACGTTGATGGTGAACTCTCCATTGCGCTTGATGAATTCCTTGGTGCCGTCCAAGGGGTCCACCAGCCAGAACCGCTGCCACCGGCTCCGAACCTGGTAGTCGATGGTTTTGCCCTCTTCGGAGAGTACGGGGATGTGGGGCGTGATCCGGCCCAGGCCTGCGCTGAGAATCTCGTGGGACTTGCGGTCCGCCAGGGTCAGGGGCGTGCGGTCTTCTTTGGTGGTGACGGCGAAATCCGATCGGTACACGTCCAGGATGGCCCGTCCGGCTTCCCTGACCAGGGCTTCCAACTCGGTGGCAAATGGCTGCATTCCAGATTTCCTCTCTTTCTCATTTCCCTGTTGCACTGGTGCGGTGCCCTATGATATGGAACCTCGGTTCAACACAAAACGCACATCCCGCGAGCCTTTTGGTGCCTGAGCCGGTGGGGCCGGGTCCGTCGCGGGATGGAGGCCCAACCAGAAGGAGGTTTGTGAATGTCGGTCGTTACCATGAAGCAGCTTCTCGAATCGGGTGTCCATTTCGGGCACCAGACCCGCCGCTGGAACCCCAAGATGAAACCCTACATCTTCGGGGCCCGCAACGGTATCTACATTATCGACCTGCAGCGCACGGTCAAGCTTTTCCGCACGGCCTACAAGTTTATGGTGGATGTGACCGCAGCCGGTGAAAACGTGCTTTTCGTGGGCACCAAGCGCCAGGCCCAGGACACGATCCGGGAGCAGGCCCAGCGGTGCGGCATGTTCTACGTCAATCACCGCTGGCTGGGCGGCATGCTCACCAACTTCAAGACCATCAAGCTGCGTATCGACCGGCTCAAAGAGCTGGACGCCATGTTTGAAGACGGAAGTGTCAACCGTTTTCCCAAAAAGGAAGTGCTCCGCCTGGCCCGCGAACGGGAAAAGCTGGAAAGGAATCTGGGCGGCATCAAGAACATGACCCGGCTTCCCGGGGCGGTCTACGTGGTGGACCCGCACAAAGAGAAGATCGCCGTGGCCGAGGCCAATCGGCTGGGCATCCCCGTGGTGGCCATTGTGGATACCAACTGCGATCCGGACGTGATCGACTATCTCATTCCCGGTAATGACGACGCCATTCGGGCCATCAAGCTCATCACCACGCGCATCGCCGATGCGTGCGCGGAAGGGCGTCAGCAGTTCGAAGAATCCCGCCAGGCCGAAGGCGACAAGGAAGAGAAAGATCAGCAAGAGGTGCCTGCGGGCAAGCTGCTCCAGGAAGAAGAAGGCGGTCCCGAGGTGGAGATCGTCAATCCGGCGGAGGAGACTCCGGCCGCGGCGCCGGCCCCCCAGGCAACCGAGTAATCTTCGACACAGACAACAAGCGAAGGAACATGCCCAACGGCGGATGGACCATCCGCCGTTGGTGTGAAAAGGGACAAGGAGGAGACCGTTGGAAATCACAGCTGCCATGGTTCGGGAACTGCGTGAAAAGACCAACTCCGGCATGATGGACTGCAAGAAGGCCTTGCAGGAAACCGGCGGGGATCTGGAAAAGGCCGTCGATCTGCTTCGCAAGAAGGGACTGGCCACGGCCATGAAGCGTGCCGGTAAGGAAGCCACCGAGGGGGCCGTCCAGGCTTACATCCACGCGGGCGGCAAGATCGGTGTGCTGGTGGAAGTGAATTGCGAAACGGACTTTGCAGCCCGAAGCGAGGACTTCCAGACCTTTGTCAAGGACGTGGCCATGCAAATCGCCGCCACCAGCCCACTGGGGGTCACGCGCGAGGACGTGCCCCAGGATGTGGTGGAGCGCGAGCGGGCCATCCTGGTGGAGCAGGCCAAGGAGTCGGGCAAGCCGGAGAACATCGTGGAGAAGATGGTGGAAGGCCGCATGCGCAAGTTCTATGAAGAGAACGTGCTGATGGAGCAGGCCTTCGTCAAGGATCCCGACAAGACCATCGAAGAATACCTGAACGAGCTGGTGGCCAAGACGGGAGAGCGCATTGTGATCCGCCGTTTCACCCGGTATCAGCTGGGAGCCTGAGACGACAAGACATGCCATCGGGGGGCCGGAGATGCCCCCCGATCCTGTTTGAAGGAAGGATGTTTCGCTGTGGCCAAGGATGCCCCGATTTATCGCCGAGTGTTGCTCAAGTTGAGCGGCGAGGCCCTCATGGGCGACGGCAACTACGGGATCGAACCCCGCGTCATCGAAGAGATTGCGGAAGAGATCGCCCAGGTACACCGTCTGGGTGTGGAGATGGCCCTGGTGATCGGGGGCGGTAACATCTTTCGCGGAGTGTCCGCCGCTTCCCAGGGCATGGATCGGGCCACCGCCGACTACATGGGGATGCTGGCCACGGTGATGAACGCCCTGGCCCTGCAGCAGGCCCTGGAAAGGCGCGGTGTGACCACCCGCGTCCAGTCGGCCATCGATATGAAGGAGGTGGCTGAACCCTACATCCGGCGTCGCGCCATCCGCCATCTGGAAAAGGGGCGGATCGTCATCTTCGCTGCAGGGACCGGCCTGCCGTTTTTCACCACGGATACGGCGGCCGCGCTCCGGGCGGTGGAGATTGGGGCGTCGGTGCTGCTCAAAGCCACCAAGGTGGACGGGGTCTACGACTCGGACCCCATGAAGGATGCCGGCGCTCGTAAGTACGATCGGGTGACCTTCAGCGAGGTGCTGCAGAAAAATCTCAAGGTCATGGACGCCACCGCCATCTCCATGGCCCGGGATCACAATCTGCCGGTGATCGTTTTCAGTTTGAGAAAGAGGGGCAATATCCACAAGGTGGTTGTGGGACAAACCGTTGGAACGTTGGTGGAGGGAGGTGCCGATGCTGAATGATGTCTATGCCGACGCAAGAGACCGGATGCAGAAAGCCCTCGGCAACCTGGATCGGGAATACAAGCGCCTGCGCACAGGGCGGGCCTCCGTGGCCTTGGTGGATGGTATCAAGGTGGAATACTACGGCACACCCACGCCCCTGAACCAACTGGCCACGCTCACCATCCCTGAGCCGCGCACCATCATGGTCCAGCCGTGGGACCAGAGTTGCATTGGGGACGTGGAAAAGGCCATCCTCAAGTCGGAATTGGGCCTGACTCCCATGAACGACGGCAAGGTGATCCGCATCAACGTGCCGCCGCTGACCGAGGAGCGTCGCAAGGAGCTGGTCAAGCTGGTCAAAAGAATGGCCGAAGAGGCCAAGGTGGCCGTGCGCAACATCCGCCGCGACGCCAACGAAATGATCAAGGACCTGAAGAAGGAAAAAGAGATCTCCGAGGACGATCAGTTCAAGGGCCAAGAGGAAGTTCAGAAGATCACAGACGAGTTCATCAAGAAGATCGATGAGCTGAGCGCGGCCAAGGAAAAAGAGATCCTGGAGATCTAAGAAGGCGTCATGGATCGTCTGGACCCGAACCGACTGCCGCGCCACGTGGCCATCATCATGGATGGCAACGGCCGCTGGGCCAAGAAACGGTTGCTCAACCGAGTGGCGGGCCATGAAGAAGGGACGGAGTCCGTCCGGGCTGTCATCGAAACCGCCCGCCGAGTGGGCATCCCCTACCTGACCCTCTATGCCTTTTCCAAGGAGAACTGGCAGCGGCCCGCGCACGAAGTGCAGGCGCTATGGCGGCTGCTGCACCGGTTCATCCGTTCCGAACGGCCCCAGTTGCTGGAAAAGCAAATCCGCGTCCGCCATTTCGGTGACCCGGAAGGGATCCCGGAAGAGGTGTATGCGGAGTTTTCGTCCCTGATCCAGGAAACGGCCGGATTCGACAAACTCACCGTCAATCTGGCCCTGAACTACGGAGGGCGGCAGGAAATCCTGCGGGCCGCCGCCCTCTTTGCCGAAGACGTGCGTTCCGGCCGGCGAAAGGCATCCGAGCTGTCCCAGGAGGTGTTCCAGGGCTATCTCTTTACGGCGGACACCCCGGAATTGGATCTGCTCATCCGCACCAGCGGAGAGTGCCGGGTGAGTAACTTCCTGCTGTGGCAACTGGCCTATGCGGAAATCCACATCACCGAAACCCTGTGGCCGGATTTTCGGGAACCGCAATTTGTGGAAGCCCTGATCGATTACCAAAGGCGGGAACGGCGTTTCGGCAAGATCAGCGAACAAGTGAGCCGGGGCTGACCCCCTGAACACCGCATTGGGGTGAGGATGGAACGGTGGAGTTCACATGCCAAGCGATGGGTGACGGGGCTGGGATTGGCGTTGCCGCTCATCGCCTTGCTGGCGTGGGGACCCTTGTGGCTGTGGGCCGCGGTGGTGACGGCGGCAGCCTGTATGGGCCTTTGGGAATATGAAAACATGGTTCAGGAGCGGGTGCCGCCCAGGCCGTGGTGGATTTTCTGCCTGGGCACGGGAGCTCTCTTTCCCCCGGCGGCCTATTTCCTGGGGCCCGTGGGGCTCCTGGCCGCGGCGGTGGGGTCGGTCTTTGTCATGCTCCTGGTCCAACTGGCCCAAGCTCCCCTGACCCGTCCCGCTTTGGCCCGGGGCCTGTCCAGCCTGGGCGGGTGGATGTACGTCTGTCTCCCCTTGAGTTTCGTTCTGCTCCTGGGAACGCTGCCCCACGGCCGGGCCTGGGTCTTTTATGTGTTGGTTATTATCGTGGCCGGAGATACGGGGGCCTTCTATACCGGGCGACGGTTCGGCCGGCGCAAGCTCTACGAGGCGGTGAGCCCGAAGAAGACCATGGAAGGGTCCGCGGGAGGGCTGGCGGCCAGCATGGCGGTGGGAACCGCCTTTGGCCTGGCGTTCCTGCACGAAAGCGGGGCCGGTGCGCTCCATTTCCTGCTTCTCTCAGCGGTGGTGGAACTGGTGGGTCAGGTTGGGGACCTGATGGAGTCCCTTCTCAAGCGCATGGCGGGTGCCAAGGATTCCAGCAACCTGCTGCCCGGTCATGGAGGGCTGCTTGACCGCTTGGACAGCCTGCTTTTTGCCTTCCCGCTCACTTGGTTTTTCGCCGAAAGGCTTTATCATTAGCGTGAAACGATCTGCACTCCAGGGGCCGTTGCGGCGGCCTTGAGGTTCTGCTGGGCGGGCCGGAGAGCGGATGGGTTCAGCCAGAACGCGGCGGTCTGGGCGCCGCGAACATCTTTTGAAGATACGGGTGACATGAAACGACTCACAATCCTTGGCAGCACCGGCTCCATCGGGGTCAGTACCCTGGAGGTGGTCGGCCAGTTTCCGGACGCGTTCCAGGTGGTGGGCTTGGGCGCCGGGCGCAATGTGCGCCTCCTGGCGGACCAAATCCGCGCCGTTCGCCCCCTGTGTGTGGCCGTTCTGGATGAAACGGCGGCCGGCGAGCTGGCCGGGCTTTTGGGGCCCGACGATCCGCACCCGGAGATCCTGTGGGGCCCGGAAGGTTACCGGCGTGTGGCCACCCTGGACTCCGCTCACATGGTGGTGTCCGCGATCGTGGGGGCGGCCGGCTTGTTGCCCACCCTGGCGGCCATCGACGCGGGCAAGGATATCGCCCTGGCCAACAAGGAAACCCTGGTCATCGCCGGTCAGGTGGTCATGGAGCGGGTGGGGCGCCGGGGCGTGCGGCTTTTTCCCGTGGACAGCGAGCACAGTGCCATCTTCCAGGCCCTGCAGGGAAATCCCAAAAAAGCGCTCAAGCGGATCCTGCTCACAGCCTCCGGAGGTCCCTTTTTCGGCAGCACGGCGGAGCGGCTGGAATCGGTGACCCCCCAAGCGGCGCTGCGTCATCCCAACTGGGCCATGGGCCCCAAGATCACCATCGATTCGGCCACCCTCATGAACAAGGGCCTGGAGGTCATCGAGGCGCACTGGCTGTTCCAGGTGCCTGTGGAGACCATCCACGTGCACATTCACCCGGAGAGCATCATCCATTCCATGGTGGAATATGTGGACGGATCGGTCATCGCCCAGATGGGCGTGCCGGACATGAAGATTCCCATCGCTTACGCCCTGTCTTATCCCGATCGCCTGCCGGTGTCGGCTCCCACCCTGGATCTCTTCGACCTGGGGACCCTGACCTTTCATCCACCGGATATGGAGGCCTTTCCTTGTCTTCGCTTGGCCTATGAAGCGGCCGAGGCGGGCGGAACCCTGCCGGCCGTGCTCAATGCAGCCAACGAGGTGGCCGTTCAGGCCTTTCTGGACGGGGCTCTGGGATTCATGGACATCCCGCGTCTCATTGAAGAAGTGATGGCCGCCCATCCGGTGGAGCCGGCCGACAGCGTGGAGCGGATCCTGGATGCCGATCGGTGGGCGCGGGAAAAGGCGCGGGATTTCGTGCTCCACAGGGGCTATGCCCCAAGCGCCCAGGCGCTCTAAGAGCCCGGGAGGGCGACGGACTCACGCGGGAAGGAGGACATGGAATTGCTGACAACGATCCTATCCACAGCCGTGGTGCTGGGGGTTTTGATCTTCGTGCATGAATTGGGGCACTTTCTGGTGGCGCGCTGGGCCGGCGTGACCGTGCTCCGCTTCTCCCTTGGTTTCGGGCCCAGGGTCTTCGGCATTCAACGGGGAGAGACGGACTACTGCGTGTCTGCGGTGCCCCTGGGCGGCTATGTGAAGATGCTGGGCGAGGATCCGGAAGAAGAAGTGGAGGAGGCCGATAGGGAACGGAGCTTTTCCCATCAGCCGGTCAAGAAGCGATTGGCCATCGTTTTGGCCGGTCCCCTTTCCAACGTGGTCCTGGCGATTGTCCTCTTTGCCGTGGTTTTCGGCGTCTTCGGCCTGCCGCATCTGACCACGGAAATCGGTACCGTGACGAAAGCCTCTCCCGCCGCCCAGGCCGGGCTGCAGCCCGGCGATAAGGTCCTTTCCATCAACGGAAAGGAGCTGGAGGACTGGGACGCCCTGTCCGAAACGATCCAGCAGGAGGGCACCCGGCCTCTGGACGTGATGGTGGAACGAAACGGCGAGGTGTTGCACTTTAGGGTCACTCCCCAGGTCCAGGAAGTGAAAAACATCTTCGGAGAGCCGATTCAAAGGCCCGTCATCGGGATCACGGCGGCGGGATCTTACCGAGTGGAACGGATCAATCCCTTCAAGGCCCTCTACTACAGCCTGGAACAGACCTGGACCTTGAGCAAGCTCTTCTTCCTGACCATCGTGAAGCTGATTGAGCGGGTGTTGCCCATGGAAACGCTGGGCGGGCCCATCCTGATCGCCCAGATGGCGGGACAGCAGGCCCAGGAAGGGCTCATGAACTTCCTGCACTTCATGGGGCTCATCAGCATCAACCTGGCGATCCTGAACCTGCTTCCCATCCCGGTTCTGGACGGAGGACACATCTTCTTCTTCTTGTTGGAAGCGATGCTGGGCCGCCCCATCAGCGTGCGCAAGGTGGAGTTGGCTCAAAAAGTGGGGCTCTTCGTGCTCATCGTGCTCATGGTGTTCGTCTTCTACAACGACATCATGCGGCTGCTGCCCAAAGGCCCCGGTGTTCCGGCTCCTTAGGAGCTGGGCCTTCTCGGACAAGCTCCTAGCCGAAGCGTACCGAAAACACCTTTGGGCCGGCGAGATACGACGGAATATGGACAGATGAAGATTCTAGCGGTGGACACTTCAACCCTTTCGGGCAGCGTGGCCCTCTGCACGGAAGAACGCGTGGTGGCCGAGTGGTCGCTGGTGTCGGCCCAAACCCACAACCGGCGACTGCTTGCCGGCGTGGATCGCATCCTGGGCGATGCCGGCTGGGATCTGGAGGAGGTGGACGCCTTCGCCGTCACGGTGGGCCCGGGAAGCTTCACCGGCATACGCATCGGGTTGAGCACCCTGAAGGCCATGGCGTGGGCCCTGGGTAAGCCCCTTTGCGGTGTTACCACCTTGGAAGCGCTGGCCGCTCCGTTGGCGGTGTCCTCGCTCCCGGTCTGTCCCATGGTGGACGCCCGGAAAAAGGAAATCTACGCAGCCTTGTATCGGCCCAAGGCTCCGGAGGAGCTGATCGAGGAACGCCCCCCGTCGGCGCTGTCTCCGGAGGCGGTGCTCGAATGGGTGCAGGAACCCGTCTGGGTCTGCGGGGACGGGTGGCTGGAATATGGATCGATGTTGCGAAAGCGCCTGGGCGATCGACTGCTGGATCCCGGGCCCGCCTACCACGGGATTCGGGCGGCCCATGTGGGTCGGATCGCCTTGAAAAAACTGGCGGCGGGGGTTCCAACGAATCCAGCGGAAATTGTGCCCACCTACATCCGTCCGTCCGAAGCGGAAATCAACCACCCCCATCTGGCCCGCTCCCTTGCTTGACAGATCGGTGCCTTTCATGCATTCCAGACCACGTCCAGGCATGAAAACGCGAAGGTCGGCGCGGGGATGGCACCGTATTCTGCGCCACCGCGCCTTTCCCCTCACCTATCTGGAAAGGAACCTGGCCCGGCTGATCCAGGAAGGCCAGGACGCCCGACGACCGGTGCGATACCGGCGGGCCCTTTGGGCGAGCGTGGTGGGGCAGAGGGCGTGCTGGTTCGTGGAGTTGACGCAGGATGTGAACGCCGAGGGGCAGAACGGCGAGGGAAACGACGCTGCCGGCCGTGCCGGCGCCCGCGAGGAACCGATCGAAGCCTATTGCGATCGTTGCGGCATGTGTTGCGAGATCGCCAGCGGATATCCGGATTTTTCCAGCGCTCCCGGCCTTTCGGATGCCTGGAAAAGACTTTTTCGGGAGGGGCTGGGGCCGGGACACCGTTTCTGCCCGTTCCTCCTGGAGGACAGGGCTCGAGGGCGGAGCGCCTGCGCCATTCATCCCAGGCGCCCCAATCCCTGCCGTATCTTCGAGGCCGACGAATGCCGGGCGCTCAAGGCCGAGGTGGCAGTGGAACGGGCTTCGAACCGCGCGGTTCCGCCCGTGACCCGACGAACGATCCGCCGGCTGGTGGAAACCATGCCGGCTTTCATAAGACCGAAACGACACCGAGATGCGGTCATGTCCCGGTGGATACGGAGAATCAGACCATGTCCGTAGTGGCCATCGTGGGACGCCCCAACGTGGGCAAATCCACTCTTTTCAATAGAATCTGCCGGAGACGCCAGGCCCTGGTGGACGACTTCCCCGGTGTGACCCGGGACCGCCTGACCACTTCCGTGGAAGTGGAAGGGCGCCGCTTTGTGCTCATGGACACGGGGGGGTTCTTGAGCGGAGATCCCACCGACTTTGCTGAGCAAACCCGCCGCCAGGTGCTGCTGGCCCTGGACGAGGCGGACGCGATTATCTTTTTGGCCGATGCCAAAGCGGGGCTGCATCCTGGAGACGAAGAACTGGTGAACATCCTTCGCCGCTCTGATAAGCCGGTCTTCTACGCCGTCAACAAGGTGGACGGGCGGGAACAGGAGATCCACGCCGCGGAATTCTTCGGCCTGGGTACCGATCGGCTCTACAGTGTGAGCGCGGCCCATGGCTATGGAGTTCGGGAGCTCCTGGAAGATGTGATTGCGGCTCTGCCGGAAGAATGGGCCGACGATCCCCAGGACCCCGATCCGCCGGTGCGGGTTTCCGTGGTGGGGCGGCCCAACGCGGGAAAATCCACACTGGTGAACGCCCTTTTGGGCGAACAGCGGGTGATCGTCAGCCCCGTGCCGGGAACGACCCGGGATGCCGTGGATACCCCTCTGGAGTGGGAGGGGCGCCGTTTCGTGCTCATCGACACGGCGGGGATCCGACGCAAGGGGAAAACCCGGGAAAAGCTGGAAAAGCTGAGTGTCATCAAGGCGTTGGATAGTATCGATCGGAGTCATGTGGCGGTGCTGATGGTGGACGCCGTGGAGGGGGTGACCGACCAGGACCTGCACATCGGCGGCACCATTCAGGAAAGGGGGCGCGGGTGCGTCATCGCGGTCAACAAGTGGGACGCCTTTGAAAAGGACCTCAAACGCATCCGGATGTTCATGCAGGATCTGCGGGACCGCTTCCGCTTCCTGCCCTTTGCCCCTATCCTCACCATCAGCGCTCTCAAGGGCAAACGCGTGTCCCGTGTGCTTCCCTCGATCCTGGAAGTCTTCGACCAGTACAACCTTCGTGTGAACACGGGAATGGTCAATCGGGTCCTTGCGGACGCCCTGGAAAAGCATGAACCGCCGTTGGTGTCCGGCAGGCGCCTCAAGTTCTATTACGCCACCCAGCCCTCCACCCGTCCGCCCACCTTCGTGCTCTTTTGCAACTACCCGGATCGGGTCCACTTTTCCTACCAAAGATTTCTCACCAACCAGTTTCGGGAGGCCTTCGGGATGGACAAGACCCCCATTCGTCTTCTCTTCCGGGAGCGCGCCCGGCGTGGGGAGAACCGCTCATGACGGGCCGTGGCACCCCTTTGTGGCGGCCGAAGAAACGGCGCTGGGGACGCCGGGTTCTGCTCCTGATCCTTGTCGTGGGCCTGGGCTGGTGGTGGCTGGGTTCCCATGCCCCTCCGCCCCCGGACGGGTCCCCCAAGCCGGCGTCGGTGGAGTCGATCCCCGGTGAAGGTCCGGACTCTGGATCGGGGGGCTCCCAAGGTCCGGAACAAAAGCGCGCACCCGTGCCCGAGCGAAGAAGGATCCTTGCCGTCTTGCCCTTGAGCGGGCCGTTTGCCGGGCAAGGGGAAAGGATTCGCCAGGGGATGGAACTGGCTCGGAAGGAATGGCTTCCGGACGGCCCCCAGCTGGATTTTCTGGACGGATGGCAGGAGCCCCAAGTCTTGGAGGAAAAGCTGGCTCGGCGGCTGAAGGAACCGGATCTTTACGCCCTGCTGGTGCACCTGCCGGTGGAACGCCTGGAGGCCTTGACCCGCCGGGCCGCCTCGGCCGGGGTTGTGGTGGTGTCCGTGGCGAACACCCACCAGCGGCTCGCCGCCGATGAGCACCTGCTCTCCTTTCTCGGCTCCGACGAGGCGGAGGCCCGCGAGGCGGCTCGACTGATCGTGGAGCGCTACGGGAAAGGGGACATGACCGTCGTCGAGGAACCCAGTGCCTATGGGACCTTCTTTTCCTCCCACTTTCGACGGCAGGCGCAAGAGCGGGGTCTTTCCGTTCATCGCGTGGTCCTGAATCCGGGAGAGCTGCCGCCCCCAGACCTGCCGAAACAGTCCCAGAAGATCCTTCTTGCCGGTTCGCCCGCCTGGGCGGCGGATGTGGTGGCGGCCCTTGAATCGGCCGGCTACCGTGGTCTCTACTTCGTGCCCCACACCTTCGGGATGGATTACGTGGCGGATCTTTTCTCGGGAGTGATGGATCGCGTCCGTTTCGTGCTTCCGCTGACGGTGAAGGTCAACGGGGAGAGCGATGCGGCCTTTCGCCAGGCCTATCGCCGCAGCTACTGGAAGGAACCCGGATGGTTGTCCCGCGCGGGCTACGATTGCGCCCGGTGGATCGCCGCCCAGGTGGGCGCGGCCGGCGCATCTCGAGAGGCTTTTGGCGCCGGGCTTCTTTCCGGGGAAGTGGAGAACGCTTCCGGGGAGGGCGTTGGCGGCCCCTTCCGTCTGGACGGGCCGGGAAAAGTGATTCGTACCTACAGCCTGGCTGCCTTGACCAAGGGTGTTTGGGTGTCCATAGACCAGTGATTCCATGGGCTTGAGATGCCCGCAAGGCATGGAATTGCGCCTTGACAGGCCCTGGGGATCGTGTTAGGAAACCCCGTCTTTGCCAAGGCGGGATGCCGAGAGCAACCAAAGGGCCGTTAACTCAGTTGGTAGAGTATCTGCCTTTTAAGCAGAGAGTCGCAGGTTCGAGTCCTGCACGGCCCACCAAAAAACGATCAAACAAAAAGCCGATCCCTTTGGGGTCGGCTTTTTGTTTGGAACCATTTTGAGAGAGCGCCGGCGGGCCATTCCCTTCAGCTTTTTGTTTGAGTTGCGCTTTGGTGCAGGCGTCCAGGGTCTTGCGAACGGCGAAAGCCAGTTCTTCGGTCGTAAAGGGCTTTCTGAGAACCGAGTGAATACCGATCCTTCGCATCTCCTGCATGTTGATCTCCTCCAAATGGCCGGTAATGAGAAGAATGGGAAGATCCGGAAATTGTTGATTGACTTCCAGGGCCAAGCGGTCCCCCGTCATCTCCGGCATCAGGAGGTCCGTCACCAGGAGATCCACGTTGTCCGGGCCTTCCAGGATCGCTTGGAGGCAAGGTTCGGGGAGTTCAAAAGCACGAACCGCGTAGCCTAGTTTCTCCAAAACTTGCCTGGCCATGTCCAGGAACTCCGGCTCGTCGTCCACCAAAACAATCCGCTCCTTGCCGTGCGGTAGAACCGGTTTTTCCGCTTCGTCCCGATCCAGTTCCGCCTTTTCTTTTCGGGGCAGATAGACGGTAAAGACCGTTCCCTCTCCGGGCTGGGAGGCCACGTCGATGGCTCCTCCATGCTTTCGCACGATGGTCTGAACGCTCGCCAGACCCAGCCCCGTTCCTTCTCCGGGGGACTTGGTGGTGAAGTAGGGATCGAAGGCCCGTTCCAGGACGTGTTTCGTCATCCCTTCACCGGTGTCTTCCACTCGGATTTCCACATAGCTGCCGGGATTCAAGGTGGAGATGGCCACAGGGACTTGGTGGTCCACCTGGGTGGATCGGACGGAAAGGCGCAGCCTTCCCCCCGTTTTGCGCATGGCGTGGCCCGCATTGGTGCACAGATTCAGGAGCACCTGATGGATCTCGGTGGGATCGGCTTCCACGCAAGCGTCCCTGTCTTGCAGGTCTTGCTCGATGGCGATCGTGGGCGGAAGGGCCGCGCGCATGAATTTGATGACTTCCTTCACCAAAGGGACGATCCAAAGCCGTTCTGTTTCTCCCGGGTGCTGGCGGCTGATGGATAGAATCTGTTGCACCAGGTCCTTGGCCCGCATGCCGGCCTTCCGGATCTGTTCCGCGTTCCGGCAAAGCTCTCCTTCCGGCGGACAGTCCAGGAGAACCAGGTCGGCATAGCCCATGATGGCGGACAAGATGTTGTTGAAGTCATGGGCGATGCCGCCCGCCAAGGTTCCCAAAGCTTCCATCTTTTGGGCCCGGAGCAGGCTGTGTTCCAGCTGTTGGGCCCTCTCCAGCGCCTCCGTGTAGCGGGTGATGTCCAGGACGGAGAAAACCACATTTTGGTGCGGATGTTGCCTATCCATGGGTGCGTAGGCCAGCAGGGCGTGGAAGATGGTGCCGTCGCGCCTCTTGCCACGGGTACGGGTCATGCCCGTTCCCTTCTCTTGGATGTGCTTGTAGATGGTCTTTCCGGCCCTTTCAAATTCCGCTTCGTCCGCATAGCAGCAAAGCGAACTTTGGCCCACCAGCTCTTCTTTCCCGTATCCGAGCATGCGGCACAGTCGTTCGTTCACAAACGTGAAACGCCGGTCGGATATCACGCCGACCCCAACGGGAAGGGCGCGGAAAAGGGTCTTCAGGAAACGCTCCTTCTCATCCAGCTCTTGCCAGGCCTTCTGGGATTTTCTTCTTTCCATCCGGCTATGAAAGGCGGTCAGGCGACTTCGGGCCAGCTCGCCGATAAGCATGGCCAAGGGGGTTTCCCAAGGGGTTTCCGGAAGGAAGTTGGCTGCCAAGAAGCCCGTGACGCCTCCTTCCGGTTCCAAGCTCACGACCAGATCGCAGCTATCACACTCCTCGTCCGCAAAGGGGCAGGCGCTGCAGCGCTTTTTGGGGGGACAGATGGTTTTCCAGGGATGGGATTCCTGCGCTTGGACAAAGCAGGGTGGCCACTCCAAAGGCGCGTCCGGCGTCTCGGTCCGGGGATCCAGAGAACCGGGGAAGCCCTCTCGCGCCAAGGCCGAGGGGCGCTTTTCCTCGTCCAGAAACACCAAGGCGCAGCGGGAGAAAACGCCCTTTTCGCGAAGGCATCGGCAGACGGCCTGGGCCAGGACCTGGGGATCGTCTTCAAGGGCAACGGCCTGGTTGACGGCCTGCAAAGCGGTGAGGAGCCGCTCCAGGTAAGTCGGGGGAATGGGACCGGTTAAAGTATGAAATCCGCTCGGTGCGTGCAACGCGAGAGCTCCTTTCTCGTTGGCCGGCGGTTGTGTTCCAAATGATCCCAAGGGGCCAGGTCGTGGCCTATCTTACCTGGGAACTTTCGGGCGGCATCAGGGGCAGGCGGCTCAATGGGATCACGTGGGGTGCCTGGCGAAGTCATTTATCCATTGCCATCTCACCATACCAACATATAATCAACCAGATCGACGGACGTCACCGCCCACCACGGTAACCTTTTTTATAGAGGAGATACGGATGCGGGACAAAGCATTTTTTCTAACCAGATGCGCAAGGTTTTGGGGGCTTTGTCTCCTGGCCGGTGTCCTGCTGGCGGCTTTAGGGCAAAGTCCCTGCCAGGCCGGCACCAACTGGCTTGAAAAGGGCAAGAGCTTTCTCGGCGGCGCAGCGACCGTGACCCCGCCTGGATCGTCGGGGCTCTCGGATGGAAGAATCTCTTCGGGTCTGAAAGATCTGCTGCGGGTGGCCTCGGAGAACGTGGTGGCGCGCCTGGGACACCCCGACGGGTTCAATCTGGATCCAGCCGTACACATCCCCCTTCCCGGACAGCTCGACACGGTCCGTTCGGTGCTTTCCAAGGTGGGCAAATCTCAGATGCTGGACGATTTGGAACTGCGCCTCAACAGGGCGGCGGAAGCGGCCGCGCCCAAGGCCAAGGACCTTTTCTTGGATGCCATTCGCGGGATGACCCTGGAGGATGTGAGAAAGATTTACGAGGGGCCGGACGATGCAGCCACCCGCTATTTCCGTTCCAAGATGTCCAAGCCCCTGGCTCAGGAGATGAGCCCCATTGTGTCGGAAAGCCTGCTGGAGGTGGATGCGCTCCAAAGCTACGATCGTGTCATGAAGGAATATCAGTCCGTGCCGTTCGTTCCAGACGCCCGGGCCAATCTCACGGAATACGTGACGGAAAAGGCCATGGACGGGATCTTCTACTACATGGGAAAGGAAGAGGCGGCCATCCGCCGGAACCCAGCCAAGCGCACCACGGATCTGCTGAAAGAACTCTTCGGATCGTGATGCGACCGGGGCGTCCCGCCGGGGTCTCCAGCCGATAGCATGCGCTGCTACTCTTTCGTGCCCGAACCGATCCGGGGTGGTTCTTTTTCCATTTCAAAAAAGACCACCTATTCCTTGGCTTCCGGTTCTTCCCATCGGATCGCTTAGACCTTCCGGCCAAGCTGTGCCACAAGTTCCCCCTCCTTGTTTCCTCCGACCTTCTTGAGAAAAAACCGCTTGCCCATGTCACCTGGGCCGTCTTCTTTGAACAGACAGGCGGCCGGGGGATTGGATCCCAGGTTGCGGTGGATTTGCCTTTTTGTATCGGGCGCTGTGTCCTTGATCGGTCATGATGGTTACCATCGTCAATGATTGGGTGGGACTGGGCCTGATGCCGGAAGGCCGGGAAAATCGGCCGCCGGGTGTCGCTGGCCGAAAGCCCGGCGTTGAGTTCCTTGGTCCGGCGGACGGCGGCGGCCAAAGCCCTGCCGGCGGGAAGGCGACATGAAGCCGAGCGCCGGAAGGGTGGCATACGCCGCCACGCCGGCATGCATGGCCCCTTGTTCAAGGTGGAAACATCAGCCAACGGAAAGGAGTCGGAAACATGGATTTGTTCGAAGCGATCGAAACCCGCCGGAGTGTACAGGAGTACCAACCCGGGCTGCGCATTCCCCGGGCCGATTGGGAAAAGATTTTCGCCTTGACCGTCCAGGCTCCGTCCTCCTGGAACCTGCAGCCCTGGAAGTTTCTGGTCATCGAAGATGAGGAGAAACGGGCCGCCATCCGGAAACTGGCGTGGGACCAGCCGAAGATCACGGATGCGTCGGCCTTGATCTGCGTCCTGGGAAATACCGATCCGCACGCCAACAAGAAGGAAGTCTTCGACCAGTGGGAAGCCAACGGGATCATTGATCGGGCCACCCATGAGCGGTGGATGAAAGCGGTGGGCGAGGTTTATCCCACGGACTACGAAAAGCACGAGTTTGCCATCCGAAATTCCAGCTTCGCTGCCATGACCCTGATGCTGGCCGCCTGGGGCCTGGGCTATGGCACGTCTCCCATGATCGGCTTCGACAAAAAGGCCGTGAGCGAACTTATTGGTGTGAAACCGCCCTGGATTCTCTCCTTCCTCCTCTCCATCGGCACACCGGCGCCCGGCTGGCCCTCCTTTCCCCGCCAGCAGCGTTACGGCTTCGACCAGGTGGTAGCCTTTGAAACCCTGTAGGCACCGTGTGCGGCCTTGCTTCGGCCGCCCGGTGGATCCCCCAGGGCGATGATCCAGCTCATGCTGGATACGAGGCTCCCTGCGATGCCGCGGCAAAGGTGCCCAAGAGATGGACCGTAGCGAGAAAAAGGGCTTGACACGCCCGAGGGGTCCTGGTATAGACGCCGAACGTTGCGTGTCCCCATCGTCTAGCCCGGTCCAGGACACCGGCCTTTCACGCCGGCAACGCCGGTTCAAATCCGGCTGGGGACGCCACCGACAATCCGAGGGCTCGGGAGAAATCCCGGGCCCTTTTTCGTTGGGAACACAGGGACGAAACATGGAAGGGGACTTTGGAAGGCGCAAGCGGGCGTCCGTTCGGCTTTTGAAAACGTCCTGCGTGGTGCCGGCGCCCCGGGACGAGGTCTTTCACTGGCACGCACGGCCCGGCGCCCTGGAACGGCTCACGCCGCCGTGGGAAAGGGTGGAGGTGCGGAAACGCTCCGGGGGAATCGAGCCCGGAGCGGAGGCTTTCCTGCGGGTCTGGCTGGGGCCGGTTCCCCTGGGCTGGCACGCGCGCCATACCGTGTGCGATCCCCCGCGGCTTTTCGTGGACGAGCAGGTGTCGGGACCTTTTGCCTCCTGGCGGCACGAACACCATTTCGAGGCGCTGAACCCGGGGGAAACCCTCCTGACGGATGAGGTGCGGTACCGCCTGAGAGGCCCCCGCTGGCTGCGCGACCGGCTGGACATGCACGTTCGCCGCCGCCTGGAGGGCACCTTCCGGTATCGCTATCGAACCCTCGTGGAAGACATACGGCTCATTCGGCAGTACGGCGTCCCGCCCCTTCGGGTCGTGGTGACGGGATCGGCCGGCGTCATTGGATCCCACCTGGTGCCGTTTCTTACCGCAGCCGGTCATGAAGTGGTCCGGCTGGTGCGCCGCCGGCCCAAGCCCGGACAAGGGGAGGTTTTCTGGGATCCCTACGCGGGGGTTCTGGACGTGGACGCCCTGGGTTCCGTGGATGCGGTGATCCACCTGGCCGGGGATCCCATCGGCTCAGGCCGATGGTCGGAGGGGAAAAAGCGTCGGATCCTGGAAAGCCGCACTCGTCCCACCCGGTTCCTGGCGGAGACCATGGCGCGGATGAAAGAGCCGCCGCGGGTGTTGGTGAGCGCTTCGGCGGTGGGGATTTACGGTGGCCGAGGCGATCGGCTGCTCATGGAGGAGGATCCCCCGGGGACGGGCTTTCTGAGCCAGGTCTGCCGTCGGTGGGAAGAAGCGGCGCAAGCCTTTGAGGGAGCCGGCCGGTTGGTGCGGGTGCGCATCGGCATCGCCCTCACGCCCCGGGGCGGCGCCCTGGCGGAGCTTCTTCCCGCCGCGCGATGCCGAGTGGTCCCCGTCTTCGGTTCCGGCCGGCAATTCTGGAGTTGGGTCCATGTGGACGACGTGGTCGGAGCAATCTATCATGCCCTGTGCACGGAATCGGTCCAGGGGCCGGTCAATGTGACGGCCCCGCAACCGGTGCGCCAGGAAGAATGTGTGCGGACGCTGGGACAGGTCCTGGGCGGCTGCGTCGTGGTGCGGATTCCGGAAAGGATCGTGGGGACTGCCATGGGCGAAAAGGGCCGGGAGATCCTCTTTTCGAGCGCTCGGGTGTTTCCCAGGCGGCTTCTTGCCACCGGGTACCGTTTCCGGTATCCAGATCTGGGGCAGGCCCTGGCGGCGCTTTTGGGGCGCACTGCCGGGAAAAATCCGGTAACAGAGCAGGAATGAAAAGATGGCACCCGGGACGGGCCGATTTCCCAAGGGCCGGCCGGCCGACGATCCGGATTGCGGCCCAGGAGGCCACTCCGCCAGGAGTCCGAAGAACGGTTCGTTCACATAACACCGGATGTCCCCGGCCCGGCCATGACACAAGATGTTCTCGCCTTATGTCAGGTTCTGCGGCGTTTTCGCCATGCGGCGGCGTCATCTGGAGGGGCGGGGTTCGTGAACCGCCCGTGAATCGCGGAGGCATGTTCCCACGGGAGAAAAAGCGCTCTCAGGCGGGTTTTTGAAAATCTTTCAGGCAACCGGGCCGTCTCCTGCAAGCAAACTTCCGCAAGAAAAGAAGGAAAAAACGTGTCCCGTTCGCTTCGATGGACCTTCTTCGTGCTCATGAGCTTGGCTCTGGGCTTTGGATTCCTGGATCGCTGGTGGGCCGGGGGGACCGCTCCCATGCCCTTGGAGCGTCTCCATATCTTCCTTTTCAATCTGTGCGCGGGCGGTACGATCCTGGTCTATCACTCGGAAGGGCGGGACCGCCTGACATGGCGAGGCACCGTCTTTCTGGTAATGTCGATGGCCTACGCCTTGGCCGCTTTCTTTTCCCTGTACGCTCTGTGCGTTCCCCTTGCCTGGGCCTTGAGCGCTCTCGTGGAAACCCTTCGCTGGCGGGTCTTCGGGGTCTTTCCCAGAGACTTTTTCGATCTTCGGGTTCGGGTGGCCCGAAAGTTTCACCAGGCCTCTTTGCTCTGCCTTTCCATCGGCCTCTTCCTCTCGGGGGTGGTGATTTTGAACAACCACTTTTTCCACTGGGTCCATTGGCCCCGGTTGGAACTGAGATCCTTCTTCCTGGGTTTTTCCTTTCCCCTGTCGCTCATCACCATGTCCGTCATGTTCCGCCTCATTCGCGAGCAGTTTCCCTCGGCCGTGCGCGTTCTCAAAAACGTGGCCTTCTGGACGGTCAATCTGGGGGTGATCCTCTTTTTCGTCTTCATCATCTTCGATTATTTCGGCCTGCAGCTGGTGGTCTCCTCGGTGCTCACCCTGTGCGTGCTGCTCATTTTCGGCCTCTACACCCGTTTGGGGCTTCCCGAACAGCAAAAGAATTTTCTCACTTCGGGGATCTGCTTTCTGCTCTTCACGGCCGTTACGGGCATCGCCTACATTGCCCTGCACTATGCCGGCCGCTACGATCCCGAAACCGGCGCTTTTCTGCTTCGGCTCCACGCCCTGGTCTCCCTGTATGGGTGGAACCTGAGCGGACTGACGGTGCTGTGCCGCTACCATGACTTTCCCATCCGCCTCCATTCCCGCCGGCTCATCGCGGGCCACTGGCTGACGGTGGCGGTCGCCGCGCCCCTGGGCTATACGGTGCCGATGGCGGCCCCCGTGGCCTGGATCGGCTTCGTGGCGGTGCTCTACGCCATCTTCTTCAGTGAGCCGGGTGCGGGGCGTTACGACGACCCCGTGGCGGCCTGAAGGGCCGTGTCAGGGACCCGATCTCAAGTTTTTCCCGCCATCGACCGATAAGAAGATGTGATGCTCAGGAGGCTGTCTGACAATGGCCTTTCAGCCTTTTCGGGAGATTTCTAAGTGGTTGAAATTCCACTGTGCTATGTGACGTTTGTTGAACTTTGTAGGGGCGGGTTCGAAACCCGCCCCCGCGGCGCCTTGGCTCACGAGCCGAACCTGTGCTAAACGTCAAAAAAACGTTTCATGAAGGGCTCCCGGGGCGTCTCCCCTTTTGCGGAGGGTGCGGATCATGTCCGGAATCGTTGTGGAAAAGAAAGACGGCAAGACCGTCATTACCGTGGTGCAAAAGGACGAGAAACCCCAGGAGAAAACCATGGAGTCGGATCGCACCGAGGCTGCGAATCCGCCCGAGGACGGGCGATCCCGTCGCACCTTCCTGCACGACGTGCTGGGTCGCCGCCTCATCTTCCACCTGACCACGGGGGAAGAAGTGGAAGGGATTTTGGACGGTTTCGACAAGGAATCGCTGCGCGTGGAAGATGCCTACCTGATGAGCGCCGAAAACGAAATCCGCTGCGATTGGATGATCCTGGAGCGCCGCCAACTTGTGTCCGTCTACCCGCCGGCCCGAACCCGCTCGAGACGCCGGGACGCTTGATCTTTCCATGACGCCTTGCCTGCTCGGCCGCCCCTTGCGGAAAAACGGATCCTTTCCCTGCTTTGGCCCCGCTGTCCCGTGGATCGCGAAGGCCATGGAGCTGCGCGATTGGGAAAGGAAGACGATGGGTTCGGTTCTTGACTGAACCCCGTTCACCTGCGATCCAGGGCGGGACTTGCACCGAGGGGGTGCGGACACCTTTTTCATTTTCCAAGGAGATGCAATAAGGGATGTCAACCCTGAAGCGACATCACCCATGTCGGCTGACTCCTACGCTGGCGAATGCCCGCGCCTGCGAGCCGCCGGCCCATCGCGGTACGGATCGTCTCGTCGTGCTCGCCCGCGTCAAGGGTGCGCTCGCTGCGCTCGCCGGCTTTACCGCCCTTGACGCGATCTGCGCGCGACGAGGCGCCATTAGCGCGGGCGATGGGCATACGGGTGCCTCCGGCGGGGGCTCCGGGCTCCAGGTTGCCTCGCCGCTGGTAGGGTGCTACCCTAGAGAAGCGGGCGGTCCGGGACCTCGAGTATGCCTGCGGGCCTTCACGGCGCGTCAGGATTTCTCCAATGGGGCATGGAGCGCCCGCAACCTGTTTCTACGCGGCCTTGGCCATGGCGGCGGCTTTGCGCATGCCGCGCATCGCCTTGTCGGCCGACCA
>NZ_FWXF01000031.1 GCF_900176285.1 Desulfacinum hydrothermale DSM 13146 | reverse complement strand
ATGCCGGAGGGACAGTTTATGAAGCGACGACGGATTACGATTCGAGTGGATGAGACATTACTGCAGCAATTGACGGAATGGGGGGAGAACACATTGCCGGGGGCTCCCGTTTCCGTCGTGGTACGAACCATACTGTATCGGTATTTGCGGGGTTTTCGCCCTGAATCGGATTTTGCCGGTGCCAGCGGTTTGGCGGGCAACGCTGACCTTTCGGAACAGGCCAGGGAGCAAAGTCCAGTGATGGGCGAACCGGACAACTTGGTTGTGGACGGGGATGTGGACTGGCTGGACAAGCAGATATCCGCTTTTACGACGGAGCAGTAAATGCGCTGGCGTTCGCACGCACTGATTGCCGCCTCATGTTTGTACGCAACCTATCACTGTCCGGCTGACATTATGTTGGGGACGATTCTGTCGTCTTTACCCGATCGCGTTGAAACTCCCTTCGGACCCAACGGGTTGCGCCTGTTACGCCACAGGGGCAGAAGCCACGAGGTGCTGGTATGGATGGGAGTGTTGTTTGTTTGCCTGGTGCTGCATGTGTGGCTTATGCCCACAATTCCCCTTGAGGGCCTGCCGGATACGCTTTTGTTCCTGTTCGGGGGAACCGAGTATGCGGTTCCACTTTATTTGCCGGCGTTTGCCGGATTGCTGCATTTGGTTGGAGATGTGTTTACCCCAGGCGGTATTCGTTTGGCTGGACAAAAGGTGACTTTTGGATGGTGCAAGACGGGAACGCTTTGGGAAGTGATGGTGGCGGTGGGTGTGAGTTTGGCGGTGCTGGGTCTTCGAATGCTCGACAGCATTTGGGGGGGATGGGTTTTTGCGGGTGGCATTCCTGCCGTTGTTGTTTTTTTGGGCATGGAGCGGAAGCATTTGGGATTTTTGCGATCTGTTCACAGAAAAAAAACCGTTGTTGGAGAAGAGGTATATGACATTCGCCGTCTGATGCAGAATTACTCTGCGGATGTGCAAGTTTCGGAGAGGAAATCAGGCGAGGCAGATATTTTATCGGAAAAAACCGGAAAGGGTTTGCGGGAGTTTGTGCCGGAGGATGCCGAGGAGGATGCTGAGGGAAGTCCGGAAAAATCTGGAATAGAGGTTCCTGGGTGGACATCGGAAAGCATAGCTGTTTTCTGGCGGGACATGGTGGAACCGTATTTTGACCGATGGCAGCAGGATTCTGCTCTGCGCTGTGTTCTGAGTGCATGTATCCGCGTGCTGTCCATATTGGACGAGGAAGGAGACCACCCGTCGGTTAATCTGCGGCATGAGGAGGAAGGTAACAAGCCGAAGGAGGTTTGTCTTTTACTGTCTCGCATTAGCCTCAGACGTCATTCGCTGAATGTGGCCCGTGTTTCGGCGGATTTGCTTCGGGATCGGTTCGGGGAGCGCTGGTGGTTGTATTATCCGTTGTATTTACTCGTTAGTTTGAGTCATGATCTCGGAAAAATTACCGTTGCCGGTACTGCATACAGCACAGGATCGCATCCTGTAGCTTCTGCGGAACGTCTGGCCGAAATTCTGTCGGAAACAAGAGCAGATGAACACATGCAGTCAGAAGTCCTGACGGCGGCTGTCCGGCACCATCACGACGCTTATGTTCCTGGACACAATCCGAATGTGAAAGGTGAGAGCGAAAACCTATACCATTCTCTTCTGGTGTTGGCAGATCGGACGGCACGCAGCAGGGAGGTTGAAGAGGCAAAGCGAATGGATGGTTTTTCTGCTGATGCCGATGCGGGTGTGACGGAATCCGCACCGGAAGATGTGACCGATACTGCGGCAGGTGCTGAGGCCGTTTTGTTGCCACCTGCGCAGATGCACGAACGACTGAATGAGAAGCCGGTTTCGTCAGCAGTCGCGACTGGAAATGAGGTGTGTTGGCCGGAGGAAATGTCTGTTGGGCAGATCATTGATTTCTTGAAAGATTACATAAATTATCGGTTACCACGGAGACCAGAATACTGGAAATCTGTTTCGCAGCCGGATGGGTACATATATTTTCACATGGACTTGCTTAATGACGCACTGGTTGAGGTGGCTTCCAAAGCATGCAGCGGAATGAATTTGTACTTATGGTCCTCTAACGATTCTTCCCTCAGAGACAAAAAACTTATAGCTTTCTATGAGCAGATAAGGGCCAATAAGTGGTCACATCCGAAGATCGGTAATGGTTATTACTCAACAAGATTTTCTGTATTGAATCATAATACCGGAAAAAAATACGAATTTCGCCTTTCTCCAATACACTACACGGCATTTGGAATACCCTTGGAACAGATTGAAATGCAAAGACAGCAAGATGAGTTACTCAGGTATATTACCGTAGGTCGGAAGGAGTAAGTGTTATGGATATGTCGAGTTTGATGAACACATACTATATTTCCCGTATGATTCGGATAGGTTTACGGTCTCCTCTGGAGGATTATGCGCAGTACGGTACGATTGTACATGCACTTTCGAGACACGATTTCCCGCCGGATGAATATGATGCAGTCGGCATACTTCATCGCTGGCACTATGTTGTTAATAGGCAAGATATCCGGTGGAAACGCAGGGGGTTTTGTTGTTATTTTCATGTTGATCTTAGTGATCTTTGGATTTTGGATACTTATTGTTGTAGTGCGCTGTATTTGGGATCTGGATATACGCTGGAATATGCAACTGAGCGTGCGCAGCGTGCAGAATATGACGTTGTACGTTTTATCCGGTGTCTGGTTGAGGATGGTCATGCCGGTGTGCATTGGGAGTAAAAGTCATGAAGATATGTCCATTCAAATATAACTCTGCATCAGTTTCTGAATGGATGAAACCTAGGTGGAGAATTTTGTTGCTGGCAAGTATTTTGTTGATTGTCATTCCAATCATTGCGCACGTAGTAGTATCAGGCTTGTCGAAGCATTATTATATTGGGGTGTCCGGTCAAAAAGCGTCATGTCTTCCGTGGTCGGTTATTCTTATCTCCAGAGGTAAGCCTGCAACCATCCAGCGTGGCGATATTGTGGAATTTATCGGAAGAAACATGGGACATGGATTTGATGGTCAACATATTACCAAACTGGTAGCAGGTCTTCCGGGCGATCATATTCTTATTCGAAAAGGACAGTTGTTTGTGAATGGTCATTATTGGGACGATCTTTGGCTTGCGGAAAAATTGGGAAAACCGGTTGAAGCCTTTGAGGCAGACTATATCGTACCTCCTGGCAAACTGTTTGTCCTAGGAACCTACTATCGCTCTTATGACTCGCGATATTGGGGGATGATAGATGAATCGGAAGTTATTGGTACTGGTACTCCTCTGTTCTAGCCTGCTGGTGTCCGCATATTGTTCGGCCGGCCCGGCAGGGGAACCGGATCCCCGCGCGTTCCTGGATGCCTGGCAGAACGCAGACAACGTGCCACCACTAAACGCCCCCCTGCCGATGGACAAGATCAGAACTATCGTGTTTATCTCGCTCGGCATGCCCAAGCCAGCCCTCTCCGGTTTGTTGGAGCAGGGCAGTGAGCGTTCAGATGTTCTGTTCGTGCTCCGGGGATGGCAGCCACCGGACATCACCTCCCTCTATGCCCAGGTGTATCGCCTAATGCCGGTGGGTAGGCCAGCCAACGTTGTCATTAACCCGGTGTGGTTCCGGGAATACGAAATCGACGCTGTGCCAGTCTTTCTGTCCAAGACTGACGACGGACATTGGTATCGGGTATCCGGGGAGATTGCCATCGAGGGCGCGGAGAAAATGGTGCGTAATGGCCGTGCGGCCCGGACTACTGACCCCGTTGGCCCCCTCTACCCTGTGTCCGAACCGGACATTCTGGCTCTCATCGAGGAGCGCATCAAAACCTTCGATTGGGAGACCATGGTTCAGAAAGCTCGGAGCCGAGCTGAAGATAAGCTCCGAGGCGAGTTTGTCCGGCTGCCGAAGGCGCACGCCGCATCAGTCCATTATTATGATCCCTCCATCCGCGTGACAGAGGACGTGGTGGCTCCCGATGGAACCCTACTGGCTGCGAAGGGGACTGTCATCAATCCGTTCGATTATGTGGCTCTCTCAAATTCTTACATCGTCTTTGATCCGCACGACTCGGACCAGGTGGAGGTGGTGCGCCAACGGATTACGGACACCCCCACTATCACTCTGCTTGCCACCCAAGATCTGTACAAGGCTAACGAGCTGTTCCCGCGCATGCGTGTCTATCCGTGCATGCCGCTCATTGCAACACGACTGGGCATCAAGGCCGTTCCTGCGATTGTTCGCCAGCAGGGCCGGCGTTTGGAGGTGACCTATGTTCCGGTTCGCTAATCTTTCCATCATTCTTCTCATCCTGTTGTCTTCCCTTCCTGTTCGGGCTGATACAATCCCCGCAGACATGGGAAAGCTGACGTGCCCAGATGCAAACATCTTTACCCGGTTGTTCGACGGGGTGTGCTGGTCCTGTATGTTTCCGATTCGTTTGGCGGGTATGACCATATTTAATGGGGCCAATAGTGCGCCTAGTGATGCTGCCGACGATGCAATTTGTGTTTGTGGTGGCGATTTGAAAAAAGGGAGACTTCCTACGGTTGGTTTTACTCTGGGATTTTGGCAGCCAACCAGAATTATTGAAATTACAAGACGCCCATTTTGTTTTCCGACTTTAATGGGAGCAAAATTTGGGGGTATGGAATGGTTTAATATGAATACAGGGGGCGTGATCAGTCCTAATAATATACCCGATGCAGGTCAGAACGGTTATAATTACTATAATTTTCATTATTATTCCTTCCCGTTATTGACTATCCTGGAATTGTTGGACTTGCCGAATTGTAATGTGGGGGGATTTTCGGATTTGGATGTTCTTGTTATGAGCGAATACTTTCCCAATTGGGGGGATGATCCTCTTTCTGCCGTGGTAAATCCAGAGGTTGCACTATTTGCGCTTCCGGCTGGCATAGCTGCTCTGCCTATTGACTGTGCTGCAGCCTCAACCGGACATCCGAGAGATGGTTTGTATTGGGCGGCCGGTTGTTGGGGAAGCATGTACCCCCTTACAGGAAACATCGTGACAAATTTTAGTCCCGTACAGGGATCCAGCCTTGCGGCGGCTCGCGCCTTGGCGTTGTTGTCGAGAATCGGATTGCACGACCGTACCGTTGGCGATGATGCCGTGTGTGAGCCTCAAAAGATGCCTATTCTCAAGAAGACACAATACAAGATGCAGATGATGTTTCCTGTATGTGAAGCGAACAGTGGCGTTCCACAATCTTCTTCGGGAGATACCACTATGGGGGGATTGCAGGTTCCTGAAGTGGATCCGAGATCTGTGATGGATGTGTGTTGTCACGATATAGGGAAGTCGACGCTACAGTGGGGAGAATGGCGGAGTCAACCGGCAACGGGAGAGGAGTTTGTGTATGTGTTGTGGCAGTGGACCGATTGTTGTTTGGGCGTGTTGTTGAACTAACGTGGAAGGAAAACGAAATGAGAGTTGAGCTTGATCGTGTGGGGAAGCTGGCGCGAAAAGGAAAGCATTTTACAGGTGAGAACCCTTTTTATTTACATATTGCGGGTGTAATTCATGATCTCAGGAATATGTTGATGGTGCTGGGGGCACACGTGGATATGATGAGGATGTCTCCGAGAAAAGCATCAGAGTATTACCCAAAAATCAAAGAACTGTGCAAGTGTCTTCAAAACATGTGTTCGGACTGTATGGATTTTATGATGAAGGACTCCTTGTCGAAACCTGGAGTCGATACAGAGGTAAATCTTGTGGATACGCTTGAGAATATAGTGCATGTTCTTGAGCATGTCGTGCCGCAACATATTAAGTTTGTAGTGAAAATGAATATTCACCGATCTGTGTGTGTTCCTGTAAGAAGCATTGATGTGCAGCGTATGGTAGCCAACCTGATCAGAAACAGCATTGAGGCAATAGGGGAAAACCGGGGAGAAATTGTTCTTGAATGCCGTTTTTGGGAAGGAGAACCCATCAGACCGAAGGAGTCGCCGGAGAGCAATGTGTTTTTTTTTGGATTACCGGACAAAGTCCCACAAGAACTATGTTGCAGTTGAGGTGAGGGATACCGGGTGTGGCATGTCCGATCGTGTTCTGCAGCAGATGTTTACACCGTACTTTACAATGAAGAGCAACGGAACTGGACTTGGAATGGTTTCAGTGCATGATGTGGTTAAGCAGGCATGTGGCTGTCTGGTTGTCCGGACAGTACCGGAGGCCGGAACGCACATCGTTGTAATGATTCCGTATGTCGTGTCTTCTTTGCAGCTTTTGTGTGGAAACCCGAACAGGAATGAATGCCTGCAACTACGCCATTCTGCTGGGGAAAAACGGCTGCTTATAGTGGACGATGATACAGAATTGGCAGGTATGCTGGCGGAAGGGTTTTCCCTGTCGGGTTTTATTACGGACGTGGCGTGTAGCAAGAAGGAGGCTTTGTTCAGGCTGCATGCTTGCGGGCCGTACGATGTGATTATCTGTGATTATAATCTTGTGGACGGGAACGGGCTGGAGGTTTGCCGGAAGGCAGCGCAGGTGTATTCCGTGCCCAAGACGGTGCTTTTAACGGGAGACGCATTGCTGGATCCGGCGGAAGTTGAGGTTGCCGGTTCTGTTGTCGTGCTGTTCAAACCTGTTATGTTGGCCGATTTGTTGCGGGTTGTGGTGGAGTGAAATTTGTTCTGCCGTCCGTTGTGCGGTTCGTACCGGACAGCAGAACAAAACGAGTTTATATTAAGTTGTGGATGGTTTCTTGAAGAATGTCTTTGAGTTTATTTAATGATGATGATGTGATTCCCATTTGTATTATTATTGGATTGTGTAGTATTTGTTGTTGTGTTATGTCATTGTTGTGTGTTGAAAAGTTTGAGTATTGGGCGATTTTGTTAGCGGTATAAACAATGGCGCACAGATGTCTGTGATGGGGTGCAGTTGTGGGATCGTGATGGTAGCGGATGCCCATGGATATAAGATTGGGTAGTTGCCATTTTCTCGCTAGTTCGTATCCAGCCGTAGGGTGATCCCATCCACATAGGTCTCGTTCCGTTATCAGCACGTTGTCGTTAAATACATTTTGTTTGTCTACCATTTTGGTAATTACCAGCTTTCCTATGTCATGCAGAAGTGCGGCGGTATATGTTGTGTTGGGTCTGGGATGTTTGTGAACGTCGGCTATGATCCGTGCGCAATATGCCGTTGCCAGGGAATGCTTTAGAAAGGTTGCGGGTTCGATTCCGTAGGCCCGAAGGGGGGACTGGACAACCTGGCACAAGAAAGCCGCAGAGCATATGTTCAGGAGCGTTCTTGTGCCAAGCATTTGGGTGGCATCGAATATGTCGTTTATTTCGTATGCTCTACGGTAAAACGGGGATTGTGCGAGCTTCAGGACAATGGTTGCCAATGCGGGATCGTTTTTCAGTATGTTTGCCAGTTTGTCGGTGGATTCTTGGTCTTTGATGGCTTGAGCCAGCCTGGGTAGGGTTTCAGGAAAAGGTGGCATTTTCTGTAGTGCGTTTCTCAGTTCCCTGTTTGTTTTGGATACGATAGTTGACCGTGTCATTGATTTCCCCCTCTTTTATTCTTGAAAATCATCTTTTTGGGTGATAGAATTTATCTCAAATGGAGCGCAAGAGTCGCTTTGTCCGTATAATAGTCCCATAAAAGGATAAAATTTTCAAGGAGGATGGGACATGATTCCGGAGTTGCGTCGCAAATTGTCCAGGATCGCCGAAATGATAGATGAAGATCTGGAGATGAGGTGTTCTCTTTTGAACCGTAAGCTGAATGAGTACGAGCAAGAGGTGTACAGGCTGCGCTTGGAAAATTCCCGATTAAAGGGAGAAATAGCACACTTGAATGGCATAATCAAAAGATTGGTTGGAAAGGAGGTATAAGGATGCAGTTAAAGATGATTCCGTTGAGGGACATTCGTCCTGTTAAAACGTATTCCCCCAAGGATCCTGCAGTGCAGGTTTTGGTTGTCCGGATCCGGAAGGTTGGTTTTCTGAATCCTTTGATAGTGGACAATAATAAAAATATCCTGGACGGTGACAAAAGATATGCTGCACTGGTTGCGATGTATGGGCAAGACTGGACTGCTCCGGTGGTAGTTGTCGGGGCTTTGGGGGAAAAGGACAGCATGGCAGTGCGTGCACTGTTGAATACTCCGTTGAAATTTGCAGAGGATGATTTGTCTGTGTTTATTGATCCGTATTTGGACGCATTGCGTTCCGCCTTTTTGCAACGTTTGGACATGGAGATACTGCTGGAGCATGAGGCGTCCCATCGTGAATCCTCGGTAAGCCTGAGAGCTATTAAACAGGAGCTTCATGCTCTGGCAGATGACGAGGAGGATGTTCCTTTTGGTTAAATCCCGGAAGACTGGAGGGAGCAGATGGATATTGTGGTGGTGCGAAGTAACCGTGAGTTTTGTGCGGCTGTGGGAAGAACGGGATTGGAGTTGGCAATACGGCACATATTGCCCGGAACCGGCAAGGTGAAGGAGGAGGTTTCCTGTGTTGTGTCCGGTATGGACCTGGAATTGTTGGAAAGTCTGCTGCTTGAAAGAAATCGGTTTGCGGATCTGAAGGAACAAATTCTGCACCTGCCCCGCAATTTTATTGCCGTAAATCGCGATCGGAAAAATGAGCAGCCGGATGTGCGTATTGTAACGGTGGGTGAGGCCGGAAAGGAGGGTGTGCGTTTGTCCGTCTGGCTTTCGCCGGCAGAGGTGATAAAGCTGGCCGGGCTGTGTAGGCGACAGAGTATGATTGAGTGTATGCGTTACTTGGGGAGGAAGTCTGATGTACAGGAAAGTTATTGTGCAGTGTCTAATGGCTCATGATGCTGCAAAAGTCTCTCTTGATCCCTGCGCTTATTTCGGCGAGGCGAATTTTATCTCCTGCTGCCTGGACGAGCTAGTGGCGGGAGTGCAGCAGCTTGTGCTTACCATAGATACGCTTGCTCCCTTGGATCGTCAGGAAATGTTGCGGTTTTGCGGCATATCCGATGAAACATACGGTACGGTTATCCTGTCCAGCTTTCGGCAATCTCCGCTGAATCAGATGCACTATGACATGGGGCTTCGACTTGCTCAAAATATTCTGGATGCACTTGTGTTTCCCGATTGGGAAGTGAATAGCCCTTCGGTGCCATCGTTCTTCCAGCCGGAGTTGGTGGAAGAATCCAAACGAGCTATCGAGCAATATATGTTGGCCAATGCTGTGGCACTCAAGTTTCGTTGTTCTATTATACGACATCGGCTTGCTTTTTTGAGTTTTTTGATGCTGTTTAAGCATATTGTGAAATCATATTTTAATATGGTGATGCGCATATACAGGTTGGGAGGAGTAAGTCTTCTGCGCAAGTTATGTTCAGAACTTGGGGTGGATGTCGTACTGGCGGAAAAAACTCTTCAAGTCGTTAGATTGTGGATGAGGGAGTAGTAAGTATGTTTATTTACGTTACTCGTAGAACAAAGGAAACGCTGCTCTTGGAGTTACTAAAAAGTGGAATGTCCGTAAAACTTGCATGCGATCTTTTGGCTATGAAGGTACCGCATGCAATGTATATACTACGGACAAAAAACTTGAAATCCCATGATCTGAAGAAAATGTATAATGTTAAATCGCCGACTAAAAAGACGCTCTCGCAGGCTCTGGAAATGCTGTTGCGGTATGGTGCAACACCTGAAGAGGTCAGGATTTTACTGGGATTGAAGCCGTCTGCTGTTATTGGTCGTGGTGGGGAGATTCTTGATGAGGAACTGATGGAGAAGGGCGGGCAGAAGTTAGTTGTTTGACCTTAATCCGTGAAATTGCACCTATGCATAAGACTATCTTGTGGCGGATATCCCATTGAATTTACATCTCATTTATGCTATAGGACCTCCTGTCA
>NZ_FWXF01000013.1 GCF_900176285.1 Desulfacinum hydrothermale DSM 13146 | reverse complement strand
TGGTCGGCCGACAAGGCGATGCGCGGCATGCGCAAAGCCGCCGCCATGGCCAAGGCCGCGTAGAAACAGGTTGCGGGCGCTCCATGCCCCATTGGAGAAATCCTGACGCGCCGTGAAGGCCCGCAGGCATACTCGAGGTCCCGGACCGCCCGCTTTTCTATGGTAGCACCCTACCAGCGGCGAGGCAACCTGGAGCCCGGAGCCCCCGCCGGAGGCACCCGTATGCCCATCGCCCGCGCTAATGGCGCCTCGTCGCGCGCAGATCGCGTCAAGGGCGGTAAAGCCGGCGAGCGCAGCGAGCGCACCCTTGACGCGGGCGAGCACGACGAGACGATCCGTACCGCGATGGGCCGGCGGCTCGCAGGCGCGGGCATTCGCCAGCGTAGGAGTCAGCCGACATGGGTGATGTCGCTTCAGGGTTGACATCCCTTATTGCATCTCCTTGAATGTTGGGGGACACGGAAAACGCGGCTTGGTTGAAGCCTCCCTGTTGCTGTCGACGGTGTCACCTTAAGCCGCGGGTGTCTTCAACTCCTTGACCTAGGTCAAATCCAGTCGATTTTTTTCTCTCAAGCCGAACCGCGAAGGAACGCCAAATGGCCGGACTTGACTCAGATGTACTGATCCCCCAGTTCTTTGATGAGCGTTTCCAGGTCCTTGCCGGTTTCGGCTTCCAATTCCCGGCGGGCCCGCTCCAGGCGGGCGCGCATGGCCGGATCCATCAGATCGTCCACGGAGCGCAGCGCCGCCCCTCTTCGGCCGAGCCGGTAAAGCAGACGGTCCTGGTCGGGCAGTTCCAGATAGCGGTCGATGGCCGCCAGCATGCGCGGCTTGTCGTGAGGGAAGGTGCCTTCCACGTTTTCCAGCAGATTCATGATGTGGTCGGAGGTGAGGGTGCTGTGGATGCCTTCCAGGTTTTCCACCAGAAGTCGGATCTCGCGCACCACGTCGTCATCGCCAAGGGGCTCGAAGGCACCTTCCTGGAGATCCTCATGCAGCGGAGTGCCCGGGGGAATCCGCAGGCTCCGCAGTCGAATGAAGTGGGGATCGATGGCGTTGAGCACACGGGCCGTCTCCAGGGCGTGTTCCCGACTCCAGCGGACACCGCCCAGCCCGGGCATGATGTATTCGGAAAGGGTCATGCCCGCCTCGATCACCTTCCGGCCGGCTTCCATGTGTTGGTCCGCCGTGGCGCCCTTTTCCATGAACCGAAGGACCGTATCGGATCCGCTTTCCAGGCCGATATGAATCCGATCCAGTCCCGCGTGGCGGATCTCTTTCATCTCATCCAGGCTCTTTCGGGCGATGGTGTTGCTTCGTCCGTAGGAGGTCACCCGGGTGATGCCCGGCACACGCTCTCTCAGGTAGCGCAAGGCCTCCACCAGATCGGAAGTGCGCATGATCAGATTGTTGGCGTCTTGCAAAAAGACGGTGCCCTCGCCGTGGTAGGCCCACACGGCCACGTGCCGGGTGCACGTCCCCTGGGCGGGGTCGGTGAGCACGCGGTTGATGACCACCGGGCTGATGCGGCCCCCTTCTCCCAGGGACCAAGAAAGGGCTTTCAGGTCTTCCAGGATGTGGCTGACCGCGTCGATGTCCGCCTTGATTTCGGAAAGGGGGCGCCGGCTGAAGGACCGCCCTTTGTAAACGGGGCAAAAACGGCAGCGGTTCCACGGACAGTTGCGGGTGAACCGAAGGAGCAGACTTTTCGCTTCACTGGGGGGGCGAATGGGACCCTGCTCGAACGTGAACGGCATGGAAAAACTCTCCTTTCCTGGAATTTTCCGCACAGGTTGATGCTCGGGCCACCTTGGACCTTACTTCTCAAAACTTTAAGGACTTTTTCCCGGAAAGCCAATGCCTCCGGACCGGTTGCTTTCTTCCAGGTCGTCCACTATAGTCTCTTGGAAACGAAAGACGACGGGCCCCGTGCCCGCATGGGATCGACTCGATAGAGGGCCCGTTCCACATAAAGGGAGGAAGATGGAGGATCATGGAAGACAAATTCAATGCCATTTATCTCATGGTGCGCCAAGATGAACTGACCCCGGAAGACGGGGGGTCTTACGAGCGTTCCCTGGCGGCCCAGAAGGAAGCCTGCCTCAAGCATCTCCAGGCGGCCCTTGCGCCGGAAGAAGCCGACACTCCCGTGGAGATCTACACCAGTCGTCGCCAACTCTTTATGGACGTGGACCGCCAGAGGATCAAACGTCTGGTCGTCCACGATCTGGACCGGTTGGCCGCCACCAAGGAAGAATTGGAGGGCATCCTTTTCGATCTCCGCTCGGCGGGGATTCCCGTTCTGACGGTGAACTGAAAAGAGGAGCGGGACCGACCGGCCCCGCTCCTCTTCCGATCTCAGCACGCAGACCCGCGTCCCAAGACACCCCATGAAGGTCCCTTTGCAAATGGTGAAAACGATTGTGTCCGCTCCGGGCGGTTCGGGACGACCAGAACACCGAGCCCTGCCCCCCTGGAAGTGAAAGGGCTTTGAAATCTTTAGGGGCGCCCCGGCGGGCCCGTGCTGCCGACTTGGCCTTTCAGCACTAGGGGCGGGTTCCAAACCCGCCCCCACAAGGCTCCCCAAAAACCACAGGCAACACTGGAATTTCACCCGGTTGGTAACCCGCCTAGCCGGTCTTGACCGTGATCTTCTTGGGTTTGGCCTTGTCCACCTTGGGTAAGGTGAGGGTGAGGACTCCGTCCTTCATGGCCGCTTCGATCTTGGATTGGTCGATGATCCGGCCCAAGTTGAACTGACGGTAATAATCGCCCACGCCATATTCTCGAAGAAGGACCGTTTCGCCTTCCCCTTCCAGGCTCACCGTGCCGCGGATGGTGAGCTGGTCATCGCGCAGGTCGATATCCACATTTTCCGGCGCCACCCCCGGCATGTCCGCCACCAGGGTGAGCGCTTCTTCGGATTCGTAGATGTCCACGGCCGGAATGAAGACCGGAATGTTGCGGGTGCTTTCCGCCTGGGTCTGCACTTCCTGCTTTTCCCTCAATTCAATGTCCTTTTCCGCCATGGTTGTCACCCCCTTTGCCGTCTGCAGGGATCCCATTACTGGGCCTTTACCGGAATCTGCTTGGGACGCACTTCTTGAGCCTTGGGAAGCACGATGGTCAAGACACCGTTGTTGAAGGTGGCCTCCACGGCGTCCACGTCGATCCGGGTGGGAAGCGTCAGGCTTCGACGAAAACGACCAAACTCCCTCTCCCGGCGATGGTAGCTCACGTTGTCACCCAACGGGGCGGGTTTGCGTTCGCCGCGCAGGGTGAGCGTGTCGCCCTCAACGGAAATCTCGATCTGGTCGGGATGCATGCCGGGCAGTTCGGCCCGTACATAGAGATTGTCCTTGTCTTCACTCACATTGAGCGGAGGAAACACCCCCACGCGCGCGGTTCGAAGGCTGCGGAACCCTGGAAGAAGCCGATCCATCTCGGCCCGAAGCCTTTCCATCTCCCGCTCCATTTCTTCAAAGGGGCGAAACAGATCACCGGGTGCGGACCAACGAAGCAGTGCCATGGCAAATCCCTCCTTTCTTGTTGATATCGTTGAGCATTTGTCTCTCTGTTTCGTTCGGTCAAAAATTAAGTACACCCTGAAAACCTGTCAAGCAGGGCGGCGGATTGACTTCCAGAGGGGATTGTCCTAGGAATCGAAGGACATGGCAGGGGGGAGCCGACGGCAGAAAGCGGCAGTGCCTGTTGCAGCAGGGGAGGTCAGGCGTTGAAGACGTTCGAGCGGGAAGATCCGAGTCTGGAAGGGGTGGGCTGGATACCGGATTCCGGGCCGTGTTCCGGGGCGTATGTGCTGCATGGAGGCCGGACGCTCATCGACACGGGAAACATGCTGGGTCTGGTGGATGAGCTCCGGGATATGGGGCCGGTGGAAAAGCTGGAGCGGATTCTGCTCACACACGCCCACTTCGACCACGTGGGCGGCATGGCGGAGATCTACCAAGTGACGGCGCCCGATCTGATCGTCCACAAGCTCACCCGGGAGTACCTGAGGCTGCTTCGGCCCCCTTTTCCGGAATTTTTCCAGAGCCTGGAAGAAGCAGGAAAGGTGCACTGTGTGGAGGACGGGGATGTGGTGGACAGCGATCCACCGCTGGAGGTCTGCCACCTTCCCGGGCACACGGCGGGGGATCTGGCCTTTTACTGGCGGGACGCCGGGGCGCTCTTTTGCGGGGACGCGGTGTTGCCCCACAAGGTGCGTTTCGCGGCGATTCTTTCCAAGCCCGACGAGGTTTTGGGCGGCCGCATGCAGGACAAGGTGGATTCCCTGAAGCGCCTTCTCTCCCTTCCTGTTCGCCATTTGTTCCCGGGCCATGGGGAACCGGTGCTCCACAAAGGGGACCAGCAGGTGAAGATCGCTCTGGTCACCTTGTATCAGGCCCTGTATCCGGAACCGCCCGAAAAGGCCTGGCTTCTCATGGCCGGCGACCTTTTGGATGCGGGCCAGCCCCACGAGGCCCGCCAATGCTGGGAAAAGGCGCGCTCCCTCGCCCCCGACTCCGTCGAGGCGGCCCGGCTGGCCGATCGCTTTGACCTCCAGGATGATTGAAAACGCTCCATAGGGCGTTCCCATCCCTAGGGCTGTCCGCCAAGGGCCTTTGGGCCTCTTGGGCGCTTTCCAACGAACGGAAATGCCAATGGGCCCCGCAGCTCTTCGGGAGTTCTCGAAGGGTCTCGTGGGGGCGGGTTCGCAACCCGCCCCCATCTTCCACAAGGCCGGGTCGACAGCACGGGATCGGGTGGGTGTGCCCCGCGGGGTGGGATGGCGGCAAAGGCGGGATGTTGCCTAATCAGAGCCCAGCATGAGCATCACGCCGGTTTTCCCTTCGTCGGGACTCACGACCACGTGGACCGCCTGATCCCCTTTGGTCCAGTGGCTTTGCATGCCTTCCTTTTGGATCAGTTCCATCTGGGATTCCCAGCCGCCGTTGCTGAGAGCTTCTTTGTAGAATTGGAAGACCTTTTCGGGTTCGTCCTGGGTGCGGAGCATGACCTGGATGCGTTGTTGCATCTGCATGGCCATCTCAACGGTGGAGCCGGGGTATTGTGCCACCACCAGGGCCATCTTTTCCGGATAGTCCACCTGCGCTGCAGCCAGGGCGGGGAGAAGAAGCACACAGACGATCAAGAAAAAGACCGATCTCGTCCGTTTCATGGGGGCCTCCTGTCTGTTGGGGGGACGGAAAGACGGGCAACGGAACCGAGGTACAAGACTGCTTGCCACATTTAGAATACGGAGAGATCCAAAAATCAAGCACTTTTCACCCGCCCCTGGGAGCTTGTCCGACAATGCCGATTTTAGAACTTTTGAGTATGCTAAGTGTTCGAAATTGCGTTGGCCCCAATGGATGGTTTGGCGTTCTCAGACAGGCTCCTAGCCCTCCAGATCCTGTTTCCATTCCTGGAGCAGGCGTTTGCGGGTGACCACCCCCAAGATGCGGCCTCTTCCGTCCAGCACCGGGGTTGGGTGGATGCTGGATGCCGCCTGTTCCACTACCTCACTGAGCGGCGCGTCGGGCCCAATCGCGGGCACCCCGTTGCAACCCGCTGGGGCAGAGCCTCCGCGAATTTTCCTGGCAGCCTCTTCACGGGTGAGCACACCCAGCAGGCGCCGGTCCGTGTCGGTGATGAAAACACACTGCAAATCCTCTTTTTTCATGCGATCCAACACGGCCAAGGGGTCTTCTTCGCGCCGTGAGGTCCAAGGGCGGGGATCCGCCATGACGTGGCGGGCCGTGATCACCTTGGCGCGGGAGACGGAAGCCACAAATTCCTCCACGTAATCGTTTTCGGGCTCCAGGACGATCTGTTCGGGAGTGCCCATTTGCACGATTCGACCGTCTTTCATCATGGCGATACGGTCGGCCAGACGGATGGCCTCGTCCAGATCGTGGGTGATGAAGACGATGGTTTTCTTGACCTTGGCCGCCAACTTGAGAAATTCATCCTGCATCTGGCGGCGGATGAGGGGATCCAGGGCGCTGAACGGCTCGTCCATGAGCAGAATTTGCGGATCGACCGCCAGGGCGCGGGCCAGGCCCACCCGCTGCTGCATGCCGCCGCTCAGTTCCACGGGGTGGTTCCGTTCCCACCCCTGCAATCCCACCAGCTCCAACGCCTCCAAGGCCTTCGCGCGTCTCCTTTTCTTGGAAACCCCTTGCAACTCCAGGCCCAGGGCCACATTGTCCAGGATGGTGCGGTGGGGCAGCAAGGCGAAGTGCTGAAAGACCATGGCCATCTTTTCCTGGCGCAGCCGCCGCAGCTGCTTGGCGGAGATGGCCTGGAGGCTGCGCCCGTCCACAAACACCTCTCCCCAGGTGGGCCGGATCAGCCCGTTGAGGCAGCGCATCAGGGTGGACTTTCCGCTGCCGGAAAGTCCCATGATCACGAACAATTCACCTTCCCGCACCGAAAAGTCCGCTTCCCGGACGGCCACCGTGCAACCGGGCAGGGTCTGAATCTCGTGCTGCCTCTGGGGGGCGTTGCGCAGCTGGCCCAGGGCGCCGCCGGGAAGCTTTCCGAAGATCTTCCATACGTCGCGGCAGCAGAGCTTTTCGGCCGTGGCGTCGGTTCCTTGGTTCATGATTCCACCTGGAAGCGATGGGCGTACAGTTCCTCATAAAGGGGCCGAGCCTTGGCGTAGGCGGAAGCCAGGTGCTCGTTTTCATCCACGGAGAGATATTTTTTCGGCTTCTTCTCAAAACCCCGCCTGGAGGCCGCGTCGTCATGCCAGCCCTGGGATCCCCACACCCCCCATTCGGGACGATGTCCGGCGTCCCATTCCAAGGCTTCCGGCAGAAATGGGATGCCCACGTTCTCGCAAAAGGCCTTCACGACGGCCTGGGGGTGTTCCAGCAGGTCGGTGGAGTCCATCACAAACGGCGTTTTAGCCGTGATCTCCCGGGCCAGTTGAAAGGCCCGGTGAAGCGCCTGGTATCCCGCTTCCTCCCACGTAAAATCGGGCCAAACATGGTGAAGGGACGGAAGGGCCTGCGCGGGGTCGCGGATCAGGAAGACGTTGATGAATCGCTCCAAAACGGATCGATCCAGCCGAGGTCCCAGGTGATACGCCATGTCCTTAAAGAAGACGGGGCTTCGGTCGGCCGCCTGGATGAGGGAACCCATCACCGAATCGAAATCGTTCTTCGGATCGCCGGGCTCATGGGAAAAGCGATGGCTCACGCGTTCGCGGCTGTAGTAGTAGGTCATGGAAAAGGGCTCGTGGAACACGGTGAAGTCCCCCCGTTCCATCATCATCCTCTCAAAGGCGGTGGAAACGGACCGGGGAACGGCCCATAGGGCGATCATGGGATGAGGCATAAACATCTTCTCCGTTTTGCGGTTTCATATTTGAAAATGAGCGGGGATCAGGAGCTACCGTCCGGGGTCTTTTCGGGGCGCACGATGCGGTCGAGCAGCATGGCCAGGACCACAATGCCCAGGCCCGACTCGAAGCCCATGCCCACGTCCACCACGGCCAGGGCCCGCATCACGGATGCCCCCAGGCCCTCCGCTCCAATGAGGGCCGCGATCACCACCATGGACAAGGCCATCATGATCGTCTGATTCACCCCCATGAGGATGGAGGGCATGGCGCTGGGAATCTCGATCTTGAGCAGCATCTGCCACCAGTTGGCCCCAAAGGCTCTCCCGGCCTCCAGCCTCTCGGTGGGAACCTGCTGGATGCCCAGACAGGTGAGGCGAATAACGGGGGGCATGGCAAAGACGACCGTTGCAAAGACCCCCGGAACCTCCCCCAGGCCGAAGAACATGAGAGCCGGGATCAGGTAGACGAAGGCCGGAATGGTTTGCATCAAGTCCAATAAGGGGCGCGTGACAAAGTAGGCGGTCCGGCTGTGCGCGTTGAGGATGCCCATGGGGATCCCCAGCGTCAAAGAAAGCAACGTGGCGGCGATAATGAGCGCCAGCGTCTGAACCATCGACTCCCACAGCCCCAGGTTGAGAAGCAAAAGAAACCCCAGGGCGCAGGCCAGGGCGACCCCCTTCGACTTTCGGATGAACCAGGCCAAAGCGGTGCACAATGCGATGAATACAAGAGGATGAAGGGCCGAAAGGCACCAGGTCAGGGCCTGGATCCCGCCTTCCAGCATGTCGGAAACGAAACGAAACTGGGCACTGAACCGGGTGGTGAGGGTGTCCACCAACCAGGCGACCCCCTCGCCCAGGGGGATCTTGGTGGTGAGCACCTCCATGATGCCGTTCATCGGGTCATCCTCTCATCGATAAGGCGCCAGCAGGGCCGTCCCGTGGTCGAGACGGATTCTCAGCGGGCCTGGCTAAAGGCTTCTCGCACGGCGCTGCGGCCACGGCGCCCGTCGGCGGCCTTCACACCGTAAACCCACTGGTCCACGATCCCCAGGTGACTCGCAATCCAGTCATGGGCCACCTTTTCGGGTTTTCCCTTCTCATAGCTGTACTTGAGGATCCACTCGTTTTGAATGTCCGGCGTGACCTTGAATTGTCGGAGAAATTGAACGACCTCGGGGCTTTCCTGGGGCAGGCCGGATCGCACCAGGGTCTTGACGACCTCTTCGTCCGTCCCCCAGATCCCCTCCGGGTCCTCCAGATACTTCATGTCGTAGACCAGGTTCATCCAGTGGGGCATCCAGCCGAGCCAAACGATCCATTCGCCCTTCTTGATGGCCGCGTTGACAGCGATCATCATGGCCTCGGCGCTGCCTTCCACGAGTTTCCATTTTCCCAGGTTGTAGGTGTTGGAAGCGATGGCATCCAGCACAATCTGATTGCCGTCGTTGCCCGGCTCGATGCCGATGATCTTGCGACCGAATTTATCCCCGAACTTTTCCAGGTCCGCGTGGGACTTCACCCCAGCGTCCCAGACATATTTGGGAACGGCCAGAGTGTAGATGGTCTCGTCCAGGTTGGTGGCCACTTCCACGATCTTTCCCTGTTTCCGATACGGACCGATCAGGCCGCTCATGGTGGGGACCCAGGCTCCCACGAAGACGTCCAGGTCCTCATTGGCCATGCTGCGCAACAGAACCGGCAAGGCGACCATCTTGAGCTTGGTGGGGTATCCCATGGCGTCCAGTATCTGGGCGGCCACCTGGGTTTTGACCGTCACACCCGGCCAATTGACGTAACCAAAGTCGATCGCGTCTCCGGCGCGGGAAGAGGGAGGAAGGGAAAAGAAGAGGATGAAGATGGCGAACAAGCACGAAATCAGCCGATGATGACGCAGCCGCATGGTCTTGCTCCTCGAGTTGTGGGTTTCGATCGGGGTTTCCAATGGCTCAACGCAACAGCAAAAGTGCGACAAGAAATGATTCGTACAGCAAGATGTCATTGGAGTCAAGGGCGAGGTCTGCGGCCAAAATGGGCGGCGTCCGTCGCGCTCTGGTGATCCCACGGGACGGGGGGATCCGCGTCGGGTGTTTCCTTGTCGGTCGGTGAAGACCGTTGGCCATCCGGATCGTGGCCGCTCGAGGCATTTGGGTGGGGACGCGAAAAGGGAGGATGGGGCCGGTGCAGGGCCGCTCCGGCATCAAGGATCCCGGGAATCCGGTGCGAAGGAACCTTCGCCCCGGATTCCCAGTGGCGTTTCGGCGCCTCACAGGCTTTTCAAACGCCCAGGCGCAAGTCGAATCGGTCCAGTTCCATCACCTTGTTCCAGGCGGCGATGAAGTCGTGGATGAACTTTTCCTGACCGTCGTCGCTGCCGTAGACCTCTGCGATGGCCCGGAGCTGGGCGTTGTGGCCGAAGATGAGGTCCACCCGGGTGGCCGTCCACTGGAGCGCGCCCGTCTTCCGGCTGCGGCCTTCGAACAGGTGGGCGTCTTCGGAGGTGGGATGCCATTCGGTTCCCATGTCCAAAAGGTTCACGAAGAAATCGTTGGTGAGAACCTGGGGGCGATGGGTGAAGACGCCGTGGGGCGACTGCTTGTAATTGGCGTTCAAGACCCGCATGCCGCCCACCAGAACCGTCATCTCCGGTGCGGTCAGGGTGAGCAGTTGGGCCTTGTCCACCAGCAGGTGTTCGGCCGGGACGCTGTAGGGCTCCTTCAGGTAGTTTCGGAACCCGTCGTAGATCGGTTCCAGCACCGCGAAAGAGTCCACATCGGTCTGTTCCTGGAGGGCGTCTGTGCGCCCGGGGGCGAAGGGAACGGTCACCTCGAAGCCCGCGTTTCGAGCCGCCTGTTCCACTGCGGCGCAGCCACCCAGGACGATGAGATCGGCCAGCGACACCTTCTTACCTCCGCTTACGCCGGCATGGAACTCCTTTTGAATGCCTTCCAGGATCCCCAACACCTTGGAAAGCTGCTCGGGCATGTTCACATCCCAGTCTCTTTGCGGGGCCAGGCGGATGCGGGCGCCGTTGGCACCGCCTCTCTTGTCGGACCCGCGGAAGGTGGCCGCCGACGACCAGGCGGTGTAGACAAGCTGGGAAATGGATAGGCCCGAGGCCAGGATCTTCGCCTTGAGGGCGGCTATGTCCGCCTCGTCCACGAGCGCATGATCCACCGCCGGGAGGGGGTCCTGCCAGATGAACTCTTGGGCGGGAACGTCCGGTCCCAGATAGCGGGAGCGGGGCCCCATGTCCCGATGGACCAGCTTGAACCAGGCGCGGGCGAAGGCGTCGGCGAATGCATCCGGGTGCTCCAGGAAGCGTCTCGAGATCTTTTCGTAGACAGGGTCGAAGCGCAGAGAAAGATCCGTGGTCAACATGGTGGGCCGATGCTTTCGGTTGGGATCGTGGGCATCGGGGACCACCTCCGGGGCGTCCTTGGCCACCCATTGCTTGGCTCCCGCCGGGCTTTCGGTCAATTCCCACTCGTAGTGAAACAGATTGTAAAAGAAATTGTTGCTCCATTGGGTGGGCGTGACGGTCCAGGTCACCTCCAGGCCACTGGTGATGGTGTCCGGTCCTTTGCCGGACCGGAAGTTGCTCTTCCAGCCCAGCCCCTGTTGCTCGATGGGGGCCGCTTCCGGTTCCGGGCCCAGGTGGGACGCCGGCCCCGCTCCATGGCATTTGCCGAAGGAGTGACCGCCTGCGATCAGGGCCACCGTCTCCTCGTCGTTCATCCCCATGCGGGCGAAGGTCTCCCGGATGTCCTTGGCCGCCGCCACCGGGTCCGGGTTGCCGCCCGGGCCTTCGGGGTTCACGTAGATGAGTCCCATCTGGACGGCCGCCAGGGGGTTTTCCAGGCCGTCCTGGGCGTCGTGGCGCTGGTCTTCCAGCCACTGGCCTTCCGTGCCCCAATAGACGCTCTCATCGGGCTCAAACCAGTCTTCGCGTCCCCCGGCGAAGCCCAGGGCCTTGAAGCCCATGGATTCCAGGGCCACATTGCCGGCCAAAATCATGAGATCGGCCCAGGAGATCTTGCGGCCGTATTTTTTCTTGATGGGCCAAAGGAGGCGCCGGGCCTTGTCCAGGTTCACGTTGTCCGGCCAGCTGTTGAGAGGAGCGAAGCGCTGCTGGGCGGACCCGGCCCCGCCGCGACCGTCTCCGATCCGGTAGGTCCCCGCGCTGTGCCAGGCCATGCGGATGAAGAGGCCGCCGTAATGGCCGAAATCGGCGGGCCACCAGTCCTGGGAGCTGCTCATGAGATCGCGCAGATCCTTTTTTACGGCCTCCAGGTCCAGGGATAGAAACTCTCGGGCATAGTTGAAGTCCTTTCCCATGGGGTTGGCTTCGGGCGCATTCTGGTGCAGGATCTTGAGATTCAGTTGGTGGGGCCACCAATCCTTGAGGGACTTGGGTCCTTTGCCGGTGGGTTTGGGTTGGGCACTCATGGAATTCCTCCTGGTTCGGTTAGACATGTGCTCCTAAAAAAGAATCATTTTCCTTATCAGGCCAAAAATTTTTGGCCCCCGCCGCCTTTCACCCCCGGCGCTGGCAGTCCGGACAGATTCCGTAGAAATCGAGGCGATGCGAAGAAATCAAGAAACCCGTTTTGCGGCTCATCTCTTGGGCCAGTCCGTGGGCTCCCTCCAGCGGTGGGTCCAGGATCTTTCCGCACTGGGTACAGATCACGTGGGGATGCGGGTAGGGCTTGAGCGCGTCGTAGCGGTTGGCGGTGTTGTGGAATCCCAGTTCCAGGACTTCGTTCATCTCCTTGAGCAGGGTCACCGTCTTGTAGACCGTGGCAAGGCTCGTGGTGGGGAAGCGCTTTCGAACCTGAGCGTAAACGGTTTCCACGCTGGGATGGGAGTCGGATTCCACGAGGATTTCCAGGACCGCCAGGCGCTGGGGGGTGATGCGGAATCTTTGGGCCTTGAGCTTTTCGACCATCTGCTGGAGCCGTGCCTGGGCCTTGGGGTCCACGGGAGGCGTCCTTGGGTTAAAGGCATTCTTTATGGAAAACGATTCTTACTTGAAGGCACCCTATCCCGCCAGGACATGCGGGTCAAGCACAAAAATAGTGTGCATGCTAATAGATGTTGTGCTAGCAAAAGGGGAAGCGGTGCCCCAAGCCAAGGATCGGGCCATGCGGTTTGAAGACTGCCTTTGCTTTCAGCTTGCTTGCCTATCCCGTTCCCTTTCCCGGACCTACCGGGATCGCATCGCTCCCCACGGCCTCACCCAGGCCCAATTTTTCATGCTGATCGCCCTCTATGAAGAAGACGGGGCGCCTCCCAGCCGCCTTTCCCAAAAGACCCGACTGGACCGGCCCACCGTGACGGGCCTTCTGGACCGATTGGAACGAGACGGCTGGGTGGAACGGCGCTCGGATCCGGCGGACCGACGATCATTGAGGGTCTTTCTCACGGCCAAGGCATGGCGGCACCAAGAGTCTCTTTGCGCCGTCTACGAAGAGGTGAACGGCCTTTTCATGGAGAAGTTCAGCCCTGAGGAATGGCAAGCTTTCCGGGCCTTTCTGGATCGCCTCCGGGACGACCATTGAAACCGGGCCGATCCCGATTCCCGAGAGGCGGGCGCCACAACGGGCGACGAAGCGCGCTTTTCATCACGTTTCCTATTCGTGTGCACGGAACAACGGAGGGGCGCATGAAGATCTTGGCCATCAATGGAAGCCATCGCAAGGGGAAGAACACAGCCGTCTTGCTTGGGCTCGTCCTGGAAGAGGCGGCCGCGGGCGGGGCCCAAACGGAGCTGGTGGAACTTGTGGACTGGCGCATCGAATACTGCCTTTCCTGCCATAGGTGCCTGCGGGAACCCCGATGCTCCATCCAGGATGACGACATGCAGGTTTTGGCGGAAAAGATGCAAGGGGCCGATGCGGTGATCATCGGATCCCCGGTCTATTTCGGTAATGTCACGGGCCGGCTGAAGGTTTTCATGGACAGAACCCGCTGGCTCCACATGCGGAAAAACCTTCTGGAGGGGAAGCTGGGGGCGGCCCTCACCCACGCGGGCCTGAGAAACGGAGGCCAGGAGCTGACCCAGATGATCCTGGAGCGCTTTCTTCTTTCCCACGGTTTTCGGATCGTGGAACCCCGGGAGCCCGGCCGTCCCATCTACAATTCGGCGATCCTGGGAACCCTCTTTGAGGGATTGGACGGGGAGCGCTTTCGCTGGCGAAAGGGTGTCCTGGAAGACGCACTGACCGTGGCCATGTGCCGGGCCTTGGGGCGCAACCTGCTCCGCGCTGGAGGACGTGACTTGTGAGCGACTGGATGGGCGAACATGGAGGTGGCGGCATTGGATCTGGAACATATCTGGCAACGGGTGGAAAAGGTTCCGGCTTTGCAATCCATCGGGGCTCGGTTGGTGGATCTAAGCCAAGGGCGTGCGTGCCTGGAGCTTCCGTTTCGTCCCGAGTTTTGTAACTCTCTCGGCATGCTTCAAGGAGGATTCGTCACCGCGGTGGCCGATGCCGCAGGAGGGCTGGCGGTGCTCACCACGGTGCCCCCCGGCTGGGTGGCGCCCACCATCGAGCTCAAGATCAATTTTCTGGAACCCATACGCGAAACGGTGCTGGCCACGGGCACGGTGCTCCGTTCCGGCGCCAGTGTGGCCACAAGCTACATCGAAGTGCACTTGGAAGACCACACCTTGGCGGCCGCCGGTATGGCCACCTTTCGATTGCTGCGCCCCAAGGCGTGATGTGCCGGGCTGGACCTTCCCATGAGCCGCGTCCTTCCGTCAAGGTATGGCTTCTCGGGCAGGGAGTGTGAACTCTGCCGTGGATTCCCTGTTCCATCCCAAGGCGCTTGTTGTTGGGGGCGTGGCCACATCTCCAGGACCATCTGGGCCCACACATCGTCAAAAACCGTGTGAATGACCGATAGAGGGGAAATCCCATGCCGTGGGGCCTTCAAGCCACCAGGTGGAAGGATCGCCGATTGGCCCGTCGGCTGCGGATCTTCCGGTAACGCCGCATGCGGCCGTCGTTTTCACATCCGCCGGGTGGTTCCGGACATCGCGGTGCGGTGCAAAGGGCGTTCGTTGGGTCGTCATCCAGGCGGGTTTTGCCCCAAGATCCTATTGGGTGCATGCTCCGAGACCAGGAGGGACAGGATGCAAAAGAACAACGGCGAAGGTCTTGATGCTTTTTTTGCCATGTTTTCCCCGAGATCGGTGGCGGTGGTGGGGGCTTCCACCCACGGCGGCAAGGTGGGAAACTTTGTGCTCCGTTCGGCCTTGGCTTCCCGCGTGGACAAGGTCTACCCGGTCCATGCGGGAGGAGCGCAGGAGATTCTGGGCCGGACGGCCTATCCGTCCATCGAGGCCATCCCGGACGATGCCGTGGATCTCTTTCTTTTCGCCGTTCCCCAGCAGCACGTCCTGAAGACCTTTCAAGCGGCCGTGGCCAAGGGATGCCGGGGAGTCGTCATCTTTACGGCCGGATTCCGGGAAGCGGGGGAGGAGGGACGCCGCGATCAGCAGAGGCTCAGGGCCATGGCCGACGAGGCGGGGGTGAAAATCATCGGGCCCAACACCCTGGGGTTTTTCAGGGCCCAGAGCCGCATGAACGCCACATTCATGCCCGTCTTGTCGGATCTATTCACGGAACCCGGGGCCATCACGCTGGTCAGCCAAAGCGGAGGGGTGGCGGGCTTCGGTGCCATCCGGTTTGTTCAAGATGATCTCCCCCTGGGCACCCTGGTGTGTCTGGGCAACCGGGCCAACGTGGAATTTGCCGACATCCTCAATTTCTGCGCCCAGGATCCCCACACGGCCGTGGTGGCCCTTTTCATCGAGGGGCTGGACGATGTGCGGTGTTTCTTTGATGCCGCCAGACGGTGTGCGGCCGTCAAACCGGTGGTGGTTCTGGGAGCGGGGTACACGGAGGCAGGTCGCAAGGTGGCCCGCTCCCACACGGGGAGCATGGCCGGGGCCCAGGCGGTTTATGAAGCCGCCTTCCGCCAGGCGGGCCTGGTGCAGGTGCGTACCATTGAAGAACTGGTGGATACGGCCAGGGTCCTGTCCCTCAGCCCTCCACCTCGGGGCAACCGGGTGGGCGTGATCACCCACACGGCCGGGCCCGCCGTCCTGGCCTCGGACATCCTGGCCCGAAGCGGCCTGGTCCTGGCGGATCTCAGTGAGGCCACCAAGGAGGCGTTGGTTTCCAAGGGGGTTCTGGCGTCCTTCATGCCGCCGAACAATCCGGTGGACCTCACCACCTTCGGGTACCTGGATCGCTGCCTTTATGTGGATGTGTTGGATCTTCTGGCAGAGGATCCCGGGGTGGATGCGGCGCTGGCCGTGTGCATGTCGGGCCTGGGAGACCCCAACGTGGATGCCTTTCCAACGGAGAGATTCGGCCAGGTGGCGGCGCGGTCCGGAAAGCCCGCCGTGGTGGCCTGGGGAGCGCCCGCCGATGCCCATGAGGAATTCGGCGCCTGGATGCGGGCCGGGGTAGCGGCCTATCCCACGGCGGAACGGGCCGCCGTGGCTCTGGCCAACCTCTATCGGGTGTCTCGGCTCCAAGAGCGCCCGAAAGATCCCGCGCCTCCGCCCCACTTTCCGCAGGAGCTTTCGGATCTGGTGGAGAACCTTCGAGCCTCGGGCCAGGCACACCTTTTGGAGCACCAGGCGAAGCGCATCCTGGAAGGGGCCGGCATCCGAACCGCCCCCACCGTTTTGGCTACCGGCGAGGACGCGGCGGTTTTTGCCGCCCGTGAGATTGGTTATCCGGTGGCGCTGAAAATCGCTTCGGAAGACATTGTCCACAAAAGCGACGTGGGTGGCGTGGCGCTTCACATTCCGGATGAGGAGGCGCTTCGCCGGGCCTACCGGCGCATGATGGAAACCGTGGCCCGCCAGGCGCCCCATGCCCGGGTGGAAGGGGTGTGCGTGCAGCCCATGGTGCCGGCGGGAACGGAGGTCATCGTGGGCGGGATCCGGGATCCCCAGGCCGGCCCGGTGGTCATGTTCGGCCTGGGCGGTATCTGGGTGGAAGCCCTCAAGGATGTGGCGTTTCGCTTGGCTCCCGCCACCGAAGCGGACGCTCGGGAGATGATGGAGCAGATCCAGGGGGCGGCCGTCTTGGACGGCCTCCGGGGCTCACCCCCGGTGAATAAAGATGCGCTCGCGCGCCTCATCGTCACCGTCTCTCATCTCATGGACCGTTTTTCCATCGGGGAGCTGGACTGCAACCCGGTCATCTGCCACGACGACACCTACACGGTGGTGGACGCCCGCATGAGCTGGTGACGGGGCCACCGATCGAGGATCCCAAGCCAAAGAAAGGAGGGCTCATGGGCATTTCCATGGAAGAGAGTCGTCCTTACCGAAAGATGGGGACCACCTGCCGGATGCGTCCCGTGACCGAAAAAAAGATCATCTGGCCCAGGCAGGACCCCGTTTTGTTGGAAGAGGGGAAATACCGCGTTGGGCTTCTGCGCCGGGACCTCATCGAAGCCGCCGCACGGCTCTGGCGTCTGGGATACCCGGAGCTCTACGGATCCCCCCATGAATTCTTACTGGATCCGGACCAGTACGAACGGTGGGTGGCCCTGTGGGACCGGTGGGAAGAGGATGGGCGTTCCAAGGTCTATTGCATGGTGGTGCTGGAAGAGGTGGAAACCGGCCAGGTTTTGTCCAGCTCGGTGCTCACCAAGTTCGAACGAAATCTTCAGGTGGAGTTTTCCTTTGTGGCCACGCTCCCCGGCTTTCGTCAAAGGAGGCTCACGGACGAGGTCCGCCGATTCGCGCGAAAGATTGCCGCGGGCACCGGGGCGGAATATTTCACCACCTTCTGCGAAACCTGGCATGACATCACCCAGCGGTGGTGCCTCAAGGGAGGCTGGAAGATCGCAGGGATCTTTCCCGGAAACTTTGTGCGCTGGAACGGCGACAACGAAGAATACCGGGGCTGCACGGTCCACTTCTATCGCTTCGCCCGGGGGGCGGAAGATTACGTCACCCGCCCGGAAGAATGGCACCTGGCACCCGAGGTGCAAAGGGTCTGGGAAGTCCTTGCCCAGGTCAACGAAGGCTCGTGAGCCGGGCCGCGCCTGACGATCAAGCGCGAAGCCTGGATCCATCTAGGTGGGGAGGATGGTCGGAAACGTTTGGAAAACCGCCCGGCGGGGCCCCGCGGGAACGAAGGCAAGGGAGATTTCCCGGCCTGTGGAGCCGGTGTGTTATTTTCGGACAGCCTCTTCGCCGCTCGGGGCCGGTTCCGGCGTCCATCCTCCGCCCAGGGCCTTGTAGAGCCGGATGAGGTTGGTGATCGCCGCCCCGCGACTCTGGGCCATCTCGTCCTGAAAGGACTGGAGCGTGCGCTGGGTGTCCAGCACATCGGTAAAATCCACGAGTCCCGCCTGGTAGCGGTCCCGGGCGGCCGCTTCCGCTTTTCGGGCCGCTTCCACCGCTTTTTCCAGGCGTTCCAGCCGTTGCTCTTCCTTGGCGTAGGTGGTCAGGGCGTTTTCCACCTCCTCCAGGGCCTTCAGCACCGTGGCCTCGTAGTTCAAAAGGGCCTGTTCCTGCTGCGCGTTGCGAACCTGGATGGTCTTTCGGATGGCTCCCGCGTCGAAGATCTTCCAGGCCGCGGCCGGCCCCACGCTCCAGAATCGGCTGGCCCATTCCAGCAGGTTCCCGCTCAAAAGAGATTCCAGGCCGATGGTTCCCACCAGCCGAAGCTTGGGATAAAGATCCGCGGTCGCTTCCCCGACCCGGGCCGTGGCCGCAGCCAGTTCCCGTTCTGCGCGGCGCACGTCGGGGCGGCGTCGGAGGGCTTCGGCGGGGATTCCCACGGCCAGCGAGGGAGGCGCCGCCGGGATGGGCGCGCGTTGTGACAGAAGGGAATCCAGTTTGCCCGGGGCTTTTCCCAGGAGCACGGCCAGTCGGTTCTTGGAGGCTTGGAGGCCCGCTTGCAACGTGGGCACCTGAGAGCGGGTGTGTTCCAGGTTGTAGAGCGACTGCTGGAGAGGCAGCTCATCGATCAGACCGGCCTGGAACCGGGAAAGATTCAGCTCATAGGTGGCTTTTTGAATCCCAATGTTGGTCCGCGCCAGGGCCAATCGTTCCTGGTAGGTTCGCAGCTCCACGTAGTTTCGGGCCACCTCGGCGGCCAGGCTCGCCTGCACCTCGTTGCGAAAGGCCTGTGCCGCCTCCCAATCCGCCTGGGCCGCTTCCAGGGCTCGTCGGTTGCCTCCGAAAAGATCCAGTTCCCAGCCGGCGTCGAATCCCGCCTGATAAAAGTCCGTTTCCACCCCGCTTCCGGCGGTGCCGTTTTGGCTGGTGCGCTGTCGAAGGGCCGTTGCGGACCCATCCACGGAAGGAAAGAGGGACGCCCGCTGGATCCCGCGAAGGGCTCTGGCTTCCCGAATCCTCGCCTCAGCGCTCTTGAGATCCAGGTTGCCGCTCAGGGCCTCCTGCACCAGGCGGGTCAGCACCGGATCGCCCAGGGTGTCCCACCACCGGGCCAGGCTTTGGGGGGGCGGGGGGCTCTCGTTCCAGCGATCCCCGCCGTCGGCCTGCCAGGTGGGAGGCGCCTTCATGGCGGGAGGACTGTAGTCGGGGCCCACCGTGGCACAACCCACCAGGACGACCGCCACGAGCAGCAGGGCCGCCGTGTGGGCCATTGGGCGTCGGTTCCCATCGTGTTTCCAGGGCCTTTGCATCGTCATGGATCCTTTAACCTTTGCTTCCTTGCTCCTTGCTCCGCCGCCACGCATGGCCTTTCTCCCGTACCGTCTGGAAGGCGTAAAAGAGGAAAGGAATGAGGAAGATGCCGAGTACCGTGCAGACCAGCATGCCGGAAAAGACCGTGGTGCCGATGGCCCGGCGGCTTCCCGCCCCGGCGCCCGTGGCGATCACCATGGGCGCCACACCCAGGATGAAGGTGAAGGCGGTCATGAGCACGGGCCGGAACCGCAGGGCGGCCGCCGTCAAGGCGGCTTCCTGGACGGATTGGCCTTGCTGGCGGCTGTCCCGGGCGAATTCCACGATCAGGATGGCGTTTTTGGCGGCCAGGCCCACCAGGAGCACCAAGCCGATCTGGGCGTAGATGCTCAGCGACATGCCCAGAAGAGCCAGGCCGGCCAGGGCGCCCAAGGCCGCCACGGGGATGTAGAAGATGATGGCCAGCGGGATGTTCCAGCTTTCATACTGGCCCACCAGGAAGAGATAGCCGAAGACAACGGCCAGGGCAAAGAGCCAGACCACCTGCCCGGAGGCCTGCTTTTCCTGGTAGGAAGCGGACGACCATTGAAAACCGTAGCCGGGCGGAAGCACCTTGGCCGCCACCTGCTCCATGGCGTCCATGGCCTGCCCGGAGGAGTAGCCTGGAGCCGCCTGACCGTTGAAGTCCGCGCTGGGAAACAGGTTGTATCGCGTGACCAGCTGGGGGCTGAGGGTCGTGGACAGGGTCGCCAGGCTGCTCAAGGGGATCATCCGGCCCGTGTCGCTTCGCACATAGAGACGCTGGATATCCGAAATGTCGTCCCGGAAGGACGATTCCGCCTGGACCTTCACCTGGTAGGTTCGGTCGAACAGGTTGAAGTCGTTGACGTAGCTGGACCCCAGTTGGGCCTGGAGCGTGGAGAAGATGCGGCTCACGGGCACCTTCAGGTACTCGGCGCGGGTCCGGTCCACGTTGAGGAAAATCTGGGGCGTGTTGGCCGTGTAGGTGGTGAAGACCCGGGAGAGCACAGGGTTCTGGTTGGCGGCCATCATGAGCGACATGGCCACGCCGAAGAGCTCCTGAGGGCTTTGGCCCTCCCTGGCCAGAAGGCGGAAATCGAAGCCCCCGCTACGGCCCAGGCCGAAGATGGGCGGTGGGGCGAAGGCAAAGGAATTGGCTTCGGGAATCGCGGCCAGGATCCCCTGGGTGCGCCTTACGATGGCGTCCACATGCAGACCGGCGCCCTGCCTCTCGTCCCAGGGCTTGAGGATGGCGACGCCGAGTCCCACATTGGCCGCTTGACCGCTCAGCAGACTGAACCCGCTCACCCCGATCACGTCCTTGACCCCGGCGAGGGATTTTATTTCCGCCGTGATCCGTTCCATGACGGCGCTGGTGCGCGCCAGGGAGGCGCCTTCCGGAAGCTGGGTGTTGACGAAGAAATAGCCCTGATCTTCGTTGGGCAGGAAGCTGGTGGGGCGGGTCTTGAAAAGCAATCCGGTGCCCGCCAGAACGGCGGCCAGGAGCACAAGCCCCAGTAAGGCCTTGCGGATGAGCAGGCCGGATCCGGCCACGTAGCCCCGGCGGGCCACGGCCAAGGCCCGGTTGAACCAGGCGAAGGGGCCCCGGCGCGGGGCCCGGTAGGGCCGAAGCAGGGTGGCGCACAGGGCCGGGCTCAGGGTGAGGGCGCACAGGGTGGAAATGAGCACCGAGGTGCAGATGGTCACGGCGAATTGCTTGTAGAGCTGGCCCGAAATGCCCGGCATGAAGGCCACCGGCACGAAGATGGCGAGAAGCACCAGGGTGGTGGCGATGATGGGGCCCGTCACCTGTTCCATGCTCCGGATAGTGGCCTCCTTGGGGACCAGGCCCTCCTCCGCCATGACGCGGTAGACGTTTTCCACCACCACGATGGAGTCGTCCACCACCAGCCCGATGGCCATGATGAGGGCGAAGAGCGAGATGGTGTTGGCGCTGTAGCCCAGGGCCAGGAGAACGGCGAAGGTGCCGATGAGCGAAACCGGGATGGTGGCCGTGGGAACCAGCGTGGCCCGCCAGTCCTGCAGAAAGATGTAGTTGACCAGCAGGACGAGGCAGAAGGTGAGCACCAGGGTGAAGCGGATTTCCCGAATGGCGGCGGACACATAACGGGTGGTGTCCAGGATGATCTGGTAGTCCAGATCTTCGGGCATCTCCCGGGCGATCTTTTCCAGCTCGGCCCGCACGGCTTTCATGGTGTCCAGGGAATTGGCCCCCGTGGCGCGATAGACCGCTATGCTGGCGGCGGGGCGACCGTTCAGGATGGACTGGGTGGAGTAGTCCCGGGCCGCCAGTTCCACCCGGGCCACGTCCCGCAGGCGCACCAGGCCGCCCTGATCGTTGCTTCGGATCACAATGTTTCCAAACTCGTCAGGGGATTGCAGGCGCCCCCGGGCTCGGACGGTGAACTGGAGCTGCTGGTCGGCCCGAACGGGCTCCCGCCCGATGGATCCCACGGCCGCCTGGATGTTCTGGCGTCGCACGGCACCGATCACGTCGTCGGCCGTGATCCCCAGGGCGGTCATGCGGTCCGGGTTGAGCCAGATGCGCAGGCTGTATTCCTTTTCCCCGAAGATGAACACATCGCTCACGCCGGGAAGGCGCACCAGGGCATCCTGCACATACCGGCTCACGTAGTTGCTGAGATAGAGCATGTCCCGGGATCCCTTGGGGGAGTAAAAGCTCACCACGGCCATGATGTCCGAGGACCGGCGCCGCACGGTGATGCCCTGGTCCACCACTTCCTGCGGCAGTTTGGCGGTGGCCAGCTGCACCCGGTTTTGCAAATTCACCTGGTCGATATCCGGGTCGGTGCCCACGGCGAAGGTCACCGAAAGCTGATAGACGCCGCTGTCGGAACAGGTGGAGGACATGTAGAGCATGTTTTCCACCCCGTTCACTTCCTTTTCGATGGGCGCGGCCACGGTGTCTGCCAGCACCTGGGCGCTGGCTCCCGGGTAGACGGCTTGGACAAAGATTTGGGGCGGGGTGATTTGGGGATACTGGGCCACCGGGATGTTGAAAAGGGCGATGAGCCCGCCCAGGGTGATGACGATGGAAACCACCGCCGCCAGGCGTGGGCGCTCGATGAAGATGCGCGAAAACATGGCCGTTACCTCCCTTTGCCCTGCACGACTCGGGGCACAACGGTCATTCCCGGACGCACCTTCTGGATGCCCTGAACAATCACTCTTTCGCCCGGTTTCAGCCCGGATTCCACGGCCCATTGCGTTTCCAGCGCAGGCCCCAGCCTGACAGGGCGGGCCGCCACCTGGTTCTTGTCATCCACCACCAGCACGTAACGGCCCTGCGAGTTGACGAGCACCGCCGCCTGAGGCACCACCGGCATGAGGCGGGAGGAACGGTTTTTGACCAGCACCGTCACGTACTGGCCGGGGATCAGTCGGCCTTCCGGGTTGGGGAAGCGGGCGCGGACGGCGAGGGTGGCCGTGGTCGCATCCACCTGGTTGTCCACGAAGTCCACGCGACCGGTGTGGGGGTAGGTGCTCCCATCGCCGAGGCGCAGCCTGGGGGTCAGAAGCCGTCCTTCCGGTTCGGACGCGGCGTCCCGCAAGGCCGCCTGGATGGCCGATGCATCGTTTTCACTGACCGAATAGACCACCCGAATGGGATCCATCTGCACCACGGTGGCCAGAGTCCCTGAAGAGGGCCCCACCAGGTTGCCGCGGGTGAAGGCGGTGCGCCCGATGCGTCCCCCGATGGGCGCTCGAATCACCGTGTAGGCCAGGTTGATCCGGTCGATGGCCAGTTGCGCCTTGGCCGCTTCCAGATTGGCGCGTGCTTCCATGACCTGTGTGAGCGCGGTGTCCATGTCCGTGGCCGGCACACTTGCCGGTCGGGCCGCCTGAAGCCGCTTGAGATAGCGCTGGGCCCGTTCCAGCACCGCACGAGCCTGGGCCACCTGGGCCTTGCTGGCCGCAACCCGCGCTTGGTACAGGTCCTGCTCGATCACATAGAGAACGTCTCCCTCCTGGATCGCAGCGCCTTCTTGAAAGCGCACTTCCTGTAAAAACCCTTCCACCCGGGCCTTCAGATCCACCGTCTGGATGGCTTCCACGTGCCCCACGTATTCCGCGGGCGGATTCACGTCCCGTTCCACCACTGGAACCACCCCCACCGGGAGCGGTTGGCCTCCGCCGTGGGCGGGGGGAGCGGCCGGGACCGAAAGGGCCTGGCCCAGGAGAACCCAAAGCCCCATGGCCAGAAAGGCGACCCATGGTTGAAAGGCGCCACCCCGGCGCCCTTCCGTGTTGCCGGTGGGCTGAAGGAAAGAACCCATGCGTTTCTTCATGGAAAATCTCCCTTTGCGGCTGGGCGTGTCCATTGGCAGATGCGCCTTGACAACCTTAAATGCCTGTTTCAAATTCTCATTGGGTTTGGTCTCTACGGCACTTTATTTAGATTGTCAAATGAAATGTGGGGCCGGCGCGGCCGTTCCCGGGAGGAACCCTCTGTGAAACCAAGGCGCGATGGGATGCAGACCCGCCGGCGACTGCTGGAGGCCGCCTGCCGGGTCTTTGCCGAAAAGGGTTTCCACGCAGCCCGGGTGGCGGACATCTGCCGCCGGGCCCGGACCAACGTGGCGGCGGTCAATTACCACTTCGGCGGCAAGGCCGCTCTCTACGTGGAGGCCTGGAGGCACGCCTTTTCGCTGGCCAAGCCCTCGGTGGCCCAGATCCCCGAGGATTGGCCGCCCGAAAAGAGACTGCGGGCCTTTGTGGAAGACCTGCTCAGGAATCTACTGGATACCGAGGCCAATCGTCCCTTTTCCCGCCTTTATCTCATGGAGCTCATTCACCCCACGGGGCTTGTGACCCACCTCTGGCGTGAGCTCATCGAACCGCGCCGCCGGGTGCTTTTGCGGATCCTGGCGGACCTGCTGCACACCGACCCGGACGATCCTCGGGTCCTGTTGTGCGATCTGAGTGTCATCGGCCAGTGCCGAGCCCCCTATCTGATGCAGACCGCCGATCTGGAGTATTTGTTGCGATCCCCGCTTTCACCCCACATGGTGCGGCGCCTGGTGGACCACATCACCCGCTTTTCCCTGGCCGGCATCCGCGGCATGGCGGCCGAAACAGCGCAGGAACGAAGCCCTGGCGGATTGTCCCGCCCACCGAGCACCGGCCCATTCAGTGGGCAGGATCCCTGACGGAAAGGGGGGACCAAACTGCACTGAAAGAACCTTGTCCCCGAAAGCCAACCCCGGCGTGTGGAGCACGTTGCCATAAAACGAAACCAGCGTGTCGCTACGGCTGCCAGGGAAGATGGCCCAGGCGGCACCCCCTTGTCCACGCCACCGGCGTGGGCGGTTCACAAGGAGGCTATCCGAAAAGGCCATCCGAAAACACCGGGGGGTGCGCATTCTTTTGGCCGCGCAGGTCTTTTATGGAAAGGAAGGGCGTTCTCGGACAGGCTCTTAAGCGGCATGCGTGGCGGTTTGGGACGGCGGAAGGTGTGGAAAACCGAGGGGTGGTCAAAGGGGCTGTCGGGTCCGGGCAGGTGGTTCGCCGCGTGGGGCGCTTCCTCGAACCTGCGCCCGCCCGGGCCCAAGATCAGGAGCACAAGACGTCCAAACGGATCACCCGGGATCTTAACCTCCGGCGCACAAGAGGCGGGAAAGGCGCTCAAGACGATCCCGGTTCCGGCGATAGCCGTTTTGAGGATGGTTCCACGATTGGCGGAGGTCCATTCCGCTCTCCCTCGCTTCGTCCAACGCCCCCTCAGGGGCGGGGGCAGGGTATCAGCAGCACCATGCAGGGCGCCATCTGCACGATGGTCATTCCCACCATGCCAAGCCTGGAGATGCCGGGGCGGTTACTCACCTGGTGGCAGCCGATCACCACCAGGTCCGCCTCCATGTCCAGCGCCAGCTTGCAGATCTCCACCGACGGGTCGGCTTCCCAACAATTGAACGCGTACCGTGGATAGCCCCCCAGGAATTTCTTGTATTCCTGGTTGAAGCGCTCCTCCGCTTCCCGGGTCATGGCCGCGATGCGCTCATCGGGCGTCGCCGGGTGCAGGAGCCTGTAGTCGAGGGCGTGAAAGATGTGCAGGCGGGCCCCGTGAATCTTGGCCAGCTCGGCCGCCTGCGTGAGGGCCCGGGCGCCCGCCGGGGAAAACTTGAAGGCCACAAGGATTCGCTGAAACATGCCCCCAAACCTTTTAGAAGGTGAGCACCTTGTATTCCGGATCCCCCATCATCTTGACCAGCACCGGGGCGGGGGAGATGATCGCGCCATCCACCAGGTCGTCCGGTGACACCAGGCGCTTGTCCGCGCAGGCCTTGCACACGTGAATGGGCGTCTTTTGCCGGATCAGGGTGTCCAGAAGGTCCTTCATGTGTTCACCCGTGGAAGAGCGAATCCCTTCCGCCATGCCGATCTGAGCCCAATGGATGGCGTCGTCGATCAAGAAGATCTCCACGTGGTGTCCTTCTTCCGCCGCGATGCTGGCGAACTGCATGGCACGGGTGGCACTGCCCGAACGCTCGAATCCAATGGAAATAACAAAACAAAGCTTCATGATGGGGCTCCTTTCTTCATCCTAACGGTTCACTGGACTTGATTCCCGGATCCTTTCCGGCCCGTGATGTCCCGACTTTCCAGACGGGCACACCCAACGAACAAGAGCAAAATCCCTGCCAACCATACCCGGATACCGTCTCCCGCTTTTTTGCGCTCCAGGGAGGAAACGGCGCCCCGTCGGGGGGCGGCCCCTGTTTCCAGAAAGTGTTCAAAATGCGTTAAAGCAATTAACAGCTGTTATTAAGTGGACAGGTGTTCTTGGGCCCCGAGACAGGTCTTGGCGCTTGCTCTTTCCCGTGAGGGTCCATCACGTACGGTCGCAACAATGCAAGGAAAAAGCACCTTTCCAAGAGGCGCGGAGCCCCGCGGGCCCCTGCGCTCGGCCGGCTCGCGGGTAAAAAAGAGGCCTGGGGGTATTCTGTTAAAATTCCTGTAACTCCCAGGTGTTAAGCGTTTCATGCAAAAACGTGGCATGAGCTTTGCCTCCCCCGGGGGCGGTGTTCGAAAGATCCACCTGCTGCGTGGGTCGGTTCTCAGACGAAAGCAAGGAAGACAAGAAAGGAGTCGCATCATGACCGCTATGGATCTCAATTCCCTTCAGGCAGCCAGTGTAGTGGATGCACGCGGGAGCGCGTGTCCGGGTCCCCTTTTGGAAGCCAAAAAGGCCATCGGCAAGGTGAAGGTGGGCGAAGTGTTGGAGATCCTTTCCAACGATCCCGGCACCAAGAACGACATCCCGGTGTGGGCCAAAAAGGTGGGCCACGAGTACCTGGGCCACCTGGAGGCCGATGGATATGAACGGATTTTCGTCATGCGCAAAAAATAAGGGGACAAACGCCATGGGAGCACCCGCAGGCGAAGGCAAGATCCTTATTTTGGCGACCGAAAGCTGTGCCTACCCGGGGGCTGATGCCGTCGGGCAGGCACACATCACCTATCCGGCCAATACGTACATCCTGAAGGTCAAGGCGCCGGTGCTCTTCCCGGAAGAATTCTATTTGCGCTGTTTCGACAAGGGTATTTCCGGGATCATCGTCATGAGTTGCGGTGTGGAATGTCCCTACGAGGGCGCCTACGAGGCGTTGGCCAAGCGGATCGATCGTGTCTACCAGCTCATGAAACAGCGGGGGCTCGACATCCGCAGGCTCCGCCTCACCTCCATCTGTACCGTGTGCACGCGGGCGTTTGTCAATGAGGTCAAGCAGATGCAGGAAGTCATCCGGGAGCTGGGGCCTCCGGGCAGTGAAACAAAGACCTCCGAGGAAGCGGCGGCCGCGGCCGAAAGCGCCTAGGAGGGCGCCTGACAATGTCCTTTCAGTCTTTCGGGAAGTTTCTAACTAGTGGAAATTCCGCTGTGCCCTGCGGCTCTTTTTGAGCCTTGTAGGGGCGTGTTCGGAACCCGCCCCTACCGCTTAAAGCCCAGGCTGGCAGCACGGGTCCGCAGGGAGCAAACCTGGACGTTTGCGGACAAGCGCCCAGGCACCGAATCGGCCAATGCACGTGGACACGCGGGAATGGAGGAAGTTCATGGGAATCAATCAAACCCTTTCCTACGACGCGCTGGTGGTGGGGGGGGGCATTGCGGGACTACAGGCTGCGTTGGACCTGGCCGACCAGGATTACTCCGTCGCGGTGGTGGAAAGGGATGCGTCCATCGGCGGGACCATGATCCGGCTTTCCAAGGTGTTTCCCACGCTGGACTGCGCCAGTTGTATCACCACGCCCAAGATGGCGGCGGCGGCCCATCACCCCAAGATCACGATCCTCACCTACTGTGAGCTGGAAAGCATGGAAAAGGACGGGCAGGGGCGTGTGCGGGCCGTGGTCCGCAAGAAACCCCGGTACGTGGACGAGGACAAGTGCATTGGCTGCCGCCAGTGCGAATACCATTGTCCTGTGTACGTGCCCGATCCCGACCAGGGAAACTTCGCCGCCCGGAAGGCCATTTGCGTCCCTTTTTCCAACGCCGTTCCGCAAATTGCGGTGATGGATCCGGACCATTGCATGTTGTGCGGCACCTGCGCCAAGGTCTGCCCTACGGGGGCCGTGGTTTACGACCAAAAGCCGGAAACCTTGATCATCGAGGCCCTCACGGCGGTGGTGGCCACGGGCTTTTCCGTGACGCCTCTTGAAGACAAGGCGCAATACGGATCGGGCACCATCCCCAATGTGATCACCGGGCTGCAGATGGAGCGGCTCCTGGCGCCCCATGGTCCTTACAACCGGGTCTTGCGGCCTTCCGACGGCATGGAACCCGATTCCATCGCCTTCGTCCAGTGCGCTGGATCCCGGGACAAGAGCATGGGGATCCCCTATTGCTCGCGCATTTGCTGCATGTATGCCATCAAGCAGGCCATGTTGCTTTCCGGGGCCCTGCCGCTTGCGGATATCACGATCTACTACATGGACATACGCGCTTTCGGGAAAGGCTACGAGCAGTTTTTCCAAAACGCCCAGGCCATGGGTATCCAGTTCGTGAAGGCCAAGGTGGCCCTGATCGAACCGGGGGAAGACGGGTCCGTGACAGTCCGTTATGAAGACCAGATGAGCGGCGGAACGACCCAGGTGTCCCACGATCTGGTGGTTTTGTCCTCGGGAAAGGTGCCGGGCTGGAACCCGCAGGGACGCTGTCCCCTGACGGTGGGGCCGGACGGCTTCATCAGCGGTCCCGAGCCCAAGCTGGCTCCCACCCGCACGGTGGAAGAGGGAATTTTTGCAGCAGGTGCCGCCGTGGGGTTGAAGGACATTGTGGACAGCATTGCGGAAGCGAGCGCTGCGGCCATGCATGCGGCCAACTACCTGGAATCGCGGAAGAAGGGCCTGGGGGCTGTGGCTTAAGGCTTTCGAAAAGGAAAATCCCCCGGTGGCGGCTCGTGGGGAACCTGGACACGTTCCCCAGGGCGGATCACGGTCAGGACGGCTTTCGTCCTGTGTTGTCATGACCTATCGCCAGGGTGGTTTTTCAGAGCGGAGAGTATCCATGGAAGAAAAACGCAACCTTGCGTCCGACGGCAGCGACGCGCCTCGGGTCGGTATCTATATCTGCCACTGCGGTGGGAACATCTCCGACCATGTGGACGTGGAGGTGCTGTGTGAAAAGGCGGAGAAGATCCCCGGCGTGGCGGTGGCGCGCCGCAACATGTTCATGTGTTCCGATCCCGGTCAGGAACTGATCATGGAGGATATCCGCAGCGGCAAGGTCAACCGGATCGTGGTGGCTTCCTGTTCGCCCAGCCTTCACGAGATGACCTTCCGAAGTGCCTTGGAGCGCGCCGGTGCCAACCCCTATGTGTATGAGCACGCCAACATTCGGGAACAGGTGAGTTGGGTGCACCATGGAGAGCCGGCCACCGAAAAGGCCTTCCAACTGATTTCGGCGGCGGCGGCCAAGGCACGGCTTCTGGAGCCGCTGGAGCCGTTGCGGGTGGAAGCCCGCCGGCATGCCACGGTGATCGGTGCGGGGATCGCGGGGCTCAGGGCGGCCGTGGACCTGGCCGATCGAGGCTTCCAGGTGGCCCTTTTGGAAAAGACGCCCTTTGCGGGCGGTCGGGTGGCGCGTTTGGATCGGTTGGCACCCACGGGAGAGGCGGCCTCCGAGGCGATCCTTTCCCTGGCCCGCCGGGTCATGGAACATCCGGCCATCACGTTCTATCCCTGTGCCCAAGTGGTGGGATTCGACGGGTACGTGGGGAATTTTTCCCTGGAACTTCAGGTGGAACCGCCCGCAGCGGAGGACGCAGTCCCGCCGTCCAATCTTCCTCCCGCCGGCGACGGGGAGCCCGTCTTCGTCCCGTCCCGGGGTGTTCTTCTCGGCCCGCTTCCCACCGAAAAAGGGCGCATCCAGGTGGAGACGGGCGTGGTGGTGCTGGCCACGGGATTCAAACCCTACACACCCCGAAAGGGCGAATACGGCTACGGTGAGCTGCCGGAGGTGATGACCCTTCCCCAGTTCATCGAAGCCTTGCGGGACGCCCAAGCGGACGGGTCCGTGCTGATGCTTTCCGGGCGTCCCATCCGAAGCATCGCCATGATCCATTGTGTGGGCAGCCGTCAGATCCCGGGCATCCACGAAGAGGACGCATCGGGGTATCTCAACGAATATTGTTCCAGAACCTGCTGTTCGGCCACCCTTTTTGCCGCCAACCAGGTGCGCACCCGCTACCCTGAAACGCGTGTTTTTGAGTTCTATCGCGATATCCGGGCCTACGGCCGGGGCCAGGAAGAGCTCTACCAGGAAGCGGCCCGCAACAAGGTGCTCTTTCTGCGCTTCGAACCGGAAGATCCGCCCCGGGTGGAACGTTCCGACGGTTCCTCCGGCACGCCCCTGGTGGTGCGCGTTAAAGACGCCCTGACGTTCGGAGAAGAGGTGCAGGTCCCGGCCGACCTGGTGGTGTTGGCCGTTGGTATGGAGCCTACGGGGATTCAGGATTTGGTGGACTTGATGAAGCTGCCCGTGGGAGCGGATCGATTCCTGCTGGAAGTGCATCCCAAGTTGCGTCCCGTGGAGCTGGCCACCACGGGGCTTCTTCTGGCCGGGACCTGTCAGGCCCCCATGGATGTGAGCGAGGCGTGCAACGCCGCTTCGGCGGCGGCGTCCAAGGCGGCCTCGTTGCTGGCCAAGGGATACGTGCAGTTGGATCCCTTCGTGGCGGAAGTGGATATGGAAAAGTGCCAAGGGACGGGCTCCTGCGTGGAGGCCTGTCTGGCGGACGGGGCCATTGAGCTGGTGGACGTGGTGGTCAATGGAGAAACGGTGCGCCGTGCCCGCGTGGTCCAGGCCCTGTGCCTGGGTTGTGGGGCCTGTGTGGCCGCGTGTCCCTCCGGGGCTATCCAGGTGAAGGGGTCCACGCTGGCCCAGTTTGAAGCCATGGTGGATGCCATCGCCTCCCACGAGGCGGCGTGAAGTGCACGGTCCCCCAAGAATTCCACAGATCGGGAGAAGGTTCCATGGGCAAGGAACAGGGAGCAACAAAAAAAGGTGCGGACAAAGAAGTGATGAAGGCGCTGCGGGCGGCCCGCAAGGAAACCATTCGTCGAGTATCGGCGCAGGTGAAGGAACAGAAGAAGATCATCGCTTCCATCACCGGGGAACTGAAGAAAGGACCGAGAACGGTTCCTGAAATCGCGGAGGCTGTGGGGCTTCCCGCCGGCGAGGTTCTCTGGTGGATCGCATCCCTCAAAAAATACGGTGCGGTCCTGGAAGGCGAGAAACAAGGGGCCTACTTCACCTATCGGGCGAAGGACTAAATCGGCTCGGCGCCTGCGTGCAGGCTGCATGGAACGGCTAAAGAGGAGATTCGGCATGGCTTTTGTGGACCTTTCCTTTCCAGATGAGCTGGAGCGGTTCGGGGTGTCCACCACCTTGGACTGTTTCAACTGCGGCACGTGTGCCGCCATCTGCCCCCTTATCTACGAACATTTTCCCAGGCAGATGATTCGATATGCCCAGATAGGAGCCCGGGATCGCATCCTGGAAAACGGTGTGGAGCTCTGGCGGTGCCTCCATTGCGGACTGTGCACCCAGACATGTCCCCGTGAGGCGAATCCCGGCGAGCTGATCCTGGGGCTTCGCCGCTATGTGCTCCACCATTGGAGGAGAGACGGCCATGTACCATCCTAAGGCGATTGTGGACCTCATTGCGGGCAACGTGCGGAAGACCCGGAATCCTTTCGGAGCCTTCCATTTTGTCATGAATCGGTGGTGGAAAAACCTCGACCTCCCTCGAGACGGGAGCACTCTCTTCTATACGGGGCTCATGGTCCAGTCGGTTCCCTTCATCGAGAGGATCACCCGGCAGCTGGAGGCCTTGGAGGACACGAGCTGGGCCCCCTTGGTGGGGTACGGATCCTGGATTCCCAAACGCCTGGTCCAGGTGGGCTCCCTCTTCATGACCACGCCCAAAGAACGGGCCCCTTACGAGCAGATCCTCAAGGACATGGTGGCGTTGCTGCGCCGGTCGGGAGTTCGATTCGCCTACCGGCCGGACTTGGACCTCTATAGCGGTATTTTGCTCTATGACCTGGGGGATCAGGAAGCCTTTGAAGCACACGCCCGTTTCGTGGCCAAGCGGCTGCAGGAGGCCGGCGTGCGCACCCTCATCACCGTGGATCCCCACACCACCTATGCTTTCAAGGTCCTGTATCCCAAGTACGTGGGAGCTGAGTTCGAGGTGCGCACCTATTTCGAACTGCTCCGCCTCCAGGGGGAACCCAACGGGACGCGAGTGACGTTGCACGATCCCTGTTTCTTCGGCCGCTATCTCAAACTTTCCCACGTGCCCCGCCGTGTGCTGAGGGACGTGGGGGTGGCCGTGGCCGATGTGCAGCAGTCGGGGCCCTTGACCCACTGCTGCGGCGGGCCGGCGGAATCGGTTTCTCCCAAGCTTTCCCGGGAGATTGTGGAACGGCGGGTGGACCAGCTGAAGCAAACAGGGGCGCCGATCCTGTCCATGTGCCCCATCTGCATGGGCAACCTGAAGAAGGCGGGCGCGGACGTCCAAGACCTGGCGTCGTTTTTGGCTCGTCGGGTGTCTTCCAGTGGCAATGGGCAAAACCGAAAAGATCAAACGTGAAAGGAGAAAGGAAATGGCGGATACGGAAAAGATCGTCTACATCGTGACCCACGCCGGGGACGACCCGGAGCGGGCCAGTCTTCCGTTTGTGATGGCCAATGCGGCCCAGGCCATGGATGTGGAGGCCGTGGTGGTGCTGCAGGGCCCGGCGGTCTTTTTGGCCACCCAGGGGTGTCTCCAACATGTCTTCGCAGCGGGACTGCCGCCCTTGAAGGACCTGGTGGAGAGCTACGTGGAGGCGGGCGGCAAGATCCTGGTGTGCGGTCCCTGCATCAAGGAACGGAAGATCGAAGAACACGAACTCATTCCCGGCGCAACCGTCACCGCGGCCGGCGCCCTCACCCAGCACATCCTGGAGGCCAACGCCACGCTGGTCTATTGAGAAAAGAGCCTGTGCGGCTTTCCGAGGCTTTCACTGGTCACCGCGGGGCTTGAGCCCCGCGGGGCAAAAAGTGGCAAGCCGTCCCACCCCGAGGCCCCCCCCACGCGGGATAAGGAGGCCCTCTCGGCTTTCTTCGGCACGTGCCTTGAGTTTGCTGTGCATCGCCCCTATACTTCTTAACAGGTGTTATGAACCATGAGTGAAAAAGCGATGGGGCAGGTCTTCACGATGCCGGATATCCATGACTATCTGGAAGAAATCCTCAACACCATGAACGACGGGCTCATGGTGGTGGCCTCGGATGGAACGGTCCTCATGGTGAACGAAGCCTTGTTGCGCATGACGGGCTACGGCCGACAGGAGCTCCTGGGCCGATCGTGCACCCTCTTTCATTGCGACACCTGCGAGGGGGAGCGCATCGGAAGCGGCGGCAAATGGTGTTCCCTTTTTGTATCCGGTAGCTTGCGAAACAAGCGCTGTTTCATCATGCGAAAGGACGGCGGGTATCTCCATGCCGTGAAGAACGCCTCGGTCCTTCGGGATAAAGGGGGGCGGGTGATCGGGGCGGTGGAAACCATAACGGACATTTCCGAGCTGGACCGGAAGGAAGAGCAGATCGTCCAGCTCTCCCGGCTCCTGGAAAGCGAAAAGGGATTTCACGGTATCATCGGCACCTCGCCCGCTATGCAAAAGGCCTACGACATCACGGAGAAGGCGGCCCAAAGCGATGCCCCCGCGATCATTTACGGAGAAAGCGGTACCGGCAAAGAGCTCTTCGCCCGGGCCATCCATGATTTGGGTCCCCACCGGGACGGGCCTTACATTCAGGTCAACTGTGCAGCGCTCAATGAATCCCTGTTGGAAAGCGAGCTTTTCGGCCACGTGAAAGGCGCCTTTACCGGGGCCACCAGCCACCGGGAGGGACGTTTCGAGGCCGCCAACGGCGGGGACATCTTTCTGGACGAAATCGGCGATGTGCCTCTGTCGATCCAGGTCAAGCTGCTGCGGGTGCTGGAAAACAAGCAGGTGGAACGGGTGGGGGACCACCGGCCCATCCCGGTGGACGTGCGCATCATCACGGCCACCAACCGGGATCTTCCCCGCATGGTGCGGGAGGGGGCCTTCCGGGAGGACTTTTTCTTTCGGATCAACGTGATTCCCATCCATCTGCCTCCGCTGCGGGAAAGGATGGAGGATCTGCCGCTTCTGGCGGATGCCTTTCTTTCCAGGCACCGAAAGAAGGGAAGAAGGATCCAGGGGCTGAGCCCGAAGGCCATGGCCCATCTCATGGCGTACGCGTGGCCTGGAAACGTGCGCGAGCTGAAAAGCGCTCTGGAGTATGCGTGCGTGCTGGCAGGGGAAGGGGTGATTCAACCCGAACACCTGCCGCCCCATATCCTTCGGCCGTCAGCGTCCTTCACGGAACCGAATCTTCCACGGGAATCCCTGTACGGAAAACGCGGCCCATCGCTGCCGGGACCGCGTGACAAGCGCCAGGAATTGATCGACGTGCTGCGGCAAACGGGCGGCAACCAGAGCGAAGCGGCCCGCATCCTGGGGGTGAGCCGCGTCACCATCTGGAACCGCATGAAGCGCTACAATATCGACCTGAAAAAGGTCATCGCGTCCTAAGGACTTGTCCGAAAAGGAAAAAGGCTCCGGGATACAAGGCCGTTCTGGCGTTTCAGCCGTAGGGGCGGGTTCTGAACCCGCCCCTACAAAGCTGTCTGGGAATTCAAAAGCACCACGGGACCGGTGGATTTCAACTGGCTGGAAAGAGCCCCAGAAGGGCCAGAGGCCATTGTCAGACGCTCCCCTAGTCTTTTTGCAGGACCACGTAGAGGCTGCTTTCGCCCCGTCGGACCAGGAGGAGCAGGCTCTTATGGTCAGACGAGCGTCGAAGCGCTTCGGTATAGTCCTGGACATTCTTGATCTTGTGCCGGTTCACCTCCACGATGAGATCTCCGGGCCTTAAGCCCGCCATGGCCGCCGGACTTCCCGGCTGGATGTCACTGATGACCACCCCTTGGGTAATCGTGTCCAGTCCCAGGCGTCCTGCGATTTCCGGCGTGAGGTCCTGCACGTGGATACCCCAGTCTTCACTCTCTGTGCCGACCGTCTCCACTCCTTCCTGAGGCATCTGTGCCAGGGTGACAAGGATTTGTCTGTTGTGTCCGTCCCGAATGATGTCGACGGCCACCCGGGTGCCGGGCTGGACGGCGGCCACCATGCGAGACAGGCTTCGGGCGTTGTCCACCTTCTGGCCGTTAAAGGAGACGATCACATCCCCCTGTTGCAGACCTGCCTTTTGCGCCGGGCTTCCGGGCAGCAAGCCGGAAATGAGCACTCCCTTCTGATCCCGGATGCCGAAATGCTTGGCCAGTTCCGGGGTCAGATCTTGGATGGTGACACCGAGCCAGCCGCGCACGACCTTGCCCGATTCCAGCTGGGGCAGGAGCTCTTTGGCCATGTTGATGGGAATGGCGAAACCAATGCCCTGCCCGTGGGCCACGATGGCCGTGTTGATCCCGATGACCCGTCCGTTCATGTCCAGAAGCGGACCGCCGCTGTTTCCCGGGTTGATGGCGGCGTCTGTTTGCAGGAAATCGTCATAGGGGCCGGCACCGATAATGCGCCCCTTGGCACTGATGATGCCCACCGTGACCGTTTGGCCCAGTCCGAAGGGGTTGCCGACCGCCAGAACCCAGTCGCCCACCCGCACGGCATCCGAATCCCCCAGGGACAGGGCCTTGGGAAAGCCCTTGTCCGGCTTGACCTGGATCAGCGCCAGATCCGTCTTGGGATCTTGTCCCAGGATCTTGGCCTTGTATTCCCGGCCACTGTCGAGCTTGACCTTGACCTCGGTGGCCTTGGCCACCACGTGGTTGTTGGTGAGAATGAGCCCCTTGTTGGCATCAATGATGAAACCGGAACCCAGTGCGTGGGTCTTCATCTTCTGTTGCGGCATGTTGCCGAAAAAGTGCCTGAAGAAGTCATCGCCGAAGAAGTTCCGGAAAGGGGAATTCGGGTCCATGAGGGGGTTCATGGGGGCCTTGACCACCTGGGTGGTGAAGATGTTGACCACGCTGTGTTTGACCTGTTCGGCAAGATCCGGCAGCCGGTCGGTGGGAGTCGCGGCTGCGTAGGATCGCGCGCACGGACCCGCCGTAAGGATCATGGCGCACAGCAGGGCCAGGGCCCATCCGGTGAATGGGGTGTATCGCTGGTTTCCGACTCGTCGTTTCATCGTTCTACCTCCTTTGTTCATCAGTTCCCTAGACATGTGCATTCCGTTTTCCAGACGGTTCCCTTTCATCCCTTCATGCAGGCGCGGAGGGCTTGGACCAGTTCCTGAGCTGGATCGCCACCTTTGGATACGAATCCGTCCGCACCCGCTTGCAGGCACTGTTTCCGGTATTGGGGAAAGAGAGATCCGGTGGTCATGATCACTCGCATATCGGGCAGTTCTTTCTTGATGCGATGCAAGAGCACCAGCCCGCTTTCTTCCCCCAGCTGCAGATCCACCACGACGATATCAGGTTTCCACTCCCTGATTTCCATCCAGGCGTCCTTCAGGTTGTTCGACATGCCCAAGAGGGCCGCGTCGGGGAACTCGTCCACCACTTCCCGGACGCGATTCACAAAGAGCGGGGAATCATCCACCACATAGATCCATCGCATGACCGCCTCCGTGCCTACCCTAAGCAATGCCGGAACGCTCTGAAATGGATCTTCGCCTGATTTTGATGTGGGATTGTTCTGATAAAGGTGTAGGAATTTTCCTACCCGAGTGGGGGGATAGGTGGGCCGGTCGGAACTATTCCACCAGCTTGTTTTCCATGGCGTATCGGATGATGTCCACCGTGTTCCTGCAGCGGAGCTTTTCCAGGATGCGGCTCCGGTAGGTGCTCACCGTCTTGGCGCTCAGATGCAGCTTGTCAGCGATATCCTTGATCCGTTCTCCGGAGGCGATCAGGATGAAGACTTGGTATTCCCGGTCGGTGAGAGCCGAGTGCGGGGCCGGACCGGTCGGGCCCACCAGTTCTTCCGTGAGTTGTTCCGCCAGCGTGGTGCTGATGTAGCGCCGGCCAGCCACGATGCGTTTGATGGCCAGCACCAATTCGTCGGGAGCGGTGTCCTTGGTCAGGTACCCGTCGGCCCCCAGCTTAAGACACTGGACCGCGTAGCGCCGTTCCGGGTGGATGGTCAGGACGAGCACGCGCAGACGTGGCTTTTCCTTCTTGAGCTTTCCCAGAGTGTCCAGCCCATCGCCTCCGGGCATGCTAAGATCTAAGATGACGATGTCATAGTCGACCTCCCGAACCCGGCGCATCAGTTCCAGTCCGTTCGAGACCTCCGTTACCTGAGCCGAAGGCAGGCCTTCCGAGATGATTTCCCTGAGACCCCGCCGGACCACCGGGTGATCGTCCGCCAAAATGATCCTGATCACGTGCTGCTCTCCTTGCTCGTGCGGTTTTCCCGGCTTGCTGTGGAGGGAAGCGGCAGGCGGGCCTCCGCCACGGTTCCCCCGTCTGGATGGCGGACCGCGTGAAAGGAGCCTCCCAGCGCCGCCGCCCGCTCGCGCATACTCATGAGGCCGTAAGCCCCGGGATCTGCGCAGGCCTCCGGATCGATCCCCCGCCCGTCGTCTCGAACCACCAGCCGTATCTCACCGATCTCGGCGCTCATACGGACTTCCACTCGGCGTGCCCCCGCGTGCCGCGCCACGTTGGTCAAGGATTCCTGCAAAATCCGAAAGAGGGCCAAGGCGTGTTCCGTGGGAAGGTCGACGGGGTCCACTCCCTGCGTGTCGCAGTCGATTCCCGTCCGCTTGGCAAATTCTTCCGCTTGCCAGCGGATGGCTTCCGCGAGCCCCAGGTCGTCCAGAATGCGGGGTCGGAGCTGCCCGCAGAGCCGGTGGACGCTTTCCATGCCGTTGTCCAGTAAAGAGAACATCCTGGCGATCCGCCCCTGAAATTTTTCAGGGTTTTCCGTGGCTGTGTGGTTGCGGATCCAGGAAAGATCGAAGCGCAGGGCCGTGAGGATCTGTCCGATGTCGTCATGGATCTCCATGGCCAGTCTTTTCTGTTCTTCTTCGCGGATCTGCTGCAGGTGGATCCCCAGCCGTCGCAGGCGCTGTTCGTTTTGCCGGATGGTCTCTTGGGCGTGCAGGTGGTCCTGTTCGCGCTTTTCCAGGGCCGCCGCCATGGTGTTGAAGGCCCGGGCCAACAGCCCGAGTTCATCCCGTCTTTCGGACAATCGGCTGCGAACGGTCAAATCGCCTGAAGCGATCTGGTCCGTGGCGTCCACCAGGTGTGTGAGCGGGGTCCACAGGACCCGTCCTCCCATGATCCACGCGATGATGAGCGCCAGGGCCGTCACCGTCAGGATGGCCAGAAGACCTCGGATTCGGGTGGTGTTCACGTCCTGGAACACGTGATCCTTGGGGACGGCCAGAAGGACCCCCAGGGCGGCATTCTGTGAACGGCCGTGGATCGGAGCCCGGGAACAGACCCAGAATGCTCCCGAAGGGTCCCGGATCACCCGCACCACGGCCTTGCTGCCCGCCCCGAGATCGGTGAGGGTGCGATTGAGGGCGTCGGCCAGATCCCTCTGGTCCGGTCTTCGGGCGGCCAAGGTTCCGGATTCGTCCACCAGGGCGAAAAGGATGGTGGGGTCTCCGGCCCACTTGCCGGGGAGGCTGGAGCGGGCGAGCCGGGAGATGTCGATGGAAGCGAAGAGAAAGGCACGGGGTACGTCCGGCACCGGCTCCAGAGGGGTGGCGACCAGCAGGGCGGGTCTGTGGATCGCCGGGATGCGGTAATAAAAGATGGACAGTTTGCCTCCAGCCCCATTCCGATGGATCCACATCTTATGGGAAACGGCCTCGGGGGTGGCCACCTTCTGGACGCGGCACAGGATGCGCCCCGTGGAGGAGGCCAAACCGAAATGTAGGTACCGGTCCGACGAGGCCATGGCGTCCCAGGCCAGATCCGCCAGCACCTCACATCTGGCCGTGCTTGAGGACACGGCCCGGGCCATGGCCCGAAGCGTTTGTGCCGTGACCTCGATGGCCTGCTCTTCCCGCACGGCCGCCAATTCCGCCGCGTTCAGGCTGTCAGACAGGATCCGTTGCAAAGCTTCCTGACGCCGCTGGTCCACTTCGCGGATCAGGGTGATCCACATGGGAAGGAAGGCCACAAAAACCACCAACAGCAAGCGAACCCGAAGGCTGGAGAAAATCCCCACCTCCGAACGCCACCGCGGATTGCCATGTGCCGGGGAATCCTTCATCGCTTGACCTGGATCGGTGCCTCACCTCTTGCACGGTTCCTAACCCACGGGATCCGTCGCCCGGCATGGGGGCGACCGTCTCGACAAACCCTGTTTAGCAGAAGAAAATCCTTTTGCCCACCGGAAGAGGGAACCAGGAGGTTGCCTGGAAACGACCAGGTCGGCCCCTTTTCATGGGGATCGCGCGGTTTGGGGCGGCCATGACAACGCATCCTGTCGACCGCAGAGTGAGCAACGTTTCCGCTCGTAGGGGCGATCTGGCCGGTCGTCCCTATTGCAGAGGCCCCGCTTTCGGGCAAGCTCCGAGGGGGTTGATCCAATCGGCCCCAATGTGCCCTGCCTTCTTGCGGGCACCGCCGAAGGACAACGGCGGGTGTGGGTAAAGGGGATCATTGCCGTGGCGAGAGATGGCGACGATGAGGAAGGGGGCCTCCCGTCGTGGAACGAGAGCTCCAGGACCGCCTCGGCGCGGGGGGGCGATGGCCTGTCCGGGCCGTGGAATCCAATGATGAGCCGCCCCCTATCCGTGGATGAGGCGAGCGCCCCGTAGGGGGTATTTACCCAACATGTGCTCAGTACGGAGGACTTTATCCCATCTCCCTTGAAATACCTCATCTCTTGGGATGCGCAGGATTTCATGGAGACAGGAGCGTTCTAAGAAATGGAAGCCGAGAGATGCGTGCGGGTTCTGATGATCGAAAGATGACGAAGTGTTGAGTTCCTTTGTGACCAAGGGCTTGGGCAAGTCGGGCTTCGTCGTGGAAATCGCCTCGGATGGGGCGTTGGGCCTATCCATTCATTCGACAGGTGTCCATGCCGAAGCGCGACAAGAAGCCAGCTTGTTTCGTGGTTTTTCCGCAGGAGATGATATGGTAGAAGGGCTCCTTCCCGTGGGATGGGATCTCCGGTTGATGGCGCGCCTTAGGAAAGGCTTTTACGTGGCTGGTTTTCTCACGATCTTGGCGGCCGTTCCCTGCGGATGGCTTCTGGCCCGGCGAGGGCTGGTGCACGTCAAGAAGATCGATCGGGCGGCCCGGTCCATTGCGACCGGATCCGACCTGATGCGCCGTGTGCCTGTGCGATGAATTGGACGAACTGGCCGGAACCTTGAACCTGATGTTGAAGCGGATCCAAGGCTACGTTCGGGAGCTTTCTCACATGATGGGCAACACGGCCCACGATTTCAAGACGCCTTTGGGGCGGATTCGGTCCCTGGCCGAGAAAGCGCTTATGGATACGGACCCGGAGAACATCCAGGGCAATCTGGTCCAGGTCGTGGAAGAAACGGACCGTTTCCTGTCGCTCATCAAAGCCGTACTCAGTATTTCCGCAGCACGTACAGGGATCCTGCGGCTGCACAAGGACCGTGTGGGGCTTGGGCGGGCCTGTCTCGAGGGCGCCTGCCGCGAGAAGGCGGTGGAGGGGTAAGTTCGCTTGCCTGCAGACTGCCACACCGTGGTTTGGGGCGATCGTTCATGGTTTCTTCATGCTGTTGTCAATAGGGTGGATAACGCCGTCAGGTTTAGTCCGCCCCGTGCTGATCTGCTGGTTGGTGTGAACCGGGGTAACGACGGTGCTACGCTTTTTGTGGAAGATTCAGCCCCGAGCATCCCACCCGAGGAACGCGGGAAGATCTTTGAACGGTTCAACTGAGGTGCGGGACCCATCTGGGCCGAAGGCCGCGGGGTGGGACTTTCCCGGGGCAAGGCCTGCGTGGAGGCGCACGGCGTCCGCATCACGATGGGATCGTCTGCACGGGCCGCATCTGCGGATTTTTCCTGAATCCACAGGGTATCCCGAGGAGTTTGCTGATGAAAAAAGCCCCAAAGGCGAGGTGTTTGCCTGTTCAGACAACAACGTCGGACCGGCGCCTCATGTCCGTTGATTCCCCTTTCGCTATGGAAACGCTCTGGTGGGCGGCGCTTTTCCTGTTGGATCTTGCAGCGGCTTTGTGGCTGCGACCGCTCCTTCCCGTGGATGAAACCCGGTACCTGTCTGTGGCCTGGGAGATGTGGCGCGATCACCAATTCCTGGTTCCCACCTTAAACGGCCTTCCTTACAGCCATAAACCGCCCCTGCTTTTTTGGCTGATCCACCTGGTGTGGTCCATCGGAGGCGTGCATGAGTGGAGCGCTCGGCTTGTGGTGCCGGTCTTCGCACTGGCGAGCCTCCTGCTGTTGCGTCGCCTTGCCAGCAGATTATGGCCCCAGGAGCCCCTTGTGCAGCACTCAGTGCCGTTTTTCTTGCTGGGCCTGCCCTTCTGGGCCTTCATGGGAACACTGACCCTTTTCGACGTGGTACTCACGTTCTGGATCCTGGCCGCTGTAAGCGGAATCCTGGACGTGCGGTACGGGCATCCTTGGCGTGGGTGGGCCGTGGCGGCGCTGGCAATGGCTGCGGGATTGCTCACCAAGGGGCCGGTCGTCTTCGTCTTCGTGGCGCCGATTGTCCTTTTGGCTCCACTTTGGGCCAAGGAAATGCCCGTAAGGTCCTGGGGGGGCTGGTACGCCGGGGCCGCGGCGGCGTTTGTGGTGGCCGCGCTCCTGGCCCTGTGTTGGGCCATCCCGGCAGCGCACAGGGGCGGGCCCGTCTACGGGCACGCCATCCTGTGGGGACAGACGGCGGGCCGCGTGATCCATTCCTTTGCCCATCGAAAACCTTTCTGGTGGTATCTGCCCCTGTTGCCCCTGGTCTTTCTTCCCTGGAGCCTGTGGACCCCCTGGCTCGCCCGACGCGACCGACTCAAAGGCGACGACGGCCTTCGACTGGTGTTGTGTTGGGTCGCGGTGCCGATCATTGTTCTTTCCTTCGTGAGCGGCAAGCAGATCCACTATCTTCTACCCGTCGTGCCTGGAGCGGTACTCGGCATAGCACGTCTTGTCCATGCAGCAGACGGGCGAAGCGATCCTCGCATGATGGGGGCTGTCGGCGCCCTGTTGATGCTCTGTGCCGTCCTGCTCCTCGTTGCGCCGGAGCTTCCCGTATCCGGCGGCGACCTGCCGAGTCTGCATCTGATGAGTCACGGCTGGGGTGTGGCATTGGTGGCGGTGTCGGTATATGTGTGGAAGTTTCGCCGAATGGGCACGGTGGCGGCTGTGCGTGTGACGGCGACGGTCATGACGTTTCTTTTCCTGCTTGTTCATTTGGGACCCATGCGGGAATTGAGCCCGGCTTACGATTTGAGCGGTACGGCCGCGATGCTTTCCCGAATGGAAGCGCAGGGAATTCCCATCGCCAGTGTGGGTGACTACAAGGGGGAATACCATTTTCTGGGACGGCTCCGCAGGCCGGTAACCGTCTTGAACCGCACGGACGCTGTGGCGCGGTGGGCTTGGGCCCACCCCCAAGGAGCCCTGATCGTGATGTGTCGCCGACAGGAGGCGTGTTCGATGCAAGAGGGAGCTTTGTACGAGCAGCGCTACCGCAGTCGATGGGTTTCCGTATGGAAGGCTGAGGATTTTATGAAAAGACGCCGGGTGGGAAAATCGGGCCCATGACGTCGGTCCTGTCCGCGCCGCTTGAGTGCCTAGAGAAAGGGTGTTATTGGGAGATGGAACAAATGGAGACAGGAGCCTCTCGGGGAATGGAAGGAAAAGAGCGGTGGATCTGAGCCTGGTGATTCCGGTTTTCAATGAAGCAGACAACATCCTGGAATTGGCCGCCGAAGTGGACCGGGCCATGGAAGGCAGCGACCTTGCGTGGGAATGCGTCTGGGTGGACGACGGATCCACGGACGCAACGGCCGACAGACTGCACATCGTGTCCGCCAAAGATCCCCACAACCGCCACAGGTATTTGCGATTTGAAAAGAATGCCGGCCAGTCGGCGGCCCTTTGGGCGGGATTTCGCCATGCGCGTGGGCGTCTCATCGCCACATTGGACGGCGACGGTCAAAATGATCCACGCGACATCCCGCGCCTGGTGGACATGCTGCACCGGAAAGACTACGACATGGTCAACGGGTACCGGGCGAAAAGGCATGATTCCATGGTGCGCAAGATCTCCTCGCGCATTGCCAATGCCTTCCGCAACTGGGTGACCGGCAAGACGGTTCGCGATGTGGGCTGTTCCACCCGGGTCTTTCGCCGGGAATGCGTGGCCGATCTCCCTCCCTTCAAGGGCCTGCACCGGTTCCTGCCTACCCTGGTGGCTCTTCAGGGCTATCGCATCACCGAAACCCCGGTGGCCCACCGGCCTCGGCGAAAAGGGGTCACCAAGTACGGGGTTCACAACCGACTCTGGGTCGGACTGCTCGATTGCTTCGGGGTGTGGTGGCTCCGAAGGCGGGCGTTCCACTATCGAATTGTTCAAGTCTTTCCGGAGGAGCGTTCGTGACGTCGGAAAAAATCTGGCTCGGCGTGGGATTCGGCGCTCAGGCGCTCTTCTCCGCGCGCTTTCTCGTCCAATGGATCGCCAGTGAGCGGGCCCACAAAAGCGTGGTGCCGGTGGCCTTTTGGTTCCTGAGCCTCTTCGGCGGTGCGCTGCTTTTCGCCTATGCTCTGTGGCGGCGCGATCCGGTCTTCATCCTGGGCCAGGGCGCGGGGCTCATCATCTATTCCCGGAATCTCTACCTGATCTATCGAGAAAGAGGGCGAACCCACGAGAACGGGAAGCGGAGCCCGGCGGCGGAGGCTTCCGGTTCCGTCATGAACAAGGGTGACGAACGTGCCTGAGAATCCTCGCGTTGTGGACGAACGCCGGTTGCTTTGGCTGGCGCTGTGCCTGGCCCTGCTCGTGGTGACCGCCTTCCAGGGAAGCCGGGGGCTTTTTGATTCCACCGAAGGCCGCTACGCCGAATGTGCGCGGGAGATGGTCGTAACGGGAGATTATCTGCGCCCGACCCTGGATTTTGCCCCCCATTGGACCAAGCCGCCGCTCACCTATTGGGCCATTGCGGCGGGCCTTCGCCTTTTCGGTATGAACGAATGGGGAGCCCGAGTCTATCTCATACCCACCTTCCTTTTGACGGTGTTCGGGGTCTTTTGGCTGGGCCGAGGCCTGTGGGACCGGGCCACCGGGGCTCTGGCCGCCCTCGTCTACGCCACCCTGTGGGGACCCGCCGCAGCCGCCCACACGGTCAACACCGATTCCCTGCTGGCCATGTGGGAAATCCTGGCCGTGGCCGCCTTTTGGTGGGGCTATCGGACGGAAAAGGCCATCCCGTGGACAGCCATGTGGCTCTTTTTCGGCCTGGCGTTTCTCACCAAGGGCCCGCCGGCCCTGGTGCCGTTGGTCGCGGTCCTCGTCTTTTGGGCCCTTGGAAGGGACAAGGCACGTTCTTGGCCCCATCTTTTCCAGCCCCTGGGCCTGGGGCTCTTCCTGACGACGGCGCTGTCCTGGTATCTCTACTGCGTGTGGCGCTACCCGGGTCTTCTCGGCTACTGGTTGGGCGACGAGGTGGTGGGCCGGATCTTTACCAGCAAGTTCGGCCGTCATCCCCACTGGTACGAAGCCTTCACCGTCTACTGGCCTTTCCTGCTGGGTGGATCGTGTCCGTGGCTTGTGCTCCTGGGCTGGAATGCCCGCCGGTTTCTATATGGCTTGAAAAGGTCACGGCCGCAGGAGCCCCGCGGCCTTCGTGGATCTGTGGCCGGATCCTTTCGACGCCTTCCCGAGCCGTGGCGCTTCGTGGTCGTGGGGATCGCCGTGCCGCTTGTGGTCTTTTCTCTCAGCCGTTCCCGCCTTCCCCTGTATGTTCTCTTCCTTTTCGCCCCCGTGGGGTGTGCGCTGGCTCGGGGCCTTCTGTCCAGGGTGCGTGACGGGAGCCTGAGCGTTCGCGCCCTTGTGACAACGGCCCTGGTGAGCGCCCTCATCCTGGTGGTGGGAAAAGGCGTCTACAGCCGATGGCCGTCCAAAAGGAACATGGGCGTCGTGGCTCGGTCCGTTCGAGAACTGGGCCCGGCCGGTGAGGGACGTGACGTCTTGCTCGTGTCCCATCGTCCGCATTACGGCCTCCAGTTCTATTTTGCAGACACTCTCAAACGGTTTTATCCTACGGACAAGGTGACCGAACCCGGGTTCTTCCGGTTTTCGGACCTGGCGGCGGCGTGTCGGGAAAGCGTCTCCTCCGGGCGGACCGCCTTGGTCCTGATGCGGCGGGACAACGTGGACCGGGTGGCGCACTATCTGGAAAAATCAGGCCTGAGTGTGGAGCGCGTACCGCTCAACCGTTACTGGATCGCCTTGCCGTGCCGGCTGAGCGGGCCCGGGTCGAAACCCTTGGAGGAAGCGTCGAGCCCTTGATCCAGACGGCCGTGACGGCCGGCGAAAACGAGGAGGAGCTTTTCATGCAGGTGGTGACGCTGCTGGCGAGCCCACGCCCCAAAGGAAACAGCGCCGCACTGGCCCACAGGGCGGTGGAACGACTTCGCCAAGGCGGAGCGGCGGTGGATGTCTTTTCCCTCAATGAACGGAACTTCCGCGGATGCCAGGGATGTCTCATGTGCAAGACCAAGCGGGACCGGTGCGTACTGGAAGACGACCTCACCCCGGTGCTGGAGTCGGTACGTGGGGCGGACGCCCTGGTCATCGCCACACCGGTCTATTGGATGGATGTGACCGCCCAGCTCAAAACCTTCATCGACCGCACCTATTCCTTGCTGGTTCCGGACTACCTGACCAATCCCAACCCCAGTCGGCTGGGGCGGGGCCGGAAAGCTCTCTTCATCCTGGTCCAGGGCGGCCCGGAGCCCTACCCGGTCTTTCCGCGCTATCAGGAGGTGTTGCGCTGGTTGGGATTCACCGAAACCCGGCTGGTCCACGCTCTGGCGGTGCGCCATCCGGGGGATCTGGAAGGTCGAGACGATCTCTTCCGGGCCGTGGATGAGGGAGCGGGCTGGCTCCTGGCCCCAAGGGGCTGAGTCTGTTTTCACCCCCTCTTTTTCCACCTGGCACGGCCCGCCGCACGGTGCCGGACCATCCCGCATCTGGGGGCGGCCCCATGGCTCGACCATGCCGATGGCCCGCTTCACGGCCAAGGCCCACTTTCCCGAGAACCGTGGTTATCCCCTCTTTGGTCCTACCCTCCTTGGGTTCTCGGGGGTGGTTATGCTTTGTCAAACTTGGTTTGACCCAGATGGAGGTCGGTGGGGCACGTTAGAGATTTTGGGAGGGCACTTTGCGGGCTTTTTCACTTTCTTCTTGACCCGATCTGTTGGTGGCGCTACAAAAATGCTCACTTGTGGAAAATCCTGAAGGTCCGGGGCACAGCGGCGTGCCGTCCGGAGTGGGAAGGGACAAAGGCGTCCGAATTCTCCTGGAAGGGGAGAGAGGTTCGCCTTTTTTTTGTGCGGTGAAAATCGATTCGTGAAGGAGGGACATTCCATGTCGTACAGCAAACCCAACCGCAGTGCTGCCACTATCACCACCACCCGCGTGGAAACGGCCCCCTCGTCGGGCATCTGTGTCACGTGCCTGGACGGTTGCGAGGGTCCATGTGAAATCGGCCGTTCGGCGCTCAAGGGTCGGGAAATGATTTACCCCCAGCCCTTTGGGAAGATCACGGCGGGAGCGGACAAGGACTACCCGGTGGATTTTTCCCACTTCAACATCCAGGGCACCTGTGTGGGAGCCGTGGGGGTGGAAGCGGACTCGGACGTGGCCACGTTTCCGGCGGTGGATTGTACGACGGCGGTGGGCTCCGACGGATCCATCCAGATGGACTTCCCTGTCTTCACCGGCGCCGTGGGATCCACGGACATCGCGCGGATGAACTGGGAGGACATGGCGGTGGGGGCCGCCATCTCGGGCGTCCTGGTGGTGGCCGGGGAGAACATCTGCGGCATGGATCCCCAGGCGGAGATCAAGAACGGGCGTGTGGTGAAATCGCCGGAGATGGAGCGCCGGGTGTCCGCCTTCAAGCGTTGGTACAACGGTAAAGGCGGGATCATTGTGCAGGCCAATGTGGAGGACACCAAGCTGGGGGTTCCCGAATACGTCATCGAAAAGCTGGGTGTGGAGATCTTCGAGCTCAAGTGGGGCCAAGGCGCCAAGGACATCGGCGGCGAAGTGAAGCTGCCCAGCATTGAGCGTGCGTTGCAGCTCAAGGAACGCGGTTACATCGTTTTGCCCGATCCCACCAAGCCGGCTGTCCAACAGGCGTTTCAGATGGGGGGAATCACGGAGTTCGAACGCCATTCCCGCTTGGGGATGGTGGACGAGGAAGGCTTTTACAAGGAAGTGGAACGCTTGCGCTCCATCGGTGCTAAGTGCGTGACCCTCAAGACAGGCGCTTACCGCCCCGTGGATCTGGCTCGGGCCATCAAGTATTCGTCGGAAGCCAAGATCGACCTGCTGACCATCGATGGCGCCGGTGGTGGCACGGGTATGAGTCCCTGGCGCATGATGAACGAGTGGGGCATTCCCACGGTCTATCTGGAGTGCTTGGCCTACGAAATGTGCGAAAAGCTTCGGGCCAAAGGCGCCTACGTCCCGCCCATCGCCATTGCCGGCGGGCTCAGCCTGGAAGACCATTTGTTCAAGGCCATTGCCCTGGGAGCGCCTTACGTCAAGGCCATCTGTCTGGGGCGCGCCATGATGACGGCCGCCATGGTGGGAAAGACCCATGGGAAGCTCATGGCCGAAAAGATGAAGCAGCAAGGCCGCCCCGTGGAAGAAGGCTATATGAATCTTTTTGCCGTGGCAGCCCAGTTGAAGGATCGTTACGGGGACGATTTTGCCCAGATTCCCCCCGGTGCCATGGGCATGTATTCTTACATCGACCGGTTGCGCCAGGGCCTGCAGCAGCTCATGGCCGGAGCGCGCAAGTTCGCCCTGAAGTATATCGATCGCAACGACATCGTGGCCCTCACCCGGGAAGCGGCCGACATCTCGGGGATCCCCTACGTCATGGATTGCGACCGGGAAGAGATCGAAAAGATTCTGGGCTGAAAGCCTTTACCGGGCGGCGGACAGACCCTCTTGACGACCAGGGGGGAGGCCCCGCCCCTTTCAAGGAAGGAGAAGAAGCTCATGTCCAAAACCATTTGTGCTCATCTTTGCAAGTCCTGCTTTGCCCTGCATGTGTGCGCCATTCAGGCCATTTCCGAGGCGGACGGAACCATCGTGGTGGACGCGGAAAAGTGCATCGGGTGCGGTTCGTGCAACCGCGCGTGCGTCGCCTTCGGATTCAAGGCCCTGCAGAACAAGTCCCCTGCATCGTTTACCAAGGCGGCCTGAGGCCAATCGGCAAAGCGCATTGAGGAAGTTTGGGGGCAGGCCCCGTGGGGCCTTGCCCCTTTTGTCGTTTGAGGAATCCCGCAAGGTGTCCAACAACCGGCGTCATTATTCTGCCGGCTCATTTCCCTGGCCTCCGTTCATGGGAACGAAGGGTCCTTGATCGTGATTCGGATTGCTGGCAAGCCGGCTCCGGCAGAAAAGGCCCTGGCCTGGGAAGTCTTTTATCCATGGGGGTTGACGGGCCTTGCCCTGACCGTTTGGGCCGCACAGAGAGAAGGAATCATCCATCTCGGGCGCAACCCGGGTTATGCCGCCCCCGGCCGTATCCGCCGAGCTTTTGCGTGCCGTGGTCTCCCCGATGCCCAATGGGCTCCGGAGCCTTGACCTTGCAGCGGGTCGGCTGAAACGCTACAAGGTCTCCGACGGGCTTCCGTGCGTGGAAAATCCCATGGAGTTCCCCTGACGACTTGGCTCAAAGGATGGGCGCCATCCCCGGCCGGGCCCAGGGATGGACGTCCCGGACCGGAAGGGCTTGCGGAGCAGCTGATCCCTTTGTTTATCGGCCGATCCCGCATGTGCCGGCGTTTGGCGCGCGGAAACTGGGAGAAAGAAGCATGAATCAATGGGCCTTTGCGGTGGCGGCGCCCCAGAGCGGATCGGGCAAGACCACGGTCACCCTGGCCTTGCTGGCGGCCTTGCGGCGCCGCGGACTTCGGGTGCAGCCCTTCAAAGTCGGCCCCGATTTCATCGATCCGGGCTTTCATACCGCGGTCACCGGGCGGGTAAGCCGGAACCTGGACGGGTGGATGCTCAGCCGGGACTACAATGTGTCGCTCTTTGATCGGCTGACGGCCGAGGCCGACGGCGCCGTGGTGGAAGGGGTCATGGGCCTTTTCGACGGCTACGACGGGGCGTCGGAAGCGGGCAGCACGGCCCAGATGGCCAAGTGGCTCCAGCTCCCGGTCCTTTTGGTGGTGGATGCGCGCAGTATGGCCCGGAGCGCCGCGGCGCTGGTCCACGGGTTTGCTTCCTTCGACGCGGACCTGCGGCTCGCCGGCGTGGTCTTCAACCGGGTGGGCAGTCCCGCCCATCTGGGTTTTCTTAAGGAAGCCTTGGAATCCTCCTGCCCCCAGGTCCCCGTTTTCGGGGGGATCCCCAAGGACGCCTCGCTGAACCTTCCCGAACGGCACCTGGGACTGGTGACGGTGGAGGAATTGCTCTTGGAGCAGGGTTTCCTGGATCGCTTGGCGCGTCTGGCCGAGGATCACCTGGATCTGGATAGGCTGCTGGAAGCGGGCACAAGGCCTCTTGGGCCCGCCTTGGCCCAGGACCGGGGAGTCCTTGTGGCGGGAAGGGAAAAGGGCCAAGCGTCCCATGAGCCGGCGCGCCGCGCCGACTCGGATCCGGTGGTCGTGGCCGTGGCCCGCGATGCGGCCTTTTGCTTCTATTACCAGGACAACCTCGATCTTCTGGAGGCGGCGGGCGCGCGCCTTCGCTTCTTTTCCCCGCTTGCCGGGGAATCGGTCCCCGAGGATGCCCAGGCCGTCTACCTGGGCGGTGGGTACCCGGAAGTCCATGCGGCCCGGCTTTCGGAAAACAGGGCCTTCTTCCAAGACCTTGGGCGTTTGGCGTCCCAAGGGCGCCCCATCTATGCCGAATGCGGTGGGCTGATGGCCCTCAGCCGCTCCGTCCAACTGGTCTCCGGTGACGTCTTTCCCATGGCCGGCCTTCTGCCGTTCCGAACCCGCATGCTGCGGCGCCGCAAGGCCCTGGGCTATGTGGAAGTGGTTCTGGCGGAGAACACGCTGCTGGGGCCTCGGGGCACGCGCCTACGAGGCCACGAATTCCACTATTCGGAGATCGTGGATGAGGACGGGCGGTTTCCCTGCCGGCTCGTCTATCGACTCACCGGACGGAAATTCCGCTCGGAACGGCCGGAAGGCTATCGGGTGGGATCGGTGCTGGCCAGCTACGTGCACCTCCACTGGGGAAGCTGTCCCGAGGTCGCCCGGGCCTTTGTGGAGTCAGCGAGACGTGGACGGGGCTGAGTCTTGTCCACAGATCACTCCCAGACAATAGTCGCCGCTCAGGAACCGTTGAGCGCATTTTTCCACAAGTTCATCATTGACGAGAGCCATATCCAACAAGCGGGTTGATCCAATGAGGGATCCCAGTTGGCTCAGCTTTTCGAGACACTCCCGTGCGGGAGCGTGTTTCGTTTGCGCCTTCAAGAAATCGCGGGTTGTCTTCACGTTAAAGCCCAAGCGGCTGAGGATGGTACGGATGAGCTCAACTCTTCTCGTCCTTCGCTCCAGAGGGGCCGCGCCTCCTTTGAATGTGAATGAGATATGGTTGTCTTCGGCGTGGTGAGAGACATAGGCATCAACCGTTGTGAAATGGTAGCCGAAACGAAAGTTCGCGTTGAGGTAGTCTTCGGCCAAAATGATGTAGTTGGCTCCCATGTCTTGCTGGGTGAGAGACATTTCCGCCATGGCTTGGGACATGGCGGAAAAGAACCCCTTTAGGTCCAAAGAGCTGGATTCGAGGCGGTTCCATTGCAACCGTTCATCGGCAAGGCCTTCCCAAAAGGCCTTGAAAAGAGGCGATTCCACGTCTTGCGGAGCGATGGTTGTCTTGGAATCTTTCCCGCGACGCACGACGTGATCCAAGTCGATGATGTAAACGCGCAAGGGCAATGGGCTTTCCATAAGAAAGGCCTGATGGTGTCGGCCGAATCTTCCCAAGTTCATTGCCTTGTCATGCATAGCTCGGATGGCCATTTCGTGGGCAAACCGGATCACGTCGTGGAGCGTTTGGCAACGATTGGCCCTAAAATCGGGCGACTCGGGGTCACATAGCTTCAGTGGAACGACCAGGGAGACCAGACGACGGAGGATACGATGGGATTGCGTCGACTTGATGTTCAGTAGGGGTTGTTTTTCCAGCGGGCACCAACCCGCCATCTCGCCCCACGCAGCTTTGTAAACCTTCTTATTACTGGCATCCACGATGGCCCAGTGCCCTTCGTGGAGCTTCTTGGTTGCCGTTTTCGTGTTCACCAACGTGGGGACATGAAATTCCCGGGATAAAGAAGCCATATGATCGGTCAAGCTTCCCACATTGGTAACAATGGCGTTGACGCGATCCATGACCTTTACCAATCGGGCCGACGTCCTATGGGTCACCAGCACCGCTCCTTTGGGGCAACCTGCCAGATCCTCTTCCGTCCGCACCCGATAAACCGGGCCGGCCCCCGCACCGCCGCAGGCCGTCTGGCCCCCTTCCAGCAGAAGATCGTGATCCGTCAGGTCCGGTAGGGATGGAATGACGGATTCCACCAGGCTCAGCGGGCGCGTCTGAAGGATAAAGATGCGGCCGTCCGGATCAATGGCCCACTCAATATCCTGGGGCCACCGAAAATGGTTCTCGATTTGAAGCGCCCAGAGGAGCAGCTGCTGAAGCTGCTCATCGGTCAAACACGGCACATCCCGCTTGTCTTCGGGAACGCGGGTTTTCTGGATTCCTCCTTCGGGTGCCGGGACCAGCATGACCCGCTTCGTGGCCGTCTGTTTTTCCACGATGACGAGCTTTTCTTGCTTTTCAACAACGAACGTATCAGGTGTCACCTCACCGTCCACCAGCAAGGGGCCCAGGCCCCAAAGAGCGCTGATGGTCACCCGGTTGCTGCCGGGGTGGTTGGGATCTTCGGTATAGATAACTCCAGATACCGTGGCGGGCACCATCTGGATGATTCCGACCGGCATCCCGATGTCTTCGTTGCGATACCCTCTTTTGCGGCGATAGTAGATGGCACGGGCATTGTACTTACTCGCCACCACCTCTTTGTAGGCCTCTTCAATGCCGTGGGGGGGCACATTCAGGACGGATGTGTATTGACCCGCAAAAGACGATTCCGAGTCTTCCCCCAAAGCGCTGCTGCGGAAGCTTGCAAAGCGGCCCGAGCTCCCGGACAGGATCTTTTCGTAGCCCGTCTTCAGCGAGGAAGCCAAATCGTAAGGCAGGGGGGCTTGGCGGATGAGTGATTTGATATTCTTTTCCAGCAGAAGCAGTCGATCGGGTTCGTCACTTTCCTCGGCTTCCAGCAGTTTGCTGATGGCCAGGTCCAAATGAGAGTATTCCATGAATTGGCTGTAGGCACATACCGTGGTGGCAAACCCGTCGGGAACCGGAAGTCCGATACGGTTGCGGACCTCTCCCAGGCTTGCCATCTTGTTGCCGACTTTGTCGGCCATCTCCTGGGTGATCTGTGTCAAGAAGACGGCCGTGGGTGTAAAGATGGGTTCTTCCGTTCCGGTGACCACGTCTCGAATCTGCTGAACGAGCCGGTCGCACACGCATGCCAGATCAGCAAATTGATTGTCCGAGAGCTCATTGAGCAGGTGAACCACGGTCTGGGCGCTGAGGGTGAGCTTTTTGGCTGTATTTTGTAGATAAGGAATGGTGGCGATTCCCTTTCCACGATCGTAGTCTGCAAGTTCATTCAATATTTCCAGGGCGAAATCATGTTCCGCCATGAGTTTTACGAAATTGTCGTAGTCATGACGTAAATTGCGCGGCCTATTAGGCCGAAAATGACTCAGTCGGTTGCGAATCCAGGGAATGATGCCGGCCATGGGGGCGTTCCCCCTCCTTTGATTGTTGTGGGATGTCAGGGTGAGCTTCCGATTTAAGGATACAACCCGGTGCAACAGAAGACAACGTGTTGGAAATCTCATGACCTCAAGTAGTGGCTGGATCCACGGGATGGCCTGTGCTACTCTCCCCGCCTTATGGGAGATCCAGAGAAAAGGTGACGATGATGGTCAAAAGACGCGCCAGGACCCTCATGTTCCTGGGCACCGGATCCGATGTGGGCAAAAGCGTCCTGGCCGCGGCCTTCTGCCGCATCTTCAAGCAGGACGGCTTGCGGGTGGCTCCCTTCAAGGCCCAGAACATGGCCCTCAATTCCTACATCACGCCGGAGGGGGGCGAAATGGGCCGCGCCCAGGTGGTGCAGGCGGAAGCGGCCGGGATCGAGCCCCACGTGGACATGAACCCCATCCTACTCAAGCCCACCTCCACCATGGGATCTCAGGTGATCGTGCTGGGAAAGGCCGTGGGAAACCTTTCGGCCAAGGACTACTACGCCACCAAAAAACGATTGGTTCCCGTGGTGCGGGAGGCCTTCGAGCGGCTTTCGAAACGCTACGACATCGTGGTGTTGGAAGGGGCGGGAAGCGCCGTGGAGCTCAACCTGAAAGAGCACGACCTGGTCAACCTGGCCATGGCCAGGATGGCCCGGGCGCCTTCCATCCTGGTGGGAGACATCGACCGGGGCGGGATCTTCGCCGCCCTGCTGGGCTCCTATATGCTCATGGACCCGGACGAGCAGGACCTCCTCGCCGGCTTCATGGTGAACAAGCTTCGGGGGGATCCGGATCTGTTCACATCGGGGGTGGATATCTTGGAGGCGCGCTCCGGAAAGCCCGTGCTGGGGGTGGTGCCCCATTTCGACCACATCGCCCTTCCCGAAGAGGACAGTGTGGCGCTGGGCCGGCGCATGGGCCGGAGGTCGCCGGCAGATTCCGACGGCAAGCTCGCTCTCGGCGTGGTGCGCCTACCCTTCCTTTCCAACTATACCGATTTCGACTGCTTTGAACACGATCCGGGAGTGGAACTGGCCTACTTCGACCAGCCCGGGGATGTGTTCCGCTTCGACGCGGTGGTGCTTCCCGGGAGCAAGAACACCCTGGAGGATATGCTGGCTCTGGAACGCAGCGGCATGGCCGATGCCGTTCGAGCCTACTTCAAGGCCGGCGGCGTGGTGGTGGGGATTTGCGGCGGCTACCAGATGCTGGGGGAACGGATCACCGATCCGCACGGAGTGGAAAGCCGTGTTCGGGAAACGCCCGGTCTGGGCCTCCTTCCCATGGCCACGGAGATGGCCTGGGAAAAGGTGACGACCCAGGTCATGGCCCGCCTCCACCCGGACAACCGGTTGGGAGGGCGGGATCTTTCCCCATCGAAGCTCTTGCATGGCTACGAAATCCACATGGGGCGCAGTCGTCCCCTGGCGGAAGGGGTACGCGCGTGCTTTCGAATCCTTTCCCGAAACGGACGGGACGTTTCCACCGCCGATGCCGATGACGGCCTGTCTTCGACCGACGGCCGGGTTTGGGGGACCTACATCCACGGGATTTTTGACAACGACGCTTTCCGCCGGGCCTTCCTTTCCTTCCTGGAGGAAAGAAGCCACAAGCGGGCCCGGCCGGAAATTGTCAACTACGGCCGCTGGAAGGAGGCGCAGTACGATCTTCTGGCCGACCATGTGCGAAGCCACTGCGATATGGAGCGCATCTATCGGATCGTGGGAATCTGAGCAAAAGGCGCAAGGAAGAATGTTGGCCGGCAACCCGTAGAACTCTGCTTGGCGGATGCCTGTCACGGGTTCAGGCTTTCATCGGTTGTCAGGACGTGCTTTCGGGATGCAAGTTGAGCTGGACGGTGGAGTGGAGGGGCCATGACCTTTTCGGTATCTCATGTGCTGACCGCCTACGTGGCGGATCTCCTGCTGGGCGATCCTCCGAGCTGGCCGCACCCGGTACGCTGGATCGGACGGCTCATCGAAAAGGCCGAAGGTGTCTTCTACCTGGATAGCGAGCGCAAGAGCGGTTTTTCCACGGTCCTGGAGCCGGATGGGGCCTCGGATGGGAGGCTCCGCGTCCTGGGGATCGCCTTCTGGATGGCCGTCCTCGGGGCCGTGGGCGCCGTGGTGACGGGGGCCCTTCTGGTGTGCCACCTGATCCACCCTTTTCCCGCCGCCTTGCTGGGAGTTTGGATCGCCTACACGTGTCTGGCCACACGGAGCCTCTACGATGAATCCGCTGCGGTGGCCCGGGCCCTGAGCGCCGGCAGGCTACAGGAGGCCCGGCGGCTCCTGTCGCGCATCGTCAGCCGGGACACGGGCCATCTGGACGAAGAAGGCATCTGGCGGGCCCTGGTGGAAACGGTTTCCGAGAACCTTTCCGACGGGGTGGTGGCGCCCCTTTTCTACCTGGCCCTGGCCGGGCCCGTGGGGGCGGTTGTCTACAAGACGGTCAACACCCTGGATTCCATGGTGGGATACAACAACGAACGTTATCGGGACTTCGGGTGGTTTTCCGCCCGTATGGACGATCTCTTCAACTATGTTCCAGCAAGACTTACCGCCGTGCTCCTCCTGGCGGCGGGAACCCTGTGGGGATTGGATCTGCGCCGCGGGTGGGCGGTTTTGAAGCGGGACGCCCGAAAGCACAAGAGTCCCAACGCGGGTTTTCCGGAAGCGGCGGTGGCGGGCCTGCTGGGCGTGCAACTGGGAGGCCCGGGGGTCTATTTCGGCCGGGCGGTTGAGAAGCCCTCGCTGGGAGACCCCCTTACGGTGCCGGACGAAAGGGCTTTCCGCCACACGACGCGCCTTCTTTTTACTGTTTCGGCCGCGGCGGCCTTTCTGGCCGCCCTGGCGCGGGCGTTGTGGGGGTGATGGCCGATGGGGCGGCCCCGGAACCCGGGCCGCCATGGGGCGAGGAGCGGATGGAAGATGGAAAGGATTCACGGCGGAAACGTCTACGAAACGGCTCGGCGCCTGGGATGCGCTCCGGAGGACGTGTTGGATTTCAGTGCCAGCATCAATCCCCTGGGCCCGCCTCCGGGCTTGCTGGACGCGCTGGTGGCCGCCTACGGGCGTCTTCAGCACTATCCGGACATCCATAACCGCATCCTGGTGGACGCTCTGGCACGGCGCCACGGTGTGGCTCCCCAACAGGTGGTGGTGGGCAACGGATCCACGGAGCTCATCTACGCCCTTCCCAGGGTTCTTCACGTTTCCCGGGTCCTCACGGCGCTTCCCACCTTCACCGAGTACGTGCGGGCCTTTACCGTGAGCGGGGTGGCCGTGGCAAGATGCCAGGCACACTGGGATAACGGGCTGCAGCCCACGGCCGACCAGCTCTTGGAGTGCCTGGATCGGGACCGGCCCCAGGCGTTGCTGGTGACCCACCCGGGAAGCCCGTCGGGGACCCTCCTTTCCCGGTCCATGCGGGCATGGCTGGTGGACGAGACCCGGCGGCGGGGCATGGCCCTGGTGGTGGATGAGGTCTTCATCGACTTTTGTGAAGAGGCCTCCTTCCTCCCACACCTGGAAGACCATCCGCGGATGGTTCTCATTCGGTCCATGACGAAATTTTACGGCATTCCGGGACTTCGGCTGGGATACCTGCTGGCTTCCCCGGAGATCTCGGCGGCAACCGCCCGGCACCTGCCCCCGTGGTCCGTCAACACGCTGGCCCAGGTGGCGGGCGCCTACTGCTTGGGCCAGGAAGACTACCGAAGGGAAACCCTGGAGCTGGTCAACGGGGAGCGGGACCGCCTGAAAGGGGAGCTGGAACACAGGGGTGGTTTTTCGGTGCTTCCCGGCCGGGCCAACTACCTTCTGGTTCGCTTGCACGAGACATTGCCCGATTCCTTGGCCCTCCAAGACGCCCTGCTTCGCCGGGACCGACTCCTCATCCGCGAATGTGCTTCCTTCGACGGGTTGACTTCCCGCGACTTTCGGATCGCCGTGCGCCTTCCCGGTCAAAACGATCGGCTCCTGGACGCTCTGGCCCGCTGGGTCCAGGCGGAGTCAAAAGGCGAAAAACGCTCGGGTCTTTCCCTGTACCTAAATTGAGCGATTCCAATGCACGCACGGTCTAATGAACTGGGCACCATTCCAAGAGAGCCTATTGGGGCGGTCCAGTGTCCATTCGAACGATGATGGGCGCGTCCGGTCGATAGCGCTTGCGAATTCTGGCTACCGCGTGGTGAACCATCTTCTCGACCGTATCGCCGTTGTTGCTATGTGCATCTCCACGGCGAAACGCCGCATCGATCACGAATTGGCGCCAGGTCATCTGCAAGGGCTGAAATTCCTTGACGCGTTTGTAGGTGGGTCTGACGCCGTGGCGCACCTTGGCCTCGTCATTGTCCATGACCATGGTGTCGATGCCCAAAATGACTACATCGGGCGCTTCTAGCTTGAGGCGCCACAAAAACAACCGTTGTAAAAGGTGTCGGAACAGGTAGATGCGCGGCCACCAGAAAGAGCGAAAGAAACGCTTCACACTGTGGGAAGAAAGCATGCTGGCGGCCTCGCTCTCTATGACGGCGGCATAGCCCGCATCCTTGGCCAACGTGTCAAAGAAGACCAGATGTCGACTGGTACCATCCAAGAAAAAACACAACACCTGTTTGAAAATCTCTGTGACCGGTTGTCCCTTGCGGCTGCGACGCATGGAGCCGAAAAAAGTATCAATCTGCGGGAAGATCTGGATGTTGCGAAGATAGCGGAAAAACAGACTCAAACCACCCCGCCCGGTGATCGTCTCCTTGGTCACTTCCACGCCATCGATTGTCGCTTTACTAATCGTTCTTTTGGGTTAAAAGTATGCAGCGACACATCTGCCGTGATATAGTCTTATGGATAGGCGCAATTTCACCGATTAAGAATCGATCGAATTCGGTCGCATTTGCCATGGTCCCCTCGTTTCCGTTGGCAGGGCGCAAGGATTCTCTCGGTCGAAGGGCCAGCGTACAGGGTTGTTGAGGATATATTGGCTAGTAGGGGCACGGCGCCGCCGTGCCCCTACTGTTCAGGGATTCCTCATCACGGATAATGTGCTCGTAATAGTTGCGTTGCCACACAACACCCCCCGATGTGCCCTGCAGGCCGTTGATCCGCTGGGTAACGGCGGATTTGAAGGCACGGATGATTGTGGGGATGGAACCGGGCACCGGTTTGCCGAATTGTTCCACGGTAGGGGCACGGCGCCGCCGTGCCCCTACATCATCCACAATCCAAATGATGCCATGGATGTGGTTGGGCATCACCACGAATTCGTCTTCATGCAACACCACATACGGCCGTACCTGAGCGGTTTTGAACCATTCCGCGCGGACGATTTTCCCATAGGCGTTCAGCCGCATTTCGCCGTCCACGATGTGGCCGAACAAACACGCCCGGTCCTGGGTAACGATGGTGACGAAATAGGCGCCCGCCTTACCGGCCTGGCCCTGCCGCAATAGGGGCGGGCTCCGAACCCGCCCCTATCAAGGCTGTCTGAGAGCTCAAAAAAAGACCACATGGCACAGAGGAAGGGCAACGGGTCAGAAAGCCCCAAAAGGCCGGAAGACCCTTGTCGGGCAGGCTAAGGGTGTTCCTTCTCTTCTTTGAGGAAATAGGCGTGGTATTCGTTGTCGGACAGATGCTTTCGCATGAGTTCCGAAAGCAGATCAAAGAGGCTTTCCATCTCCGAATGGGAGAGCCGGGGCAGGAGCATCTTCAACAGGTCGTCGTCGGAGAATTTTTGCAGGTAGACCATCAGGGTCTTTTCGTCCACGTCGCGGGAAAAGCCGAAGGCTACCATGCCGTCGTAATCTTCCACGAACCGATGGGAATGTTTGGGTGGCATCGATCCCTCCTCTAAGGGCGCCCAGCTTGCAGGCGGAAAAAGCGTCGGCGGGCGCCCGAAGCGACGCCCGCCGCCCGACACAGCGCACTCAAGCCGCATGAACCGTTACTTTTCACCCAGATAGTAGTCCAGCCCGAAGTGGGTGATCTGCTCTTCACCCATGAGGTAGCGCAGGGTGTTTTTGAGCTTCATGAGCTGGATGAAAAGGTCGTGTTCCGGGTAGAGACCTTCCTTGTGCATGGGGCTTTTGAAGTAGAAGGAGAGCCATTCCTGGATGCCGTGCAGGCCGATGCGCTGGGCCAGATCGGTGAAGAGCACCAGGTCCAGGCAGATGGGAGCTGCCAGGATGCTGTCCCGGCACTGGAAATCCACCTTGATCTGCATGGGGTAGCCCAGCCAGCCGAAGATGTCGATGCAGTCCCAGCCTTCCTTGTTGTCTCCCCGGGGCGGGTAATAGTTGATGGTCACCTTGTGGTAGTAATTCTTGTAGAGGTTGGGGTAGAGTTGGGGTTGCAGGATGTATTCCAGCACCGACAGCTTGCTCTCTTCTTTGGTCTTGAAGGAGTCCTTGTCGTCCAGAACCAGGCCGTCCCGGTTTCCCAGGATGTTGGTGGAGTACCAGCCCTCCAGACCCAGCATGCGGGCCTTGAGGCCGGGGGCCAGGATGGTTTTCATGAGGGTCTGGCCCGTCTTGAAGTCCTTGCCCGCGATGGGCATGTGCTTTTCCCTGGCCAGTTCTACGAGGGCCGGGATGTCCACGGTCAGGTTCGGCGCCCCGTTGATGTAGGGGATCCCGCTTTCCAGGGCCGCCAGGGCATAGAGCATGCTCGGAGCGATGCGCGGATCGTTGGCGTCCACCGCCTTCTGGAACGCTTCCAGGCTCAAGTGCGGTTCTTCCGGCTTGAGGTGGACTTCCGTGCTGCCGCACCAGATCATGACACAGCGATCCAGGCCGTTTTCTTCCTTGAAACGGGCGATGTCTTCCTTGACCGCCTCCACGTGCGCCCGCAGATCGGTGCCGGGTTTCACGTGGTTGCCGTCCAGATTCTTCACGAACCGCCGGTCGAAGACGGCCGGCATGGGCCGGATGGTTTCCAAAAAGTCCTTGATGGGATCCAGGTGATCCCGTTGGAGCACCTTGGCAAACGAGGCGGCTTCGTAAGCGTTGGCCTCGTAGATGTCCCAACCTCCGAAGACCAGGTCTTCCAGCGAGGCCAGGGGGACGAAGTCCTTGATGCGCGGGATTCGGTATTCGTCGCGTTTGCCCAGTCGGATGGTGCCCATTTGGGTGAGAGAGCCGATGGGTTCCGCCAGTCCGCGCCGGATGGCTTCCACGCCTGCCATGAAGGTGGTGCTGACGGCTCCCCCCACACCGGGAATGAGGACCCCCAATTTGCCTTTGGGAGATGGGATCTGTTCCTTTCTTTTCAGCTGTCTTTCTTCCAAGGTTGTCCTCCGTATCTTGGCGATGTGAAAATCCGTCCGATTCCTCTAGCCATCTGCTTTTTCCATGTTGGAAGAAACGCCTCCATCCCTATACGAGCCGGTCACAAAGGGTGTCAAGCAAAAGCCCCCTCCAGGCGAAGCAGCCGCTTCTTGATGTCCAAGCCGCTGGAAAACCCGCCCAGGCCGCTTCGGGCCACCACCCGATGGCAGGGCACCAGGATGGGGATGGGGTTGCGCCCGCAGGCCTGCCCCACGGCCCGCACCGCCTTGGGCCGGCCCATGGCCTGGGCCACCTCTTGGTAGGTGCGGGTGGCCCCGTAGGGAATGCGGCGCAATTGGCGCCACACCTCTCGTTGGAAGGCCGTGCCGCCCGGGAAATCCACCGGCACGGTGGGATGGCCTCTTTTGCCCTCGAAGTAGTCTTGAAGCTGCGTGCTCAGGGCCTGGAGGTGTTCGTTGGGACCTTCCCACAGGGTGCGGCCTTCCAGGAAAGGCTCGATCTCCGACCGGAACCGTTCCAACAGTTCCGCTGTGGCGAGCGGGGGCCGAACGAACTGAAGGCGGCAAACACCCCTTGGGGTGGCCACGGCAAGGATGATCCCCAGAGGCGTTGACAGTGACTGCGCCCAAACGCCGCCCATGGCCTATTCCTCGTCCAGAATAAAATCGGTGATGTAGGGGTTGTGTTGCATCTCGTGGGCCACCGTGGAGGTGGGCGCGTCCCCGTAATCGTGCCCCGGCCAGACGATGGTTTCCGGCGGCAGTTGGATGATTTTTCGAAGCGATTGGAGCAGCTGATCGAAGGAGGCGCCCGGCAGATCGGTTCGCCCCACGGCCCCCACAAAGAGGGTGTCGCCCGTAAAGAGGTTGCCGTCGATCAGAAGGCAGCAGGCCCCCGGTGTGTGGCCCGGGGTGTGGATGAAGCGCAGCGTGAGATTGCCGAAGGTGAGTGCGTCCCCGTCCTGAATGCGGATATCCGCCGGAGGCGAGATGGGAAAGCCCATGGCCCGTGCAAACGCCTGGTTTTCCGGACGCTGAAAAAAATCGTCATCCAGAGCGTGCAAGACGATGGGCGCTCCCAAAAGTTCCTTCATACGCGCGTTTCCGCAGGTGTGGTCTGCGTGGCCGTGCGTGTTGACAATGTAGCGGCAAGCGGCTTTATTGGCCTGAACGAGGGCCGCCAGTTCGTCTTCGTTCCCGGCGGGGTCGATGAGAATGGCATCGCCCGTGTCCTCGTCAAGGACCAGATAGCAAAAGACTTCCATGAGGCCGACCGGTTTCTGAATGATCTTCATGGTGGGTTCCTCCGCACCTATCGGCTCGCCCGGTGACCGGGCATCCCAGAAAATGGATCCTTCCTGAAACATTCCGAAGCCACAGGATACACCAAAATGGCCCAAGAAAAGCACAATGTCAAAAGATCCAAGCCCGTTTCGACCGCCTTGTCCGGGCGGCGCCCCAGGCGGTTGTATGTCCTGGAATGGCGCGGAAAGGGCTCGGCGAAAAACCTTCGTCGCCTGCCCGGCTATCTGGGGGCCTGGCCGGAGCCTCCCTACACCTATCTCTTTTTCGAAGAAAGCCCCACGGATGAAACACGCCGGGCGGTGGAAGACGCTTTTTGCGGGAAGATGACCGGCGAATACGACCTGGATTTCCATCAATGGCAGCAGGTCCGGCCTGCTTCCTTGCGGGTCGGCTCCTTTCTCATCACGGCCGAACCGCCGGGCACCCCCTGGGACGAAGACCACCATCCCATCGTGCTCACCCCGGGTTTGGTCTTCGGAACCGGGGTGCATCCCACCACCCGAGCCTGCCTGCTCTTGCTGGAAAGGATCTATGGGGAGCGGGTTTTTGAAGACGTGGTGGACTTGGGTACCGGCACGGGCGTGCTGGCGGTGGCGGCCGCCCGGCTGGGAGCGCGCCGGATCGTGGCTCTGGACGCCAACCCCATGGCGGTTCGAGAGGCGGCGGTCAACGCGGCCCGGAACGATCTCCAAGGGACGGTCTTTCCCGTGGCGGGTCGGGATCTGGAGGCCGTGGGTGCCTTCGGGGATCTGCTCCTCATGAACCTGGAATGGCCGAGCCTCAAGGGGGTGCTGGCCCAGGGCGCCTGGCGGCGCTTTTCTCTCGTCCTGGCCGCCGGATTTCTTTCCAGCCAATACCGGGAGTTCTTGGAACGGCTTCCCGCCGGCTTTCGGGTTCGGGATCGCCTGGCGGTGGACGGCTGGGAGGCCGTGGCGGCGTGTCGTACCGGTCCATGAAACAACGTTTCAAAACAGAAGCAGGTTCGTTGTTGACAAACATTTTGCAATCTCCTACAAAAATCGGGACAGGGTTTCCCATATCGCAAACGATCCCGCATCCGATCTGCTCCATGCTGATTCACATCTCGTGCTCTGCGACCGAAAGCGCGATCTCCTCGTGGCGGCGGGAATCTTCCCTTAAAGGCTCACGCACATGCTCCGGTTGACTGACGCCAAGACGTGCCCGTACCTGTGTTTATTTGACGTCGTCCTTAGGTGAAAGAGGCCGCGTCCTGTTTGTGGCAAACGGGAGCGGCCTTTTCTGCTTCTGCATCACGGTTCGATCCGCACTTCAAGGTTCCCGGGAGGGGTCGGGGAGGCACGTGGGCCGACCGGCCGCCCGAAAAGCGAAGGAGGAAGCGATGGATTTCCAGCTGAGTGAAGAACAACGCATGATGAAGGAGATGGTCCACAAGTGGTCGGTCAACGAGCTGGGGCCGATCCAGGAAAAGATCGACGACGAGGACTGGTTTCCTCCTGACTTTTTCAAAAAGTGCGCGGAAATCGGCATCCTGGGCATCACCATCGACGAAAAGTACGGCGGCCTGGGAGGCGATGTGCTCATGCAGACCCTGGCCGTGGAGGAAATGAGCCGGATCTGCCCGGGGCTGGCCATGACCTACGCGGCCCATTCCAACCTGTGCATGAACAACATCCACAAGAACGCCAGTGAGTTCCTGAAGGAAAAGTACCTGCCGCCCATGGTGGCCGGGGAGAAGATCGGGGCCCTGGGCCTGACGGAGCCCAACGCCGGGTCCGACGCCATGAGCCTGCGCACCCGGGCGGAAAAGAAGGGCGACAAGTACATCCTGAACGGCACCAAGATGTTCATCACCAACGGACCCATTGCGGACGTGCTGTTGGTCTATGCCAAGACGGCCCCGGAAAAAGGGGCCAAGGGCATCAGCGCCTTCATCGTGGAAAAGGATTTTCCCGGATTCTCCGTGTCGAGAAAGCTCAAAAAATGTGGCATGCGCGGCTCCCCCACGGGCGAGCTGGTCTTTGAGGACTGTGAAGTGCCGGCCGAAAACCTGGTGGGCCAGGAAAACATGGGCGTCCACGTGATGACCAGCGGCCTGGATATCGAACGGATCGTCTTGGCGGGGGGATCCGTGGGCATGGCCCAGCAGGCCCTGGATTATTCAGTGCGCTATGCCGCCGAGCGGGAACAGTTCGGTCAAGCCATCGGCAACTTCCAGATGATCCAACAGAAGCTGGCGGACATGTTCGCCCGCACGGAAGCGGCCCGCCTCCTGGTCTACCGGGCCGCTGAGATGGCTCAGCACGCGCCCCGGGGCGGCAAGGGAACGGAACTGACCAAGCAGGCGGCGGCGGCGATCCTCTTTGCCTCGGAAGCGGCCACCTGGGTGTGCAATCAGGCCGTCCAGATCCACGGCGGCTACGGCTACTGCCTGGAATTTCCCGTGCAGAAGCTGTGGCGGGACGCCAAGCTCTATGAGATCGGCGCCGGTACCAGCGAGATCCGGCGCATCATCGTGGCCCGCGAGCTTCTCCGGGAAGCCTTCGCCCGCGCCGGAAAGTGACGATGCCAAGACAACGGCTTTCGGATCACGGCCCATCTCCCCCCCTTGCGGGCTCCCTTCGAAAGGGGGGGACTCAAAACCGGAAAACAGCGTGATCCCATGCGCCAAGGCGCATGGCGGATCAGCACAACGGTTGACGGACCACGGAGGCGCTCATGGAACAGCAGGTGGTCTTGGAAGAACGAAAAGGGCAGGTGGCGATTCTCACCTTGAATCGCCCGGAAGTGATGAATTCCTTCAATTTTGCCATGTTGCGCGGCCTGCACGAAAAGGTGGAATCCCTGCGCTTCGACAACGACGTGCGGGTGGTCATCATCACGGGAGCGGGGCAAAAGGCGTTCTGCGCCGGGGCGGACCTGAAAGAGCGGGCCACGTTGAGTGAAACGCAGGTGAAGGAATTCATCTTCACCATCCGCAACCTCTTTACCCACATCGAAGAGCTTCCCAAGCCGGTGATCGCGGCGGTGAACGGGATCGCCCTGGGGGGCGGTACGGAGCTGGCCCTGGCCTGCGACATCCGCATCGCCTCCGCCACGGCCAGCATGGGACTCACCGAAACGCGACTTGCCATCATCCCGGGAGCGGGCGGCACCCAGCGGCTGCCGCGCCTGGTGGGACGGGGCAAGGCCAAGGAGTTGATCTTCACGGGCCGGCGCGTGGGTGCGGAAGAGGCCTTGAACATCGGGCTGGTCAACCAGGTGGCGGAGCCGGAGAAGCTTCTGGACGCCTGCCTGGAGATGGCGGCCATGATCTGTGAGACGGGCCCCATCGCCATCCAGCAGGCCAAGTACGCCATCAATTACGGTCTGGAGACCGATCTCCACACGGGTCTTGCCATCGAGTCCAACGCCTACTGGATCACCATCCCCACGGAGGATCGTCTGGAGGGGCTGGCGGCTTTCCGGGAGAAGAGAAAGCCCGTCTACAAGGGCAAATAGACGCTCCGGCCCCATCGGGGATACCAGGGAAAGGGTGATGCCATGAGTGATGCACGAGCGCAGAACAGGGCTTTTTGGGAAAACGAAGAGCTGAAACTGGATGAGCGGGTCTACCATGCCATGTGGCCCGGGGGGGAGGCGGCCGTGCAGCGGCTGGCCAAACAGGGCAAACAGCCCGTGCGCCAGCTGATCCAGAAACTGATCGATCCGGGGACGGAATTCTACGAATTGAGCCGACTGGCGGGATTCGGGATGCATTATCCCGGCGTGGAGGATGTGCCCTGCGGCGGGATCGTGACGGGTCTGGGCAAAATCTATGGCAACTGGACCATGATCATCGCCAACGACAGCCGGGTCAAGGCCGGGACCTACTTCCCCATCACCTTGAAAAAACACATGCGGGCCCAGGCCATCGCCGAACGATGCGGGCTCAACTGCGTCTACATCGCGGACTCGGGAGGCGCCTTTCTTCCCATGCAGGCGGACGTCTTCCCCGACGACGGCCATTTCGGGTCCATGTTCTACAACATGGCCCGCATGTCGGCCAAGGGCCTCAAGCAGATCACCTTGAGCACGGGCGGGAACACCGCCGGGGGGGCCTACATCGTCTTCATGGCCTGTCAGGCGGTGATGATCGAGCGCATGGCCTATTCCTTTCTAGGCGGCCCCCCGTTGGTGAAGGCGGCCACCGGGGAGGTGATCTCGGCCGAAGACCTGGGCGGGGCTCGGGTGCATACCCAGATCTCGGGCGGTGCCGATCATTTCTGCCGGAGCCAGGATGAGGCCGTGGAAAAGGTGCGCGAAATCCTGTCCCTGGAGCGGCCCCAGGAGCTGCAGACCCATCGTTACGCCGAATCGCCGCCCCAGATCCCGGTGGAGACCCTCTACGAAGAGCTGCCGGCCAAGATCCACCAGGGCATCCATGTGCGAAATGTCATCCGCGCCATCGCCGACGACAGCCATTTCATTGAGTACAAGAAAAATTACGCGCCGGGCCGCGGGGACAACATCGTCACGGGGAAAATCCGCCTCAAGGGCATTCCCGTGGGCATCATCGCCTCCAACGGGCTGGGGATCATCTTCGTGGAGGCGGCCCGCAAGGCCACGGAGTGGATCGTGCGGTGTTGCCAGGAAAAGACGCCGCTTCTCTTCATCCAGAGCTCGCCCGGTTACATGGTGGGTTCGGAATCGGAGCACATGGGGATCGGCAAATACGGCGCCGACATGGTGCGGGCGGTCTCCTGTGCCCAGGTGCCGCGGATCCAGCTGGTGATCGGCCCCGATAACGGCGCGGCCAACTACGGCATGTGCGGGCGCGCCTACCGGCCCCACTTCCTCTTTTCCACCATGCGGGCGCGCACCTCGGTCATGAGCGGCCGGTCGGCGGCTGAGGTGCTTTTGAGCATTGAAGAGCGCAAGCGGGAGGCCAAGGGCAATCCCATGAGCGAAGGGGAAAAGCAGGCCTTTCGCCAGCAGATGATCGAAAAGTACGACGGGGAGGCCCACCCGTTCTTTTGCGGGGCTCGGCTTCTCAACGATCGCGTGCTCAAATTCCGGGAGATCCGGGACTGGCTGGCCATGGCCTTCGAGGTGAGCCTGCTCAAACCCATCGAGGGACCGGCCTTCGGCAACCTGCGATTCTAAGCGGGATCCGACCCGAGGGGTGACGCATGGGTGCAGAGCGGGCACCGTCGTTGCCGGACATGGACGGACGGCGGGTGACGGACCAAAGCTTCCAGCCCATGGTGTCCGGCAGATCCCCACCTGATCACCCTTGAGGTCTTTCCCTGAGGCTTACAGCGTGTGAAACCGCCTCACATGCCGCCCAACGGAAGCAGCACAAGCGCCAATCCCAACACTCAAGGAGGACAGATCATGTCAGGTCTCCAGTATCCCAAGAAGGTCGTGCTGGGCGACATCACGGTTCGAGACGGCTTCCAGCATGAAGAAAAGTTCATCCCCACGGACGCCAAGCTCTGGCTTGCGGAACAGCTGGTGTTGGCCGGCTTCAAACGGGTGGAATTGACCAACTTCGGCAATCCCAGGGGCATGCCCCAGTTCAAGGACGCCGATGAGCTGCTCCAAAGATTCCGAAGCAGCAAGAAGATCGCCCACCTGGTCAAGGACGTGGAGGTGACGGCCATCACCATCCGCGAAAAGGCGGCCGATAGGGCCATCCAGGCTCGCAAGGAGGGCTATGGACCCGACCGGATCCTTTTCATGGTTTCCACCAGCGAATCGCACCACAGGAAGAATTCGGGCCTTTCCCTGGCCGAGTACTGGAAGATGTGTGAAGAATACATCCCCAAGGCCCATGAGGTGGGCATCAAGGTGTGCGGCACGGTGAGCACCATCTGGGGATGCCCCATCGAAGGGCCCACGGAGCTCAAAAAGGCGGTGGAATTCACCAAGCGATGGCTCGACATCGGCGCCGACGACATCGAACATGCGGACCATGACGGTTCGGCCCCACCCAACCGGGTCTACGATTACTTTTCCATGATTCTGGACGAAATACCGGATCCCACCAAACACATCGCCCACTTCCATGTGACCCGGGGCTGGGGCCTGGCCAACGTGCTGGCCGCCCTGCAAGCCGGCATCACCCACTACGAAGGCACCCTGGGCGGCATCGGCGGGCAGCCGGCCAACTTCGTGGATGGGGTCCCCGTGGCAGGAACCGGGTCGTACTACTATGCGGACCCTTCCATCGTGGGCCTGGTGTGCATGGAAGACATGGTGGTCATGATGGACGAGATGGGCATCGACACCGGGGTGGACGTGGACAAGGTGCTGGATATCGGCCGCTGGGTGGAAAGGATCGTCGGCCGCCGGCTCCGTTCCGAGTGTGTGCGCACGGGGCGAATTCCCAAGTCCATGACCGGCCGCGGGTAGGCTCGCATCCCCGATCTGTTGATTGGGAAAGGCCCAACCGTCGCCCGCGGCGCTCTTTTTGCCGTCTTGTCCGAAAAATCGCGGGGGATGAGTCCACTACTGGGAGCGCAGCCCTTGGGGGCTGCGCCATGAACCCCGGACATGGCATGGGCCATCGGATTTCTAACTAGTTGAAATCCCATTGTGCCATGAGGTTTTGTTGAGTTCTCAGGCATCCTTGTGGGGGCGGGTTCGGAACCCGCCCCTATCTGCTCGCCTGGCCGGCACACGGCTCCCCCCCGCCTGGTCGCCCCAAACCTTCCCTCCACAGAAAAAGGGAGGAACCTGGCCGTTCCGGGACATGTTCCCAATGGATGGAGCGGATGCGTCGCTTCGTGCTGCCGTTCGTCCCCCTGCACCCCTGGACGGGCACCTCCAGTGTTCCTATAACGACTCACGCCGCTTGCTGTCCGGCCCGGGCCCATTATATAGTGCTCCAAGCAAGGCTGAATCGAAGACGGGGTGTGCGACAGGGGGGACCATGGAATACGGTATCCGGCGTTATGAATCGTCGCAGCGGTTGGGGTGGTTCCTGTTTTTCCTGGTGGCCTTGGCGGGCGGTATACCGGCGCGCGGACTCATCCGAGCCTGGATGGGCGGGGTGGGTTTTTCCGCTGCCACGGTCAATGCCGAGAGCGTCAAGCAGGCGGGCTTCTGGTTCCAGCTGCCGTGGGTGGAAAAGGGCTTTGCCGGCCCCATCCTGCTCTTTCTCTTCGGTGTCCTGCTGTCGTTTCTCGTGCTTCGCGCCCTGTGGCTGATGTTGCAGGCCATGGGCACCTTCGCGGCGGCCCGGTCCCTGGCCGAACACCTGGGGGAGCTACCTCGGCATCCCAAACCGGACAGCGGCTGGATCCTGGAAAGCCCTGATCGAATCCTTCCGGTGGATCGGCTGGAACGGGCGGCATGTCGTCTGCCCTTTTCCTTCTTCTCCCTGGCCCATAAGCGGCTAAGGCTGCTCCTTTCCGGGTCTCAAGGGGTTCCATCCTCCGATGAAATGATGCACCGGGAGCAGCGGCTGGAGGGCGTGGACTGGCATCTTACGGTCTCGTCCTGGGAGCCTTTTCGATGGATCGCCCGCTTTCTTCCCCTGGTCGGTCTGGTCCAATCCGGTTGGATCTTCTTTCTCCATCTGCAACCGGTGATTCAGGGAACGGGGGAGCTGGGGGATGTGGTCGTGGTGGGTGCTCTCAGCCTGCTGCCCTTCGTCCAGGCCGCGGCGGCGGCCATCGTTTTCGGGCTGGGTGCCGGGCTGCTTTCCCGTTTGGAAAACTATCACCTCACGCGCCTGGATGGGCTCCTCTACGATCAACTGCTGGCCCGATTGCCGCTGCACAATGCGGACACGCTTCTGCTCCTCAGGACCCTCCAGAACCAGTTCGAAGAGCTGCAACGGGGGTTGAAGCGTATCGAGCAGGCCCTCAAGGCCCCTTCGCGCTGAGCCCCCACCCCAATCCATCCACGTGTTCCGGCACCAAGCGGGCTAGGCGCCCATCACTTCCCCACTGAGGGCGGGAAACTTTGGGGCCCCCAGAAATCCCGCCCACCGGGTGGGGCCACGTTCCAGCCCACCAATTTCTCCCCCTCAATGCCCCCCTCCCCGAACTCCTCCACCAGGGATGGGGAACTTTTAGACACCCATCATGCTCCTAGTGCCGTATTTCCGGGGTGGAATCTTCGATGGGCAGAATGCCCGCTTCCCGGAGAAGCCTGCGATCCCGGGGGCTCCGGGTTCTCAGCCAGCGCTCGTAGATGCGCAGAATGTCCCCGGAACGCTGCGTTCCCGCTGCCTCGCTGATCTCGGCGAACATATCCACCACCTGCAGGAAACGCTCGCTCAGCTCTTCAAAGACTCCCTCCAGGCCCCAGTCCACGATGCGAAGAGCCAGAAGCGATTCCAGGTTCTTGTAGGCGGTCCTGCCGATGGTCGCGTAGTAGTCGATGTCCACCAGGCTTCTCTGGAAACTGTCGGAAAAGAATCCGGAAAGAAAGAGGGTCGTGTCGCCGATGCCTCGAAGAATGCGAGCGCGTTTTTCACTGCTTGTGCCTTGGCTTTCCAGCAGCACCTGCCCGAAGCCCTTGTCCCGATCACCCCATTCGGGCTCCAGAAGAGCCTTGGCCTGGGTGTAGCGGGAAAGGAGATCCACCAGATAGAACCGGGCCAGCTCCGAAATGTCCACTTCCAGCTGAGCGGCCGTCTCTTCCACGGCCTCCTTGAAATATTCCGGTAAACTCCGCGTTTCCAGCCGTGTCATAAGGGACCTCCTCTTGCGCTCTCCATCTTCCGCCGGCCTCCAGGACGGAGGCGGTAAACCCCTTTTAGTTATTTCATCGGATCCGGGCGGTGTGGGCTTGAGAGGCGGGCCGTATCTCACGCCGCACACCGGCACCGCGTCATGATTGGATTTCGGGGTGTTCAAGGAACGCCTGGCGGTTCATGGGGCCCTGAGGGCACCTGAAGAGGATTGGGGGAGTCGAATCTCCCTTGGTTATTATGCCAACGATGGAGGACACCTTTCAAGAGGAGGAGCTGTGCGGAAAGGCAATGGGGGCGATGGGCCAAAAAACATCACATGGCACAGTTGAATTGCATTTGTCAGAAAGGCCAAGGGGCTGGGGTCGGACAAACTCCTAGCCGAAGTAGGTGGGGCGCCTCTTTTTCCTGGCGCGGCCCATCAGCAGACCGATGATCCAGCCGCAAAGAAGGACCAGGGCCCCGGTGGCGAACCATTTGATGTTGTGGGAAAAACGCAGGGTCTCGTTTTCGTTGGCCAGTTTTTTGAGCGTGGCCTGGCTTTCGGCCAGAGCCTGCTGGAGCTTTTCGTGTTCTTCCTTGAGTCTCAGGTAATCGGCCGCCCCTTCCTTGAGTTCCGCATACTTTTTTTGGAGCGCTTCCAGTTCCTGGGTCGTCTTCTCCAAGGCTTCTGTCAGCTCCTTTTCCCTGGACTGCAGACGGTCCCATTCCGATGCGCTTCCGGCCAGGTTGGCTTTGAGCGTGCTGTTTTCTTCTTGCAGCTTTTGGACCTGTTTTTCCCACGGGAGCCGGTTGATGAGAAAACGGCTCAGGACCCAGCCCGTCTTGCCGGCGCCGGGACCGTCTTGCACCTGCACTTCACTCCAGCCTTCCTGGGTCTGCAGCACCCGCACGGCCTGCCCCGATTCCAGCATGGCCAGGATCTTGTGGGATGTGCTGGGGCCGCTGCGTAGAGTGATCTTAAAAGAATCGGTCACATAAGCGCCCATGGCCGACCGCGGCACCAGGGCGACTTCCGCCATGGCGAGCAACAAAATCGCAAACACCCAGGTCCAATGCCGTATCACCCGGTCCCCCTTCCCAAGTCTGCCCGAGGCTGAGGTTGAAATCTTCGATTCCGCCCCATGAAGGCGCAGCGGATTCGACTCCATTTGGAGCCGGATTATAAGGGCGAGGATCGAGTCGGGCAAGGAAAAGCCGTGGAAGGCTGCTGGAAAGCCCGGAAAAGGCTTCCACCTTGCATCCACCCGGCTGCTGGTGCCCCACGCCGGAGGGGCGCATCGGCCAAAAGATACAAAAATGTCTCACGGGTCTGGACCGAACGGGAAAGGTGATTAACTTTTGGCTGAACGCAACACGATGAAATCGTTTGAGTAAATCATATATGGAGGTGAAAACCATGGCCAAGGCAGTGGGTATCGATTTGGGTACCACCAACTCGGTGGTGGCTGTGTATGAAAACGGCAAGGCGACCGTCATCGCCAATGCGGAAGGATCCCGCACCACCCCTTCGGTGGTGGCCTACATGGAAGACGGCCAGAGGCTGGTGGGCCAGGTGGCCCGGCGCCAGGCCATCTTGAATCCCCAGGCCACGGTGGCGTCGGCCAAGCGCTTCATCGGGCGGCGCTGGAATGAGGTGGAAGAGGAATCCAAGATCGTCTCCTACAAGGTGGTGAAGGGACCCAGCGACGCGGTGCGCTTCGACATCCGCGGAAAACTCATCGCTCCGGAAGAAGTGTCGGCCCAGGTGCTACGCAAGCTGGCCGAAGACGCTTCCAAGTACCTGGGAGAAAAGGTGACGGAGGCCGTGATCACGGTGCCGGCCTACTTCAACGACGCGCAGCGACAGGCCACCAAGCAAGCAGGCGAGATCGCCGGCCTCAAGGTGCTCCGTATCATCAATGAGCCCACGGCGGCCGCGTTGGCCTACGGACTGGAAAAGAAGAAGAACGAAACCATCTTGGTCTTCGATCTGGGTGGGGGCACCTTCGACGTGTCCATCCTGGACGTGGGCGACGGGGTTTGCGAGGTGCGCGCCACGGCGGGCGACACCCATCTGGGAGGCGATGACTTCGATAAGCGGATCGTGGATTGGCTGGCCCAGGAGTTCCAAAAGGATACGGGAATCGACCTGAGAAAAGACCGCCAGGCCCTGCAGCGCCTTTACGAGGCGGCCGAAAAGGCCAAGTGCGAGCTTTCGAGCACCTCGGAAACGGAAATCAACCTGCCGTTCATCACGGCGGACGCCACGGGTCCCAAGCACCTGGTCATGAAGCTCACCCGGGCCAAGTTCGAAGCCCTGACCCAGGATCTGGTGGAGCGGTGCATGGGGCCGGTGAAGCAAGCCCTGGCGGATGCCAAGCTCACGGCCGACGATATCGATGAGGTCATCCTGGTGGGCGGTTCGACGCGCATTCCGGCTGTCCAGGCGTTGGTCAAGAGGCTCACCGGCGGAAAGCAACCCAACATGAGTGTCAATCCCGATGAGGTGGTGGCGGTGGGAGCCGCCATCCAGGCCGGAATCATCAAGGGGGATGTGGACGACGTGCTGCTTTTGGATGTGACGCCTCTTTCCCTGGGCGTGGAAACCCTGGGCGGCGTCATGACCAAGCTCATCGAACGCAACACCACCATCCCGTGCCGCCGGGAGGAGATCTTTTCCACCGCGGAAGACAACCAGACGGCCGTGGACATCGTGGTGCTCCAGGGTGAGCGCGAGATGGCCAAGGACAACCGGGTGCTCGGCCGTTTCCGGCTGGAAGGCATCCGGCCGGCGCCTCGGGGCGTGCCCCAGATCAAGGTGACCTTCGACATCGACGCCAACGGCATCCTGAACGTGACGGCCCGCGACGAAGAGACGGGCAAGGAACAGAAGGTGACCATTTCCGATTCCACCAACCTGGATCAGACGGAAGTGGAACGGATGGTTCGCGACGCTCAGCAACACGCCGAAGAGGACAAGCGGCGGCGCGAAACGGTGGATGCCCGCAACCAGGTGGATTCGCTGGCGTACCAGCTGGAGCGGACCCTGAAGGATCTGGGCGACAAGGTGCCGATCCATGAAAAGGCCCGTTGCGAACAGCTGGTCGAGGAGGCCCGAAAGGCCGTGGCGGACGAAACGGCCACTAAGGAGCGCTACCAGCAATTGGCCGGCGACCTGCAGCAGGCACTGCACGGAGTGGCCGCCGCCGCTTACCAGCAGCAGGCAGGCACGACCGGCGGGGAGGAGCAGAGCGCGTCGGGGGCGGCCGGCGGCGGTGACGACGTGATCGACGCCGAGTATACTGAAAAGTAAGGCCGACGACCCTGCGACCTCCACAAGGTGCTCTCGGCCGGGGGGCCGTCCGACTTCCACGGGGCGCACCCACGTGCGCCCCGTCTTGTGAAGGGCTGGGGGCATCGCCCGCAAAAGATGCCCATCGGATCGCGGAATACGGAGCTAGAGGTGGAAGCGAATGGCGGTAAAATTTAAGGATTACTACGACATTCTAGGTGTCTCCAGGAAGGCCACCCAGGATGAGATCCAGCGGGCCTATCGGAAGCTGGCTCGAAAGTACCACCCGGACGTGAACAAAGACCCGGGCGCCGAAGAAAAGTTCAAGGAAGTCAACGAAGCCTACGAGGTGCTCAAGGACCCGGAAAAGCGCGCCAAGTACGATCAGCTGGGCAGCCATTGGCAGGCGGGCCAGGATTTCAGGCCGCCACCGGGCTGGGACGTGCACTTCGATTTCGGCGGCGGAACCGGTCAGGAAAATTTCTTCTGGTCCGGCAGTGGAGACTTCAGCGACTTTTTCGAGATGCTTTTCGGCCGTTCCGGGTTCGGCTGTCCGCGGGGCGGTGCCGGAGCCCAGCCCGGCGGCATGTGGCGCCAGCCGGGGGCGGACCGGGAAGCGGTTCTGAGGATCTCCCTGGAAGATGCCTATCACGGCGCCGTGAAGACCGTGACGCTGCCACCTGAGTTTTCCGGGCCGGGCGCTCCAACGCGTTCCGGAAAGACGCTGGAAGTGAAAATCCCCAAGGGAATCCTTCCCGGTCAAAAGATCCGCCTGGCCGGACAAGGGCAGGAAGGCATGGGAGGCGCACGTCCGGGGGATCTCTACCTGAAGGTGGAACTGGAGCCGCATCCGGTCTATCGGCTGGAGGGGAGGGACCTGTACATGGATCTTCCCATCACGCCGTGGGAAGCGGCCCTGGGGGCCGAAGTGCCGGTCAAGGCCCCGACCGGGACCTACTCGCTCAAGGTGCCCGCTGGCAGCCAGTCGGGGCAGAAGCTGAGGCTTCGGGGAAAAGGCATGCCCAACCCCAAGGGCGCCCCGGGAGATCTCTACGCCGTGTTGAAAATCGTGGTGCCCAAGCGTCTGACCAAGGAAGAAAAGGATCTCTTCCGCCGACTCGCCCAGGTGTCGCGGTTCGATCCGCGCGGTTAGATCGGCCCGGGTGTGCGGATGCAGCCGGACGGAAGCTTGGGGCTGCCGGCCGGGGCCGTGCCGCCGGCCTGGCGTTTTGCCAGTGGGGACGGGCTCTGAACCCTTCCCGAGAAGGCTGTCTGAGAATTCAGAAAGCACCACGGGGCCGGTGAGATTTCAACTGGTCAGAAAGCCATGAAGGGCCGTAGACCCCCTCTCGGACAGGCTCCAGCAGCCCAAGGAGGAGGACGCCATGCAGGAGAGCCGTTTTTACATGATCCGGATAACGGACGTGCCGCGATACGGTGGTGCCTTGAGCCTAATGGATCTGGCCGGTGAAACGGGAGTGCATCCGGAACTCATTCGCCGATTCGTGCACCTGGGACTGGTGGATCCTCTGGACGAGGCGCACCGAGAAGAGCTCTTTTTCGAGCCCTCCGCCGTCCATGTGGTGCGCAAGATCCTCCGGCTCCGCCGGGACCTGGGGATCAACTACGCGGGGATCGGTGTGGTGCTGGAACTCATGCATCGGGTGGAGCAGCTGGAGGCCCGCGTGCGGCAGCTGGAACGGCAGCTTTGGGGCTGAACGGAAGGCACCCCGGTCCCTGACGCACGGACCCCGAACCCCGCATCACAGATTACGGAAGAAGAATACCGATAGGACACATATAAAAGGAGGACATTCCTATGGATCTCAATAAATTCACCATCAAATCGCAGGAGGCCCTGCAGGCGGCCCAGACCAAGGCCGTCAAATACGGGCATGTGGAAGTGGACGGAGAGCATCTGCTTCTGGCCCTGCTGGAACAATCCGACGGGCTGGTTCCCAGGATCCTCAAGCGCATGGACGTTTCCGTGGACGCGGTGACGGAGGCGGTCGTGCGGGAACTGGAAAGGAAGCCGCGGGTGAGCGGACCGGGGGCCGAACCCGGCAAGGTCTACATCACCCAGCGTCTCAACAAGCTTCTCGTGAAGGCCCAGGAAGAGGCCGGCCGTCTCAAGGATGAGTACGTGTCCGTGGAGCATCTGCTGATCGCCTTCGTGGAGGAGGGGCCCGCCACGCCTGCGGGAAGAATCCTTCAGGAACAGGGCGTCACCCGGGACGGTGTCCTGAAGGCGCTCACCGCCGTGCGGGGCCACCAGCGGGTCACGTCCGCATCCCCGGAATCCACCTATGAGGCGTTGCAAAAATACGGTCGGGATCTGGTGCAGGAAGCCCGAAGCGGCAAGCTGGACCCGGTGATCGGACGGGACAGTGAAATCCGGCGGGTCATCCGCATCCTCAGCCGCAAGACCAAGAACAACCCGGTTCTCATCGGCGAGCCCGGCGTGGGAAAGACCGCCATCGTGGAGGGGCTGGCCCATCGCATCGTGCGCGGCGACGTGCCCGAGGGACTCAAGGACAAGACCCTCTTCGCCCTGGACATGGGCGCTCTGGTGGCCGGGGCCAAGTATCGGGGGGAATTCGAGGAGCGTCTGAAGGCGGTTTTGCAGGAAATTAAGGAATCGGAAGGCCGCATTCTGCTCTTCATCGATGAGCTCCACAACATCGTGGGAGCCGGCAAGGCCGAAGGGTCTATGGACGCCGGCAACATGCTCAAACCCATGCTGGCCCGCGGAGAGCTCCACTGTATCGGGGCCACCACGCTGGACGAGTACCGCAAGTACATCGAAAAGGACGCGGCCCTGGAACGCCGGTTCCAACCGGTTCTGGTGGATCAGCCGTCGGCGGAGGATACCATCTCGATCCTTCGCGGCCTCAAGGAACGGTTCGAAGTGCACCACGGCGTGAAGATCCAGGACAGCGCTTTGGTGGCGGCGGCCGTGCTTTCCAACCGCTACATCACCGACCGCTTCCTGCCGGACAAGGCCATCGACCTGGTGGACGAGGCGTGTGCCATGATCCGCACCGAGATCGATTCCATGCCGGCGGAGCTGGATGAAGTGACCCGGCGGGTGATGCAGCTGGAAATCGAGGAAGCGGCCCTCAAGAAAGAGCGGGACAAGGCCAGTCAGGACAGGCTGGAGAATCTGCGAAAGGAACTGGCGGATCTGCGCGCCAAGGCGGACGCCATGAGGGCCCAGTGGGAGGCGGAAAAGGAAGCCATCAAGAAGGTGCAGGCCCTTCGCGAAGAGATCGAAAAAGTGCGCCACGAGATCGACATCGCCGAACGCCAGTACGATCTCAACCGGGCCGCGGAACTGAAACACGGCCGCCTTCCGGAACTGGAGCGTCAGCTTCGCCAGGAGGAAGAGCGGCTGGGCGCCGAGCAGGGCGGCGATCGCCTGCTGCGCGAGGAGGTGACCGAAGAGGAGATCGCCGAGATCGTGTCCCGCTGGACCGGCATTCCCGTCAGCCGGCTGGTGGAAGGCGAACGGGAAAAGCTCCTCAAGCTGGACCAGGTGCTCCACCAGCGGGTGGTGGGCCAGGACGAGGCCGTGCAACTGGTGGCCGATGCGGTCATCCGGGCCCGGTCCGGAATCAAGGACCCGCGCCGCCCCATCGGATCCTTCATCTTCCTGGGGCCCACGGGCGTGGGCAAAACGGAGCTGGCCAAGACGCTGGCCGAGGCCCTTTTCGATTCGGAAGACAACATGGTCCGGATCGACATGAGCGAATACATGGAAAAGCACACCGTCTCCCGGCTTATCGGAGCGCCGCCGGGATACGTGGGCTATGAGGAAGGTGGCCAGCTGACGGAGGCCGTCCGGCGCAAGCCCTACAGCGTGATCCTTTTCGATGAGATCGAAAAGGCCCATCACGATGTGTTCAACGTGCTACTCCAGATCCTGGACGACGGGCGCGTGACCGATGCCCAGGGCCGGACGGTGGACTTCAAGAATACGGTCATCATCATGACGAGCAACATCGGGTCCCACTTCCTGCTGGAGGGGGTGACGGACCGAGGGGTGATCCAAGAAAGCGCTCGGGATCAGGTCATGGCGGAGCTGCGCCGACACTTCCGCCCCGAATTCCTGAACCGAGTGGACGACATCGTGCTCTTCAAGCCGCTCACTCTGGAGGAAGTGAAGGAGATCGTGGTGCTGCTCACCCGGGATCTGGAACGACGCCTCAAGGATCGTCGCATCACGCTGGAGATGACCGATACGGCTCGAGAATTCATCGCCCGAACCGGCTACGACCCGGTCTATGGGGCCCGGCCCCTCAAGAGGTTCCTGCAGCGGGAGCTGGAAACCCGGATCGGGCGCACTCTCATCGCCGGGGACATCCTGGAAGGGGCGGTCATCCACGTGGACGTACAAGACGGGCAACTGGTGGTGACCCATACCAACCCGGAAGATCGCGAAGCGGCGTAGCTAGTTGGCCCCTTGGCGTGAGGTTTTTTCTCCTCACGCCAAGGGACAAAGAAGAGCCTGGGACTGTCTGCATATTTTGTGTCTTTTTCCTTAGCGGCTTGGCGGCTTGGCGTGAGTTTTTTTTCTCCTCACGCCAAGGGACACAAATTTCGGTTTGGGACAGGTTTCTGTGCCGGGTTCTTTGGAATCCTTCCTGACCAGCCCATGGGGTGTGCGTAAGGTTTCTTTTTCTCACGCAAAGACGCAAAGGGGCAAAGAAGGGCTTGGGATTGTCTGCATATTTTGTGTCTTTTTCCTTAGCGGCTTGGCGGCTTGGCGTGAGTTTTTTTTCTCCTCACGCCAAGGGACACAATTTTCGGTTTGGGACACATTTCTGGGCCGGGTTCTTTTGAATTCCTCCTAACCAGCCCATGGGGTGGGGGTAAGGTTTCTTTTTCTCACGCAAAGACGCAAAGGCGCAAAGAAGGGCTTGGGACTGTCTGCATATTTTGTGTCATTTCCCTTAGCGGCTTGGCGGCTTGGCGTGAGGCTTCTTTTCTCCTCAGAAATCCGCGCCGGCATCGGCGGTGAGTCGGCGAACCGGATCCTTTGCGGCCGCAGGGAGCTGGGACACCGCATGGGGTGGGTCCATGGCCGGAAACGATGCTTCTCCTGGGCCCACAGGGTGCCCTTTGGCGTCATCAAGCTCCTTTCCGTGGCCGTTGCCATTCTGGTCGGCCAGCCCGAAAAGATGGACCAGCCGCTGAACGGTCTCTTCCACCATCGTGGCCAGATCGTCCGCTTCCTGGGCCGTTCGAGCGAGAGCGTCCGCCTTCATGGCCGCCTGCTGAGTCACCTGATCGATTTCTGAGACGGCGGCGCTGATTTGCTGGATTCCGTCCGTTTGTTCCCGACTGGCTTCCACGATCTCCTGCATGATGTGGTTGATCTTATCGACGATTTTCATGCTTCCGGCGAAGCCCTGCTGGGACTTCTGGGCCAGTTCCGTGCCCATCTCCACGGAATCACGCGTCTCGCCGATGAGCGTTCCCGTCATGCGGGCCGCTTCGGATGCCTTTATGGCCAGATTTCGCACTTCATCGGCCACAACGGCGAATCCGGCGCCCGCCTCCCCCGCCCGGGCGGCTTCCACGGCCGCGTTCAGAGCCAGCAGATTCGTCTGAAAGGCGATCTCTTCGATGGTCTTGACGATGTTCACCGTTTTTTGCGTCGATTGCTGGATGGATGCCATGGCCTGGGCCAGGGATTCCATGTCCGACGAGGCGTCGGAAAAGAGGCGCGTGGCCTCCCGGAGGATGTCCTGGCCCTGGGCGGCCCGTTCCGTGTTCTGTCGGGTCATGGAAGATATCTCTTCCAGGGATGCCGACGACTCTTCCAGCCCGGCCGCCTGCCTCGCGGATCCTTCGGCCATTTCCTGGCTGGCTTCCTGGACCTGATGGGCCGACTGGAGGAGGCGATGGCCGCCGTCGGTGAGCTGCTGGGTCAATGTTCCCATGGGCAGGGTGAGTTTTTTGGCGACCAGCAGGCAGTTGAAAAAGCCCAGCACCACATTGGCCGCAAAGACCAGCCCCACGAAAGGCAGGTCGGAAAAGCCCCGCGTTCCGATGAGGTACATGGACACCATGAAGGTAAGGAGCATGGGGGTGAAGGGAATGAGGAGCCTGGTGGGCCGCGTTTTTCCGTAAAGGAGATAGAAGACGAGAGCGTTGGTGTAGACTGAGGCGAGAGCGAAGACGATGACCAGGACACACTGAAGCAGCAGATGCATGAACCCCTCCTTGTCTGCCGGTTGGTTTGGGATCATAATGAAGCACAAACGACAAAAAATTTCCCAGGAACTCTATCGGCACAAAGAGCGGTTCGCATTAGGAAAAAATTTCACATGGCCGGCTTTCGCCGTTCAGCTCCATGCGGGAAAGGTGAGGGGTGAACATAAGACCGATCCCAGGCAGTTACGCCCCATAACGGACGCCTGGTGTCCAACCACTCCAGGGGAGATCCAGATGGCACCACTGAAGATCGATCTGCTGTTCGCTCCGGGATGTTCGGCCAAGGAACCCACGGAAGAGCTGGTGGGTTCAATCCTCCAACGCCTGAAACTGTCCGCTGAGATTCGCGTGGTTGTGGTGGACGATGGCAATCAGGCGGTGGCCTTGCGCTTTCCGGGATCACCCACCGTCCGGGTCAATGGGCGGGACATCGAACCGGAAGGAGAACACGCCTTTCACTACGGTCTGGGATGACGCACCTACCGCACGGAAAACGGTCGGTTTTCCAAGGTGCCGCCGGAAGAACTTCTGCTTGCGGCGTTGAAGCGTGCATCGAAGGCCGAGATTGAATGATGTTTATGACGGATAAGGCTTATGAAAAACTTTCCCGTGACGATCAATCCCGACTACCTGGAAGAACAGTACCAACGCTGGAAGGCGGATCCGGAAAGCGTCCCGGACGACTGGCGTTGGTTCTTTCAGGGTTTTGACCTGGCAACGGAAGCCGGGGAACCTGCTATTGGTGTTCCATCCCGGGAAGACGCGTTGCGACAAGCACGGGTGGAAGAGCTGATCCGCCGCTATCGGGAGTGGGGGCACCTGCTGTCGTGTCTCGATCCACTGGAGCCCTGCCCGTGGGAGCATCCTCTGTTGAGCCTGGAGTCATGCGGCCTTTCCAGTGAGGATCTGGATCGAGTCGTTCCCACGCCCAGTATCGCGTTGTGGGAGGAGGCGCCCCTTGGCGACGTGGTGACTCTGCTCAAGGAAACCTACTGCCGATCCGTGGGCGCGGAATTCATGCACCTGGCCGATCCCCAGGAACGCCAGTGGCTCCGGGACCGTATGGAAGCGGTGCGAAACCTCCCGGACCTTCCTCCCCAGACCCGCCGACACATGCTGGAAAAGCTCTGGCGCGCCAACCGGTTCGAGCAGTTCCTGCACCGGACCTATCTGGGCCAGAAGCGCTTCAGCCTGGAAGGAGCCGAGACGGTGGTGCCCATGTTGGATGGGCTCATCCGCAGGGCCGCCGCCCTGGGCTGTGAAACCCTGGTGTTGGGTATGGCTCACCGGGGACGACTCAACGTGCAGGTGAACGTGCTGGGAAAGCCTTTTGAGGCCGTCTTTGCCGAGTTCGAGGAAAGCTGCGACACGGAAGCACAAGCCGGAAGTGGGGATGTGAAGTACCACAAGGGCTTCCAGGGCAGCGTGGACGCGGGCGACGGGCGACGGGTGCGCACGATCCTGGTGCCCAACCCCAGCCATCTGGAATCCGTGGATCCCGTGGTGGAAGGATTGGCCCGAGCGCTGCAAGACACAAGCGGAGACGGTGGATCGGAAAAAGTTCTTCCGGTCCTTATTCACGGGGATTCCGCCTTTGCGGGGCAGGGCGTGGTGTATGAGACCCTCAACTTGTCCCAGCTTCCCGGCTATGGAACGGGAGGTACCCTCCACCTGGTCATCAACAACCAGATCGGTTTCACCACGGTGGCCGCAGAGGCCCGCTCCACTCGTTACGCCACGGATGTGGCCAAGATGCTTCCGGCTCCCATCTTCCACGTGCACGGGGAAGACCCGGACGCGGCCCTGCACGTGATCCAACTGGCCTGTGAATACCGCTATCATACCGGCAAGGACGTGGTGATCGATCTCATCTGCTACCGGCGCTACGGACACAACGAGGGCGACGAGCCCTACTACACCCAGCCCAGGATGGTGGAACGCATCCGGGAACGGCCTCCTGTGAACGAGGTCTACGGCGCGCGACTGCAGCAACAGGGCGTGACGTCCCCAGAGGACGTGGAGCGGCTGGAAAAGGAGATCCAAGACGAACTGGAAAAGGCCCTGGCGGCGGCGAGAAGCGAAGGATGCGTCTTCCCGGAGGGCTTTTCGCTGGGCCCGGCCCCGCCTCCGCCCGAGGCGAACGGGGAAGGGGTGCGAACGGCGGTTTCCGAAGATCGTCTTCGAGCCATCGTCCGTTCGGCCCACACCTATCCGGAAGGGTTTCACGTCAATCCCAAATTGGAAAAGATCTTGAAACGGCGCCAGGACCGCGTGGAAAAGGGGGAAGGGCTGGACTGGTCCACGGGGGAACTGCTGGCTTTGGGATCCCTCTTACTGGACGGGCACCCGGTACGCCTCAGCGGCCAGGACTGCGGACGGGGAACCTTCAGCCACCGCCATGCCATCCTCTACGATGTGAAGACGGAGGCAACCTTCGTTCCCCTCAATCACCTGGCCCCGGACCAGGCCCACCTGGCGGTTTACAACAGCAGCCTTTCCGAATACGCCGTATTGGGCTTTGAGTACGGCTATTCCCTGCCCAATCCCCGGGCTCTGGTCATCTGGGAAGCCCAGTTCGGTGATTTCGCCAACAACGCCCAGGTCATCATCGACCAGTACGTCAGTTCGGCCCAGGCCAAATGGGAAGTGGCGAGCGGCTTGGTTCTGCTGCTCCCCCACGGCTATGAAGGCATGGGGCCGGAACATTCCAGCGCCCGTCTGGAAAGGTTCCTGCAACTGTGCGCCCAAGAAAACCTGCGGGTCTGCTATCCCACCACGCCGTCCCAACTCTTTCACCTGCTGCGCCGCCAGGCCCTGGCTCCGGAAAAGAAGCCCCTGGTGGTCATGGCCCCCAAGAGCCTCTTGCGGCATCCCGAGGCCGTTTCCCCACTGGAAGAATTCAGCCGAGGGGCCTTTCGCCCGGTCCTGGATGAGGACGGGCTTGCGGAGACGGCGGTCCGGGGGATCTTGTGTACGGGAAAGATCTACTACGATCTGAAGGCCCAACGGGACAAGACGGGAAGAGACGATTTGGTGATCGTTCGTCTGGAAGAGCTCTATCCCTTTCCCCGATCCGATCTGGACCGTGCGTTGGCCCGGTACGGTTCCGTCTCCCGCTGGACCTGGGTCCAGGAGGAGCCCGCCAACATGGGGGCTTGGACTTACCTGCGGCCGCGCCTTCGGGATCTGTTGGGCCAGGATCCCGCCTATGTGGGCCGGCCCGAATCGGCCAGCCCCGCCACCGGGTTCCACCATCGCCACAAGGCGGAACAGGAACGGATCGTGGCCCAGGCGGTGATGGGTCGTGATGGGTGACCAAGGGGGCGGTCTCCTTGCTGCGAATTTCGGCCGGTGATAGGATGATCCTAGTTTCGATCCTCAGTGGGGCGATTTATACTTTCGTTATCCTCTTTGGATAGAAGAGGGTTAGGGTGAGGGGGTAAGAGTCCGGCAGGCCCTCCCCACCCCTTGATTGCCTCCCGCAATCGCTCAGTTAAGGTCGATGTAACCCATGGACTTGAGGGCAACATGGTCATGACAGGCGTTTCCGGCAACCCAGAACTGGACGAAAAGGTCCTCGCCGCGTTGCGGGCCGCCCTACAGCCGGATCTGGAAAAATGGGTGGTGGAGAAGGTTGCCGAATTCGTGCATCAAAATGAACTGCGCGCCAAAGAGTTGTCCTTGATGGAACGGGTCGTCCGCGTCGAAGGAGAACTCAAGGCACTTCGGGAGATGGAAAGCGCCCGGTTCGAAGCCATGGAAAGGCGCTTCGAAGCCCTCCAGCACGAAGTGGGTGACCGATCGCAAGCCACTGAAAAGCTGCTGGAAGCCCTTCACCGGGAGATTGATGTTCGTTCTCAAGCCACGGAAAAGCATCTGGAAGCACTGCATCAAGAGGTGAGCGCGCGGTTCGACGCTGCGGACCAACGCTTTGAAGCCCTTCACCGGGAGATTGATGTTCGTTCGCAAGCTACGGAAAAGCATCTGGAAGCACTGCATCAAGAGGTGAGCGCGCGGTTCGACGCCGCGGACCAACGCTTTGAAGCCCTTCTGCGGGCGATGGATGCTCGCTTCCAGGCTGTGGATAAGCGTTTCACCAGTCTGCAGTGGACCATAGGCCTTGGTTTCTCCTTTCTCACCGTCCTCATGGGAATCCTCAAGTTTTGGCCGTAGGGCGACCGTCTTGAGGTGTGAGTGCCAAGTGCTAACTGACTAAGATCCTGTCCGAAAATGAACAAGTTGTTTTCTGCCTGTGCGGACGGGTGGTTAGGGACTGCCATGACGACGCGTCCTGCCGGCCTGAAAGTGAACAGGCTTTCCGCTCGGTGGCATGACCCGGCAGACCGTCCCTATCAGATGGTGTTCGCAGGTGCTTTTCCATCCCGGAACCCCTTGGGGGACCGGTTTGTGGGATTCCGATCCTTTCGCACTCCAGACGCATCACCTTCCACGGAACACGGCTTGGCGAAAGCCGATGGGACAGGGGGCAGCGCATGAAACAAGACATCGTCATTCCCGATGTGGGCGAATCGGTCCAGGAAGCCCTGTTGGCGGAATGGTTCGTCCAACCGGGAGAGCGGGTGACCAAGGGGACGGTTCTTTTTGTGTTGGAAACGGACAAGGTGACCTTGGAGGTGGCCGCGGAGGCGGACGGAGTGGTGGAGGTCCTGGTGGAAGCAGGCGAGACGGTCACCGTGGGAACCGTGGTGGGGCGAATCGATACCCAGGCCGCTCCCGGACCGGAAAGGGAAGAAGCGACCGAGGTTTCCCCAGCCGATCGTCGGGGCGAAAAGGAGCCCGAAGAAGAAGGACCGGTCCCGTCCTCTGAAAGACCGGCCCCGGCGCACATACCCGAAGTCCCCCGGGAGGGGGCGCCGTCGCCGCCATTGGAAACCGAGGGCCTCCCGAGCCCCGCTGCAGCGGAGCCGACGCCGGAGGCGTTTCCGTCCGTGGCCCGCCTGGCCGCCGAAAAGGGGGTGGATCTCCATCGGGTGGTGGGAACAGGTCCCTACGGCCGCGTGACCCGGGGCGATCTTCTCCTCTTTCTGGAATCCCAAGGGGAGGAAGCCGCTGCGAAGGAGGCCGCGGCTTCCGGGGCCGTGTCCACGCCCCTTGGGGCCCCTGCCCAGGCGCCCCGGGAGGAGGCTTCCAGCGAGCAGGCGCCTGAAACGATCCGAAAGCCCATGAGCCGCATCCGCAAGCGGATCGCCGAAAGACTGGTCCACGCCAAGCAGAGCATGGCCATGCTCACCACCTTCAATGAGGTGGACATGGGCCGGGTGATGGATTTTCGGCGTCGGTTCAAGGACTTGTTCCGGGAACGGTACGAAGTGTCCTTGGGGATCATGAGCTTCTTCGTCAAGGCCTGCGTGGCGGCGCTCCAGGAAATCCCGGAAGTGAACGCCCGCATCGACGGGGACCACATCGTCTACAACAACCATGTGCACATGGGGGTGGCCATCGGAGCGGAACGGGGCCTGGTGGTCCCGGTGATCCGCTATGCGGATCGGTTGGATTTTGCCGGGATCGAACAGGCCATCGTGGACTATGTGAAAAAGGTCCGGGAAAATCGCCTGCAGTTGAGCGATCTGGAGGGTGGGACCTTTACCATCAGCAACGGCGGGGTGTACGGGTCGCTTCTGAGTACCCCCATTGTCAATCCGCCGCAAAGCGCCATCCTGGGCCTGCACAAGATCGAAGACCGTCCGGTGGCACTGGACGGGCAGGTGACGATCCGTCCCATGATGTACGTGGCCTTGAGCTACGACCATCGCATCATCGACGGCCGGGAAGCCGTGACCTTTCTTAAGCACGTGAAGGAGTGCGTGGAGGATCCCGAGCGCCTGCTGGTGGGTGTGTAGAGCGCGGCTGAGAAAAGGCCGCCCGGAAGGGTTGCGGGTGATTGGCTTTGGGGTTTCGGGCTGTCGGAAGGTTGCTTTCTTGGTTGTCATAGGCCGTCATGAGGGTGGCCTGAGCTTGGATGGAGCAGACCATGACGGAAGAAAACCGCTACGATCTGGTGGTCATCGGTTCCGGACCCGGAGGATATGTGGCCTGTGTGCGCGCCGCCCAATTGGGCCTTCGGGTGGCGTGCGTGGAAAGATACGCCCGGCTGGGCGGTGTGTGCCTCAATGTGGGCTGCATTCCCAGCAAGGCGTTGCTGGATTCCAGCGAACATTACGCCACGGCGCGCCACCGGCTGGCCGAACACGGCGTGCGGGTGGATGCGGTGGAGCTGGACCTGGCGGCCATGATGGCCCGGAAGGACCGGGTGGTGGGGGAACTGACCGAAAACGTCCGAAAGCTCCTGGAGCGCCACAAGGTGCAGATCCTGGCCGGAACGGCTCGGATGGCGGGTCCGGGAAAGGTCCGGGTGGAATCGGCGGACGCACCTCCCGTGGAACTTCAGGCGCGGGCTGTGATTCTCGCCACCGGAAGCGAACCTGTCCAGGTGCCCTCCATGCCCTTTGACGGCCGTTTCATCGTCTCATCCACCCAGGCCTTGGGCTTCGAGCGTGTGCCGGAACGCCTGGGCATCGTGGGCGGCGGCTACATCGGCCTGGAACTGGGATCGGTGTGGAACCGGGTGGGTTCCCAAGTGACCGTGATCGAGATGCTGCCGCGCGTTGCGAGCCTCCTGGATGCCCAGGTCTCCCGAACCCTGGAACGGTTGCTTCGGCGCCAAGGCTTCCAGTTCCTGCTGGAAAGCCGGGTGGAAGAAGCGGTGGTGGAAGGCGATGCGGTCCGAGTGTGCATCAAGACCCCCAACGGGGAAGAGGAACGGGGCTTCGACCGGCTGTTGGTGGCCGTGGGCCGCCGTCCCCTCACCCGTGGACTGGGCCTGGAGGCACTGGGGGTGGAGACGGATCCCAAGTCGGGACACATCCGGGTGGATGTCCGCTACCAAACGACGGTTCCGGGCGTCTACGCCATCGGGGATCTGGTGGCCGGGCCCATGCTGGCCCACAAGGCGTCGGCCGAGGCCATCGCCTGCGTGGAAGGGATCGCGGGGCTGGAAAGCGAAGTGAACTACGATGCCGTGCCGTCCATCATCTACACCTGGCCGGAAGTGGCGTCCGTGGGAAAGACCGAAGAGGAACTGAAAGAGCTCCAGGTGCCCTATTGCATCGGGACCTATCCCTTCGCGGGGGCCGGCCGCGCCCGCTGCATGGGGGAAACGGACGGGTTCGTGAAGGTTCTTTCCCATGCCGGATCGGGCCGAGTGCTGGGAGTGCACATCATCGGGCCGCGGGCCTCGGACATGATCGCCGAGGCGGTGTTGGCCGTGGAATGCGGCGCCACGGCGCAGGATCTGGGCCGGATCATGCACGGGCACCCCACCTTTTCCGAGGCGCTGCAGGAAGCCGCCCGGGTGGCCACGGCCTGCGCCATCTATGGACGGGGTGCGTGAGGGGGCGGTCGTCGGGAGTCCGGACTCCTCACGGCTCGCTCAAAAAGGCCACGGCCCGCCGTTCCGACCAGATGATGCCGCCGCCGTTGGCGTCGAAAAAGCCCACGTGGCTTCCCCGTTCCGGGGCTTCCAGGAAGAGGTGGGGATTGCGGCCGGCTTCCCGGAAGGGAAAGCAGTCTGGGGCCAGGAATGGATCGTCTTGCGCGTTGACGATGAGCGTGGGAACGGCGATCCGCTCCAGGAGGGGCTTGGAGCTGGCCCGGCGGTAGTAGTCCCAGGCGTCCCGAAATCCGTGGAGCGGTGCCGTGTAGCGGTTGTCGAAGTCCTGGAAGGATCGGATGGTGTCGTAGCCGTCGGAGCTGATGAGTCCCGGGTAGAGCCGCTCCTTGGCCTCGATCTTTCGGCGGAGCATCTTCAGAAAGCGTTGGAGGTAAAGGCGGTTTTCCGGCCGGGAGATGGCCCGGGCGGAGGCCGTGAGGTCGCACGGCGCCGAAAAGGCCACGGCGCCCCGGATCCAGCCCCGGGCGTGGGATCCCTGCTCTCCCAGGTACTTGAGCACCAGGTTGCCCCCCAGGCTGAAGCCCACCAGAGCCAACGTCTCGTAGGTCCCCGCGGCCCGCACGTGGCGTACCACGGTGTCCAGGTCTTCCGTGGCGCCGCTGTGGTAGAGTTGCGGCTTGCGGTTGGGTTCCCCACTGCATCCCCGATAATTCATGGCGCACACATCCCAGCCGGCTCGGTTGAGAGCCCGGGTCATCCCCCGCACGTAGGGCCTTCGGGAATGTCCTTCCAGACCGTGGCAGATCACCGCCGCCCGTCGGGCACCCGTACAGGACCAGTCCAGATCCAAAAAATCGCCGTCGGGCGTGTGGATCCGCTCTCTTTGCAGGACCGCGGGCGGCAGGAAGCGGAGCTGGTTGGCCAGGATCATCTGCACATGGGGATTGGCCAGCAGTCGGGGCGGTCGATAGCTGGAAGGATGAATCACGGGCATCTTTCGTATCCTTTCCCTTGGCAAGCGTTTCGTTCTCGGCAGCGCCTAGGATGCCAGGGTTTGCGGCAAGATCAAGGGGATTGACGCCCCCGGTGCCTTTTTTAGGACATGGCCGCAAAAAGACCTTGACTTTCACCTGATATTCACCTTAGGGTGTCCTTGAACTCCTTTCAATGGAACAGCACCGGCTCCCAAGGAGGCGCGCCATGCACCTGACGCCGGCCCAAAAGCGGGTCTATGACTTTTTGCAAACCTACATAACCCTCCATGGTCATGCCCCGTCCTACGACGAAATCCGAAGGCACCTGGGGTTTCGTTCCCTGAACGCCGTCTACAAGCACATCCGCCAGTTGGAAGAGCGGGGCTATGTGCGGAGTCTGGGCAAGAACAAAAAGCGGGCGCTGGAGCTTGTGGACGTGAGCCCCGGTGCGGCGTCCATCCCCTTTCTGGGTGTGGTGGCCGCCGGCACCCCCATCGAGGCGGTGGAGGTGCCGGAAACGGTGGAGGTTCCCGAAAGCTTTCTGGCCGGAGGCGAACATTTTGCCCTGCGGGTTCGCGGCGACTCCATGATCGAAGAGGGCATTCGGGAGGGGGATATCCTGATCGTGAAAAAACAGCCCCGGGCGGAAAACGGCCAGACGGTGGTGGCTTTGGTGGACGGGGAGGCCACGGTGAAAAAATTCTACCTGCGGGGTGCGGACGTGGAGCTTCGGCCGGCCAACAGCGCCATGGAACCCATGGTGATTCCGGCGGGCCGGGTGGAGATCGTGGGCGTGGTGGTGGGGCTTTTGCGCCATTACCGGAACCGCCTCTAAGGGCATGGGGAGGAAGCGTCATGAAGGAAAAGATTTTCTATGCGTTCAATCTGGATGATTTTCGCGCCGAGGGTGGACGAAGCGACACGAAGGTGACCGTGCGGCTCGTGGCGGCACGCAGTCGGGAGCGGGCCAAGGCGTTTTTGGCCCGCCACTACGGTGGTCAGGCCTGGGCCGTGGTCTCCCACCGGGATCTCAACAAAGGCCTGGTGCGAGCGTGAATCGTCCGTGGCGGGGCGTCTCGACGAAAGGGGGGATTTGGCACCCGCGCCGGTCCTCTGAAGGTGTGTTTTGCACCCATGGTTCAAGGGGATCGGGGAAAACGTGCAGGCACCATCCTTTGAAAGCCGCTCGAAGCTGGCATTGTTTAAGGAGCGACGCCCACTGGAGCTGCGAAAGAAATCGTCTCCGGGGTTCGGCACCTTTTTTGCCTCTTTACTATGCAGGCAAGAGACCACATGAGTACGAGAGAAAAAAGGAGGATTCGCCATGCCAGGACTAGATCGAACCGGACCCTGGGGTGCTGGACCCCGGACGGGAAGAGGTTTGGGACTTTGTGGGACGCCGCGTGGCGCCGCGCCCCGCGCGCAGGCTTGGGGCTCTGGCGGCTGGGGATGGCCGGGCCGCGGGCGTGGAGCCCGGTGTTGGTGGGGCGCTCCAAGAGGTTTGGGGCGGAGAGGGTTCGGACCCGGTTGGGGACGACCGGGATGGCAGCCCCTCAGCCCGCAGGAGGAAGTGGAATACCTCCAGGGCTATGCCGCCAACCTGGAACGGGCTCTTGAAGAGATCCGCCAGGAGATTTCGGCCATCCAGCAGAGCAAGGAAAAAGACGAACAATAATGGGTTGGGGGAGCGGGCCATGCGCCCGCTTCCTCGGTCCCTCCCGCCGTTTCCATCCCACCTTGACAGGCCCGCACCCTTCCTCTATGCCACAGGAACAATCGCGTGAGGGGAAAAGACCTCACGCCGCGGCTCCAAGTGAAAAGCAAGGAGGAAAATTTTCAAATCTTAGCGTCTTTGCGTCTTTGCGTGAGAAAAAGAAGTCTCACGCCAAGCCAAGGGTTGGGTCAGAAAAGATTCCAAAGCGCCCGACCCGGGAACATACCCCAACCCGGATATTGTGCCCCTTTGCGTGAGGGGAAAAAATCTCACGCCAAGCCGCCAAGCCGCAAAGGGAAAAGGAGCTCACGCCACGGCTCCAAGTGAAAAACAAGGAGGAGAATTTTCAAGTCTTAGCGTCTTAGCGTCTTTGCGTGAGAAAAAGAAACCTCACGCCAAGCCAAGGGACGGGTCAGAAAAGATTCCAAAGCGCCCGACCCGGGAGCGTACCGCAACCCGGATATTGTGGCCCTTTGCGTGAGCGAAAAAATCTCACGCCAAGCCGCCAAGTCGCAAAGGGAAAAGGAGCTCACGCCACGGCTCCAAGTGAAAAGGAAGGAGGAAAATTTTCAAATCTTAGCGTCTTAGCGTCTTTGCGTGAGAAAAAGAAATCTCACGCCAAGCCAAGGGTTGGGTCAGGAAAGATTCCAAATCGCCCGACCCGGGAACGTACCCCAACCCGGATATTGTGCCCCTTCGCGTGAGCGAAAAAATCTCACGCCAAGCCGCCAAGCCGCCAAGAGAAAAGATACGAAAGACGGAAAGGACTCCTACCAACCTTACCTTTTGTGCCTTTGCGAGAGGACCCCTGGCCATGCGGGCTGCCCGAATACTTTTTGTGGAAGACGATGCTTCCCTGCGACTGACTCAGAGCCTGTACCTGGAGCAGGAAGGCTTTGGAGTGGTGCCCGCCGCCGGCCGCCGGGAGGCGCGTCGGATGCTGGAAGACGCCGCCTTCGATGCGGTGGTGACCGATCTGCGTCTGGGCGACGGCGATGGACTGGAGGTCCTTGCGGACGTGCGGGAAGTGCGGCCGGAGGCGGAAACCATCGTGATCACGGGTTACGGATCGGTGGAAAGCGCCGTGGAGGCCATGAAGCGCGGTGCCTACGATTATCTCACCAAGCCCGTGGATCCGGAGGATCTGGTGCGGGTGCTGCGAAAGGCGTTGGAGCGCCGCCGGTTGCGCCGCCAGGTGGATCATCTGGCCCGGCGATTTGCCGAAGAAGCGGGACTCAACCGGATCGTGGCCCAAAGCCCGGTCATGCGCCGCCTCATGGAACGCATGGAAGATGTGGCGGCAAGCGAGGCCCCGGTGCTGATCCAAGGGGAGAGCGGCACGGGCAAGGAACTCATGGCCAAATGGATCCACGAACGCAGCAGGCGCGCCGCCGGTCCCTTCGTGGCCCTCAACTGCGGGGCCGTGCCGGAAAACCTGCTGGAAACGGAGCTCTTCGGCCATGTGCGCGGCGCCTTCACCGGGGCGCATCAGAACAAAAGAGGGCTGTGGGAGGCCGCCGACGGCGGCACCCTCTTTCTGGATGAGGTGGGAGAAATCCCGCCGGCCTTCCAGGTGAAGCTCCTTCGCACCCTCCAGGAAGGCACGCTGCGGCGGGTTGGATCGGTCAAGGAAATCCAGGTGGACGTTCGCATCATCGCCGCCAGCAACCAGGATATCGAAGCCCTGGTCCGGGAAGGCCGCTTCCGAAAAGATCTCTACTATCGCATCAACGTGGTGCCCATCCACCTGCCGCCGCTGCGGGAGCGTCCGGAAGATGTGGAGCCCCTGGCGGATTCCATTTTGGAAAGGTTGAGCCGCCGCATGGGCCGGAAGGCCCCTCGACTCACGGAAGCGGCGCGCCGGCGCCTATCGCATTATCCGTGGCCGGGCAATGTGCGGGAGCTGGAAAACACTTTGGAGCGGGTCCTCATCTTCACCAAGAAGGATCGGATCGACGCCGAGGATCTGCACCTGCAGACTTCCGGGACGGCTCCTGGCTGCGAGGAAGACGACTGGAACGTACCGCTGAAGGAAGTGGAAAGGCGCCACATCCTGCGGGTCTTGGCCCGGTGCGGCCACAACAAGACGCGGGCCGCCGCCGTGCTGGGGATCGGCACCAACACCTTGTGGCGGAAGCTCAAGAAGTATCAGCGAGAGTCGTGAGCGGGGAAGGTGGGATGGATGCGGAAAGCTTGATGAACATCCTGGACAGCATGGAGGACCGGATCTATGTGGTGGGACGCGATTACCGAATCCGGTTTCTGAATGCCTCGCTTCGAAGGGAGATGGGCGATGGGCGGGGAGTGCTGTGCTATGAATTCTTCGGCCACGACCCGGCCCAGTGCCAAGAGTGCCAGCACGGCATGAGCTCCTTCGAGCCGGAGCGGCGCCGGGAATGGACCTCGCCGGCCAACGGTCGGGTCTATGAGGTGTCCGTTTCGCCCCTTCACGGCCCGGACGGCAGCATCTCCCGGCTCCACATCATGCGCGACATCACGGAACGCAAGGCCCTGGAACGAAAGCTCCAGGAGCAGTCCCGGTCCTTGGCCGACACGGTGCGCCGTCAGGCCCAGGAACTTTTCCGCAAAGAAAGGCTTTCACTGCTGGGAGAGATCGCCGCTGGTCTGGCCCACGAGCTCCGAACGCCCCTGGGGGCGATCCTGACGGGGATCAAGCTGTTGGAAAGGGAACCGACCGATCCGGACCGCAAGGTCATGCTCTTTGAACTGATGAAAAAGGAAACAACGCGGCTGGAAAGGAAGCTTTCGGAATTTTTGGAATACGCCCGGGGACGGCTGCCGGAACGTCGCCCTACGCCCGTGGGAGCCCTGCTGGAGGAGGTGCGCGCCGTGTTGGAAGCCGACGCGGACCGGGTGGGAGCGGCCCGGATCCAGGTCCGGGTGGCCGACGATGTGGGTGAATTCCCGCTGGACCGGGACCAGTTCAAGCAGGTTCTGCTGAACCTGGGACAGAACGCGCTCCAGGCCCTCAAAGGCTCGGGAACCCTGGAGCTGGAAGCCCGGCGTACGGCGCACCATCTGGAAATCCTGGTGCGAGACGACGGGCCCGGCATCGCCTCCCAGCACCTGGGCGATCTTTTCAAGCCCTTCTTTTCCACGCGACCGGAAGGCACGGGCCTGGGCCTGGCCGTCTGCAAGGACATCGTGGAGGCCCATGGCGGGAGGATCTCCGTCTCCAGTCTTCCCCAAGTTCAAACCACCTTCCGAATCCTCCTTCCGGACGAACCCTTCCAAAATGGAATCCTCCGACCCTGAACCCTTCCAAAAGGGAGTCGTGAAAGGGGCATGGAACCAGGGGCAAGGCCAAAGGTGAAAGGTCCAGGGGCAGGGGGCAACGCGCCGAGCGCCTTCTTAAGTCCTGGATATTAAGCCCTTTTCACCTCGTCCCGGCCCCGCACCCCCAATCCCAAATCCCGTAGGCCGCGGTGGATGCCCACTCCGGCACACTTATTGCCCTATTGAGAACCCGTCCTACTACGAGCGCACAAGGGAGGAGAGTCATGGCCGACGAGAAGAAGAAAAAAGAGTACAATTTCAAAGATTTTTCCATTTGCGACGCCACCGTCCAGATGCTGCAGAAGGCGGCGGCGGACGGGGTGGAGACGGCCTTTCAGCGCGCGGCCGAGATGAAGGCGTGCCCCATCGGGGCGGATTCGGCCTGCTGTAAGCACTGCGCCATGGGCCCGTGCCGTTTGAACGCCAAGGATCCCTACGCCAAGGTGGGGGTGTGCGGGGCCACCATCGACACCATCGCGGCGCGGAACTTCGCGCGCATGGTGGCATCGGGTTGTGCGGCCCACACGGACCACGGCATGAGCATGCTGGATGTGTTCCG
>NZ_FWXF01000059.1 GCF_900176285.1 Desulfacinum hydrothermale DSM 13146 | reverse complement strand
GACGGACAGATCACCAAACGACGCGCTCGTGGCAAGGGGCGACACACCGTAATACTTGACCGCCTCCACCACGCTTGTTCGATGAATTTTTGTGGCTGGCTGATAGCTGCTGTCTTTTCTCGGCGTGCCGCCCTCCCAGTCCTGCCGAAGCGGGTCGGAAATTTCCATCGTCACTTCTAGGGCGTCGAACGGGCCGCCGTCATAATAAACCACGTCCCGTGTTTCGACGGACAAGACGCGGAAATACTGAATTTCATCGCCGTTCACGAGCGCGTAAACGTCGCCCGCCCCGGGCACTGGGTCGGTACGGCTTTGATATGCTAGAACAGCACGTTGCCCCTCGTAATGGTCACCGATCAACCGCATGGGGCTGAGCGGACCCACAACCACGTAGGATTCCACCTTGTCCCGGGCCTCGGTGCGTTCGTCAAACCAAGCCGTCTTGGCCGGGGTTCCGAAAAGAGTAACGGACACGTTAGGATCGGTGGGCGGTTCGCTGATAATAACATTGCTTCCAAAATAAGTGTCCGTGTCATCTGTCAAAACCGCTGCGAAAACCTTTCGTAAATTCACGCGCCCATAGGTACGGTCCAGCTCGCTGATATCCGGGAACATGTTGTTGGACTGCCCATCGACGACCTCCTGGTTGACCATGCGGCCGCCGCCGTCGTCGGTGTCGGTCATGCGCTCGGATTTCAGGAGCTTGATATCGGTCTCGAGGATCGCCATTTAGACCTCCATGAGCCGCAATGCGGCCAAGACATACAATGTGCCGTCGTCCGGGTCCGTCACCTCCAGGACAGGCCGCGCGCTGATCGGCTGTTGGTCGCGCCGCCACATCACCTGCCGGGTGTCCCCGGGCGCCAGTTCCAGGGTCATGGTCCTGCCGGCGTCCTCCGTCAGTGCATAGAGGGCGTCCAGGTCGGCCTTGGTCAGCCAGCAATGCTCCCCCCCGCCGGCCGCCGTCAGCGTAATGGGACGCCCCGCCTGCTGGGCCGCCTCCTGGACCACCACGGCCCCCGTAAGGCTCACGCTTACAGTCTGAGACAC
>NZ_FWXF01000021.1 GCF_900176285.1 Desulfacinum hydrothermale DSM 13146 | reverse complement strand
GCCCTGATGTGCGCTGCCCATAACCTTCTTAAGATTGTAAAGGCCGTAGCTGAGGGCATCATCAATATAGATCAAAGAGCGATCAGGGCACAGGCTGCCTAAAGGGGCAGCTTGCTCCTTTTTGAATGGCTCTTTGATACCTGCTGATGCCCGATATCTTGCGTCGACGAGCAACGTCTCTGCAGTCACAGCACTTTCACCCGCGATGTTTGCTCATGAACGATGCAGGACTCAAATTTTAATCCGCATTGTCGGACAAGCTCCTAGGGGAGGGGGGCGGGATTTCTGCGGGCCTAAATGTTTCCCGTCCTTGCCCGGGTCCAGCGGCAAAAGGTTCGCTCCAGCGCGTTGACGGCCTCAAAAAGCGCCGCCCCCAGCAGGCTCATGCCCAGAATCCCCACAAACATCCCCCGGTAATCCAGCCTGCCCCAGGCATCCATGATGAGATAGCCCAGCCCCCGCGTGGTGGCGAAGGACTCCACGAAGAAGAGCACCGCCACGCTGGTGCCCGTTCCCAGCCGCAGCGCGGTGAATCCGTGGGGCAAGGCCGCGGGTATCAGGACCTGGGTAAAGAGATGGAAGGGGCCGGCGCCCAGAGTTCGAACCGAATCCAGATATTTGGGATTCACGTGGGCCACCCCGTCCCGGACCGCCACCAACACCTGGTAGCCTAGGATGAGGGAAATGAGGAGCACCTTGGACAGATTCCCCAGTCCAAACAAAAGCAACACCAGGGGAAGCAAGACGATCTTGGGCACGGGGTAGGTGATGAAGACGAAGGGAGCCAACCAGGCGTCCACTTTCCTGGAACTGCCCATGAGGATCCCCAGGGGAAAGGCGACGGCCCAGGCCAAGGCCATGGACACCACGACCCGGCCGGCGCTCGCCGCCACATGGTCCCAGAAGTTGGCGGTGGTCAGGGCCTGGCCGAAGGCGCAAAGGGCTTGGGCAGGACTCGGCAGGGTGTGACCGCCTGCAAAGAAGGCCGAAACGGCCCACCACATGAGACCAATGACGCCCAAGGCCGCGGCGTAGCGTGAAAGACGCATGCTTCTTCCCTCAAGCCCCTGTGACCATGGCCGTCCTCACCACCCGAATGCCTGCCGGACTCCGATTTCCCCCCGACGGATCACGACTCCGCCAGTCGAAGGCCCACGGGAAGGGATTCGCCGAAAAGCCAGGCGGCCTCGTCCCCGGCGGCCGCGCTTTCCGGATGGAGAAGCAGGTCCCGGAACCTCTCGGCCTCGTCTCCCAGGCCCTCCAGCCAGGCGGCCACCTGGTCCAGGGTCTCCTGGGAAAGGTCCCGCACCCGGTCGCCCGTCTTTCGCGCCAGGTGCACCACCGCGTGGGCCACGGGCTCCGTCGCCACCGGATGGGCGTCCAGGATCTCCCGGACCCAGCGCGTCGCCGTCTCCGAGGCCACCACCCGATCCACCGGACCGTAAAAGGGCCTTCGGGCTCCCAGCCGGGTGAGGGTCCACAGGTCCTGGGGACGGGGCTTTCGGACCAGAACGCGGCCCAGCACCTCCGCCCCCAACCGTTCCTTGGCTTCCGCCGGGAGGCGTTCCAGATTGGCCACGGCCATCCAGGCCTCCGTCTGTTCCTGGGGGCTCAGGCGCAAGGCCGGCTTCTTCTTTCCCTTCTTCTTTCCGGAGGAACCGGCCAGCAGGGCAGGGGAAAGCTGTTGGAAGAGGTGCCACTGCTGCCCGACGCTGAGGCCACCGGCCACACGCCGCCAGAAGATCCACCATTCCAAACGGCACTGGACCTGGCGATGAAAGTGAACCCCCTGCGGGAAGAGCTTCCAGACTTCGCGCATACGCCATTCGTCCACCGGATCTCCGTAGCCCGGTCGGAGGCAGTAGCCCAATAGGTTGAGCCACCGGGCCTCGTGCTGGAAGCTCCGGGACCGCCCCTGCCGGCATTCCAGGAGGGCATCGGCCAGAGAGCGGACGATGGCCATGGACCAGCGCTGCTTGGGCATTTCCAGGATTCGGCCCAGTTCCTTGGGAAGGCCTGCCGGAGCCGGTGCGCCCTCGTTGTTCCGGGAGAAGACGGCCGTTACGCACCGGCGGGCCTCGTCCAGCACCGCCTCGTCCACCGTGTCCGCCGGTTCGTCTTCCCTGGGGGGCCCTTCCGGTTGCTGGCGCACGTCGAAGCGAAGGCGCCACTGGTGCGGCGTGTTGAGCGAGCGGCACCACACTTCCAAGGTCCCCACTTCACTCAGCTTGGTGGCAAGCTGGACGGGAAGGCGCTGGGCCGTTGCCTTCTTGCCGAAGCGCAGGGCCGTTCGAATGGGCGGCAGCTCCGTCAACTCGTCCGGATCCAGGTCCACCACATCCCCACGCCGGTCCCCCAGGCGGGTGTGGGAGGTGAGGATTTGAAAGGTGGCGGGCCGGTTGGTGAGGACCTCGAAGACCGGGGCCTCCAGCATGGCTTCATGGCCTTCCTCGGTCCCACGCGGGATGAGGCACACTGCATGGCGCCGCGCCTCATCCTCTGGGCCGGCATCGGCACCGCGTGCCACCTCCACGTAATAGGCCCGGGGCGTTCCCGCGCCCACACGCACACCGGCTCCCAAGCGCACGATGCCGTAGTAGGCCGCCCCCAGGGCCACGGCCAGATCGGGGTGGGGATTGTCCAATTCCACCGGGCGCCAGTGGGATCCCATTTCATGGGCGAACCAGTCCGCCACCACGTCCAGGATCCGGTTCCGGACGGTGTCGGGAATGAGCGCCCCGCCGTTGAAGAGCACAAAGTCCGGGATCGGTCGCGCCCGGTCCGTCTGTTCGCCGAAGAGAGCTTCATGCCGACGCCAGAAGGCCGCCAGATGGCGTGTCACAGCCGGATCCTGCACGTACGGGAGGCCGAATTCGGTGATGCCGGCCCGTCGGCCGCCCTCCGGCTCCTGGTCCAGCGCCGTTCGGGGGAAGAAGCCTTCCAGAATCCACTGGTGCACATCTTGGCGGGCCAGGGTTCCCTTCAGGGTCCCGCCGATGAGCTTGCCGCCCGTTCCCATGACGGTCACGTCCACCGTTTCCCGCGCGTCCTGGTGGGCCAAAAGCTGTTCCTTGGCCCGGCGGCACCCGTGGCACAGCTGGTGCCATCGCTTGGCGTCCAGCTTGCCCGGTGCTCCCATGAGCTGCATTTCCAGGCGGCGCGCCAGGGTGAGGTCCATGTTGTCGCCGCCCAGCATCAGGTGGTCCCCCACGGCCAGGCGGTCGAAACGCAACCCCTTCTCACCGCTTCGGACCACAATGGCGCTGAAATCGGTGGTGCCGCCGCCCACATCGCAGACGAGCACGATCTGTTCCGGCTCCATCATGGCGGTCCAATTATCTTCGTGCCGGGCCAGCCAGGAATAGAAGGCCGCCAGGGGTTCTTCCAGCAGCACCACCTTCTTGAGGCCCGCCTGGGCGGCCGCCTCCACGGTGAGTTCCCGAGCCGCCTCATCGAAAGAGGCGGGCACCGTGACCACCACCAGCTGTTCCTCCAGCAGGGCCTCGTCGCGGCCTCGGGCCATCACCTGATTCCAGGCCTCCCGAATGTGCTGCAGGTACCGGGCGGAAGCCTCCACCGGAGACACCTTGGCCACGTCCTGTCCCGCTCCCCAGGGAAGGATGGGCGCTTGCCGATCCACGCCCGCGTGGCAGAGCCACGACTTGGCCGAAGAGACCAGACGGCCCGGCACCAGGGCCCCCTGTTCCCGCGCGAATTCCCCCACGGCGTAGTCCCGGTCGGCGTCCCAGGGCAGGGCCGTGGCGCCGGCGGGCAGATCGTAGGGACCCGGAAGGTAGAGAAAGGAGGGCAACAGGGACCGACGGCCCACTTCCCCCGCGTTCACCAACTGGGGGACTTGAAAAACGCGAATCCTTCTGGACGGCGCCTCGTCGCTTCCCTGCAGATGCACGTAGGCCACCGCCGAATTGGTGGTTCCCAGATCGATCCCCACCACATAGCGGTGGAGCGGTTCGTCCTGTAGCGTCATGATGTTTCGTTTTCCCTCAAACTGAACGCCAGCTTCCACCGGCGGGTTTCATCCTGGGCGCTCACGCACCAGAGCTCCAAAACGCCCACTTCCGTAAAACGCGCTTCCAGCCACACCGGAAGCACCGAACCGCCTTCCTCCGGGTCGGCACCTTCCAGGACCGTCTCCATGGCGTTCACTTCCTGGATCTCGCCGGCCCAGTCCTCCACCACCTCACCGGCCGGATCGTCTTTGCGCGTGGTGGACGCCATGAGAGGAAAGACGGCCGGCTCTCCCACCACCAGCCCGAAGGTGCGCTCCCGGATCTGCACGGTGCTGCCTTCTTCCAGACCGAAAGGCACCACGCACAGGGCCTTCACCGGCGTGGGAATACCCGGCACGGCCGGCATGGCCGATTCGATTCCAATGTAGTAGCTCCGAGCGGCCCCGGCCCGGATGCGGATTCCCCGGCCCCGACGTACCAGCCCGTAGGCGGCGGCCCCCTTGGCCACGGCCAGATCCGGATCTTGCGAGGGCAATTCCACGGGCGGGCGTTCCGGGTACCAGGAGGCCAGGACGTCCAGGAGGCGGCGGCGCACCAGTTCCGGCTTCATCACACCGCCGTTGAAGAGCACGTGCGTGGGCGCCGGCCCGGACGATCCCACCGGTCCCAGATGACGGGCCAGGAAGGCGGCCAGATGGCGCGTCACCCCCGGGTCCGCTTCGTAGGGAAGGCCCATTTCGCGCACCCCCACCCGAGGCTTGACCTCCGGGACCGCATCGGCGCCGCAGGCGGGGAAAAAGCCTTCCAAGAGCACCGATTCCAGTTCGTCACGGGTCAACTCCGTTTTCACCGTGCCGCCGATGAGGGCACTGCCGCGCCCCAGCACGGAAAGGGGCACGCTTTCCAGGGACGGGCGGTTCAGGAGCTTTTCCTTGGCCTTGCGGCACTGAAACCACAGGGATCTGAACTGCCACCCATCCAGCCGGGTCCCCTGGGAGGCCAGCTTGGCCCGGACCGCATGGGCCAGGGCCAGGTCCATGTTGTCGCCGCCCAGCAGGATATGCTCGCCCACCGCCATGCGCCGAAGGGCCAGGGCCCCGTCTTCCTCCACCACCTGGACCAGGCTGAAATCGCTGGTGCCGCCTCCCACATCGCAGACCAGCACCAGATCGCCCACCTGAAGCCGGTCCCTCCAGGCATCCCCCACGGCGGCAAGCCACGCATAGACGGACGCCTGGGGCTCCTCGAGAAGGGTCAGGTGCTGCAGGCCCGCCTGCCGGGCCGCCTCCACCGTGAGCTCCCGGGCCACAGCGTCGAAGGAGGCCGGGACGGTGAGCAGGATATCCTGGTGTTCCAGGCGCGCTTCCGGTTCGTCCCGGGCCACCACATGGTTCCAGGCATCCCGAAGGTGCGAGAGGAAAAGCGCCGAGGCCTCCACGGGGGACACTTTCCGGGCATCCCCGGGCGCCTCCCAAGGCAGGATGGGCGCCGTGCGGTCCACGCCCCCGTGGCACAGCCACGACTTGGCCGATGCCACCAGCCGCTGGGGGATTTCGGAGCCCCGCTCCCGAGCGTATTCGCCCACGGCCAAGGACCCGTCCCCATTCCAAGGCAGCCGCAGCCCTTCCGGAGGCACGTCGTGGGGGCCGGGGAGGAAAAGGAAAGAAGGCAGGAGCGGCCGGGGTTTCACCTCCCCCGGGGCCACCACCTGCGGGATGGGTAGAATCTGTAATGACAAATTTGGGGTCTCACCGGTGGCAGTCGGCGCGTAGGCCACCACCGAGTGGGTGGTGCCCAGGTCGATTCCCACCACATAGCGTGTATCCGACACGGCATTCGCCTCCATTGCCCAAGCCGTTATGCATCGCCGCCCACTTCCACTTCCGCCGGGGCCACGATCTTTTCCTTGCCCAAGTGGGCCGTGATCCGAGGCAGCTGGATCTTACGGATCCGCCAACCCCGGTGGCGAAGCACACCGCGGAACGGGGGATCGCCTTCCACCTGGCCCGTCAGCCGAATGGCCGCGGCATCGAAGCCCACCGGAATGGTCACCTGGGCCCCTTCTTCCTCGTCCATGACGGTTTCCAGTTGTACATATTCGGCCAGTGCCGCCTTGCACGATTCGTGGATGGTCCGCACGGCCGCGCCGATCTGGGCATCCTCGTACGGGCCCAGGTCCTCCTCCAGAAAATCGATGAATCGCCCCTGTCGCTGCAGAATGGAAAGGATCTGGGCCGCTCCCACCGTCTTGGGATCCAGGTCCTCGGGGAGGGCGTCCCCCTCCGTCTTGGTCTTTTCCCGGGCGGACTTGGCTGGGGCGACCGGCGCAGCGGAAATCCCCGCCTCCTGGGCCCGTCCGATGAGGCTGCGCCCCAGGCCCTGGACGGCCAGCCAGGTGATGACGATCCCCAGGCCCCCCAGACCGAAGACCACTGCGGGGAGGTATCTCTTGGCCTGCCCCATGAGCGTCTCCAGGTTGGTGAAGGCCTGAAGCGCCTCTTGCGGCAACGTGCTGCCGTCTGCGCCGAGAAACGGCTTCACCCACGCTTCCATCCCCTGCAACAGATGGCGGGCCATGAAGTAAAAGGCCGCCAGGACCACGGCCTGAAATAGAGCCAGGACGATCAACGTCTGCCAGGTCATCTTGTTCTTGAGGCTCATACCATCGTCTCCTTCCCTTCTGTGAAGTGTCGGCTGGTGCCGCTCTGGGCCGGGAACGGTGTAGATTACTGGAAACGGCCGCCGGGAACAAGGCGTCATCGCAACGTGGACCCTCGCTCCATCCTCCATCCCCATGCAGAGCCTGTCCGACGGTGCCGAACCTGCGCACAAGCCTTGGAACGGGAGGCGCCGTGGCTCTGGAGGTCACCTGCGAGGACTCTGTCGGAAAATGACCTCCCGGCTTTTTGTGCCTTTCTGACTCATTGCTATTCCCCTGTGCCGTGGGGTCTTTTTTTCGGCCCCCCGGCGACGGCGGAACGGACAAGAGCGCGACGCTTGACCCGGAAAGCCGGTCCGGGACCGACTCTTAGAGCATCCTGTGGAGCATCCAGAAGTAGGCCAGGCTGCAAAGCAGCAGCAGGGCGCACGGACGCAGCAGGTACCGAAAGACCCTCCCCAGGCTGGTCCCAAAGTATTCGTTGGAAAGCAGAAGACACAGGTGCAGGGGGGACAGGAGCACGCCCACAAATCCGGCGGCCAACGCCAGCATCATGTAGCCGAGCATCCAGTGGGCCTCACCGAAGCCCTGCACCAAGGAGATCAGGATGGGGAAGGTGCTGCCCACGAAGGCGATGGTGATCCCCACCACAGTGCCCACCAGGAAAGGCAAGATGACCGTGATGGGAATCAGCGGAATGCGCCAGGCCAGCAGCTCCTGGCTCATGGCACGAACGGCGTCGCTGTCCTCCAGGATGCCCTTGAAGATGAGGATGGAGGCCACCATGTAAAACATCTGGAGCAACTGCCGGCGCCTCAGGATGGCGGCCCGACGTTCCCAGGGGATTCCGTTCCGATGCCAGACCCAAAGGATGACCGCCGCCAGGGCCGCAATGAGGCCCATCTCCTTGCTCACCGTCACCGAGTCGGGCAGCACCAGGGAAAGGATGGAGCCCAGGCCCAAGCCGCCGAAGATGACCCCGGCGATGGGCGCCAACTCCTTCAGGAAGGGGCGGATGGGAGGCCGTGGAGCGCGAGCTTCCGGGGTGCCGGCCGGGTTGGGATTTTGGCTGGGGATCTTGAGGGACCAGTAGCCCCCGGCCACCGCCACAAGCGTCATGGGAAAGAGGCACAAAACGAAGACCCACAGGTCCAGATCGGCCAGGGTGGTGGTGAGCAGCACGCCGGGGTAGAGCGGCCACCAGTATTCCCAGATGTGTCGGAACCAGTAGTTGATATAGCTCAGCTGATCGGCCGAGAGTCGCAGCTTTTCGCCCAAGGTTTTCACCATGGGGGCGGAAAAGATGGCTCCGCCGGGCATGGGCAGCAGACCGATCAAGGCGGGAAAGACCACCAGGTTGATGCGCGGTGTGCGCACCAGGCCTTGAAAGTTGGTGAGAAGCCGCTCCATCTGTCCCGCTTCCTCCAGGCTGTGACTGAGAACCAGGATAAGCGAGACAATGACAGCCAAAGAGACCGTCTTGGCCTCCGTGAGGGATCCCAGCACGGAAAGGGCGATCTGATCCGGTGGCATGGAGAAAAGCAGGCCCAAGATGAGGGCGCCGAAAAAGAAGGCGTTTCCCAGAGAAACCTTCTTCCTGATGGCCGCCAGGATCAACACGAATACGAGAAGAACGCGAAGGATGGCGGGGATGGTCGGCATGAGCAAAGACCTCCTGTCAATTGCCGATGGGAAAGAGCGCGTCCAGTCGGGCCGTGAGCTTTGGCCCGTCGGTGCCGAAATCCAGATCCAACAGGGGGAAAACGGCGCGTTCCAGAAGGGGCGGCGACAGGCGCACCGCATCCTTTTCCGTGGTCACAACCCAGCGGGCTCTGCGGCGCCTGAGCGCCTGCAGCACACGTCGGCATTCGGTAGGACGAAACCGGTGATGGTCGCCGAAGATCCACACGTCCTCGGAAGCAATCCCCTGGGCCTTCAGGGTGGCAAGAAACCTTTGGGGCCGGGCGATCCCGCACACCGTCACCACCCCGTCGCGTGCCAGATCCCGGACCTCCACGGATTCCCCCGTGCCCGCCCGAAGGAAGCCGCGCACCACGGGCCGCGCCCGCACGCACGTCTTATCCCGCAAAGCGCTCCAATCGACGCCCTCCGCAGGGCATCCGGTGGGCGGCTCCATGAAGACGATCACCTGCGCCCTCTGAAGGGCTTGGGGAGGCTCCCGCAGGGGTCCCGCCGGAAGAAGCCGGCCGTTTCCCAGGGGACGGCACGCATCCAGCACCAGCACATCCAGGGAGCGGGCGAGCTGCACGTATTGGAAGCCGTCATCCAGCACCAGCACGCGGGCTCTGTCCCCTCGGATCGCCCCCATGCCGGCCTTCCAACGATCCCGGCCCACCCAGACCGGAACGGGGTCGGAGCCGCAGGCCAGCATCACCGGTTCGTCGCCGTAGCGAGCCGCCAGGGCCTGCCTTTCCCCCCCGCAGGACACCCGGACGGGGAAGCTTCCCGCATGACGGCGGCCATAGCCCCGGCTCAACACCGCCACCGGAACACCCCGGCGGGTCCAATACCGAGCAATCCATCGCACCAAGGGGGTCTTTCCCGTCCCGCCCACGGTCAAATTTCCCACACTCACCACCGGAACGGGCAGGGCCTTGCGCCGGGCCCGCCTCGCCGCCTGATCCCGCCGCAGGCCCAGAAGATAAAGGGCTTGGGCGGGCGAGAGCAGGCTGGAAAGAACCCGGCCCACCGGGTCTTGGGACGAGCCGTACCAGATTCGCTGGGCCGCCTTTTCCAAAAAGTTTTCCAAGAAGGGTTTCATGGTCCGCTTGCCATCATCTCTTGAGAGTCGGCCGATCCCATCCTGCCCGGACCTTTCTACTCTCTCACCCCACGGCGCGCAAGCGCAGGCAAACCTTCGGCCCACAGACGGAAGGCTGAAGGAATACCCGGTCTTCTCCTTTCAACATGCCCTCAAGGGATTGACTCCCTTCCTCCCGCATCCCGACCGACCCGCGGCCGGTCCCACATTGACAACCCCGTCCCGCTTGTTTCAAATTGGAGCGACACACGCCAATGAATCCGACGACGGTGCAACGAGGAGAGGTCATGTTCAGCGCCTGGGAAGTGCTCAAGATCGCCATCAAGCTGGAAGAAAACGGGGAGAATTACTATCGCAAGGCCGCGGCCTTGCAAAAGGATCCGGCCCTGATCCAGGTCCTGGAAGGGCTGGCGGAAGACGAGGCCAAGCACAAGAAATGGTTCCGCCAATTCCAGGATCGCCTCCAGGAAGAGCCCGAGGACCGATGGGTTCAGGAAATCAGCGGCGACTTGCTCCAATCCATGGTGGGGGATCAGAGTTTCAGCCTCCAGGAGGTGGATCCGGCGGAACTGGATACCATGGAAAAGATCCTGGCCACGGCCATCGAATTCGAAAAGGACACGATCCTTTTCTACGATATGCTGCGAGGATTCATGGACGAAGGGGAAAGCGCAAACGCCCTGCGTCAGATCATCGAAGAGGAGCGCCTGCACGTGGAGGTCCTGGAAGCGCGGCGTGCCGCCCTGCAAACGTCCCCGGCGTGAAGGCCCAAGCCGGTGCCATTCCCATGGGGAACACGCTCTTCCGAGATACCACCGGGAGATGGGATGACGACAGAAAAAGAAGATTGCCCCCTGCGGGATGCCTTTTTAAGATCCATGAAAAGGATATGGCACCTTCCCCAACCGGGAGGTGCGACACCCAATCGTTGCCGGTGAGACAATGGGCAGATCTGCCAAGAGGTCCACTTCCCCGGAGGACGTGGTGAAGGCCATCTTGTCACCCACCGCATGGATGATCCTGGCCGCCTGGCTTGTTGCCGCTTCAGCCATACCCTCGGCGGCCCAGGATGGCGGCTTTTCCCGTGAGGACCGGGACCGGTTGATTCGGCTGGAAGCCGTTTTCACCACTTTCATGCAACAGTTCGGTAAACGCTTGGAAGACCTCCGCCAGGACATGAACCTGCGCTTTCAGCAAGTGGACAAGCGCTTCGAGCAGTTGGACCAACGTTTTGCACAGATCGACAGACGCTTTGAGCAGGTGGATCAACGCTTCGAGCAGGTGGACAAGCGGATTGATCAGGTCGACAAGCGCATCGATGAGCTGAGCAAGCACATGGGCACCCTGGTCCAACTGATGGTGGCCATCGTGGGCGCCTTTGCGGCCGTCGCGGCGGTAACGGTCGGCTTTGCTCTATGGGATCGGCGGACCATGAGCCGGCCCTTCGAAACCCGCGTCAAGCCCCTGGAAAAGGATGTGGAAAAGCTTGGCAGGCTCTTGGAAGACCTGCGAATGCTCGCGGAAAAAGACAAGGATCTGGCGGAAGTCTTGCGCTCCTTCACCCTGCTTTGACCTCAAAAAGATTCTTCCCGATGCCATAAGCCTCGATGGATCGCGTTGCCCGTACCGGAAAGCATGCATGGCCCCATTGGGGACATGAGCAGGCGGTGCTGGACAAATCGGGCGGTCGCAGACGGAAGGTTGGCACCGTGCTGCCGGCCTGGCCTTTAAGCAGTCGGGCGGGTTTCGAATCCGCCCCTATCACAAGAAGCGTCCCGCCCCGCTCATCATTCCTGACGATAGGGTTGGCCCAAAGCCCGCGGTGCGGTGCCGCGCAGAAGCCGCATGAGCCGCAGCAGCCACGGCCTGCCGGCGGCCCACCGTTCCGCCCCCGGCCGCTGACTCAGGTGCATGAAGACCAGAGTGAAGATCATGAGAGGAAAGGGCGCCACCTGGAAGACCTGGGTGGGCACCGACGGCAGCACGCCCTGGAGGCTGATGCCCAGGATCTGGAGCAGGGCGAACAGGTAGGTACCCAAGGCCACCTTGACAGGCTCCCATCCGCCGAAGATTACGATGGCCAAGGCGATCCAGCCCATCCCTTCGGCCCCCTGGGGCCGCCCCCAGCCGGGCTTGGTGCACAGAGAAAAGGCCGCCCCCGCCAGCCCCACCAGGAAGCCTCCCACCAGGGCGTAGGTCAACTGGACCCGGCGCGCATTGATGCCTCGCGCATAGGCCGCGTGCGGGTGTTCTCCCACCGCCCTCAATTCCAGTCCCCAGCGGGTGCGGTAGATGAAGGCCCACGTGGCCGCAATGAGCGCCACACTGGCATAGGTTATCCAGCTTTGTTGGAAGAGCACGGGCCCCAGCCCTGGGATATCCTTGAGAAAGGGCAGGGGGGTCAGCCCCACCTGGGGCCCCTGGAGTCGTGAATAGGGATTGCCCAGGAAGTAGGCCAAATCCCGGCACATGAGCGTCAAAACGAAGCCCACCGCCACCTGGGATTGGCCCAGATAGATACCGGCCCCCGCCACCACGGCGGCCACCATCACGCCCACCAGGCCGGCGGCCAAAAATGCCAAGATCAGGCTGTGTGATTCATAGGCCACCACAAAGGCCGTCATGGCGGACAGCAGGATGGTTCCATCCAGGGACAGATTGATCACCCCCGCCTTTTCGGTCAGTGTCTCGCCCATGGTGGCCAGGATGAGGGGGGCGGCACCCGCCAGGACGCCGGCCATGAGTACCTGAAAGCTCAACTCCATCATGACGCCCGCTGCCTCCTTCGCGCCCATCCGTGCACCACCAGGGTGGCCAGAACCAGGCTTCCTTGGATCACGCCCGCCAGGGAGGAATCCATCTGGAGCATCATGGGCAGTTGGATGCTTCCCACATTGAGCGCTGCGAAGAAGAAGGCGATGGGAGGAATCCACACCCAACGATAGTTGGCCAGCATGACCACCAGGAGGGAAAGGTAGCCGTAGTTGCTGGAGATGGCCGGAATCAGTCGATGATAGACAGCCAGTACCTGGTAGGCGCCCGCCAGTCCGGCCAGTCCACCGGCGAGCATCATGGCCACGAGCATCCAGCGGTCCGGGCGGAGTCCCAAAAGAAACGACGCATGGGGATTGCGGCCAATGGCGCGACAAGCCAGCCCCACGCGGGTGTATTTCAGCGTCCACCAGGTGAGCACCAACACCCCCAGTGCCGCCGCCAGGGCATAGGGCGAAATGCGCCAGCCCGCCACTGTGGGAAGCCACAGTTCCCTGGCAAAGGGCTCCGTGCCGCTCATGCTGGCGATTCCCGGACGCTTCCAGGGGCCGAAGATGAGCCACAAGATGATGCCCACGGCCACGAAATTGAGTCCCAACCCAGCGAAGATTTCATTGACGCCGCCGCGCGTTTTGAGAATCCCGGCCGCCAGGGCCCACAAGCCGCCGCATCCCATGGCCGCCAGCAAGGACAGGGAAAGGATACCCGTGGGAGCCCCCACCGCGGCTCCCCAGCGGAGCACGGCCGTGGCCGCGATGGCGCCGAGAATCACCTGGCCTTCCACGCCGATGTTCCACAAACCGATCTGGAAGGTGTAGAGAAGACCGCAGGAACAGAGCACCAGGGGCACCCAGACCCGCAGCACCTGGGCCACCTTGAGCCAGGAACCCACCGATCCCGCCACGATATGCCCGTAGGCGGCCAGGGGCGGCTCCCCGCTCAGGAGCACCACCACGGTGGTGAAGGAAAAGGCGAGGGCCAGTGTGGCCGCCACCTGCACCACCACGCTTTTCACCTCGATTCCTTTAGCCCGTTGCATCGTCACCTGCCGATCCCCGCATTCCCATCCCATTCATCGCCACGGCGGTCATCCTTGCGGGGTCCTGCCCGCCGGGATCTCCTCCACGGCTGGGCCCAGAAAGACCTTCCACAGGCCGTCCCGCCGCATCGTTCCGTCCAGGAGTCCGCCCTCCAATGGTAACTCGGCCTTTCCGGACCTTCTGATCCGTTGAAATTTTACCGGACCCCGTGGTGTCTTTTGAATTTTCAGACCGAATTTCAGGAGCGGGTTCCGAACCCGCCCGTGCTCTTGCCAGGCCGGCAGCACGGGCCCGGCTGACCGCCCCAACCGTCCCAAAAAGGGAGCCATCTGGGCGTTCCCGGACAGCCTCCCAGCTCACTCACTGTCCGGCGCGCGGCCGGCAATGGCCGCTCCAATGCGCTCCGGGTCCGCCTGGGCCGCCGTCACGTCCAACACGATGCGCCCGTTGAAGAAGACCAATACCCGGTCGGCCACCATGAGGATCTCGTCCAACTCCGCGGAACTGAAGAGGATCGTGGTTCCCTGATCGCACAGGCCCAACAGGTGCTGCCACATCCAGTGGGCCGACTCCACATCCAATCCCCGGGTGGGCTGCTCCAGCAACAACACCTTGGGACTGGGGGGAATGAGAGACAAGAGCAGCCGCTGCTGGTTGCCTCCCGAAAGCCCTTCCACCGACGTCTCAGGCGTCCCGCGGATCTTGAACCGTTCCACTCGGGTGCGCGCCTCCTTCAGCGCATCCAACCACGGAACCAGAAAGGTCTGACGGCACGCGGCCAGGGCGAAATGTTCCGTGATGGACAGGCCCGGGATGAGTCCCTCTTCCAGCCGGGCGGTGGGAAGGAAGGTCACCCCACGGCGTTTGAATTCGTGGTGGTCGGCTCCCCGCATGTCCCGGCCGTCCAGAAAGACGGCGCCTTTCAGCGGCCTTTGGAGCCCGGCCGCCAGGCGCAGAAAGACGCCTTGACCGCTTCCTTCCAGACCCGCCAGCCCCACCACCTGGCCTCGCTGGAACGAGACCGTACAGTCCTTCAGGCCCGCCCGGCCCCCTTGGGCGCTCACCTGCCGAAAGGCCAGCACCTCGCCCCCCGCCTCCTTGGCACACTTGGGAGGCGCCACGGGGGGCGTGCCGAACATGTGGGCCAGGATGGTTTCCGAATCGAAGGGGGCATCCATCTCCCCCGTGACCCGCCCCTGACGCAAGATCGTCACCCGGTCGCACAGGGCCTCCACGTCTTCGATCTTGTGGCTGACCACCAGGACCGTCTTTCCCTCTCGAGCCAGCTTCTTGAGAGCGTGGAAGAGGACCTGCTTTTGTACGGGGGAAATCCCCGTGGTGGGTTCATCCAGGATGAGCAGTCGGGCCCCCAGGGAGAGGAGCCGGAGCAATTCCAGTTGTTGGCGCTCTCCCACCGTCAGCGTGGCCAAGGGCGCGTGGGGATCCAATTGAAAGTCGAAGTGTTGCGCCAGCTCCTGCAGCTTGGCTCCCCAGCCCGCCTGGGACAGCCGGGTTCCCTGGACCTGGCCCAGCATGAAGTTTTCCAGCACGGTGAGCGGGGGGAAGTCGAGAGGGTCCTGATAGAGCATGCCGATCCCCATGCGGGAGGCCATGGCCGGGTTGCGAAATTCCACCGCTTGACCGTCCAGCAGGATCTCCCCGCTGGATTTTTGGATATACCCGGCGAGGATCTTCATCAGGGTACTTTTGCCGGCGCCGTTTTCCCCCAGGATCCCATGGATGGTTCCGGAATCCACCGTCAGATCGATCCCCTGGTTGGCGTGGACGGGACCGTAAAATTTATGGATTTCCTTCAGTTGAATATGCATGCACCAACAACCCGATGAAACAGATGGAGGCGGTCCCCGCCGCACAGCGGGCCGCCCCCGTCCATGGAATCGCCGATATGGATCCTATTGGGCGCTGCTCTGGCCTTCCATGCCCTGGAGCAGCTGTTTCATGTACCACACGTCCGTGTCCGAAGCGGTCTTGCCCGCCTCCACGAAGACGGAACCGTCCTGGTAGTAGAGGGGCCCGGCGAAGAGGTTGACCTTTCCGGAGCCCAAATCCGCCACGAAGGCATCCAGGGCCTTCCGGGCTTGGTCGCTCAGGGCGGGCCCGGGGACAAAACCCACGGCGCTGGTGTCCTTGTTGTTCATGTCCGACCAGTCGGGACCGAGCCAAAGCCACTGCGCCTTCCACTGGCCGGACTTGGCGGCCTGGACCAATCGCACGTACCCGGGACCCCAATTGTAGTAGGGCACTCCCAGGCAGGCGTCGGGGGCCGTCTCGCACGCCCCCGCATAATCATAGGGGATGGCCCAGACTTTCTTGCCTTCCTTGCGCTTTTGGCCGGCCACCACCAGGGCTTCGGTGGTATCGATTCCGGAAACCACCACGTCGTAGCCGGAATTAAAGAAGTTTTGCGCCACCTGGGTGGGATCCGCCGTCACGCCCGGGATGTTGAACCAGAAGCCGATCCAGGTCACGCGGAAGGCCAGCTTGTCTTCCGGCTGCTTTCGCACCTTGGTCCAGGCGTATCGCGCCCCCAGGTAGGTGCTGGCCGCCAGGCGCCGCGTTTCTTCGTTGACCAGAGGCCCCAGGTATCCGATCTTGCCCGTCTGGGTGGTGAGGCCCGCCACAAAGCCAGCCATCATCTTGCCGTATTCCATGCGGCCCATGATGTTGGCCAGGTTGGCCGGCCCCTTGCCGCTGAGGGCATCGTCGCCGGAAACATGCACGAAATAGACGTCCGGGTGTTGAAGGGCGGCTTCCCGAATGCCGTCTTTCATGTCGTCGGAATTGGCGATGATGAGTTTGGCGCCCTTGGACACCAGGTCGTCCACCAACTGGGGGATGGTCACACCGGGCCGATCGGCGGGGTTCACCTTGTCGATGTAGATCATCTTGGCCCCGGGCACCTTTTCCTGCACGTAGAGTCCCCCCTCGTAGTGGGCCTGACTCCAGCCCCGATCATTGTAAGGACCCACCAACAGGAGTCCGAAGATGAAATCCTCGTCGGTCGCCGTCGCCATACCGGGCCAGAGCAACGCCCCGACCAAGGCAACCACAAGCACCCAGGTTCCCCATACGCGCTTTCCGTGCATCCTTTCCCTCCCGCTCGGATCTTTTCTGCCTTCTCACCCTTTTCAGGTGGCCGCGATCATAAAGAAAAGATTCCGCCATTGCAACCAATTAAGCAGAAAAGAAAAGCCGGGACTGGATCCTTGACAACCCGCACATCGAACTTATAATTACCGCGAAATTCGAACTGTCAGGCGTGTCAAGGCCGATTGTCATAGAAAGCCCGTAAGTCCGGGGCAAGGAGGACAGAGCAATGCCGATCTACGAATACGAATGCACCCAGTGCGGTCAGATCACCGAAGCCATGCAGAAATTTTCCGACCCTCCCCTGACCGAGTGCGAACATTGCCACGGCGAACTGCGCAAGCTGATCTCCATGAGCACCTTCCACCTGAAGGGATCCGGCTGGTACGTGACCGACTACGCCGGCAAAAAGCAAAACGCCAATTCCAATTCCACCAAGAGCGATGGCTCCTCCGGCGGGTCCACTGAAAAGACCTCCCCATCTGCATCGTCCAGTTCCTCGTCCGACGACTAAGGCCAGGATCCACCCCAAGCGCCTTGAAAGCAAAAAGCCCTTGCCGTGGCAGGGGCTTTTTTCTGTCTTAAGACATGAGGGCGCGCTCTGAGCGATGCGTCAGGAAGTGGCCGCTTGTGGGGCGGTCTCCCGCCTTGGCCCACAGGACCAATGCTTCCTCCGGCGAACGGGCCTGTGATCCCTTGCCCGTCCGCCTTGCCATCTCCCGTTAGGCCGCCAGTTTCTCGACCCGCACGGCACACACCTTGAACTCCGGAATCTTGCTCACCGCATCCAGAGCGTCGCTGGTGAGCACATTGACCGGGACCTCGGCAAAGTGGAAGGTGGCGAAGACCATTCCCGGCGCCGTATTGTCCGACACCAACACTTCAGCTTCCACCTGACCGCGCCGGGACACCACCCGAACCCGGTCTCCGGTGTGGATCCCCAGCCGGTCGGCATCCTCCGGGTGCATCTGGATCCGCTCCGTGGGAGCCAGCCGATCCAGGCCGCGGCATCGCCGGGTCATGGTGCCGGTGTGATAGTGGTACCGGATGCGGCCCGTACTCAAGTAGAAGGGATATTCCGCATCCGGCAGTTCGGCGGGTCCCTGGTAGGTGAGGGCGTGGAACTTGCCCCGACCCCTGGCAAACCGGTCCTTGTGCAGGAACGGGGTGCCGGGATGGTGCCGCGACGGACACGGCCACTGGATGCCCGCGCGATCCAGCCGCTTGTAGCTCAATCCCTCGTAGATGGGGGTCACCGCCGCCAGTTCGTCGAAGATCTCGCTGGGGTCCCCATAGTCCCAGTAACCAAGATCCCGGCCACGGGGCGCCGAGCCGTTGGCCACGGCCGCCACGGCGGAGCGCTTGTTGATCTCCTGGCTGAAGGCCTTGGCCAGGCGGCAAAAGATCTCCCAGTCCGCCCGGGCGCGCCCCGGAGGATCGATGGCCTTGCGCACCCTCTGCACGCGCCTTTCCGTGTTGGTGAAGGTGCCGTCCTTTTCCGCGAAGCAGGCCCCTGGCAGCACCACGTCCGCATAGGCGGCTGTCTCCGTGAAGAAGATGTCTTGAACCACCAGGAAATCCAGCGCCTCCAGGGCCTCGCGCACATGACTCACATTGGCGTCGCTCAGGGCCGGATTCTCCCCCACGATGTACATGGCCCGCAGCCCACCTGCCAGCACCGCCGGGAACATGTCGGTGACCGCCATGCCCACCTTGTTGGAAAGGCGCACGCCCGTGGCCCATTCGGCCTGGAACCGCGCCAGAACCTCCTCATCGGTCACCGGCTGATAGCCGGGAAGCACGTTGGGAAGGGCCCCCATGTCGCAGGCACCCTGCACATTGTTCTGTCCCCGCAGCGGGTTGAGCCCCGTGCCTTCCCGGCCCACCTGCCCGCAGAGCATCACCAGGTTGGCCAGGGCCTTCACGTTGTCCGTTCCGTGGGCATGTTGGGTGATGCCCATAGCGTAAAAGACCATGGCCTTGGACGCCCCGGCGTAGAGGCGGGCGGCACGGCGAAGATCTTCGGCGGGAATCCCGCTCAGCTGCTCCACATATTCAGGCGTGAAGGCCTTGAGCGACTCGCGGAACGCCTCGAAGCCTTCCGTGCGTTGAGTCACGAAATCCCGGTCCCACAATCCTTCTTCCAGGATCACGTGGCACAGGCCGTTGATCCAGGCCACATCCGTGCCGGGCCGCGGCCGCAGCCAGATATTGGCGAAACTGACCATGGGCACCTTCCGGGGATCCACCACGATGAGTTTGGCGCGGCGTCGATCCACGGCCCGTTTGATCATCCGACCGATGATGGGGTGCGCCTCCGAGGTGTTGCTTCCGGTGATGAGGATCACGTCCGTTTCCTCGATCTCGGCAACGGAGTTGGTCATGGCACCGGAGCCGAACGCGGCGGCCAGACCGGCCACCGTGGAGCTGTGTCAGAGACGGGCACAGTGGTCCACATTGTTGGTTCCCAGGACTCCTCGAACGAACTTTTGAAACAGGTAGTTTTCCTCGTTGGTACAACGAGCGGAGGCCAGAGCCCCGATGGCGTCCGCACCCGATTCGGACCGGATGTCCGCCAGGCGTTCGGCCACCAATGCCAGAGCCTCATCCCAGTTGGCTTCCCGCCACGTGCCGTTTTCCCGAATGAGCGGGGTCTTGAGCCGGTCGGGGTGGTTGATGAAGTCGTAGCCGAAACGCCCCTTGGAACAGAGCGCCCCGCGGTTCACTCCGCCCTCCGTGGGTGTCACTCCGGTGACGGTATCACCCACGGCGTTGAGCTCCAGCTGACACCCGCAACCGCAGTAGGTGCAGGTGGTCTTCACCTTGCGGGTTTCCCACGCCTTGCCGCGTTTCTTTCCCAGCGCCTCCGTCAGCGCGTTCACGGGACAGATCGCCATGCACTCCCCGCAGCTGACACATTGGGGCTTAATGGCTCCCATGCGCTCCACCGGCGCGATCCGGGTCAGGGCCCCTCGGCCCTTGAAGTTGATGGCCCCCACCTCGGTGATCTCCACGCATGCCTGCACGCACCGGCCGCACAGGATGCAGCGGCGGGGATGATACTGGATCAGTGGGGTGGCGTAGGGTTCCGGTTCGGGCTCCACCGGCCGAATGTTGTAGGTGTGGAGATCCAGGTGGTTGATGTCGTATTCGTGCGCCAGATCCTGCAGTTGGCAGTTGCCATTGATCTCACAGGCCGGGCAGTTCATGGGGTGTTTGAGGAAGATGAGCTTCAAGGTCTCGCGGCGCAGCTCCACGAGCTCCGGCGTGTGGGTGCGCACCATCATCCCGTCGGACACCGCCGTGGTGCAGGCCGCCACCGGCGTGGCGCTTCCTTCCACCTCCACGATGCACAGGCGGCATGATCCGATGGGTTTCAGCTTTTCATGGTAGCACAGGGTGGGAATCCGAATGCCATGCTCGCGGGCCACGTCCAGGATGGTCTGTCCCTCCCGCGCGGTCAGCCTCGTACCGTCCATGAAGACGGTGATTGTCTTTGTCTCAGATCGTCTTGTCGCAGCCATCTCTTTTCATCCGCTCCGTCTACACAAGGATCCCTTCCAGCGAGTCGCAGAATCCTGGGGATGTCACTTGGCCGTGGCCACCAGCAGAATGCGGTAGCAGCGCAGGCAACGGTCCGCTTCCAGCAGAGCGTCTTCCGGAGTCAAGCCCATCTCCACCTCTTCGAAGTCGTCCACACGCTCTTGCACCGATCGGGTGGGGATCTGGATGCGCTGTACGCCTCGAGCCAGCCGGTCCACCATGTCCTCGTCCACGGCGCTCACCGCTCGCAACACCCGGCTCATGCGTTCCTCCTCGGTCAGTTCCACTCGGCCGTGCCGTAGGTACTGATCGATGGAATGACTCACCCGGAACCCGGCGGCCATGGCTTCGATGAGAGTGGCCGGTCCGGAGACACAGTCGCCGCCGGCAAAGACGCACTCCATGGATGTCTGCAACGTGTCGGGATTGACTTCCACGGTGTTCCAGCGCGTCAGTTTCAAAACCGGCGGATCGCCCAGGCACCGCACATCCATCTTCTGCCCGATGGCGGGAAGCACCATGTCGCATTCGATCACGAACTCCGAGCCCTCCACGGGCACCGGCCGGCGCCGACCGCTTGAGTCCGGCTCACCCAGTTCCATGCGGATGCACTCCAGGCCCACCACCCGGCCGTCTTCCACCAGAAGCCGCGTGGGGTTGGTGAGGAAGTGGAAATGGACCCCTTCCTCTTCCGCCTCATGGATTTCCACCTTGTCGGCGGGCATTTCAGCCTTGGTGCGCCGGTAGACCAGGTGCACCTCGTTGGCCCCCATGCGAAGCGACGAGCGGGAACAGTCCATGGCCACGTTGCCGCCGCCGACCACCACCACCTTGGTCCCCATGTCCAGGGGGTCGCGGCGATTCACGTGCCTCAAGAAATCCACGCCCACGTAGTAGCCCTTGGGCTCAAGCTCCTCGCCGGGAATCCCCAGCCGCATGCCCACCCAGCAGCCGACGGCCAAAAAGATAGCCTCAAAGCCGCGATCCCGAAGGTCCTTCAGCGTGAAGTCTTGGCCCAGGCGCTGGTTGTAATGGATCCGCCCGCCCATCTCCAGGACCACCTGGGCTTCGTTGCGAAGTACCTGGCGCGGCAGCCGATAGTCCGGGATTCCGTACGTGGCCATGCCCCCCGGCTCATCCATGGCCTCGAAGATTTCCACCCGATGGCCCTTGCGCAGAAGATGATAGGCCGCCGTGATCCCGGCGGGGCCGGCCCCGATGATGGCCACCCGTTTGGCATCCGGGCTCAGACTCACCTGTTTGGCCTGCTTTTTGACCGCCGCCTCCAGCTCCACGTCGGACACGAAGCGCTTGAGGTGCTTGATGTTCACCGGATCGTCCAGCATGCCCCGGCGGCAGGCAAACTCGCAGAACCGCACACAGACCCTCCCGCAGACGGACGCCAGGGGGTTCTTTTCCTGAATGATGGAAAGGGAGTCCGTGTATCGCCCGGATCGGATGGTGTCGATGTAGGCGGGGATGTCCAGGCGTTCGGGGCAGGCCTCAATGCACGGCGCCGTCACCTTGGTGTGATAGGATCGGCGCGGGTGACGCACCCCCTGGACGATGCTTTCGCGGAAGACACCTTCGTAATGCTCCAAGAGATAGAGCACGCCGTTCATGCCCGTGTGGCCCAGTTCACACATGGACGCGTCCCGGACCAGGCACGCCACACGACGCAGGGTGTGCAGATCCTCTTCGCTGCCTTTCCCGTCGGCGATGCGGGTGAGCAGATCCACCGCCACCCGTGTGCCCATGCGGCACGGCACGCATTTGCCGCACGATTCCCGCTGCACCACTTCCATGTAGGCCCGGGCCATGTCCACCAGGTCCACCGACGGGTCGAAGACAAAAAAGCCGTCCCAGCCCATGATGGCCTGAATGGGATTGCCGGGTTCGTACTCAGCCACATCTTGAAGGGGCGTCAGCTTGGGCGTCCACAAGGCATCCTTTCCGGGGTGGACGGTCTGGCCGTCCCATATACCAAACACGATGTCAGCCAACGTCTCCTCTCCGGTTCGTCGGTTGGGGGTTTGTCGGGCCCGCCGGGGCACCCAAGGCGGACCGGAGGGCATCCAGGCCATCGGGGGCCTTGGGTAAACGCCTTCTGTGCGTCCTTCGCAACCGATGATCGGCCCCGGGCCTCGACCCTCTCCAAGCGCACAACGGCACGGTTTACTGACACAGAACGAGAAGGCCTGTCAAGCTTGTATCAGCCCGGAACGCAGTGACCTCCCGTTTTGTGCATTTCCTCACCTCCTTTTCCGTCCCCAGCTGCGGGCCACGAGCGCCGCCTGGGAGCCCCCCGGATCCCCAGCCCCTTTCCGTCTTCAGACCCCATGGCGGATCGCCGCTTCCGCTCGCGCAGGTTTTCCTGGACACCGAGGGCCTTTCGTCTTCACAATGCCCGGGCCTGAAAGCAAGTGGCTTGGAACAACCTGCTCAGGTGGGAAAGATCTCGCAATGGCCAGACACCCGCTGGATCGCAACATCGGCCTTTTTGCCGCATACCGCGTGCTCTTCAACCTGCGGTTCTACTACCCGGTCTTCGCTCTCTTCTATCTGGATGCAGGGATGAGTCTCGAGGCCTTTGCGTGGCTCCAGGGCCTGTGGTCGCTCAGCATCATCGTCTTTGAGGTCCCTTCGGGCATGCTGGCGGACACCATCGGTCGACGCAAGACGTTGCGGCTGGCGGCCTTCTTGGCCGTCTTGGAGATGATCGTTTTCGCGGTCGCCCACGACCTGATGGGCTTTGCCGTCAACAGGATCCTGAGCGGCTTCAATGAAAGCCTGGCTTCGGGGGCCGACTCGGCCCTGCTCTACGATTCGTTGAAGGCCCGAGGCCGTGAAGGCGAATACAAGAAGTGGTTGGGTGCCACCCAGTTTTACGGCCTCACCCTGGGTTCGGTGTCCACCATCCTGGGAGCGTATCTTTACACCTTCAACATCCGCTATCCCATCTGGGTCACGGTGGGGTGCATGACCTGCGCCGCCGGGGTATCCCTCTTTTTCCGAGAACCCACCACCAGCGAGCACGCCCTGTCATGGCGCGCCCAATGGGCTCTCTTGCGAGACAGCGTTCGGGTCTTGGCGCAAAGCCCAATCCTTGGGTACCTGGTGGCCCTCATGGTGGTGGTGGACTGCAGTGCCCGAATCGTCTTGGTGCACACGTCCATCTACTATCAGGCCCTGCTCATCCCCACGGCCTGGTTCGGATTGGTGGGCGTGGGCGTGCGGCTTGTTACGTCCGTGGTTTCCAAGAACGCCTACCGGGTGGATGCGGCCCTGGGATTCCATCGGGCCGTGGTGCTGATGCTTTTCGTGATGGCCGTGGGCTTCGGCGGCATGGCGGCCATGGTGCCCTATTACGGAATCGCCTTCGTGCCGATCCTCGTTTCCGGCATGTATTTTCTCGCCCTCACGGTGGAAGGGGAGATCAACAAGCGCATTCCAAGTGACCGCCGTGCCACGGTGCTCAGCCTGAAGAACATGGCCCTGAACCTGGCTTTCGCCCTGGGCATGCCGCTTTTTGCAGCGGCGGCCGGCCGGGGGCTTCAGGTGGGATTCGGCGCTCTCTTCCTCTTTTTCGTCGCCGCCGCTTCTATCCTGGCGCTCGTTTCCTGGAAACTGTGGCCCAGGGATGCCACCAAAGCCTGATCCCATGAGGCCCCCTGAAAGATACTGACCATAAGGCGATCCGCCCCCCGGGGAGGCCCGACGGGACCGACGCCCAAGGATCCCGCGCGTCCGGAACCCTCACGGCCTCGGATGCTCCCGGAAAGGGGAAGGCCATTGCGTGGGAATCGGCATGGCGCAAGGATTCTCTCGGTCGAAGGGCCGGCGCACAGGGTTGTTGAGGATAAATCGGTTGGTAGGGGCACGGCGCCGCCGTGCCCCTGTTCAGGGATTCCTCATCACGGATAATGCGCTCGTAATAGTTGCGTTGCCACACAACACCCCCCGATGTGCCCTGCAGGCCGTTGATGCGCTGGGTAACGGCGGATTTGAAGGCACGGTTGATTGTGGGGATGGAACCGGGCACCGGTTTGCCGAATTGTTCCACGGTAGGGGCACGGCGCCGCCGTGCCCCTACATCATCCACAATCCAAATGATGCCATGGATGTGGTTGGGCATCACATGGTCAGGGAGCGTCCTGGGCCGGTGGTGGCCTACCGACGGGCCTTGCCTTTTCCTCGTTGGGAAGAGGGGATCGCCTCCCGGCGCCGCGGTGGGGTTCACCTGCCGTCTTTTCCGCCCGGCTCTCGGTCACCGGCGGGGATACGTCCCGTACCGCCGCAATCGGGGCAGATGGCGTTGGCGTAGTCCACACAACAGGCGCCCGGGCGGATCACCGGTTCATGGGCGCACACCAAGCCCGTTCCCGCGCACCTGGAACATGTTTTTTCCCGTCTCTCTTCCACCTTGTCAGACTCCCTCTCGAGCCCCTATCCACGGTGCCTGCGTCGCTGCAGAGCCCCTGAGCCTACACGCCTTATCCCTCGTCCGCCGTCAGCCATTGGCAGGCCCGTTCCAGGTCCTCCCGGCGCTGCTTCATGAGGGTCTGGGCCTCCAGTTTGAGCGCCGTGATGTTGGCCGCCGAGGCGTTATCCATATCGTCGCTGGCCACATGGAGCGGGATCTGGAACCGGGTGAACCGGTCTCCCAGTATCTGGCGAAGCTGGTAGTCCACCGCGTCGCTCACTCCGTCGAAGACCACATTCAAGATGGGAATGGCCCAGCCCGCCAGCCCCCAGTCCTTGGCCTCGTCGTAGGTGATGGGGCGGGTGAGTTGGCCTGTACCCAGGGAAACCACCATGATCTCCTCGTCCTCCGGATACAGCCGCCGGGCTTCCGCATAGGCCGACACCGCCGGGTTGTTGACAAAAACACCCCCATCCACCAAGGCCTTGGTTTCGTTTCCCATGCGGATCCGGGCCGGCTCAAAGTAGGTGGGGGCCGCGGAGGTGGCCCGCGCCGCCCGCTTCATGGGCACCATGGCGGTCTCGGAACGCCAGCTCTTGAAGAAGAAGGGCGCACGGTCTTCGATGTCGTAGGCGGACACCAACACCTTGGTGAGGGCATCGCTCAGGACCGTATCGCCGAAATACTCATCCAGAACCCGTTCCAAGGGCTCGTGGGGGTACTTTTCATCCAGGAGCCCTCCGGCCGAGCTCATTCCTTTCCAGAAGGATCTCTTGAAGATGTCCCGGCCCCTGTCGGCATAGAGATCCACCAGGTCCCGGGCGGCGAATCGAGGACCGTCGCTTCCGGGGACGGCCAGGGCCATTGCCAAAATGCCTCCGGTGGATGTTCCCGCCATCAGGTGAAAGTTTCGCGCCGTGCGCCGCCCGGTGAGCCGCTCCATCTCCGCCAGCACCATGGCGGGGATGATCCCCCGAATGCCGCCTCCATCGATGGACAGTATCCGTACCATGAGGCCTCCTCTCTCAGGAAGTCAAGTCCAGCCGGGCTCGGGTGGCGGGCCCCACAATCCCGTCCACCTTGAGATGGCCCGAAGCCTTTTGAAACGCCACTACGGCCCGGTGGGTCTGAGGGCCGAAGATTCCATCCACCGTGACGGTGTAGCCCTTGGCCGCAAGAGCTTCCTGGAGACGACGCACGTCGTCGCCGCGAAGGTAGGGCGTCTGGAGGCGCAGGAACCGCTCCGGTTCCTCTTCCGCCCAAATGCGCACCGGATCCCCCACCAGCACCGCCTCATGGATTCGAACACCCCGAACCACCAAAGGCAGCTCCAGGCCCCACTTGTCCTGGGCCATCAGGTCTTCGAAACTTTCCATGCGATAGACCGTCCTGTGAAGGAGCGGGTTGGAGTGCGTGGCGAGCCAGTGTTTGCGCACCTGGACGTAGCGCTGGACCCATTGGGTTTCACCCAGGGAAGCGGCCGTTCCGAACCGCTCCAGGGTGCGATCGCGCATGCGCCGTCAGGATCCATGGATGATGCTGTCGTAGACCACCGAGACGCCCAAGGCTATGTGCACGCCCAGCGCCTCGGCCGCCCTTCGGCTGGGATCCCAGTAGATCCGATCGAAAAAGGCGTCCTGCACCTCGTGCATGACAGGATCGTCGCCCGCATCCTGCAAGATCCCTTTGAAGCGCCCGTCAAAATTGAGGGCCGGGTCGCGACGGGCCAATTGCGGCAGGTAAGCGCGCAACGGCGGCCCGAAGGCGCTGTCGCGCCGCTCGCAATAGTCTCGAATCAGCAGGTACAGATTGCCGCTGGCCAGGGTGGTTTGGGACCGGCCGTAGGTGAGCTGGCCGGAATCCAGGGGATGGTAGGTGACCTTGCCGTAATCGCCCTGGACCCGACCCGTTTCGAAGACGTTCACGATGGCCTGGGCGGTCCGTTTTTGTAGATCGCTCAGCATGACGCCTCCTTCGCCCTTCCAAAGTGAAGTGCATTCATGGTATCCAGGAAAAAATGAATTGCATTCATCGTATCCGCGGCAACGGATGAAAGACAAGGCGAGGTCCCAGAAAATGCAAAGCACCATGGACAAGAAACTGGACGATTTTCGTTGGAAAGTGGCGGGAAAAGAATTGGTCCCTTTGGTCATCGGGGGGATGGGAGTGAACATCTCCACCACCGAACTGGCCTTGGAGGCGGCCCGGCTCGGGGGCGTGGGGCACATCTCCGATGCCATGATGCCCGCGGTGACGGACGATGTCCACGGGACTCACTTCGTGGAGGAGAAGGCCCGGGAGCACCGTGGAAGTCGGAAGGGTGCCGACAAATCGGGAGTCCGATTCCAGGTGGCCCAGGTGGCGGAAGCCACCCGGATGTACGTGCGGGAGACCATGGCTCGAAAGAAGGGACCGGGGCTCGTCTTTCTCAACTGCATGGAAAAACTCACCATGGCCAATCCCAAGGAGACCCTGCAGACGCGTCTGAAGGCCGCTCTGGATGCGGGGATCGACGGCATCACCCTGAGTGCGGGCCTCCACCTGGCCAGCTTTGCCCTCATGGCCGACCACCCCCGTTTCCGCCAAGCCCTGCTGGGAATCATCGTTTCATCCGCCCGGGCCCTCAAGCTGTTCCTGAAGCGGGCGGCCCGCGTCAACCGCGCACCCGACTACGTGGTGGTGGAGGGTCCTCTGGCGGGCGGACACCTGGGTTTCGGCCTGGATTGGAAAAAGTTCGATTTGAAGAGCATCTTTGAAGAGGTTCGCCAGTACCTGAAAAAAGAGGGATTGTCCATCCCGGTGATTCCGGCGGGTGGGATCTTCACCGGCACGGACGCCGTGGAATACATGGAGGCCGGGGCGGGAGCGGTCCAGGTGGCCACCCGGTTCACCGTGACGCGTGAATCGGGGCTTCCGGAGGATGTGAAACAGCGCTATTTCGAGGCGGAAGAGGAAGACATCGAGGTGAACATGCTTTCGCCCACGGGCTATCCCATGCGCATGCTCAAGCACTGCCCGGCCGTCTCGCGCCGGGTCCGCCCCGCCTGCGAGGCCTATGGCTACCTGTTGGACGGAACCGGGCGCTGTTCGTACTTGGAGGCCTACTATCAGGCGGCGCAAAACGGCGGAGCCGACCAACTTCGCCAGGTTCAAAAGGTGTGCCTGTGCACCCACATGCGCCGCTACCAGTGTTGGACCTGCGGCCATTACACGTACCGGTTGAAGGAAACCACGAGAAGGAATCCCGACGGCACCTATCAGATCCTCAGCGCGGAACACGTCTTCAAGGACTACCGGTTCAGCACCGGCCATGAGATCGCGCTGCCTTAGCCGTCTTACCCGGTCGAGAGCCGCCATTCCCGAAAGGGGAGGGCTCGGTCGAAAAAGGCGATGCGATATTCCCCTTCAGCGCCGAGGAAAGGACGAGCCAAGCCGTTTGGGTCAAGCCGTTCTTGACACGGACTTTCAAAAGGGCTATAGGGTTTCCACTTCCAGCGTGGGGATGTAGCTCAGTTGGGAGAGCGCAGCCTTCGCAAGGCTGAGGCCACGGGTTCGAATCCCGTCATCTCCACCACGCCGCGATCAAAAGACCCATCGGGCCGGACCCGATGGGTCTTTTTCATAATGGGCTGAAGAGCAGTCGGTGGAAACGGTTGGGCGCGGGGCGTGGCCCCCGTTGCCCGGGGCCGGTCCTGGTTGACGTTGAGACGGAGATTGGCATAAGGTTTTTGGATGCAAGGGATACAAACGCCACGGCCAAGCCGTTTCTCAACCAGTGGACCGGGAGGGTGCCATGATTGAGTGCGAACTGCCCAGAGAAAATCCCAACGATCCCGAAATCGCAGAGATCCTGAAAAACGCCCAGACCATCGCGGTGGTGGGAATCTCCCACAAGGAACACCGGGATAGCCACAAGGTGGCCAAGTACCTCAAGGAGCAGGGCTACACCATCATCCCCGTCAATCCCAAGTACAAGGAGGTGCTGGGGGAGCCCTGCTATCCGGATCTGGCGTCCGTACCGCACAAGATCGACATCGTGGACATCTTCCGAAATATCGAAGCCATCCCCGGGATCGTGGACGAAGCCATCCGGGTGGGGGCCGGTTGCGTGTGGATGCAGCTGGGACTCGCCCACAATGAATCGGCGGAAAAGGCCCGGGCCGCCGGCCTCAAGGTGGTCATGAGCAAGTGCACCAAGGTGGAACACCACCGGCTCTTGGGGGCTGGTGCCAAAGAGTAGGAAAGGAGACCTGATTCCATGGCCCAACGCATACCCGCATCGGAGCTGTTCGATTTGAGCCTATTCGCTCACCGGGCCCTTTTCCGAGAAGACGACAACGTGTGGGAGGCCCTATCCCGCCTCAAGGACTACCTGGCCGAGCATCTGGTTTCCAACGTGTCGGCCGTGGGCTCGTTCGGCACGCCATTGCCCCGGACCGTGGTGCTCTGGGAGGAAAAGGTTTGGTTCGACGGCTTCGAGATCCTGGGGGGCGACGCCGGCAAAGGCACCTTGCGCGTCCGCATCCGCGGCACGGAAACCACCGAGGCCACCATCCTTTACGGCGGTTGCGTACTCATGGACTCGCGGATCCAGATCGGCCGAGGATCGGTGGTGGAGCCGGGAGCGCTCATCAAGGGACCCACGGTCATCGGCGATCACACGGAAGTTCGCCAGGGAGCCTACCTCCGCGGCACGTGTCTCATGGGGGATCGCTGCGTGGTGGGCCACACCACGGAAGTGAAATCCAGCATCTTTCTGGACGGGGCCAAGGCGGGCCACTTTGCCTACATTGGAGACAGCATCCTGGGAAACGACGTGAACCTGGGAGCGGGCACCAAGCTGGCCAACCTGAAGATCAAGGGAAATTCCATCCAGATCCGGACCGAGGCGGGATTCCTGGACACCGGTCGGCGCAAGCTGGGGGCTGTCCTCGGCGACGGCACGGAAATCGGCTGCAATGCCGTGACCAATCCCGGCACCATTCTTGGCAAGAAGAGCCTGGTCTGTCCGGTCATGTCCGTTCGTGCGGGCTACCATCCCGCTCGCACGCTGATCCGCTAGCCGGCTGTCCGAAAACACACAACAGCCGCACATGGCCGCCGTCGCGGAGCGGAAAGAGCGGGCTGAGGCAACGATGGCAAGCAGGGAGAACGCACAGAGGGTTTCCGCCCATTTCCGCCGGCGCCATCGGGAGCGGTCCCGGGAAGGGGGGCCCTACAAAATGACCCCGCTCGGCGCATGGGCTGCTTCCGATCCGGACGCTCTCATCTTCTTCTTCGGCGGGCTGGCCTTGGAAGAGTGCCGCCTTTTCTGCGACCTGGGAAGCGGGGACGGAACGGCCGTCTGCTGCGCTGCTCTTTTCACTCGCGCTGTGGGCATCGAGGCCGATCTGGAACTGTGCCGGGAGGCGGCCGCCCACGCCCGGGCTTTGCACCTGGTCCCTCCACCCCATTTCGTCTGCGCCGATTACAGCCTCCTTCGGCCGCACCATGCCGACTGCCTCTACCTCTATCCCGACAAGCCTCCTTCGGGACTCCACCACCTGGTGCCGCCCGGCTGGTCGGGAAGGCTTCTCATCTACGGACCCCATTTCCCGCCCGAGGGGTTCCGATGCGAAAAGGTGCTTCGCTGGAACCGAGAAAGCCTCCATGTCTACCGACGCCTTGCCCACACTGGGAAATGAAGGGCCCATGGGCGAAGGGTTGAGCCCGGACGCCTACACGGCCTGCCAACTGTGCCCGCACCGGTGCAGAGTCGATCGGACCCAAGGACAAAAGGGCTTTTGCGGCGCCGGTGCCGTCCTTCGAATCAACGATGCCATGCCCCACTTTGGGGAGGAAGCGGTGTTGGTGGGGGAGGGGGGCTCCGGGGCCATCTTCTTTTCCCATTGCACCCTTCGGTGCGTCTATTGCCAGACGGCGGAAATGAGTTGGCGGGGCGAAGGCACGGACACCTGCACCCGGCGCCTGGCCGACCTCATGCTGGAGCTCCAACAAGACGGCTGCCACAACATCAACCTGATCACGGCCACACACTTTCTGCCCCACGTGGTCCATGGGATTCGGATAGCCCGGGCGCGCGGACTCACCCTTCCCATCGTCTACAACACATCCAGTTACGAAAGAGTGGACATTCTGCGGATGCTTGAAGGGCTGATCGACATCTACCTTGCGGACTTGAAATATGTGTCACCGGACCTGGCCCAACGCCTGTCCGGAGCGGAAGACTACCCGCGCGTGGCCTGTGACGCTTTAGTGGAAATGCACCGGCAGGTGGGGGACCTGGCCACAGACGGTCGGGGTATCGCCCGGCGGGGGCTCATGGTGCGTCATCTGGTGCTTCCCCACCACCTGGAAGAAACCCGGGCGGTCCTGGGCTGGATCGCCTCCCACCTGCCTCCCCACACCCATGTGACCCTCATGGGCCATTACCGCCCCTGCCACCTGGCTCGAGACCTTGCGCCGCTCAACCGGCCTCTCACGGAAGACGAATACCGGGCCGCCCAGCAGGCGGCCAGGGAAGCCGGACTGACCCGACTGGACCGGACCCACGAAAGGCTCTATCCCCTCCTTTGGCATCGACCCCGGTAGAAAAATAAACCCCTTGGAGGCTGTCTCACAACGATCTCCCGGCCTTTTGGGCCTTTCTGACAAATGCAATGCAACTGTGCCATGTGATGTTTTCTGAGCTGTGTAGGGGCGGGTTCGGAACCCACCCTACGGCGGCCTGGCCAGGCCGGCAGCACCGGCCCACAGGGAACACACCCTGGGCGGTCCTCGGACAAGCTCCCAGCCCCTCCAAACCCAGGATTCCAACGGAGGAAGACCGGCTTGCTGAATCGCCGGGATTCTGGTAGCACAACATAGGCATGCTACGCCATCCACGGACCCTGCCGATCTGGGGCCCGATGAGAGGAACCCAACGCAACCCACATCATGTGAAGGAGCCAACACGATGACCATTGCCCACCGGATGCGAAACTACCTGGAAAGGGCCTCCTGGATCCGCAAGATGTTCGAAGAGGGCGCACGCCTCAAGAGCCTCCACGGCCCGGAAAACGTCTTCGACTTCAGCCTGGGAAACCCCAACGTTCCGCCTCCGCCGTCCGTCAAGGAAAAGCTCCTGGCCATCGTGGAAAAACCGGATGCATCGATCCACAGCTACATGCCCAACGCCGGCCTTCCCGCCACCCGTGAACGCCTGGCCCACTATCTCAGCCGGGAACACGGCGTGCCCCTCACCGCCGATCACGTGGTGATGACCTGCGGAGCCGCCGGAGCCCTCAACGTGGTCCTGAAGGCCTTGTTGGATCCCGGTGACGAGGTGGTGGTACCGGCTCCATTCTTCGTGGAATACGGATTCTATGCCGAAAATCACGGCGGGGTGCTTCGCACGGTGCCCACTGGAAAGGATTTCACCCTGGACTTGGAAGCCCTGGAGGCGGCCATCGGTCTTCAAACCAAGGTGGTGCTCATCAACTCCCCCAACAACCCCACCGGACAGATCTACGACGCCGACTCCCTGAAATCCTTGGCCCAAATCCTGCGCCGCAAGAGCCGGCAGGCGGGGCGCCCGATCTTTCTGATTTCCGATGAACCCTACCGCAAGATCGTGTACACGGACGATCCCGTTCCGTCCATTTTCCAGGCCTATGAAAACGCGGTCATCGTCACGTCCTTTTCCAAGGACCTGTCGCTGCCCGGAGAACGCATCGGCTACGCCGCGCTCCATCCCCAGGCGGAGGACGGACCGACGGTCATGGGCGCCCTGGTGCTGGCCAACCGGATCCTGGGATTCGTGAACGCACCGGCCCTGATGCAATGGATTCTGCCGGACCTTCTGGAAGAGTCGGTGGACGTGGGCATCTATCGCGCCAAGCGTGATCGGCTCTATGGAGCCTTGAAAGACGCCGGCTACGAACTGAATGAACCGCCCGGGGCCTTCTACCTCTTTCCCAAGAGTCCCCTTGCCGACGATGTGGCCTTCGTGCGGATCCTGCAAGAAGAAAACATCCTGGCGGTGCCGGGAAGCGGATTCGGAGGTCCGGGGCACTTTCGGCTGGCCTATTGCGTGGACGATCGCACCATCGAGGGGGCGGTGCCTGGATTTGCCCGCGCGCTGGAAAAGGCCCAAAAGGGCCAGGGGGCGTGACCGGAAATGCCCATTTTAGAAGTTTTGGGTAGGCTAAGTGTTCGAAATTGCGGTGGCCCCAATGGATGATTTGGCGTTCTCAGACAGCTTTCCAGGAGGTTGTCTTAAAACGCTCAGGTTGCTCCCTTCTTGTACGGACGGAAGGTTGAGGCGACCAGGCGTGCCCGCGCTGCCGGCCTGGCCCGGCCCACCGCGCGCTCTAAAAGCCGGCCAAGGCCTCCCAGGGCAGGGGAGATCCGCAGAGGAACCCGCACCGAAGACCCGCGGGGTGAAAAGCATAAGGAGGGACCATGGATAGAAGATCCGTAAGGCCGCAGCCCCGACGTGGGAGTTCCCTCAAGTCCGGAGCGCGACGAGCCCTTTTGGGCCGCGTCTTTTTGGCCTTGTCCCTGGGTATTGTTTTCGCGCTATTGCTGTCCTTGCTCTGGAGGCACAACGCCCAGCCGCCCGCCGACACCCGGGAACCGTCTCCCAAGCAGAAACTGGTCAAAGAGGTTCCCAAAAAGGCGGTACCGGAACCCCGCGTGTTGCCCCTGGGATCCCAACCCGCCGCCACCGAGTCTGAGAATTCGACCGCCGTGAATGCGCCCGCCGCCCCCGCATCGGAGCACACAGCGGAAGGCCCGTCGGCGGCTCCCGAGACGCCCCCATCGCCTGAACGTCCGGCGGCCAAGGCCGGAGGTCCTTCCGGACCGGGGGCATCGGCGCCGTCCGTGCCGGCCCCGCAGGGTGCGACCCCGGCACCGTCCGCCGAGAGTGGGCCGGCTACCGCCCAGGAACCGGACCTCCAGAGGGCACCGGCCCCGGGACCTGGCGTCACCCGGTCCACGGCCCAAACGGGCTACGTGGTGCAGGTGGGCGCTTTCAAACGGAAGGCAAACGCCGACAAACTCTCCCGCCGGCTGAAAGCGAAAGGATTTTCGGTCCACGTGACCCGGTTCAAACACAAATCCCTGGGATGGCTCTATCTGGTGCGGCTCCGTCCCATGGCCTCCCAAGCGGAAGCTCACAAGGCGGCCGACAAGATCGCCGCCCTGGAGAAGACCAAGCCGCTGGTTCTCAAGCTCCCAAAGGCTCCCTGAGAGTCGGCCGATCACGGCAGGGCCCTCAAGCCCCGCCGCACGCGGCCCGGCGACGCTTCTTGATCTCCTGCCGGCATAGTTCCCAGATCACACACGCTTGCCGATAACGGCAGTAGAGTTCGGGATCCGTACACGCATCGCAGGAATCCAGGCATTCTTGGCAATATCCGTACTGGTACTTTTCACAACGCACCGTCGCATCTCGGTCCGGATGGAACCGGCACTTATCTGTCATGCGAATTCAGCCTCCTCCTCGTACCGGCAAGGAAAGGGTCCCTGAAGGCCCTGCCGGGACGTCTCATGCTCCTCTTCGTTTCTTCAACACCTGGCGCACGGACGGAAACAGGCTTTCGTCCGTGTGCGGCAGAAAGAGCGCCGCCACAAACTCGTTCATGAAACCCGCGTGCACGCTCAACTCAAAGTAGGTCATCTGCCGGGCGATGGCATTCGCCTTCCGATAGGCGTGGGTGGAAAGAAGGGCTTGACGGGCTCCCGCCACCGAACTGTTCCCGATGAAAAGGATCTTTTCCTTGGGCACATCCGGAAGCAGGCCGATCCGAATGGACTTTTCGATGTCCAGATGCGCGCCAAAACCGCCCGCCACATAGAGCCGGTCCAGGTCGAAAAACTGAAGCCCCAGGCCTTCCAGCAGGATCTTCATGGCGGCCAGGACCGCGGCCTTGCTCTTCATGAGGTTGCCGATGTCATCTTCCGTGATGACCACCGCTTCGCCCGTCTCGCTCTCCGATTCCTGAGCCACGACGAATTCCGGCACGCCGTCCGTCACCCGAACCCGTGGGTGGTCCAAAGCGATAAACTTTCCGTTTTGGTCGATGATCCCCTCGGCCACCAGCTCGGCCATGCAGTCAATGAGGCCCGAACCGCAAATCCCCCGGGCCTTGCCTCCTCCGATGGTCTGGATTTCCACCCGATCGCCATGGATACGCACCTTCTGAACCGCCCCCTTGGTGGCCCGCATCCCGCACTTGGTGCCACCGCCTTCGAAGGCGGGTCCCGCCGACGCCGAGCAGCAAACCAGCCACTCGTTGTTTCCCACCACGATCTCGCCGTTGGTGCCGATGTCGATGAGCGCGCTGAGCTGGGAGCTGTCGTTCATGCCGCACGCCAAAACGCCCGCCGTGATGTCCCCGCCCACGTAGCTGCTGACACAGGGCATGCAGTGGAGCAGGGCATCCGGATGACCCGTGAGGCCCACTTCGGCCGCTCGGGCCCAGGGAATGCGCGTGGCCGTGGGAATATAGGGCTCCACGCGGATCGTGCAGGGTTCCAGGCCCACCAGCAGGTGCGTCATGGTGGTATTGCCCGCGGCCACGAAGGAGACAATGTCCGTGGGCTGGATGCCGGCCCCCGCCACCAGGGAATGGATCAGGGAATTGATGGTGGTCACCACGGCGTTCTTGAGCGGGTCCACGCCACCGCGGCCACAGGCGAAGATCATCCGGGAGATCACATCCTCCCCATAGCGTGCCTGCTGATTGTGGCTCGCCTCCACGCCAATCACTTTGCCGGTCTTGAGATCCACCAGCTGCGCCACGATGGTGGTGGTCCCCACGTCGATGGCCACACCATAGGTCCTTTTGCTTGTATCGCCCGGTTCCAGAGCGCGCACATGATGGCACTGGGCGTCCAGGCAGTGAACCAGCGCCGTCACTTCCCAGTTATTCTTGCGAAGCAGGTGGGCCAAGTCCTTGAGGCACGCAAAGTCCGATTCCCACTTCACATCGGGATGCTTGCGTGCAAGGGCCCGGTAGATGCGTTCCAGGTCCGACAGGTTGTCCTGAATGGTCGGTTCGGGAAGCTTCAGGAAGACCTTGTCGCACAGGGGCTTGTAGTACGGCACGGGGGCCGGAACCGTACCCGCTTCCTGAGGGGAGGGCTCGGCGTAGTGGACGATGTTGTCCACCATGAGGATCTGTTCTTCTTCCTGACGTGCCTCGGGAGGAATCCAGACCTCCACGTCCTGGTCCTTGAGCGTGCTCTGGCATGCCAACACGAAACCCGCATCCAGCTCCTTTCGGTCCAGAAACCCCACACCCTGGCTGGACATTTCCACCTGGCCGGAAAGAACCTTGAGCCGGCACTTGCCGCAGACCCCCTCCCCTCCACAAAGGCTGTTGATGTAGATGCCCGCCTGCGCCGCCGCATCCAGAAGCGTATCTCCCGGAGAGGCCTCCACCACCCGATTTTCCGGTTGGAACGTCACCTTGATGCGATTCGCCATCTGCGCCTCCATTTGCTCTTAATAAGAGAAAGTACGAGCTTTTACGGCTTGCGCCGTTTTCCGCCCACTGGTACTTTGCATGTCGCCTCCCATATAATACCTGTTCTTAATGGATACAAGGTGTGTCCCGTAGGAGGAGGGGGGACCCAAATGAGTCGGTCACCCCCTGGGCCCAACCTTCTCCCGTCCAGGGAAAGGGCGAAAAAGAAAGCCCACCCAGGGAGAGGAAAAAAGGAAACGATAAAGCGCTCCCCACAGCAAAAGGATGACGAGCGATGGGCGATGGGTCCTACCAATCCATTGTTCATCTTCCCATCGACGGGACCCTGGACCTGCACACCTTCCGGCCGGAAGAGGCAGCGGAGCTGGTGTGCGGCTACCTGGAAGAGGCGGCCGCCAGAGGACTCCACCAGGTCACCATCATCCACGGAAAGGGCAGGGGGGTGCTGCGGCGTCGTGTGCGGTCCCTTTTGGCAAGGCATCCCCTTGTGCTCGGTTTTCGGGACGCGGATCACCGCTCAGGGGGCTGGGGCGCCACGGTGGTGCGCCTTGGCGCCGGCCATATCTCAGCGACGGATCCTGGAAGAGGGGAGCGTTCAGAAAGCGAGGCAAGACGGCCAACTGCCCGGGAAGCGTCTTTCTGGTTCAAGTTTTTGGCGGGCCTGGCGGCCGGAGCCGCCCTGGCCTGGTTGCTTGTGGGGTGACGGGTGATGCGGGGCAAGGGATGGAAGCGGCATCATCGCACGGCCCATCCCTCATCCCCCCGTGACCCCTCACGCATCCCTTGGAGCAAAGCCGCGGCGCATGGTGTTTTCGGCCACGTTCCGAGGCACCATGAACTGGAGCAGGTAGTCGGGACCGCCGGCCTTGGAGCCCACGCCCGACATCTTGAACCCTCCGAAAGGATGGCGCTCCACGATGGCCCCGGTGGATCCACGGTTGATGTAAAGATTCCCCACGCGAAAACGGCGCCGGGCCTTTTCGATGTTTTCCGGACTGCGGCTGAAGACCGCCCCCGTGAGGGCGTATTGGGTGCTGTTGGCCACCTCCAGCGCTTCGTCGAAATCGCGCACCTTCATGACACTCAATACCGGACCGAAGATCTCTTCCTGCGCCAGCCGATGCTCGGGGCGGATGTCCGTGAAGATGGTCAGCGGCACAAAGTACCCGTTGGAACCCTCCACGGGCCGTTCCACCAGGACCTTGCCCTCCCGCTTGCCGATCTCGATGTATTCCAGGATCTTTTCCCGCGCCTTGGCGTCGATCACCGCACCCATCACATTCTTGGCATCTTCCACCGGTCCCAGCTCCAGGCTCTCCGCCGCCGCCCGCAGCCGTTCCAAGAGTTTGTGGTAGTTTTCTTCCAGCACGATGAGGCGCGAGCAGGCGGAGCACTTCTGGCCCTGGTAACCGAAAGCCGAATGAAGCACGTGCACCACCGCTTCATCCAGGTCCGCATCCGCATCGATGATGATGGCATTCTTGCCCCCCATCTCCGCCACCACGTTCTTGACAAAGTGGGCGTCCGGGGGCGTCTTGGCCGCCCGTTCGATGATCCGCAGTCCCACCTCCTTGCTTCCCGTGAAGGCGATCATGGCCACGTCCGGATGCGTGACCAGAAAATCCCCGATCTTTGCACCGGGACCGGGCAGGAAATTGAGCACTCCCTTGGGAAGCTTGGCCTCTTGGAAGATGCGGTAGAGCCAGTAGCCGATCACCGGCGACTGGGACGCGGGCTTATAGACCACCGTGTTTCCCGTGACCAAGGCCGCCGAGGTCATCCCCACGGAGATGGCGAAGGGAAAGTTCCAGGGGGCCACCACCGCTGCCACACCCCGAGGTTCATAGAAGAGGTGGCTCACCTCTCCCGGCACATTGCCCATGCGCCGCGGCGCTCCAAGCCGGATCATCTCCCGACCGTAATACTCCAGGAAATCGATGGCCTCGCACACATCGCCATCGGCCTCCTTCCAGCTCTTTCCCACCTCGTAGACCTGCAGCGCCGCCAGTTCATAGCGGCGGCTGCGGGCCGCCTGGGCAGCCCGGAAAAGGTATTCGGCCCGTTCGCGGGGCGGCGTATCGCGCCACGCCGCAAAGGCCTCCTTGGCGGCCGCCACCGCCTCACGGGCCTTTTTCTCACCGGCCGACGCCACCACCCCCACCACCTGATCCGTGCGGTTGGGGTTGGTGGAGGAAAAGGTCTCCTGGGTCTGCACCTTCTTGTCGTTGATCACCAGGGGCACCTTCACGGGAAACTCTTTGGGAAGCTTTCTCAATGTCTTTTCAAAGGCTTGGCGCACCTCGGCAAGGGTCCAGTCCCAAGGCGGTTCGTTTTCAAACGGCCCCTTGTCCCCGTAGTCGGGAACGGACCGGGCCGGGTGCGGGGCTTCGGGGTGTTCGGCGGCCAGGTCCACGGGGTTTCGCAGCAATTCCTCGCGGGACACGCCTTCGGAGAAGCTGAGCCGCAGAAAGGATTCGTTGCTCGTGTTCTCCAAGAGGCGCCGGACCAGGTAGGCCATGCCCGGAATCATCTCCCCGATGGGGGTGTAGAGGCGCAGGGGCAGGCCCGCTTTTTTCAGCGCCGTTCGCACCGGCTCCGCCATGCCATAAAGGATCTGGTATTCGATCCGATCTTCCGGGACCCGCAGGTCCTTGGATAGCTCAATGACGTACGCCAGGCTGCGGATATTGTGGGAGGCGCAGGCAAAGCGCACCTGGGCATGGTTTTCCATGAGCAGACGGGCCAGCTTTTCGAAGTTGGCGTCCGTGTGGTACTTGTTGGTGTAGACCCGGATGGGCCAGTGGTTTTGCCGGGCCCAGATATATTCCGCGTCCCAGTAGGCGCCCTTGACCAGGCGCACCGTCACGGGCTGCTTGTTCTTCTTGGCCCAGCCGATGAGGTCTCGAAGGTCCGCTTCGCTGTCCCTGAGATAGGCCTGAATCACCAGGCCCGTGTGGGGATAGCCGCGAAACTCGGCCTCTTCCATCAGGCTCTTGTACAAGCCCAAGGTGATGTTCTTGAGAGCCGTGTGTTCCATGTCCAGGCACACGAAGGCGCCCTGTTCCATGGCCCGGCGAAAGATGGGCCGCAGCCTCTCCTTGGCCCGATCCACCGAATAGTCGAAGGCGCAGGCGTTCATCTGGGAATACATGGCCGACGGCTTGATGGACACATTGACCTTGGGCGACCAGCCCCAGTCCAGATCCGCCGCACCTCCCAGGGCCTCCCAACCCTCGGCCGCCTTACCCAGAACGTCGAAAAGATCCAGGTACCGCCCCAGATACTCCTCTTCTTCCTGACGGGACACCACCGCCTCACCCAGAAGATCGGCCGTGAAAGCCAGACCCTGGCCGCGCATCTTCTCCAAAACCGGCAGGGCCTCCGCAGCGTCCGCTCCCGCTATGAACTGGAGACCCATGTTGGCGATGTTTTTGGCCATGCTCTTGGCCACCATCTTGGCGGCCATGGACGTGGGGGAAAGATGGCGCAGCCCCCACTGCAACGCCACGGGGAAAGACTGATCGGGGCGACAGAAGTATTCCTGAAGGTGCTTGGCCACCGATTCGGGGCGGGTGAGATAGGGGAAGACGTCCACGAAGCGAAACATCTCCACCTTGAAGGCCTCGTTTTGCATGCACCATTCCATGACCTTGCCGGTCCAGTAGTCCTTTTTGAAGATGGAAGGCGTCTCATCCTCGATGAGTTGAAAGAGCCACAGCCCCGTCTGACGGATCCGCTTTTCCAGATCGTTGCCCATTGCCCACTCCTTTCCATGTGTCTCCGAAGAAACCGGGACGGAAGGGGGAATTGCCTCTTGCCAAACCCTATATGATCATGTCAAAAGCACGGCACGCTACGCTAAAAGAAGCCCGCTGGAGCTGTCAAGTTGACACTGTGCGGGGCTGTCTGCTATTTTCCGTCCGTTTCAAAATAACATAATTTTTTCACAAGGGCACAGGCATCCAAGGCAGGGACTGAACGGACAAGGAGGATTCCATGAAGAGAGTGTTCATTGCACTGACGGCGCTGTGTCTTCTGGCTGGAGCTCCGGCTCTTTGGGCGGCTGACTCCATCAAGATCGGGCTCATGGGGCCCATGACCGGACCGTGGGCCAGCGAAGGGCAGGAGATGAAGCAGGTTCTGGACCTTCTTGCCAAAGACCTGAATGACAAGGGCGGGCTTCTGGGCAAGACCGTGGAGGTGGTGAGCGAAGACGACGGCGGGGATCCCCGCACGGCGGCCCTGGCGGCTCAGCGCCTGGCCACCCAGGGCATCGTGGGGGTCATCGGCACCTATGGCTCCTCGGTGACGGAAGCCACCCAAAACATCTACGATGAATCCAAGATCCTCCAGATCGCCAACGGCTCCACGGCCATTCGCCTGACGGAAAAGGGCCTGAAGTACTTCTTCCGCACCTGCCCGCGTGACGACGAACAGGGCCGGGTGGCGGTTCAGACCATCCAGAAGCTGGGTTTCAAGAAGGTGGCCATTTTGCATGACAACACCACCTACGCCAAGGGCCTGGCCGATGAGGCCAAGGGCCTGCTGGAAGGCAAGGGGGTGGAGATCGTCTTCTACGATGCGCTCACGCCCGGCGAGCAGGACTACACCACCATCCTCACCAAGATGAAAGGGGCCAATCCGGATGTGGTCTTCTTTACGGGCTACTATCCGGAAGCCGGGCTGCTGCTTCGCCAGAAGAAGGAGATGAACTGGCCCGTTCCCTTCATCGGCGGCGACGCCACCAACAACCCGGACCTGGTGAAGATCGCCGGGAAGGATGCCGCGGAAGGCTTCTACTTCCTGAGCGCCCCGCTGCCCAAGGACCTGCCCACGGCGGAAGCCAAGGCCTTCCTGGGCCAATTCGAGAAAAAGTACGGGCATCAACCCGCCTCCATCTACGCCGTGCTGGCCGGCGACGGGTTCCGGGTGCTCACCGAGGCCATCCAGGCCACCCAATCCACCGATCCCGACGTCCTGGCCGACTATCTCCACAACAAGATGAAGGACTTCCCCGGCCTGACCGGAACCCTTTCCTTCAACGACAAGGGCGACCGCGTGGGGGAAGTCTACCGGGTGTACAAGGTGGACGCCGACGGCAACTTCATCCTGCAGCCTTAGGCCTCGCTCATAACCATGGGCTCCGGAGCGGATCCCCACCGTCCGGAGCCCATTCACTTCCCACGGAAAAAGAGACCTCACCTCCATGGAAGAATTTTTTCAGCAACTGACCAACGGGCTTGCCGTGGGCGGTATCTATGCCCTCATCGCTCTCGGCTACACCATGGTCTACGGGGTGCTCAAACTCATCAACTTCGCCCACGGAGACCTCTTCACCATCGGGTCCTATCTGGGCCTGACGCTCCTCACTTCCCTTTCCCTCGCCGACCGCCTTGGACCGGCGGCGGGTGTGCTGGTGCTGGCCGTCATGGTCATGGGCCTGGTGGCGGTGGTGGGGGCTCTGTTGGAACGGGTGGCTTACCGCCCCTTGCGCCAATCGCCTCGGCTATCGGCGGTGGTTTCGGCCCTGGGGGCGTCCATCTTCTTTTCCAACGCCCTCATGCTCATCTACGGCGCCCGCTTCCAGGTCTATCCCCAGGGGATCCTGCCCAAAGTGGCTGTGAACATCTTCGGCCTGGACGTTCCCCTGGTTCGCATCCTCATTCTGGCGGCCTCTGTGCTCATGATGCTGGCCCTCTACTTCTTCATCCAGAAGACGCGGATCGGGACGGCCATCCGCGCGGCGGCCATCGATCAGGACGCCGCCCGTCTCATGGGCATCGATGTGGACCGGGTCATTCTCTTCGTTTTTCTCATCGGCCCGGCCCTGGGCGGCGTGGCGGGACTCATGGTGGGACTCCACTACGGCCAGATCAACTTCACCATGGGCTGGATCTACGGCCTCAAGGCCTTCACCGCGGCGATCCTGGGCGGCATCGGCAACATCCCCGGTGCTATGGTGGGGGGAATCCTGCTCGGGGTCGTGGAAGCCTTGGGCGCGGCGTATCTTTCCATGGCCTGGAAGGACGCCATCGCCTTCGGTGTGCTCATCTTCATTCTCATTGTGCGGCCCACAGGCCTGCTGGGTGAACGCGTGGCAGAAAAGGTATGATGGAAAAACGGACCTTCATCTATCTCATCCTGGGAGCCATCCTGGCCCTGTGCCCCCTGGTGCTGAATCCCTACTGGACGGACGTGCTCAACAACATCGGCCTGTACGCCGTTTTGGGACTCAGTCTGAACCTGATCGTGGGACATGCCGGACTCTTCAACCTGGGTCACGCGGCCTTTTACGCCGTGGGCGCCTACACCGCAGCGATCCTCAACACCCGGTTCCACATCCCCGTGTTGACCCTGTTGCCCCTGTGCGCCCTCACGGCCGGTCTCTTTGCTCTGGTGGTGGCCAAGCCCATCATCCACCTGACGGGCGACTATCTGTGCATCGTCACCATCGGCGTGGGTGAGATCGTGCGCATCGCCCTCATCAACAACGTCTTCGGGCTCACGGGCGGGGCCAATGGGATCTTCGGCATCAGCCGACCGAACCTTTTGGGATTCGTCATCCGCAAGCCCCATGAGTTCTTCTACCTCATCTGGTTCTTCGTGGCCGTCACGGCCTTCTTCTTCCATCGCCTGGAAAACTCCCGCTTCGGCCGCGCCCTCAACTATCTGCGCGAAGACGAAACGGCTGCGGAAGGAAGCGGCATCGATACGGCCCACTACAAGCTCATGTCCTTTGTCATCGGGGCGGCCTGGGCCGGCATGGTGGGAAACATCTTCGCCGCCAAGATGACCATCATCTCACCGGAATCCTTTAGCTTCTGGGAATCGGTGCTCATGTTCACCCTGATCATCCTGGGTGGATCGGGCAGCATCCCGGGCGTTCTCCTGGGAGCCTTCCTCGTGATCGGACTTCCCGAGATCTTCAGGGGGTTTACCAACGCCCGCATGATGCTCTTCGGCGCCGCCATGATCGCCATGATGATCTTCCGATCGGGCGGCATCCTGCCGGCTCGCCCGCGCCGTTACTCGCTTCCCCAGGCGCGCCAAGGCCAGGGGGGTGGCGCATGAGCAGCATCCTGAGTCTTTCGCGGGTGACCAAGACCTTCGGGGGCCTGACGGCCGTCAACGCCGTCTCCTTCGCCGTGGAAGAGGGGACGGTCATGGGGCTCATCGGCCCCAACGGAGCCGGCAAGACCACCGTGTTCAATCTCATCACGGGTATCTACCGCCCGGACCAGGGGGACATCCTCTTCCAGAACCAGTCCTTGCTGGGCAAACGAACCCATAAGATCGTGGCCGGCGGCATCGGCCGAACCTTCCAGACCATCCGGCTCTTTCAGAACCTCACCGTGCTGGAAAACGTCCTGGCCGGCTGCCATTGCCGCATGCGCTCCGGCGCCCTGACGGCCATGCTGCGCACGCCGCGCCAGCGGCGGGAAGAAAAGAAGGCCATCCAAAAGGCCCTGGAGGCCCTGGCCTTCGTTGGCCTGGAAAAGGAGGCCCTGCAGCATGCCAAGAACCTGTCCTACGGCAACCAGCGGCTGCTGGAGGTGGCCCGGGCCCTGGCCACGGAGCCCAAGCTCATCATCCTGGACGAGCCGGCCGGCGGCATGAACGAACACGAAACCACCGCCCTCATCCAGCTTATCGGCAAGATCCAGGCCCAGGGCATCACGGTTCTTTTGATCGAGCACGACATGAGCCTGGTGATGCGCGTGTGCGAGCGCATCGTGGTGTTGGAATACGGATCCAAGATCGCCGAGGGAACGCCAGCGGAAATCCAGGCCGATCCGCGGGTCATCGAAGCTTACCTGGGAACGGAAGAAGATTAGTCACATGCTTCAATTGGTCGATCTGCGCGTCAAGTACGGCAATATCGAGGTCCTGCACGGCATCAACCTGGAAGTGAAAGAAGGGGAGATCGTCACCATCCTGGGAGCCAACGGGGCGGGTAAGTCCACCACGCTGCTCACCATCAGCGGCCTCGTCAAGCCCGCCTCGGGCGCCGTTTACTACCACAAGACCTCGCTTCACAAACGGCCGCCCCACAAGGTGGTGGAAGCAGGCATCGCCCATGTGCCCGAAGGGCGCCGTATCTTCGGGACCCTCACCGTCCAGGAAAACCTCAATCTGGGAGCGTTTACCTGCCGCGACGCGGGCCGCATCCGAAAGACCCAGGAATGGATCTACGAACTTTTCCCCGTGCTGGCGGAAAGGCGCAACCAGCTGGCCGGCACCTTGAGCGGCGGGGAACAGCAGATGCTCGCCATCGGCCGCGGGCTCATGAGCCATCCCAAGATCCTGCTGCTGGACGAACCCAGCCTGGGCCTGGCCCCGCTCCTTGTGAAAACCATCTTCCAGACGATCCAGGAAATCAACCAGTCGGGAGGCGTGACCATCGTCCTGGTGGAGCAAAACGCCCGGGCGGCCCTGAAGCTGGCCCACCGCGGCTACGTGCTGGAGGTGGGAAACATCGTGCTGGAAGACACCGCCCAGGGGCTTCTGGCCAATTCCGACGTGCAGAAGGCCTACCTGGGCGGCGGCTGATGAGATGGCCTGTGTGCCGGCCGATCCTTCACAGCTCCCGCTTACGCCGTTCCTTTCGCGCGCCCTTTTTCCAACCCTTTCCCTTCTTGTTGGTGCGGCCTTTCCGGGCCCCTTCCTCGTGGTCGTAGGCGGCCTCGGGAAACATTCCGCGCAGATGGCGCCTGCCGATGCGCACGGCACCGGGAATATCCGCTTCGGCGGCGGGAGCCGCCTTTTTGCGCTTTTTCTCGCGGGCCAGCTGGGCCTGGGCCTCCATCTTCTCCCGTTCGTTGGCAGAAAGCCTGGGCAGGTCGATCCACTGGGGCGGAAGCATCTCCACCAGGTACATGCCGTCTCCCGCCTTTAAGAAGACAACGCCGTTCCCAGCGGCCTCGGCCGCCCGGATCTCCGCCACCAGCACATCCGTTCCGCGCCGCCTTGCCCAGCGTTCGGCCATGGCCGGGTCCTGGAAGAGGGGAGCAAAGGCTCGGCCGCCGGGCCGAAGCCCCATTTTTCCCATGGCCTGGTATTGCCGCCTGCGAAAACCTGCGAAGAGCCGCTCGGGCGGGTCCATCGGTTCATATTGGGCCACGCCCCGTTGCCCATCGCAAAGCCGCAGCCGGCCTTCTTCCAGCACCACAGGCAGGTCGTGGCCCAGAAGAAGGAGTTCCCGCACCGTTGATTCGCGCACAAACCGTAGGGCCGGATCCTCCTGCAGCGCCCAGTAACATTCCTTCCAGGGCATGGTCCCGTCCGGATCCCAAAAGAGGCCGTATTCGGCGGGCACGCACGTGAGAATGGTGGAAAGCGTCTTGGCCAGCGTCTTGTGGAGCATTTTCATCGATCATGGCCCTCCGAGCTTCTCTCATTGGATCCGCCCATCTTCCCATTCCATGTTTCCCAGCACCGCGATGATGGGCGGGATGCAACGCCGGGCGATGTCGCTGCGTGATCCGCCCCCCAGAACCACCTCCAAGCGTCCTTGGCACACCCTGTGGGCCAGATCGCGCATCATGTGAGCGATCAACAGGTACGCCTTTCGCGTGAGCCCCAGATCGCCATAGTCGCCCCGGTGGGTATCGAAGCCAAAATACCAGAAAAGGAGCTCGGGCGCGAAGGCAATGCAACGCTCATAGAAGGCCGCTCGGGCCGTCTCGTAGTAGGCCCGGTCCCGATCCGCGGCCGACTCGGATGGGGAGTCGGGCGATGGCGTCCCGTGGGACCAGAAGGAAGAAAGAGCCCCCGGGGCCGGCACATCCACCTTGGTCCCGTCCTGGGATTCATAGGAACTGTAACAAAGGCACACATGGAGCACGTCCGGATCGTTACGCACCAGGTCCCGCGTGCCGTCTCCGTGGTGGGCGTCCGTGTCCAGGATGGCGAACCGTTGGATGCCGTGCACCTGTCGAAGGATGGTCATGGCGATCACCACATCGTTGAAGCAGCAGTAGCCGCCGAAAAAGTTCCGCCCCGAATGGTGACCACCGGCGCCGATGAAGGCGAAGGCGTTTTGGATTTCGTCCCGGGCGATGAGTTCCGCCGCCTGGGCCACGCCGCCCGCCGAATGCCAGGCGGTGGAACACAACCGATCCTGGTAAACACCATCCAGAAGCTCTCGGCTGTGGACCTTCAGGATCCAGTCTTCATCGATGGGAGGCGATTGGTACAGGCGAAAGTGCGGGTGTTTGAGCAGAGGCTCCAGGGCCGCCGGGAAGTGTTCCAGGCGGGATCCCTGGGTGAGGTAGCTGCGGCGGCTGAAGCTGGGATGATAGAAGATTCCGGTGATCATGGACCCACCTCCAGAGTGGTTTACATAATATATGTTATCGGCCGTTATGGGGCATTTTTTTTCTTGACTCTCCCAAGGCTCTCAGGTAAATAGAGCCACGAACTGAGCGGGAATAACTCAGTGGTAGAGTGCGACCTTGCCAAGGTCGAAGTCGCGGGTTCGAATCCCGTTTCCCGCTCCAAAGAAATCACACAAAAGGGGTGGGGCGCCACCCCTTTTTTTATGCAGGCCGTCCGTCATGGCGAACAAGAAAAACAGCCACACACCCCATGGCCGCTCCTGCCGCCCCCGATCCCGGCAGGAGGCCCTCAAGAGACTCTACGACCTCCTCAACTTCAAAGACCGGGTTCTCATCACCATCGACCCGGATCCGGACGCCATCGCGTCCGCCTTCGCCCTCAGACGCCTTTTGTGGCGCCGGGTCCAATCCACCACCGTGGGGATCATCCGCCCTGTCAAACGCCTCAACAACTTGACCATGGTGCGCCTGCTCAAGCTTCCCCTGGTCCCCATTCAGGAAAAGTCCCTGGGTAACTACGACAAGTTCCTCCTGGTGGACGGACAGCCGTGCCACAACGACTTCTTCCGCAAGATCCCCTATACGGCCGTCATCGACCACCATCCGCTGGCCGCCTGTGGCGAAATCCCCTTGGCGGACATCCGCCCGGACTATGGAGCCACCTCCACCATCCTCACGGAATACCTTCGGGCCGCCCGCATCCATCCCTCTCAGACCCTGGCCACGGCCCTCATCTACGGCATCAAGACCGACACCCAAAACTTTGAACGCCAGAGCCGGGAAGAAGACGTGCGGGCCTTCCACTATCTCTTCGGCAAGGCCAATCACAATGTGCTTCGAAAAATCGAGATCTCGGATCTGGCCCTCAAGGATCTCAACTACTTCCGCGAAGCCCTGGAAAATAAGACCGTGAGCAGGGACCGCATCTACACCCATCTGCCCAAGGTCCCCTCGGCGGATATCCTGGTCATCCTGGCCGATTTCCTGCTCAAGGTGCACGACATTTCCTGGAGTATCGTGAGCGGGGTGGTGGGCAACACCCTGGTGGTCATCGTGAGAAACGACGGCTATCGAAAGGATGCTGGGAAAAGCATCCAGAAGGCCTTCGGCGCCTACGGAAGCGCCGGAGGTCACAAGGCCGCCGCGCGCGCGGAGATCCCCCTGGAAAATCTCCATGAAGCGGTTATCCGAAAGACCCCCCTGGCCTACGCCCGCTTCGTGCGCCGACGCATGTCGACCTAATGCGCGCCACCAAAGACGCCAGCGGTCCTCCCCTTCCCCATCGGTTTTCCGCCCTCTTGCCCACCTGACCGTCCAACCGGGCGGGACCCACCCCGGCGCACCCTGCCGGCCCACTCCCAACGTCTGGAAAACCTGACCCCCTCTTGTCCGATCGCTCACCACACGTTTTTTGCCTCTTGGACGGCGGCTCCAGCCCGGCAACCGGCTGCGGGTCCTGACGCTAGAAGACGGCGGCCTCGTTCTCCCCGATGTGCACGAACCCGTCGGATCCGCACGGTTCCCTCCGTCTCCTTCGCTCCATCGCCGGCCGGGTCAATTCTCGGTGGAAATGCATGGCCGGAACGCCCCGCCGCGGGTCGGGCCCATGCCCACGGGACACCCAAACATTTAGGCCCGCTGAAATGCCGCCCACCTCGCGGAACCAAGCTCCAACCCAAAAATCCCTCCGCCCTCGCAACCCACAGATCCCTCTCCCCCTCGATGGGGGAGGTTAGGAGGGGGTGCTCCAAGCAGCTCATCCCCATCGCCCCTGCTCAACAAGGGCAAAAGATGGCCCCTTACTACCATCCGACCCCCTCCCCTACCCCTCAGGGGAGGGAACTTTCTGGCGCCCATCGTGCTCCTTGGAGCGTGGCCGAGAACGCCTCGGTTGCTCCCTTCTTGTGCGAACGGAAGGTTGGGACTATCACATGGGTTCGTGCTGCCGGCCTGGTCTCTAAGCACCAGGGGCGGGTTTCGCACCCGCCCCTACAAGGCTCAAAAGGCATCACATGACAAAGTGGAATTGCATTTGTCCGGAAGGCCTAAAAGGCCGGGGGGGCCATTGACGGACAGCCTCCCCAGGAGGGTGTTGGAAAGGGATGGAACGGCGCGGGATAGGCTCTCCCGCGCCGTCTCGTTTTTACGAGCCCGAAACCCCGTAGAAGAAGTAGATGACCGTCAGTTCGATGGCCAGAAAGAGCAGGGTCATGATACTCCCGGCCTTGGCGTAATCCACCGTTCGGTAGCCGCCGGGGCGCATGATGAGCGCGTTCACCTGGTGGGTGGGAAGCACGAAGGTGTTGGAGGCCGAAAGGCCCACCACCAAGGCGGCCATGCGGGGATCCCCGCCGGCCATGAGCGCCATGTTCATACAGAGTGGCACCAGAAGCACCGTGGCCCCCACGTTGGAAATGACCAGGGTGAAAAAGGAGGTCATGACCCCGACCACCGCCAACAGCCCGATGGGGGGCACCTCTCCCACCACTTCCAGCACCTTCTTGGCGATGAAGGCCGCCGTCCCCGTCTGCTCAAAGGCGATGCCCAGAGGGATCAGGCCACCCAGCAAGAAGACGGTCATCCAGTCCACGGATTGATAGGCCTCATCCACAGAAAGCACCCCCGTGATGATCATGCCCAAGGCGCCCGACATGAGGGCAACGGACAGACGCACCTTGAAGAAAATGATCTGCGACAGGGCGAGAACCAGCCAGAAGACGGCCAGCTTGGCCTTTTCCGGCCGGAGGATCTCGCCTTCCAGGGGGGTGGCGAAGGTCAAGATGCGCGGTTGGGGCAGGTTGCGGATCCGATGAAGACGGTCCCAGGGCCCCTGAAGCAGGATCACATCGCCCATCTTGAGTCGCACATGGTTGATGCCCGAATAGTAGATGCGATCGCCGGTGTTGATGGCCACCGGGTTGACGCGGAAGCGCTTGATGAAATCCAACTCCGCCAGGGTCTTTCCGATCAGTTCCGATCGCGGGGAGACGACCGTTTCCACCACGCCGGCACTGGTGCGGGCAAACTCATCGGCAAAGTAGTCCAGACCGTCCTTCAGCTCCCAGCCCTTGTCCTGAGCCAAGCGCTTGATCCGTTCCACATTGCCCAGCATCACCAGGCAATCTCCGGGCGACACCGGATCCTTCCTGCCGGCGGTGAGGCGTTTCACACCCGTGCGGGGGTTTCCAATGGCCACCACCGACACCAGGTAGTCCCGCCGCAGTCCCAGTTCTTCCAAGGTCTTGGGTCCTGCGAAATCCTCCGGGACTTGCACCTCGTAGGGCTGCTCCAGGGCCGCATACTGTTCCAAGAGCTGCGCCGTGATGCCCTTGTCCGCTTCACCGCTGCTGGCAGGCAGGATCAATTTTCCCAGCACTAGAAAATAGATGATGGCCGCTGCGAGAAGGCACACGCCGATGGGCGTTTGGGTAAAGAGGCCGAATGGTTCCAGCTTCTTGCCTTCCAGCACCAGTAAATCATTGAGCAGGATGGTGGGGCTGGCACCCACCAGGGTGAGCGTGCCGCCGATGATGGCGCAAAAGCCCATGGGCATGAGCAGCCGGGAGATAGGGATCCCCAGCCGCTTGGAGATGCGCTGGGTGGCGGGCAGAAAAAGGGCCGCCGCGCCGATGTTCTGCATCATGCTGGAGATGATTCCCACGGTGCCGGAGACCAGAGCCATGATGCGTGGCTCACTGCCCCCTCCCAGCTTGATGATGGGGGTGGCCACCTTGTTCATGACGCCCGTCTTGTCCAGGCCGGCGCCGATGATGATCACGGCGATGATGGAGACCACCGCGTTGGAACTGAGGCCTGAAAAGGCCTGTTGGGGGGTGACCAATCCCATGAGGGGCAATAGCACCATCATGATGATACCGACCACGTCCACCCGCACCCACTCGAAGACGAACAAGCACACCGCAAAGGCCAACACAACCAAGGTCAGAATCATGTCGTGAGTCAAATTGGATACCTCCCTGAACCCTAAAAAATGGGAAATTTCTGCTTCACCCACACCTTGTTGGATGCTCCGTCAGAAGGCGGCGGGGAGCCCAAGCCAGCCATTTAAGAAATATTTCACTAGACTGGTCCTTTTATCACATTAAGCCAAGGCGAGCAATCGCCAAAAAGCACCTCCCATCCAAAATTCCAATCCAAAATCGACCCGGCACGCCTAGATGCCGTGCCGGCTTTCCTGAAAGGAGACCCGCTAGGAGGCGGACGCCATGGCATAGACGGGAATCACGGGATCCACGCCCTGTGCCGCCCTCTCCTCCAAGGATGGATCGCTCATGACGAAATCCACACATCCCATGGCCGCGCAGATCTCCTGGACAGCCCTGTCCCGAGCCCCCAGCCGCATGTGGTGCGAGAAGGCCACACCGCCCTGCCGGGCCCGAGCGGCAAACCCACGGGCCGACTCCCTGGCGTTCCTTTCAAACTCCACCACCATGTGAGCGTAGCGAGGGTCATCGAGACTGGAAGTCAAGGGCACGTGGAAGGCGCTTAGCGCCGTGATCCCATAGCCCATGCGTGCGGCGAACCCCACGGCGTATTCCATGAGCTTCTGCGAAAACCCCGCTTCGCCCCCCACCACCAGGACCTGGCGCCGTCCGCCCAGCTCACCCCGGCCATCCGCCCAAGGGTCTTTGGAGCAACGACCGGCCTCGGCCATCGCCGCTGGCCACTCTTCAAGAGTCCAGTGCCGGCCGCGCGGCCTTGGCGCCCCAGCGCGGCCGATTCCCACTGCATCCAGCAATCGCTGGAAGGCTCCCTGGCCCATCGGTTTTTCTCCTCGTCATGAAAAAGGCGGGATGCCCCGCCTCCCACAGGCCACCCCGCCGGCGGCCTCCATGATCGTGAGAAATCCTTTTCTCAGTGTTTTCCTTCGTTTCGAAACCAGAAACACAGCCCAAAGGCCACCGCCACCAACGCCAGCCCAAAGATGAAACGCGTGTCCATTTCTTTTTCCACCCTTCTGTCTGGATAGTCCGCTCCAACACCCTTGGCCCAAGCGCCCTGCCCGGCCGAAAAGCCGAAGCCCTTATGGACTCAAGCCCCTAGGCCGGGGAGGCCACCGCATAGACCGGAATCACCACCTCTTCCTCTTTGCCCGCCACCTCGGGAAGGGCATCCGGTTCGCTGATCACGAACTCGATGCGTCGGAGTTCGTGGGTCACGTCCTTGATACACTTGTCCGGATCCCCCACTTTGACCACATGTTGGAACCCGATGCCACGTTCCTGGGCTTCCCGCAGGAATTCGGCCACACTCTGTTCGCACGTGTTTTCAAACTCCTTGGCAATGAGCGAGCAATAGGGGCCCACCTTTTCCGAATCCTTGGGAAGGTCCAGCACGTTGAGCGCCACGATCTCGTAGCCCATTCGCTCCGCAAAGCCCAAGGCGTAGTCGATCACGGGCCGTGAAAACGTGCCCTCATGGCCCACCACCAACACCCTGCGCGGCGCGGCTTGCTCTTCGGCCATGATTTGCCGGGCCTCCGCATGCATGCCGACCTCCGCAAAGGTGGCGGCGTCCATGGTGGTTTCCACGGATTTCCGGAGCCCACTTCTCTTCTCCACTTCCACGTCGGACCGTTGACGCTCGCCCTTACCGAATCGTTTCTTCAGACGCTTGATCATCTCTGTGTCCCCCCTTTCGCCGCTCTTTATGAGAACCTCTGAGAAAAGGCTTTCAGGTTCGATACACCCGGGGCCGAGGCCGCTGGCGCTGATCCTTTCTCGTCTCCACCCGCTTTTCCGTACGCTCACTTTCTTCCAGCAGCCGCAGGGCTTCCTCCCTTTCATCGGCTTCTGCAAAGGCGATGGCCGCCGCCATGGCTTCCAGTTTTTCCTTGATCCGTCCCATGTCCGTCCTCCTTTTTGGGGTCCCTTGCGGGGATTGGTTGCCGTTGCCCCCTTAAAGATCAAAACCCGTACCAAAAGGAGGTCTCAATACCTAACTACTTGATTTTCTGGCTTCTATCTTTTCCTGACGGGAAAAACGCGAAAAACACTCACCATTGCAGAATGCAACAAAAAGAAAACTCAAAAGCGTTATTTGTGTCTTTTCATAATGTTAGCGATCATTGCAACCAATACAACAGACTATTGCACCTTGCAACACTTGCGAGAAGATCTCCGGGGCCTCGCCGGCCCCGGTTTCCATCTGCGCACCACCGGAAGAAGCGTCATGGCAAGGCGGCCGCCGTGACCCGGGAACGGGCGCCGGTTCCACAACCCCCATTGGACCGGGGGTGGCGAATTTTAACTCGTTGCAATGCCACGGTGCCCTATGGCACTTTGTGAGTTCTCACAAGGCCTGGAGGAGGGGCGGGTTCCGCCCCTAGGTGCGCAAGGCCAGGCCGACAGCACGGACCCGCCGGCTTACCCCTCCCTTTTATCCATGAAAGAGGAGACCAACCCGGACGTTTTCGGGATAGCTCCCGGGTGTCCCATTGCCTTCCCTTCTTGACTCGTCACCCCCTCGATCCCTCCTGACCACCGTTTATCCTGGTCTCTCGCCGACTTCCGGGCTCAGCCTTGAGGCCGACAAGACCCGATGGAATCGCGCTTTCTGCAGCACCTTTTCGTTTGCGTGCCGCTTCCACGGATGAAATAATCAGCCCCCGATGAAGCATCCCAAACCAGGAGGATCCAGCCCATGATCTTCTTCAAGCGTCCGCAGGACGAGCAACGCCCCGAGGCCGAACCGGAGGATCTGGACTTACTGCGTCAACGTGTGGAAGGAGCCGACCTTCCCGAGCATGTGCTCAAGGTGGCGCTCAAGGAGCTGGACAAGCTGCAAAAGACGGATCCGGCCGTGGCCGAATATGCCATTGGCACCGCCTACGTGGACTTTCTCCTTTCCCTACCCTGGAATCACTTTACCGTGGACAACTTGGACCTGGACCGTGCCCAGGAGATTCTGGGTCAGGCCCATCACGGTCTTCAGCACGTGAAGGACCGCATTTTGGATTATCTGGCGGTTCGCACCCTTTGCTCCCTCCAGGCGTTTCGCGTGCTGGTGGTGGACGACGAGGAAATCGCCCGCACCAACCTGGAATACGTGCTTCGCAAGGATGGGCACCAGGTGGACACGGCCGTGGACGGCCAGGAGGCCTTCGACAAGCTTCGCATCAAGGAGTACGATCTGGTCATCACGGACTTGAAGATGCAGAAGATGGACGGACTGCAGCTCCTGGAGGCCATCAAGAAGATCTCGCCCCATACGGAAACGATCATGGTGACGGGATACGCCACCGTCACTTCCGCCGTGACCGCCCTCCAAAAGGGGGCCGTGACGTATCTTTCCAAGCCCATCAACATGGCCGAACTGCGATCGTTGGTCTCATCCGTCAAGGAAAGAAGGCGCCACATGCAGATGACCCGGGGGCCGATCCTGTGCTTTTCCGGCCCGCCCGGCACGGGCAAGACCTCCATCGGGCGATCCATCGCCCAAGCCCTGGAACGGCGCTTCGTGAGGCTTTCCCTGGCGGGCCTTCGCGACGAGGCGGAACTGCGGGGCCATCGGAGAACTTACGTGGGGGCCATGCCGGGCCGGATCATCCACGAGATACGGCGCCTGGGGGTCAAGAACCCGGTCTTCATGCTGGATGAAATCGACAAGATCGGGCAGGACTTCCGGGGAGACCCCGCGTCGGTGCTTTTGGAAATCCTGGATCCGGAGCAGAATTCCCATTTCATGGACCATTACTTGGACGTGCCCTTCGACCTTTCGGGCGTCATGTTCATCGCCACGGCCAATGGGGTGGAACGACTTCCCCGCCCCCTGTTGGATCGGCTGGAAGTCATTCAATTTCCCGGCTACACGGAAAGGGAAAAACTGGCCATCGCCCGCCACTTCATGATCCCCCGACAGCTGGAAGAGCACGGCCTGCGCGGCCGGGATGTCTCTTTTTCCGAGGAGACCATCCTCACCATCATTCGGGGTTACACGCGGGAGGCGGGGCTGCGCCATCTGGAAAGGGAACTGGCGGCCGTTTGCCGCAAAGTGGCCCGGCTCTATCTGACGGCGAAGGACTCCCAGGGACCGGGGGAGATCCCTCCCGATGTGATTCCCGAACTGTTGGGCCCTCCGCGATACACCTTCGAGGTGACGGAAGCCCGGAGTCGGATCGGCGTGGCCACCGGGCTGGTTTGGAGCGAACTCGGGGGCGAAATCATCTTTGTGGAGAGCACACGCATGCGGGGCTCCCAGCAACTGATCCTCACCGGATCCCTGGGAACCATCCTCAAGGAATCGGCTCAGACGGCCCTGAGCTATGTGCGCAGTCACGCGGAGCACTTCGGACTCGACCCGGACTTTTTCAGGGACTCGGACATCCACATCCACATTCCGGCGGGCGCCATCCCCAAGGACGGGCCTTCTGCGGGGATCACCATCGCCGTCTCCCTCTTGTCCCTGCTCATGCAGCGCCCGGTGCGCCGGGATGTGGCCATGACCGGAGAGCTCACCTTGAGCGGACGTCTACTGCCGGTGGCCGGCGTTCGAGAAAAGATCTTGGCGGCCCAACGGGCCGGTGTGTCCACGGTGATTTTCCCCCAGCGCAATGAATCGGACATCCGCCTGCTGGAAGAGGATGTGCTCATGGACATAGACGTGGTACTGGCCGAGGGCATTGAGCAGATCCTGGATAAGGTTTTGGAGCCCGCGCAGGGATCCTGACCCGGCTGCCAGGAACTACTGGACCCCGAAACGTTTCAGCCGGCGCCAGAGGGAAACGCGATCGATGCCCAGGATTTCGGCCGCCTTGGTCTTGTTCCCCTTCACCTTCTTGAGCACCCACAGGATGTATTCCTTTTCGTACTCCTCCAGGGTGAGAAATTCCCGACGAGCCGGCCGCGGCACTCGGAGGGTCAGCTGCTGAAGGTCCGGCGGCAAGTGGTTCACTTCGATCCGATCCCCCTGGGCCAGGGCCACCGCCCGCTCCACGATGTTTTCCAGCTCCCGCACGTTGCCGGGAAACTCGTATTGCATGAGCACTTCCAGCACCTCTTCGGAGATCTCGGCAATCTCCTTTTGTTGGGCCCGGGCAAATTTGTCCAGAAAGTGGCGGCACAAAAGTGGGATATCGTCCCTTCGCTCCACCAGGGGCGGCACATAGAGCGTAATCACATTGATCCGGTAGAAAAGATCCTGGCGGAAGCGTCCCCGCTTGACTTCTTTGAGAAGGTTACGGTTGGTGGCGGCCACCACCCGGATGTCCACCGGAATCTCTTCGGTTCCTCCCACCCGGATGAGCTTTTTTTCCTGCAGCACCCGCAGAAGCTTCACCTGCATGGCGGGCGGCATCTCTCCGATTTCATCCAGAAAAACCGTCCCCCCATGGGCCGCTTCCAGCAATCCCTTTTTGGTGGAACCCGCCCCGGTGAAGGCCTCCTTTTCATGGCCGAAAAGCTCATTGGCCAATAGCTCCTCGGAAAAGGCTCCGCAATTGATGGCCAGAAAAGGTCGGTCCCCACGTTGGCTCTTGGCGTGGAGAAACCTGGCCACCAATTCCTTGCCCGTCCCGGTCTCCCCCAAGATGAGCACGCTCGTATCCGTCGGAGCGATTTGTTCCGCCAAGCGCAGCAGTTGGTGCATTTTGTCGCTCTTGCCGATGATCACCGGGCCGCCGGTCTCCTGGCGCACTTGCCGTCGGAGCTCCTGGACCTCCTTTTCCAATTCCCGGCGTTCCAGGGCCTTGCGCACCAGGATGCGCACCTCCTCGAGCTTGTAGGGCTTGGGAAGATAATGGTAGGCCCCTTTCTTCATGGCCTCCACCGCCGTGGCCACGGTGGCGTAGCCCGTGACCACGATCACCTCCGTCTGCGGCCACAGCTCCTTGGTCCGTTCCAGCACGTCCATGCCGTCCACGCGTTCCATGCGCAGATCCGTCATGACCAAATCGAACTCGGTGCGCTCCAGCTCCTTGAGGGCCCGGAATCCGCTGTCCACAGCCACCACGTGGTAGCCTTCCTTTTTGAGAACGTATTGCAGGTTCTCCCGAGCAACCTTTTCGTCATCCACAATGAGAATGCGCTCCGTCATCCCTACCCCATCTCGTTCCACAGCAGCGGATCCATTCCAGTCCCAGGCGCCCCCTGTCTTCCCTCCCACGGAGCCTGACCCACGATGGCCTGCCGGCCTTTTGGGCCTATCTGACCCGTTGCAATTTCACCGGCCCCGTGGTGATTCTTGAATTCCCAGAAAGCCTTGTCGGGTCGGGTCCCGCCCCTACTGCTGAAACGACAGGCCGGTGACACGGGCGCCCCTGGTGTCCCCCACTCTCCGTCCACACGAGAAGGGAGGAACCGGGGCGTTCCCAGACAGCCGCCTAAGCCTCGGACCGCTTGACCGGCAGGATAATGGTAAACGTCGTCCCTTCGCCTTCGCGGCTTTCCACCTCGATGTGCCCCCGATGCTTTTCCACGATCCCGTAGGCGATGGACATTCCCAGTCCAGTGCCCGCCCCCACCTCTTTGGTGGTGAAAAAGGGATCGAAGATCTTGCTGGCCACCTCTTCCGACATACCGCAGCCGGTGTCCCGCACGCGGATCAGAACCTGCTGGGCCGCCTGGTCGTATTCCGCCGTGACCCAGATCTCCCCCCGGCCCTCCGGCATGGCCTGGATGGCATTCATGAAGAGATTCAAAAAGACCTGCTGCATGCGCTGGGGGTCCATCTCGACCACCATGTTTTCGGAAACCCGCGTCTCGATGCGAACACCCGGGGGCACCTGACTGGAGATCAGTCGCACCGTTTTGGCCACCACTTCGTTCAGGTTGGTGGGCACGATGGTAAATTCCTTGGCCCTGGAAAACTCCAAAAGGCCCTTCACGATGTCCCGGGCCCGCGCCACTTCCTGTTCCACATTGGTGAGCACCCGCCGGATGAAGTCCTCATCCAACTGATCCAGGTCTTCCAGAAGGATCTGGCACGAGGTGGAGATGTTGTTGAGGGGGTTGTTCAATTGGTGGGCCACCCCGGAGGTGAGCACCCCCAAGGAAGAAAGCTTCTTGGCCTGCACCAGCTGGTCCTGGCGCCGTTCCAATTCGGTGACCATGCGGTTGAAGGCTTTTACCACCTGCTGCGTTTCGTCCCGAGTATCCATGACCGGAAGAGGGGCAAAGTCACCCTGGGCGATCCGCAACATGTTCCTCTCGATCACCTTGAGGGGACGAACGATCTTTCGGGCCACGAGGGCGACGAAAAGGACACCCCCCAGCAAGGCCAAGGCGAGGGATCCCGCCAGTTGGGTCTTCAAGCCCTTGAGGATGCCCAAGATCCTCTGGCGCTCGAAATAGACCAGGTCCTGGGCCAGGTCCACCAGTTCCTTACCCTTTTCCCGCAGAGGCTGCTCCAACCGATGAATCTCTTCCCGCCGGTGCGCCGAAGCCGCCTGTTTGAGCTGTGCCATCAAACGCCGATAGTCCCGAAGAGACGCTTCAATCCTCTGGAGCTTCTGACCTCCCTCCAGGGACCGGAGCCTGGGGGAAATGCGGGTCAGAATGGACGTCGCCTCTTCTCGGTAGCGCTCGTTTTCTTCGATGGCCTCCAGTGTTTCATACAAAAAGAAGTTCTTTTCGAATCGACGCAGCTCCAGGATGGTGTTCAAAAGGTCGTCCGCCACCTCCACGAACTTCACCTTGGTTTCGACCTCCAGGAGCGACCGGTACGAAATCGCCCCGATAACCCCCAGGGTCAGGACCCCCAGGGTCATCCCCACGATGACCTTTTGGCGTATGTTGAGGTTAAAACGTTTCCGCCAGCCGTTCATGTTCGCCTCCGTGCGATCGGATCGTTTTTCCTTCCGTTCCTGCCCCTTTTACCACAAACCCTGAGGGGATGACACCGGCTCCCGGCACCGATATCCCGGGACGGGTCACGCGTGATCCGTGCAAGGTGAACGGCCTCAATCGTGGCTGGGGAAGCCCATGGGAGGGGAGTCGTTTTGGCCCCATGGGACTGCGCAGGCCGCGTGGATCGCGCACGTGTCTCGGCGCTTCTTTCATGCTATGGTGGCCGACGATGGAGAGGACGAAGACATGATGCAAAAGAGAAAACGGGTGGAGATCTTCACCGACGGAGCCTGCACCGGCAACCCTGGACCGGGCGGCTGGGGCGCGATCCTGCGCTACAAAGGTCACGAAAAGGAACTCAGCGGATCCAGCCCCAGGACCACCAACAACAAGATGGAACTCACGGCGGTCATCGAGGCCCTCAAGGCACTCAAAGAACCCTGCCACGTGGTGGTGCACACCGACTCCCAGTACCTCCAAAAGGGCATCACCCAGTGGATCCACCGCTGGAAAAAGAACGGCTGGAAGACCGCCACCAAGGAACCGGTCAAAAACAAGGAGCTTTGGCTGGAGTTGGACCGGCTCACACAGCGCCATCAGGTGGAGTGGCGATGGGTCAGGGGCCACAGCGGCCATCCCGAAAATGAGCGCTGCGATGCGCTGGCCCGCGCCGCTGCAGACGCCGTCCGGAAGGCAGGACCCCACGTTTCCTGACCCGAAGGGCCGGTGCCACACCCGGCGTCCCCGTGGTCTCAAGCTCCCATCCCTTTGCCCAAGGAAGCCTTGGGGAAGGTCCCGCCGTGATCCATGGCCGGCGGCTTGGGGGCCAACGGCCGCCATGGAGACCTTCCAGCGAAAAAAAGAGGGGGCCCGGGGTCTAGGAACCCCGCGCGCCCCTTTCCTCGCTTGCTTAGCGGGCCTGGTCCGAAATGGGACTCCTGGAAATGGGCCCTGCTGCGCAGCCCTCTTTTCGGGGCGACCCGGCGGATCGCTTTTGCGAATACAAAGCCTGAAATGCGTCCGTCAGGCTCTGTCGATTAGGCTTGGCATGGAGCGCGTCACGCCGCCCCCCCTACGGGGCTCTAAGCTACGCCGGGCCGCCGCCCATGGGTCCTATACCATGGCTCGTTTACGGGGGCCCGCAACAGCGGTTTGCTCAGGCCGCCTTTTCCACCTTCACCGCGCACACCTTGTATTCGGGGATCTTGCACACGGGGTCCAGAGCCGCGTTGGTGAGCACATTGGCGGCGCTTTCGGCGAAGTGAAACGGCATGAAAAGCACGCCCTTTCCGATGCGGTCCGTCACCTGCACTTTGGCGGTCACAGTGCCGCGCCGACTGCTCACCCGCACCATGTCCCCATCCTTTACGCCGTAGGCACCGGCATCCTCCGGATGCATCTCCAACAAAACCTCCCGCATCTCCCGATCCAGGTGCGCTGAGACGCGCGTCAGGGTGCCGGTATGATAATGCGCGTAGGATCGGCCGGTGGTGAGCCAGAAGGGATAGGCCGCATCCGGAATTTCCGCCGGTTCCCGATAGTCGATGGCGTGAAAGAGGCCTTTGCCGCGGGCGAACCGGTCTTTGTGCAGGTAGGGGGTTCCCGGATGATCGGTGGTGGGACACGGCCAGCAAAGCCCTTCCCCTTCGATCCGCTCATAGGTGATGCCCGCATAAGACGGGGTCAACTGGCGGATCTCCTCGTAAATTTCTTCCGCAGACCCATACTTCATGGGATAGCCCACCCGATTGGACAGGTCCCGGATGATCTGCCAGTCGGGCCGTGCATCCCCCACGGGATCGATGGCCTGGCGAACCCTCTGAACCCGCCGTTCGGAATTGGTGAAGGTGCCCTCCTTTTCCGCATAGGAGGCGCCGGGGAGCACCACGTGAGCCAGTTGCGTGGTGGGCGTGGGGAAGATGTCGATCACGCACAAAAATTCCAGCTGCTCCAGGGCGTGGCGCACGTGCCCCGCATTGGGATCGCTCACCAGCGGGTTCTCGCCCAGGACCACCATGGCCTTCACCTTGCCTTCCTCGATTCCGTTCACCATTTCCACCACGGTGAGCCCCACATTGGCGGAGAGGGTGGCGTTCCAGGCCTTTTCGAACTTCTCCTTGATTTCGGGAACCGTCACGGCCTGGTAGCCCGGGTAGACGTTGGGAAGGCCGCCCATGTCGCAGGCTCCCTGCACGTTGTTCTGGCCGCGAAGCGGGTTCACTCCCGTGGAGGGGCGTCCGATGTGACCGCACAGCATGGCCAGGTTGGCCAGGGACTTCACGTTGTCCACGCCCGTGGTGTGCTGGGTGATTCCCATGCAGTAGACGATGGATCCGTTTTGCGCCTTGGCGTAGTATTCGGCCATCCGGACGATGTCGTCCACGGCCACCTCACTGAGCTCCGAAGCCCTTTCGGGTGGGAACTGCTCGATGACCTTCAGAAAGTCTTCGAACCCCTCGGTGCGCTCTTCGATGAACGCCTGATTGTGCCAACCGTTTTTCACAATCACGTGCATCATGCCGTTCAGGAGCGCCACGTCGCTGCCCAAGCGCTGGCGAACGGCCACGTCGGCAAAGAGCGCCATCTGGATCTTTCGCGGATCCGCCACCAGGATCTTGGCCCCTTTCGCCTTGGCCTGGTAGAGCCGCGTGGCCACCAGCGGGTGGGCCACCGTGGTATTGGATCCAATGATGAAGATGCAATCGGCATCGGCCAACTCGTCAAAGGAGTTGGTCATAGCACCGCTACCGAACGCAGCGGCCAGACCGGCCACCGTGGAGCTGTGTCAGAGACGGGCGCAGTGGTCCACGTTGTTGGTTCCGATGGCGGCCCGAGCGAACTTTTGAAGCAGGTAGTTTTCCTCATTGGTGCACTTGGCGGATGAGAATAAGGCCACGCTGTCCGGGCCGTAGGTTTCCTTGATCCTCTTGAGTTCGGAGGCCACCGCGTCCAGGGCTTCGTCCCAGGATGCCTCCACCTGGCCGTCGCCGCGGCGAATGAGCGGCCGCGTCAGCCGGCGGGGGTGGTGCACAAACTCGTGGGCGTTCCAGCCCTTGATGCACAGCCTTCCTCGGTTCACCGGGCTGGTCTTGGACGGAAGCGTTTGAACGATTCGACCGTCCACCACTTCCAGGTAAAGCCCGCAGCCACAACCGCAGTACGGACAGGTGGTGAGAACGGAACGGTAATCCATGGACCTCTCCTTTTCGCAATCAACACTGGGTCACCGGGCGGTCGGGGCGAGGAGGCGCACGGCAAAAAGCTCGTGCATCCTTTCACATCGACCGGCGGGCATCCCCACCCGCACTCCTCCCTCTAGCACAGGAGAGTGTGCAAATCAAGGCGTCCTCGTTGTGACCAAGGCCCATCTTGTGCCTCATGTCTCAATTGGCTTGACACCTGACAGTCTCTTTATCTATAAAATGCCTAATCGTGGGGCGCTTCCTGCCGCCCAGGACGGGAAGACAGGCGGGGTGCCCGGGGCCGTGCATTGGCCAGTTTTTTCGAAAAGATGTTAACCCTTTCACAATAGCGGAGTCGCGGACGCCCTGGGTGAATCCAGGGGCCCGCCGGTCTTTCAGGCGGTTTCTGAGCGTATCTGTCAACCAGTTTAAGGATTGGGACACGATCGGAAAAAGCATGAAGCTAGCCAAAATCGCTCTTATCGCAGCAAGTCCAGGAAGCCCGCCGCCGCCCGACGTTCTTCCCCATCCCGAAAAGATCTTCATTCCGCTGGATGGCCCATGGGGCCGGGCGGAAGCCCAGGTCGCTCCCGGGCAAACCGTGGAGGCCGGCGCGGTGGTGGGCCGGTTCCAGGATCCACGCCTTCCGATGTTGCGGGCGTCCGCAGCGGGATCCGTGGAAGGGATCCGCACCGTCAACACGCCCGACGGGCAAAAGGCCCAGGCCGTCGTCCTCCAGCCCTTGGGGGACGGGGCCCCGGCGAGCCAAGCGCCGCCACAGGGCGCTGCTCCCGTGGCCCTTGCCAAGGCGCTTACCGAGGCGGGCTTTGCGGAAACGGACCGTCACCCGTGGCCCTTTCCCGCCCGTATCTGCTCGCCCGAAACGGCCTCTGAGGCCTTCCAGCTCACCGACGCCCCCTTCCACAACCCCATTGAGACCCTCATCATCAACGGCTTGGACCGCCAACCCGGCGAGATGGTGCGTCGGACCGTGTTGGGCCATCTGGGCTCCTTCGTCGTCCAGGCCGTTGCGGCGCTCAAGGCCCTGTCCCAGGCCTCGCGGGTGGTTCTGGTCTACGACCGCAGCGCGCCTCCCGGTGGGGAATTGCTTCGATCCCTCCAGGAGCAAGGAGTGGACTGTCGGGGTCTGGAAAACGTTTACCCGTCCGCCCTCACTCCCGTTCTCGTCCAGCTTGTGACCGGCAAGCAGGTGCCGCAGCCGGCCTCTGATCCGCGCCTGGTGGGTGTTGCCGTGATCGATGTGACCACGGCCTGGCAGCTGGGACGGTTTCTCACGGACGGAACTCTGCCCCTGGAAATCTTGGTGCAGGTCTCGTCGTGGAAATCGGGGCTGCACCGGCTCTATCGAGTTCCCGCCGGAACGCCTTTGGAACCCATCCTGGCAGCGGCCAACGCGGCACCGCAACCAGCCAAGATCGTGGTGGGCGGCCCGCTCTTGGGCTATGCCCAGTTCGACCGGCAGGCCCCGCTGGTGGCCTCCGACTTTGTCCTGGTCCAGCAGCCGGATGAGGTCCACACTTACAATTACCGGGCCTGCATCAACTGCGGCCATTGCGTTCCCGTCTGCCCCATGAAGCTTTTGCCCAACGAGCTGGGCAAACTGTGCGAGTACGGCCGCTTTCACGATGCGGAGGCCCAATACCTGGCCCATTGCATCGAATGCGGCCTGTGTGCCTTCGTTTGTCCGGCCAAACGCCCCATGGTGCAACTGATCCGCCATGGCAAACGCGAGATCCTGGAAATGAGGAAGGAGTCATGAAGCGACCTGGTCTCATTGTTTCTCCGTCTCCGCACTGGCACTCCGGGCGAACGGTCCAGGGCATGATGGTGGATTTCGCCATCGCGCTTCTCCCCTGCCTTTTGGCCGGTTGGTACTACTTCGGCTGGAACGCTGTGCGTGTGGCCTTGCTGTGCGTGGTGAGCGCCGTCGTGGCGGAAGCCGTGTGGCAAAAGGCCTTGAAGCGTCCCGTGACCGTTTCCGACGGCTCGGCGGTGGTGGCCGGCCTCCTGCTTGGGCTCATCCTTTCTCCGGAAGTCCCCGGGTGGATCTGCGTGCTGGGCTCCGTCACGGCCATCCTGGTCGGCCGCCAGCTTTTTGGGGGATTTGGAAGCAATCCTTTCAGCTGCGTCCTGGTCGGCTACGGGTTCATCTTCATCTCCTACCCCCACATCCTCCAATCCTTTCCCATGCCCCATCCGGCCTTCGGCCTGGAGCCTGGAGGCTACATCGAATACCCGCCCATGGACATACTCAAGATGGACGGTATCCAGGTGATCCGGGACATTCCCTGGACGGATCTTTTCCTCGGCAATGTGCCGGGAACGGCGGGAACCGTTTCCGTACTGGCCGTCTTGCTGGGTGGCATCTACCTGATCGCACGGCGCGTCATCCGCTGGCCTATTCCCGTCTTCTGCCTGGCGGGAGCTTGGATCTTTGCCGCCGTCTGCCACCTGATCGATCCGAGCCTCTACGCTTCGCCCACTTTTCACGTGCTGGCCGGCTGGGTCTTTCTTTCCGCGTTCTTCCTGGCCACGGAACCGGGGACGTGCCCCGTGACCTTTCCGGGCATGGTCCTCTACGGGCTGGGCTGCGGATGCCTCATCATCATCATCCGCACATGGGGTACGTACATGGAGGGGGCCCCGTTCGCCGTGCTGCTCATGAACGGCATCACCCCCTTGTTGGATCGAATCCGTCCACGAGTCATAGGGAGGGTGCAGGAAAGTGCGTGACTTGATCAAGATGGTCGTTGTGCTGACAGCCATCTGCGGCACTTCGGGGCTGGTTCTTTCCTATGTGAACGAAGCCACCAAGGCGCCGCGGGAATACCAACTGCTCAAATTCGTGAAGGGCCCGTCCCTCAAGGTGGTGCTACCGGAAGGCTACGACAACGATCCCATCACCGACAAGATCCAAGTCAAGCTGGGAACCGACGAGAAAGGCCAGCCCATCCTGAAGGATGTCTTCCCGGCCAAGAAGGACGGCAAGATCGTCGCCTTCGCCTACGATGCGACGGCCAGCGGCTATCACGGCCCCGTCTCCCTCATGATCGGTTTCGCGCCCGACGGGACCCTCACGGGCGTAAGCGTCATGACCCACAGCGAGACGCCGGGCCTGGGCGCCCGCATCACCGAGCCGGCCTTCACCCGGCAGTTTGCCAAGTTGAAGGGTCTGGACCAGGTGAAGCTGTCCACCCAGGGAGGGCGGATCGACGCCGTGAGCGGAGCCACCATTTCCAGTACGGCCGCGGTGACCGCCGTGCAGGAAGCCATCAAGCTCTTCCCGAAGATCAAAGAGGAGGTGCTTTGAGCCATGAGTGTGTTGAGCGAATTCACCAAGGGTCTCTGGAAAGAGGTGCCTCCTTTCCGGCTCGTGTTGGGCCTGTGCCCCACCCTGGCCGTTACCACCGCCGCCAAGAACGGGCTGGGCATGGGGCTGGCCACCACCTTCGTGCTGGTCTGCTCCAACATCCTGGTCTCACTGCTACGCAACGTGATCCCCAGCAAGGTTCGGATCGCCGGTTTTATCGTCATCATCGCCTCTTTCGTGGTCATTGTGGAATTGGTGATGCAAGCCTACTTCTATCCCCTTTTCAAGGTCTTGGGCATCTTCATTCCCCTCATTGTGGTCAATTGCATCATCCTGGGACGAGCGGAAGCTTTTGCATCCAAAAACGGACTCATTCTCTCCGCCGCAGACGGCTTGGGCATGGGCATTGGGTTTACCATGTCCCTGACCTTTCTCGGGGCCGTGCGGGAATGGATGGGCTCCGGGAGCGTCTTCGGAGTGCCCTTGGCAGGGCCCCATTTCCAGCCGTTCGCCATCATGCTCAAGCCTCCCGGCGCTTTTTTGTGCTTGGCCGTCATCCTGGCGATCATGAACCTGATCAGCGCCAAACGCGCGTAGCCGACGGAGGTAAACATCATGCACGAGTATTGGCTGTTGATCGTCGGCGCCGTCTTCGTCAACAACATCATTCTCGCCCGCTACCTGGGGAACTGTCCCTTCTTCGGGGTGTCCAACCGCATGGATACGGCCACGGGGATGGCCATGGCCGTGGTGTTCGTCATCACGCTGGCCAGTTGCATCACCTGGCTGGTCGAAAAATACGTGCTGGCTCCCTTTGGTCTGGAGTATCTGGAGACCATCGCCTTCATCCTGGTGATCGCTTCCTTGGTGCAGCTGGTCGAGATGTTCCTCCAGAAGTCCGTCCCGGCCCTCTACCGGGCCTTGGGGATCTACCTCCCGCTCATCACCACCAACTGCGCGGTGTTGGGCGTGGCCGTTTTGTGCGTGGAGGAAGATTTCAACTTCATCAAGACCCTTGTCTTCGCCTTCGCATCGGCGGTCGGTTATGGAATGGCCCTGATCATGCTGACGGGCATCCGCGAGCGGATCCTCGTGGCACCCGTTCCCAAACACCTTCAGGGACTCCCGGTGGGTCTTATCTCTGGAGGGTTGCTGGCGCTGGCTTTCCTGGGCTTTTTGGGCATGGTGTGAAGCCCGTCGCCTCACTTGATCGAAGGATGGGTTCTCCTGGCCCGATGGAGCAACTACTAAGAGGGTGACTATGCTTTCAGCAATCTTGGCCATTGGTGGACTAGGGTTCGTGGCCGGCGTGGGTTTGGCCGCCGCTTCCAAGATCTTTTACGTTTACGTGGATCCCCTCATCGTGGCAGTGGAAGAAGCCCTTCCCGGAGCCAATTGCGGCGGCTGCGGGTTTCCGGGCTGCTCCGGCGCTGCCGAGGCCATTGCCACGGGCAAGGCTCCACCGACCATCTGCGTGGGAGGCGGCCCCGCCACCCACGCCAAGGTAGCCTCTATCCTGGGCATCGAGATCAAGGAGGTGGAACCCGAAATCGCCCGCCCCGGATGCTACTACGGCCCCCAGGAAGCGGACCTCAAATACATCTACGACGGCCTCAACGATTGTCGTGCTGCCATGCTCCTCGGCGGCGGTGCCAAGGAATGCCCCGTGGGTTGCCTGGGACTGGGTTCCTGCGTCAAGGCATGCCCCTTCGGCGCCTTGTCCATGGGAGAAGACGGCCTTCCCAGGGTGAATGCATCCCTTTGCACCGGTTGCGGCACCTGCGAGCGGGTCTGCCCCAAGCACATCATCACCCTCACCTCCAATTCCCGCCGCGTCACCCAGGAATACACCCTGGATCAATGCTCCGCTCCGTGCCAACGCACCTGTCCGGCAGGGATCGATATCCCCGCCTACATCGACGCGGCCGGACGCGGCGACTACCTGGAGGCGGTGCGCATCATCAAGGAAAAGAACCCCTTTCCCCTGGTCTGTGGCCGTATCTGTGTGCATCCTTGCGAAAACGAATGCCGACGCAACCTGCTGGACGAGCCGGTGGCCATTAATCCCATCAAACGATTCGTGGCCGACTTTGAGATGAAGAGCGGGAGCCGAATTCCCATCGAGAAGGCGCCCCCCACCGGAAAGCGAATCGCCGTGATTGGTGGTGGCGCCGAGGGCCTCACCGCAGCCTTCTTTTTGGCCCGGCTGGGCCACGAACCCACCGTCTATGAAGGCAAGCCCCACCTGGGCGGACTGCTTCGAACCATCATCCCCGATTCCCGGCTGCCCAAGGATGTGCTCGACTGGGAAATTCAAGGCATCCTGGAGACGGGCGTGACGGCCCATACCAACACGAAACTGGGCCGGGACGTGGCCATTGGCGATCTTCTCCAAGAGGGCTACGATGCCGTCTTCGTGGCCACCGGCGGATGGGACAGCCAGATGAGTGAAGGGCTTCCCACGGAGCCGTACCAGATGTTGCCCGGCGTCCATCTCCTGGTCCATCTGTCCTTCGCCCACATGGCCGGCAAGGCGCCCCAGCTTGCCGGCGACGCCATGATCGTGGGCTGCGGAAACGCCTCCATCGATGCCGCGCACCTGCTCAAAACATTGGGTGCCCAGCACGTTCACGTGGTCTTTCGCGGATCCCGCCAGGAATCCCCCTTTACGGACGAAGAACTTCAGGCGGCGGAAGCTCAGGGTATCACCTTCCATTTCCGATCCGCCATCACCCGCATGTTCGGACGCGCCGGTGATCTGACCCATGTGGAGGTGGCGTCTCTGGAGAAATACGTTCCCGGACAGACCCTGCAGCAACTGCACGAACAGGCGGCGCTCCAGCACATCCCTGTGCAGACCCTGGTGACCGGCGCCGGAAGGTTTCCGGAACTCATCTACGCGCCGGTCTATGAACAGCGCGGAGAAGGCGACCAACAGGAACTGGTGAGAACCGACCACTGGGAAACGGTCGTTCCCTACGCCGGTCCCTTCGCCGAGGAAGACGTCGGCATCTTCCGCCCCGGCGAGGCCACAACCGACTACAAGGCGGTGGTGGAAGCCATCGGTGCGGGCCGACGCGGCGCCGCCTCCGTTCATAAACGACTCATGGGAGAAGAGGTGGCCGCACCGCCGGGCATGATCCGGCGCTCCACTCGGGTTCTCACCGTTGACACGCTGGAGCCCTTGTCCCCGCAGCCGAGGGAAAAGATGCCTGCCCTGTCTCCGGTTGAACAGATGGCGAACCCGGAGGCGGAAGTGGAATTGGGATTTTCGGAAGAACAGGTGCGCCGGGAAGCGCAACGCTGCCTTCGCTGCGGACTCATTTGCTATCGTCGGCCGCTTCAGGAGCCGGAGAGCTTGGCAAAATCCGCATAATGCGCGGCCGATAGTGCGTCCGTGATCCGGCTCGCCGGTCAAAGCCCTTGGCCGCCACGAAGGCCACCGCCATGGCTCCAAAACCGGCGAGCACGGATGCCAGGGTGGGATTGAGGCCCAGGACGGCCGCCTTGGACCAGCCCAACGCGGCCCCGCCCACAAAGGCCACCACGGGCACGAAATAGACAACGAGGGACATGGTGAGAAAGGATCCGGTCGGAAGGCCGATCTCCACCTGGTCGCCAACCCGGGCGCCTAGATCATTGGCGGCCTCCACCACCATCTCCTTGCTACTGAGCATCTTACAAGCGCCCTGGGAGTGGCAGCTGTGGCACGCTTCGCTGCGTTCCACCTTCACATACGCGGACTGATCTTGAACACCTTGCACCACACCGTGCTCTGTGAGCATGGGAACCTCCTGGGAGAGTGACAACCAATCGTAACGGGCCAACAAGCCTGGCTAGTTGAATCTACCAATACAGGGAATCGCCATGAAAGATCAAATCCGGGATTACGCGAAAAAACTTTTAGCGGACGGCGTCGTGGACGGGTTTCTCGCCCTCAAAAAAGAGGGCGAACACATTCATCCGCACCTCTTCACCCGCGCAGAAGAGCTGGAAAGCCTTTCCCTGGGAGATTTGGAAAAGCCCGGCCAGGCCCGTTATCCACTGGTGAAAGTGCTCCTGCGCCTCACCCGGCTGGATCCCACCCAAAGACTTGCGGTCATGGTTCGCGGTTGTGAAGAACGGGCCTTCCACAAGCTGGTCCAGGCGAGCCAGATCAATCCCAAGCGGGTGACCTTGGTGGGCTTTTCGTGCTCTCCCGACCTGGCCCAGCGCTGCGGATGCCTCAAACCCTGGCCGGACGCCCTGGTGGCGGGGGAAAAACCCGACCTGCCCCCCAGCCCCAAGGTGGTGACCGCCACCCCCAAGAATCTGGTCAAGGACATGCAATTTCTGAAGGATGCCTTCGATCGCTGCGTCAAGTGCTACGGCTGCCGCAACATCTGCCCCGTCTGCTTCTGCCACGAGTGCACGCTGGAAGAGGACACCTTCGTTCCCAAGACGGGCTCCACCCTTCCGCCCGCCAACCCGGAATTTCTGTTCACCCGGGCGGTCCACATGGTGGGCTATTGCGTCTACTGCGGCCTCTGTGAAGAGGCTTGCCCGGCACACATTCCGCTTAAGACCGTCTACAAGATGGTGGCCAACATCGTGGACGAAAAACATGGCTACCGGATCCAGGACTTCCCGGGTCGCGGCCAGAGCGCCCCGGCACCAGAAGATGCCTCCAATGCCTAGGTAGAATTACCCCCACTGCGCAGATGACAGGGGTTTGCACCCGCGCCCCGGTGCTCTCCCCTGCCTGCCGACAGCTCCACCTCTGGGAGGTCAGGAGGTGGTGTTGTCCGGCTCGTTATCTCCCCCTTTTCCCCCTCCACCATCACGGAAGAGGGCACAGCGAACGGCCCCCTCTTCCCTTTCAGGCATCCATGCCTCCAGGGCGACCCAAGGGCGAGCACGCCACCATGATCCAGGCCGTCCGGCGGGGTGGGGTTCTGGAATGCGTGCTGGATGGGATGGACGGGGCCGAAGGCGATGACACGAGAAGGCGAGAGTCCCAACGCAAAAAGGCCGGAACCTGTCCATCAGGTTCCGGCCTTCTCGAATAATGGACCGGCGGCGACCTACTCTCCCACGCGGTCACCCACGCAGTACCATCGGCGCTGAGGAGCTTAACTGCCGTGTTCGGGATGGGAACGGGTGTGGCCTCCTCGCCATAGCCACCGGCCCAATCTGGGAATAGGGTCTTCGCATCAGCGCTGTCCCATCGCCCTTAAGAAAGGGATGGTCAAGCCTCACGGCCTATTAGTACCGGTCAGCTCCATCCGTTACCGGACTTCCACCTCCGGCCTATCAACCTCGTCGTCTACGAGGGGCCTTCAGCTCCGCCGAAGCGGAAAGGGAACTCTCATCTTGGGGTGGGTTTCCCGCTTAGATGCTTTCAGCGGTTATCCCTTCCGAACATAGCTACCCAGCGGTGCTCCTGGCGGAACAACTGGGACACCAGAGGTCCGTCCATCCCG
>NZ_FWXF01000038.1 GCF_900176285.1 Desulfacinum hydrothermale DSM 13146 | reverse complement strand
CTGGCCCGCAAGGGTTGGCTGGCTCCTCCGGGAGAGCCGCCCGAAGAGATCCTGCCGGACGGAACCGTCCGAAAGCGCCTCACCCCGTGGCGCCTGGACACGATCTTCCGCACCAACGTCCAGAGCGCCTACGGCGCAGGTCGATACAAGCAGATGGTCGAAAACGCACCGCAACGGCCGTGGTGGCTCTACGACGCCGTCCTGGACGCCAGGACACGCCCGTCCCACGCCGCGATGGACGGCCGGGTGTATCGCTTCGACCATCCCGTCTGGGACAAGTGGTATCCGCCCAACGGCTTCAACTGCCGCTGCACGGTGCGCACTCTGAGCGACCGGGACATGGAGCGCCGCGGTCTGCGCCAGAGCGTGCGGCCGCCCGAAGCCGCACCCGACGAGGGCTTCGCCTACAACCCGGGGCGCGCCAGATGGCAGCCGGGCCTGAACCGCTATGCGCCCCGTTCCAGGCAGATCCTGGCATCCGACCTGGCGGACGGATCAACCTCCGGACCACTGCCGGTCCGATCCAGGTCCGACATGGTGGACCTCATCCGCGACAGGATCGGCCCCATGCTGCCCCACGGAGTGCGGGACGTGCGCTTCGCTGACGCACGTTTCCTCATGGGCACGGACAGCCGCGGAGTCTTCATCGTCTCCACACGCACGCGGGATCTCACGCGCGTGGGCGGACCGGCCGAATACCGGCCCGATCGCCTGCTGGAAAGCGGCCTGCGCGCCCTCGGCAGGCGCAGGCTGTCCTTCGACGAAGAGTACGCCCTGGAGAGCTTCTGGCACGAGTGCCTTCACAACATGCAACAGGAGGCCCTGGACCGGGCCGCCTTCTATGCGAAACGCTTTCCGGACAGCCGTGTCCTCATGGAATCCGTCACCCAGTGGACGGCACGGCGCACCTATCACCAGATGCTGGACGCTCTCGGAGGGTATCGTGCGCAGGCCCAGCAGGAGATCATCCAACGCGGGTACGCTTACAAGCATTGGGTGCGGAATCTGGACGCCTTGATCGAACGGGCCGGGATCGACCCGGACACCTTCCGGCGGGTTTGCATGGAGGTCATGGAATCGGTCCCGCGCGACGAGTACGCGCAGGCCCTGGTGGATCGCCTCCTGGAACGAGGCGCTCTGGCGCCGGACAAGGAGCTGGCTTTTCGTTATGGTCTGGATTGCTTGCGTTCGCGGCCGGACACCTTTGATGAGAGCGTTCTGGTGTTCTTCGCCGGCGTGTAGCGGCGGGTTCAGCTCTCTTCGGCTTCCGGAAGGAGATCCGGGTGCAGGTAGGCCATCTCGAGCGTCAGCCGGTATCCTGGGTCCCGGATATCGGCCAGGTATCGGGCGGCCCGTTGGTGATCGCCTCGATGCAGGTAGAGCCGAGCGATCTCGCCCAGCTGCGTGTCGGCTCCCGTGGCCAAGGTCCGGCGGTAGCGAGCCAGGTCCTCCTCGGTCCGCACGTTATAGACGGTCTCCAGCTCTTCGGGCGTCGGATCGTGGTCGAAGATCGTTTCCATTTCTTCCTCTCTGTTGGACGGAACCCATCGATATGAAAAGGATAACGCCATGACCATCCGATTGCAAGTGGACATGGACTCCGTGAGCGACATGTTGCGCTCCCTCACCGGCCGGCTCCAGAACCTGCGGCCGCTCATGCGTGATATCGGCGAGATCGTTGTCGATCACATCAAGGGCAATTTCCGCCAGGGGACGGCGCCGGACGGGACGCCGTGGAAGCCGTCCGTCCGCGCATTGCGCGAAGGCGGCCGGACTCTCATCGACACGGGCGTGCTGCGCAATTCGTTCCACGAGCAGCCCGGAAGGCGCAGCGTCCTGGTCGGCACCGCCGACGTTCGGGCCGCGGTCCACCAGTTCGGCGCCAGGGCCGGCGCCTTCGGCACGATGGACGTTCTGGTGCGCGAGCACGTGCGTCGCTGGAGGGGCAAGGACGTCCGGGTCCGCGCCCACACGCGCCGACAGCGCATCCCCTGGGGCGATATCCCGGCTCGGCCCTTCATGCCCGATCCGGACCACCTCCCCCGGATTCTGAGCGAAGACATCCGGAAAAGCATTCTAAATTTCCTGTGGCTTTGACGGTTGATGGCCGCCGTCTCCTCATTGTATAAAATCCGAGATGAGACACTCTCACTTCGGCTGAACTGCTGCGGATGGCTGCGTTTCGCAGCACCGATCAGGCGTTATGCACATGATTTAGAGCTGAGCGCAGAGACATATTAACACCTTATGGTAGTTGGAATAAGAGGGAGCCAGGTGGGATACGACGATATTAGAAAGGATATGGAGAGGCTCCTCTGCGAAGAAGAAAGGATCTATGAAGCGAGATGTCGTGGTGTCCTGGCCCGAGAAGGCAAACGATTCCGGTTGATAGATGTCTTTGCCGGTGCGGGAGGGATGACACTTGGATTCTCGCATAAGTTCGGACAGGCATTTTATCCGGTGTGGGCGAACGACTTCGACGAGGCGTGTGTGAACACGTACAGAGCGAACTTTGGAGACCACTGTGTATTGGGCGATATTGTGGAGATTCTCAGAGATCCAAAAACCACAATCCCACCTGCAGACGTTGTCATCGGCGGCCCGCCCTGTCAGGGGTTCAGTCTCCTAAACAAGAAGCGTGATGGCGATCCGCGCAAACAACTCTGGCGTCCCTTTTTGGATATCGTCCAGCGTTCGGGAGCCAAGATTTTCGTCATGGAGAACGTCCCCCAACTCCTTGGCTCATTTGAACATCGGGAGATTGTTGGTGCCGCTGAAGCCCTTGGTTTCAGGTGTTGGGAAGGGATCCTCTGCGCAGCCGACTATGGGGTGCCGCAGACACGACGTCGTGCATTCATCGTGGGATGCAACTTCTTCGACCCATCACGGGTCTTCCCGCCTCGCAAGACACATTATGATCCGGGTAAGAATGAGTCGGACACTTTATCCGGAGAATCGGCCGATAATGGATATCTGCCGGGCGCCGTGAAATGGCGGACGGTTCGTGACGCAATCGGGGATCTTCCGCCGCCGCAGGGCACGGAAATACGAAAGGTAGCCCCACCGCTCGACCTGCACTTCGGGCGCACTCCGACTCAGAAGAGCCTGGCTCGTTACAGAGCGATTCCCGAAGAAGGCATGAATCGCTTCGATCTACAGCGCCGTGCGCCCGAGTTGACGCCGCCGTGCTGGATCCGGAAGAAGAGTGGCGGCACCGATCTCTTCGGGCGACTTTGGTGGGATCGGCCAGCATTCACGATTCGTACGGAGTTCTTCAAGCCGGAAAAAGGACGATATCTGCATCCGGAGCAACACAGACCGATAACGCACCGAGAGGCGGCGCGTTTTCAGTCGTTCCCAGACGATTTTGTCTTCAGGGGGTCAAAGATTGAAATTGCTCGACAAATCGGCAATGCAGTCCCCCCGCTGTTGGCGGCCCGCCTAGCCGATGTGGTATATCTTCTCCTGACTATGACCGATGATAATCATGGCTGATGTATTTTCAAAGGAGAAGAGAAGCTGGATCATGAGCCGCATCCGAGGGCGTGATACAAAGCCGGAGATGCTGGTTAGGTCCGTCGTCCATCGCATGGGGTTTCGGTTTCGGCTTCACTGCCGAGAACTCCCTGGAAAACCGGATATCGTATTGCCGCGGCACAAGAAGGTCATTTTCGTACATGGGTGTTTTTGGCATGGGCATAAGCAGTGTCTTCGCTCAAGAAGACCTACAACGAACACGGAGTTCTGGAACAAGAAACTCGACGCAAATATCGCGCGTGATAAGCGTGTCCGAATGAACCTGCGTCGATTGGGCTGGAAAGTGTTGGTGGTGTGGGAGTGTGAGACCAGCGATCCAGACAGACTCTTTGCTAAGTTAGAGAGGTTTCTCCATAATGGCTGAACGGAGGAAGATCGTCCCGTGTGACCCGGAAGCTATTCGGCAGAAAGTCGCGGAGCTGATCACAAACTTCGAACACGAACTTCGGTCCGGCGAGCTTCGATCCAAGGTTCTCGCCTTGGTACCGATATTCCACCAGCTGCGTGATTTGGGTAAGTCGTTGATTCCAACCGAGTGCGCATCGGCCGCAAGAGACCGAATATTGTACTACTTTCGCCAGTACCCCGGAACGATTATTCATGGCGATGAGCTGCTCGTCGTTTCAGGCATTCAGGAATACGCGCGGCGTTTGCGCGAACTGCGTGTTCAGTTCGGATGGGCTATTATGAGCGGCGTAACGATCAAGGAAATGAGCGAAGATGATCAGATACCGGACGAACTAAAGTGCATGAAACCGAATGAATACGTTTTATTGAATACGGAGCAGGATCGCGAAGCGGCTCATCGTTATAACATCGCAAACACGATCCGCAAGAAAAATAAATCGGTGCGCGACAAGATTTTGGAATTTCTGAGGGAAAACGTTGGGCGTCCTGTAACGAACGAGGAGTTGCGCTACGTAGCTGGAGACAAATCCGAGTGGGCACGACGCGTTCGCGAGCTGCGCACGGAAGAGGGTTGGCCGATAGTGACAAAGAGCACGGGGCGGCCCGAATTGGGCATTGGAGTATACATTTTGGAGGCCGATCGGCAAACTCCGAAGCATGACCGAAGGATTCCGGATGCTATTCGCCGGGATGTTCTTCGGCGCGACGAGTATAAATGCCAAAAGTGCAACTGGTCACATAAAGAGTGGAATCCATCGGATCCACGACATTTGGAGTTGCATCATATAAGACCTCATGCGGAAGGAGGTCCAAACGTGCAAGAGAACCTGCAGACCTTATGCAACAAGTGCCATGACGAGGTACATCGACGCGAAAAGCAATAGATAGCATAAAGCCGAATAATCCAGTTTCGGAACCGGAATTGACAGCATACACACACAGACACTACTTAAGAACAGTAGAGCAACAAACACACTTCAGATGTTGCAGGTAGTAGGTGCTGCTTCCAAACCGCCACCAACCGTACTCAGGCGCACAGCTCCCGGATGCTGGAGGCCTTCACGCGCAGCCCGCGCTTGAGACCGACCCGGACCACATCCAGCACGCCGGCCTCGATGAGCCGATAGACCGTGCGCCGGCTGACGCCCAGGATCTCCGCCACCTCGTCGATACGAAAGAGCGATTTCTTGTCCCATAGCTCTCGCGTCGCTGCGGCCATCTTACGCCCCCATCCGTGATGTCCATGCCTTCAGCATCTCATAGACCTTGCGCCGGTCCTCCTCGCTTGCCGGCGCGTCCGGGTCTCCACGCGCGGCCACCATGTCCGG
>NZ_FWXF01000022.1 GCF_900176285.1 Desulfacinum hydrothermale DSM 13146 | reverse complement strand
TCTTGGGTTTCGAGGTTTTCGCCTGCGGGGGCTGGAAAAGGTCAGGGGCGAATTTGCCCTGATGTGCGCTGCCCATAACCTTCTTAAGATTGTAAAGGCCGTAGCTGAGGGCATCATCAATATAGATCAAAGAGCGATCAGGGCACAGGCTGCCTAAAGGGGCAGTTTGCTCCTTTTTGAATGGCTCTTTGATACCTGCTGATGCCCGATATCTTGCGTCGACGAGCAACGTCTCTGCAGTCACAGCACTTTCACCCGCGATGTTTGCTCATGAACGATGCAGGACTCAAATTTTAATCCGCATTGTCGGACAAGCTCCTAGGAGGCTGACTGAAAACGCCCAGGTTTTTCCCTTCTTGTGTGGACGGAAGGTTGGGGCTACCAGGAGCGCCCGCACTGCCGGTCTGGCCTTAAAGAATGTGGGGCGGGTTCCGAACCCGCCCCCACACGGCTCCCCAAGGGCCACAGCGCCGCTTGGATTTTCAACCTGTTAGGAATCCCACAAAAGGTTAAAGGCCCGTGTGGGGCAGCCTTGCCAAAAGCCCAAGCCTTCCCGTTAAGACAAGGGCCCGCGTAGGCCCAAGGGAACAGCAACAGAGGAGAAGAGTCGGATGGAATTTCACATCAAGGACGAGGCCTTGGCCGAAAAGGGCCGGCTGCGAATCGAGTGGGCGGCCAAGTCCATGCCCGTTTTGCGATCGATCAAGGAACGCTTCGAGAAAGAAAAACCGCTGGCCGGCGTTCGCATCGCCGCCTGCCTGCACGTGACCACGGAAACGGCCGCCCTGGCCCAGACCCTACAGGCCGGCGGGGCCGAGGTGCGCGTGTGCGCCTCCAATCCCTTGAGCACCCAGGACGACGTGGCGGCTTCCCTGGTGGTTCATGACCGCATTCCCGTCTTCGCCATCAAGGGAGAAGACAAGGAGACCTATTACAAGCACATCCATGCCGCCCTGGCCCATCGGCCCCACATCACCATGGACGACGGGGCGGACCTGGTGAGCACCCTTCATTCCGAACGCCAGGACTTGCTGGCCCACATCGTGGGAGGCACCGAGGAGACCACCACCGGAGTGATCCGGTTGCGGAGCATGGCGGAAGGCGGGGTGCTGCGCTATCCCATCATCGCCGTCAACGACGCCGACACCAAGCACCTGTTCGACAATCGCTACGGAACGGGTCAGAGCACCATCGACGGCATCATCCGGGCCACCAACCGTCTGCTGGCCGGATCCACCTTTGTGGTCTGCGGTTACGGCTGGTGCGGCCGGGGCGTGGCCATGCGTGCGGCCGGCATGGGTGCCAAGGTGGTGATCACCGAAGTGGATCCCTTGCGGGCGTTGGAGGCCGTCATGGACGGCTACCAGGTGATGCCCATGGCCCATGCCGCCCCCCTGGGCGACTTCTTCTGCACGCTCACCGGCGATATCCACGTGATCCGCCGCGAGCATTTCCAGGCCATGAAGGATGGGGCCATCGTGTGCAATTCCGGCCACTTCAACGTGGAGCTGGACCTGGAGGGTCTGGAGGCCATGGCCGTTTCCAAGCGCACGGTGCGTGACTTCGTGGTGGAATACCGGCTGGAAGACGGGCGCTGCATCTACGTGCTTGGGGAAGGTCGCCTGGTGAACCTGGCGGCGGCCGAAGGCCATCCGTCCAGCGTGATGGACATGAGCTTCGCCAACCAGGCCCTGTGCGCCGAATACATGAAAAACCACGCCTCGCATCTCGAGAAGAAGGTCTACGGGGTGCCCGAAGCGATCGACAAGGAAATCGCCCGTCTGAAGCTGGCCAGCATGGGCGTGGCCATCGACGCGCTCACCCCGGAACAGGAAAAGTATTTGAATTCCTGGGAAATGGGGACCTAGCGACTCAAGACGTCTTCTCGCCCATCTCGACTGCCGGCCGGGGCACGCCGCCAGGGCGTGCCCCGGCTCGTTTACCTTTCGGAAATCCCTGTCGCCATGACCACACAACCCGCAAGGCTCCGTCTTTTTCGCCCACGCCGACACACCCCACCCGGGGCGCAATGGATGTGGCTTCCGGCCGTCTTGATCCTTTTGGCGGCCTGCACACCCAGGGTTTCGCCTCCCTCCCAGCCCACCGCCCGCATCGTTTCCGTGTCGTGGGAGTCTCTGGGCGGTTTTCAAGACGACATGAATCTGAAGGGCCTGGAGCACGCCCTGGTCCAATCGCTGCGCTACTGTGAGCGCAGCAACCCCAGGGCCACTTCCTTCCAGGTGGACGGCCACACCGTCTCCCTCGAACACATGGAACAGACGGTCCGGCTCCTTTTGAAGCGGCTTCGAGAAGATGAGCTGAGCCCTGATGCACTCTCGCGCGATTTCCAGCTCTACGCCTACCAAGACCCGGCCCAGCCGCGCCACAACGTGCTGCTCACCGGCTACTACGAACCGGTTCTGGAGGCACGCCTGCAACCCGATCCCGTCTTTCGCTACCCCCTCTACGGACCTCCTTCCGACCTGGTCCAGGTGGCCATGGAGCGTTTTCCCTGGCTGCAGCCGCCATCAAGCGGACCGCGCCGCCTGCTCGGCCGCATCCAGGGAAACCGATTGGTCCCGTACTTCGACCGCAGGCAGATCGACGGGCAGGGAGCGCTGAAGGGACGCGGCCTGGAGCTGGCCTGGTTGAAGGATCCCGTGGACGCATTCATCCTCCACGTGCAGGGATCGGGAGTTCTTAAGCTAGCCGACGGCACCACGCGCCGGATCGGCTATGCGGGCACCAACGGCCATCCCTACCGAAGCATTGGAGCCTACGTCATCGCCCAGGGATGGATCCCACGGGACCAGATGAGCCTTTCGAGCCTACGCCGTTTCCTCCGGGACCATCCGGAACGGCTCCATGAGATCCTCTTTCACAACCCCAGTTACATCTTCTTCCGCTGGGTGGACGAAGGCCCCCTGGGCAGCCTCCACGTGCCCCTGACCCCGGGGCGCTCCGTGGCGGCCGACAGCACCTATTTTCCCGATGCGGTCCCGGGCCTGCTCCTGGGGCGCATCCCCCTGGGGGATGGGAGTCCGCGAACCCGACCTTTTCAGCGTTGGGTGGTTCATCAGGACAGCGGCGGCGCCATCCGAGGTCCCCATCGCCTGGACCTCTACTGCGGCACCGGCCCGAAAGCCGAGGCCGTGGCCGGACGCCTCAAGCATCCCGCCACCCTCTATATTGTGCTCAAGAAAATGGGCCCACCGGCCGATGAGCCCCATTAAGGGTGGGGATCCCCAAGACGGGCTTCATGCCCGGGAAGCCCCCTCGTCCAGCAGTCGATGGAAAAGTAGGAGCATCTCGTCGAAGCAGCGGCACATGGCGGCGGCCGCCTCTCGAACCTCTTCGCTGGGTGCGGCTTCATCGGAGTAGAGATGGAACAGAAGAACCTGTTGCGCGGCCCGAAACCGATCGGTCGCCCGTTCACCAAAGGCCATGAGACCAGGACGCAGCTCCTCCGGGCTCGCCTGGGATGCCCATTGGTCCAACTCTTTTTGTTTCGACTGGTACTCCTTGGCCAGATCCAGCAGCCGTTGCAAGGCCTCCTCTGGAGGTTGGGACATGACGGTCTCCTCTCGAATCAAGACGTGACGGATCCATCCAGTTGCGGCCCCCGGTTCTGGCCGATGGTAAGAGCACCCGGCCTTGTCCTGACAGGGCCCGCCACAGTGACTACCTTATTCATCAATTGATGGCAACGGCGAAACGGTTCCGGCGGGACCAGTCGGATCATCGGTTGGGAAACGGGCTTTATCAATCCATACTTTTTTTGTATGATATGTTCAACGAGCTCAAAAAAGTTTGTTTTGAGCTTGAATTCTCATCAAAGGTGGTTCGAATCCAATGCGCGCGAAGACTCTCAAAATCACGGTGGCAGAACGCATCCAGATTCCTTACGGTGACGTCAGCCCCCCTGTCATGCGAAAGATCCAGGAACGTTTGGTCTTTACCAACCCGGAATACGAACAGCGGCATCTGCGGGGAGAGTGGATCGGCGGCATCCCGCCTCAGATCAACTGCATCCGCAAGGCGGGCCGCAACTACCTGCTGCCCCGCGGATTTCTGGATCAGCTTCTGGATCTGTGCAACAAGCACCATCAGCCCTACAAGCTGATCGACCGCCGCCGAACCCTGGAGCCGGTGGAGCTGGCATTTCACGGCCGACTCAAGGACTATCAGCTCCAAGCGGCCCAGGAGATTCTGGAGCGACAGGCGGCCACGCTCATCGGCGGCTACAAGAGCGGCAAGACGGTGACCGCTCTCTATGTCATCGCCCAGCGCAAACAGCCCACCTTGGTGCTCATTCCCCGCATGGACCTCTTGGAGGGTTGGATCACCAAGATCGTCAATTTCCTCCAGGTGCCCCTGGAACAGATCGGCGTCTTTGTCCGCGGCCACCACAAGCTGGGCGATCGGATCACCGTGGCGCACACGGCGGAGATGATGCGCGTGTGGAAGGACGTGAAGGAGCAGGTGGGCTTTGTGTTGTTGGACGAATGCCAGCGGTGTCCCGCCAAGGTGCTCCATCAGCTCCTCCCCAATTTTGACAGCCGCTATCTCCTGGGCCTGGCCAACACCGATCAACGGCGTGACAGCCTGAACCGGTTGGTCTATTTCTATCTGGGCGATGTGGTCTACAGCATCAACGAAAAGGACGCGCGGGAGGGCAAAGGGATTATCCGAGCCCATGTGGTGGCCCGTCCCACGGAGTTCGAGTATCCCTATGCCGGTGACGAGGACTACTCGCCCATGCTCCAGGCGCTCATGACCGATGCGCAACGCACGCACCTGATCGCCGACGATATCCAAGAGGAGCTGGGATCGGTATCCTCACCGTTGGTGGTGATTTGCGGCGGTGAGGAGCAGCAAACGGTTCTGGGGCGGGAGCTGGAACGCCGCGGCATACCGGTCCATGTCCCGGCCGCCGGCCAGGAAGCCCTTGAAAGCGAAGTGGAAGACGCCGAAGCGGATGCAGCGGCGTCGGAATGCTGCCGGAACCTGCCCCAAGAGGGGCCTTCCGTCGTCCTGCTGACCCCCAAGACCCTGCTCCACTGTCACAGGCACGTGACCGCCCACGTGCTCTTTCTGGCGGTCCCCTTGTTTTTCCAAAAGGGCCTGGCCCACGCGATCCGAAGCCTTGACAAGAACGGCACCGTGGAGGCCGGAAACGGCAATGGCAACGGAAACAACGGACGCCGACTCAAGATCTACGACTACGTGGATCAGAAGGTGGGACTCTTGGAAAACTACTTCCGCATGCGCAGTTACAACTACGGAGTGCACCCAGACGTTCTGCTCCAGCCCAATTGATGGGCAAAACGTGCAGCGGGGCGATCGCCTGGAATCCAAGGCCGGAGCTGCCCCCGCCCGTCCCGGGCGCCTGGTGGCTCTGGCCCCCTTTTTGTCCCACGTTCGCGCAGTGCGAACCCTGGGAATCCGTCCCCGCATGGCGGATTACACGCGGGAGGAGCGAAGGGCTTTGTTGGGAGCAGACCGGGTGCTGTACCCCACGCCGCGTTTCGCCACCGTCTTGGAGGCCGCCGGATGCCGCTGTTTTCCTTCCGCCTTTACCTATAGCCTCTGGAAAGATCGCACCCTGCAATGGCGCACCGCCGCCTACGCCCAGGTTCCGCTTCCCTGGCACAGGATCTGCCATGGAGACCGGGCCAAGCAGGATGTGCTGGCACGATGGGGCCTTCCCCTGCGGGCGGCCGGGCCGCGCTGCCCCCGGGATCCCGTGCTCACCGTGGACCGACTGGAACAATGGGAACAGGCCTGCCGCACGCACAACCCCCTCATGGTGTGGAGGCCCGTCCAGGCCAAAGCCGCGCTGGAGGTCTTCTGCGTCCAAGACGTTGCCGTGGCCTGGCGGCTCCTTGATCCCGAGGGACACCTGGCCGGGGAGCGCACCGTTTCCGTCCGGCAAGCCGTCCAGGCCACCCAGAGATGGTTTCACGAGGTGCGGGTGTCGGAGGCCTTGGTGCGGTGGGTGTGGACGGGCGATCAATGGCTGTTTGATGCATTGAAGAGACCGCCTTCCCGATGGCGCCACGGCCAGGGGGTCTGCCGCCGCTTCCAGATCATCGCAGACCTGGTGGAGCGCGGACTTGTGTGACGGTCCAAGGCCCAGGAGCTTGTCCGAGAACGCCCAGGCTGCCCCCTGCGAACCCGTGCGGCCAGGGCAGGCCGCCCCCCACAAAGCGCAAGAAACATCACATGCCACACTTGAATCGGATTTGTCAGAAAGGCCCAAAAGGCCAAGGGGCCATTGTCAGACAGGCTCCCAGGGAGCACAGGGGGGCGAGCCCCACCGGGCGGGGCAATGGGAGCTTGACAGGAACGGGCCGCATCCCTACAGTTCTGACTTCAATACGATGGAACACACATGCATAGAGACCTGGCCGCACGGGACGCCCACACACGCGTTCCGTGCCGGGCGAAAAAGGAGCGCGGATCCATGAGCGACGAGTTGGAAAAGGAATACGAAAAGTCCCACTACATGGCCCAACGCCACTTCCGCAAAGACGTGGGCGGATTTCGCGACCGCCGCCGTCTGGAATTGGAAGACCTGCTGAGGGTGGAACAGGAAAAGCCCGAAGATTTGCAAGACAAGGACAAAATCCAGTGGATCCTGGATGAGCTGGCGGCCATGCAAGACGAGCCCCGTTGACCCGCCTTGGCCCCTTTTTCCCGGTGCTCTCTCGTCCCGGCCCGGGCCTTTTCTTTCCGCGGTCCGTATCTTTTCTCTCCCAGCTGGATCTGGCGAGCCGGGGTTGTGGAACCCGTCATGAGCCGTGAGAACCGAGTGATGGCAGCCGCGAGCCATGGTCCAAGCGGTCTGGCCCTTTCATCCAATGCTCTTCCAAGCGCGGCGCGTCATGGCCGGTTTGTCATGCCCCGGCGCGGTACCGGCACGAGGTGAAACCCCATGCGTTTACGATCAGCTCTCCCCTTGGCGATCTTCTTTTTCTTCGCCGTTTTGCTGCTCGGCACCCTTCCTTGCCAGGCCCACAGGCCTCCCGATCCCCCCGACCGAACCAGCCATCCTTTGGTGGAACGTTTCCTGGACAGCAAGCCCGGAGACACCTTTGCCGTCTTCACCAACGGGCTCACCTTGTTGGTGCGTTCCCTTCCGGGCACCCAGGTGGTTTCCTCCCGCGTCTACGTCAGGGCGGGTTCCATCTACGAAGGCGCTCAGATGGGGGCGGGGCTGTCCCACTACCTGGAGCACGTGGTGGCGGGTGGGACCACTCGATCCTTCAGTGAAGAGCAAGCGCGCCAGCGCCTGGAACGCCTGGGCGGAGCCTCCAACGCGTACACCAGTCATGATCGTACGGTCTATTACATCACCACCACGGCTTCCCACTGGAAGGAAAGCCTGGATCTTCTCTTGTCCTACGTGAGCGAGTGTGCCCTGGCGCCCAAGGAAGTGGCCCGGGAAAAGGCAGTCATTTTGCAAGAAATCCGCATGGGGCAAAATGAGCCGGGGCGGGAGCTGTGGAAGCTCTTCATGAAGACGGCCTACCGGGTCCATCCCGTTCGCCACCCGGTCATTGGATACGAAGATGTTTTCGCCCGCGTGAATCGCAAGCAACTGCAAGCCTATTATCAGGCTCGCTACCAACCCCAGAACATGGTGGTGGCGGTGGCGGGCCCCGTGGATCCGGACCAGGTGATCGCCTTTGTGGCCGATAAGATCGGCCAGGTGCCCCGCGCCCAGGCCCCTCCGGTGGTGCTCCCCCCCGAACCCAGGCCCCTGGGGCGGCGCTGGGTGGAAAAGCCCATGCCGTCGGCGCGCATGGTCCACGCCATGGTGGGCTTCCGCTCTGTGCCCCTGGCCCATGAAGATCTGTACGCTCTGGACGTGCTGTCGATCCTCATGGGCGACGGCCGAACCAGCCGGCTCTATCAGCGGCTCAAGGAAAAGGACAACCTGGTTTTGTCCGTGGGGGCCTTCAATTGGACACCCGCGTACGTTCCCGGCCAGTGGGTGGTTTCTCTCACCCTGCCGCCGGACAATTGGCCGCGCGTATTCCAGAGCCTTGACGAAGAATTGGAAGCAGTCCGATCGCACAAGGTTTCCCGGAAGGAACTGGAAAAGGCCAAGAAGAAGGTGATCGCCGACCATGTCTTCGCCAAGGAAACGGCGGAGGAGATGGCCTCCTCGCTGGCCTCTTCCTATTTCGACACGGGCGACCCTTACTTCGACGAAGACTACGTGGATGGGATCCGCCAAGTAACCCGTGAAGACATCCTTCGAGTGGCGCGCCGTTACCTCACCGAAGAGGCCATGACCGTGGCCGCCATCGTGCCGGCTTCGCCTCCCCAGGCATCCGCGGCGGTGGCGCCGCCACCCCCCGCCCGCCAGGCCAAGGGCCCCTCTCTCATCCGCCTTCCCAACGGACTGCGGGTACTGCTCCAGGAAGATCACCGGCTGCCCACGGCGACCCTGCAGCTTTACGGCCTCGGCGGCCTGCTGCTGGAAGAACCGGGTCAGGAAGGCCTGGCGGCCTTGACGGCGTCTCTTCTCACCGCCGGGACCAAGAAGCGCAACAAGCTGGAAATCGCCCAGGCCCTGGAGGCGGTGGGAGGACACATCGCCTCCGGATCGCAAAACAACACCTATTTTGTCACCTCACAGGTTCTCAGCTCCGATGTGAACCTGGCCTTGGACATCCTGGCCGACGTCATCACCCACCCCACGTTTCCCCGGGAAGAGATCCGAAAGAAAAAACACGAAACCCTCCAGGCCATCCAACGCCAGGACGAAGACTGGCAGATGGAACTGGTGCGCCTTTTCAAGAAAGCCTACTTTTCCAAACATCCCTACGGCCACGATCGATTGGGGACCGTGGACAGCGTGTCGGCCTTCACCCGCCAAGATGTGCTGGCCTTCTACCGCAAGATGGTCACGCCCCAAACCGCCGTGCTGGCGGTCTACGGAGATTTTGACTCCGAAAGGCTCTTGAAACGCATCCGAAAGGTCTTGGGATCCTGGACGGCGCCCACGCCGCCGGCACGGAAACTGCCCCTGGAAACCCACCCGCTACAAACATCCCGCCCATTGGAAAAGCAGACGGACAAGACCTCCGTGGGGCTTTTCGTGGGCACCAACGGCCTCGACCTACGCGACCCGCGACGTCCCGTCTTGGATGTGCTGGACGCTGTGCTTTCCGGCATCGGCTATCCCGGCGGGCGCCTTCACCAGGCCCTGAGGGGGGGCACCAACAACCTGGTCTACGTGGTTCACGGCTTCCCATTCTACGGGCTGAACGGAGGGTTCTTCGGTGTGATCACGCAAACCACCCTGGACAACGCGCCGCGAGTGGAGCAGATCGTGCTCACCAACCTGGAAAAGGTCACCCGAGAGGAGATCAGCCCGGAGGAGCTGGAGCGGGCCAAGGATATGGTGATCACCATGCACGCCTTGGACCTGGAGGGTCTGCCGTCCAGGGCACAGAGCGCCGCTGTCAACGAGGTGCTGGGGTTGGGATTCGACTACGACCAGCGGTATCCAGAAAGGGTCCGAAAGGTGACGGCCCAGGAGGTTCGACGCCTTGCCAAGGAGCTCTTTTCGGGGCGCTTGATCGTGCGAACCATTCCGCGCAATCCGGCGGGAGCCTTACCCCTGGACACCCCCCGGCCCAAGCATCGGCCGTGAGCCGTGAAAGGGCTCCCACCGTTCACTTGCGAAAAGATTGGGCCTTCATCCGGCCACGGAAGCTAGATGGACCTGCCCCCCTTTTTTCCCAACCGATGGGATAGAAGATGGCAACACCCCATTGGGGGAAGCAAGCTTTGAATGGGCGCCATGTCACATCGGCGTTGGGTTGTACCGCCTGACAGAGAACGTTTTCAGACGCCGATGTACCCGCATCCCTGTCTGGGTTGCCTTCCCAAAATCAGCAAACCTTCGCCATCCAAGGCGCGCATCTTGTCCGATAGGTCCGGCGAATCCGCCTTCCGAGATGACCTTGTCGCGGCTTTCGCCGTTCCTGCAAAAGGTCCATGCACCGTGCGGACGCTTGTAGGAGCGCCGAAAGGCGCGATCCATCCCATCCGCCCATCCAACGAGCCTGCACGGAATTGGGATGGAGTTGACCCTTTTCTTCCGACCAGTGTTGGACCGCTCAAAACGGCCCAAAGGGCCTCACGGATTCAGGTAAGACCTAAAACAGGCGGAGTCTCAACCACGCCGTGTCCCTGCCATGATCATCATCACTTCGGCAGGGACGTTATGCACGACGCGCCCCTTCTGGACAGGACCCATGTATGCATCCCCAAGGTTTTCTGTCTGCCTCTGAGGCGACGACTGGAAGCCCAGACGCCCTGAAGCGAAGAAAACCTCGGCGTCGGCCTCCTAGCTGCCGGAGGCCTCTTGAGCCAATTGCAGTTCCAGGCGTTCCACGTTCTGCCGGGCAAAATCAATGGTTGGATCCAGCTCCAGTGCCATCTTGTAGAGGCGAACGGCCTCGCGGATGTGGCCCAGTTCCCGCAAGTTGGAACCGATGTTGGCATAGTCGATGGCCGATCCGGGATCCAGCTCGATGGCCCGTTCGAAGGCCTCGATGGCCCGATGATGCTCTTTGAGCTGATAGAAGCAGAATCCGCGCAGGTTGTAGATCTCTTTCAGCTGGCCGTTGTGGGATTCGGCCTTCTCCAGGGCCTCCAGTGCCTGTTGGTAATCTCCCAGGTCCTTGTAACAGGAACCGATGTGCACATAGATGCTGGCCAGTTCCGATGGATCGGGATCCTGTTCCAGGGAGCGAGAAAAGAGCTTCAGCGCTTCGTGCGGGTTTCCCAGAGCTTCCAGGCTGTGTGCCCGAAAGAAGGTGAGATCAAACCGGGGTCCGAACACCTCATCCAGGATCTCCAACTGACGGGAGGCCTGGGCAGCGTCCAGGGCGCGAAGGACCGTGCGCGCCATGTGTTGCGGAAAGTCCGTGTTGCGCGTGTGTTCCAGGAAGTGGGCCCCCGGGATCATCACGTAAACGGCCGGCACCTGCAGCTGGGGGTGGGAGACGTTAACCACCAGCACTTCCAAACCGATTCGCGAAAGGGCGGCCACAGCCCGCTCGATTTCCACCTTCATGTTGTCGTGGCTGATGTCGGGCAGCGCTCCGATGGGGATCACGCCGTCGTTTCGCCGCAGGTAGGCCGCCGCCTCCAGGTCCGGGTATTTGGGGAGCGTGGGACGATAGGTGGTTCGATTTTCGAAATCACCTGCCAGCTGGGCCACTTCCGTCAACGCCCGGCACAGGGACTTTTCCGGGTGAGAGGTGGTTCCGGCCGTGAAGACGATCTCGCTCTTTTCCGGAAAGGTGGCCGGGTCGTAGGCCAGTACCCCCACGGTGGGGATTCCCGTATCCAGGGAAAAATCCCGCAGATAAAGTTCGATTCCGTTTTTGCGAAATTTGTCCACCAACTCCCGGGAAGCCGGATCCGTCAGACTCTCGGGATCGATGGCGGGTGTCACCCGTTCGTCGTGGGAAATGATCGAGCCCACATGGCGCTCCACCACCTCGCACAAAGCCTGCAAAATCGCCTCTTCCAGCGTGTTTCCGGCCGCCGGTCCGTTGTATTCGTTGATGAGGTAGAACCAGTCGATGGGAGCCCACTGGTCCACACCGCGCGTCAGGTTCCGCACGGGAACCCATCGGAGCGGACATTGGTCCAAAAAGCGCTGCGCCTTCTCCTCCGGTGTATGCCGGTCGAAGACGGAACGCATGAGCACGGAGGCGTCCACGGCGTGTGCGCCCAGATCCGAGGCCCGTGCCTCCAGAAAGTCCGCCCCGTGGATGAAGGAAAAGAAGCTGAACCGCTCCATGAGCTCCATGACGGCGCTGGCCTCCGACTGGGCCGCCGTGGCGCCTTTTCCCATCTGCTTCTTGGTTCCCGTATAGGCCGTGGCGTCCTCACCACATAGGCTGATGTAAACGGGAATGTCCAACCGGCCCGTATCGATCCTCATGGTCTTGGCGAGAATGCGGATGTTCAGGGACTTCAAGCGCTCCCGAACCCATTGAACCGTTTCCTCAGGCCGCCTCGTTTTTTCCTGATCGTGACGAAAGGACTTGAAACTGTCTTGAATGTGAATCCTGGCATCTGGAACCATAACATTCCTTTCTTCCACAATAACGGACCGTTACGGCTTCGCACCTGCGCCGCTTTCAGGCCCTGCAATCTAGTCGTTCATTACCTACTTTTCCAGTAGAGTATGTCCCGGCTCAGGGCAGAGCCCGCTCCGCATGCTGGGTTGCGGGCGGGGAGTCCAGGGCGCGGCGGACGGCTTGAAGCAGGCGCCGCGCCGGTCGGCCGGAGCGATAGTTTCGGGAGAGTGCTTTGATCTCGTTCAACTGGGCCTGGGTGGTGGGCATGGCCTTGGCCAGCCGAAGGAGCGCTTCATTGGACAAGACGCGAAAAGGGGCTCGATCCAGCCGCCGGGCTTCCCGGTCCCGGAAGGCATAGAGCTCCTGCAGCACCTGCAGGGCCTCCCGCGAGAGGCTCTGCACGCCACGGATCCGTCGGTATCCGTCTTCCGGGAAGCGTTCCCGGGGAGGGGCCTGCAGACAGACGCGCCGGAAGGCTTCCTGCGCCGCTTCCGCAAGCCCCTTGGCCACCAGTTCTTCGTGGAGTTGGTGGCGCAGGGCAATGAGAAAGTGCGTGTCCAGGCGCGCGTAATGGAGTTGCTCCGGTTTGAGCGGTCGTTTGCCCCAGTCGCAGCGCTGCCATTTTTTCTCCAGTTGCACCTGGAAGCGATCCGCCAGAATACCCGCAAGCCCCAGCCGCTTTTCTCCCAATATCTTACAAGCCAAAGCCGTATCGAAGACATTTTGGAACTCAAAGGAATAGTCCCGTTTCAGGGACCCGATGTCATTGGCGGCGGCGTGCAGAATCTTTTCCACCGAGGGGGACCGGAAGATTTCGCCCAGAAGGTGCGTGGATCGCAGTGCCAGGGTATCCAGAATATAGTCGTCGTCCGATGTGGAGATTTGGATCAGGCAGACCCTTTCGTAATAGGCGTAGTAGCCGTTGGATTCCGTATCCACGGCCACATGCCTGTGACGGTGCAGGTCCGGGATGAGGCTTTGAAGCTGGTCGTCGGAATCGATCAGTATGTACGGTCGCATGAGCGGTTTCCTGTCATTGGAGGCTGTGTTATCACAAGATCGAAAATGGAGCGAAACCATGGGAAAAAGAAAAAAGGTGTCATCGCCCGGACGCACCCCCCGGTCCCATCCTTCCTCCGGATCACAAACCAGGGGCTTCTATACCCCTTTCCACGAGTTGGATCAACAGATTGCCAGGGCCCGAAAGGAACGGAAGAAAGCCCGGCGCCGATCCCTTCTTACCCCGGAACCGCTGAAAGCCCTTGATGGGACATCCAACAGCTTATCCGAGGAGGAAGTCTTCCTCAATGAAATGTCCGACGTGGTGCCCCTGGATCCTCAAGAGCGCCGCCGCGTGCCCCGAACGCGCGGGCCGTCGAGTTTCCCCCGCTTTGCGGAGGCGGAAGACGAGGAGGTCCTCCGGCACCTGGGCGAACTGGTCCGCGGCCAATGCCGTTTTGAACTCACCTTATCCGACGAGTACCTGGACGGCGCCGTGGTGGGGCTGCCGCCCGCCGTCCTCAACCGACTCCGAAACGGGGACTTCAGCTACCAGGACCACCTGGATCTCCATGGATTGAACCGCCACGAAGCCCGGGACGGCGTCATCCGTTTCATTCAGGAAAGTCACATGCGGGGATTGCGCTGTGTTTTGCTGATCTGCGGCCGGGGGCTGAATTCCAAGGGCAAGGAACCCGTTCTCAAGCGGGTTCTGGTTCAATGGTTCACCCAAGCGCCCCTAAAGCGGCTCGTGCTCGCCTTTGCCACCGCCCGCACCTGGGACGGGGGCGGCGGCGCCTTCTATGTGCTGCTCCGCAGCACCCAGGGCAAGGCCCCTGTACGCAGTCCCGCGCTTTGACACGGCCTTCAGCCACTCCTTCGCCCGTCCCCGGCCGGTGGCGGTTTGGCGACCCCGTGAGCTCAACACGACACCGGCAACCACCAGGCATCCTCCGCCGATCTGCCCCACCGACAGCCGCTCTCCCAGCACGACGAAGGCGGTCAGAACGGTCACCACCGGGATGAGATTGATGAAGACGGACACGGTGGACGCCGGAAGGGAGCGAAGCCCTTGGTTGTAGAGGAGAAAAGCGAGAAGGCTGGCAAAAAGCCCCAAGAAGATCACAGCCGCCAGGGCTTCCGTGGAAACACCTTTTATCCACCGGCCGTCCCATTCCGCGACCGCGAAGGGAAGGAAAAAGAGAAGGGCGCAGAAGGCCTGGAGGGTGGTCACGGTCAGCGACCCGTAGCGCGCACCCAAGGAGCGGCTGACGATGGTGTAGATGGAGGCGCACAGGGCGGCGCCCAGGACCAAAAGGTTTCCTGCCAATGAGGAGACAACCGCCCCAGGGGCCTCGGAACCGTTTTTGACCAGCAGGGCCACTCCCACAAGAGTGAGCCCGATCCCCACCGCTCCACGGGTCGAGATGCGTTCTCGGAGGAAGATGGAGGCCAGAACCGCCACAAAGACGGGGATACTGGCGATGATAAGCGATGCCACGGAGGCGCTGGTGCGCAGCAGGCCCTCCGTTTCGCACACGAAATAGAGTCCGGGCTGCATGATGCCCAGAAGCACGAAAAGTCCCGCGTCCCGAAGCTGGATCCGCTCCCTGGATCGCGCCATCCACAGGCCACCCAGCAGGACGGCCGCCAGGACAAAGCGCGCGGTGAGCATGCTGTAGGGGGGGAAATGCCCGAAGGGCCACCTTGGTGGCCACAAATGAGATCCCCCAGAAGGTGACGGCACCGGAGACGGCCAGATAGGCCTGGGTGGTTCGGTTCATGATCTCCCTTCAAAAAAAAGCGCCATCACAAAGGCCGGCACCGAAAGCCCAATCCGGCGTTTGTGAACGGCGGCAGATGTTGAGCGCCCATTGGGGGGCATGAGAAAACGGGCTCACCACGGGCCCGTCCCACCGTGGCTCCCCGGCTCCAACGACCGCGACCTCTTTCTTCCCTCCGGGCTGGCGGGGCGTGCGCCCCGCGCAGAAAGGTTCTGCGAAGCCCACGAAGTGAAAAGCCTTACCCGATGGCCTCGGCTATCGAAGAAGATTCCTTCGCCGCCCGGAAGACCTCCGCTGTGGCAAACGCCCTCACCTCCAACGGTTCTGGAACGATGGCCCCGTTCCAAGATGGCTCAAGCCCAGAAGAGCGCCCTCCGCGCAGCGTTGGTCGTAGCCGGCGGGGCGCCCCCCCAACCTCCAAGAAGCGGAAGTCCATGCCAAGACCGCCGGCACCCTCAGTGGACCCGAGGGAAGATCAATCCCAGCTCAAGACCTCCTCGTCGTAGACCTCTTCAATCTTCCTTTTGTGCTTCATCTCTTCCTGGGCCAGCCTCTCAAAAACCTTGGCGGTCTTTTCGTGCAGGCATTTGTCCTTCCAGGCGGAGTAGAAGAGGTGAGCCTTTTCTTCCTTTTTCATGGCCAGGGTCAAGGCCTCCTGATAGGTCATGTCCTCCCGATAGGGCACGTCCATGAGGTAGTCGCTGATCTTGAGATCTTCGACCTTTTCCAGTGTGAAATCCTTCAGGCCGGCGGGATCCAGATCCTGAAGGAGCTGGCGATGCTTCTTTTCCTCTTCTACCATCTCCAGGAAGAAATCACGAATACCGGGATTTTTGGCGCGATCGGCGCATTTTTGATAAAAGTCCATGGCCAGTTCTTCTTTTCGGATAGCGAAATTGACCACATCATCAAACGATCGGCAAGTCAGTGTGGACATAAGCAGCCCTCCTCTCCACTCCGTTGACCAGTGTTCCCCCATGGGCTGCCGGAGGCGCCGGGGTTCGCCATAAGACCCCGTTGCCCGCGGCAACCTCTCTCAATCCCGAACGAAAAGCGGTACCAACTGAAACGCTTCCACATCCACCAGCCCCCGGTCCGTGATCTTCAGCCGGGGGATGACGGGAAGTGCCACAAACGACAAGGCCATGAAAGGGTGGGGCAGGGTGGATCCCAGGCTGCGCGCGGCCCGGTTGAGTGCATCCAGCTCCCGGCACACCTCCTCCAGCGGCCGCGGGCTCATCAGTCCGGCGATGGGCAGAGCAAGGGAGGCGAGAACGTGGTCATCGTCGGCCACCGCCAGCCCGCCCCCGGTGGCGGCCACGGCTTTGGCCGCCACAATCATGGCCGAATCGGACGCTCCCACCACCACCAGGTTGTGGGAGTCGTGGGCGACCGTGCTCGCCACAGCCCCCCGCTGCAGGCCGAAGCCTCTCACGAATCCCACCGCCGGCCCGGGCGGATCCGTGGGCACATAGCGATTGTACACCGCCACCTTGAGCAGGTCCTGAGCCGGATCGGCCGCCACGTAACCGTCGGTCGGGCGCACCTCCACCAGATCCTGGTCGGTGATGAGGCTTCCGGCATGCACTGTGATCACCCGGAGCCGGGCGCCTTCGGCCCGCACCCGCAGGTCTTCCTGCCGAAGGGGTGGCAGCCACATGGGGCTTTCGGGAAGACCCTCGTGTTCCCAGGGGACTTGATCCATCCCTTCCACCACGGCCCCGTCCCGAACCCATTCCACTCCGTTTTTGAAGACGCGCACCGGCGTCCAGGGATGCAGGGTGGGGCTCACGGAAAAATCCGCTCGGTATCCAGGCGCGATGGCTCCCCGATCCTTGAGCCCGAAGTGGCGCGCCGGATTGATCGTGGCCATGGCCATGGCCCGCACAGGGTCCAGACCCAGGGAGACGGCCCGGTTCACCACCGCATCCATGTGGCCGTCACGGAGAAGATCGGTCGGGTGCCGGTCGTCACAGACCAGCATACACCGGGGCCAGGTGGCGTCGGTCACCGCCGGCAGCAAGGCTTCCAAGTCCTTGGACTGGCTTCCTTCCCGGATCATGAGCATCATGCCCTTGCTCAGCTTTTCTTGGGCCTCCTGCAGTGTGGTGGCCTCATGATCCGTACGGATCCCCACCCCCGTATAGGCATTGAGATCTTCGCCGGACACAAAAGGTGCGTGGCCGTCCATGGGGCCGTCTTGAAAAAGGGCCACCTTTTCCAGGACCTGGGGGTCCGACGCCAGCAGGCCGGGAAAGTTCATCACCTCGGCCAAGCCCAGAACGCGCGGATGGGATCGCAACGTCTGCAGGTCCGCACCCCGCAGCACGGCCCCGGACGTTTCCAGCGGGGAGGCGGGCACACAACTGGGAAGCATGAAAAAGAGATCCACGGGAAGCTTCCCTGCCGCTCCAAGAAGGTAGCGGATCCCCGCAACTCCCAGCACGTTGGCAATCTCATGGGGATCCAGCACCACCGCCGTGGTGCCCCTGGGCAGCACGGCACGCCAGAAGGCCGACGGCCCCAACAGGGTGCTTTCCATGTGCAGGTGACCGTCGATAAATCCGGGCGCCACGTAGGCACCGTTCAGATCCAGCCGGCGGACGGCGTCGTAGCGGCCCCAGCCCACAAAGCGGCCGCCGTGGACTGCCAGATCGCCTTCCTGGACGGAGCCCGTGAAGACGTTGACGATCCGAGCGTTTCTCAGGCAAAGATCGGCAGGCACCAGCCCGCGCGCCACCTGGATCCATTCCGTCAATGCTGCGATTTCCAACAAGTGGTCCACCGTTTCCGTCACATCTTATATTTTCCGAAGTCTTCCGGATCCAGCTTTTCCAGCAGCTCTTCCAGGTTTTCCTTGTCTTCTCGGCGAAAGACCGGGTGGTCCTTGTCTTCGGGTATCTTCTGGGATTTCCGAAGCACCTCTTCGTTGACGAAGATGGGGGCGTCGGTGCGCAGGGCGATGGCGATGGCGTCACTGGGCCGGGAATCGATGGCACTCACCCCCGAGCCGGTGCGCAGGTAAATGAGGGCGTAATAGGTATTGTCGCGCAGATCACAGACCTCAATCTTTTCCACCGCCACGTCCAAGTGGTCCAGAACATTTTTCACCAGATCGTGGGTCATGGGCCGCGGAAACTTGATCTTTTCCAGTTCCATGGCGATGGAAGTGGCTTCCAGAAGCCCGATCCAGATGGGTAGATGATCGTCGCCTTCGGGATCCGTGAGGATGACGATGGGCGTGTTGCTTTCGGGGTCCATGACCAAACCGGCCACTGTCATACGTCGATACATTGAGCCTCCTTCCGGCGGGAGTCGGCGGACCGTCTCCGCCGTCCGTTCCCCAACTCTATGCGGGGGCCGCCCTTTTGGGCCCGCCCCCGGCCGCCATCCCCACCGGCCACAGACGTCAGCAGGGGGTCGCCCCCCGCCCAATCACGCCTTTGAGGGAATGGGAATAGGCTTCTTCAATTCTTACGGGCACCAGGTTTCCGATCAGATCCTTGGAGCCCTCGAAGTTCACGATGCGATTCTGGGACGTCCGGCCGGTCAATTGCCCGTTGCCCGCCTTGCTTTCCGATTCCACCAGCACGTGGCGCACGCGCCCCACCTCCTGGCGGTGCTTTTCCAGCGTGATGCCGGCCTGAAGCGCCTGCAATTGCGTCAGGCGACGCGCCTTGACGTCTTCGGGCACCTTGTCTCCGTAGGCGCTGGACTTGGCGAAGGGGCGATCCGAATACCGGAAGGAAAAGAGGGTGTCGAACCGGACGGTGCGGATCAAGTCCAAGGTGGCCTCGAAGTCCTCTTCCGTCTCTCCGGGAAACCCCACCATCACATCGGCGGAAATCCCCATATCGGGGCACGCGGCCCTCAACCGGGCGATCTTTTCCAGGTAGTCGGCCGCCGAATAGCGCCGATTCATGCGGGCCAGAATCCGGTCGGAGCCGGCCTGAAAGGGCAGGTGAATGTGACGGCAAAGCTTGTCCAGCTCCGCAAAGCATTGGATGAGGTCGTCGTTCAGGTCCTTGGGATGGGAGGTGGTGAATCGGATCCGCACCACATCCGTCTCGTGGGCGATACGGCGAAGCAGCCGGGCAAAGGTCATGCCGTCGGGCAACCCCCGACCGTACGAGTTCACGTTCTGGCCCAGGAGCAGCACCTCCCGCGTGCCTTGACGCGTGAGGATGCGGATTTCTCGCAGGATCTCCTCGGCGGGTCGGCTCCGTTCCCGCCCCCGCACGTATGGCACAATGCAGTAGGTGCAAAAATTGTCGCAGCCCTGCATGATGGTCACAGGCGCCACCACCAGACTTTCCCAATCTGGTGACTGGCCGAAGAGATCCTTCCAGCCCTCCTCGTCATGTTCCGGCAAGTGGGCCTTGCGCAGCCCCTCCTCCAGGCTTTGGTGCAGCAGACCGGGCAGAGCACCGATGGCCCGGGTTCCCAAAACCAAATCCACGTGGGGAAACCGATCCAGGAGATCCTCGCCCAACTGCTGGGCCACGCATCCGGCCACCACGATCTTCAGCCGCGGATTGCGGTTCTTGAGGCGCTTCAGGCGTCCCAGCAGGGAAAAGACCTTCTGCTCCGCCTTCTCCCGCACGGAACACGTGTTGATGAAGATCACGTCCGCCGACGCCGGGTCGGAGGTGCTCCGATAGCCTTCCTGGCCGAGCATACGCGCGACACGCAGGGAATCGTATTCGTTCATCTGGCAGCCGAAGGTGTGCACGTAGAGTGCCCGAGGCTGCTGATGGTTGCCTATACAAAGTCCTTCCATTGGGATGTCTTCAGGTCCTTTTCCGACAGTTTCACATTGGCCCGAATCAGTCGATGGGCCAGGGTTCGTACCAGTTTCAAGGCCAGTTGGGGATTTTCCGAAAGAATCCGTTCCAGCAGGGCGCCCCGGAACATCTGGACCACGCTGCGCCCCACACTGGTCACCGTGGCCTGCCGTTTTCCTCCGAGCAGGCAGGCCATCTCACCGAAAAACTCTCCCGGCGCTTCGATGCGGCCCACCTCGCGGCCCTTGAAAGTCACCAAGAGTCCCCCGTCGCTGGAGACCAGGCGGTAGAACTGGGTGCTGGGGTCGCCTTCTCGAACAATGGTCTGTCCGTCGTCGAAGTAGTGGATTTCCACATCGTGAGGCAAGACCACCACATCCTCGCCCTGGACGGCCGCGGTGGTTTCCAGCAATTGTCGCAACACGGAATTCATGAGGGTTCGGGCGCGGCGCGGGTGGTTTTCAAAGAAGTCATCCAGGGCCTCATAGTCGTAGGCCAGGACCCGGCAGGACTCGGAGGCCCGCACGTCGCACGTTGAGATCCGCTTGCCCAAGGCCCCTTCCAGGCCGAACACGTCCTGCTCGCCCAGCACCCGAACCTTGCGCCCCTTGTAAAAGACCTTGGCCCGTCCGGAAAGCATGACGAAAAAGGCGTCCAGGGGATCGTTTTCCGAAAGGATCAATTCCCCTTCCTGGTACGTCCTGGGCTCCACGCTGTATGCGGGCTCCTTTTCGTGTTCCATCTCACCGTCCTTACTGGCCTCAAAGACCACTGGAAAATTCCGCCTCCAGGCCGCACTCCCCGGGCCTGGTCGCCCTAGGTCTGCACCGCCCCGGAGCTGCCCCGCCGCCGCGGATCCAACGCCAGCTCATCTCCTTGCCATCTCCTTAGACAATCGATCCCGGTTTTTCAAGGCGCGCCAGCCTCCGATGGGCGGACTGAGCGAATGCCGAGCCGAGCCCTTTCGGCTTCCACAATCTTTCGAACCAGGTCTTCGAAACCGGACGGAGTGCAAATGCGCACCCGAGCCAACCGCCGGTCCAGGGTCGTGACCGTCCCGATCCCATCGTAGGCTTCGATGATGGAAGTGAGCAGGTGAATGGACGCAGAGTTCAATACCAGCTCAATGACAGCGCATCGGTCTCGGTGCATTCCCACCCCACGGGGCAACGAGGGAAACTTTTGGCTTTAGCTGCGTTGGTCTTCTATGATAGCAAGTGACTTTCATGAAAAGAAGGAAAAGTTGGATCGTGGAACCGAGGGGAGTCTGTGCTCTATGTCTGCGATTTTTTCCGCTCGCCAGCTAAGAACATGCCTCGCCGTCTTTCTCCTGGCCTGGGTTTTGGGCCCCGTGTGGCCGGCCGTTTCCCAGGAGGGCGTGCAAACCTTTTACGCCCAGGGAGTCGCCCCCTACAACCCGGACAACCCCGCCCAGTCTCAGCGCAACGCCATCCAGGATCTGCTGAGGCAAGCGGTCTTTCAGGCCATCGGCACCGTATTGCAGCCATCGCAGATCCAGGCCCACCGCGCCGAGCTGGAAGAGAAGATACTCGCCTCCCCCGATCGGTATGTACAAAGCTATCAGCCCGTATCGCAGGCACCGGAACAGGAACTTTTTCGTTTGCAGGGATCGGTCCTGGTGGACATGAAGGCCCTGAGCAAGGATCTGGAGCCCTGGATGCCCAAGCCTCCGGAGGCTTCCATCGCCACCAACGCCTCCACGGCTTCGGAGGCGGGCTCCGCCCAGACCCAATCGGAACCGCCACCAGCGGCCCCCGTCAAGGACGTGGTGTGGGCGGTGGCCGAAAATTGGGACGGCGCCTGGATCTTTTCACAGCCGGGTAAAAGCCCCGGCCTGCTCGCCCCACTCATTCAGGACGAAGCTTCGGACTACCTGTGGACCCTGGGATATGCCTCCCTGGATCCCCACATCGCCACCGACCCCTCCTCGCCCCAGCTTCTGCAACACGTCCTGGATCAGGCACGCCGGGAGGGAAGGCGCTATGTGATCGTTGGAACCGCCACGACGGAAGGGCAAGAGCTGGTGGCCCGCTGTAGCGTCTACGCCCTGCCGGAGGGGGTGCGTGTGGGTACGGTGGAACAAAGGGTGCCGGCGGCCGCAGGACGCCAGGAAGCTGCCTTACGCCTGGCGGCGCTCCTGGTCCCCTCCCTGGACCGCGTCCTTGGGTCCACCATGCCGGCTGAAGCACCTGCCGCGCCGCACAGCACGTCCCCAGACGGGCGATGGACCATCACCATCACCGGCCGGCATCCCTATGCCGCCTGGCTCAACCTGGAAGCCTTGCTGGCCGAATCGGCCCCCGAACTGCAGGCCGCCGACCTCACCTTGGAACCGCAGTCCATTACCGTCGCCCTGGATCCCCACATGGTCGATCAACTGGCCGCCGCCGATGGGATGCGCGTGGACGACGGGCACATTCTCCGCCTCAAGGAATACGACGCCTCCGGGCAACATCTGCGTTTCGTTTTGATGCCGGCTCCCCCATCGGCCGCCGACGCGGCCTCTTTGGAGGACTCCCAAAGGCCATGACCATCCCCAACCTGCTGACGCTCATCCGGATTTTGCTCACCCCGCTTCTTGTGTGGCTTCTGCTTGGATCCCGGCTGACGGAGGCCCTCATGGTCTTCTTTTTGGCCGGGATCACCGATGGCTTGGACGGTTTCATCGCCCGGGTCTTCCACCAAAAAAGCCGGCTGGGGGCCTACCTGGATCCCCTGGCGGACAAGATCCTTCTGGTGAGTAGCTTCATCCTGCTGGGACGCCTCAAGTTGCTTCCCACGTCCTTGGTGGTGATCGCCGTCAGCCGCGATGCCCTCATCGTGATCGGGGTCATGACCCTCATGTTCTTCCAGGTGCACCTGGAGATCCGCCCCAGCTGGGTCAGCAAAGCCACGACCCTGGCTCAGATCATCACCATCTTGGCCACCCTGGCCACGCCGCTTCTCACCCTTCCCGCCTGGGCCAGCCGAAGCCTCTATGTGCTCACGGGCCTTCTGACCATCACCAGCGGCATCCACTACATTCTGATCGCCTTTCGCATTTGGGAAGGGGGCGAAGAGGGCAGGGCGCAGTGAAGGTTCTATTTTCCTTGACAGTGCCGGGCTCTTTCGCTATAGGGTGACCAACCTCGTAGGCACGTAGCTCAGTGGGAGAGCGCTACCTTGACGCGGTAGAAGTCGGCGGTTCAATCCCGCCCGTGCCTACCACCCCTTTGAGGGGGCGGAGGGCCAGGAACCCCATAGCCGCACCAAACAGATACACAAGGCCAGCGGGTGAAGCGCAAAGCAGGCAGCGGATCGCAACTCAGCGCGCAAGCCGATTGAAGACCACAGAGCATCAGTACCGTCTTGCGGCGGCTGATGCTTTTTTGTTTCGCCGGATCCGGGAAACCTCCCGGAAGGGGCCGCGCAAGGAAAGGGGACAAGAAGGAAGATGCACGCAGAAGCCCAACACGTCAGATTGTCATTGCCCGACGGGAAGAGTGCCCAAGTGGAAGTGGGGAAGACCGTGCAGGAGGCCCTGGAGGCTCTGGGCGTCAAGGGGAACCACTGGATCGCGGCCCGGCTCGACGGGCGGCTCGTCGACCTCACGCGCCCCATCGAATCCGACGCCCAACTGGAACCTGTGGCCGCCGACAGCCCGGAAGGCCTTGAGATTCTTCGTCACAGCACCTCCCATGTGATGGCCCAGGCCGTGCTCAGCCTCTTCCCGGAGGCCAAGGTGGCCATCGGACCGGCCATCGAAAACGGCTTCTACTACGATTTCGAGGTGGCCCGCCCCTTCAGTCCCGACGATCTGGCCAAGATAGAGGCCAAGATGCAGCAGATCATCCAATCCAAGATCCCCTTCCAACGTCAGGAACTGCCGCGCCAGGAGGCCATCGAGCTCTTCCGCCGAAAGGGTGAAAAATACAAGGTGGAATTGCTGGAGGAACTGGAAGAGCCCACCGTCTCCATCTATCGCCAGGGCGACTTTGTGGATCTGTGCCGCGGCCCCCACATCCCCCACACCGGCCACATCAAGGCGTGCAAGCTTCTTTCCGTGGCCGGCGCCTATTGGCGGGGCGACGAGCGCAATCCCATGCTGCAGCGCATCTATGGAACGGCCTTTGCCGACAAGAAGGCCCTGAAGAAGTACCTGCAGTTTTTGGAAGAAGCGCAAAAGCGCGATCATCGCAAGCTGGGCCGTGAGCTGGACCTTTTCAGCTTCTCCGATGAGGTGGGCGCGGGGATGGTCATCTATCACCCCAAGGGCGCTCTGCTCCGCCACATCCTGGAGACCTTTGAAAAGAAGGAACACCTGCGGCGCGGCTACCAGATCGTCATGGGCCCGACCTTGCTTAAGACGGACCTGTGGAAACGCTCCGGCCATTTCGACAACTACCGCGAAAACATGTACTTTACGGAGATCGACGGCCAGTCCTACGGCATCAAGCCCATGAACTGCCTGGCGCACATGCTCATCTACAAATCCAAAGTGCGGAGCTACCGGGATCTGCCCTTGCGCTTTTTCGAGCTGGGCACCGTGCACCGTCATGAAAAGTCCGGCGTCCTGCACGGTCTGCTCCGGGTTCGCCAGTTCACCCAGGACGATGCCCACATCCTGTGCACACCCGAGCAGCTCCATTCGGAAATCCAGGGCATTGTGGACTTTGTCATCGAGGTCATGGGCCTGTTCGGCTTCGACTACGAGATGGAGATCAGCACGCGGCCTGAAAAGTCCATCGGTACGGATGAAGACTGGGAGCGGGCCACCCAGGCCCTCATGGACGCCCTTCAGGACAAGGGCATCCCCTTCCACATCTGTGAAGGGGAGGGCGCCTTCTACGGACCCAAGATCGATGTGAAGCTCAAAGACGCCCTGGAGCGAAAGTGGCAATGCGCCACCATCCAGTGCGACTTCACCCTACCGGAACGTTTCGACCTCACCTACGTGGGCCCGGACGGCAACCGCCATCGCCCGGTCATGCTCCACCGCGTTATCTTGGGCGCCATCGAACGCTTCCTGGGCGTGCTCATCGAACACTACGCCGGCGCCTTTCCCACGTGGCTCGCTCCGGTTCAGGCCATCGTGGTGACGGTTACCGACAACCAGCTGGATTTTGCCCGCACGGTGCATCGGCGCTTGCTGGATGCGGGAATGCGCGCGGAAATCGATGAAAGAAACGAGAAGCTGGGGTTCAAGATCCGCGAAGCCCAGCTTCAGAAGGTCCCTTACATGTTGGTGGTGGGAGACAAGGAAGTGGAAGCCGGCGGCGTGCGCCCCAGGCGCCGCGACGGCACCCAGTTGGACCTCATGCCCGTGGAGGCGTTCGTGGAGCTGGTGGCAAAAGAATGCCTGGAGGGCTCCGGCGGACGCATCGGTCTCGGCGCCGTGTAAGGCTCACCGGGCGGACTGCCTGGATGGGGAGCGGGCGCATGGACAACTTTCATCAAGGAGGAGAAAACCCTGAAAAAGCAACAAGGTAACATCAACGAGAGGATTCGGGCTCGCGAAGTGCGCGTCGTTGGTTCCGACGGTACCCAGCTGGGCATCATGCCCCTTCAACAGGCTCTGGAGGCGGCCCGAGAGGAAGGCTTGGACCTGGTGGAAGTGGCCCCCAACGCCGATCCTCCCGTCTGCAAGATCATGGACTACGGTAAGTTCAAGTACTTGCAGAGCAAGAGATCCCAGGAAGCCAAGAAAAAGCAGACGGTCATTCAAGTCAAAGAGGTGAAGGTCCGCCCCAAGACGGACGAACACGACATCCAGACCAAGCTGCGCCATATCCGCCGCTTTCTGGCCCAGAAGGACAAGGCCAAGGTGACGGTCATCTTCCGCGGGCGGGAGATCGCCTTCAAGGAACGCGGGGCCATGGTCCTTCAGAGGATCCTGGACGAGCTTCAGGACGAAGCCGTGGTGGAGCTGCCGCCCAAGATGGAAGGGCGCAACATGATCATGATCCTGGCGCCAAAGGCCTAAGCTTTCTCACAAAAAGCTTGACAGGGCCACGGCCTCTCAATAGATTACACGCCTCGAATCTGCTGAGGGAAGGGGTGCGCCTTGCCGCACTCCCTTCACGCGCCGGACGCAACACCGCGCGGGAGCGGCGTTGCGCTCTTTTGTGCCATAGGGCCCGAGACCTTGAGAACCGAGACTGTTCGGAGGAATCCATGCCAAAGATGAAAACGAACCGTGGAGCTGCGAAGCGCTTTCGCAAGACCGGCGGTGGACGCTTCGCGCGTGCCAAGGCCTATAAGAGCCACATCCTCACCAAGAAGAGCCCCAAGCGCAAACGCGGGCTTCGTCAATCCACCATCGTGGATGCCGCCAACGTGCAGGCCCTGCGTAAGATGTTGCCCTATTTGTAGGCGGTCCCGTCGGTCCAGACCGGCTCCAATCGACCGCTGTGACTTTCAAGGAGTGGAAAGATGCCTCGAGTGAAAAAGGCAGTCAAATCGCGTCGGCGCCGCAAGAAGATCCTGCAGATGGCCAAAGGTTATCGCGGCGGCCGCGGCAAGCTGCTGCGCACCGCCAAGGAAACCGTCCAGCGCTCCCTGGTCTACGCGTACCGGGATCGGCGCGCCAAGAAGCGCAATTTCCGAAGCCTGTGGATCATGCGGATCAACGCGGCGGCGCGCCAGCACGGAATGAGCTATTCCACCTTCATGAACGGCTTGAAGAAGGCCAACGTGGAACTGGATCGCAAGGTTCTGGCCGGCCTGGCCATTTCCGATCCCCAGGCCTTTGCCCAGCTCGTGGCCGTGGCCAAAGAAGCGGCGTAGGAACCCATGGAAGAGGCAGCTCGAAGCGTTCTTCGGGAAGCGCAGGAAGCCATCGAGGCGGCGGGGGTGGACCTGAAGGCCCTGGACGCCGTGCGCGTGGGCTTTCTTGGCCGCAAGGGCCGACTGACGGCCCTTTTCAAACAGCTGGGCACCGTGGCACCGGAAGCCCGGCCGGAAGCCGGTCGGATTCTCAATGAGGCCAAAGCCCAGTTGGAACAACGCCTGGCGGAGGCCATCGAGAGGGCCAAGAAGGAGGCCCGGCGCCCCAAATCCAGGGTGGACGTCACCGTTCCCGGCCGGCGCCCCTGGACCGGTCATTTGCATCCCATCACCCAGACCGCGCTGGATATCGCCGCCATCTTCAACCGGTTGGGCTTTGAGACCGTGGAGGGGCCGGAAGTCGAGCTGGATTACTACAATTTCGAGGCGCTCAACATCCCCAAGGATCATCCGGCCCGGGACATGCAAGACACCTTCTACGTCTCGGACGAGGTGGTCTTGCGCACCCACACCTCTCCGCTTCAGATCCGTACCATGGAAAGGAAGCGTCCGCCCATCAAGATCATCGCCCCCGGCAAGGCCTATCGGTGTGATTCCGACGTGACCCACACCCCCATGTTCCACCAGGTGGAAGGACTCATGGTGGGCCGCCATATCTCCTTCGGGGACCTCAAGGGGGTTTTGACCATCTTCGTGCAGCAAATGTTTGGATCGGATGTGGGCCTGCGGTTTCGGCCCAGCTTCTTTCCGTTCACGGAACCCAGCGCGGAAGTGGACATCCAGTGCGTCATGTGCCGCGGGACCGGCTGCCGGGTCTGTTCCCAGACGGGCTGGCTGGAGATCCTGGGATCCGGCATGGTGGATCCGGAGGTCTTCAAGATGGTCGGCTACGATCCGGATGAGGTGAGCGGCTTCGCCTTCGGCATGGGCATTGAGCGCATCGCCATGCTTCGTTATGGGATCAACGACCTGCGACTCTTTTTCGAGAACGACGTGCGCTTCCTGAGGCAATTTTAGCGGGGGGAAGTGATCGCCGCACCGCACCCTGTTGTGGACCATGCCGCTATCCCAAAGGGCACGACCCCGTCGTGCCCTTTGTTGTAACGGCCCACCCCGTTTATCAGGCATCGAGAGGGAACTTCCATGCTCGTAAGCACCCAGTGGCTCAAAGACTACGTGGATTTTACCATGGACGCCGACACCCTGGCCCATCGCCTCACCATGGCGGGCCTGGAAGTAGAGGCGGTGGAACGCCCCTACGCCTTCCTCCAGCAGGTGGTGGTGGCTCGAGTGGACGCTGTAGAACCGCACCCCAACGCGGACAAGCTGCGACTGTGCCAGGTCTTTGACGGAAGCCGCGTTCGCCAGGTGGTCTGCGGCGCGCCCAACGTGGCGTCGGGACAGGTGGTCCCTTTGGCCCTTCCGGGCGCCGTCCTTCCCAGTGGGCAAAAGCTCGCCAAAGCCAAGATCCGCGGCCAGGTCTCCGAAGGCATGCTCTGCAGCCAGCGGGAGCTCCTCCTGGGTGACGATGCGTCCGGTATTTGGGTGCTGGACCCGGCTCTGCCCCTGGGAAAGACCCTGTTGGAAGCCCTGGACCTGGACGACGCCATCCTGGATGTGTCCATCACGCCCAACCGGGGCGACTGTCTGTCCATGATCGGGGTGGCTCGGGAAGTGGCGGCCCTTTCCGGCACCCGGGTCCGCTACCCGGAGATCTCTCTGGATGAGACCGGCCCGTCCATCCACGAAGCCGCTTCCGTCACCCTGGAAGACCCTTTGGGGTGTCCTCGGTACGCGGCCCGTCTCATCCGAGGCGTTCGCATCGGCCCTTCCCCGCGATGGATGCAACGGCGACTGGAAGCCGCCGGCATCCGCTCCATCAACAACGTGGTGGATGTGACCAACTTCGTGATGCTGGAGATGGGACAACCCCTGCACGCCTTCGACTATGAGCGATTGCGGGAAGGGCGGATCGTGGTGCGTCGCGCCCAAGCCGGTGAGCGCTTCTCCACACTGGACGGCGTGGAGCGGACCCTGTTCGACGATACGCTCCTCATCTGCGACGGCGTGGGTCCCGTGGCCATCGCCGGGATCATGGGGGGCCTGGATTCCGAGATCACGGAAGGGACCACGCAGGTTCTTATTGAAAGCGCCTACTTTCAGCCCGAGAGAATCCGGCGTTCCAGCCGCAAACTGGGGCTTCGAACGGAGTCCAGCTACCGCTTCGAGCGGGGGATCGATCCGGAGGGAGTTCCCCGCGCCCTGGACCGGGCGGCGCAGTTGATGCTCCAGCTGGCCGGGGGGGTTCTGGCAACGGGAGCCATCGACCAATACCCGTCCCCCCTGGAACGGCCGACCATTTCCTTGCGCGTTCCCAGGGTGAACCGATTCCTGGGCCTGGACCTGGATGCGGCCACCATGGCAAAGGTGCTGGAATCCATCGAGATGCACGTGGAACAGGCCGATTCCGAGACCCTCAGGGTCACCCCGCCGTCCTGCCGTCACGACGTGACCCGGGAAGTGGATCTGGCCGAGGAGGTGGTGCGCCTGGTGGGCTATGACCAGGTGCCCGTCACCCACGCCGCGGCTCCCCTCTACGCCGATCCGCCGGACCCCCATGCGTCTTTGCGACTCCAGGTCAAGCAGGCCCTGACCGCCCTGGGCTTTGATGAGGTGGTGACCTATTCCTTCATTTCGGAGAAGGGGGTGAAAGACCTGGGCCTTCCGGAAGGCGACGCCCGCCTTCGCCCCGTGCGCCTGCGCAATCCGTTGAGCGAGGAGCAGGCCGTGATGCGAACCTCCCTTCTTCCCGGCATGCTGACCACCGCGCGTCACAATTTCGACCGCGGCAATCTGGATCTGCGCCTGTTTGAACTGAGCAAGGTCTTTCTACCTCGCCCGGACCAGAGCCTGCCGCAGGAAGACCATCACCTGGCGGGACTGCTGGCCGGACGTCGCGTTCCGCACCTGCTCTATGGATCCGAGGAGACGGTGGATTACGCGGACGCCAAGGGAGCCGTGGAGGCCGTTCTGGAATGCTTCCACCTGGGCTCCGACACCGTGCGCTTCAGCCTGGAGCCCCTTCCCCCCTACTGTGATCCGGCCGTGGGAGCCGCCGTCCTGGTGGAAGACCACCTGGTGGGATCCGTTGGGCGGGTGGATCCCGATGTGCAGGACGCCTTCGACCTGAAACGCGATGCCTACTACTTTGAGCTGGACTTCGAAGAGCTCTTCCGCCTCAAGCGCCCACACCCGGGCTTTTCGCCGCTTCCCAAGTTCCCCGCCGTGGCCCGGGACATGGCTCTCATCGTGACGGACGACCTGCCGGTGGCCGCCCCATTGGATTTCATTCGCTCGCTGAACGAACCGTTGGTGGAGCAGGTGGACGTGTTCGATCTCTACCGCGGCAAGCAACTGGGCGAGGGCCGGAAGAGCGTGGGATATCGCCTGGTTTACCGAGCACCGGACAGGAACTTGACCGACGAGGAGGTCAACGCCCTGCACCAGCGGATCACGGAGAAGGTGCTGAGTGCCTTCCAGGCCCAGTTGCGCTGAGCCTTCCGTTGCGATGGTTTCCCGGTCCCGGCCCATGGGCTTGCCTGGGGCCGCACCGGGCTCGGACACCCAACATGCTTCGGTCCGCGGCGGTGCGTAGATCACCCAGGACTTGCACCAATCGTGGCACGAAAGAGGCCGTATGCTGAACGGAAGCAACGTAGATGGACAAGGACCCGACAAGCGGCCCAAGCCGTGTCAGGTGGCCTTCGTCTACGGGGAAAAGAAGGGCATGGGCAAATCCGTGCACTTCAACGAGCGGGGCATGCTCGTCCTTTGTGCGGAACCGGCCCCCATCCAGACGCGCATCCGTCTGAGCCTGAACTTTCCCGGCCTTCGAAACCCCATTGAAGTGGAAGGGGAAGTGGTCTGGTCCAATCTGTACGGAACCGATGACACCACCACTCCCCGGGGTATGGGAATCAAGTTCACCCAGCTGGATCCGAGCATCGCCCGCGTTCTGGGGGATTTGAGCCTCCAGTATCGGGGCTACGGAACCCAATACGAGATCTTCTACACCTGATGGCTGGGGCATGACAGGCGCCTGGAACCAGGCCGAAGCATCGTCCTTTGGGACGCATGGCGCAGTAGGGGGCGGGCCACCAGGGCGGTTCATTTCCCGGCAAGGCCGGGCTCATGAGTCGGCGGACAATCCTGCGCGGCACGCCGCGCTGTCGAACGAAGGAGCGTCATGTCCCCCTGGGAGACCTTGTTGGTGGCCGTCGCCCTCGGTTGTGATGCCTTTGCCGTGGGCCTGGGCGTGGGAACGCGTTTCTGCACGCCCCGTCACATCTTCCGACTTTCCTTCCATTTCGGCTTCTTCCAGTTCGCCATGCCGCTTCTCGGCTGGGCCTTGGGATCCACGCTGGTGGGAGTGGCGCGCACCTGGGGCCCTTGGCTCGCCTGCGCCATTCTTCTTTTCATCGGATCCAAAATGGCGTACGAAAACCTGCGCGGGGAGGATGCCGATGACATGGCCTGTAGCGATCCCACCCGAGGCATGAGCCTGGTGGTTCTTTCCATCGCCACCAGCCTGGATGCGTTGGGGGTCGGCTTCAGCTTCGGGCTTCTGGGCCGGCGCCTTCTGGGGGCCGCCGTGTGCATCGGTGTCACCGCCGGTCTCATGACCTGGGCGGCCATGCGGATCGGCAGCCGGCTTTCCGCCCTGTGGGGCCGGCGCATGGGCGTGGTGGGAGGCGTCCTTCTCATGGCCATCGCCTTGAAATTTATCATCGGATAACGTCAGGACAAACGGGATAGACCCATGGCAGTCAGACTGGAAATCGCTCTCAAGCCACACCTTTTCGATGCCCAAGGATCCGAGCTTTGCCGAATGATCCATGACTACTTCGGCTGGCGCGTGGGAAGCGCCCGGGTGATCCAGGTGCTCACGCTGGATGCCGGTCTGAACGAAGAGGAAGTGAAAGCCGTTCGCACCGAGATTTTCACCAATCCGGTGACCCAGGTTTCCAGCACCGAGCCGCTGGCACGGGCCCAGGACTTCGATTGGGCCGTCTGGGTGGGATTTCGGCCGGGGGTGCGGGATACGGCGGGAAGCGTGGCCCTGGAGGCCATCGCCGACTACCTGCGCAGGCCGTTGGATCCCAAGGCGGCCGCCTACACGTCCAAACTCTTCCTCCTTCGGGATGCCCCGCTCAGTCGGCATCAGGTGGACGTGGTGGCCCGGGAGTTGCTGGCCAACGACATCATTCAGCAGTGGCGCATCTACGCTCCACAGGACTGGGATCCGCGGGAAGGGATTGGAATCATCCTTCCCAAGGTGGAACTGGCCCACACGCCCACCGTTCAGACCCTGGCCGTGGGAAGCGACCAGGAACTTCAAAAGCTGAGCGACCAGCGGAACCTGGCCCTCAATCCGCGGGACATTCCCGTGATCCGAGCCTACTTCCTCCGGGAGGACGTCCGGGAAGAGCGGCGCCGGGTGGGGCTGGATCTTCCCACCGATGTGGAACTGGAAGCCATCAGCCAGGCGCGAAGCGATCATTGCAACCACAATACCTTTCGGGGGAAATTCTACTACCGGGACCTGGATTCCGGCGATGCATCCGTGGTGGACAGCCTTTTCAAGACCTGCATCGAGGCGCCCACCCTGGAGATCCAGCGACGCAAGGACTGGGTGGTGTCGGTCCTGTGGGACAACGCCGGCGTGGCCCGCTTCGATGATGATCACCACTACGTTATCACGGCGGAGACCCACAACAGCCCATCCAACATGGAGGCCTATGGAGGCGCTCTGACGGGCATCGTGGGGGTGTACCGGGATCCCATGGGAACGGGCAAAGGATCGCGCCTCATCGCCGGCTTTTACGGCTACTGCGTGGGGCCGCGGGACTATGCCGGCCCACTGCGCCCGCACCTGCACCCACGCCGGCTTCTGGACGGCGTGGTGGAGGGCGTGCGGGACGGAGGCAACAAGCACGGGGTACCCACGGTCTTCGGAAACCTTCTCTATCACCCCTCCTACCTGGGAAAGTGCCTCGTCTTCGTGGGGGCCATCGGACTCATGCCCCAAACGGTCAAAGGCGAGCCCACGGAGCAGAAGAAGCCCAACCCCGGAGATCTCATCATCATGGCCGGTGGCCGGGTGGGAAAGGACGGCATCCACGGGGTGACCGCCTCCAGCGAAAGTTACAGCGAACAGACCCCCGCCGGCCATGTGCAGATCGGCGACCCCTACACCCAGAAAAAGATGCACGATTTCCTCCTGGAAGCCCGGGACGAGGGGCTTATCACCTTCATCACCGACAATGGGGGCGGCGGACTGTCGTCGTCCATCGGAGAGTCGGCCCAGATGGCCGGCGGTGCTTTCGTGGAATTGGACAAGGTACCGCTCAAGTACGAAGGCTTGGACGTGTGGGAGATCTGGGTATCCGAATCCCAGGAGCGCATGACCGTGGCCGTGCGTCCCGAAAACCTGGACCGGTTCATGGAGTTGGCACGCCTTCATGAGGTGGAATGCACCGTGATCGGGCGCTACGAAGATTCGGGAAAGCTCCATCTCACCTACCAGGGGCGCACCTGCGCTTACCTGGATCTGAGCTTCTTCCGGGAGGATTTTCCCCAGTGGGAATTTGAGGCCCAATGGCGCTCGCCCCGCTCACGCGGCCTGACGGAGCCGGTGTTGAGCGAACCGGAAGACTGGGGGCGCCTGCTCTGCGATCTGCTGGCATCGCCCAACCTGTGCAGTCGCGAATGGATCCAGCGCCAGTACGACCACGAGGTGCAAGGGACCAGCGCCGTCAAGTTCCTGGTGGGCCGTGACCGGGATGTGCCCAACGATGCGGCGGTGATCCGCCCGGTGCTCACCTCCAACCGGGGTCTGGCCGTCACCCAGGCGCTCCACCCCACCTATGCCCAGATCGACACCTACCACATGGTGGAAGCCTCCATCGACGAGTGTGTTCGCCGGCTCCTTTCCGTGGGCGGCATGCTGGACGAAATCGGCGGAGTGGACAACTTCTGCTGGCCCAACATCCAATACGATCCGGAACGGAACCCGGACGGTCGCTACAAGGCGGCCCAGCTGGTGCGCGCCAACTGGGCGTTGCGCGATATGTGCCTGGCCTACCAGATCCCCCTTCTTTCCGGCAAGGACAGCATGTATGTGGACGGCCACCTGCCCGGCGCCTACGGGGAACGCCACAAGGTTTCCGGGCTTCCCACGCTCCAGTTCACCGCCACCACGGTGGTGCCGGACGTGACCCGGTGCCTCACCATGGACGTGAAGATGCCCGGGGATCTGGTCTACGTGCTGGGGATCACCCGAAACGAGCTGGGCGCTTCGGAATACTACCAGCACCTGGGCCACGTGGGTTTGAACATTCCCCGGGCCCATTCGGAAGACTTCTTGAGGCTCTACCGGGCCTTGGAAAGGGCAGTGGCCCAAGGCCTGTGCGCTTCCTGCCGCGCGGTGGGAAGGGGAGGACTGGCCGTCCACGGGGCCATGGCCGCCATTGCCGGCCGGCTGGGTATGACCTGGGATCTGTCCCGGGTTCCGGCCGAAGGATCCCTATCCCATGTGGCATTGCTTTTCAGTGAATCCCTGGGGCGTTTCCTGGTCACGGTGCCGCCCCAGCGGGAAGCGGCTTTTCAAGAGCTCATGGAGGGCCTTCCCGCGGCACGCATCGGTCGTGTGACCGAGGCGCCGATCTTCCAGATCCGTGGGACCGATGGAAAGGAGCTGGTGCAGGTGCCTGTGGAGAGCCTTCGAAAGGCCTGGAGCGGCACCTGGAGCCAGGAGCCCGTCTAAAGAGGCGCAGATGGCCCCCTCGCCGATGGACCAAAGGTTGACGACCGGCAGGGGGGGCTGTACTCGCGACCTGGCCTGGCGAGCGTAACGGCACCTCCCCCGCCAAGGGGGGACGTAACAGAGCAAAATGTGTTTTGATCCCTTGGAGGACAACCGACCCATGAAGGACGTACGAGCCTTGGTGCTCACCGGCTTCGGCCTCAACTGCGACTGGGAAACGGCCCACATCCTTCATCTGGCAGGCGCTTTGCCCGAGCGGGTCCATTTGAATGCCATCATCGGGGGGACCAAGCGCCTGGCCGATTACCACCTCTTCGTCATTGGAGGCGGATTTTCCTGGGCCGACGAACACGGCGCAGGCGTCATCCTGGCCATGCGCCTCAAGCACCGCCTTCGCGATGAGATCCTTTCCTTCGTGGACCGGGGCGGGCTGGTGCTGGGCATTTGCAACGGGTTCCAGGTCCTGGTCAACACGGGGTTGTTGCCCGGTTTTGAGCCGGGCACATGGGATCGGCAGGCGGCACTTGTGGCCAACGATTGCGGAACGTTTCGGGATCAATGGGTCCATGTGGTCTTCAACGACCAATCGCCCTGCGTTTTCACCCGGGGTTTGCACACCATGGACCTGCCGGTGCGTCATGGAGAAGGCAAATTCTTTGCCGAAGCGGATGTGATCCAAAAGCTGGAAGCCAACAACCAGGTGGTGCTGCGCTACGCCACGGCGGACGGCCGCCCGGCTCAAGGCGCTTTCCCCGCCAATCCCAACGGGTCCATCAACGATATCGCGGGCATTTGTGACCCCACGGGGCGCATTCTGGGCCTCATGCCGCACCCTGAGGCGTTCAATCACTGGACCAACCACCCGGACTGGACCCTGGAAAAGGAAAGACGGCAACGCACGGGCGAGCCCCTGCCGGAACAGGGGGCCGGCGTGCTCTTCTTCCGTAACGCCGTGGACCACGTGCGAACCCGAGGTTAGCCGATGCGTTCCCCATTGGATGCCCTTGGTGTCCCCGGCGCTTTGGGGCATCTTGAGGTGGTCCAACACCCACTGGAAGAAAGGGACAGGTCAATCATCGCTCCCTGCGGGCTCCAGGGATGGGCGGGCAGGAGGGCTTGCGCCTTTCGGCGCTCCCACAGCCATCCGGACGGCATAGGGAGCTTTTTTTGAAAGACGGATGAACACTTCGTAGGAGCGGCGAAAGCCGCCAACCCTTGGCAGGACCACGACGGCATCCGCTCCCTACGGATCCAGGAAAGAAGTGCCATGAAGAATCGTTTACGTATCGCCGTTCTCGTCTCCGGGGGCGGCACGAACCTGCAGGCCCTCATGGACCGCATGCACGAGGGCACCTTGAAGGCCCGTATCGTCTGCGTCGGCAGCGACCGGCCCGGCGCCTTCGGCCTGGAACGCGCCCGCACCGCCCGCATCCCCACCTTCGTGGTGGACTACTCCCGGTACCGGAGAGGGGAGGGGGGGCTGCCGCCCATGGACACCGCCCTGGTGGATCAGATCCTGGCCCGTCAGCGGATCCTTCCCCAGGGAGCCGATCCGGTGGCGGCACGCCGGCGCCTCTGGGGCCTCATCTGCGCCGAAAGGGAGCTCATGGACCGCCTGGACGCCCACCGACCGGACCTGGTGTGCCTGGCCGGCTTCATGCGGCTTCTCACCCCCCACTTTCTGGACCACTACAACACGGGCGGCACCTTCCGGGTGATCAACATCCACCCGGCGCTCCTGCCGGCCTTTCCCGGCCGGCACGGCTACCGGGACACCTTCCACTACGGCTGCAAATGGGGCGGGGTGACCGTGCACTTCGTGGATGAAGGCGAAGACTCGGGGCCTGTGATCGCCCAGGCGGTCTATCCCATCTTCGACCAAGACGACGAAAGCACCGTCCAGAAGCGCGGCCTCCATCTGGAGTACAAGATCTACGCGCAGGTGATCAACTGGATCGCCGACGGTGTGGTGCACGTAGAGCCCGGGCCGGGTCCGCGCCCCCGGGTGCGCATCGCCGACCCCAACTACCGGGAAATCATGGGCTCGTGGGTGGAATCCGCCTTCCGGTTCGCGTGATGGAAACGCGTCATGGTCCATCACCGGCCATGGCGGACACAATCCTTTCCTGCTCTTCCGCCGACAGGTAGGGATGCATGGGCAGGCTGAAGATGCGCCGGGCCAGGTCCTCGCTGACCGGGAACTGGCCTTCGGCGTATCCCAGGGGAGCAAAGGCGGGCTGCAGATGGAGCGGCACGGGATAGTAGACGGCTGTGGGGATTCCGGACCGGTCCAGGCGATCCCTGAGGGCATCCCGGTCTCGTTCGGTGGGGGCCACCAAGGAAAATTGCGCCCACGCGGACGTGCACCCCTGCGGGATGTGCTGGGGCCGAAGATCCGCCAGGTGGCGTTCCAGAAGCCTTCGGTAGCGGTCCGCCACCTGCCGGCGCCGCACCAACTCATCATCGAAGATGGTCATCTTGGCCAGCAGCACGGCCGCTTGCAAGGTGTCCAACCGCCCGTTGAGGCCCAGGCGCACATGGTCGTAGCGGTGGCTTCCCTGGCCGTGGACGCGGATGGAGCGCAGCCGCTGGGCCAGCCCATCGTCGTCCGTAAAGCACATACCGCCGTCGCCGTAGCCTCCCAAGGGCTTGGCCGGAAAGAAACTCGTGGCCGCCGCATGGCCGAACCGTCCCGCCCGGATGCCGTTTCGGGACGCCCCGAAGGATTGGGCCGCATCCTCCAGAACCAGCAGACCGCTTTCCGCCGCGATCGTCTCGATTTCCGCGTAATCGGCGGGAAGACCGAAAAGGTCCACGGCAATGACGGCCTTGGCCTGGCAGCCCCGCGCCGCTTCAGGCAGCGGATGCAGTGACGGATCGTCCCGTTTCAGGGCCTCCAGGGCCAGGCGAAGTTTTTCCGGGTCCATGTTGAAGGTTTCCCGATCCACATCCACGAAGACCGGCACCGCCCCCAGGAGAGCCACCACTTCGGCCGTGGCGATGAAGGTGAACGGGGTGGTGAAGACCACGTGGCCGGGCCCGATCCCCCAGGCCATGAGCACCATGAGCAGGGCATCCGTTCCCGAGGCGCAGCTCACCGCGTGGCGCACCCCCGTGTAGCGGGCCAGTTCTTCTTCCAGCTCCAAGACCTCGGGGCCCAGCACGTAGCGGCCGTGGTCCAGGACGGCGCCGATGCGCTCTTCCAACAGGGCGCGGATCCGCCTCTGTTGCGCTTTCAGGTCGATGAATTCCATTTCGCCCGCCTTCTTGCTATGGTATGCGTCAAGGCATCCTTGTGAAACCTGGCAAGGCTAATGGCGAAAAGGCGAAGGAGCAAGGAAAAGTTGCAGGAACCCGGTTTTTCCCCAATCCCTTGGCCCACACCCACCGCTTTTCCCCATGCCCCACGGAGGTGACGCTCATGAAGGAAGTGCGCCTGGAAAGGATGGGCCCCATCGCCCATCTGGTTTTGGACCATCCCCAGACCCGAAACGCCCTGTCGCTATCCGTCATTGAAGCCATCATGACCCGCCTGGACGAGGTGGGCCGCGATCCGGCCGTGCGCGTGCTGATCCTTCGGGGCGAAGGGCCGGCCTTCTGTGCCGGTCACAACCTCAAGGAGATGATCGCCCCGGAGGCGGACCTCCACGCCCATCGCCGCCTCTTCAGCACCTGCTCCCGCATGATGCTGCAACTGCACCGCCTGCCCCAGATCGTCATCGCCCAGGTGCACGGGATCGCCACGGCGGCCGGATGCCAGCTGGTGGCCGCCTGCGATCTGGCCGTGGCCGAAAGCGGGGCCAGGTTCGCCACACCGGGCGTCAAGATCGGACTCTTTTGCACCACGCCCATGGTGCCCCTGGTCCGCGTGATCGGAAGGCGCCGGGCCATGGAGATGCTCGTCACGGGCCGGTTCGTCTCCGCCCAGGAGGCTCTGGACTGGGGCCTGGTCAACCGAGTGGTACCTTTGGAGCGGCTTTCGGAAGAGACCATGGAACTGGCCGAATCCATCGCTTCGTTCAGCCGGTTCACCCTCTCCTTTGGAAAGGAAGCCTTCTACAGCCAGGTGGATCTGGACGAAGGATCGGCCTACGACTTTGCCAAGGAAGCCATCGCCTTCAATTGCCTGGCCGACGATGCGCAGGAAGGCATGCGGGCCTTTGTGGAAAAGCGCGCCCCCATCTGGAAGCATCGGTGAGGGAACACGCCCTTGGGCGTTTCCTCCGCCCGCACCCGTCAACGGCGCGTCTTCGGCCCGCTTTCCAGGTACCTGTCCAGCACCTCACGGACCGTCTGCGCCATCTCCAGGGCCCTGTAGGGCTTCTTCACGAAGGCGGAAAAGCCCGCCAACCGAGCTTCCTCGGAGCCGATGGAATCGCTGTAGCCGGAAGTGAGGATCACCGGAAGGTTGGGACGAAGGGCCCGCACCTCATGGGCCAGTCGCTTTCCGGTCACCTTGGGCATGGTCATGTCCGTAAGGATCAGATCGAAGGCGTCCGGTTCTTGCCGAAATCGGGCCAGGGCCTCGCGGGGGTCGTGAAAGGCCGTCACCCGGTACCCGAGGCGGGAAAGGATTTGCTGAGCCAGTTCCACCAGAGCGGGTTCGTCATCCACCAGGAGGATCCTCTCCGATCCGCCCGGAAGCTCCATCTGCGGCCCCTCCACCGGCCTTTCGGGCGCCTCTTCCATGAGAGCCGGAAGGTGGACCCGGAAGGTGGTGCCTCGGCCCGGCTCGCTTTCGACGCGGATCGCCCCGTTGAGACCTGTCACGATTCCGTGTACCACCGCCAGGCCCAATCCCGTTCCTTCTCCCACTTCCTTGGTGGTGAAGTAGGGCTCGAAAATGCGATCCAGAAGTTCGGGAGCAATCCCGTGGCCCGTATCCTTGACCGTCAGCACCACGTGATCGCCTTCCTTCAGTTCCGGAAATCGGTCCAGGGATTCCTTGTCCAGGCGTTCCGCCTCCAGCCGCACCTCCAGAAGCCCGCCCGTTTCCCGCATGGCGTGGAAGGCGTTGGTGCAAAGATTCATGATCACCTGGTGCAACTGGGTGGGATCGCCCAGCACGGGAGGCACCTCGCTGGGGGCGTATTCGCGGATCTCGATGGTGCTGGGTAGGGAGGCGCGCAGCAGCTTGGTGGCCTCTTTCACGATGTAGCGCAAGTGGACCGGCCGCTTTTCCATCTCCTTTTGGCGACTGAAGGTGAGGATCTGCTGGACCAGGTCCCGGGCCCGGTGCCCGGCATTCAGCACGCGGTCCAGGTGCTTCCGCACGGGATGATCGCCTTCCAGCGCCATGAGAGCCAGTTCCGTGTAGCCCACGATGGCGCCCAGGATGTTGTTGAAATCGTGGGCAATACCGCCGGCAAGGGTTCCCAGGGCTTCCATCTTCTGGGCCTGGCGCAGCTGGGCCTCCAGGGCCCGCTCCTGGGTCACGTCCCGGTTGACGGAGACCAGGCTGACGATTCGCCCCGTTTCATCGCGCACCGGGCTCACGGTCACCTGGAATTGGCGCGTTTCTCCCCCTGAGGTGGAGGTGGTCACGAGCCCCCGCCAGACCTGACCGGCCTTCACCGTCCGCCACATGGTCTCGTAGAAGGCCGGATCGTGGTGCTCCGATTGCAACACGGCTATGGAGCGGCCCACCAAATCCTCCGATCGGTATCCCGTGGAGGCCAGAAAGGAAGGATTCACGTACTGGATGACCCCGTCTCCGTCCGCAATCACGATGCCTTCGAAGGCCTGCTCCACGGTGGCCTGGAACAGCCGATTGCGGCGCTCCGCCTCCATGCGGTCCGTGATGTCCACCAGGATCCCCAGGGCCGCCGGGCGACCGGCATGGGTGATCTGCGAACCGTGGACCTCCACCCACCGCTCTTTGCCTTCCCCGGCCAGGGCCAGTCGGTAGGCGATGGGCACGGTTTTTCCCGCCACCCGGTCCAGGTGGGCCTGGCGCAGAAGATCACGATATTCCTCGCGTACGAAGGAAAGTATGTTCTCTCCCACCACTTCATCGGGGGTCTTCCCCAAAAGCCGGGCCGCAGCCGGGTTGACATAAACAAATTGCATGTCCTGCGTGATGACCACCCCCACGGGGCTGTGTTCCGCCAGGATGCGGTATCGCTCCATGGACTCCTGGAGCTGCTGCTCCATGCGCTTGGTCTCGGTGATGTCCACGCAGATGCCGCCCACCGCCTCCACGCGACCGTCCGGCCCCAGGATGGGATACAAGACGTCCCGGTGCCACTGCCTTTGACCCTTCCAGTGGAACTCGTGCTCGAAGCTGATGGACTGCCCCGTTTCCACCACGTACCGCACCCGGTCCAGATAGGTCTGGGCCTCCTCGGATCCGTGGATGTCGATCACCCGCCTTCCCACCACCTCTTCGGCAGCGAGCCCCAGCACCTCCAGGGCCTTTCGGTTTACCGACAGGTAGCGTCCCTCCGGATCCAGGGTGAAGATCCAGTCGCTGGCGGATTCCACCATGGAGCGGTAGCGCTTTTCCGAAGCCTCCAGCTCTCGACGAGCTCTGGCCACCTCCCGGGTCAGCCGGCTCTTTTCCAGACTCTCCCGAATGGCGGCCGGCAGGCGCTTCATGTGTTTTTTGAGCAGGTAGTCGCTCAAGCCGCTTTTTAAGGCCTGCACGGCCACCTCTTCCGTTCCCGTTCCCGTCAGCATGATCACCGGAACACAGCGGTCGCGGCGCCGCACTTCTTTCAGGACCTGCAGACCGTCCGACCAGTGCAGGTGATAGTCGGTGATCACCACGGTATAGGAAAAGTCCGCCAGGGCTTCTTCAAAATCCGCACGCCCCCCCACTTCCCGGATGCGGGCATCGGGCCATTCTTTGACAATGAGCCGGCGGATCAGAAAGCGGTCGTTGGGATTGTCATCCACCACTAGGACTTGGAACATCCTCACACCTCATGAATTCCAGGACAAATTCGGAGCCATCCCCCGGCGCGGACGTGACCGAGATGTGCCCGCGCATGAGCTCCATCATGCGCTTGGTGGCGGTGAGCCCCAGGCCAATGCCCGGGTATTCTTCCTCACCATGGAGCCGATGGAAAGCAGAAAAGATGCGTTGCTGATCTTTCGCAGGGATGCCGATCCCCTGGTCCCGCACCCGCACGCGGCACCACAGGGAGGAGGACTCCCAGGACAGGCTCACCCGGGGCGGCCGGCCGGCGGGCACAAATTTGAGGGCGTTGGACAGAAGGTTCTTCAGGACCGACACGAGCCACGGGTGCACCCCCAGCACCCGCGGCCAGGGTCCTTCCTGAACGGTGACCTGGGCCGTGGCGGCTTCCATCTCCGGCTGCATCCGCTCCATCACCTCCTCCACCACGGCCTTCAGCTCCACGGGCGCCAGCGCGAAGGCCTGCCCCTCCAACCGGGCGAAGTCCATCACCGCGTCCATGAGATCCCGCATGGATCCGGCCGCTCGGAGGATCCGCTGCAGGTATTCGTCCGGGCCCCCGGCGAGGCGGTCTCCGAAATCCTCCAAGGCGGCCTCCGACAGGCCCTCGATGGCCCGGACCGGAGCCGCCAGGTCGTGGGCCATGAGATAGACCATGGCCTTGAAGTCCTCGTTTTTCCGCTCCATGACCAGGGAAAGAATGCGGGCCCGGAGCAGCACGGCCAGACGCGCCCGAAGCTCCGTCCTCTGGACGGGCATGAGCACCAATTCGTCCACCGTCCGCCACAGCTGGGAAGAGGCAAGCCCCAAATCCTGTCTGGACGTGAGGAGCAAGACGGGAAGAAACCGGGGCTTTTCGGCGGCCTTCCGCCGGGCGATTTCTTCGGCTCCCCGCTTCAAGCCCGGTCCGTCCGCCATGATCAGATCCAGCGGCGCCTCCAGGTTTTCCAGGCCTTCCAGTATGAGCAGCGAGGGATCCTCCCGGCCGAAGTCGATCAGCTCCTCCGGAGGCTTCTTAAAGCAGCGCCGAAAGGATCGCAGCTCCTGTTCAAGGAGCCTCCGGTTCTCCTTGTGCCCCATGACCATCAAAAGGGTTTGCAGGGCGTCGCCCTTCATGGGTTCTCCAATAACGAGCGCAGCAACTGCACCAGGTGTTGAATCGTCAAGGGCTTGACCAGGACGCCTCGAGCTCCATGGGCCACGGACGCCGCCTCCAACGCACGGCTTTGCCTGGAAGAAAGCATCAGGAAGGGCACCTGGCGCTTGTGAAGCTCCCCGCATTGGTCCCAAATCCTGGCCTCCAGCCCGGTGATGTCGATCAAGGCGGCCTGCAGGCTCCCGTTGTTCCGGATCACCTCGGCCAGGGCCTCGATGCCGCCGGCCTCCACCACGTTCAGCCCCTCCTTTTCCAACACCTGGCGGAGAACCCGGCGGTTGGCGGCATTGGTCATGACAATCAGGATCATGGCGACCCCCTGGGTTCTGCAGGCTGTTGGTGGTCTCAGCGAGAGGCCTTTTCCTCCAGCTCGGGCATCCCCCGCAGGATGCCCCGCAGTTGCGTGAGCGGCTCACCGATCTTGACGCCGTAGCGCGTGATGGCGAATTCGCGCAGCGTCTCTTCGAAGCTTCCCAGGCGCTTTTTGAGCACCCCGATGGCTCGTCGGAGATGGCCGGCCAGTTCCAGGTAGCGCATGAAGACAATGTTGTCCGCCAGGTAGCTGAGACCGCGCTGGGTCGGCTTGAACTCGCCCGTCACCTCCTGCACCTCTTCCACCAGCAAAACGGTCACCCCCAGAGCGCACAGGCTCGCCCCCAGGGCGTGGAGGCGTTCCACCAGGTTGCAGCCCCGAACCGTGAGTTCGTAGCCGGAGGTACTGTCGATCATGACCAGCTTCGTGTCGTTTTGCTGAACCTCTTCCAAAACCTTTCGGGCAAAGGCATCGGCGCTGTAACGCAGAGGCTCCACACGCTCCAGCCCCAGCGTGTTCCTCCGCAACATGTCTTCAACGGGGATGTTCACATGGCGGGACCGCGTAACGATCCGGGCCAGGTCTTCTTCGAAGGTGTAAAGAAAAGAGCGTTCTCCCCGCCCGGCGGCCTCCTTCAAAAAGACCAGGCCCAGGGTGGTCTTTCCCACACCGCTGGGGCCGGAGAAGACGGTGGTCGTTCCTCGTTCCAAGCCCCCGTGGAGCAGCTCGTCCAGCTCGGGAATCCCCGAGGAGAGAAGATCGAAGGACATGGAAGGGGCCCTTTCGCCCGGCACCAGGCGCGGGAAGACCACGATCCCCCGTTCCGTGATAGCCATCTCATGGTGTCCGCCCCAAAAATCGGATCCTCTCAGTTTGCTTATCCGAAGGGTTCGAGTGTCTTCCATGAAGGAAAATTCAATGATCCCGTCGGAAAGAAACTGGAGGTCCGCATCGGGCGCCTCCGAGCTGGATTCGGACGTGAAGACCACCGTGGCTCCCTGGTTGGTCAGGTACCGGAAAAGGGACAGGGCCTGGCGGCGGAACTGGAAGGGATCGGTGCTGAGATATCGCAATTGGGTCATGGAATCGATGAAGACCCGTTGGGGCTGGACCGCCTCGACGGTCTCCACGATCCGCCGTGTCGTGGGATCACGCTCCACCTCGGCGGGAGAGAAGATGTCGTAGCTTTCCGACTCCACAAAGAATTCCGGTCCCGGGCTCAAATCCAGAAAATGCACGCCGGAAAGATCGAATCCCATCCGGGCGGCGTTGTCCCGGAGCTGTTCCGGCGGCTCGCCCAACGTGATCCAAAGGGCCGGCTCTTTTCCGTCGGCTTCGGTGGTCACGTAATGAAAACCCAAGGTGGTCTTACCGCTGCCTGGGCCTCCGCACACCAGATAGGCCTTTCGGGGAGGAAGCCCCCCTCGGAGCAGCTCATCCAGACCGGCAACGCCGGTTTTCACGCGCTGGGGTCCGCTCTCATTCCCGTTCGGCATGGTATCTCCTTTCTCCAGTGGGATCCAAACTTACGGGGGGAATCGGTGAGGACCACCGACTCCCGGGGCGGAATGGAGGGTCAGTGAAATCGCCTCATTGGACAGGGGCCTCCTGGCATCTCAAGAGGTGAAAGCAATTGGGGAAGAATGGGGCAACCGAGGGCGTGTCTCAACGTCCGCCCGCACCCCTTTCCCCTAACGGAGAACCGACGGAATTGTCAACACATAACTGGACGTTAAGAAGGCCTCTCACGACACAAAACGAAGGGCGTTCCAAAGGAACGGTGGGCGGTTGCCCTATCGCCTTGCCCCGACGTTCGCACTCCATCGGGGCACTCCGCACAGACCCTGGGCGTGTGGACCCAAGGGACCTTCCGGGTTCACAGGCCGTGCAGGGCGATGTCCTGGGCGCATCGGGCGCAATCTTCCGGGCCGAAGTCCGCGCAGGCCCGGGGCTTGATGCGGTGGATGGCGCAAAAATAGATCTCACGGCCGAAATACTGGAAGAGAAACGGGCAGAGGAATTGGTCCGGGTCGGCCTCTCCCTGGATCATCCGCACCCATGCGGGAGGGTAGGTCATGCCCGGGGGGGCCACGGCCCGAACCCCGCCGATCTGGCAGCAGGTGCCGCACAGGCGGCACCAACCCGAAGGGGAGAGCGGATGGGGGCGACCGTCCAACGGGATGCCAGTGACCCGGTTCGGGTTTCCATGCCGTTTCAGATCCTCCCGAACACGCAGAAAAAGCCGCGCCATGGCGATCACCGCGCGGGTCAACGATCCCTGGATCTCCGGCCGCCTCTTGCTGACGAAAAAGCGCATGCCCACCACGTCGGCCAGAACCGTCCTGGGGATCTGGCCCAGCGGGAAGTAGGGATCCGTCAAGGCGGCCTCCAGCACGGCTTCCTGGTCTTGGAAAAGGGGATCCTGAAGGAGTCTTTCCAGGGCTTGCCGGGTTGGGGGACGGAGCGCCAGGTGGCCGTCTCCAAGTTCCCGCGTCCGGTCTTGGATGTAGGCCTTGAGCTTTTCCTGCCAAAATCCGTTTCTTGTCGGCATGGAGTCTTCCTGTCCCCTTGGGCTGATGAGGCGAGCCGCCCTTTCGGCACCGTCTCGCATCTTCCTTCCGAACCCGACGAGGAGAGGGGGGACTTTTAGCTCCCAGGAGGCTGCCTGAGAACGCCCAGGTTCCTCCCTTCTTGTGTGGACGGAAGGTTGGGGCTACCACGCGCCCACGCTGCCGGCCTGATCTTTCAGCCGTAGGGGGGTTCTGAACCGGCCCCTACGACACTCAAAAAGCACCACGGGGCCGGTGGGATTTCAACTGGTCAGAAAGACACCAAAGGACGAAAGGTCATGATCGCACCGGCTCCCCGGGAACCAGAAGGCAAGAAGCGGCCGCCACGAAGCGCCATCGCTCGTTCCGCCTGGGAATGATCCTTGACCTTTGGATGGAATGCAAGAAAAATGGCCCTTCGCCCCTTGAAGCGCCCCGGCCGGACCCGGGATACCCGGACTCTGCTTCCAGAAAAGGAGTACCCAATGAGACGATCTCGCAGGAAGTCGCTCGGCCTTGGACCCCGTTCTACCAAGTCCCTTTGGGCCCTCCTGGTGGCGACGGCCCTTGTGTCCGCCCCCCTCATCTCCACGGCCCTGGCCAGCGAGCCCGTGAGGATCGGGATCCTGCCCGTTCTGGACACGTTGCCCCTGCAGGTGGCCGTCCAGGAGGGATTCTTTGACGAAGCAAAGATTTCCGTGGAACTGGTCTCCTTCAACAGCGCCCTGGAGCGGGATGCGGCCATGCAGGGTGGGCAGCTCCAAGGCTATTTCGGAGACCTTCTCAACACACTTCTGCTCGTTCGAAACGGTCTGCCCATACGGATTCTCACCGTATCCTACGCCAGCCGTCCGGGCCGGCGCATGTTTGCCCTGGCGGGACGCCCCGGCCTGCCGGCCCACTCCGCCACGGAAATCCCCACCGGCGCCACCGTGGGGCTTTCCAACGCCACCATCATGGAATTTCTCCTGGACACCCTGCAGAAGGAAGCCGGGATCCCGCTCGAAACATGGAAGCGCCTGGAAGTGAAAAAGATCCCCCTGCGGCTCCAGATGCTCCTCACCGGTCAGCTGGACCTGGCGGTCCTTCCGGAACCGCTGGTGACGCTTGCGGAATCCAAGGGATCCAAGGTCTATTGGACCGATGGAAACCTGGATCTGCCGCTGACCGTGATCGGGTTGCGCCAGGACCTGCTGGACGCGGACCCGGGACTGGCGGAAAGGTTCCTGACCGCCTATGCTAAGGCGGTCTCCGCGCTCAGTGACCATCCCGAAAAGTACCGGGAACTCATGGCCCGCACGTGCCGCATTCCCGGATCCCTGCAGAAGTCCTATCCCGTCCCCGCGTTTCCGGAACCCGGTCTTCCCGATCCCGCCGGGGTGGAACGGGTCCAGGCCTGGATGCTCCACCACGGCCTGATCCAGGAGCGGATTCCCTACGAACGGCTCGTTTGGAGGTGATGCGACCAGGAGATTGCCCCACACAGCCCAGCGTGCTCCCTTCTTACGCCAACGGAAGGTTGGGGCCACCTGGGCGGGCCTGTGCGGCCCATCAGCAGGTGGGGCGCGGAACCCGCCCCGACGAGGCGGTCCGAGAACACAACAAGCACCACATTGGAAAGCCACAAGGACGCCGAAAGGCCATCGTTGAAAATCCGCCGCCCATGGAGCGGCCAAGCCAGCCTTGGTGAAAGGGACCATGAGCGAACCGGCCCCGGCACAAAGCCTTCCTGACGCCCCGGCTCTTCTCCGCGCTTCCGACCTGTCGAAGCGTTTCCGCCCCCAGGACCCTCCCGTTCTCCAGGGCATGTCGCTGGCCGTGGGCCGTGACGACACCTACGCGGTGGTGGGCCCATCGGGTTGCGGTAAGAGCACGCTCCTCTACCTGCTCTGCGGCCTGCTGCGCCCGGATTCGGGCCGGGTTACCTACCGGGGGACCCCCGTCCGAAGGCCCCATCCGGAGATCGCCGTGGTGCTCCAGGACTACGGACTGCTTCCCTGGAAGACGGTCCTGGACAACGTGGCCCTGGGCCTCAAGATCCGCGGGGTTTCCCGTAGGGAACGCACCCGGAGAGCACGGGAGATCCTGGTCGCCCTGGGCCTGGGCGGCACGGAAGACCGGTACCCGCCGCAGTTGAGCGGCGGCGAGCAACAGAGGGTGGCCATCGCCCGGGCCCTGGTGGGAAAACCGGGGCTCCTGTTGCTGGACGAACCCTTCTCTTCGCTGGACGCCATCACCCGGGAACGCCTTCAGCACCATCTGTTGGATATCTGGACCCGCTTCCGCGTACCGTACGTCCTGGTCACACACAGCGTGGACGAAGCGGTCTTCCTGGCCCGCAGGGTTCTGGTGATGGCTGGGCGTCCGGCAACCTTCGTGCAAGTCTTGGAAAATAAGGGATTCGGCGATCCCACCTACCGCGACCGGGAGGCGTTCCACGCCATGGCCCGCACGGTCCGTCGCGCCTTGGACCGCGCGGTCGGTGCTCCCTGATCCATCATGCGGGACCGTCAGGGTGGGAGGGGCTAGGAGCTTGTCCGAGAATTCATGTCAACTGTATTTGCATGTGATCTATAAAGTCTATATTCATTTGACATATCCATGCCGTTGTGATAAGAATACACCTAATCTAGCATGCGCGCATGGGGGAATCTGTCATGGCTCGTTTCAAATACGACCCAACTCAGTTTCGCCAACGGCAATTGTTTCCAAGTTCCGTATTTGATCTTTTGCCGAAGGATCACGCCTGTTTCGTTTTTGACGAAATCCTGGAACAACTCGACGTATCCAGTGCGGAAGAGGGCTACAGCTTTATTGGGCAGAGAGCTTATCCT
>NZ_FWXF01000047.1 GCF_900176285.1 Desulfacinum hydrothermale DSM 13146 | reverse complement strand
AAGGCCGTCTCCACCCCGTCCGCCGCCGCCTTCTGCAGCATCTGGACGGTGGCGTCGCAAATGGAAAAATCTTTGAAATTGTACTCTTTTTTCTTTTTCTCGTCGGCCATATCACACCTCACTGCCCCTTCCTGGGGCCATTGTTGCGACACAAGATTGCGCTCTCTTACACCATCTTTTCGATGAAGCCCTTGACCAGCTTGATGGCCTCAGGGTGGCGCATCACGACCACATCCGCCCCGGCGATCAGCAGGTCGATGGCCGTCACGGCTTCCATCATGACCCCGCGAGTCTTTTGATCCCCCATCTCGGGAGCCTCTTCCGTGGTCTGGTTGGCCTCTTTACATTTCCACACTTCGTTGGCCACATTGCATATGATGGGCTGCTGAAGCTTGTCGTCACCCTGGGTCAGGGCCGCCTGGGTGATACGCTCGATGACCGAATAGCTGTACTCCAAACCGTAACCCAACCCGCCGGTGGTGGGGTCGATCACGATCTTGTCCTCGGGCACACCCAGGTTGCCGAGCAGGATGTTCAGCTGCTTGGCCAGATTGACGTCGATGGGCGACGAGGCCACCACCGTGTGCTGGTAGCCCAGGCAGGCGGCGCCGATCTGCTTGTAGTCGCCTTCCTCCACCGGAGAGATGGCCACATTCTTGCCGGCGCACTTTTCCGCTACGGCACGCATCACTTCCGTATCCTTTTCGTGGTTGGCCACACCCCAGACCACCACGGGGACATCCACGGCGTCCACCACACTCTTGACGACCTCGGCCACCTCTTCCGCCGGCTTATTCTCCGCGTTGGGATCGGCACTCTTGGTCTGGACGACCAGAATCTCCGCGCCGTACTCCTCAACACACTTCTTGGCCCAAGCCGCCGGATCATGCACCACATCCTTGAACGGCTCCAAGGCCACGTCCGACCATTCTCCGTTGGGATCCTTGTCCCAGATCTCCATGGCGACCCTCGGAAGATTGGGCATCTCCCCTTCGAAGGTGTAAAAGGGGTAGGCCGAACGGCCACCGATCTTCACCGCCTTGTCGCCGGTTCCGAGAACCACCTCACGAATGCTTCCAGTGTATTTTTGTTTTGCAGGTTCGAACGCCAAGGCTACTCCCTCCTTTCGAGATTTGTGCATTTTTTCATTTAAAACACCGGCCCTCTGTTCTTCTGGGATCGTTCCTCCTCTTTGTGCATCAAAACGATTGGCAAGACGTTCCGCAACAACAACTCAAATCCAACCACCCCAGGGCCACCTCCAACTTGAGCGGAGAAGGGGACCCCCTTTCATCACAAAACCCCCACATCGACCCAACCGTGGGAACCATGGTGATGGATGCCCGCGCTTGCGCTGACTCTGGACAGAAGGGCAACCAGTCGCTCGAGGCCGGGTGATCTCTGGCTTTGATGGGTCATACGTGCCGCCATACGCGCGCCTGCTCACGGCAAAGGCTCATGATCTTCGGGGAAGGACTGTCGCCACGGGGCGAGCCCATGCGAAAACGCGCACGAGACCGCCCTACCTATGAGACACCTACTCATATAGGATCAATGCCGGATTGTCAACTCGTTTTGCCCAGATGCACAAGGCCCGCCACGTGCGATCACGTTGTGGACTCCAAGAGCACGCTTTCCGAGCTATATCCAAAGATATTGCCGACTTTTAGAAGCAGGTGGGAACCATCAGATGGCGTTTGGCCTCCCGGCGGGTGCGGATGACCGGATCGTGTTTTGTGCTCCGTTTCACAGGAACGACGCGCACCCGTGTGCCTTGCCATTCCAGACGATAGGTGTTGTAGGGACTGCTCAAAAGACCATGCTGAGTGGGGAGTCTGAATCGGAGGAAATGCTCCCTCTGGGACCGGGTCCATCGCTCGGGGAAGTAGCGGGACGTATCGAACTCGTACACTCCCTCCATCAAGAGGGCCTCGATAACCACATGCCGGGGCGGTGCGGCGATGGCCCGCCGGATGCGCCTTTTCAACACCTCCTGAACCCGAGCCGGGGCCACCTCCAGCACAACCTGGGTCGGAAACTCATTGCCGGGAGGGCTGTGGCCGAAATTTCGCCTCACACTGGCCAGGTCTTGCAAGATCTTTCGGGCATCCCAAAAATCCAGGTCCGTGAAGACATGGAAAGCGTATTTGGTCTTGGCCGGGTGGCAATAAATGATGCGAGCCATGAAATCCTCCTTGAAGGGCACCCCATTGCCTCAGGTGCAACCACAGCCGCAGCCACACCCGTCCTCACTGTCCATTTCCAACTCGCCGATCCACGACACCCCATACCGGTCCACCAGGTTGGCGATCTCCTTCACCAAAAGGTATTGAACAAAGGTCTGTTCCACAGCCGGAACTTGAGCCGCATAGGCGTCCACGGCCTCCTTTACCGGTTCATAGCTTCGGCTCACCAGCATCATGTCCAAGCCCTCACTCCGGCGCGGGTCCTTGAGCACACACAAGGGAATCCACCCGGCCTTGAGTTTGAGAAACCCCACGTAGTAGAGATCCTTGGAAAAGGCTTGTGAGCGGGAAAAGTCTTTGGCTCCGACGATGCGCATGTGGTCACTCCATCCGTTCATCCGTTCGATTCACCCAATATCTAAACCTCTTTGAACTAACCTAACGCCCTCAGGGCGGCTTTTCAACCCGAGCCACCCAGAAGGATCCGAAGGAAAACTTCCGGATGCCCAGAAGTCCATTCCACCCAGGTAAGGAAAACCCTGGATCCCCACAAATCCATCGTTCTTAGATGCCTCCCCCCTGATGGGGGAGGTCAGGAGGTGGTGTTGTCCGGCTCGTTATCTCCCCCTTTTCCCCCTCCACCATCACGGAAGAGGGCAGAGCAAACGGCCCCGTCTTCCCCTTCAGGCATCCATGCCTCCAGGGCGACCCAAGGGCGAGCACGCCACCATGATCCAGGCCGTCCGGCGGGGTGGGGTTCTGGAATGCGCGCTGGATGGGATGGACGGGGCCGAAGGCGATGACACGGCCGGGCGGGGTCCCAACGCAAAAAGGCCGGAACCTGTCCATCAGGTTCCGGCCTTCTCGAATAATGGACCGGCGGCGACCTACTCTCCCACGCGGTCACCCACG
>NZ_FWXF01000050.1 GCF_900176285.1 Desulfacinum hydrothermale DSM 13146 | reverse complement strand
AGTATCCCAGGGGAAGGCGGGATGTGACCGGATGCAGGCGAAAGAGGCGGATCCCTTTTTCGTCCTGGACCAAAAGACGAATCCTTTCCATGGGTTCCAGGCGCACGTGGGCCTGGATGCGGGAGATCCATTCCCCCTGGATGATGCGGAAGACGCCCCCTTCGCCCGCCTCCACCCGATCGATGCGGTCTTTATCCGAAATGCCGGTTACCCGGAAAGAGAAGGTTTCCGAAAGGCGGGTGGGGGCTTCTTGCGGCAAGGTTTCCATGGGGACGGGTTCGCTCTTTCGAGTGACCCCCCACAGGGGGACCGTCACATGGCCGTAGGCGGTGTCATAGTATTGAAAGGAAGCGGCTCGGGCGGCCCCGGCCGGAACCAGGAACCCCAGAGCCCCCCGCACGGGATGGCCCGGTTCCACGGCCAGGGCGGTCCGGCCGGGGACCATGAGGGGATTTTCCAGCAGCCAGGTGATTTCCGACACAGGGTAAGAGCGTTCGTTGTTCCAGCGAAGGAAGCAGTGGCGTTTCAGGTCGGGAATGAGGTAGTCGGGGACCCGGTTTTCGTAGCGCACGGGCTGGACCTCTCCGCCCACCCAGGCGGCCGGGTGGTGGGATCCGTCGGGCAGGATGGCCACCTTTTGAGCCGGCAGGATGTTTTCCAGATCCAGGGTGAGGGCCAGGAACCGGTAGCCGTCCGGGGCGTCGATTCCCCGCAGGCGGCTGAGGAAAGCGGCTTCTTTGAAATGCATCCGAACGGCCTTGTTGTTCGCCGTGTAATCCAGGGGGATGCGCTTGATGACCAGGGCCTCTCGCCCCACCCGGTCGGAACCGGTGATGTCCGCCGCCAGTTCCGGGTCATAGGGGCGCAGCGGAGGCCCGGCTTTCCAGGTGACCGCTTCCGGGTTGGTTTCCACGTCGGCTTCCGGGGCGGGGGGAAAATCCACGTCGCGCGATGCCACGAGCGTCACATTCTCGCCAGCCGGGGTGTGATGGCGGATCTCCACGCGCAAAGAGGTCAAAGACAACGAGTCTTGCTGGGCTCCCATCTCCCGTGCAAGGTCCCGGAAGGTGCGGGCCACCTGGTCCAGGTCGGTGGCGATCACGTGGCGGCCGCCCGAAAGGCGGGCCGCCCGCGCAAAGACTTCTTCCTGATCTCCTTCCACCATGCCCAGCCACAGGCTCCGGATGCGGGCGTCCCGGATCACGCCCAGCAGGGTTTGAAATTCCTTCACGTCGTCTTCTTCCACTTCCAGTGCCGCATCGGTCAGAAAAACCAGGAAGCGCTGGGACGACGGGACCGCTCGAAGGGAATCCAGCGCCGCGCGCACCGCCCCTATTGTGTTGGTGCCGCCTTCACCCTTCATGAGCGACAGGGCGCGAGCCAGGGGCGGTCGGTATCGGGTCAGCACCTGACTCACCTTGACCTCGTCGCTGAAGGTGAGCAACTGGACCATGAAGTTTGCGGGAAGATCCTGCACGAAACGGCGCAGGGTCTGACGCACCCGCTCGATCCGATAGTCGCAGCCGGCCTGCTCAGGGTCGAGGTCCATGGAACCGCTGTTGTCCACCACCAGGCTGACCACGGGCTGGCTCCCCACCCTGGGCCGTGCCGGCCGTTGGAAGCGCACCCGGTAATCGTTGCCCAGGTTTTTCTGGATCCGCTCAAAGATGGGATCCAGGTCTTCCGGGGTGGAGGCGGCATAGTAGGCGCCGCCGGACAGGGTGGCCAGGCGCTTCAGGGTGTCCACGTCGCTCTTGTCCCCAAGGCCGATGGTGTAGACGGGAATCCCGGAGCGGCTCACCGCCTGCAGCACCTCGTCCTTGGTGGCCCGACTGCCCGGGCCGGTGTCGTTGTAGTTGGCATCCACGCCGTCGGTGAAGACCACCAGCGCCGGCCGGTTCTTTCCCTGCAATTCTTTCAGACCCAGGAGGATGGAGTCGTAGAGGGCCGTGGCCCCGTCGGCCCGCACCCGGCGGAGCGCCTTCAGCAAGGCCGCGCGGTCGGCCGCCTGGATCTTTTTGGGCCGGGTGTCGAAATCCACGGTCGTGATCCTGGCATCCGGCGGCAGACCCCGGATGAAATGGGCCGCGGATTCCAGGGCTTGCGACATCTGGTGTTTCATGGACCCGGAAGAATCCAGCAAGAGCAGCACGTCCAAGGGGGTCTTGAGCCGTTCCACGGAAAGGATCCGGGCTTCGACCCCGGCTTCATGGATGCGCACATTGTCCCGCGTGGCCTCGATGCCCAGCCGATCGGCGTTCAGGAGCGCCACGTCCACCGTTCCGATGCGGGAATCGCCCGACGCGTCCAGGATCTCCACCCTTCCCGTCTCTTCACCGCCGAAAGCGCGGGCCAAGGAGGGCGGCCAGTCCACCACGGTGATCCTGCCCGGCTGGACGGGCACCAGGTGGCATTCCAGCTGCGTGAAGCCTTCCAGGTTCTCTTCCTCGTTTTCAGGTTGCACCACGAGGGTCCAGTAGCCCGGGGGCAGCCAGAAAATCGTCTCGCCCAGAGGCGTGCGATCCCCTTCCAGGGCTTCCTCCTGGAAAGCCGGGTGGTCGATCTCATCGTCAAATTCGGGAACGGCGGAGGCGCGCCCGTACGCCACATTGCGAACCCGGATGCCCCCCAGAGCGTCCCCCGCCCGGATCGGTTCCAGCGGGGGCCCTGCGCTCCAGCGGACCTTCACCTGGAGTCGCTCGACGCCGTCGAAGAGGCGGAGGG
>NZ_FWXF01000053.1 GCF_900176285.1 Desulfacinum hydrothermale DSM 13146 | reverse complement strand
TTACATTTTCGGAAGGGTGCTGTTTTTGGCAAACCATTGATTAGAAAGGCAAAACCGCGTCCGGGCGGGGGCAAGGTCCGCAGTGTGGCGGACACGTCCGGTAACCTGTTGATATAACTCGATCTGGTCTGGACTTTTGTTTCATGAGGAAACGGAATTACATTTCCGTTTAGTTTTGTAAGTTATTGAAATTCTTCAACCCAATCTGGACTTTCGTTCATAATGACATTTTATTATGAACGCTTTTCTAAAAGCGTTCATAATGCGGTAAGTACCTGTTTTTCTTAAGTTGGATCTGGACTTTTGTTCATAATTGAATTGCGACCGGAAAGCTCTCTAAAGGCTGCATGTGCCTGAAAGTACTTAGAATTCGTGGTGTGCAAAAGAGCAGATTCGTTTTATTGTGCCCAGAGTATGTTTTTTTGTTTCAAGGTGAAACGAAAACAAACAACCATTCATAATGCCAAGATATTGAATTTGCAACGATTTTCCATTGTGGAATGAATGTTTGGTATGCCTAATATCCTGATATTATCCTGTATTGTCAGAGTTTTACAGACAACATCGTCTGATTCTGAATGTTGTCTGGACTTTTGTTCATAATAGTCTGGACTTTTGTTTATAATAGAATCGAAAAAACGTTGCAAAATCAAGTGGTTACCGCCCCCTAGAAGTATTTAGAAATAAGTAACCTAGTTAGTAATTAGCAAACACACAACAACAACACACACAGAAGGGGGGGTATGGGGGGGGTGTCGTGTCGTGTTGTGTCGTGTTGTGTTGAGCTGCTGGGGAGAAGGACCCCAGGCGTTAACGTGGCCGGTTGCGACGTGCGTAGCCTGGGAAGCTCCCCGCTTTAGCGGGGAGAGTTGTCACAAAAACGCACAATACGGGGGCTAGAACGCACGATCTCCCCCGAACAGGGGAAAAGGGATGCGGAAGGATGCGATCGTTCAAAAACGAGCACTTTTTCGCGCATTCGCCCTTTGCGTTGGGGAGGTCTGTGACAGACATTGCTTTCAGAACTTAACCCTATCCTTCCGCTGTTCCTCTGTATCCTCTTTTTTGGCAACGACATGTACCTGCATCAGGCCACATTTTTTCTTGACATGACGGACACGTAGCAGGTAGTTGGTCACCAAGATGAATGCAAATGGTTTCGGATCATGCCCCACTCGAAGCATGGGTACCACAAGAGGAGGGAAGGATCTCGATGATTGTATCCGTAGGAAACAATAAGGGAGGTGTGGGCAAAACCAGCATAACGTGCAATCTAGCCGCTGCGCTGGGACGCCTTGGGGCCAAAGTGCTGGTGCTTGACATGGACAGCCAGTGCAATGCAACCAGCATTCTGCTGTCGGGGGAGTCCCACATTGCCACCCACACAATGTACGATTTGTTGGATCCGGATATCAGGGAAGGGATACATGGTGATACATTTGTGGTTTCCACCCGCCATCCGAATGTATCCTGCATACCCAACATAGAGGAAAGCAGCGCGTTGGACATACCCCTGGGCAGGAGCAGTCCCGACAGTTTCCGGATATTACAACAGCGCCTGCCTCACGTTCTATCTTCAAAACCATTCGACGTTGTACTGATCGACAACCCACCGTCCATCGGACTTTGGTTAACCATATCCCTGGCCGCCAGTGATTTTGCCATCGTGCCCATAGATGCCGCATCCGGGTACAGTTTGGATGGACTGCGTAAGGTACTGGATTTGATTGATACAATCCGGGAAAACATAAACCCAGCTCTTAGATTTTTGCGACTTGTAGTTAATCGGGCCGACCAGAGGACCTTGATTGCACGCCATGTCATCGAAAGGATTCGGACCGAATTCTCCGGTCAGTATTTCGAGACCATAATTCCGATGGCCACACTCGTACAGCAGGCGGAATACTTGCATCGGACTGTATTTGAGCAGCG
>NZ_FWXF01000054.1 GCF_900176285.1 Desulfacinum hydrothermale DSM 13146 | reverse complement strand
CCTGCCGCTCTTTTTCCATAAGACCCACGGGTTCCGGAGCCTCCCCGTGGTGACTCCCCGTCCATTCCGGGACCGGTGGGACCGGGTCCGCCCGGAGGTGCAGGCGCCCCGCATGCGGGTGGCCCTTTTCGGGGGATGCCTGGTGGATTTCGTCTATCCGGAACAGGCGGAAGCCGTTCTGCCGCTTCTGAAAGAACAGGGTGTGGCCGTGGACTACCCCATGGATCAGACCTGCTGCGGCCTTCCGGCGCTCATGGCCGCCGAAAAGGAGACCGCACGGGAGGTGGCCATCCAAAACATCCGGGCCTTCGAGGAATCCAAATGTGACTGGATCCTCACCCTGTGCGCCTCCTGCGGATCCCACCTGAAGGAAAATTACCCCAAGCTCCTGGGAGACGATCCGAAATGGAAAGACCGTCTGGAGGCGTTCACATCCCGCGTGATCGACTTCAGTTCCTTTCTCATGCAGATCTTGAAGGTCCGGCCCGAACTCTTCCACGGGACCGGCACCCGGACAGCCTACCACGCCCCGTGCCACCTGTGCCGGGGCCTCAAGGTGGTGGAAGAACCCAGAAAGCTCTTGGAGATCGCCGGCCTGAACTACGTCCCCGCCCAAGACGAGGACGTCTGCTGCGGGTTCGCCGGGTCCTACTCCCTGGAGTTTCCTGAAATCTCCGCCGAACTTCTCCAACGCAAGCTGGACAGTGTGGAAGCCACGGGGGCGGAACTTCTCGTCACCGACTGTCCGGGCTGCGTCTTACAGCTTCGCGGCGGCATGGATCAGCGCGGCGGCCGGATTCGGGTACGCCATATCGCGGAGGCGGTGGCGGAAGGCCTTTCTTAAGCGCCCGGAAATAGCCAATGTGTGTAGGCGCTCTACCGAACAATGAGCTCCCTGAGCGAGCGCTTGGGCACATGGTGGCGCCCCGCTTCGTCCCGCCAGTAGCGGATGTCTCCGCCGGGGGAAAGTTCTTCCAGAACGACCGTTTCCGCTGGCTTTCCCAGGGCGATGACGAAGCGGACCTGCAGGTGTTCGGGAATGTTCAGGGCCTCGCGCAATGCATCCCTTCGCACCGAAGCGATGATGCATCCGCCCAGCCCCTTTTCCACGGCCCCCAGCAGGATGGTCTGGGCCGCGATCCCGTCGTCGCACAAGGGGTTTTCCGTGATGGTGGTGTCCAGCAACACGACGATGTAGGCCGTGGGGCGCTCGCCTTCCGCCGGGCCGGTCCAGTCCTTGAGATAGGCCGCCCAGGCCAGGGTGGGAAAGATCCGGGCGTTGGTTTCCGGATCCGCCGCCAGGATGTATTTCAGCGGCTGGCGGTTGGCGGCCGAGGCGGTCATGCGTGCCAGATCCACCAGTTCCACCAGCGTATCCCGACCGACGGTGTGCTTTTCATCGAAACGACGATAGCTCCTGTTTTGAATCACCAACTGGCGAAGGTTCATGATGCTCCTCCCATGGCGCGGATCCGAGCCGCGGAGCGGCCCGCTCCGGCAGAGCAGCCCCGGATGATCCTTGCTTCAACATCTCCAGAAAGCAGACAGATCTTCCGTTCCAAAAATCGCGGGATTATCCGTATCGTCCTGGACGGCGAGCCTTCCGCAGGGGAAGCAGTTGTAATCTTACGAAAACCGCTCCATGTGTCCTCCAGGAAGCGACGCGCCCTTCCCGAACGCTTCACCGGCGCCGGGACATGGCCGCGCGCAACGCGAAAGGACCGGGCAACCCCAAAGCGGCCGCTCGGTGCGTCAGC
>NZ_FWXF01000057.1 GCF_900176285.1 Desulfacinum hydrothermale DSM 13146 | reverse complement strand
TGGGGGTCCTGTAGGACTCGACCAGCTGGTGGTAGAAGTAGGTTTTGCCCGTTTGGGGGTCTTTCTTTCGCGCTCTTCGGATAAACATAGTGGCAACAAGCTAGCAGATATCAACTTAGGAGTCAATAGGGCGCCCCATTTTCTGCCACTACATTGGGTTTTCCGTCTTCCGGAACCTCTTTCCAAGAACTTAGTGCCGCTCATCTGAACGGTTTCTGAAAAATGGCCCTCAAAAAGCGACGAAGGAGCAACGCTTTTTGACGTCCGAGTGGATTTGCCTTGTTAGGCCATTTGCAATAAACGACCTGGATCAGCTTACTAATGATACGATTTTTTCTTTATATTTATTGTTTTCGCTTGGCACCCAAATAGTTAATCCAGGTATATTGCCAGCGTTCTCATATTTGATATTGCAAAGAAAATCTGCGCAATTGTCGTTATTGTCTTCGATGGCTATTACTGGTCTGCTTTTTTGAATTGTTTCTTGAGCACCCTTTAATGCAATCAATTCATGCCCCTCCACATCCAACTGAATTAACACTAAATCTTCAATATTGAGGAGATCAATATTAATTGACGCACAAATCGCGCCTTTATCAGATATGGTCGAAGCGCCACCCGCATGCCTACCGCAACCCTCGATTGTGTTGATATAAAGATTACCTAAACCATCCGAAAGAGCGCAATTCAATAATACCACATTTTTTAAGTTGTTACTATCCACACATAACTTGGCTAGAATATAGTTTTCAAAAACCGGCTCGAATGCATAAAGACTCCCCGATACAGACCTAGAGAAATTTGGGATCATATCTCCAAAAAAAGTACCTGCGTGCACCATGGAGCCTTTGAATGATTTACAAAACTCTCTAACAAAATAATGAGTGTCTGGCTCGTATAGATTACCGTTCAACAAGTTCTTAACTGCAGGTCTATGTAATGCGTATTTTGGTACGAAATATTTATTTCCATTTAAAATTAGATGTATAAATTCCACTACAAATTGTTCATCTTGCATAAACTCGATATCGTGTTGAGTACGGCTGGCCGTTTCAAGCCTTTTTGCCTTTGGCGAACGTATGATTTCGTAGCCCAAACTCTTAAAAATCTTTTTGACAATCCCTTAATCCGTGAAATTGCACCTATGCATAAGACTATCTTGTGGCGGATATCCCATTGAATTTACATCTCATTTATGCTATAGGACCTCCTG
>NZ_FWXF01000058.1 GCF_900176285.1 Desulfacinum hydrothermale DSM 13146 | reverse complement strand
GGTTGCGGGGCCACATCAGGTTCTGGTGCTGAGGCCTCGGACATACCCTCGCTCATCAGCCTCGCCATGCCCAGTCCTGCTATTCCGGCACCGGCAGACATACCGGATTCGGCATCGCCTTCCGCAGGCCCTTCCGGTTGCAGCATTTCAGGTTGCGGAGCAGAAGCTTCAACCTGGCCGCTGGTTGCCGGTTCCGGCACAGGAGCCTCGGGCTGCGGTTGCGCCACATCAGGCTCTGGTGCGGAGGCCTCGCCCATCAACCTCGCCATTCCTAGTCCTGCCATCCCGGCACCGGCAGACATACCGGATTCGACACCACCTTCCGCAGGCCCTTCCGATTGCGGCGTTTCTGGTTGCGGAGCAGAGGCCTCAACCTGGCCACCAGTTGCCGGTTGAGATGCGGGAGCCTCGGGCTGTGGTTGCGGGGCCACATCAGGTTCTGGCGCTGAGGCCTCGCCCATCAACCTCGCCATTCCTAGTCCTGTCACCCCGGCACCGACGGGCATACCGGATTCGACATCGCCTTCCGCAGGCCCTTCCGATTGCGGCATTTCAACCTGGCCGCCGGTTGCTAGTTCCGGTCCAGAAGATTCAGGCTGCGGTACGATTTTAACGAGATCTTCAGTTTCGGTAGGTGTTTTAAGATATATGGTTCGAGTCTGTACATCCCCGGATCCAGATGACGCAAATTCGTAAATTTCGTGTTGACCATCTGTTGAGGAAATCCTGCCAACATCACCAGGTATGGCAGCCCCAGTTTGTGGGATTTCGCCTTGCGACGCGGAGGCCATCGACTGGCTGCCGGCTACCAGTCCCGCCGCCCCGGCACCAGTGAGAATACCGGACTCAACACTGCTCCCCGCAGGTCCTCCCGACTGCGGCGCGGAGGTTCCGGTTTGCAACGCAGTAGCCACAGGTTGGCCCCCTGCCGATTCTGGCGTGGAAACGCCAGCCCGGCTGCTGTCCGTCTGTCCGGACACGCCACCAGGTACGCCAGATCCCAGCACCCCACTGCCAGACATACTGACTCCGGAGCTGGCCTCCGCAGGTCCTCCCGGCTGCGGTGCATCCGGCTG